>NZ_BAABET010000001.1:0-1126998 GCF_039540295.1 Streptomyces venetus
CGATCTGCAGCGGCATGATCCAGTTCGCGAAACCGGCGAACAGCGGCGTCGCGAACATCAGCAGCATGATCGTGCCGTGCATCGTGAACGCCTGGTTGAACTGCTCGTTCGACATGATCTGCAGACCAGGCCGGGCGAGCTCGGCGCGCATCAGCAGCGCCATCACGCCGCCGATGACGAAGAACGCGAACGACGTGACCAGGTACAGCGTGCCGATCGTCTTGTGGTCAGTGGTGGTGAGCCACTTGACGACCACACTGCCGCGGTTCTGGCGCCTGACCGGCAGCTCGTCCTCGTAATGGGACCCTGCTGCCGCGGCACCCTGGGGTTCGTTGAGGATGCTCACAGGTTGTTCGTCTCCCGGTTCTTCTCGTGGCTCGTCTGCGCGATGCCGGCAGGAACGTAACCGTTCTGCTGCTTCTCCACGAGGTCCTTGAGGTGCTGCTCGTAGCGCTCGGGGGAGACGACCTTCACGTTGAACAGCATCCGAGAGTGGTCGACGCCGCAGAGCTCGGCGCACTTGCCCAGGAAGGTGCCCTCCTTGTTGGGGGTCACCTCGAAGGCGTTGGTGTGGCCCGGGATGACGTCCTGCTTCATCAGGAACGGCACCACCCAGAAGGAGTGGATGACGTCGCGCGAGGTGAGGACGAAGCGGACCGTCTTGCCCTTGGGCAGCCACAGGGTCGGGCCCGGGTTGCCCGTCTGCGGGTTCCGCGTGCCGGGGGTGCCGCAGTCGTAGACGCCGCCGGCGTCGGCCGGGAAGTCGTCCTTGAATCGGTCCGGGATCGCCGCCAGGTCCGGGGACTTCTTGGCGTCACCGGTGGAACCGGCGACCGGCTCGATGTAGTTGAAGCACCAGCTCCACTGGAAGCCGACCACGTTGACCGTGACGTCGGGCTTCTTCTTCAGGCTGAGCAGCTCGGACTCGTCACGGGCGGTGAAGTAGAACAGCACCGAGACGATGATGAGCGGGACCACGGTGTACAGCGCCTCGATGGGCATGTTGTACCGGGTCTGCGGAGGAACTTCGACCTTGGTGCGGCTGCGCCGGTGGAAGAAAGCACTCCACAGGATCAGACCCCACACCAGCACGCCGACGGCGAGCGCAGCCGCCCAGGAACCCTGCCACAGGGAGAGGATCCGCGGAGCCTCTTCCGTGGTCGGGGTGGGCATACCAAGGCGGGGGAAGTCTTCCCAGTTGTACGAGCAACCGGTGGCTGTCGCCAAGACCAGGCCCGCGGTCAGTGCCTGCAGCAGCTTCCGCCGCATCGGGCGCCGCGGCGAGCGGTCGGAGCCGTTGGGACTCACGTAGCGCCTTCCCGAGAGTCTCGCCCGCGCGGTCGGCTGCGGCCTGGCCTTCTCGCTGGTCGGTCGCCGCCCTGCGTCGGGCAGGGGTTTGGATGTTTATGCGGACCAAACCCTAGCCGACGCCCTCCGGGGGTTATCGAGGAGGGGTGCCTACTCACCCGGGCGGTTAGCCGAATTGGCGGCTGCGGGTGGTTTGTGGCTGTTCGCGCCGTTCCCCGCGCCCCTGAGGTTCGCCGCTCCCACGGACGTTCTAGCGTTGCCGTGTGGGTTACTTCGACGCTGCTTCCGGTGCTCCTCTTCATCCCGTCGCCCGCCAGGCTCTGCTGGCCTCGTTCGACGAAGGGTGGGCGGATCCTGCGCGGCTGTACAGGGAGGGGCGCCGGGCCCGGATGCTGCTCGACGCGGCGCGGGAGGCCACCGCAGAGGCGGTGGGGTGCCGTCCGGACGAGCTGATCTTCACCTCGTCGGGAACCCGTGCCGTGCACACCGGGATTGCCGGGGCGCTGGCCGGGCGGAGGCGGATCGGGCGTCACCTGATCGTGTCGGCGGTCGAACACTCCTCTGTACTGCATTCGGCGGAGGCGCACGAGGCCGACGGCGGATCCGTCACCCAGGTGGCCGTCGACCGGGGCGGGGCGGTGGACCCGGCGGCCTACGGCGACGCCCTGCGCGCGGACACGGCGCTGGCGTGTCTGCAGTCGGCCAACCACGAGGTGGGCACGGAGCAGCCGGTCGCCGCGGTGGCGGAGCTGTGCCGGGAGGCCGGGGTGCCGTTGCTGGTGGATGCGGCGCAGTCCCTGGGGTGGGGGCCGGTGGCGGGGAATTGGTCGCTGCTCACGGCCAGTGCGCACAAGTGGGGCGGTCCGTCCGGGGTGGGGCTGCTCGCGGTGCGCAAGGGGGTGCGCTTCGCGGCGCAAGGGCCGGTGGACGAGAGGGAGTCGGGGCGGGCGCCCGGTTTCGAGAACATCCCGGCGATCGTGGCGGCGGCCGCGTCGCTCAGGGCCGTACGGGCCGAGGCGGCCGAGGAGGCGGTGCGCCTGCGCGAGCTGACGGACCGGATCCGGTCGCGGGTGCCACGGCTGGTGACCGACGCGGAGGTCGTCGGTGATCCGGTGCGCCGGCTGCCCGGGGTCGTCACCTTCTCCTGCCTCTACGTCGACGGCGAGGCCCTGCTGCACGAGCTGGACCGCGAGGGTTTCTCGGTCTCGTCCGGATCGTCCTGCACGAGCAGCACGCTGACGCCGAGCCACGTGCTGCGGGCGATGGGTGTGCTGAGCGAGGGAAATGTGCGGGTCTCGCTGCCGCTCGGGGCGGCCGAGGAGGAGGTGGAGAGGTTCCTGGAGGTGCTCCCCCGGGCGGTGACGGCGGTGCGGGAGAAGCTGGGGGCGCCGGTGCCGGAGACGGTGGTGCGGGAGGCCGACGCGCTCGTCGTGGACTCCCTGGGCAAGAGGTGCCCGATCCCGGTCATCGAGCTCGCCAAGGTCATCGGTGACGTGCCCGTGGGCGGCCTGGTCCGGGTCCTGTCGGACGACGAGGCCGCCCGCCTGGACATCCCGGCGTGGTGCGAGATGCGGGGCCAGGAGTACGTCGGTGAGGAGCCGGCGGACCAAGGAACCTCCTACTTGATCCGCCGAGCGAGCTGAGTCACTCAGGGGCGCGGGGCTGTGTCGGCATGCGGCTGCCGCCGCGGGGCGCGACCGGCCCCCACGCACCCGCAGCCGACGACGGTCAGCCCAGATGCCCCCGAACCTCTTGGGCGGCCTCGTCCCCGTAGGCCTTGGTGAACCGCTCCATGAAGTGCCCCCGCCGCAACTGGTACTCCTGCGTCCCCACCGTCTCGATGACGAGGGTCGCCAGCATGCAGCCGATCTGCGCCGCACGCTCCAGGGACACACCCCACGCGAGTCCGGACAGGAACCCCGCCCGGAAGGCGTCGCCGACACCCGTCGGGTCGGCCTTGCGCTCCTCGTCCGGCGTGCCGACCTCGATCGGGTCCTCGCCGGCCCGCTCGATGCGCACGCCCTGCGCGCCGAGCGTGGTGACCCGGTGGCCCACCCGGGACAGGATCTCCGCGTCGGTCCAGCCGGTCTTGGTCTCGATGAGGCCCTTCTCGTACTCGTTGGAGAAGAGGTACGTCGCCCCGTCGAGCAGGATGCGGATCTCCTCGCCGTCCATACGGGCGATCTGCTGGGAGAAGTCGGCGGCGAACGGAATCGACCGGGAGCGGCACTCCTCCGTGTGGCGGAGCATCGCCTCCGGGTCGTCGGCGCCGATGGAGACCAGGTCGAGACCGCCGACGCGGTCGGCGACGGTCTTCAGCTCGATGAGGCGGGCCTCACTCATGGCACCGGTGTAGAAGGAGCCGATCTGGTTGTGGTCGGCGTCGGTCGTGCACACGAAGCGGGCGGTGTGCAGCGTGTCGGAGATGCGGACGGACTCCGTGTCGACGCCGTGCCGGTCGAGCCAGGCCCGGTACTCGTCGAAGTCCGCGCCCGCGGCGCCGACCAGGATCGGGCGGGTGCCGAGCTGACCCATGCCGAACGCGATGTTCGCCGCGACGCCGCCACGGCGGACGTCGAGCTTGTCGACCAGGAACGACAGCGAGACCGTGTGCAGTTGGTCCGCTACGAGCTGGTCGGCGAAGCGTCCGGGGAAGGTCATGAGGTGGTCGGTTGCGATGGAGCCGGTGACTGCGATGCGCACGGCGTGGATTCTCCTGAGGGAGGCGGACCTTGACAGTTCACGCTATCGGGTGGACGGGGCCGCTCTGAAGGCGACGAAACTACCCGATAGTAGATCTTTCTCCGCGAGGTCCGGCGTGCATACGGTTCCGATATGACGAACCTCAAGATCCAGGTGCCCGCTCCGGTCGACCTCGAAGGTGATCTGGCGTCGCTGCCGGGTGACGGTGCCCGGATGGCTCCGCACTGGGCGGCTCCCGACCGGATCGCCTCCCGGCCGGTGTCCCCGGCCCTGATCCACGGTGTGAAGGTACCGCCGGCGTCGGCGCGGCTGCTCGACGCGATGTCGGACTACGGGGACTGAGCGGCGCCCTCAGGGGAACCGCACGCTCCCCCGCTGCGTCCCATCGCCGTCCCCCGTAAAGGGGAGGCGGGATACGACCTACTCAGCGGCCCGATTGCGACCGGGCAGGGTCCCATGGGACAGCTGTGCAGCCGAAGGAGCGATGCGGTGAACACCGAGCGACCCGAGAACGACGACGACGCCAGGGCAGCGGGCGACGCCGGAACCGCCGACGCCCCGGAGGTCGAGGAGCGGGTTTCGGCAGACGCCGCGGCTTCTGCGGAGACCGGGGAGCACGCGGCGGACGCCGAGGCGGCCGAGGCCGGGGAGAGCGACGCGGCAGCCGGAGCGGCGGAGGCGGCCACGGCCGAGGCGGACACGGCCGAGGACGGGCAGCCCCACGGAGAACCGGCTGCCGCGGAGGCCGGGGCGCGGGAGGAAGACGCGAGGGCCGCGGCACGCGAAGAAGCGAAGGTGGAGGCTCCGGACGAAGCGGAGGCAGAGCCTCGGGACGAGGCGGAGGCGGAGGGGACCGAGTCGGCACCGGCACCAGCAGCGGCACCGGCTCGGGAGGCCGCCCCGGAAAACACCGGTGCCGAGGAGGACCCCGCGTCCGAGGCGGCCCCGGAGCCCGGTCCTGGCACCACCTCGGGCGCTCCGGCGCCGCACGGTGACATCCCGCGCGACGAGGAGGACCAGGCCCGGCACGGCGGTGGGCGTCCCCGGACACCCGCGATCATCGCCTCCGTCGCCGCCGCCGTGCTGCTGATCGGCGGTGGTGGGGCCTGGCTCGCCGCCAACGCCTCGGGCGGGTCCGGCGGAGGTGCGACGCCCGGTGCGCCGGGTGGGGACGGCACTCCCCCGCCGCTCGCGCTCGACGGGTACTCGGAGTCGACGCCGGGCGAGGGCAACGGCATCGCGCCCGGGGAGCCCAACCCGTACGGCGCCACCTACAAGGTCGCGGGCACGCTCCCGGACGGCCCCGGCGAAGCCCCGGTGTACCGGGCGCAGGGCCAGGTCACCAAGGCGGACGTGGCCCGGCTGGCGAAGGCCCTCGGCGTCGACGGGGCGCCGGTCGCGCAGGGTGAGGTCTGGAAGGTCGGTGCCGGTCAGGACGGCACCGGGCCGAACCTCCAGGTGAACAAGGAGGCCCCGGGGACCTGGACGTTCAGCCGGTACACCCCGGGCACCGACGACTGCAAGGGCACCGACCGCTGCGACGCTCCGCGGGGCGACGGCACGCCCGTGAGTGAGGCGGAGGCCGAGAAGGCCGCGGCGCCCGTGCTGAAGGCATTGGGTCAGGACGACGCGAAGCGCGACGCGAGCCAGGTCATGGGCGCCCAGCGGGTGGTGAACGCCGCTCCCGAGGTCGGCGGACTGCCGACGCACGGCTGGACCACCGGGGTGACGGTCGGCTCCGGCGGCGAGGTCGTCGGCGGCAGCGGACAGCTGAGCACGCCGGTGAAGGGCGACACGTACCCCGTGGTCAGCGCCGAGAAGGCGCTGGAGCTGATGGAGGAGCGGCCGCAGAGCGACCACCGCATGGGCATCGGTGGCTGCGCCAGCCCCGTGCCGCAGAAGGACCGGCTGGAGCAGCCCTGCGGGTCGTCGGCGAGCGGCGCTCCCGAGCAGGACGCGGTGACGGTCGAGAAGGCCGTGTTCGGGCTGGCCTCGCACTTCGTGGACGGGCGGCAGGCGCTGGTGCCGTCCTGGCTGTTCGAGGTGACGGCGCCGGGTGCGAAGGACCCGTTCACGGTGACGTATCCGGCGGTCGACCCGAAGTTCCTGGCCACGCCCGAGTCCAGCCGGCCGAGTGACAAGCCGACGTCGGCGCCCGGGCCGCGGAACGTCGAGGTGGACGGCTACCGGGCCGAGGGCTCGGAGCTGACGGTGACCTTCACGGGCGGGGTGTGCGCCGACTACGACGTGAAGGCGACCGGGACGGCGGACGAGGTGACGGTCACAGTGACCTCGAAGGCCTGGCCGGACAAGGTCTGCATCATGATCGCGAAGAAGTTCCAGCAGACGGTGCGGCTGGACGAGCCGCTGGGCGACCGCGCGGTCGTGGGCTCGGACGGCAAGGCGATCCCGCTGGCCAAGGAGGGCGCGCGGCTGCCGGCTCCCCCGACGCGGGCGCGGTAGTACGCACAGCGCGAAGGTAGGTAGTACGCACAGCGCGAAGGCGGCGGCCCCGTCGGAGGGGGCCGCCGCCTTCGTCGTGTCCGATGCCGCCGTGGCGGCGCGGCGGGCTCAGCTGAAGGAGTCGCCGCAGGCGCAGGAGCCGGTCGCGTTCGGGTTGTCGATCGTGAAGCCCTGCTTCTCGATGGTGTCCACGAAGTCGATCGTGGCACCGCCCAGGTACGGGGCACTCATGCGGTCGGTGACGACCTTCACGCCGCCGAAGTCCTTCTCCACGTCCCCGTCGAGGGAACGCTCGTCGAAGAAGAGCTGGTAGCGCAGGCCGGAGCAGCCGCCGGGCTGGACGGCGACGCGCAGCGCGAGGTCGTCGCGGCCTTCCTGGTCGAGCAGGGTCTTGACCTTGTCCGCGGCGGCGTCGGTCAGGATGATGCCGTCGCTGACGGTGGTGGTCTCGTCCGATACGGACATCTACATCTCTCCCGGGTTGTACGGAGACTGCTTGCCGACGGGTCCAACCGGCGGGGCCGCGGATTCATTCCGGGCCGGGCGCTCGATCTCGGCTCCTTTTCATGCTCGCACACGCGCCGGGAACCGGAAAACGGCTCTTTCCGGGTCTTCCCGGGAATGAACGGCCACTCATCGGGATTCACGTCACACAGACGCTATGGCCATCGTCAAAGTGACGTGAAGCGGTTATGATAGATAGCGTCAAATCGACGAAAAGTCGCGGAACAGAAAGGGTGCGTGTAGTGACCACCGCCCAGCCCCAGGAGCTCGACGTACAGCCGACGCCCCTCGCCCTGCTGCTCCTCGGCCGTGAGGCCGACCCGAAGAGTGAGCGCGGCGTGGACTGCCCCGGCGACCTGCCCTCGCCGTCCGACCCGGACCTGGTGGAGCGCGCCCGCAAGGCGAAGGAGAAGCTCGGGGACAAGGTCTTCGTCCTGGGGCACCACTACCAGCGCGACGAGGTCATCCAGTTCGCCGACGTGACCGGTGACTCGTTCAAGCTGGCCCGCGACGCGGCGGCGCGTCCGGAGGCCGAGTACATCGTGTTCTGCGGTGTGCACTTCATGGCGGAGTCGGCGGACATCCTGACGTCCGACGACCAGAAGGTCGTCCTGCCCGACCTCGCCGCCGGCTGCTCGATGGCCGACATGGCGACGGCCGAACAGGTCGCCGAGTGCTGGGACGTGCTGACCGAGGCCGGCATAGCCGAGCAGGTCGTGCCCGTCTCGTACATGAACTCGTCCGCCGACATCAAGGCCTTCACGGGCAAGCAGGGCGGCACGATCTGCACCTCCTCCAACGCCAAGCGGGCCCTGGACTGGGCCTTCGAGCAGGGCGAGAAGGTCCTCTTCCTCCCTGACCAGCACCTCGGCCGCAACACCGCGGTCCGCGACATGGGCATGTCCCTCGACGACTGCGTCGTCTACAACCCGCACAAGCCGAACGGCGGGCTGACGGCCGAGGAGCTGCGCGCCGCGAAGATGATCCTTTGGCGCGGCCACTGCTCGGTGCACGGCCGCTTCAGCCTGGACTCGGTGAACGACGTGCGCGCGCGCATCCCGGGCGTGAACGTCCTGGTGCACCCGGAGTGCAAGCACGAGGTCGTGGCCGCGGCGGACTACGTCGGCTCGACGGAGTACATCATCAAGGCCCTGGAGGCCGCGCCGGCCGGTTCCAAGTGGGCCATCGGCACGGAGCTGAACCTGGTCCGCCGCCTGGCGAACCGTTTCGCGCCCGAGGGCAAGGAGATCGTCTTCCTCGACAAGACGGTCTGTTTCTGCTCGACCATGAACCGCATCGACCTGCCCCACCTGGTCTGGGCCCTGGAGTCGCTGGCCGAGGGCAACCTGGTCAACCGCATCGAGGTGGACAGGGAGACCGAGGCGTTCGCGAAGCTGGCCCTGGAGCGGATGCTGGCGCTGCCGTAACCCGTAGCGGGGCACGAAGGGGTGACATCGACTGTGGGTCGGCGTCGCCCCTTCTCCACGCAGGCCAGAGCGCATTTCGCGTTTCGTGCGGACAAGTTCCGCATTCATCGTGTCCGGCCCACTCCGCCATCATTACGCTGACCCCTCACAGCACGACGCGCACATACAGGGGCGGCATGGCGACACAGCGCGGCCGGGTCGACGATCTCGTGGTCGTGGTTCCGGGGATCATGGGCAGCCGGCTGACGGATGCGGCAACGAGTTATGGGGGCTCTCGGGTAGGGCCCTGTTACGAGGGATCAGGACCTTCGGAAGGTCCGTGACCCGGCTGGTCCTCCCGTCCGACCTGGGAGACGGCCACCCCGGTGACGGCGTGCGGCCCGCCGGACCGATGCCCGATCTCCACGCTCTTCCCGGCGTCGGGCCACTCGTCGACGGCTACAACGGACTGCTGGACTGGCTGGAACGGCACTTCACCCTGCGACGGCGGCTGCCGGGCGACGCCCCTCGCACACCGGTGAACCTGGTGGACTTCTCGTACGACTGGCGGCTCTCCTGCCGGTACAACGCCGAACGACTCGGCGAGCGGGTGGAGGAGGAACTCGGCCGCTGGCGGGCCTCAGCCTCCGCGCGGGCGGAGGCCAGGGTCGTGTTCGTGTGCCACTCGATGGGCGGGCTGGTGACTCGGCAGTACGTCGAGCTGGGCGGCGGCGCGGAGGTCACCCGTCGGGTGATCACGCTCGGGACGCCGTACCGGGGCTCGCTGGACGCCCTGCTGTACCTGGTGAACGGGCTGCGGCCGGGCATCGGCCCGCTTCGGCTGGATCTGGCGCGGTTCGCACGCAGCCTGCCGTCCCTGCATCAGCTCACCCCGGACTACGCGTGTCTGGAGGGTGGCGGCAGGAGTGTGGAAAGCCTGCGGTACGCGCGCGAGGTCACCGGGCTGCCGGGGGTCGACGAAGCCCTGCTCAAGGACGCGGCGCAGTTCCATTCGGCGTTGCGCGAGTCCCGGACGGCAGCCGCGTACGGGGTGGAGTACCTGCCGGTGAGCGGGGTTCTGCAGCCCACTCCGACCACGGCCCGGACGGGGGGCGACGGCCGGCTCTCGCCGCTGCTCACCATCGGTGACGCGGACGAGGGCGGCGACGGGCGCGTACCCCGTCTGTCCAGCGCCCACCTCACGGGCGTACGGCGCCCCGCGTACACCCCGTGGGAACAGCACGGTTCGCTGCAGAACAACCCCGCCGTCCGCTGGGCGCTGTGGGGGTGGCTCACGCCTGAGCTGCCGGTGCACCGGGGTCCGGAGGACTACGCGGCGGCAAGGCCGCTCGGGGTGCGCGCGCCGGAAGTCCTGGCAGTAGGCGAGGCGGCGGAGGTCGAGGTGTCGGTCCCCAGGGACGTCCCGGGTCACGACGAGCTGGCGCTCGCCCTGAGCGTGGACGACGGCCCGGAACGCTCGCTGTGGAACCGGGGCGACGGGCGTTACACCGCTCCGCTCACCGGTCTCGCCCCCGGAGCGCACCGGCTGAGGGTCGGCGCACGGCACGCTCCGGAGGCCTCGGTGACGGCGTTGACGCTGGTGATGGAGCACGCGGGGGAAGAAGGCACCGAGGATGAGTGAGGCTCCGGAGTTCAGGGCCACCGCGCTGTGCGTCGTGTGCGAGTCGTACGACGACTCTCGGACCTTCCCCCAACTGGTGGGCGCCAAGGCCCAGATGGAGGAGATCGCCGGCCTCCTCGAAGGACTGGGCTTCGACGTGCGGCTGGTGGGCGGGGGCAACCCGGACCGGGCTGCCTTCGACCGGGAGGTCGAGGAGTGGAGCGAGGGCTGGCGGCGCTCGGGGGGCCGTAAACCCGCGTTGATCCTCTGGTCGGGGCACGGTGTCCTCGCCGACGACGAACTGCGGCTCGTCCTCAGCGATCTGAATCCCGGCGACCATGTGGGGACGCGGAAGGTCCGGATACGCAGGCAGGGCGTGTCCACCGAAGAGCTGATCGGATACGCGGTCTCCTCGGAAGCCGATCAGATTCTGGTGGTCGTCGACACCTGCTATGCGGGAGACGGTGTCGGGGACGGCGTCCGAACCGCCCTGAAGCACTGGTCCGAGATCTCCCTCCCGCCCGGCCGGACCAAGTGGCTCGGCAGCATGGCGAGCTGCCAGCGAAACGAGACCTCGGACGGCGACGGACCGCTGCTGCGGGCACTGGCGGCGGTGCTGCGGGAGGGGCCACGGACGGACGAGTACCTGAGTGCGTGGAGCGCGCACAACGAGCTGGTCAGTGGGGTCGAGCTGCTGGCGGCACTGCCGACCAGATGGGACGCGGAGGGCGGCCAGCGGCCCGCGCGCGCCGCCGTGGGCGACGAACGTCCGGCGTTTCCCAATCCCCTCGCCCGGCCGGGGACGGCGCCGACCCTCGTGGAGCACCTGGTGCTCGCCGCTCGCGGCGTGGGGCACCGGGAGGAGGGCTGGTTCTTCAGCGGACGGCAGCGGGTGCTCGGGGAGATCATCACGTGGATGGAGGCGGCGGCTCCCGGTCTCTTCCTGGTCACCGGACCAGCCGGGTGCGGCAAGTCGGCGGTGCTCGGGCGCGTCGCGACGCTTGCGGACCCCGAGCAGCGCCAGGAGGCCGTCCGGCAGGGAGCCCTCCGGGAGGGTGACCCGGACCCGGGTGTACGGGACGCCCGGGCCTTCGCGGCCGTGCATCTGCGGGGCCTGGACGCGACACAGGCCGCCGCCGAACTCGCCGCCCGGCTGGGGTTGCGCGAGCCGAGGAACGCGGACGCCCTGAGAGCCGAGCTGCGCGATCTCCCGACGCTTCCCGTCCTGGTCCTCGACGGTCTCGACGAGGTGCCGGCCGAGCACACCCAGGGCGTGATCGAGGAGTTGGTCTTTCCGCTGAGCCGGATGCTCCCGGTGCTGGTCGGCTCCCGCGAACGGCCCTTCCGGGGCAGGCTCAAGGAGGGCGAGACGCTTCCGGACGCCCTGGTCCGCCACATCGGCGACAGCGTCACGACCGTGAACCTGGAGGCCGAGCCGGACACCCGGCAGGACATCGCCGAGTACGTACGGCGGCGTTGCGAGGCCGCCGAGGTCGACGGGTCCGGGGTCGCCGAGGCCCTGGCGGACCGCGCGACGGCACAGGACGGGGGGTTCCTCTTCGCCCGGCTGGTCACGGGCTTCCTCGTGGCACGGCTCCGAGAGCCCGGGGGCGTCCGGGACACCGAGGACCTGCTCGCCGGGCTGCCCGACTCCGTGAAGGCCGCGTTCGAGGAGGACCTGCGTTCCGGCCCACGGCTGAAGCGCGACGACGGCACCGAACTCCCCTCGGCGGCGCGGGACCTCCTCACGGCGCTCGCGTGGGCCGCCGGCCGGGGCATGCCCGCCGGCGGAGTCTGGGAGGCGGTGGCCTCGGCGCTCGGTGGGCAGGGTGTCGTCTACGACGAGGGCGACGTGGACTGGGTCCTGTCCGCCTACGGCCGCTACATCGTCGAGGACGGTGCGGGCGCTCAGGCCGTGTACCGGCTGTATCACCGGGAGTTCGTGTCACATCTGAGGAGGCGCGAGGGGCCCGAGGGGGTGGCCGCCGAGGTGGTCGTGCTGGGGGCGGTGGTGGATGTCCTCAAGCGGCAGGCCGAGGTGGGTGACTGGGAGGGGGTCGATCCGTACGTACGGACCTGGCTGGCCCGCCACGCGGCGCTGGCCAGCGTCCCGGGGCCGGGCATCGACATGCTGCGTGACCTTGTGGTGTGGGACCGGGAGAACGCCCTGCCGCATCTGGCGAAGGCACTGGTCGAGGCCTCCGTCACCTTGTCGGGGAACGCGCATCACACGGCTGCCGTGGAACTCGCTCGCGAGGCGAGCGACATTTACAGGGACCTGGCTCATCTAGACACGGTCTATCTCCCCGAGCTCGCCGGATCACTCAACAACCTCGCCAACCGCCTGGCCGGGACCGGAGACCGACAAGGCGCCCTCGAACCCGCCCACGAAGCCGTACGCCACTACACCCAACTCGCCCGCACCAACCCCGCCGCCTACCTCCCCGACCTCGCCATGGCACTCAACAACCTCGCCAACCGCCTCTCCGAGACCGGAGACCGACAAGGCGCCCTGGAACCCGCCCACGAAGCCGTACGCATCCGACGCGAGCTCGCCCGCACCAACCCCGCCGCCTACCTCCCCAACCTCGCCGGATCACTCAACAACCTCGCCAACCACCTGGCCGACACCGGAGACCGACAAAGCGCCCTCGAACCCGCCCACCAAGCCGTACGCCACTACACCCAACTCGCCCACACCAACCCCGCCGCCTACCTCCCCAACCTCGCCATGGCACTCAACAACCTCGCCAACCGCCTCTCCGAGACCGGAGACCGACAAGGCGCCCTCGAACCCGCCCACCAAGCCGTACGCATCCGACGCGAGCTCGCCCGCACCAACCCCGCCGCCTACCTCCCCAACCTCGCCACATCACTCAACAACCTCGCCAACCACCTGGCCGACACCGGAGACCGACAAAGCGCCCTGGAACCCGCCCACGAAGCCGTACGCATCCGACGCGAGCTCGCCCGCACCAACCCCGCCGCCTACCTCCCCAACCTCGCCATGGCACTCAACAACCTCGCCAACCACCTGGCCGGGACCGGAGACCGACAAGGCGCCCTCGAACCCGCCCACGAAGCCGTACGCCACTACACCCAACTCGCCCGCACCAACCCCGCCGCCTACCTCCCCAACCTCGCCATGGCACTCAACAACCTCGCCAACCACCTGTCCGAGACCGGAGACCGACAAGGCGCCCTCGAACCCGCCCACCAAGCCGTACGCCACTACACCCAACTCGCCCGCACCAACCCCGCCGCCTACCTCCCCGACCTCGCCATGGCACTCAACAACCTCGCCGCCCACCTGGCCGGGACCGGAGACCGACAAGGCGCCCTCGAACCCGCCCACCAAGCCGTACGCATCCGACGCGAGCTCGCCCGCACCAACCCCGCCGCCTACCTCCCCGACCTCGCCGGATCACTCAACAACCTCGCCGCTCACCTGGCCGACACGGGAGACCGACAAGGCGCCCTGGAACCCGCCCACGAAGCCGTACGCATCCGACGCGAGCTCGCCCGCACCAACCCCGCCGCCTACCTCCCCGACCTCGCCATGGCACTCAACAACCTCGCCAACCGCCTAGCCGGAACCGGAGACCGACAAGGCGCCCTCGAACCCGCCCACCAAGCCGTACGCCACTACACCCAACTCGCCCGCACCAACCCCGCCGCCTACCTCCCCGACCTCGCCATGGCACTCAACAACCTCGCCAACCACCTGGCCGGAACCGGGGACCCACAAGGCGCCCTCGAACCCGCCCACCAAGCCGTACGCCACTACACCCAACTCGCCCGCACCAACCCCGCCGCCTACCTCCCCGAGCTCGCCGGATCACTCAACAACCTCGCCAACCGCCTGGCCGACACCGGAGACCCACAAGGCGCCCTCGAACCCGCCCACCAAGCCGTACGCATCCAACGCGAGCTCGCCCGCACCAACCCCGCCGCCTACCTCCCCGACCTCGCCGGATCACTCAACAACCTCGCCGCTCACCTGGCCGACACCGGAGACGAACCAGCCGCCATCCAGGCCTATACGGACACGGCCGCCGGGCTCACTCACAGCCATCCGGCCGCTTCACGCGCGATCGAGTACGAGCGTGCGGCCTTCCAGCTCGGACGTCCCGAGCCCACGCGCACATCCGGTCTGCAGGGTCTCCTCCGCCTTGCCAACGACGAGTCGGTCGACCAATCCGGCGAGATCGTCCTGCGCGCCCGGCGAATGCTCCGGGCCCACGCCCATGGTTCCTGTGACAATCGCGAGTCTCTGGAGCAGCTCTGGCAGCAGGAGACAGACACTCCGACCCCTGACTGGCTGTCACTCTCGGAGGACACTCTGAACCTGGTCGTCGAGTGGGTGAACACGCCCACCTGGACGGACAGCCGTACCTTCTGGTCACGCCACGCCGACGCCCTCGGCGCCGACGAAGCCGCGACAGCACTGGCGGAGTTGGCGCTGGTCTGGCCGGTCGCCGAGCAGCACCAGCACATCAGGGAACTGGTCCTCTCCGAAGGCATGGACGCCGTCTTTGCGGCTCTGATCCTCCGTGACACGCTCTACGGCTGGCTGGCGTGCGAGAGCTGGGACGACTCGAAGCGCTTCTTCCAGGAGCACAGCGAACTCCTCCTCGACGAGTCCGCCGAGAACACCCTCACCGGAACCGACGATGTCACCCCCGGCATCGCGGTTCACGCGGCCCTCCTGCGCATCGCCCGCACCGAGGACATCGACACCGCGTTCCAGTGCGTCCAGCAACGAGACGTTCTCCAGCGGCATGTTCTCCGCGCTCTGAACGACAGTGACGCCCAGGCACTCGCGTATGCCGCCGCCGTCGAAGGCTTGGTCTTCGACGACGAGCTCTCCTCCGCCACACACCACCAGGCCGCCCTCCTCCTCGCCGGCGAAGCCGAGTCACTGGACCTGGACGCCCTCAGCCAAGCGGCATCCGAAGCCGACCCGGAGACCCGCAACCGGCTCACCTCCGAGCTGGCGACCCTGGCCACCCGCTCCCCCGACCCGCAGCACACCGCCCACTGGTTCCGCCTGGTCCAAGCCCTCACCCAGACCCGCCCATGACACCGGCGTACGTGGTCTGCCTGGTCCTGGCCGCCGCCCCCGCCCTCCCGAACGTGCCCAACGTGCTGGAGGAGCACCGCGACGTCCAGCAGAGCATCACGTACTCCCGCTACGGCCACACCGTCCGGCTGGACACCCTCCCAGCCGCCCGCTGGGACGACCTGGCCCAGTACCTGGCCGACACCACACCCGAGGTACTCCACTTCGCAGGGCGCGGCACACGGGACGGCGGCCCGCGATTCGTCACCGACGACGGCGGCGAGGCACCGGTCGCCCTCGACGGCCTGCGCCGCTGTGTCACCGCTGCCACCGCCAACGGCCTCCACCTGCTCGTCCTGAACGCCTGCTGGACCGCCCACCTGGCCAAGGAGTTCAGCGACGCGGTTCCCGCCGTCATCGGCTGGCAGGCCGAGGTCGCCGACGTTCACGCACGCGGATATGCGCGGGTCTTCCACCGCAATCTCGCCGCAGGCGAGTCCGTCGCCAAGGCCCATGCGACCGCTCGCATGATGCTGGACCTCGCCGGTTGCCCGAGCTCGCCGACGCTGCACACCGGCGCTGGGCGCATCCCCGAGGCCCACTTCCTCATCGGTCCGGAGGCACGCTCCGTACCCCTTCGGGCACCGCTCAACCTCCGCTTGCGGCAGTCGGGCCTTCACCTGCGCAAACCCCGCTTCCGCCCGCCACCCCCGCAGTTCTGACTACCCGCCCGGCTCATTCGTCCGACAGCCGGGCCCCCGGGCTCGCCACGATCCGCAGCGCGCCTCGCCGATCAGGCGGTGAGGAGGTCCGTATAGTCGACAAACGTCGTGCTGACCTCGCCGATGTCGGCTACCAGGCGCAGGTGCCCGCCCAGGGCCGCGATGTAGGCGGCAATGGATTCGACCTGCATGCGGTCGATGTCACCGTTCTCCATGTGCGACACGCGAACCTGTGAGACGCCCATCTTCTCCGCCACCTCGGCCTGGGTGAGACCGCGCTGTCGACGGAGTTCGGCCAGATGGTGTCCCAGGGTGGCCGCTTCCCTCGCTGTGCGTGCCGCAGCGATGCGTTCAGCGGCGTCGATCCCCGGATCTGCGGAGCGCCTGGCGTCCAGTGAGGTCTCCCACCGGTAGTGCTTGCTCATTCGATCTCCTCACTCGGGGTCTCGAGATATCGGTTGTACCGTTCCTCGGCAAGCTTGATCGCGTCGCGATACCAGCCGTCCCAGTTTCCCGCCTTGTCCCCGGCCACGAGCAGTACGGCCCGTCGTGCAGCGTCAAACAAGAAGAGGATGCGGATCTCGCTTCTGCCGGATGATCCCGGTCTCAGCTCCTTCAGATTGTGAAGTTGTGACCCATGGATGCGGTCCACGGCAGGCCTGCCCAGCGTCGGTCCATGATCCGCCAGCAACTCGACGGCGTCACGGACCAAGGACGCGCTGGTGTCGTCGAGCCCGAGGAACCAATCGTGGACCTCGGGAGTAAGGATGATCTCCCAGCTCATAGCTCGGAACGTATAACGCACAGGTTATCAACAGGCCCGGGTCACCGCCTCATCACACGAACGGATGGTCCCCGACGCACGACGAGGGGCACCCCGTGAGCATGAGTCACAGGGCGCCCCTCGCCGTGCGTACGGCTGTCAGACCTGAGCCGGTTCCGACACCTGCTCGGCGTCCCGCTGGGCCGGGAGGCCCTTCTTCGCCGCGCGCTTCTTCGCCCGGCGTTCCTTGCGGAGTTCGACCATCGCGTACAGCGTCGGGACCAGAAGGAGGGTGAGCAGCGTCGACGTGACCAGACCGCCGATCACGACCACGGCCAGCGGCTGGGCGATGAAGCCGCCCTCGCCAGTGATGCCGAGGGCCATCGGCAGCAGGGCGAAGATCGTCGCCAGGGCCGTCATGAGGATCGGGCGCAGCCGGTGCCGGCCGCCCTCGATCACGGCCTCGACGACTCCGTGGCCCTGCTTGCGGTACTGGTTGATCAGGTCGATCAGCACGATCGCGTTCGTCACCACGATGCCGATGAGCATCAGCATGCCGATCATCGCGGGGACGCCCATCGGTGTGCCGGTGGCGATCAGCAGGCCGATCGCGCCGGTGGCCGCGAACGGGATGGAGACGAGCAGGATCAGCGGCTGGACCAGCGACCGGAAGGTGCTGACCAGCAGCATGAAGACGATCGCGATGGCCGCCAGCATCGCCAGGCCCAGGTTGGCGAACGCCTCGTCCTGGTCCTCGGAGACGCCGCCGATCGACGCCGTGGCGCCCTCCGGGAGCTTCAGCGCGTTGATCTCGGACTGGAGCTTCGTGCTCACCGCGCCCGTGTTGTCGCCGGTCGGCTTCGCGGTGATGGTGGCCGCGCGCTGGCCGTCGATACGGGTCATGGACACCGGTCCGTCGACCATCCGCACGGTGGCGATGTCGCCGAGCTTGGCCGTGCCGAGGCGCAGGTCCTTCAGCTGCTGGAGCGTCCGCGCGGGCTTGGCGGAGCGGATGACGACGTCGCGCTCGGTGTCGTCCAGGATCGCCTTGGCGGCGTTGGTGCCGCGGACGGCCTGGGCGACGGCGGCGCCGAGGGTCTGATCGTTGAAGCCGGCGGCGGCCGCCTTGTCGTTGGCCTTCACCGAGATGCGCGGCACGCTCTGCGAGAGGTCGCTGGTGACGTCCTTGACGTCGTCGAGCGAGGCGACCGTCTTGCGGACCTCCTCGGACGCCGTACGCAGAACGTCGGAGTCGGCGGCCTTGACCACGACGCTGAGGTCCTGGCTGCCGAAGCCGTCACCGGCGGCGACGGTGGTCGTGCCGATGCCCTTCAGCCCGGCCAGGCCCTTGTCGATGCTGTTCTGGACGTCCTCGGCCGACGCCGAGTCGTCCAGCATCACCTGGTACGACGCCTGGTTGGTGTCCGTGCCGCCGCCGAAGGCCGCCATGAAGCCGGACGAGCCGATCGTGACCTGGTAGTCCTTCACGCCCTCGGTGCGAGCGAGCAGTTGCTCGACCTTCTTCGCCTGGGCGTCGGTCGCCTCCAGGCTGGTGCCGGGCTTCAGCTCCTGCTTGACGGTGAGGACCTCGACCTCCCCCTGGTCGAAGAAGTTCGTCTTCAGCAGCGGCGCCATGCCGAACGTGCCGACGAGGACGACGATCGCGAGGGCCACGCTGGTGAGGCGGCGGCGGGTGGCGAACCGCAGGACCGGGACGTAGACGCGCTGGAGGCGGCTCTTGGCCTCCTTCTCCTCCGCGATCCGGCGGGCCTCGGCCGCGTCCTCCGGGGTGCCCTTCGGCGGACGCAGGAACCAGTACGACAGGACCGGCACGACCGTCAGGGAGACGAGCAGGGACGCCAACAGCGCGGCCGTGACCGTCAGGCTGAACGAGCCGAACAGCTCGCCCACCATGCCGCCGACCAGGCCGATCGGCAGGAACACCGCGACCGTGGTGAGCGTCGAGGAGGTCACCGCCCCGGCGACCTCACGCACCGCGTTGAGGATGGCCGAGTTGCGCTCCTCGCCGTAGCCGAGGTGCCGCTTGATGTTCTCCAGGACCACGATCGAGTCGTCGACGACCCGGCCGATGGCGATGGTCAGGGCGCCGAGCGTCAGGACGTTCAGCGACAGGTCGCGGGTCCACAGCACGATCAGGGCGAGGACCACGGAGAGCGGGATCGACACCGCGGTCACGAGGGTGGAGCGGATCGAGGCCAGGAAGACCAGGATCACCAGGACCGCGAAGAGCAGACCGAGCGCGCCCTCGGTGGTCAGGCCCTTGATGGACTTCGACACGGCCGGGCCCTGGTCGCTGACGACCGTGAGGGTGGCGCCGGAGCCGAGGTCCTTGCGCAGGTCCGGGAGCTTGTCCTGGACGGCGTCGGAGATCGCGACCGCGCTGCCGTCGCGGTCCATGGTGACGGCGACGGCGAGGCTGGGCTTGCCGTCCGTGCGGGTGATGGAGTCGGCCGCGGCCTCCTGCTGCTTCACCTCGGCGACGCTGCCGAGACGCACCGGTTCGCCCTTGCCGGGCTCGCCCGTGACCATCAGGTCCTGGATCTGCTTCAGCGAGGAGAAGCCGCCGCCGACCTGGACCGTGCGGTTGGCGCCGTCCTCGTCGAAGGAACCGGCCGGGACGGTCGCGCCGCCCGCCTGGAGGGCCTGGACGAGGGACTGCGAGGTGAGGCCGGCCTTGGCCAGCTTCGCGTCGTCGGGCGTGACGGCGACCTGGAGGTCCCGCACACCGTCGACCGTCACCTGGCCGACGCCGTCGATGCTCTTCAGGTCCGGCACGACGGTCTTGTCGAGCTGATCGGCCAGGGCCTGCTGGTCCCGGCCGGAGGTCACGGCGAGGACGACGGTGGGGATGTCGTCCGTGGAACCGGCGACGACCTGCGGGTCCACGTCGTCCGGGAGCTGGACACGGGCCCGGTTGACGGCCTGCTGGACGTCGGCGACCAGCTGCTTCGTGTCGTTGCCGTAGTCGAAGGACGCCATGATCACGGCGTTGCCCTCGCTGGCGGTGGAGGTGACGCCGCTGATGCCGTCGACGGCTTCGAGGTTGTCCTCGATGGGCTCGACGACCTGCTTCTCGACCACGTCCGGGGACGCGCCCTGGTACGGCGCCAGCACGGACACCATGGGCAGTTCGATGGTGGGCAGCAGCTGCTGCTTGAGCTGGGGTATCGCGATCGCCCCGAAGACGAGCGCGATGATCGACATCAGCCCGATGAGGGCCCGTTGCGCGAGGCTGAATTTTGACAGCCAGGACATGGGTGAGGGTCTCTCTTCTGTTTAACGGCAGAAGCGGCAGCGAGCGCGCAGATGAGCACCCGCCCTTACACCCTGAGCCATGGTGGAGGGCCGATCCGTAGGCCCCAGGTCCCGTTCCTTATGCGGCGCATACTCCGGCCGCAGTACACCCGGGTCGAGCTCACTCCACCCTTGGACGGACCAGGCCCGACTCGTACGCGATGACCACGAGTTGGGCCCGGTCCCGGGCGCCCAGCTTGGCCATGGCCCGGTTGACGTGCGTCTTCACCGTCAGCGGGCTGACCTCCAGCCGCTCGGCGATCTCGTCGTTGGAGTGTCCACCCGCGACCTGGACCAGCACCTCGCGCTCCCGGCCGGTGAGCGAGGCCAGCCGCTCGCCGCGGGCGGGGTCGCGGTGGCCGAGGTCGTCCGGGTCCTGCTGGGCGAGGAAACGGGAGATCAGTCCCGTGGTGGCCGCCGGGGACAGCAGGGCCTGGCCGCCGGCCGCGATGCGGATGGCGGCCAGCAGTTCCTCGGGCTCGGAGCCCTTGCCGAGGAACCCGGAGGCGCCGGCGCGCAGCGACCGCACCACGTAGTCGTCGACCTCGAACGTCGTCAGGATGACCACGCGGACGTCCGAGAGGTCGGGGTCGGCGCTGATCATGCGGGTGGCCGCGAGTCCGTCGGTGCCGGGCATCCGGATGTCCATCAGGACGACGTCGGCGTGCCGCTCCTTCGTCAGCCGCACCGCCTCGGCGCCGTCGGACGCCTCCCCCACCACCTCCATGTCCGCCTCGGAGTCGACGAGCACCCGGAAGGCGCTGCGGAGCAGCGCCTGGTCGTCGGCGAGCAGGACACGGATGGTCATGCGGGGGCCTCCCCGGTCGCTGTGCGGTTCTCGACCGGCAGGATCGCATGGACGCGGAAGCCGCCTCCGTAGCGGGGACCGGTGGTGAGGGTGCCGCGCAGGGCGGTGACGCGCTCCCGCATACCGAGGAGCCCGTGCCCGCCGCCGCTGTCCGGGGTCGTGTCCTCGCCGGTGCCGTCGTCGAGCACGGTGATCTCGATGTTCGGCCCCACCCGGACGACGCTGACCTCGGCCTTGGCCTGTGGTCCGGCGTGTTTCTGCACGTTGGTGAGGGCCTCCTGGATGACCCGGTAGGCGGCCAGGTCCACGGCTGCGGGGAGGGTGATGCCCTGGTCGGCGCGGGCGACCTCGATGTGCAGGCCGGCGTTGCGGAAGGTGCCGGTGAGTTCGTCGAGCCGGTCCAGGCCGGGGGCGGGTTCGGTGGGGGCCTCGGGATCGCCGGACTGTCTGAGCAGTCCGACGGTGGCGCGCAGCTCGTTGAGGGCGGAGCGGCTGGCCTCCCGGACGTGTGAGAGGGCCTCCTTGGCCTGGTCGGGGCGCTTGTCCATGACGTGCGAGGCGACGCCGGCCTGGACGTTGACCAGGGCGATGTGGTGGGCGACGACGTCGTGCAGGTCGCGGGCGATACGCAGGCGCTCCTCGGCGACCCGCCGGCGGGCCTCCTCCTCACGGGTGCGTTCGGCGCGCTCGGCGCGTTCCCGGATGGCCTGGACGAAGGCGCGGCGGCTGCGGACCGCGTCCCCGGCGGTGGCGCCGATGCCGGTCCAGGCGAAGATCGCGAGGTTCTCCTGGGCGTACCAGGGCAGGGGGCCGGCGGACATGGCCGCACCGGTCAGGACGGTCATGGTGAGCAGGCCGACGCGCCAGGTGGTGGGGCGGTCGGTGGTGGAGGCGACGGTGTAGAGGGCGATGACCGCGGACATGGCGACGGGGGCGCGGGGGTCGCCGGTGACGGACTCGATGACGGAGACCGTGCCGGTGAGGACGAGGACCGTCATGGGGGCGCGGCGGCGGAAGACCAGGGCGGCGGCGCCGAGGGTGATGAGGACGAGGCTGAGGGGGTCGGGGGTGCGGAGGTTCCAGCTGACGTTGCCGGGGTGGCGGGGCTCCACGAACGAGCCGGCGACCATGCAGGTCAGGACGGCTGCGGCCAGGGCGGCGTCCAGGGCCAGGGGGTGGGCCTTGGCCTGGTGTTTGGCCCTTTGGAGGGTGCTCACGGCTGATTACGGTAGCCGGGGTGGGTGTGCGGGGGTATGGGGGGCGGGGCTGGGAGGTCGGCGGGCCGGGTGTTAGGTGCTCGGCGTGGGGGCTGGGGGCGTGGCTGGGAAACCGGGCCCGGTTTGAGGTGCTCGGCGTGGGGGGCTGGGGGCGGGGGTTGCGCAGCCCGGCGTAGCGGGGTGCCGCCTGCGCCCACCCTCCCCCAAGCTCTCGGCTTCGCTCGAGCAGGGGGGACCCCCATCGCCCCAGCGGCACGACTGCCCGCAGCTGGGTGTCTCAGCCGGGGATCAGGCCGTCGTCGCTGAGGAGTTCCCTTACTTCCTCCAGCGTCGCGTCGGGGGACGGGAGGATCAGTTCCGAGGGTTCCAGGGAGTCGTCGGGGAGGGGGTCGCCCAGGTCGCGGACCCGGGTCAGCAGGGCCTGGAGGGTGCGGCGGAAGCCGGGGCCGTCGCCGTTCTCCATCTCCGTCAGGAGTTCGTCGTCCAGCTTGTTCAACTCGGTGAGATGGCCGTCGGCCAGCCTCACCTGGCCCTCCCCCATGATCCGTACGATCATGTCGCCCTCCTAGGCGTGGCCCCTACTGCTTGTCGAAGCGCGGGGTGTCCTGCGGCTGCTGCTGCGACTGCTGCCGGCTCGTGCCACCCTCGATGGCCTGCTGAGCGTCACCGGAGCCCCCGGCCAGCTCGGCCTTCATGCGCTGCAGTTCCAGCTCTACATCCGTACCACCGGAGAGCCGGTCCAGCTCGGCCTGGATGTCGTCCTTCTGCATGCCGGACTGGTCGTCCAGGGCGCCGGAGGCGAGGAGCTCGTCGATGGCGCCGGCGCGGGCCTGGAGCTGGGCCGTCTTGTCCTCGGCGCGCTGGATCGCCAGGCCGACGTCGCCCATCTCCTCGGAGATGCCGGAGAAGGCCTCGCCGATCCGGGTCTGCGCCTGCGCGGCCGTGTACGTCGCCTTGATCGTCTCCTTCTTCGTACGGAAGGCGTCGACCTTGGCCTGGAGCCGCTGGGCCGCGAGAGTGAGTTTCTCCTCCTCGCCCTGGAGCGTCGCGTGCTGGGTCTCCAGGTCGGTCACCTGCTGCTGGAGGGCGGCGCGGCGCGACAGCGCCTCCCGGGCCAGGTCCTCCCGGCCCAGCGCGAGCGCCTTGCGGCCCTGGTCCTCCAGCTTGGTGGACTGCGACTGCAGCTGGTTCAGCTGGAGCTCCAGGCGCTTGCGGGAGGTCGCCACGTCGGCGACGCCGCGGCGGACCTTCTGGAGCAGCTCCAGCTGCTTCTGATACGAGTAATCGAGGGTCTCGCGCGGGTCCTCGGCCCGGTCAAGGGCCTTGTTCGCCTTCGCGCGGAAGATCATCCCCATACGCTTCATGACACCGCTCATGGGCTTCGCGCGCCCCCTTCTGACCGACTCCGGCTCCAGCTCCTGCGACAGAACCCACAGTACGGGCCCTGCATCCATTACCGCACTGTTCGGGGACGGATGCGCTCATCCCCAAGGACGACTGCACCGGCCCCTGCTCCGGCGTAGGGAGTAGGTGGTCCCCGGGGTTACCGGAGGCTTACGTCCCGGGGAACGACCGGAGCCGTACACAACGTCCCCTCTGTCCCCTTACTGACGACTGGTGTTGCCGGATCGTTCCCCAGGGGGCTGGGGTCCATGCCCGGGAAGCCCTTACCCTTGGGTTTTGTGTTCCGTAGCCGTGCGAAGGATGAGAAGGCCCAGGCCGCCGACAAGGCGCCGGTGACCGACTCCAGTCAGCCCCGTCACCCCGAGGCCCCCAAGGGCCGCCCCACGCCCAAGCGCAGTGCGGCCCAGTCGCAGCGCCGCAGTGTGGCCAACACGTCGACGACGCGCAAGGAGGCCGCCAAGCGCCAGCGCGAGGAGCGCCGCACCGCGCTGGAGCGCCAGCGCCAGGCGCTGGCGAGCGGCGACGAGCGGTACCTGCCCGCCCGCGACAAGGGACCGGTGCGCCGGTTCGCCCGCGACTTCGTCGACTCGCGGTTCAACATCGCGGAGTTCTTCCTGCCGATGGCCGTGGTCATCCTCGTGCTGAGCATGGTGCGGGTGGCCTCGCTGCAGAACATCGCGCTGCTGCTGTGGCTCGTGGTGATCGTGCTGATCGTGCTCGACTCCTTCGTCTCGTCCTTCCGTCTGAAGAAGCAGCTGAACGAGCGCTTCGCGGGTGAGAACAAGCGCGGCGCCGTCGCCTACGCCCTGATGCGCTCCCTCCAGATGCGCCGGCTCCGGCTGCCGAAGCCGCAGGTCAAGCGCGGAGAGCGGCCCTGACCACGACGCCGTTCTCCGGGGGTGCGGCGGATGCCTGGCTTGATGAGCTGGGCGGGCTGCGCGATGTCGTCCGGCAGGAGCTGGTGGCCCGCCAGCTGGACGAGCAGATAGTCGGGCGTTTCCCGGTCGGTCAGCGGCTGCGGGTGCTCGACGTGGGCATGGGCCAGGGCACACAGGCCCTGCGGCTGGTCCGGGCCGGGCACCGGGTGACCGGTGTCGAGCAGGACCCCAAGATGGTGGGCGTGGCCAGGGAGGCCCTCGCGGGGGAACCCGAGGGCGTCCGGGAGCGGATGCGGATCGTCGAGGGCGACGGCCGGGACACCGGGGTGCACTTCCTGCCCGGCAGTTTCGACGTGGTGCTGTGCCACGGCGTCCTCATGTACGTGGAGGAGCCTGATCCGCTGCTGGCGGGTCTGGCCCGGATGCTCGCGCCCGGCGGGCTGCTGTCCCTGCTCGTGCGCAACGGGGACGCGCTCGCGATGCGGCCGGGGCTGTCCGGCGACTGGGCGGGCGCGCTGAGCGGCTTCGACACGGTCTCCTACCGCAACCGCCTCGGGCTCGACGTCCGGGCCGACCGGCTGAAGGACCTGACCGCGACGCTCGCCGGGATCGGGGCGCCGCTGCACGCCTGGTACGGGGTGCGCGTGTTCACCGACACGGCGGCGGACGGCGCGGAGGTCCCGGCCGACGTGGAGACGCTGCTCGCGGTGGAGGAGAGGGCCGGGCGGACGGATCCGTACCGCGGGGTGGCGGCGCTGCTGCACCTGTGCGGCGTACGGGGCTGAGCACCCGCACCGCACGGCAGAGGGGGTGGGCGAGGGCCGACGGCCCCCGCCCCCGGGCTCATGCCTCGGCCGCGTGCAGGCTCATCGGCCCGTAGATCTCCGTGGTGTCCTCGAACAGCCGCACCTGGTCGGCACCGCCCTCCTGAAGGGCCTTCCAGTGCTCTCCGATCCAGGACTCGGCGTCCCCCTGGGTGGGGAACTCCTCCGGCGGCACCGCGGGCTGGACCTCCGTCCCGTCGGTCTTCTCGAACCGCCACGTCCATGCCGCCATGTACGCCTCCCATGTGTGTGAGCACACTGCACAGCGAAAAGCCGGATCTTGGTCCGGCTCCCGTCCCGAGCCTATGCGCTCCGTCCCGTGTGGGTCGTCACCGTTGCAGGACTGCGAGTGCCCCGCCGGAGCGCTTCCGCCACGCGGGACCAGTGCCGACGGGTGAGAATCGGGGCGTGGAACTCACTCTCCTCGGCACCGGCGCCCCCGCGGGACTCCCCCGCCCCGACTGTCCCTGCGCGGCCTGCGCGACCGCCCTGGGCCCCGACGCGCGGGCGGCCACCGCGCTGCTCCTGGACGGGGCGCTGCTGCTCGATCTGACACCCGGGGCGGCGTTCGCGGCGGCGCGGGCGGGCCGTTCCCTGACCGGCGTACGGCAGGTACTGCTGTCGCATCCGCACGACGGGCCCGCCGTCGAGGTGCCGGCCGGGCTGCCGCAACCCGGTCGGGTGCCGGACGGGCGGGAGTTGACGCTGCTGACGGGGCACCGGGTGCGGGCCGTGGCGATGGACTCGCCGGGCACGGGGTACGCGGTGGCCGGGCCGGAGGGACAGCGGCTGCTGTATCTGCCGCCGGGCGGCGCGCCGGCGGGGCTCGAGGAGCCCGCCGAGTCGTACGACATGGTCTGCCTGGACGTGGTGGGGCGGCCGGACGCGCTGGCGAAGCTGCGGGCGGTGGGTGCGGTGGGGCCGACGACGGATGTGGTCGCCGTCCACGTGGACCACGACGTGCCGCCGGGGCCCGAGCTCGCGCGGCGGCTCGCGGCGGCCGGGGCGCGGGCCGTGCCGGACGGAGCGACGCTGGCGGTCGGGGCGTACGAGGACGTGCCGGACGTGCCGCGGCGGACGCTGGTGCTCGGCGGGGCGCGGTCGGGGAAGTCGGTGGAGGCCGAGCGGAGGCTGGAGGCCTTTCCGGACGTGCTGTACGTGGCGACGGGCGGGTCGCGGAACGGGGACACCGAGTGGTCGGCGCGGGTGGCCGCGCACCGGGAGCGGCGGCCGGGGTCGTGGCAGACGGTGGAGACCTGCGATCTGGTGCCGTTGCTGGCGGCCGAGGGGCCGCCGCTGCTCATCGACTGTCTGTCGTTGTGGCTGACGGATGCGATGGATTCCGCCGGGGCGTGGGACGACGCGGTGTGGGCGGAGCGCGGGGAGAAGGTGTTGCGGGAGCGGGTGCGGGAGTTGACGGAGGCGGTGCGGGGGACGCGGCGGACGGTGGTGGCCGTGTCGAACGAGGTGGGGTCGGGGATCGTGCCGTCGACTGCGTCGGGGCGGCGGTATCGGGATGAGCTGGGGCGGCTCAATGCGGGGTTCGCGGGGGAGTGTGAGCAGGTGTTGTTGGTGGTGGCGGGGCAGGCGGTGGTGTTGCGGGGGTGAGGGGTGCTCGGCGTGGGGGCTGAGGGCGGGGCGTTGCGCAGCTCGGCGGGGCGGGGTGCCTCCCCCAAGCTCTCGGCTTCGCTCGAGCAGGGGGACCCCCATCGCCCCAGCGGCACGACTGCCCGCAGCTGGGACGGTGGCCCGCAGCTAGGGCGGCAGCCCGCAGGCTAGGTGGTCGGTTTGCGGGCGATCAGGCGGTAGGTGTTGGCGAGGCGGGTGCGGCGGGCCAGGGGGGCGAGGGCGTGGTCTGCTGCCGCTGCCAGAGCCACCAGAGGCAGGCCCGCCCGGAGGAGGGCGCTGCGAGCGTGTCGGCGGACGGGGGGTGGGGGGATCGCCCGCCACGGGGTGTCGGGCGCCGGGACGCTGTGGGCGAGAGCCAGGGCCATGGCACCTGAGAGGTCATGGGGCACGTGAACCGGGCGGTGGTCGAGGGTGAGGATCTCGCAGCCGGCGGCCTCCAGCTCGGCTCTGAGGTTCTGCGGCGGGAGCAGGTGGAGGTGGCGAGGCTGGTCGTAGGAGAGCCACCAGCGGCCCAGCATCGCGGCGAAGACGCTGCGCGGGCTGAGGGTCTCGACGAGCAGATGGCCGCCGGGGCGCAGGACGCCGAGGGCCGCGTGGAGTTCCGCTCGGGGGTCGGTGGTGCCCTCCAGGTGGTGGAGCA
The DNA here is from genome assembly GCF_039540295.1 of Streptomyces venetus. Taxonomy (NCBI): domain Bacteria; kingdom Bacillati; phylum Actinomycetota; class Actinomycetes; order Kitasatosporales; family Streptomycetaceae; genus Streptomyces; species Streptomyces venetus. The sequence goes on from NZ_BAABET010000001.1 coordinate 27,268, forward strand.
TGCTGACCACGTCGTAGCGGGCGCGCAGCGGGGTCGCGATCCGAGGGTCCGTCAGGCGGCCCACGTGGGCTTCCTCGACGCGTTCGGCCGTCCGGGCCCGGACCACGCGTGGGGTGGGGTCGAGGCCGTCGAAGGACGTGTAGGGGAAGAACTCCTGCGCCGTCGCCGGGAAGCGGGCGTGGCCCGTGCCCACGTCGAGCCAGCTCTCCGGCTCACCGAAGCGCCGCATCGCGCGGGCGGCCGAGCGGTGGCGGTGCCGGCTCGCGCGCAGGGCGAGGAGCGAGTCGGACGCGGGGTCCAGGGGTGCTCCGCGCGCGGTGCGGTGGTAGAGCGCGAGGCCTTCGAACGTGAGGCGGGGGTTCTGGAAGGTGTGGCCGCAGTCGCGGCACTGGTCGACGGTGAAGCTGCCCGGCTTGTACTGCCGCAGGTCACCGCTGCGCATCCGGTTCCGCAGACGGACGGAGCCGCACCAGGGGCAGTCCTCGCGGCGTGGTTCGTGGACGCGGGTGGTCGCCTGGGCGGCGGACGGCGCGGAGGGGGTGGAGGGTGCGGGCATGGGCGGCTCCCGGGCGCGAGACGTACGGCAGGGACGTACGACAATCCGCTGCAAACCGGAACGTATGGGATGCCGATCTTGGGTGCAACGACGTCCCGGTGCCGGAGTCGCTATGTGGCGCCGTGCTGTTCGATCCGTGCCGGGTACTGTTCGGCGAATGAGCTCGCTTAATCTCGACGACTTCACCGATCTGATCGAGCGTCCGGACGGCGGGGTGCGCCGTGACGCCGAGGCGCGCCGGGAGCGGCAGATCGTGCCGCCCGGAGCGCTGGGCCGCCTCGACGACCTGGGTGAGTGGCTTGCCGCGGCGCAGTCCGCCGTGCCGGTGCGGCCGGTCGAGCGGCCGCGGGTGGTGCTCTTCGCCGGTGACCACGGCGTCGCCGAGCTGGGCGTCTCGGCTCGTCCGGCGGGCGGCGCCGGGGAGTTGGTGCGCGAGGTGCTGGAGGGCGGCCGGCCCGTGTCGGTGCTGGCGCGGCGGCTGGGTGTGCCCGTGCGGATCGTCGACATGGCCCTGGACTGCGACCCGGAGACGCTGCCCGAGGACGTCGTACGGCACCGGGTGCGGCGCGGCAGCGGGCGGATCGACGTCGAGGACGCGCTGACGCTCGAAGAGGCCGAGACGGCGTTCCGGGCCGGGGTCGCGGTGGCCGACGAGGAGGCCGACTCCGGTACGGATCTGGTGGTGCTCGGCGATGTGAGCGTCGGCGGCACCACGGCGGCGGGCGTGCTGGTCGCGGCGCTGTGCGGGGTCGACGCGTCGGTCGTCACCGGGCGCGGCGGGCTGGCCATCGACGACCTGGCGTGGATGCGCAAGTGCGCGGCGATCCGTGACGCGCTGCGCCGGGCCCGGCCGGTGCTCGGGGACCAGTTGCGGCTGCTGGCGGCGGTGGGCGGCGCCGATCTCGCGGCGATGACGGGCTTCCTGCTGCAGAGCGCGGTGCGGAAGCTGCCGGTGGTGCTGGACGGGGTGGTGACGGCCGCGTGCGCGCTGGTCGCGCAGCGGATCGCGTTCCGGGCACCGGACTGGTGGCTGGCCGCGCACGACAGCGGTGAGCCCGGGCAGGCCAAGGCGCTGGACCGGATGGCCCTGGAGCCGCTGCTGACCCACGGTGTGACCGTCGGCGAGGGCGCGGGCGGCCTGCTGGCCCTGCCCCTGGTGCAGGCCGCGGCCGCGCTGGCGGCGGAGCTGCCCGAGAAGCCGAAGGAGTCCGAGAAGCCGGAGGAGCCCGAGGAGCCGGTGGGCCCGGTGGGGCCGGAGGTCTCCGAGGCGGCCGCCGAGCAGTAGCGCCCGAGAGAGCCAGGTCACGCACGCCTGGCTCAACTTCGCCCCGTTCCGGTCGGTCTTGGAACGTGGGGTCGGTCTGACCGAGTCGCGGACTCCCTCGGACATACCGCCGCACGGACGAGGACGACCACCCGATGACCACGCTCGCCCGCTGGGCCCGTGCCGAATGGGGGCCGCTCTGCGCGGCCGTGCGCGGGCCGCTGCGGGAGCGCCGGTGGCGGGCCGTGCCGATGGCGGTCACGGCCGTGTGCCTCACGGCGGTGCTGCACTCGGCACACAACCAGTCGTGGGGCTACCGGTTCGTGCAGGACGTCGGTGCCGTTCGCGCCGAGGACCCGCTGTGGCTCGCGCTCCTGCGGACGCCGCTGTCGCTGTTCGTGCCCGCGCTGGATCTGCCGGTGTGGGGCGCGCTGGCGCAGATCCTGGTGGTGTTCGGTGTCGCGGAGCTCTGCCTGGGCCGGGGACGGACGCTGCTCATCGCCTACGTCGCCACGCTCGCCGGCACCCTGTACGCGCGCCTGGGCGTCCGGCTGGGCCCGGACTTCCCGCTGGGGCTGCCCGCCTCGGACGCCCGCGTGGTGGACAACGGGCCGTCGGCGGCGGTGGTGGGACTTGCCGTGTACCTGGGCCTGCGCCACCGCGCGTACGTCACGGCCGGGGCGGTGATCGCGGCGATGGTGGTCGAGGTCGCCGTGAAGGAGAACCTCGCGGGCAAGGAGCATCTGGCGGCGATCGCGGCCGTGCTGGTGCTGTGCGCGGCCGCGCGCTGCGTCAGCGGCGTTCGAGGGACCGGGTCGGCTCGGGGTCGGGCGCGCCGCCGATCCAGTCCTGGAAGGCGCGCCGGGGGCCCACCCAGCGGCGGTCGTGGTGGTAGGCCCGCAGGGTGGATCTCGCGCGGGCGCGGTAGCGGTTGCGGTAGAACCGCTTGGCCCACGGGGAGGCGGGACGGGCCAGCCGTACGGCGGCGATCAGGGCCACGACCGGGATGACCGCCCCCAGGACCGCGAGACGGATCTTGCCCTTGAACAGCGCGATGAGGGCGAACGCGAAGTTCACGAGGACGGTCGCGAGGGCGACGGCACGGTTCTGCTCCTGGCCCTCGGAGAGGTCGTTGACGCCCAGCGGCGAGAAGCCGAGCAGGAGCAGGCCGACGAGCGAGGCGGTGAGGACGACCATCTCGACGCTCTTGCGGCCGTCCGCGGTCCAGTAGACGTCGGCGAGGTGCAGAACCAGGGCGAACTCGTCGAGGACGAGGCCCGCGCCGATGCCGAAGATCACCGCGGCCAGGCACGAGCCGAGGCCGTGCTGACCGCCGGCGACCGCGCCGAAGCCGCCGACGATCGTCAGGATGACGCCGGGGACCACGTGGTGGACGTGGACGCCTCCGCTGCTGACGTTGCCGAAGGGCCCTTTGCCCGCACGGATGAGGCGGGTGATGGTGCGGGTGATCACGAAGGTCAGGACGAAGGAGATGAGAGCGAGAAGCAGCGGCAGCTTGCCGGGTTCCACGATGTTTCGCTCGAACCATCCCATATGTGAACTTTATCCTCGGCCGCCGTGCCCGCCCTCCTGACCGGCCGGTAGCCTGCGCCGGTGCCCAGAACCTCGCCCTTCGACGGTCTCCGCTTCGCCTTCGGCACCCTCACGGTGTTCCCGGTCCGGGTGACCCGCTGGGACCGGGAGGCTGCGCGCGGCGGGATGCTGTGGGCTCCGGCGGCCGGGCTGGCGGTCGGTGCCGTCGCCGCCGCTGCCGGGCTGGTGACGCTGTTCCTCGGTGCGGGGGGTCTGCTCGCGGCCGTGGCCACCGTCGCCGTGCCGGCCGTCCTCACCCGGGGACTGCACCTGGACGGTCTCGCGGACACCGCCGACGGGCTGGGCAGCGGGAAGCCCGCCGAGGACGCGCTGCGGATCATGAAGCAGTCGGACATCGGGCCGTTCGGGGTGATCGCCCTCGTCCTCACCCTGTTCGCCCAGGTCGCCGCGCTCGCCCAGGCCTACGACGCCTCCTGGGCCCGGGGCGCGTGGGCCGCCGTCGTCTCCGCGACCGTGGCCCGGCTGGCCCTGACCCTGGCGGCCCGGGCCGGGGTGCCGGCGGCCCGGCCGGAGGGGCTGGGGGCGGCGGTCGCGGGCGTGGTGCCGATGCGAGGAGCGCTGCTCGCCGCCGTCGTGGTCGCGGGGGCCGCGGCAGCGGGGAGCGCCGCCTTCGGCCGGTACGACGTGGCCCGGACCGTGCTCGCGGTCGTGCTCGCCCTGGCCGCCGCCGAAGCGCTCCTCGGCCACTGCACGCGCCGCTTCGGCGGGGTCACCGGTGATGTGTTCGGCGGCCTGGCGGAGACGGCGGCGACCACGGCTCTCGTCGTTCTGTCACTGGGCTGAGACGAACTCCTGCGCCCGGCACAGCGACGGGGCTCAGCACGCCTTCCGCCACACCCCCAGTTCGTACTTCTTCAGCAGCGAACTCAGCTTCAGCCTGCGGGACTCGGCGCAGAAGCGGCCGGTCGGCACCTCGTACTCGACGTGGAAGACCGCCTTGCCCGCCTCGACGAACGGTTTCAGGGCCGCGCACTCGCCGTACTGGGCGCACTGTTCGTTGACCGCGAAGTCGAAGTCCCCGACCAGCTCCGGGATCTGGTCCAGGTCGTTCTTCAAGCCCACGGCCAGGCCCCGGTCGTGGGCCAGGCGGGCGACGAGGCGGTTGTAGCGGAGCTGGTCGGCGGCGGTGAGGGAGAAGCCGGTGTCGTTGCGGTAGCCGTCCATGTTGTCGGGTTCCACGGCGTCGAAGCCCTTGTCGCGGCACATGTCGATGCGGGCCGCCATCAGCGGCTCCAGGACGTCGGTGCGGCGGATGTCGAGCCAGCGCTCGCCCTTCCAGCCGTTGCCCCGGCCGAGCACCTTCTTCGGGAACTTCCCGGCGTCCGGGCGGAACTCCTCCCAGGCGCCCGTGGAGAGGTAGCAGATGACCTTGCGGCCGTCGTCGTGCAGCCCGGCGACCGTGTCCTCGGAGTGGTCGAAGCCGTCGATGTCGTAGACCGGCACGTCGACGGAGGTGTCCAGGCGGCCGCTGAGCTGCCACTGCCAGGCGATGCCGGGGCGGGGCTGCCAGCGGGGGCCGGGCTTGTCGTCGGGGTCCTGGGTGCAGCCTGCGAGCAGCAGGAGCAGCAGGGCGACGAGCGGGGACAGACGTCTCACGGGGTGATCTCCGGGTGGTGCAGGGTGTACGGCGGGGGCCCCAAGGATGATCTCCCGTTCCGGGGACCGCGCAGTGCACCGCCGCACCCCAGGCCTTCGCCAGGTCGTTCGGATCGGCGCCGGGCGGCACGCCGTACACCCGCAACTCTCCTGAACGCCCGGCGCACTTCGCCGGATCGCGATGAGCGTGACTCAGCTCACCGGTGTGAGGGATCAAGAAATGGCCACCATGCCACCCAGAGGTGAACGCCCGCAGGAATGAGCGAACCGGGCCGCGCGCGTAGTCTCGACGTCGAGTGTTCGCCGCACCGGGGAAGGCCCCGTGAATTCCGGACCCTGAGGTCGGAATAGGGTCGGCTGTCGGGCCCGGTCGACCCACACCGTTCGACCACCGCAACTTCACATCGGAAGCGAGATTTCACCACCGTGACTGCTCTCACTCTCAGCACCGCCGCGGCGCCCGGTCTGCGGGCCGACGCCATCGTGATCGGTGTCGCCAAGGGTGCCAAGGGGCCGGTCGTCGCGCCGGGCGCCGAGGCCGTGGACAAGGCGTACGACGGCAAGCTCGCCGGCGTTCTGGAGACCCTCGGTGCCTCGGGCGCCGAGGGCGAGGTGACGAAGCTGCCGGCGCCGTCCGGCTTCAAGGCACCGCTCGTGCTGGCGGTGGGCCTGGGCGCGGTGCCCGAGAAGGACGCCGACTACGACACCGAGGTCCTGCGCAAGGCCGCCGGCATCGCCGCCCGCACCCTGACCGGCTCCAAGAAGGCCGCCTTCGCCCTGCCGCTGACCGACGCCGCCGACGCCGGCGCGATCGGTGAGGGCGCGCTGCTCGGCGCGTACGCCTTCGACGCCTACAAGGACAACGGCAAGGACCCCAAGGCGAAGAACGGCAAGGCCCCCCTCGCCGAGGTCGCCCTGCTCGGCGGCAAGCCCCGCGACAAGGCGTACAAGGCGGCCGTCGAGCGTGCCGTCGCCGTCGCCGAGGAGCTCAACCGCGCCCGTGACCTGGTCAACACCCCGCCGAACGACCTGAACCCCGAGGCGTTCGCCGCGATCGCGCAGGCCGCGGCCAAGGAGCACGGCATCAAGGTGCAGGTGCTCGACGAGAAGGCGCTGGCCAAGGGCGGCTACGGCGGCATCCTCGGCGTCGGGGCCGGGTCGGCGTCGGGGCCGCGGCTGGTGAAGCTGTCGTACACCTCCTCGAAGGCGAAGAAGCACCTCGCCTTCGTCGGCAAGGGCATCACGTACGACTCGGGCGGTATCTCGCTGAAGCCGGCCGGTCACAACGAGACGATGAAGTGCGACATGAGCGGCGCGGCGTCGGTGTTCGCCGCGGTCGTCGCCGCGGCCCGGCTGGGGCTGGAGGTCAACGTCACCGGCTGGCTCGCCCTGGCCGAGAACATGCCCTCCGGTACCGCGACTCGTCCGGGTGACGTGCTGCGGATGTACAGCGGCAAGACGGTGGAGGTGCTCAACACCGACGCGGAGGGCCGGCTGGTGCTGGCCGACGCGCTGTGGGCGGCGTCGCAGGAGAAGCCGGACGCGATCGTGGACGTGGCCACGCTGACCGGGGCGATGGTGCTGGCGCTGGGCAACCGGACGTTCGGGATCATGGGCAACGACGACGCCTTCCGTTCGGCGCTGCACGAGGCGGCGGAGGAGGTCGGGGAGCCGGCGTGGCCGATGCCGCTGCCGGAGCACCTGCGCAAGGGGATGGACTCGGCCACGGCCGACATCGCGAACATGGGTGAGCGGATGGGCGGCGGGCTGGTCGCCGGGCTGTTCCTGCGTGAGTTCGTGGGCGAGGGGATCACGTGGGCGCACCTCGACATCGCCGGTCCGGCGTTCAACGAGGGCGGGCCTTTCGGGTACACGCCGAAGGGCGGGACGGGTAGTGGTGTGCGGACGCTGGTGCGGCTGGCCGAGCTGACCGCTGCGGGGGATCTGGGCTGATCGTCGCCCAGTAGCTCGGTCTCGTCCGTTGTGTGGCGAGTGCGGGGGCGTGGGGGCTGTTCGCGCAGTTCCCGCGCCCCTGTGAAGGCGTCACCCTCAGGGCTGGTCGCGCACCGCGGCGGAGCCGCAGATCAGACACAGCCCCGCGCCCCTGTGAAGGCGTCACCCTCAGGGCTGGTCGCGCTCCTATGAACGTGGGGCGTCTCACACAGCAGCCCGGCGTCTCTTTGTGTGTCGACAAGTGCGAAGATGGGGCTCGGCAGGACAGGGCCCCACCTAAGGGCCGAAGAACGAGCGGCCGGACACCAGCCGCCTGCCGGTCAGTGAAGACCGGCGTACGGCGCACATGCATGGAGGACGTGACGTGGCGAACGACGCCAGCACCGTTTTCGACCTAGTGATCCTCGGCGGTGGCAGCGGTGGTTACGCCGCCGCCCTGCGCGGGGCACAGCTGGGCCTGGACGTCGCCCTGATCGAGAAGGACAAGGTCGGCGGCACCTGCCTGCACCGAGGATGCATCCCCACCAAGGCCCTGCTGCACGCGGGCGAGATCGCCGACCAGGCGCGCGAGAGCGAGCAGTTCGGTGTGAAGGCCTCGCTCGAAGGCATCGACATCGCCGGTGTCCACAAGTACAAGGACGGCGTGATCGCCGGTCTGTACAAGGGCCTGCAGGGGCTCGTCGCCTCCCGCAAGGTGACCTACATCGAGGGCGAGGGCCGGCTGTCCTCCCCCACCTCCGTCGATGTGAACGGTCAGCGCGTCCAGGGCCGCCACGTCCTCCTCGCGACCGGCTCCGTGCCGAAGTCGCTGCCGGGTCTGGAGATCGACGGCGACCGGATCATCTCCTCCGACCACGCCCTCGTCCTGGACCGCGTGCCCAAGTCGGCGATCGTCCTCGGCGGCGGTGTCATCGGCGTCGAGTTCGCCTCCGCCTGGAAGTCCTTCGGTACGGACGTCACCGTCATCGAGGGCCTGAAGCACCTCGTCCCGGTCGAGGACGAGAACTCCTCCAAGCTGCTCGAGCGCGCCTTCCGCAAGCGCGGCATCAAGTTCAACCTGGGCACCTTCTTCGAGAAGGCCGAGTACACCCAGGACGGTGTCAAGGTCACCCTCGCCGACGGCAAGGAGTTCGAGGCCGAGGTCCTGCTGGTGGCGGTGGGCCGCGGCCCGGTCTCCCAGGGGCTCGGTTACGAGGAGCAGGGCGTCGCGATGGACCGCGGCTACGTCCTGGTCGACGAGTACATGCGCACCAACGTGCCGACCGTCTCCGCCGTCGGTGACCTGGTCCCGACCCTCCAGCTCGCGCACGTCGGCTTCGCCGAGGGCATGCTGGTTGCGGAGCGTCTGGCCGGTCTGAAGACCGTTCCGATCGACTACGACGGTGTCCCGCGGGTGACGTACTGCCACCCCGAGGTCGCCTCCGTCGGCATCACCGAGGCCAAGGCCAAGGAGATCTACGGCGCGGACAAGGTCGTCACTCTGAAGTACAACCTCGCGGGCAACGGCAGGAGCAGGATCCTGAACACCACGGGCGAGATCAAGCTCGTCCAGGTCAAGGACGGTGCCGTGGTCGGCGTCCACATGGTCGGCGACCGCATGGGCGAGCAGGTCGGCGAAGCCCAGCTGATCTACAACTGGGAGGCGCTGCCGGCCGAGGTCGCGCAGCTCGTCCACGCCCACCCGACGCAGAACGAGGCGCTCGGCGAGGCCCACCTGGCCCTGGCCGGCAAGCCCCTCCACTCGCACGACTGACCCCTCGGTCGAGAAGCGACGACACAGACTTCCGCACTTTCCGTAAGGAGCAACCGAAACCATGGCGGTTTCCGTAACCCTTCCGGCGCTCGGCGAGAGCGTCACCGAGGGCACTGTCACTCGCTGGCTGAAGGCCGAGGGCGAGCGCGTCGAGGCCGACGAGCCGCTGCTCGAGGTCTCCACCGACAAGGTCGACACCGAGATCCCCTCCCCCGCAGCCGGCGTCCTGGCCTCCATCAAGGTCGCCGAGGACGAGACCGTCGAGGTCGGCGCCGAGCTGGCCCTGATCGACGACGGCAGCGGTGCGCCCGCCGCCGCCCCGGCCCCGCAGGCCGAGGAGGTCGCCGAGCCCGCTCCCGAGCCGGCCCCGGCCGCCCCGTCCACCGAGCAGGCCGCCCCGGCGCCCGCTCCCACCGCCGACGCCGCTGCCGGCGGCGGCTCCGCCGAGGGCACGGACGTGGTCCTGCCCGCGCTCGGCGAGTCCGTCACCGAGGGCACCGTCACCCGCTGGCTGAAGTCGGTCGGTGACAGCGTCGAGGCCGACGAGCCGCTGCTGGAGGTGTCGACGGACAAGGTCGACACCGAGATCCCCGCCCCCGCCTCCGGCACCCTGCTGGAGATCGTGGTCGGCGAGGACGAGACCGCCGAGGTCGGCGCCAAGCTCGCCGTCATCGGCGAGGCGGGTGCCGCTCCGGCCGCCGCCCCGGCACAGGAGGCCCCGGCCGCCCCGGCCCAGCCCGAGCCCACCCCGGCTCCGGCCCCGGCGCAGCCCGCCCCCGCCCCGCAGGCTCCGTCCGCCCCGGCCCCGCAGCAGCAGGTCACCCCGGCTCCCGAGCCGGCCCCGGCCGCTCCGGTGCCCGCCCCGGCTCCGGCCCAGGCCCCGGCCGCTCCGGCCGCCGCCAAGCCGGCCGACGACGGTGCCTACGTCACCCCGCTGGTGCGCAAGCTCGCCGCCGAGCAGGGCGTCGACCTGGCCACCGTCAAGGGCACCGGTGTCGGTGGCCGTATCCGCAAGCAGGACGTCGTCGCCGCCGCCGAGGCCGCGAAGACCGCCGCCGCTGCCCCGGCTCCGGCCGCGGCCGCGGCTCCGGCCGCCAAGAAGGCCCCGGTGCTGGAGGCGTCCCCGCTGCGCGGCCAGACCATCAAGATGCCGCGGATCCGCAAGGTCATCGGCGACAACATGGTCAAGGCCCTGCACGAGCAGGCCCAGCTGTCCTCGGTCGTCGAGGTCGACGTCACCCGCCTGATGAAGCTGCGCGCCCGGGCGAAGGACTCCTTCGCGGCCCGCGAGGGCGTCAAGCTCTCCCCGATGCCGTTCTTCGTCAAGGCCGCGGCCCAGGCGCTGAAGGCGCACGCGCCGATCAACGCCAAGATCAACGAGGCCGAGGGGACCATCACCTACTTCGACACCGAGAACATCGGTATCGCGGTGGACTCCGAGAAGGGCCTGATGACCCCGGTCATCAAGAACGCCGGTGACCTCAACCTGGCCGGCATCGCCAAGGCCACGGCGGAGCTCGCGGGCAAGGTCCGCGCCAACAAGATCACCCCGGACGAGCTGTCCGGCGCGACCTTCACCATCTCCAACACCGGTTCGCGCGGTGCGCTCTTCGACACGATCATCGTGCCGCCGGGCCAGGTCGCGATCCTCGGCATCGGCGCCACGGTCAAGCGCCCCGCCGTCATCGAGACGGAGGAGGGCACGGTCATCGGCGTCCGCGACATGACGTACCTGACCCTGTCCTACGACCACCGCCTGGTGGACGGCGCCGACGCCGCCCGCTACCTGACGGCGGTCAAGGCCATCCTGGAGGCAGGCGAGTTCGAGGTCGAACTCGGCCTCTGACCTCCCTCGTCGGTACGGCTGTACGGTGCCCCCGCTCGGATCATCTCCGAGCGGGGGCACCGCGCTTCGGGGGCGCGGGGAACTGCGCGATCAGCCACACCCGGCCGTGAGCCGAACGACAAGGCCACACCCCCCGTGTAAGTCTCGTCTCACCTGCACCAAGACACCCCCACCCACCCCACCCGCGGAGCGAACCGGCCGTATTGTCTAAACGTCAATCCCGCCTAAGGAGCTCACATGACCGCGCCCGTCATCCACTCGCTGCGCGAGCAGATCCGCGAGCACATCCTGGAGGGGATCATCAGCGGTCGCTGGCAGCCGGGCGAGCGGATCGTGGAGCGCAGGATCGCCACCGAGCTGGAGGTCAGCCAGACCCCGGTCCGTGAGGCCCTGCGGGAACTGGAGTCCCTGCGCCTCATCGAGTCCGCCCCGAACAAGGGCGTCCGCGTACGCAACCTCACCGCCGCCGACCTGGAGGAGAGCTACCCGGTCCGGGCCGGTCTCGAGGCCATCGCGGCGGAGCTGGCCGCGCAGGGCCTCGCCACGGACTGCTCGGCGCTGGAGCCGCACGTCACCGCCCTGTACGAGGCCGATCGCGTCGCCGACGGCACCGCCCAGGTCCGCCACACCGTCGCCTTCCACCGCGAACTGGTCCGCGCCGCCGGCAACTCCGTGCTGCTGCACACCTGGGAGGGTCTCGGCATCGAGGTGTTCACCGCCCTGTCGATCCGCTGGCTGGGCACCCGGCAGCAGTCGTACGCGGAGGAGCACGAGGAGCTCGTCGCCGCTTTCAAGCGCCGCGACGCCCGTATCGCGGAACTGGTGAAGGCCCACGTCCTGGGCTGCGCGCCCCGGGCGTGACACCCGAGCACGACCTCGCTCAAACGCCTTCCGACCTGCGAAAACCCCGCCGCATCAAGGTCACTGCGTGCCGCCGCCGAAGGCACCCCGTGCCGACTTTCTCGTGATCAAGAGGTTTTGCCCCTCAACCCTTTGATCGATCATCGATCAGGGAGTTACAGTCACCCACGGGCTTGCCACCCAAGCCTCAGCCCTGTCCTGCCAAAGACAAAGGGCACCCCCGATCCCCTTACCGATGAGGGAACCCCCTTCGACTGAGGAAGGCGGCGACATGACCGACCCCAACGCCATCCAGCCGAGCGAGCTCGACCAGCTCCCGGACCGCGACCCGGAGGAGACCGCCGAATGGCAGGCCTCGCTGGACGCGGTCACCAAGGCTGCCGGGCCGCACCGTGCCGCGTACCTGATGCGCCGCACGCTGGAGCGCGCAGAGGGCGCCGGCATCGCGCTGCCGAAGCTCCTCGAGACCGACTACGTCAACTCCATCCCCACCGCCGCCGAACCGGCCGTGCCCGGTGACGCGGCGCTGGAGCAGCGCATCACCGCGTGGAACCGCTGGAACGCGGCCGCGATGGTGACCCGCGGCAGCAAGTACGGCGTCGGCGGCCACATCGCCACCTTCGCCTCCGCCGCGTGGCTGTACGAGACCGGTTTCAACCACTTCTTCAAAGGCAAAGAGGCCGACGGCTCCGGCGACCAGCTCTACATCCAGGGCCACGCCTCCCCCGGCATCTACGCCCGCGCCTTCCTCGACGGCCGCCTGAACGAGACCCAGCTCGACAACTTCCGCCGCGAGGCGGGCGGCGACGGCCTGCCGTCCTACCCGCACCCGCGCCGGCTGCCGTGGCTGTGGGAGTTCCCGACGGTCTCGATGGGCCTCGGCCCGCTCTCGGCCATCTACCAGGCGCGCTTCAACCGCTACCTCACCAACCGCGGCATCAAGGACACCTCCGCCTCGCACGTGTGGGCGTTCCTCGGCGACGGCGAGATGGACGAGCCCGAGTCGACGGCGGCCCTCGCGCTGGCGGCCCGTGAGGAGCTGGACAACCTCACCTTCGTCATCAACTGCAACCTGCAGCGCCTCGACGGCCCGGTCCGCGCCAACTTCAAGATCGTGCAGGAGCTGGAGGCCCAGTTCCGCGGCGCCGGCTGGAACGTGATCAAGACGCTGTGGGGCACGGCCTGGGACGAGCTGTTCCAGCTCGACACCACGGGCGCGCTGGTACGCCGTCTGCGCCAGGTACCGGACGCGCAGATCCAGACGTACCAGACCCGCGACGCGGCGTACATCCGCCAGGACTTCTTCGGCGCCGACCCGGCGCTCGTGGAGATGGCGAAGCTGCTGAGCGACGACAAGATCCTCGAGTGTTTCCACCTCTCGCGCGGTGGTCACGAGTCCCGCAAGGTGTTCGCCGCGTACAAGGCGGCCGTCGAGCACAAGGGCGCGCCGACCGTGATCCTGGCCCAGACGGTCAAGGGCCACACCCTCGGTGAGGGCTTCGCGTCGAAGAACGCCAACCACCAGATGAAGAAGCTGACGGTGGACGAGTTCAAGAACATGCGCGACCTGCTGGAGCTGCCGATCTCCGACAGCGCGTTCGTCGACGGCGTGGTGCCCTACGGCCACCCGGGCGCCGACTCCCCCGAGGTCCGCTACCTCCAGGAGCGCCGCGCCGCCCTCGGCGGTCCGGCCCCGGCCCGCCGCGTCCACCCGGTCGCGCCGCTGCCCGCCCCGGCGGAGAAGGCGTTCGCCTCCTTCGACAAGGGCTCCGGCTCGCAGAACGTGGCCACCACCATGGCGTTCGTCCGCCTCGTCAAGGACCTGGTCCGCGACAAGGAGTCGGGCAAGCGCTGGGTGCCGATCGTCCCGGACGAGGCGCGCACCTTCGGCATGGAGTCGCTGTTCCCCTCGCTCGGCATCTACTCGCCCAAGGGCCAGACGTACGAGCCGGTCGACCGCGACCAGCTGATGTACTACAAGGAGGCCCAGAACGGCCAGATCCTCAACGAGGGGATCACCGAGGCCGGTTCGATGGCCGACTTCATCGCCGCTTCGACGTCGTACGCGACGCACGGCGAGGCGATGATCCCCTTCTACATCTTCTACTCGATGTTCGGCTGGCAGCGCACGGCCGACCAGATGTGGCAGCTCGGCGACCAGCTCGGCCGCGGCTTCCTCGTCGGCGCGACGGCCGGCCGTACGACGCTGACCGGTGAGGGCCTCCAGCACGCCGACGGCCACTCCCCCGTCATCGCGGCGACCAACCCGGCGGCGCTGACGTACGACCCGGCGTTCGCCTACGAGGTCGCGGCCATCGTCAAGGACGGTCTGCGCCGGATGTACGGCGAGGCGGCCCCGGGTGAGGACCAGAACGTCTTCTACTACCTGACCGTATACAACGAGCCGCTGCCGCAGCCCGCGAAGCCGTCCGCCGACGGTGTCGACGAGGGCATCGTCAAGGGCCTGTACCGCTTCAACACGGCGGAGTCGGCGGGCGTGACCGTGCCGGCGAACGCCCCGCGCATCCAGCTGCTCGGCTCCGGTACGGCGATCCACTGGGCGCTGAAGGCGCAGCAGCTGCTCGCCGAGGAGTGGGGCGTGGCGGCCGACGTGTGGTCGGCGACGTCCTGGAGCGAGCTGCGCCGGGACGCCCTGGAGGCCGACGAGGCCCTGCTGCGCGGCGAGGAGCGGGTGCCGTTCGTGCGGCAGGCGCTCCAGGGTGCCGAGGGCCCGGTGCTGGCGGTCTCCGACTACATGCGCCAGGTCCCCGACCAGATCGCGCAGTGGGTCGAGCAGGACTGGTCCTCGCTGGGCGCCGACGGCTTCGGCCTCTCGGACACCCGTGAGGCGGCCCGCCGCCACTTCGGTGTGGACGCCGAGTCGATCGTCGTCGCGGCCCTGGCCCAGCTCGCCAAGAAGGGCGAGGTCAAGGCGACGGCCGTGAAGGAAGCGCGCGAGAAGTACGGTCTGTAAGGACCGGCCACCGGCAGGCCCCCGCCCGAGGACCCCTTGGGCGGGGGCCTGCTGCATGATGTGGCCATGCGTGCTGCCCGGCTCATCAAGATGGTGCTGCTGCTCCAGTCCCGGCCCGCCATGACGGCCGCCGAACTCGCCCGTGAGCTGGAGGTGTCGGAGCGGACGGTCACGCGGGACGCGCAGGCGCTGTCGGAGGCGGGAGTGCCGGTCTACGCGGACCGGGGCCGGGCCGGCGGGTACCGGCTGGTCGGCGGGTACCGGACGCGGCTGACCGGGCTGCACCGCGGTGAGGCCGAGGCGCTGTTCCTGTCCGGGGTGCCGGGGGCGCTGCGCGAGATGGGCCTGGAGGACGCGGCCTCGGCGGCCCGGCTGAAGGTGTCGGCGGCGCTGCTGCCCTCCCTGCGGGACGCCTCCCGGACGGCGGCCCAGCGGTTCCACCTGGACGCGCCGAACTGGTTCAAGGAGCCGAGGACGCCCGCGCTGCTGCCGGCCGTCGCCGACGCGGTGTGGGACGACCGGCGGATCGGGGCGCGCTACCGGCGCGGGGAGGACGAGGTCGTCCGCGAGCTGGAGCCGTACGGGCTCGTGCTGAAGGCGGGCGTCTGGTACCTGTGCGCGCGGGTGACCGGGGGCGGGTCCTTCCGGGTGTACCGGATCGACCGGTTCACGGCGGTGGACGCGGACGGTGAGCGCTTCGAGCGGGAGCCCGAGTTCGACCTGCCCGCCTTCTGGGAGGAGCGGGCGGAGCAGTTCGCGCGGTCCATCCTGCGGGCCCGGGTCGTGGTGCGGCTGTCCCCCGACGGCGTGCGCGCACTGCCGTACGCCCTGGACTCGCTGTCCGCCCGGGAGGCCCTGGCGGAGGCGGAGGGCCCGGACGGCGACGGATGGGTGACGGTGGACCTGCCGGTGGAGTCCGAGGAGGTCGCCCACACCCAGCTGACGGCGCTGGGCCCGGAGGTGGAGGTGCTGGCGCCGGAGAGCCTGCGCGAACGGTTCGCCGGGGACGCGCTGCGGCTGGCCGGGCTGTACCACCCGGGGCGCCACGGCACCCGGGGCGGCGCATAACGATCCCGCGCACTCCGGGTGCGCCCCTGTGCCCCAGGGCCGATGCTTGACCCGTGATGGACGAGACGGAGTTCTGGGAGCTGGTGGACGACGCCCGGGAGGCCGCCGAGGGCGACCCGGAGGAGCAGGCCGACCTGCTCGTGGCGCGGCTTCTGGAACTGGACCCCGACATGGTCCTGGACTTCGCCCGTCACTTCGAGTCGCGCTACAACCGGGCCTACCGCTGGGACCTGTGGGGTGCCGCGTGGGTGCTGCTCGACGGGGCGAGCGACGACGCCTTCGACTTCTTCCGGTGCTGGCTGATCGGCCAGGGCCGTGAGGTCTTCGAGGGCGCCCTGCACGACCCGGACGCGCTCGCCGAGCTGCTGGGCGACTTCGACGAGGAGATCGACGGCGACGGCGAGGAGCTCGGCTACGTGGCCGACGAGGCCTACGAACAGCTCACCGGTGTGGTCGCCCCCGACCTGGAGATCCCGCCCGCGCCGGCGGAACCGGAGGGCACGCCGCTCGACTTCGAGAACGAGCGGCGGCTCGCCGAGCGCTATCCGCGGCTGTGGGAGCGCTTCAGGGGCTGATCAGGCGGCCTCGCGGCGGCTGGTGTCCGCCGGGATGTACGCGTGCGTCCCGGCGGCCTTCACCGCCTGGTGCAGGGGCGCGGCGTTGGCCTGGTCGAGGGCGGACGCCGTGGCCGCCGCCGGGCCCAGGACGACGGTGGCGACCGCGCAGAGCACCGCCCAGGGGCCACGGGGCGCCCCGGGCCGGGTGCGCACCGCCGTGTTCTTCTCCCCGCGGCTGCTGTTCATGATCCCCACCTCCGGTCGGCTGGCTGTGGGGACGACCGTAGGGCGCCGGGATCTGAGGACACTGCGCGCCGGCTGTGGTCTTGCTGTGGGTCCTCCGTCCGGCCCTGCATCCGGGCGGCCAGCTCCCTGATCTCCGGCAGGCGGGCGTGCAGGGCGGCGCCCGGGCAGCTGGTCATGTAGCCGTCGCTGTGGCCCGCCAGGGCGGGCAGCTCGGCGGCGGTGCCGGCCGCGTACCGGCTCAGGCCGTTGCTGGAGACCAGGCGGACGTCGGCCCTCGGGTCGATGCCGGTCAGACCCAGCTTCCAGGCGGACAGCGCGGCGATGGCGTGAATCATGGCCTTCGGTACGGGCAGGCCCTCGGTGAAGGTGCCGAGGGCCGCGATGCCCGTGGTGCGGTGGTTGAAGCCCTGGGTGTGGGCGCCGGTGACGGCGCGCTCGACGCCGCCGGCGCGGCCCTCGTAGATGGTGCCGCAGCGGTCGACGACGAAGTTGTAGCCGATGTCGTCCCAGTCGCGGGTGCCGGTCTGGCCGGTGTACAGGTCCTGGATGATGCCGGGCGCGTCGGCGCAGTCGTAGCCGTTGGGCGAGTCGGTGTGGTGGACGAAGACGGCGGCGACACGGTCGTCGTAGCGCGGGCGCGGCTGCGCGTGGGCGGCGTCGTGCAGCCAGTGCGATCTCGGCACGATGTGCGGCCGGGGGGCGGCGTAGGGCGTGGCGGTGGGGCGGGGCGTGGCCGGGCGTGCGGTGGTGTCGGCGGCGTTCTCGACGCCGTACGCGCACAGCACCAGGGCGGCGACGGCGGCGAGGCCCGGCAGGCAGCCGAGTGCGACCCGGGCGGCGCGCGGCAGGCCGGCTGAGCCGGGTGTCCGGGCGGCGTGGTGCCGGTGCGCACCTCGCCGTCTTCGGAAGACACGCATAGACCCACTGTCGGCCTGATCCGGTGGGTCCGCGATGTGTGATGTGCCACCCGGTGGAACCATCGTCACGGTCCGCGACGTTTTTCCGAGTGCACGATGCGTGGCCGGTTCTGATCATCCGCGCGCGTGCGACTGATCACCGGGCCCTCCCCCCACGTACTAAGGGGTTCCGAGAGAAAGAAGGCGTGCGTGGACCTGCTCGACATCCT
Source organism: Streptomyces venetus (assembly GCF_039540295.1). Taxonomy (NCBI): domain Bacteria; kingdom Bacillati; phylum Actinomycetota; class Actinomycetes; order Kitasatosporales; family Streptomycetaceae; genus Streptomyces; species Streptomyces venetus. Next base: position 44,682 of record NZ_BAABET010000001.1, read on the forward strand.
GCTGTTGCTGGTCGTCCTGGCGTATGCGGCGTCCGGGTACCGGCGCGGGCTGGTGGCCGGCTGCGTGTCGCTGGCGGGTTTCGTCGGCGGCGCGGTCGTCGGCGTGTGGGTGCTGCCGTGGGTGATGGACCTGGTGGAACCGGGGACGACGCGCGCGACGCTGACGGCGGTGTTCACGGTGCTGCTCCCGGCGGTGGTGGGGCACGAGCTGGCGGGGCGTCTCGCCCTCCGGTTGCGGCGGGAGCTGGACAGAGGCCCGCTCAGGGTGGCGGACGGGATCGGCGGGGCCGTGGCCAACTCGGTCGCCGTGCTGATCGTGGCGTGGGTGGCCGCGAGTGTCCTGGGCGCCTCCTCGTCGCCGCTGGTCACCTCGGCGATCCGGGACTCCCGGCTGCTGGGCGCCGTGCAGCGGACGATGCCGGACACCACGCCGGCGTGGTTCTCGGGGGCCACGTCCGCGCTGACCGAGGCGGGCTTCCCGCAGGTCTTCAACCCCTTCGAGAACGAGTCGACGGCCGAGGTCGCCGAGCCCTCCGGCGACAGCGTCACGGCCGCCGCCACCAACGCCGCCAAGCTGAGCACGGTGAAGGTCGAGGGCGTCGCCGGCACCCAGGGCCGTGAGGGCAGCGGCTTCGTGTACGCGCGCGAGCACGTGATGACCAACGCCCACGTGGTGGCCGGCATCGACGAGCCGACCGTGCAGATCGGCGGGGTCGGGCGGACGTACGAGGCGAGGGTGGTGCTCTTCGACCCGCAGAAGGACGTGGCCGTGCTGTACGTGCCCGGTCTCGAGGCGCCCGAGCTGCGCTTCGACGACGACGCCGAGCGCGGCGACTCGGCGGTCGTCGCGGGCTACCCGCAGGACGGCGACCTGAATCTTCAGGCGGCCACGGTGGCGAACCGGGTCCGCGCGACGGGCCAGAACATCTACAACGACGACACCGTCACCCGGGAGATCTACTCGATCCGCTCCACGGTCCGCCCCGGCAACTCCGGAGGCCCTCTCCTGACCACGGACGGCCGGGTGTTCGGCGTGGTCTTCGCCCGCTCCACCTCGGACGCGGAGACGGGCTACGTGCTGACGGCGGCCGAGGTCTCCTCCGACGCGAAGCGCGCCGCGAGCGCGACGTCACCGGTGGACACGGGGGACCTCGCCCCGTCCTGACCCCCGAGCATGGGCCCGTGAGACGGCCTGAGACGGCCGTCAGGGGCCGTCAGGGGCCGTCAGGGGGCGTCGGGGGCCGTGAGGGAGCGCCCCATGAACACGTCGTCGACGTACGCGCCGTCGAGCAGGAACTCCTCCGGCAGGACCCCTTCCACCACGAACCCCTCGGACTCGTACAGCCCCCGGGCCGGGGCGTTGTGCCCGAGCACGCGCAGGGTGAGGCGCCGCGCCCCCTGCCGCCGCGCCTCCTCCCCCGCCGCCCGCAGCAGGGCCCGCGCGACGCCGTGGCCGCGCGCCTCCTCCGCGACGGCGAGCCCCCGGATCATCCGTACGTGGGCGTTGCAGGCGAGCGGTGTGGCGGACCCCAGCCGGAGGTAGCCGGCGACGGCCCCGGCGAGCTCGGCGACGAGAACCTCCCGCGGCGGGTGCTGCTCGTCGAAGAAGGGGCCGTACGGCGGCTCGGGGCGGGGCTGGACGGAGTGCAGCGGCGACCAGGTGGCACGGTCGAGGTGCCCCAGCGCCTCCTCGTCGTCGAGTCGTGCCTGGCGTATGCGCGGAGTGGGCATGGCGGCAATCTACGTCGGCGGCCGCGGCTGCCGACGGGGGTTTTCCGGGGGCGACCGGCAAGATTGAGTCATGCGACGCATCGCGGTGACCGGCGCCTCCGGTCTCATCGGCAGCGCCCTGGTGCGGTCCCTGACCGCGGACGGGCACGAAGTGGTGCGCCTCGTGCGCCGAACGCCCCGGGCGGCGGACGAGGTCCGGTGGGACCCCGAGGGCGGGCGCGCGGACGCGGCCGGGCTCGCCGGGTGCCACGCGGTGGTCAACCTGGCGGGGGCCGGGGTCGGCGACCGCCGCTGGACGGACGCCTACAAGCAGCGGATCCGCGACAGCAGGGTGAACGGCACCGCGGCGCTCGCCCGGGCGGTCGCCTCGCTGGACGAGCGGGACCGGCCGCGGGTCTTCGTGAACGGCAGCGCCATCGGCTACTACGGCGAGACCGGGGACCGTGCCGTCGACGAGAGCGCACCGGCGGGCGAGGGCTTCCTGCCGTCCCTGTGCGTGGAGTGGGAGGGCGCCACGGCACCGGCCCAGGAGGCCGGCGTGCGCACGGTGTTCTGCCGGACCGGGCTGGTCGTCTCCCGCCGGGGCGGGGCGTGGGGGCGGCTGTTCCCGCTGTTCCAGGCGGGACTCGGCGGGCGCATGGGCGACGGGCGGCAGTACTGGTCGTTCGTCGCGCTGCACGACGAGGTGGCGGCGATCCGGCATCTCATCGACACCGACGGGCTGTCGGGACCGTTCAACGTCACCGCCCCGAACCCCCTGACGAACCGTGAGATCACGGCGGCCATGGGGCGCGTGCTGCACCGTCCCACCCTCTTCGCCGTGCCCGCGCCGGTGTTGCGGTCCGTGCTCGGCGAGATGTCCGGCGATGTGCTCGGCAGCGCCCGGGTGCTGCCGGCACGACTGCTGGAGTCGGGGTTCCGGTTCGCCTTCCCGGAGATCGAGGGGGCGATCCGGGCGGCCCTGTGAGGGCGTTCGCGCGCACCGCGACCGGTCGTTCTGAGACAGCACTTCGCGCCGCACACCAGCCCCCTGCGACCACTTCATGCCCACCAGGCGTCCATATGCGACCGTTGTGCGACCGTGCCCTGTCCATGCGCGACTCCCCCTGACCGATCACGGTCCTACCCTCGACCAGAACTCGCGTATCCCTGCGGCCTGTTGAGGGCATGACGTCTCCAGCGCCCGCGCAACCTCGAGGAGGGGCACGTGCTTGAGCCCGCGTACCAGGCGGACGTGGTCGTCGTGGGGGCCGGGGTCGCCGGACTCTCGGCCGCGCACCGGCTGACCAGCGCAGGAGTGACCACCATGGTCCTGGAGGCCGCCCACGGCATCGGCGGCCGCATGGCGACGGAGAAGATCGACGGCTTCCGGCTCGACAGGGTCGGCCAGTTGCTGTCCACGGCGTATCCGGAACTACGGCAGACACCCGGCCTCGGCGGGCTCGTGCTGCGCCCCTTCGCGCCCGGTGTCCTGCTGCACGGCGACGGACGCCACCATCGGGCGGGCCTCCAGCCCGGTGCAGGGGGCGCACGGGGCGCATTGCACGCGGTGCGTGCTCTGGCGAGCGCCCCTCGTCCGCCGTCGGCGCCCCGCCCGCCCAGGAGGCCGGCGGCCGTGCCCGGCCGGCAGGTGTCGGTGCCCCGGAGCCGGTCCGGCGCCCCGCTGGGCACGGCCGTCGACCAGGCCCGGCTGGGAGCCGCGCTGACCCGGCTGGCGGGCACCCCGGCCGAACGGCTGCTGGCCCGCCCGGAGCTGCCCGCCGGCGAGGCCCTGGCGGCCCGCGGGCTGCCCGCCCGGACGATCGACGGCTTCCTGCGTCCGCTGCTGGCCGCCCTGCTGTGCGACCCGGACCTGACGACGTCCAGCCGGTGCGCGGACCTGGCGCTGCGCTCCTTCGCGAGCGGGCGGCTGTGTGTGCCCGAGGGCGGCGCGGAGGCCCTGCCGGAGCTGCTGGCGAGCACGCTGCCGCCCGGCTCCGTGCACACCGGCGTGCGCGTCACCTCCGTCTCCACGACCTCGGTGACGACCGCCGAGCACGGCGAGATCCGCTGCCGGGCGGTGCTGGTGGCCACGGATGCCAGAGCCGCGGCCGAGCTGCTGCCCGGATTGCGGGTGCCGGACTTCCACCCGGTGACGGTGGTGCATCACACGACGGACGAGCCTCCGGGGACCGGGGCGTCCCTGCTGCTCGACGCGGACCTCGGTGGGCCGGTCGCCCATACGGCCGTGGTCAGCCGGGTCGACCCGTCCCGCGCCCCGGCGGGGCGGGCGCTGGTGTCCTCGACGGTTCTCGGACGGCCGCCGGGTGGCGTCGACACGGCTGTGCGGATGCATCTGGCACGGCTGTACGGGGTGTCGACGGCCCGGTGGGAGACGTTGGCCGTGCGTCACACGGCGGAGGCGGTGCCGGCGATGCGGCCGCCGCATGATCTGCGGCGGCCGGTGCGGTTGCTCGCGGGCCTGTACGTGTGCGGGGATCACCGGGACACCAGTACGGTCCAGGGCGCTCTGCACTCCGGGCATCGGGCGTCGGCGGCGATCCTGGCCGACCTCGGGGCCGGGCGGCCCATGCATGTCGCCGACCCCGTGCCGACCGTGCCCCGGGCCGCGTAGGCGGTCTTTCGGGTGCGGGTGCGCTGTGGCTTGTCGCGCCCACCCGGCGAAGCCGCACACGGGCACAGCCCCGCGCCCCTGGGTCGGCCCACAGCCGCTGCCAATGGCGCCACCCGGCGAAGCTGCACACGGGCACGGCCCCGCGCCCCCGAGGTCGGCCCGTGCCCGCTGCCGACGGTGCCACGGGCCGCATAGGCGGTCTTTCGGGTGCGGGTGCGCTGTGGCTTGTCGCGCCCACCCGGCGAAGCCGCACACGGGCACAGCCCCGCGCCCCTGGGTCGGCCCACAGCCGCTGCCAATGGCGCCACCCGGCGAAGCCGCACACGGGCACGGCCCCGCGCCCCCGAGGTCGGCCCGTGCCCGCTGCCGACCGTGCCGCGGGCCGCGTAGGCGGTCTTTCGGGGGCGGGTGCGCTGTGGCTTGTCGCGCCCACGCGGCGCAGCCGCACACGGGCACAGCCCCGCGCCCCTAAAGGAGGGCCGACACCTTGTCCCGGTAAGTCCGCACCGGGGCCGCGTCCTTGTACGGCTCCAGCCTTCGCTCGAAGTCCCTCACGTATTCCACCGCCCGCACCGAGCGCATCTCCGCCGCCTGGCCCGCCGCCTCCGCGGCGAGTTGGCAGGCCTGGTCGAGTTCGCCCAGGCCCAGGCGGGCGGTGGCCAGGACCACGCGGCAGAAGAGGCGGCTGCGGGCGTAGGAGGGGGCGCGGAGCTGGAGTGAGCGCTCCGCGTGCTGGGCGGCGGCGCGGAACTGCTGAAGGTCCCGGTGGCAGTGTCCGAACTCGTCGGCGAGCTGGGCCTCGTCGAAGAACTTCGCCCAGTGCGGTACGTCGTCACCGGGCCGGGCCGTCTCCAGGGCGCGCTCGGCCCGGACCAGTGCGGCCGTGCAGGCCCGCACCTCGCCGAGCACCCCGTGCCCGCGCGCCTCGCTGGCGTGCAGCAGCGTCTGGACGACGGGCGGGGCGGAGGTGCCCACGCCTTGCTGCGCCACGCGCGCGAGCTGCACGGCCTCCCGTCCGTGTCCGAGGTAGACGGCCTGCCGGCTCATGGTGACCAGCACGTACGCCCCGTACGCCCGGTCCCCGGCCGCCTGGGCGAGCCGGAGCGCCTGGACGAAGTAGCGCTGGGCGAGTCCGTGCGCAGCGATGTCGTACGACGTCCAGCCCGCGAGCCGGGTCAGGTCGGCGGCGGCGGCGAAGAGGCGGCGGCCGGTCTGCTCGCCGTAGGTGCCGCGCAGCATCGGCTCGCACTCGTGCTCCAGATAGCGCACCAGGGCCTGGCGGGCGTGGCCGCCGCCGTAGGCGTCGTCGAGGGTGCGGAAGAGCTCGCCGACCGAGCGCAGGGCGGCGATGTCGCCGGCGGTCACCTTCTGGCCGGGGCCACGTTCGGCCTGGGCGCGCTGGCGGGGCAGGGACGGCAGACCCTGCTCGGCCGCGGCCGGGGGCCGGAGGGCGGTGCGGCCCTGCGCCGGGATACGGGTGGCGGGCGGCTCGCCCCGGGCCACCTTGTCGTCGGCCCGGCCGATCAGCCAGTCCCGGCTCGGCACGACGAGCCCGGCCGGCGTGAAGGCGATCTTGCGCAGCTCGGCGTGGCTGCCGGAGTCCTTGCGCCACAGCCCGCTGACGATGTCGACGGCCTCCTCGGGGGTGGCGGCGAACTCCAGCCCCGCGTAGACGGGGGCGCAGGCGTCCAGGCCGAGGTCCTGGGCGGTGAGGCGGCGGCCGAGGCGCCGGGTGAAGACCTCCGCGATCAGCGCGGGAGTGGTGCCCCGGGGCTGCTGACCGCGCAGCCACCGTGTGACGGAGGTCTTGTCGTATCTGAGGTCGAGGCCGTGTTCGAGACCGAGCTGGTCCACGCGACGGGCGAGACCCGCGTTGGAGAACCCCGCTTCTGCGATGAGCGCGGCGAGCTGTCGGTTGGGGGTGCGCTGCGCGGGTCGTTCCGTCATCTGCGGTGCGGTCTCCTGCCTTCCGGCCTTCGTGATGTTTCGCGATGTGCGCGGATTGCCTGTGAGCTGGCCTTATGCCTTGCTGAACGGCGCGAATGTAGCGGAGAGTAAGCACCCCATCACACATTTTCCCGCACATTCATCCGATCGTGTGAGGATTGACCCCGGGACTGACGCGTGCGAGCCGGACGTACAGTGGCTTGGGCGCTCCACGTGCCTTACACACCCGTTCGAGGGAGGCGCTTGCCGTGAGTGAGTTGCGGTTCGTCCGCATGGGGTTCGGCGACGAGGCCGTCGAGTACCAGGAGGCGTGGGACGAGCAGCGCCGGGTGCACGCGGCGCGCTTCGCGGACGAGACCCCCGACACCGTGCTCCTGCTGGAGCACCCGCCGGTCTACACGGCGGGACGGCGCACGGCGGACAACGAGCGGCCCCTCGACGGCACGCCGGTCATCGACGTGGACCGCGGCGGCAAGATCACCTGGCACGGCCCCGGCCAGCTGGTGGGCTACCCCATCCAGAAGCTCCCGCGCCCGGTGGACGTCGTGGCCCACGTGCGCCGGCTCGAAGAGGCCCTGATCCGCACGTGCGCGGAGTTCGGCCTGGAGACCACCCGGGTCGAGGGGCGCAGCGGGGTGTGGATCCTCGGCGACCCGGTCGAACAGCGCCCCGCGCCATATGGAGGGGCAGCGCGCAGCGCTTCGGCTGAGGGTGGTGGCGGGCGACGGGCGGGACTGTCGCTGGACCTCGACCCCCGTCTGGACGACGAGGAGTTCGACCCTCGTATGAACGGCCCGGAGTACGCGCCCTCCAACGCGGGCCAGCGCCGGGAGGACCGCAAGATCGCGCAGATCGGCATCCGGGTGGCCAAGGGCGTCACGATGCACGGCTTCTCGTTCAACGTGAACCCCGACATGAAGTGGTTCGACCGGATCATCCCCTGCGGCATCCGTGACGCGGGCGTGGCGTCGCTGGCCTACGAGCTCGGCAGGGACGTGACGATCGAGGAGGTCCTGCCGGTGGTGGAGCGCCATCTGCGGGAGGTCCTGGAGAACGCCGAGCTGAAGCCGCGGGAGATCGAGAGGACACCGGCGGCATAAACGCGCCCGTGGAGGGGCTAGCACCCACACAGGCATTCAAATCGACGGGCGTACCCTTGAGGGCGCCGAAGAATCAAACGCTAGGGAGCCGGTCGTGTCCGCAGTCGCACCCGACGGACGCAAGATGCTGCGCCTGGAGGTCCGCAACAGCCAGACCCCCATCGAGCGCAAGCCCGAGTGGATCAAGACCCGGGCGAAAATGGGTCCCGAGTACACGAAGATGCAGAACCTCGTGAAGAGCGAGGGCCTGCACACGGTCTGCCAGGAAGCCGGCTGCCCGAACATCTACGAGTGCTGGGAAGACCGCGAGGCGACCTTCCTCATCGGCGGCGACCAGTGCACCCGGCGCTGCGACTTCTGCCAGATCGACACCGGCAAGCCCGAGGCGCTCGACCGTGACGAGCCCCGCCGGGTCGGCGAGTCCGTGGTCACCATGGACCTGAACTACGCCACCATCACCGGCGTCGCCCGCGACGACCTGGAGGACGGCGGCGCCTGGCTGTACGCCGAGACCGTGCGCCAGATCCACCAGCAGACCGCGGACCGCGAGGCGGGCCGGACGAAGGTCGAGCTGCTGGCCCCCGACTTCAACGCCGTCCCGGAGCAGCTGGCGGAGGTCTTCTCCTCCCGCCCCGAGGTCTTCGCGCACAATGTCGAGACGGTCCCGCGGATCTTCAAGCGGATCCGCCCCGGCTTCCGCTACGAGCGCTCCCTGAAGGTCATCACCGAGGCCCGCGACTACGGCCTCGTCACCAAGTCGAACCTGATCCTCGGCATGGGCGAGACCCGCGAGGAGGTCAGCGACGCGCTCAAGCAGCTGCACGACGCGGGCTGTGAGCTGGTCACCATCACGCAGTACCTGCGGCCCTCCGTGCGCCACCACCCCGTGGAGCGCTGGGTGAAGCCGCACGAGTTCGTGGAGTTGCAGCAGGAGGCCGAGCAGATCGGTTTCTCCGGCGTGATGTCCGGCCCGCTGGTGCGCTCCTCGTACCGCGCCGGGCGGCTCTACAAGATGGCCATGGAGCAGCGGGACGCGCGCGTCGCGGCCCAGGCCGTCTGACGAACCGTCACCCCCTTGCCCCACACCGGGCGGGACAAGCGTGTGAATTCGCGCACTAGAGGCTACTCGTCGGTAGCGACCGATATGACGCGGTCCTGACCGTCCTCGCAGATGAGGGCACATGTCAGGACCGCGTCCGCGTTCCACCGCTCCCCGCCAGGGCTTCATGGGTGTTTGACCGGTCGGTCACGCCCTGGTAACACCAATCAGTGACGCTGGACTCACAGCACGTACACCCGCTTCCGAGGGGGGACCTCACCCATGCAGGCCGCGCCCGTTCGCGCCACCGCGATCCCGTCGTTCACCACCGCCCTGCGTGCGGTCGAGTCGCTGCTGATGAGCAGCGGTCAGCGCACCGCCCGCCGCAACGCGTGGACCTCCGTGCTGGAGGACCGCCGCCGCGCCAAGGACCGGGTCGAGGCGCAGCGCGTCCTCGAGCAGTCCGTGTCCGTTTCCGTTCGTCACTGACTCCGGACCGACCTCCGGCGCCCCTTCCGCGCCGGCCCCCGCGGACACTGCCGTCGTCGGCGTTTGTGGGGCCACGTAGACTTCGTGCCATGGCGAGGAAGGAACCTGCAGCGGACGCTGCGAATCCCGGGCGACTGAAGCAGATCGCCCTGACCTACAAGATGACCCGCAAGGTCGACAAGAAGATCGGTCTTGTACTCGCGGCTATCGGCATCGTCACCTTCGGTGTCTTCCTCGCGATCGGTTTCTTGATCGGTCACCCCATCTATCTCGGCATCCTGGGCCTCCTGCTCGCCTTCCTCGCGACGGCGATCGTGTTCGGGCGCCGGGCCGAGCGGGCCGCCTTCGGGCAGATGGAGGGCCAGCCCGGCGCCGCCGCGGCGGTGCTCGACAACATCGGCCGGGGCTGGACGACGACCCCCGCGGTGGCGATGAACCGCAACCAGGACGTGGTGCACCGCGCGGTCGGCAAGGCCGGCATCGTGCTGGTCGCCGAGGGCAACCCGAACCGGGTGAAGTCCCTGCTCGCCGCCGAGAAGAAGAAGATGAACCGCATCGTCGCGGACGTCCCGGTGCACGACCTGCTGGTGGGCACGGGCGAGGGCCAGGTCGAGCTGAAGAAGCTGCGCACGACCATGCTGAAGCTGCCGCGCGTACTGACCGGCCCGCAGGTCACCTCCACCAACGACCGGCTGCGCGCCCTCGGCGACCTGATGAGCAACATGCCACTGCCGAAGGGGCCCATGCCGAAGGGCATGCGGATGCCGAGGGGCGGGCCGAACGGTCGCTGACCGCCCGCACACGGCATGAGTGACCCGCACGACATGAGTGAAGGGGCGCCCGGAGTGATCCGGGCGCCCCTTCACTCGTGCCAGGGTGCGCTTCGTGTCAGATGCGGACCTCGACGGTACCGGCCAGCCGGTCGTGCAGGCCGCGACCGTCGCGGTCCCAGATCAGGGCGGGGATCGCCAGGAAGAGCAGGATGGTGCGCAACACCGCGCGCCACGGGCTGACACGGCCCGTGTCCAGGGCGACCACCCGCAGGCCGAGGAGCCGCTTGCCCGGCGTGAAGCCGACCGTACCGACCGTGAGCACCATCAGCGCGAACATGATGAGCGGCGCCCAGATCTGGGCCGCCTCGTTGTAGCTCTGCGTGATGAGGCCGTATGCGATCAGGAGGCTCAGCCCCCAGTCCACGGCGAGGGCGCCGAGCCGCCGGCCGGGGCGGGCGATCGAGCCGGACCCCTCCTCGGGCAGACCGAGCTGCTCGCCCCGGTATCCGAAGTCGACACCGGCCTCTTCCGCGGCCGCGCGGGGCCCGGAAAGCCACGATCCGAGTGCTTGCCTGTTGTCCACCCGTCCACGGTACTGCGCCCGTAAATGACCAGGGCACGTCGGGGTGTGTCCGGGCTACGGTGGGTGGGAGCCGGTTAACTTGTGCGAAACAAATGAGTCACGCCAGAGAAATCACCCGTCCCTAGGGTCTAGGTCAGCGTGTGCCACCCGCACTGGCCGCACGATCGAACTACCACCCCGGCGGGACGGTCGGGAGTAGGAGGAGCTGGATGTTCCAGAACGCCGACGAGGCCAAGAAGTTCATCGCGGACGAGGACGTCAAGTTCATCGACGTCCGCTTCTGCGACCTCCCGGGCGTGATGCAGCACTTCACAGTGCCTGCGGAGGCGTTCGACGCTGACGAGGAGCTCGCCTTCGACGGCTCCTCGATCCGCGGCTTCCAGGCCATTCACGAGTCCGACATGGCGCTGCGCGCGGACCTGTCGACCGCCCGGGTCGACCCGTTCCGCCGTGACAAGACGCTGAACATCAACTTCTTCATCCACGACCCGATCACCGGCGAGCAGTACTCCCGTGACCCGCGGAACGTGGCGAAGAAGGCCGAGGCCTACCTCGCGTCGACCGGTATCGCGGACACCGCGTACTTCGGTCCCGAGGCCGAGTTCTACGTGTTCGACTCCGTCCGTTTCGCGACCGCCGCGAACGAGTCCTTCTACCACATCGACTCCGAGGCCGGCGCCTGGAACACCGGTGCCCTCGAGGACAACCGTGGTTACAAGGTCCGCTACAAGGGCGGCTACTTCCCGGTCCCGCCGGTCGACCACTTCGCCGACCTGCGCGCCCAGATCTCCCTGGAGCTGGACCGGGCCGGCCTGAAGGTCGAGCGCCAGCACCACGAGGTGGGCACCGCCGGCCAGGCCGAGATCAACTACAAGTTCAACACGCTGCTCGCCGCGGCCGACGACCTCCAGCTCTTCAAGTACATCGTGAAGAACGTGGCGTGGCAGAACGGCAAGACCGCGACCTTCATGCCGAAGCCGATCTTCGGTGACAACGGCTCGGGCATGCACGTCCACCAGTCGCTGTGGACCGGCGGCCAGCCGCTCTTCTACGACGAGGCCGGTTACGCGGGCCTGTCGGACACCGCCCGCTACTACATCGGCGGCATCCTCAAGCACGCCCCGTCGCTGCTGGCCTTCACCAACCCGACGGTGAACTCGTACCACCGCCTGGTGCCGGGCTTCGAGGCGCCGGTCAACCTGGTCTACTCGCAGCGCAACCGCTCCGCGGCCATGCGTATCCCGATCACGGGCTCCAACCCGAAGGCCAAGCGCGTCGAGTTCCGCGCGCCCGACTCCTCCGGCAACCCGTACCTGGCCTTCTCGGCGCTGCTGCTCGCGGGCCTGGACGGCATCAAGAACAAGATCGAGCCGGCCGAGCCGATCGACAAGGACCTCTACGAGCTGGCTCCCGAGGAGCACGCGGGCGTCCCGCAGGTCCCGACCTCGCTCCCGGCCGTCCTCGACTCCCTCGAGGCCGACCACGAGTTCCTCCTCCAGGGCGACGTCTTCACGCCGGACCTGATCGAGACGTGGATCGACTACAAGCGCACGAACGAGATCGCCCCGCTCCAGCTGCGTCCGCACCCGCACGAGTTCGAGCTGTACTTCGACGTGTGATCGACGTGTGATCGGCGCCTGACCCAGGCAGATCGACCGCGCCCCCGCCGGCTTACGCCCGGCGGGGGCGCGGTCGTATGTTCTATTCTGCTGAGAGGACCACACGGGGGTGGAGCGGGTATGCCCGAGCATGAACAGGACGGCCAGGAGCGCGAGTTCGACCTCAGATGGGCGGACCGGGCCGAACACAAGGAGCCCTCGGCACGGGCCCGTATGCTCGCCGCCCGCTGGAAGCACAACCCACCGGACCCCGTCCCCTTCCGCCCCGACCCCGACCACAGGTCCTCCGGCCGCCGCTCCTGGTCGCCGTGGATCTCCACGGCCATCGTCCTCGGCAGCATCGCGGCGGTGATCCTGCTGCTCGGGTACCTCGACTTCCGGGCGCCGTACTGAGGCCGGAATAATCGCGCGACCGGCCGCTTGCGTTTCCCCCTACTATTCCGGGAAACAGCAGCTCAAGCGGGGGCGGGGATGAACGAGGACACACTGAGCGGAGAAGCGGCTGCGGCGCGGCTGGCTGCCGGAGAGCCGCTCGACCAGGTTCTCGACGTGGCGGATCCCGGCGCCTGGACCTCCTTGGACCTCGGTGTGCGGGCCTGGGCGTGGTACCGCCCCGGGGAACTGCCGGACCGAGCCTGGGTCGAGGGCCGAGGCCAGGTGCCGAGGTCGGCGGGGGCATGGGGCCGCGGTCTCTTCGGGCTCGTCCGGCAACGGTCCGGCTCCGGTCGCGTCGAGCCCGCTCACGCCGAGACGGCGATCGAGTCGCGGCTCGCGCTCGCCCTGTGCCACCCGGACGGCCGGACCCGCGAAGCGGCCCTCGCCCGGGCCGCCGGGTATCCCGCCCTCCTGCCCTTGGTCGTCGTTCGCTCTGCCGACTGGGCCGCCCCGGTGCGCGCCAGAGCACGGGAACTGCTGCCGGCTCGCCTCGATGTGGACACCGCCGTCTCCCTGGCGTCCCTGATCCTGCGCATCGGCCGCCGCGACCGGGGCGCGTACGGCGTCGAGCTGCTCGGCGAGGTGCTCCGCCAGGCATCGCCGCGCGGTCGTCTCGCTTCTCTGTTCGTCCACCCCGACCGCGCTGTGCGGCGGTTCGCGTACAGGCTCGCCTGCGAGGAGGGGCTCCTGTCCCCCGGACGACTGGCCCGCACCGCCGCCTGGGACGACGACGTCGTCGTCCAGACCCTGTGTGCCGAGGCCGCCCTGGCCGTCGTGCGGGAGGACGGCGACCACGACGACGTGCTCGAACCGCTGCTCGCCGCCCGCAACCCGCGGGCCCGTTCCGCCGGTGTCACCGCCCTGCGGCGGGCGGGCCGGGCCGGGCGGGCACGTGAATTCCTGGTCGACCGGTCGGCCCTGGTACGGGCCTGTGCGCGGTATGTCGTACGGCAGTCCGGCACGGAGCCGCTCCCCCTCTACCGGAACCTGTGCGCGGACGCGAGCGACCCGGCCCTGCCTCCCGGCGCGGCCATCGGACTGGCGGAGTGCGGGGAGCGCGCGGACGCCGATCTGCTGTACCCGCTGCTCACGCACCCTGCGCCGCAGGTCCGGGCCCGGGCGGTGGCCGGGTTGCGGACGCTGGAGGTGACCGACGTGGAGCGGCTGCGACCGCTGCTCGACGACCCCGCGCCCGCTGTCGTACGGGAGGCCACCGCGGCTCTGCTGCCCTCCGCGGCGCTGTTGCCCGACGCGTACCTGACGCGGCGCCTCGCTCCGGAGTCACCCCGGCACGTGCGCGCCGCCGCGTTCCGGCTGCTGGACGCGCGGGGTGGGATCGTGCGGCTGCGGGCCGCGGTCGGGCTGCTGGACGACCCCGACGGGAAACTGCGTACCCGGGCCGCGCGGTCGGCGGCGGCCTGGTATCCGGCGGCGGTCAGTGCCGACGCGGAGGGCGGTGAGCTGTTGGAGAGGGCGCGGCGACTGCTCCAGAGCGGCTGCTAGCGTCCGGCCTCGTGGGCGACAGTATGTACGTGGGCAACGCCGGTGAGGACGCCGCGTTGGACCGGGGGTGGATCCTCGGGCACTTCAAGGGCGTCGGGGATCCGCGGCGCAGTGAGGATGTCGAGGTCAAGTGGGGGGTCCATCCCCGCGGTGACGCGCGGGCGCGGTGGGTGCGGGGTGAGGAGCGTACGGCGCTGCTGGTGCTGATCAGCGGGCGTTTCCGGGTGGAGCTGCCCGGGCGCAGTGTGCTGCTGGAGCGGCAGGGGGACTACGTCGTGTGGGGGCGTGGAGTCGATCACTCCTGGTTCGCCGAGGAGGAGTCGGTGGTGCTGACCGTTCGGTGGCCGTCCGTGCCCGGATACGCGGTGGACTCGGAGCCGGACACCCCCTAGCACTCCTTTGCTCGTCCTGGGGGCGAGCGCGACCCGTTCATGGGCGGGGGCGGGTGCACACTGGCAGTGGGACGAGTGCCTGACTGCGGGGTGATGCAGATGCAGAGCCGCTTCCGGAGCGACCGGCGGTTGACCACCCGGATGGGGGTCACGCTGTTCCTGCTCGGGTTGTTGTACGTGGGGTTCGTCGCCGCGCTGATCGTGGTGCTGAAGTCGTGGGTGCTGGTCGTGGTGGTCGCGGCGGGGCTGCTGGGTGCGCAGTACTGGTTCTCGGACCGGGTCGCGCTGTTCGCGATGCGCGGGCGGGTCGTGGAGCGGGACGAGTATCCCGAGTTGCACAGCGTGATCGACCGGCTGTGTGCCATGGCCGACATGCCGAAGCCCGTGGTCGCCGTGTCCGCTATGGACATGCCGAACGCGTTCGCCACCGGGCGGAACCCGGACCACGCCGTGGTCTGTGTGACGACCGGGCTGCTCAGGCGGCTTGATCCCGCCGAGCTGGAGGGCGTGCTCGCGCACGAGCTGTCGCACGTGGCGCACAAGGACGTCGCCGTGATCACCGTCGCCTCGTTCCTGGGTGTGATCGCGGGGCTGATCGTGCGGTTCGCCTTCTACTCACAGCTGTTCAGCGAGGGCCGCAGGGACCAGAACACCGCGGCGATCTTCGCCGTGGTGATGGGTGTGTCGGCGGCCGTGTACGCGATCAGTTTCCTGCTGATCCGGGCCCTGTCCCGGTACCGGGAGCTGGCGGCGGACCGGGCGGCGGCGCTGCTCACCGGTCGGCCCTCGGCGCTGGCCTCCGCGCTGACCAAGGTGTCCGGGGACATCGCCCGCATCCCGACGAAGGACCTGCGGACCGCCCAGGCCTTCAACGCCTTCTACTTCACTCCGGCGCTGGGCAGCGAGCCCGGTGTCGCGCGGCTCTTCTCGACCCACCCGAGCCTGGAGCAGCGGCTCGACCAGCTGGGCCGGATCTCCGCCGAGCTGGGCGAGGCGGCGGCACCCGGAGGGGTGTGAGCGAATGGGGCTGCTGGACATCCTGCTCGGCAGGACGAAGCCGGTCGCGCCGGATCTCGACCGGCTCTTCGCCCTGCCGTCGGCGGCCGTGACGCTGGAGGCCGCGGCGGGCTTCACCCCGACCGGGCAGGGCGCGGTCTGTTTCGCCACGGTCGAGGGCGCGGCCTTCGAGCAGAGCCACCGCGAGGTGCAGGCGCTGCTGGACGCGGACACCGACCGCGAGGGCCCTCCGGTGGAGCTCCGGCAGGACGGCTACGGCTACTCCTGGCTGCTCTCGCACCGCACGCCCGACCAGCTGGCGGCCCTGGTGAACGACCTGCACGCCGTCAACAGCCAGATGGAGGTCAACGGGTTCGGCCCGCAACTGCTGTGCTCCCTGGCCGGGTTCCGGGACCGGTCGGGCCGGCGGCTCGCGCTGGTGTACCTCTACAAGCGCGGCACGTTCTACCCCTTCGCGCCCCTGCCGGGCGAGGCGGAGCGGCGCGACAACGCGCTGGAACTTCAGGTGCGGGCCGCGCTCGCCGACGATCTGCGCATCGAGCAGGACCTGAGCCGCTGGTTCCCGGTCTGGGGAGCTCCGGGACTGTGATCACACCTCAGGGGGCCGCCCCGCGTGGCCTCAGGGGGCCGCCCCGCGTGGCCTCAGGGGGCCGCCCCGCGTGAATGAATGGCCCCATGAGTGAGCTGATCCCTTTCACGCACGACGTCGACGGTGAACGACTCAGCGGGCTCTACGGCGGCACTCGCGCCGGTGAGGCGGCCAGGGCGACCGCCGTCCTGCTGCACGGCGCGGGCAAGGGCAGCAAGGAGCGCCTGATGCCGCTGCTGTCGGAGTTCGCCGCCCACGGCTGCCGCACCCTCGCCTTCGACTTCTCCGGGCACGGGGAGAGCACCGGCCTGCTGAGCGAGCTGAGTCTGCGCCGCCGCTTCGACCAGGCCGTCTCCGTCATCGACGCGCACGCGCGCGTGGACGAGCCGTTGGTCCTGGTCGGGTTCAGCATGAGCGGCCAGACGGTGGCCGACCTCGTCCGGCACTACGGGGAGCGGGTGGAGGCGCTGGGCCTGTGCGCGCCGGCGGTGTACGCGGCACAGGCCTGGGACGTGCCGTTCGGGGCGGGCGACGGGCGGTTCAGCGAGGTCATCCGGCGGCCCGGCAGCTGGCGGGAGTCGCCCGCGCTCGACGTCCTGCGGACGTACGAGAGGCGGGCGGTGCTCGTGGTGCCGGGCACGGACGAGGTCATCCCGCCCGCCGTGACGGAGGCCGTCTCGGAGGCACTGTCCCGGCGCGCGCAGTTCACCCACTGGGAACTGCCCGAGGCGGAGCACCGGCTGGGGCTGTGGTTCCGCGACCGTCCCGACGACGCCCGGGAGTTCGCCGGCGCGGTGCTGACCGGGCTCGGCGAGCGGGGCTGGACGGCGACCCGCGCCTGGGTGGCCAAGCAGCTCCCGGAGGGGCGTACCGTCGGCGGGTCGGCGTTCCTGACGGGTGGCTGGAGCGCCCAGATGCGGCGGCTCACCCTGGACGACGGCACGGCACTCGCCCTGCGGACCTTCGTGAAGCCCTTCTTCCGGCGGCACGCGCCCGGGCTGCTGGCGCGCGAGGCGGAGATGTTGGCCCTGCTGGCCGGGGAGGACGGTGTGCCGGCTCCCGGGCTGGTCGGGGTGGACGCGACCGCCGACCACTGTGACCACCCGTCCCTGCTGATGTCCGTGCTGCCGGGGCGGGTCCGGGTCGACGAGGAGGACCTGGATCGCCGGGTGGACCTGCTGGCGGCCCAGCTGGCCCGGATCCACCGGGTGGTTCCCGGGGTGCGGCCCCGGGACTACCAGGCGTGGACCTCTCCCGAGCGGGTGCGCGCCCCGGAGGGTGCGATGTGGGAGCGGGCGGTGGACGTGATCCGCCGGGATCCGCCGCCGTACGAGGGCTGCTTCCTGCACCGGGACTTCCACCCCGGGAACGTGCTGTTCACGGGCGCGGGCGACGGTCTGCGGATCAGTGGTGTCGTCGACTGGGTGGAGACCTCGTGGGGGCCCGCCGACCTGGACGTCGCCCTCCCCCACTGCCTTAAGGGCGTGGGAGGTGCCCCCAGCTCGACAGGGCTCGCGCTGCTGCACGGGCCCGAGCACGGCCTCGGTTTCCGGGAGCGCTACCAGGCGCACGGCGGGCGCCCGCTCTCCGACGGGCGGGACCATCTGTACTGGCGGCTGCTCGACACGCTGGCCTACGTCCCCGACGCGGCGAAACTGGCGGGCCCGTGGCGGGAGCTGGGCCGGACCGACCTGACGCCTCAGGTGCTGGCCGGGCGGCTGGAGGCGTACGTGGCGGGGCTGCTGGAGCGGTACGCTGACGCGGGCCGCCGAGGGTCGGTTGTCAGTGGTGTTCGCGATGATGCGGTGGGGTCGGACGGACGCGACGAGTGGAGGCCGGTATGGGCGGGGCGCGGCGGTTCATCGGGGTGGCGGAGCGGCGGGCGCGGCTCGCGCTGCGGCAGCGGCTGGCCGGACCGGCGCGGGCGCGGACGCCCGAGGAGGTCGCCGGTTCGCTCGTCGCCCTGCACGGCACGGACCCGGCGACGGTGTATCTGGCGGTGGGCGCGCGGCTGGCCGACCCCGCGCGGACGGTGGCGGAGACCGGGCGCGCGCTGTACGAGGACCGTTCCCTGGTGCGGATGCACGGCATGCGGCACACCGTGTTCGTGTTCCCCACGGCCCTGACCGCCGTGGTGCACGCCTCGACGGGTCTGGCGGTCGCCGCCCGGGAGCGGGCCGCGCTGCTCAAGGACATGGCGACGGCCGGGGCGCCGGACGCGGCCTGGCTGAAGGAGGTCGAGGAGTCGGCCCTGGCGGCGCTCGCCCGGCGCGGACAGGCGACCGCCGCCGAGCTGGCCCGGGACGAGCCGCGTCTGCGGGAGCAGTTCGTGTACGCGGCCGGGAAGCGCTACGAGGGGGTGCACACGGTCTCGACGCGGCTGCTGAGGGTGCTGGGGGTCGAGGGGAAGGTCGTACGCGGCCGGCCCCTCGGCTCCTGGACGTCCAGCCAGTTCCGCTGGGCCGTGGCGCCCGAGCATCCCGAGCTGGACGCCGCTCAGGCGCAGGCGGAACTGCTGAGGCGGTGGCTCGCCGCGTGCGGTCCGGCCACCGAGGACGACCTGAAGTGGTGGACGGGGTGGCGGGTGACGGAGGTCCGCGGGGCGCTGGCCGCGATCGGGGCGGAGCCGGTGTCGCTGGACGAGGGGACGGGATACGTGGCCGAGGGCGACGACGGCCCGCCGGGCGACATCGACGAGCCCTGGGCGGCCCTCCTCCCCGGTCTCGACCCGACGGCGATGGGGTGGCAGCAGCGCGACTGGTATCTCGCGCCCGAGCTGCGGCCCCGGCTGTTCGACCGCAGCGGGAACGTCGGGCCGACGGTGTGGTGGAACGGACGCGTGGTCGGCGGCTGGGCCCAGCGGCCCGGCGGGGAGATCGTCTGGCGCGTCCTCGACGAGAAGGGCGTGGGCCGGGATGCGCACGCGGCGATCGAGAGGGAGGCGGAGCGGCTGACCGGCTGGCTCGGCACGGCCAAGGTCACCCCGCGCTTCCGCACCCCACTGGAGAAGGAGCTGGCGGCGGGCTGACACCGCCCCGGCACCACGGCGACGTGGCGCGAGCGCCGGACGGGACAGCGGCGCCGGGCGCCCCGTCGGACAGGGCACCCGGCGCTCCGGAGCGGGTCGGGGTCAGCGCGCGTATCGCATCAGCGCCCGCACCATGTGGCAGGTGGTGTCGGACGGGGGGTGGACGCCGATCAGCTCCGCCGTGTCACGGATCGTCTCGTTGCGGGCCTGGTTCGGCATGTGGACACCGGAGTCGAGCAGGGCGATGGCGAGTCGCATCGCCTTGAGTCGACGGTTGTGCGTGACGTACCACTCGCGCGGCCGGCCCGGCGGCAACGGCCGCTTCGCCACGGGCGCGTACGGCAGGTCGAGCAGGACAGGGCGCTTCGCGGTGGACTGGGTGGGCAACGGCTTCGGCTTCAGAGCGGCAGCGGGCACAGGCATCCTCCTGTCGCGGTCGGGTGGCCCACGGAGACTTCGGCGTCCCCGGCGCCACCCTCGAACACTGCTTACAGTTTACCGCCGGGCACTGACATCAGGGAGTCCGCAGAGCCCGGCAAATGCCCAGGTGGGGAAGGAAATTGGCGCCGCGTCACAGCAGGTCCGGGAGGGGCGGATGGGTCGGCGGAAAATCGAACAGAGTCGAGGCGGCGTACTGTGAGCCGCATGGAAATCTGGATCAACCCGGCCTGTTCGAAGTGCCGCAGTGCCGTGCAGTTGCTCGACGCCGAGGGCGCCGACTACACCGTCCGCCGTTACCTGGAGGACGTACCGAGCGAGGACGAGATCCGGCAGGTGCTGGACCGCCTCGGCCTCGAGCCCTGGG
Source organism: Streptomyces venetus (assembly GCF_039540295.1). Lineage (NCBI taxonomy): Bacteria > Bacillati > Actinomycetota > Actinomycetes > Kitasatosporales > Streptomycetaceae > Streptomyces > Streptomyces venetus. The sequence goes on from NZ_BAABET010000001.1 coordinate 64,346, forward strand.
ACATCACGCGCACCCAGGAGGCCGAAGCCAAGGAGCTCGGTGTCAAGGACTGGGCCAGGGACGCGAGTGCGCGGGACCAGTGGGTCAAGGCCCTGGCCGGGCACCCCAAGCTGATCCAGCGGCCGATCATCACCGCGGACGACGGCACGGCGGTGGTCGGGCGCACCGACGAGGCCGTACGGGACGCCCTTTCCCGCTGACGACCCCACCGTGACGCAGGTCACTTCAGCGACTCACGGAACCGCTGAGTAACTTCGTTCGGTATCTCGTACATAGCGACGTACGCTCCCCTACCTCTTCAGGAGGCGCGCATGTCGCGCAGGAGAACTCTCGGGCCCAAGAAGAAGATCGCGCTGCTGGTGAGCGCGATGACCGTGGCGGGCGGCGGGGCCTTCGTCATGGCGAGCACGTCGAACGCCACGCCGCCGGCCACCAAGTCGGCCGCGGAGTCGACGGCCTGTCTGGGACTCGCCACCGCTCTCGGCAACAACGAGAAGTTCATCGCGGACCAGAAGGCCAACCCCGACGCCCAGTCGGAAGCCCGGATCGCCAACCGCGAGGCGGTCATCGAGGAGATCAAGCGGAAGCAGGAGGCGTCGGGGTGCGCGGTTGGGGAGTCGGCTCAGGACTCCCAGACCGCGCAGCCCTCGCAGCCCGCGCAGGACGGTGAGCAGGCCGGCGGCGCGGAGGAGGCCGGGGGTGCCCAGGCCTCGCAGCCCGCGGAGTCCGCACCGGCGGAAAACGCCGGTGGTGGCGCTGCGGCCTCCGGCCAGCAGGTGTGCAACGGCTCCACCGTCACGCTCTCCGGCGAGGGCGGTGCCCCTGCCGCGTCCAGCAACCAGTTCCCGGCCGGCACGAAGCTGAAGGTCACCAACCTGGACAACAACAAGTCCACGACGGTGGAGGTCACTTCGGTCTCCGGCAGCTGTGTGCTGCTCAACAACGCGGCCTTCGAACAGGTCCGTGAGGCCGGCAAGTTCCTCATCCGCCGGGCCGTGATCGAGAAGGTGGGGTGAGGCCGTACGGACGACTGAGTCACTGAGGCGGCGGCCCATCCCCTCGGCCGCCCCTCGTACGTGTCACCGGTCCTGCTGCTCCCGGCCAGGGGCAGCAGGACCGGCGCGTCGTCCGGGACGCCCGGCGCCGGTCACCGGCTTGACGGAGGGGAGCCGGTGACCGGCATCAGGGACTGCCGATCGCCCCCACGGCGTGAGCTGGGGCACAGTCCCGCCAGGTAACACGGGGTTCACATTCGAGCAATGGCCGGGAAATCGCCTGTTGACAAGCTGCCGGGCAGCAGACGCGGCGCACCGGTGCCGCAGCGCCGCGCACCCGCGATACGCGCCCAGACACACCCGAGGATGTGGCCCGTGACCTTCAAGGCTGAGTACATCTGGATCGACGGCACCGAGCCGACGGCCAAGCTCCGTTCCAAGACCAAGATCATCGCGGGTGAGCCCGCCGGTCTGGACGCGCTGCCGATCTGGGGCTTCGACGGGTCCTCCACCAACCAGGCCGAGGGCCACTCCTCGGACTGTGTGCTGAAGCCGGTCTTCACCTGCCCGGACCCGATCCGCGGCGGCGACGACATCCTGGTGCTGTGCGAGGTCCTGAACATCGACCTCACCCCGCACGCCACCAACACCCGTGCCGCGCTGGCCGAGGTCGCCGAGAGGTTCGCCGCTCAGGAGCCGATCTTCGGCATCGAGCAGGAGTACACCTTCTTCCAGGACGGCTACCCGCTCGGCTTCCCCAAGGGCGGCTTCCCGGCCCCGCAGGGCGGCTACTACTGCGGTGTCGGCGCCGACGAGATCTTCGGCCGTGACGTCGTCGAGGCGCACCTCGACAACTGCCTGAAGGCGGGCCTCGCCATCTCCGGCATCAACGCCGAGGTCATGCCCGGCCAGTGGGAGTTCCAGGTCGGCCCGGTCTCCCCGCTGGAGGTCTCCGACCACCTGTGGGTGGCCCGCTGGCTGCTCTACCGCACCGCCGAGGACTTCGACGTCGCCGCCACCCTCGACCCGAAGCCGGTCAAGGGCGACTGGAACGGCGCCGGCGCCCACACCAACTTCTCCACCAAGGCGATGCGCGAGTCCTACGACGCGATCATCACCGCGGCCGAGTCGCTCGGTGAGGGCTCCAAGCCCCTCGACCACGTCAAGAACTACGGCGCCGGCATCGACGACCGCCTGACCGGTCTGCACGAGACCGCCCCGTGGAACGAGTACTCCTACGGCGTCTCCAACCGCGGTGCCTCGGTCCGTATCCCGTGGCAGGTCGAGAAGGACGGCAAGGGCTACATCGAGGACCGCCGTCCGAACGCCAACGTCGACCCGTACGTGGTGACGCGTCTGCTCGTCGACACCTGCTGCTCGGCGCTGGAGAAGGCCGGCCAGGTCTGATCGACGCCGTCGAGGCTCCCGAGGGGGCGCCCACCGTTCGCGGTGGGCGCCCCCTCGCGTCGTCGGTGGGACGGCCGGTGTCCAAGCAGTGAGAGAAGGCTGCCCGTGCCGGGTCCCCTCTGGTTCAATGGGCCCATGGCCAGCTACCAGAAGCACACCGCGACGGGTCGTCACGACCTCGAGCCCTTCTGGCCGTCCCGTCAGCACCACGACTTCGACCGGGTGTGTTGCCGCGCGACGAACGCGCGGGCCCTCTAAAGCCGTACACCCCGGCCTTCGGCCAGCGCGAACCGCGTACGTCCTCGGCGACCCCGACCACGAACTCGCGGCCGTCGACCTCTCCGACGAACCTCTCGCGCGAAAGAGCTGACCTCTCATGGCGACCACTCGTTCCCTGTCCACCGCCACGCTCGACGCCCCCTCCACGAACGGTCCCCGGCACCGGCTGCGTGCCGTCGACCGGGACGAGGTGGTCACCGTCGCGGACCTGCTGCCGCCGGGCGCCACATGGCTGCCGGCGCCGCAGCACACCCTGCCCACGCTGCCGGGGCAGCCGCCGATGATCGGCTACCTGGTGCTCGTCCCGGCCGACCAGCAGCCGCCGTTCCCGGTGGCGGTGCCGGACCGGCCGGAGTCCGTCGGCGCCGCGTCCGGCACCGAGCCGGGCGGCGACGCGCTGATCAGCGTCGACACCGTGCAGCGCACCGCACAGGTGGCGGGGCGTCCGCTCGACCTCACGTACCTGGAGTTCGAGCTGCTGGCCCACCTGGTGGCGAACCCGGGCCGGGTGCACACCCGTGACCAGCTGGTCGGCACGGTGTGGGGCTACGGGCACGTGGGCGACGGCCGCACGGTCGACGTCCACGTCGCCCGCCTGCGCCGCAAGCTGGGCGCGGAACACCGCGACACGATCCGGACGGTACGCCGGGTCGGCTACAAGTACGTGCCGCCGACGGGACGCTGACCCCCGGGCCGGCCGGGCCGCCTCTGCTGACCGCAGATTCGGTTCCGCCGGACCGCCGCACCGGGCAGAGTCACCGGCATGAGACTTCTGATGCTGGGTGGTACGGAGTTCGTGGGCCGGGCCGTCGTGGAGACGGCCCTGGGGCGGGGCTGGGACGTGACCGTCTTCCACCGGGGACGGCACGAGGCGCCCCCGGGCGCGCGGTCGCTGCACGGCGACCGCACCGCGCCCGGCGGTCTCGCCGCCCTCGCGGCGGACGAGGGCGAGTGGGACGTCGTCGTCGACACCTGGTCGGCGGCGCCCCGCGCGGTGCGGGACACGGCGCGGCTGCTGCGGGGCCGCGCCGGCCGGTACCTGTACGTGTCGAGCTGCTCGGTCTACGCATGGGCCCCGCCCGCCGGGTACGCCGAGGACGCGCCCGTGGTCGAGGGCGCCTCGGCCGACGCGGAGCAGACCGCGTACGCGCAGGACAAACGGGGCGGAGAGCTGGCCGTCCTCGACGCCTTCGGCGAGGAGTCGTCGGTGCTCGTACGGTCCGGGCTGATCCTCGGGCCGTACGAGAACGTCGGCCGCCTCCCGTGGTGGCTGACCCGAACGGCTCGCGGTGGCCCGGTCCTGGCGCCGGGCCCCCGGGACCTCCCCCTTCAGTACGTCGACGTCCGGGACTTGGCCGAGTGGATCCTCGGCGCGGTGGAGCAGGGGCTGAGCGGGCCGTACAACCTGATGAGTCCACAGGGGCACGCCACGATGGGGACACTCCTCGACGCGTGCGTGCGGGTCACCGGCGGCGCGGCCGAACTTCGGTGGACCGAGCCCGAGGTGATCCTCGACGCGGGCATCGAACCCTGGGTCCAGCTGCCGGTGTGGGTGCCGCCGGGCAGCGACCTGCACGACGCCCTGCACAGCGCCGACGTCTCCCGGGCGCTGGCGGCGGGCCTGCGCTGCCGGCCGGTCGAGGAGACCGTGGCCGACACGTGGAACTGGCTGGGGGGCATAGGCGGTGTCGCGCCCCAGCGAGCGGACCGGACGCGGAAAGGGCTGGACCCGGAGGTGGAAGCGAAGGTGCTCGCGGCCGCAGACGCCCCCGGCACGGATGTCGGGGGTGTACGTAACACCACCCCGTGACCGGGTGTTCCGGCCAGTGACCCCGCGGTCCCGCTCCGCGAGACTGACGCCATGACCATGGACACGAAGAACGGCGACGTGCGGACGAAGGGGCGGGCCGTCGGGCTCGCCGCGGTGCGGGGGCTGGCGCTGGCCCTGATCTCGCTGCCGGGGGCGGTGCTGTGCTTCTGCCTGTCCCTCGTCTCCATCGCGCTGATCCCGATCGGGGTCGGGCTCGTCACGACGCCGTACGTGCTGGCGGGGGTGCGGGTGTTCGCCGACTGGCGGCGGGTGCTCGCCGCGGAGTGGGGCGGGGTGCGGATCCCTCCGGCGTACCGGCCGCTGCCGGAGGGCGCCAACCCCTGGGCGCGCACCTTCGGGATGCTGTCCGACCCGGCGACCTGGCGGGACCTGTTGTGGCTGCCGGTGGACATGACGGCCGGGTTCGTCACCGCGCTGCTGCCGGCGGTGCTGCTGGTCTATCCGCTGGAGGGCTTCGCGATCGCGGCCGGGCTGTGGCGGGTCTTCCCCGACGGGTACTGGTACGGGTTCGTGCCGGTCACCGGGCAGGTGTCCGCGCTCGGCGCGGCGGCCCTGGGCCTCGCCCTGCTGGGCTGCGCGTACTTCCTCACTCCGCGCCTGCTCGGCGTCCACTTCCGGCTCACCCGTGCCGTGCTCGGCTCGAACCAGGGGGAACTGGCCGAGCGGGTACGGATCCTGACCGAGACCCGGCGGGACGCGGTCGACACCTCCGCCGCCGAACTGCGGCGCATCGAACGGGACCTGCACGACGGGGCCCAGGCCCGGCTGGTCGCCGTCGGCATGGACCTCGGCACCATCGAGGCGCTCCTCGACAAGGACCCGGACCAGGCGAGGAAGCTGATCGCGCAGGCCCGCGCCTCCTCGGTCGAGGCCCTGTCCGAGCTGCGCGAGCTGGTGCGCGGCATCCATCCGCCCGTCCTCGCCGAGCGCGGGCTGGGCGACGCCGTACGGGCGCTGGCACTGCGGCTGCCGGTGGCCACCGAGGTGAGCGTGGACCTGCCCGGGCGGGCGGAGGCGCCCGTGGAGTCGGCCGCGTACTTCGCCGTCAGCGAGGTGCTGACCAACGCCGTGAAGCACTCCGGTGCCGACCGGATCTGGGTCGACCTGCACCGGGCGGACGGCATGCTGCGGGCGACCGTCACCGACAACGGCAAGGGCGGCGCGGTGATCGAGGCCGGTTCGGGACTGGCCGGGGTGGAGCGGCGACTGGGTACATTCGACGGCGTCCTGGCCGTCAGCAGCCCCGCGGGCGGTCCCACCATGGTCACCATGGAGATCCCTTGCGCGTAGTCCTGGCCGAAGACCTGTTCCTGCTGCGCGACGGACTCGTCCGGCTGCTCCAGGCGCACGGCTTCGAGATCGCGGCGGCCGTCGAGTCCGGTCCGGAACTGGCCGCCGCGCTGGCCGAGCTGGAGCCGGACGTCGCCGTGGTCGACGTCCGGCTGCCGCCCACGCACACCGACGAGGGGCTGCAGTGCGCGCTCGACGCCCGCAGGAAGCGGCCCGGGCTGCCGGTGCTGGTGCTCTCCCAGCACGTGGAGCAGTTGTACGCGCGCGAACTGCTCGCCGACGGCAGCGGCGGGATCGGATACCTGCTGAAGGACCGGGTGTTCGACGCCGAGCAGTTCGTGGACGCCGTACGGCGGGTCGCCGCCGGTGGCACGGCGATGGATCCGCAGGTCATCCAGCAGCTGCTGGCCCGCCGGTCGGGCGACGACCGGCCACTGGCACGGCTGACGCCCCGGGAGCTGGAGGTGCTGGAGCTGATGGCGCAGGGGCGGACCAACGCGGCGATCGCCGGACGGCTGGTGGTGACGGAACGGGCGATCGCCAAGCACACCGCGAACATCTTCGCCAAACTGGGACTGGAGGTCTCGGACGACGACAACCGTCGCGTGCTGGCGGTTCTCGCGTATCTCGACCACGGCCGGTGAAACCGGACCCGCCCCTGCACCCACGGTGGGTGATCAACAACTCCCGGTGGCAGAGGGGCTGTTGAGGCCACAAGGCCCTCACGAATCTCGCATCAATTTCCGAGACATCTGAACACCTGTGGGACCACCTCCGTATGGAAGGGAGCCGCTTCACTCCTGTCGGGCGCCTCGATGCCCCCGAAAAAGGAAGTCAGAGGAGTTCCATGGGACGCAACACAAGAAAACGCCGGACGCCGATGGCCACCAAGGCCATAGCCGCATCGGCGGCCCTAGCGCTCGGTGGGGGCGGGCTGATCTGGGCAAACTTCTATGCCTCGGCGCATGAGGAGAACTCGGCGAACCAGACGAAGTCCGCGGGCGCACAGGTCGCCACGATCCAGTGCCCGGACGTCGGTCAGCAGCTGACCGATGTGCCGGACGGTGCCCGCCAGGGGGTGGACAAGGAGCTGGCGAACCTCGACAAGCAGATCAGCGAGGCCTACACCCGGCTCGCGTCCACGCGTCAGGCCCAGGCCGGTGACTCCGGCTTCGTCAACAACGCCATCCTCGGCCCGCTGAAGTCGAAGCGGACCGCGGTCATCGACCGGATCGGCATCAACATCAAGCGAGTGGGCGGAAAGGCTCCGGACAACCTCGCCCAGATGGCCGAGTGCAAGGGCATGGCCGCCGACGCGAACACCACCGACGGCAACGGCGGCGGTGGGCAGAACAACGACGGCCAGAACCAGGACGGCCAGAACCAGGACGGCCAGAACCAGGACGGCCAGAACCAGGACGGCCAGAACCAGGACGGCCAGGACCAGGGCGGTCAGGACCAGGGTCAGAACAACGGCGGCCAGGACCAGGGACAGGGCGGCAACGGCGGTCAGGGCGGCAACGGCCCGGCGGCCGACGACTTCATCAACATCGAGGACGTCCAGCCCAACTCCCGCAACCTGCCGAACGGTCTGGCCGCCAACGGCGACGGCGGTTCCACCGGCACCTTCACCACCGAGTGCGGCACCAACGAGAACGAGAACCGCAACTCGGACAACGTGATCGTGGCGCCCGGTGTGTCCAACGGTGCGCAGCACCAGCACGACTACGTCGGCAACCAGAACAACAACGCCTTCGCCAGCGACGACGACCTGGCCAACGGTCAGACGACCTGCCAGAACCAGGGCGACAAGTCGACGTACTTCTGGCCGGTCATCCGTGTCCAGGACGGTTCGGACGACATCGACGCCGGTCAGCCCGGCGGTGGTCAGGACGGCAACGTCGGCAAGATCGTCGAGCCGGCCGAGGCGCAGCTGAAGTTCGTCGGCAACAAGACGAGCGACGTCGTCGCCATGCCGAAGGCCCTGCGCATCATCACCGGTGACGCCAAGTCCTTCACCAACGGCCTGAACAACGCCAACACCGCCTGGACCTGCACGGGCTTCGAGGACCGTCAGGTGACGGACAAGTACCCGATCTGCCCCGACGGCAGCAGCGTGGTCCGCCTGTCCAACTTCCAGAGCTGCTGGGACGGTCAGAACATCGACAGCGCCAACCACCGCACCCACGTGGACTTCGTGGAGGCGGACGGCAGCTGCTCGAACGGCTTCAAGGCCATTCCCCAGCTCCAGGTCCGTCTGGTCTACGACGTTCAGGCGCCGCAGATCAACAACGGCCAGGTGCAGAACGCCTTCGCGGTGGACTCCTTCCCGGAGCAGCTGCACAAGCCGATCACCGACCACAACGACTTCATCAACTTCTTCGACGAGAACGTGATGAACCAGATGGTCCAGTGCATCAACAGCGGGCAGGACTGCAAGTAGTCCTCGTCCGGGAACACGAGAAAGCCGGCGGTGGGATCTCCCACCGCCGGCTTTCTCGTGTTCCCGGACCGTGCGGTCAGCTGTGGTGGCCGCCCTTGTTGTGGCTGCCGCCGGGGTTCATGTGCTCGGAACCCTCCTCCATGGTCCCGCCGAGCGTGCCCTGGAGCGAGGTGACCGTCTTCTCCTGGCCGACCGCGACCCATTTGCGGCCGACCAGGTAGTAGCCGCCGTAGTCCTTGGCGCTGTTCAGCCACTCGCGCTGGCCGCGGTCGGTGGCGAAGGTGGCGAGGATGTACTTCTCCTTGCCCTTCTTGCAGATGGCCTGACGGATGGTGTCGGCGTCGGTCTGCATGTTGGGCTTGCACTCGGCCTCGGCCGCGATGTGCTCCAGGCTGCCGGTCACCTCCTTGGGGACGGCAGCCTCGTCCTTGCCGCCGGATCCGCAGCCTGCCAGCGCCAGTATCGCCACCGCGCCGCTCAGCGCGAGCATCGGTCGGGTCACCCTCATCTGTTCCTCCGGTCCTTGTCACGGCACGGTCCGGACGCATGCCGCACGGAGCCCCGGCAGAGGCTCTCTGGCCTTCGGTACGGCTGTGGAGCGCCCGGTGCTCAAATCTCCGGTGCCCGGGTGGACACGTCCGTGCGAGGGTGTCCGGGTGAACCAGGACTGGGAAGACCGTGTGGCCACCCTGTGGAGCCGATTCGACGACTACGGCGAAGGGGAGGGGGCCGAGGCGCGCTTACGGGCCGATGTCGACGCCCTCGTCGCCGAGCTGCCGGAGGGCAGCCCGCTCGGGCCCTTCGAACAGGCCTGCGCCTGGGACTCCACCGGCCACTCGGACAGGGCGGTCCCGCTGTACCGGGAGGCGCTGGCCCGCGGCCTTGGTGAGGTGAGCCCCTACAAGGCGCGCCGGACGAAGATCCAGCTGGCGAGTTCGCTGCGGAACATCGGGCAGGCCGAGGAGGGCGTCAAGCTCCTCGAAACCGAACTGGACGCCCCGTCCGACGAGCTGGACGATCCCGTGCGGTTCTTCCTCGCCCTGTGCCTGTCGAGCCTCGGCCGGGACCGGGAGGCGCTGTCCCTCGCCCTGGGAACGCTGGCGCCTCGTCTCGCTCGTTACCAGCGCTCGGCGGCGTACTACGCACAGGTACTCGTGAAGCCCGAGGAGCAACCGGGGGCGTGACGCTCCGCGGTCAGGTGACCATCGAACGATTCGCTCGTTCTGCTGAACGTGCAGCCACAGGATGTCGCCCAGCGCCCCGCGTCCCCCTCCCCCGCCGGCCCGGTCGTCGACGTCGAGCAGGCCGAGGCCGCTCTCGTCGAGCACTATCCGCGGCTCGTGCGGCTCGCCTACCTGGTGCTGCCGCCGAGCACGGGCCGCGGCAGGCGCGTCCTGACCGCGCACGCCCTCACCCAGCGGGCACTGCCCCGCGGCAACCGCACACCGGCCCCGGTGATCCCCACCCAGTCGACCGGCCGTGACGGCGACCCCGGCTACGCCCTGGTCCGTCTCCAGGTGCTGCGTACGGCGCTGGAGGCGGGGCTGCCGCTGACGCGCAAGGCGTGGCCCAGGCGGGCCCAGCTGCCGCCGCTGCTGCCGCAGGTGTGGGGCCTGAAGCTGTTCCCGCGGTCCGGCGGCGCCGACGAACTCGCCCTGGACCAACGGCTGTCCACCCTGTCCGGACCGGCCCGGGCCGCCTACGCGCTGCGCGGTCTGGAGCGGCTGGAGGACGACGCCGTGCGCAAGGTGCTCGCGGCCGCGGGCGTCGCCGACCCGGACGGCGCGCTGCTGGAGGCCGACGGGATCCCCGCCCAGTACGGGCTGCTCGACTCCCCCGAGTTCGACCCCTGCTCGCTCCAGGCCCGCCCCACCGACCTGATGCGCCGCCGCCAGCAGCTGAAGGCGGCGCTGGCCGCCGGGGCCGCACTGCTGGTCTGCGGGGCACTGCTCGGTCTGCCCGGCGGGGGCTGGGGCCCGGACGGCGCCGCCGCGCCCCCGTACGCGCGGAACGCGTCCGCCCAGGCCGCCCTGGACCCGGCGAAGCTGACCAGGGTCTCCCCCGCCGCCTGGCGGAGTTCGGCGCGCACCGACTTCTCCGTGTGGCCGGCCCGCGGCGATCTCACCGGCGACACCGCCCTGCTGCGCCGCGCTCTGGCCGTCTGGGCCCGTCCCGGCGGGACGGTCCAGGTGTCGGCGACGCCCGGCACCCCGTCCGGTGGCCCGGCCGGACCGCCGCAACTGCTGTACGCGGGGACGGTCGACGCCGCCCGGGTGGTGATCCTCTACGACGGTTGGCGCGTCGCCCGGTACGCCGAACCGAAGGACGGCACGCAGGGCGCCGTGCTCGACTTCGCCCGGGTCGACGGTGCCGGCCGGGCCGAGTCGAGCGCGGTGGTCCTGGGCCGGTCCGACGGCAACGTCCGTTACCTGACCGCCCCTTGGGTGGAGAAGGCGGGCGGGCGGGACCTGAGGAAGCCCGGCTCGGGCGCGATGGACCTCGCCCTCACCGACGGTGTCACGGCGCCGCTGGCCAGCCCGGTCCTGCGCTCCGGCGGGTGCACGTCGTGGCACGTGCTGCAACTGACCGACGGCACGGGCAAGCGGCTGCTGACCGACCTCGGCGAACTGGTCCCGGCCCGGCTCACCAGCGGGCGGCCGGGCTCACCGCGCGAGGTGTCCGGTGCCGAGGCGCTGCGCACCTGGAAGCCGTACGCGTGCTCGCTGGGCACGCTGCGCTCCGCGGGTGTGCGCAGCGTCAACGCCTGGGCGTTCAACAAGCAGCGGCTGCCCGACGCGAGCGAAGCGGGCTGGGGGTCCCCCCGCCCGGAGGGTGGGGCGGGCTACGCCGCATGGGTGTGCACACGGGCCGAGACCTGGCGGGGCGGCGGGGCGCGGGTGCTGGCGCAGTTCCACACGCCGGGCGGGACGCACGGGGCGGTCGCGGCGAAGGCCGAGAACGTCCCGGCGTGCGGGGCCCGCCATCCTCATGTGCTGGCCGGTGTGCTGTGGAAGTCGGGGGCGGGCGACTGGTATCTGCTGGCCGCCGGCAGCCGGGAGACCGCGTCGATCCGGGTGAAGGGCGGGGTCAGCGGGTCGGCGCGGGGCAGTCTGCTGACCGTGCCGGCCGAGCGGGGGGTGCGGGCCGAGCTGAAGGGGACGCTGCGGGACGGCCGGTCGGTCGGCGGGCTGCACTGACCGGCAGTTGAGGCGCCCGCCCGGCGCGGGTGTCTGAACCTCCGCGATCGATCCGGTCCGTTCGAGGCCGGAATCGATCGGTAAGGTGTTCGCATGACTACCGGGGTTCGCCGCAGATTGGGAGTCGAGGAGCGGCGGCAGCAGTTGATCGGCGTCGCCCTCGAACTGTTCAGCCGCCGCTCGCCCGACGAGGTCTCCATCGACGAGATAGCGTCGGCCGCGGGCATTTCACGCCCGTTGGTCTACCACTACTTTCCCGGCAAACTCAGCCTGTACGAGGCCGCGTTGAAGCGGGCCTCGGACGATCTCGCGGCGCGTTTCGTGGAGCCGCACGAGGGCCCGCTGGGGGCGCGGCTGCTGCGCGTGATGCACCGCTTCTTCGACTTCGTCGAGGAGCACGGACCCGGATTCTCCGCCCTCATGCGCGGCGGGCCGGCTGTCGGCTCCTCGAGGACCAACGCCCTGATCGACTCCGTGCGGCAGGCCGCGTATGTCCAGATCCTTTCGCACCTGGGCGTGACCGATCCGCCCCCGCGTCTGGAACTGGTCGTCCGTTCGTGGATCTCGCTCGCCGAGTCGACGGCGCTGATCTGGCTCGACGGCCGGCGCATTCCGCGGGCCGAGCTGGAACCCCAGCTCGTCAACGACTTCGCCGCGCTCGCCGCCGTCAGCGCCACCTATGACGAGGAGATGGCGGCCCTGCTGCGCCGCATCGTCGAGGACGAGCCGGCCGACGGCCCGTTCGCGAACCTGGCCGGCCGGCTGGTGGCGCTGGCGTCCTGAGCCCGACCGGCCTCAGCCCTCGAACTTCCGGTACGACGGGTCCAGGTCACGGACTTCGGCGGAGGCGTGCAGCACGATCCCCTCGGCGGGCTTGAGGTACGTCCGCAGCAGTTCGAGGGCGGCCTCGGTGAGCCGGGCCTTGGTCTGCTCGGTGCGGCCGGCGAGCAGCGCGAGGTGGACGTGCACATGGGCGTGTCCCTCGGCCTCCGGGCCGACCACGATGTCCTCGGTCGGGCGGAACCGGGTCTTGCACGCCGGCGGCTTCGCGGCCGCGATCTCGACGGTGGCCTCGTGCAGCGCCTTCGCGAACCCGGGCCGGTCGAAGTCGTCCGCGAGGTCGGCGGAATAGTCGACGGTGATCTGCGGCATCTGTGCTCCTGTTCTGGGCGGCCAACGGGCTCACCCTAACCGCAGGGCCAGCATCGCGATGTCGTCGTCCCGGTCGTGGCCGAAGCAGCCGAGCAGCACGTCACAGAGGGTGTCGAGGCCGTCGGGGGCGTCGGCGGCGGCGGTGCGCAGCTGTGCCATGGAGGTGTCGAGGGGGATGCCGCGGGTCTCGATGAGACCGTCGGTGACCATGAGGAGCCGGTCGGTGGGCTTCAGCTGCCCCTCGGTCGGCGGGGGACGCTCCAGCCCGAGCCCGAGCAGCGGACCACACGCGTCGACGTACCGGGCGCCGCCCCCACCGCCCAGGATCAGCGGCGGGATGTGACCGGCGTTGGCGATCCGCATCCGCCCGCTGCCGGGGTCGACCAGGGTCAGGCACACCGTGGCCGTGACGTCGGGGTGGTACAGCTGGAGCATCCGGTCGAGCCGCCCGGCCAGCACCGCCGGGTCGCTCTCGGTCACGCAGTAGGCGCGCAGGGCGTGCCGGATCTCGACCATGACGGTGGCCGCGTCCAGCGAGTGCCCGACGACGTCCCCGACGGCGGTGAGCACGCCCTCACCGGTGCGCAGGGCGGCGTAGAAGTCGCCGCCGATCTCGGTCTCCTGGGAGGCGGGCACATAGCGGACGACGATGTCGACGCCGGCCAGGTCGGGCAGCTTGTGCGGCTGCGGGAGGAAGCTGCGCTGGAGGGTGAGGGCGACGTGCCGCTCCACCTGGTACAGCAGCAGCGGTTCGGCGGCGAGCGCGGTGGCCTGGGCGAGGCGGGCGAGCAGCCCGTCGTCCGCGGGGTCGGGGACCGGGAGGCGCCGTACGGGCGTGGCCAGGCCCACCGCCGAGCGGCCGTCCTGGGCCGGCGCCACGGTCAGGCGGGCGTCCTCCTCGACGCCCGGCCGGAAGATCCCGGCCGGCCACAGCGGGGCGGGGACGACGGCGCTGTGCACACCCGTGCGGCCCTCCGCGAGCCGGGTGATGAGCCGGGCCGCCGTGCGGTGGGCGGCGCTGTCCGCCGGGGCGGGGCGGCAGTGCGCCGTGCCCCGGTGCGGCTCGCCGTCCGGGCCGATCACGAAGGCCACGGCGGGCGAGGCGGTGAGCCGTGCGGTGCCTTCGGCGGCCGCGGCGGCGAGCTCCTGCGGGCAGCGCGCCGCCTGTACGGTGATGATGGCCTCGGACAGCAGCGTCAGACGCTGTACGACCGACCCCGCGCCCGTGGCGCGGCGCGCACCGCGCACGGCGGCCCGCACCACGGCCTGGATCTCCTGTGGCTCGGCCGGCACGGTCAGGTAGGCGTCCCCGCCCGCGTCCAGGCCCCGGCACCGGTCGCCGGACGCGGTCGCGGCGGCGGAGAAGTGCACGACGGGCAGGGCCGCCATGGGCGGCTGGGCCCGGACCCGGCGGCACAGCTCGAAGCCGCTCATGTCGGGCAGGCCCACGTCGACGAGGGCCACGTCGGGCAGGGTGCCGTCCCGCAGCCGGACGTCGAGTTCGACGAGGGCCTCACCGCCGCTGGCGACCGGCACGACCTGGTGGCCGGCCCGGCGCAGTACGGCGCCCATGGCGTACCGGCTGGCCGCGACGTCGTCCACGACCAGCACGGTGGTGCCGTCGGCCTGCTGTGTGCCGTTGCCGTCCATCTCAGCCCTTCGAGGGCGTACGGGGGTGGGGCGGACCGTGGGACACGGCCCGCCCCACCCAACGTAGTGCGGCTACCGGGCGGCCCGGGTGAAGACCGCGACCGTGCGCCCCGGAACGGCGAACGTACCCGATTCCGCCGCGTAGGAGGAGGCCTTGACGGTAAGGTCCGCCCCCGCCGTCTGCACCGGGTGCAGGCGGTAGCCGGTTCCGGCGAGCGCGGGGACGCGCTGTTCGCGCCGCTCGGGTGTGGCGTTGAAGACGACGACGAGGTCACCGAGCCGCATGGTGATCACGCCGGGCGTCTCGTCCTCGCCGGAGAGCGGGAAGGAGAGCCGGGACTGCACCCGCTCGGCGGTGCCGAGGGAGAAGTCCTTCTCCGACGCCCGGATCCGCAGCAGGTCGCGGTAGGCGGCCGAGGCACCCTCGATCTGCTCGCAGCCCACCCTGACCTTGCTCAACAGGGGTTTCGCGTAGGGCCACTTGTCGGCGTTGTCGGCTGCCATGGGCAGTCCGCGGCCGAAGCCGTTGCCGTCGGCGCAGTTCCAGTGGACGGCGTTGAACCAGTCGCCGCTGTCGTAGGAGTTGCGGTCCAGGGACTTGGAGCGGAGCAGGTCGGTGCCCGCCTGGGAGAGGGCCGGGCCCTGGGACAGGGTGGCCGTCGCCATGGCCAGGACCTGCATCCGGGCGCGGTCGGAGGCGCTGGTCGTGGCGGGCAGTTTGAAGGCGAGGGCGTCGAAGAGCGACTCGTTGTCGTGGGCGTCGGCGTAGGCGAGGGCGTCGCCGGGTGCGTCCGCGTATCCGGCGGGTTGGCCGTTGTAGTCGACCTCGGAGCCCTTGACCTCCCTCCCGCCGGTGTCGGTGAACCGGTAGCCGGCGAGGTTGCCGGACAGGCCGACCTTGATCAGGTCCTGGTAGTGCAGCAGGCGGGCCTTCTGTTCGGCCGGAGTGCCGTTGTGCTCCGAGGAGTTGGGGTCGGTGTACAGGCCGGAGGCGAAGCCCTGGACGCCGGGGTCCTCGTCGAAGGGGCCGCCGCCGCGCACGGCGTCGCGGGCCCGGTCGGAGAAGGTGGCGATGCCGGTGCCCGCCATGTTCTTCTGCGTGGCCTGGACGAACCGGGCGTCGTCGGCGACCTCGCCGAAGTTCCAGCCCTCGCCGTACAGGATGATCTTCTTGCCGTCGACGCCGTCCTTCTCGGGCGTGAGCGCGTCGAGGGCCCTGCGGACCGCGAGGATGTTGGCCTTCGGGTGGTGGCCCATGAGGTCGAAGCGGAAGCCGTCGACCTTGTACTCCTTCGCCCAGGTGACGATGGAGTCGACGACGAGCTTGCCCATCATGGCGTTCTCGGTGGCGGTGCCCGCGCAGCAGGTGCTGTTCGCGACCGACCCGTCGGCGAGGAGCCGCTGGTAGTAGCCGGGCACGATCCGGTCGAGGACGCTCGTGCGCTCCTGGCCGCTCGCCGCGGTGTGGTTGTAGACGACGTCCATGACGACCCGCAGGCCGTCCTCGTTCAGTGCCTTGACCATCTCGCGGAACTCGACGGTACGGGCGGTGCCGTCCGGGTCGGTGGCGTAGGAGCCCTCGGGGACCGTGTAGTGGTACGGGTCGTAGCCCCAGTTGTAGGCGTCCTTGGCGGCGATCTTCCCCACGCACTCCTGCTGCTTGTCGGAGTCGGCCGGGTAGGAGGCCAGGTCGCAGTCGACCGTCGCCTGGTCGGCCTTGCGCTCCGGGACGGTCGCGATGTCGAAGGCGGGCAGCAGGTGGACGTACGAGGTGCCGGCCTTCGCCAGCTCGCGCAGGTGCTTGGAGCCGTCGCTGTCCTTGTCGGTGAAGGCGAGGTAGGTGCCGGGGTGTTGCGCCGTGCGGTCCTCGACGGAGAAGTCCCGGACGTGCAGCTCCTGGATCTGGGCGTCCCGCAGCGGCACGGCCGCGGGCTTCTTGAGGGAGGTCCAGCCGCGGGGCTTCAGGGCCTGGTCGCGCAGGTCGACGACGAGGCCGCGTTCGGAGTCGGTGGTGAGGGCGACGGCGTAGGGGTCGGTGACCTTGTTGGTGACGACCTTGCCGGCGCTGGGCGCCCAGACCTTGACGACGTAGCGGTAGGGCTTGTTCTTCCAGGACTTCGGACCGGTGACGGACCAGACGCCGGTGGCGGCGTCACGCCTCATGGGCACGGTGGCGGCACCGATCTCCAGCGAGACGCGCTGCGCGGTCGGCGCCCACACGGACAGTGTGGGGCGGCCGCGGGAGAACGTCGGGCCCAGGTCCGCCCGCGTCGCGCCGGAGTACAGGTCGTCGAGGACACCGGCGAGCTGGACCCCGGTCGCCGCGAGCACCGCGCCTCCCCCAGAGCCGAACGCCTGGGAGGTGCCCCCAGCGGCCCGCTGGGTGGCGACGACCTGGCCGCGCAGGGCCTCGCGCACCCGGTCGCGGTCGCGCGGGTCGACGGTCCAGGCGTCGTACTCCTTCAGGTGCGGGAATTTGGCCTTCTGCGCGTCGCCGAGCTCGGTCCTCGACAGCCGCAGCCACTTGGCGTCACCGGTGAGGGCGCCGTCCCGCACCGCGATCGAGCCGTCGCGGGCGTAGAGCAGCTGGGTGGAGGCGGCGGCGTCGGAGCCGTTCCAGGCGAGGGTGTTCCGGTCGATCCAGACCGCCTTGGACGTGGTCAGGTCGAGGGCGGCCGAGGCACCCGCGGGCTGCGGGAGCAGGTACTTCTCCTGGCCGCTCAACAGCCACACCTCGTGGCCGCTCGCCTTGAGGTCGAGCGACTGGTCGGCGGGCAGGTCCTTCTCGTCGCCCTTGTGGAGGATGTAGCTGAGGCTGGTGGCACCGTCGGTGAGCGGTACCTCGAAGACCGCACCATACGTATCAGTCTTGACCGGCTTCAGGGGATTCGACCACTCGGTGGGGTTCGCGGCGCCCGTCCAGACGTGCAGGCCCCAGCCGTCGTAGTTCCCGTCGGCGCGGTGGTAGTGCAGGACGGCCTTGGTCTTGTCGGGCGCCGGGTACGCGGGGCGCTCGGTGGTGACCTTCTCCTTGCCCTGCTCGATCCAGACCTCTCCGGTCTTCGTGGCGTCGATCGTGCGGTCGGCGGAGACGTCCTTGTCGCCGTCCTCGTCGATGACGAGGAAGTCGACGTTGGAGGCGCCGGGCTTGAGCTTGACGTAGGCGAAGGCTCCGTAGGCGTCCCGGCCGGTGAAGGGGTGGCTGTCGGGCCATTGAGTGGCCTCGCCGTCGGCGAGGTCGCCCCAGGCGTACAGGCCCCAGTCGGCGTAGTTCCCGTCGGCGCGCTTGTAGTGGACGACCACGTGGTCGCGGGAGGAGGCGCTGGGCGGCTCCTCGACGGGCGGGGTACCGGTGGTGGAGGTGGCCAGGGCGCTCGCGGTGCGGCCCGCCGAGTCGACCACGACCGCCTTGTAGCGCAGGGCCGTGCCGGGCGGTACGTCCTCGGCGATGGTGTGCGTGACCTTGTACGGGGCGTGGTCGGCGGAGCCGAGGGTCTGCCACTTGCCGTTGCCGGTCCGGGCCGCGAAGACGACCCGGTTCAGCCCCCCGCCGTCGACATCGGCGGAGAGCTCCACGGTGCCGGTGGCGCCGGCCGCCGGGGCCTTGAGGGTGATCGTCGGCTTCGTTGCGGGCTTCGGGAGCCTGCCGGCCGCCTTGAGGACGATCGCCGAACCGGCCGGGACGGTGACGGTGAGCTTCTTGTCGCCGTCGCTCCTCAGGGAGGCGTCGGTGCCGTAGACGCCCTTGAAGGTCATGCGGGCCGAGCCGGTGGCGAAGGTGGCGGTCTTCTTGCCGGTGGCGTTGTTGAAGGCGACGACGTACTCGGTGCCGGTGCGCGCGTCCGTACGGGAGAAGGCGTACACCCCCGGCCCGTCGGCCGCGTACCGCTGCTGCTGGACGCCGTCGGTGAGGGTGGGGTTCGCCTTGCGGAGCTTCGCCAGGGCGCTGATCCGACGGTAGAGGGGCGCACTCGTGTCGTAGGCGTCCTCGGCGTGGGTGCGGTCGGTGCCGATCCGGTCGTCGTCGAGGTAGTCGGCGGTGCGGGAGGCGAACATGCTCTGCCGGGCGTCCTTGTCGCCGCCCGCGCCCGTGAAGCCCTGTTCGTCGCCGTAGTAGACGACGGGGTTGCCGCGGCTGAGGAACATCAGCTCGTTGGCGAGCTTGTCCTTGGCGAGGATCCGGTCATCGGTGGCCGTGGGGTTGTCCTGCTTCAGGAAGGTCCCGATCCGGCCCATGTCGTGGTTGCCGAGGAAGGTGACCTGCTCGTAGGCGTTCGCCTTGCCGGTCGTGTACTTGTAGTCGTCGCCGAAGACGCCCGCGAGCTTCTGCGCGCTGCCGCCCTGCGAGGCGTACTGGCGGGCCGCCTCCTGGAAGGGGAAGTCGAGCGTGGCGTCGAGGCGGCCCCGGGTGACGTACGGGGAGGTGACGGCGGTGTCCGCCGAGTACACCTCGCCGAACATGAAGAAGTCGTCCCGTCCCTGCCTCGCCGCGTAGGCGTCGAGGGCGGTGGCCCACTGCGTCCAGAACTCCATGTCGACGTGCTTCACCGTGTCGATCCGGAAGCCGTCGACGTCGAAGTCCCGCACCCAGCGCTGGTAGATCTTCTCCATGCCCTCGACGACCTCGGGACGCTCGGTCCACAGGTCGTCGAGGCCGCCGAAGTCGCCGTGCTCGGAGCTCTCACCGGCGAAGGTGGAGTCGCCGCGGTTGTGGTACATCGTCGGGTCGTTGAGCCAGGACGGCACCTTGGCGTTCTTCTCGGCGGCCGTGACGGTCGGCCGGCGCGGGAAGGAGTCGGTGTCGACCGGCGGGAACCTCTTCGTGCCGTCCGCGTAGTCGGCGTCGTCGAACGGCACGCCGTCCTCGGTCAGGTACGGGAAGGCTCCCTTGGAGAGGTAGTCGTACGACTTCTCCTCATAGTCGACGACGTCCGCCGTGTGGTTGGTGATGACGTCGAAGAAGACCTTCATGCCCTTGGCGTGGGCCTTGTCGATGAGGGTCTCGAGGTCCTTGTTGGTGCCGAAGTGCGGGTCGACCTGGGTGAAGTCCGTGACCCAGTAACCGTGGTAGCCGGCGGAGGCGTTGGCCCCCGTCCCCTGCACCGGCCGGTTCTTGAAGATCGGGGCCATCCAGAGGGCGGTGGTGCCGAGGCCCTTGATGTAGTCGAGCTTCCCGGTCAGGCCCTTGAGGTCACCGCCCTGGTAGAAGCCCTTGTCGGTGGGGTCGTATCCGGTGGCGAGGCGCGAACCGGTCAGTCCGCCCTGGTCGTTGCGCGGGTCCCCGTTGGCGAAGCGGTCGGGGAGGACGAAGTAGAACTGCTCACGGGTGGCGTCGTGGCGGGCGGGCTCGGCGGCGAGCTTCGCGTCGGACGGGGGCGCGGGCGGAGTATCGGCCCGGGCCGCGAGGGGCTGGACGAGTGCTGCGGCCAGTGCGGTCGCGGTGACCGCAGCGACCCGTCCCGCACGGGCGGTTCGGCGCCTGGAGGGCACCGGCCATCTCGGTATCACTGACGTGGACTCCTTGCGATGTGCGGCTCTCTCGGGTCCGACCCCGCGCGACCGTATCGCCGCCGCAACGCTTACAGCAAGAGTCCTGAAACTGTTGGAAAGAACTTTCAGCGAGCCCTCACGCGCCCCGCGGACCGCTCAGCAGGTCGGCCTGCCCGTCTGGAGGGCGAGAGCCGTGTTCGCGCCGAGCGTCGCGGTGAACTGGCCACCGGAGTTCACGGTCACCGTCGTGTTGTTCTGCACGTCGCAGTACGTCCCCGCCGGCAGCGAGGTCTGGTAGGTCCGGGTCAGCGAGCCCGACTCGTGGTTGATGGCCACGAAGCCCTTGGCGCCCCGGCCGAAGGCGATGGCGTCGCCTCCGTTGTCCCACCAGTTGGTGACGGCCTCGCCGCGCGTGGCGTTGCGGAAGGCGACCATGGACCTGATCTCCGGCCAGTTGTGCTGACACTTCCAGCCGTCCTGCCAGCAGGCGTTCACCTGTCCGCCGCCCGGCGGACCCGCGTCCGTGTCCGAGAACTCGTAGCCGGAGTTGATGTCCGGGGCGCCGTAGGGCCAGGCCAGCATGAAGACGTTGGCCAGGGTGTAGCTGGCGCCGTCCTTGTAGCTGAGGGTGGAGCCGTTGCGCTCGGTGTCGTGGTTGTCGACGAAGACACCGGAGAGGCCGCTGTTCATGTAGCCCCAGCCTTCGCCGTAGTTCTTCAGATAGGCGAGGTTCTCGTTGTTGAAGACCCGTTTGAGGTCGTAGGCGTAGCGGAACTCCTGGACGTCGCCGTTACTCGTGTATTCGGTGGGCTGGACGGCCTCGCCGGCGCCGTAGATGGCCTCCTGCTTCCAGTACACCGACGGATTGCTCAACCGGGACTTGATGTTCGCCAGGTCGGCGGCGTCCATGTGCTTGGCCGCGTCGATGCGGAAGCCGTCCACGCCGAGGGAGAGCAGGTCGTTCATGTACCCGGCGATGGTCCTGCGGACGTAGTCCTCGCCGGTGTCGAGGTCGGCGAGGCCCACCAGTTCGCAGTGCTGGACGTTCCAGCGGTCCTGGTAGTTGCTGATCCGGCTCGTGCAGTCGTCGAAGTCGTACGAGGAGTACAGCCCCGGATAGTCGTACTTCGTGTACGACGAGCCGCCGGTGCCGGTGCCGCCGCCCGCCGACATGTGGTTGATGACGGTGTCGGCGACGACCTTCACGCCGGCCGCGTGGCAGGTGTTCACCATGTTCCGGAAGGCCGTGCGGTCACCGAGCCGGCCGGCGATCTTGTAGCTGACCGGCTGGTACGACGTCCACCACTGCGGGCCCTGTATGTGCTCGGCGGGCGGGGAGACCTGGACGTAGCCGTATCCGGCGGGGCCCAGGGTGTTCGTGCACTCGCGGGCGACGGAGGCGAAGTTCCACTCGAAGAGGACGGCGGTGACGTCCTTGGCGCCAGGTGGGGAGGCCTGTGCGCTAGTCGGGTTCATGACAACCGCAGTCGCGGCGAGCGCGACGGCGGCGGGAAGGAATCTGCGTGCCATGTGGGGTTTCCTTCTTCGTTGAAGGTTCTTGCTGCAAGGTTCAGAAACCTTGCGGTGACGCAGATGTTAAAGGCCCGCCACCCGAAAGGGCAGCGGGCCGTACGAAATTCAAAGGAAAATCAGGCGGTGCTCGCGGTGGTCCACCACACCGTGGTGTCCGCCGGCACCTTCGCCTCGTCGTCGACCTGGAGGATCTCCCCGCTCGCGACCAGCACCCGGCCGTACGCCGGCATCGCCACCGACTCGCCGGTGGTGTTCGCGACGCAGACGAACTCCCCGCGCCGGAAGGCGAGCACACCCTCGGGCGCCCGCAGCCACTCCACCGACGAACCGGCGCCGAGGTCGCGCTGCTCGCGGCGGACCGCGAGCGCGGCCCGGTACAGCTCCAGGGTCGAGCCGGGCTCGCCGGTCTGCGCCTCGACGCTCAGCTCGCCCCACCCGTCCGGCTGCGGCAGCCAGCTGCCGCCGTCACCGAAGCCGTACGACGACCCCGTCCGGGTCCACGGGATCGGCACCCGGCACCCGTCACGGAAGCCGTCCTGGCCCGCGCCCCGGAAGTACGCCGGGTCCTGGCGCACCTCGTCCGGCAGGTCGACGACGTCCGGCAGGCCCAGCTCCTCGCCCTGGTAGACGTAGGCCGAGCCGGGCAGCGCGAGCATGACGAGGGTCGCGGCCCTGGCCCGGCGCAGGCCCAGGTCCCGGTCGCCGGCCAGGCGGATCTGGGTGCCGAGGCCGGGCGGGTTGGCGAAGCGGGTGGCGTGCCGGGTCACGTCGTGGTTGGACAGCACCCAGGTGGCGGGTGCGCCGACCGGTCGCATGGCGTCCAGGGTCCGGTCGATGACCTCGCGCAGCTCCGCGGCGTTCCAGTGCGTGCTGAGGTACTGGAAGTTGAAGGCCTGGTGCAGCTCGTCCGGGCGGACGTAGTTCGCGGTGCGCTCGATGGTCGGCGTCCACGCCTCGGCGACGAAGATCCTCTCCCCGGCGTACTCGTCGAGGACGAGCCGCCACTGCCGGTAGATCTCGTGCACGCCCTCCTGGTCGAAGAACGGCATGACATCGTTGCCCAGCAGCTTCACCTGGTCGTGGGATCCAAGGTCGGGCAGGCCTTCCGCCTTCACCAGACCGTGGGCGACGTCGATGCGGAAGCCGTCGACGCCCATGTCCAGCCAGAACCGCAGGATGGAGCGGAACTCGTCGCCGACCGCCGGGTGCTCCCAGTTGAAGTCGGGCTGCTCGGGGGCGAAGAGGTGCAGGTACCACTCGCCGGGCGTGCCGTCGGGTTCGGTGACCCTGGTCCAGGCCGGGCCGCCGAAGATCGACTCCCAGTCGTTGGGCGGCAGCGCGCCGCCGGCTCCCTTGCCGGGACGGAAGTGGTAGCGCTCCCGCAGCGGGGAGCCCGGCCCCTCGGCGACGGCCCGCTTGAACCACTCGTGCTGGTCGGAGGAGTGGTTGGGCACCAGGTCGACGATGATCCTCAGACCCAGCTCGTGGGCGTCGCGGATCAGCGCGTCGGCGTCCAGGAGGTTGCCGAACATGGGGTCGACGGCCCGGTAGTCGGCGACGTCGTAGCCCGCGTCGGCCTGCGGCGAGGCGTAGAAGGGGCTGAGCCACACGGCGTCGACGCCGAGGTCGCGCAGGTACGGCAGACGGGTGCGGACACCCTCCAGGTCGCCCATGCCGTCACCGTTGCTGTCGGCGAAGCTGCGCGGGTACACCTGGTAGATCACGGCGTCCCGCCACCAGTCGCCTCGCTTGGCGACGGTGGGGGTCATGGCAGGGGCGGCAAAGGGCTGCTGGCTCATGTCGTCCTTGATGCGTAACAGGGTGTCGGTCATGGAAGGCGTGGGTGGGGTGTTGGGGCGGCCGCGGCACAGCGGGGTCGGATGGGCACCGCGGCCGCCACACCCGCGCCCCTAGGGGCGCGGGACTCTACCGATCTGCGGCTCCGCCGCGTGGGCGCGATCGGCCACGACGGCGCCGCAGCCGATCGACGGGGGAGGTCACCCCTTCGTACCACCGGCGGTCAACCCGGCCACCAGGTTCTTCTGCACGAGGTAGAAGAACAGGGCAGCCGGTATCGCGATCAGCACAGCCGTCGCGGCCATCAGGTTCCGCTGGGCGTCGTGCTCGCTCACGAACGTCTGCAGACCGACGGCGAACGTGTACTTGTCGTCGCTCAGCATGAACGTCGAGGCGAACGCGACCTCACCGAAGGCCGTGAGGAAGCTGTAGAACGCGGCGACCGCGAGACCCGGCTTGGCGAGCGGCAGGATCAGCCGCGCGAACGTGCCGAAGGGGGTCAGCCCGTCGACCCGGCCGGCCTCGTCGATCTCGAATGGGATGGTGTCGAAGTAGCCCTTCATCAGCCAGGCGCAGTACGGCACGATCGTGGTGCAGTTGACAAGGATGAGACCAAGGTAGCTGTCGATGAGCTGTAGATCCGAGAGGATCTGGTACATCGGCACGATCAGTACCGCGATGGGGAACATCTGGGTGACCAGCAGCACCCACATGAGCTTGCGGTAGCCGGGGAACCGCATGCGGGAGACGGCGTATCCGGTGGACGCGGCGACGACGACGCCGATGAGCGTCGTGCCGAGCACCACGATCAGTGTGCTCTTCAGCCAGTCGAAGAAGCTGGTGTCCTGGAGGACGAACGCGTAGTTGTCGAGCGTCATCTTGCTCCAGATGCGCCCGGGGTGGAGATAGTCGTCCTTGTCCGGGCCGAGGGACAGGAACACCAGCCAGGCGACCGGGAAGAGCGCGATCAGGCTCGCGCCGATCAGCACCGCGTGCGAGGCGAGGGAGGCGGCGCGGCTGTTCTCGCCGCGGCCGGGAACCCTGCGGGGCGCGGCGGCGGCGCGCCGCCCGGTCACCGCGGCGGAGGCCTCGACGGTGGTCGTACTCGTCGTACTCATGGCGATACTCCTGCCTCAGATCGCGAGCTGCTGCTCGTTGCGGTTCAGCCAGCGGCGGTAGAAGGAGGTGAAGACGATCAGGATGGACAGGAGCAGGATCCCGTAGGCCGCGGACTGGGCGTAGTCACGCGGCTGCTGCCCGAAGCCCAGGTAGTAGGCCCAGGTCACGAGGATCTGGGCGTCGGGCGCGGTGTTGCCGAACAGCAGGAAGATGATGGCGAACTGGTTGAAGGTCCAGATGACGCCGAGGAGCACGACGGTGGTGCTGACGGACCTGAGGCCGGGCAGGGTGACGTACCGGAACCGCTGCCAGGCGTTGGCGCCGTCCATCTCGGAGGCCTCGTACAGGCTCGCGTCGATCGACTGCAGTCCGCCGAGCAGCGAGACCATCATGAACGGCACCCCGCACCAGGTGTTGACCATGATCGCGGCGAACCGCTGCCAGAAGGTGTCCTCCAGCCACAGCGGGCTCGGCAGGCCCAGCAGGTCCAGGCCGCTGTTGATGACGCCGCCGTCGGCGAGCATGAACCGCCAGCCGAAGACGGTGACGAAGGTCGGCACCGCCCAGGGCAGCACGAGGATCATCCGGTAGAGGGCGCGGCCGCGCAGCTTCTGGTTGAGGAGCAGGGCGAGGCCGAGGCCGATGCCGTAGTGCAGGGCGACGCAGGCCGCCGTCCAGAAGATGGTCCACAGGAAGTGCGACCAGAAGCGGTCGTACGCCGTCGGGCCCCACAGGATGTCGGCGTAGTTGTCCAGCCCGATGAACTTGTAGGTGGCGTCGATGTGGTTGACGCCGATCGTGCGAGCGGTGTTCAGGCTGTTCGCGTCGGTCAGTGTGAGGTACAGGCCGTACGCCAGCGGGTACAGCACGAGGACCCCGAGGACGATCGCCACCGGGGCGATCATCGCGTAGGCGTACCAGTGCTTGTGGAAGCCGTTCTTCAGCCGCTGGCCCGGCCCGGGTCGCGGTTCCCGCTCACCGCGTCGCTTGCCGGTCGCTCGGTCGATGGCGACTGTCATGGTTCGACACCTTCTGGAGGTTCAAGGAGTTCAAGGGGAGCTGCCCGGCCCGGGCGCAGGCCGGTGGCCGCCGGCTCCCCTTCCCCATGACGGGGGGTCCGGCGGCCACGCGGCGGTCACTTGGAGAAGTCCGGCACCAGCTTGGCGATGGCGGTCTCGGCGTCGCCGAGGCCCTTGTCCAGGGACTCCTTGCCGCCGGCGATCTCGAGCAGCTGGTCGTCGAGCGGGGCCCACAGAGAGCTGTACTCGGGCAGCGCCGGGCGCGGCTGGGCGGCGGACAGCACGCTCTGGTAGCCGGCGATGCCCGGGTCGGCCTTGACCTCGGCGGTGTAGGCGTCCGCGCGGGTGGGGAGCGTGGAGTTCTTCAGCGCGATGGTCTCCTGGGCCTTGGCCGAGGTCATGAACTTCACGAACTTCAGCGAGGCCTCCTGGTGGGCCTTGTCCGAGCCCGCGTACACGGAGAGGTTGTGCCCGCCGGTCGGGGCGCCCGCCTTGCCGGTGGAGCCGGCCGGGACGGTGGCGATGCCGAGGTTGTTCTTGTCCTTGAAGGCCGAGCCCTTGTAGAAGTTGGTGATCTCCCACGGGCCCTGGACGATCGAGGCGACCTTGCCGCTGACGAACGCCTCCTGGATGTGGGCGTAGGCGTCGGCGGTGGTGTCCGCCTTGTGCAGGCCCTTGCCCTGGAAGAGGCTCTGCCAGGTGCCGTAGGCCTTCTTGGCCGCGGGCGAGGCGACGGTGATCTTCTTGGCGTCGGCGTCGACGGTGTCGGTGCCCTCGCCGTAGAGGAAGGACTGGGCGTAGTAGGCCTGGGTGGAGCCCCAGTAGCCGTCGACGCCGGTCTTGTCCTTGACGGTGGCGGCGGCCTTCTTCAGGTCGTCCCAGGTCCCCGGGGCCTCGACGCCGGCCTTCTTGAACAGGGCCTTGTTGTAGACGAGGGCGAGGGTGTCCGTGGTGAAGGGGACGCCGTAGGTCTTGCCCTCGTACGTGGCCTGCTCGATCAGGCTGGGCTGGAACGCGGCCTGGTCCTTGAGGGCCTCGGTGCCGTCCAGCGGCAGGAAGAAGCCCTTCTTGGCGAAGGCCGGGGTCCAGCCGACCTCGGAACGCAGCACGTCGGGGGCGCCCTTGGAACCGGCGGCGGTGTCGAACTTGTTCTGCGCCTGGTCGAAGGGGACGTTGACGTAGTTGACCTTGACGTCCTTGTGGGCGGCTTCGAACTCCTTGACCAGGGCCTTGTAGGTCGGCGCCTCATTGGTCGCGTTGGAGGTGTCCCACCAGGTGATGGTGACCGGGCCGTCGGCCTCGTCGCCGCTGTCGCTTCCGCCGCAGGCCGTCGCCGCCAGGGCGAGGGACGCCACCAGCGCGGTGGCCGCTATGCCACGCCGCATGAGTTCTCCTTGAGGGTGAAAGCCCGTTCGTGCTGCCGACTGCGCCGTTGGCCGCCGGGCGTCGGTGAGATTAGCCGCGCTGCAAGGAGTTGCGAAAGACCTTGCAGCAAAAAGTTGCAAGGGGTGCGGATGGTTATCCCGCCGTGACCTCCCTCCGACTGCCCGCTTCCCTGATTTCCGGCTGCTCGACGGGGAGTCGGACAGTTGTGCAAGACTCTGCAAGCACTTGCCATCCGTGTCCGCCAGAGGGAACATCCGTTGCGGATCGGACGCCGACCACGATTTCGAGGGACCGCGATGACCAAGCCATCCGCAGCGGGCCGCGCGACGGCACGCACCAGGCGTCCCGTCGGTGTGCAAGCAGAATCCCGGCCGCTACAGTCCGGTGCTGTGACCACCCGGCTTGCCGACATCGCCGCGCAGGCGGGGGTGAGCGAAGCGACCGTCAGCCGCGTCCTCAACGGGAAGCCGGGCGTCGCCGCCACCACCCGCCAGTCCGTGCTGGCCGCCCTCGACGTGCTGGGCTACGAACGCCCGGTGCGGCTGCGCCAGCGCAGCGAGGGCCTGGTGGGCCTGATCACCCCGGAGCTGGAGAACCCGATCTTCCCGGCCCTGGCCCAGGTCATCGGCCAGGCGCTGACCCGGCAGGGCTACACCCCCGTCCTCGCCACCCAGACGCCGGGCGGCTCGACCGAGGACGAGCTCACGGAGATGCTCGTCGACCGCGGGGTCGCCGGCATCATCTACGTCTCCGGGCTGCACGCGGACACCACCGCCGACATGCAGCGCTACGACCGGCTGCGCGCGCAGGGCGTGCCGTACGTGCTGGTCGACGGCTTCTCCCCGAAGGTGCAGGCGCCGTTCATCTCCCCCGACGACCGCGCGGCGATGAACCTGGCGGTCACGCACCTGGTGTCCCTCGGGCACACCCGGATCGGCCTGGCCCTCGGGCCCAAGCGGTTCGTGCCCGTGCAGCGCAAGATCGAGGGGTTCGTGCGCACGATGCAGGACCAGCTGGGCCTCGGCGCCCAGACCGTGGAGACGGAGCTGGTCCAGCACTCCCTCTACACCCTGGAGGGCGGTCAGGCCGCGGCGACGGCGCTGATCGAGCGGGACTGCACGGCCGTGGTGTGCGCCAGCGACATGATGGCGCTGGGCGCGATCCGGGCGGCGCGGCAGCGCGGTCTGGACGTGCCGAAGGACGTCTCCGTGGTCGGCTTCGACGACTCCCCGCTGATCGCCTTCACGGACCCGCCGCTGACCACGATCCGCAAGCCGGTCCCGGCGATGGGGCAGGCGGCCGTGCGCACGCTGCTGGAGGAGATCGGCGGGACGCCCGCGCCGCACAGCGAGTTCGTGTTCATGCCGGAACTGGTGGTGCGTGGCTCGACGGCTTCGGCACCCGGGGAGCGCGGTCGCTCCTAGGCCTCGGAAGCTCCCGAGCTCCATGGCCCGATTTCGCCGCAGAACATGCGGGTCCGACCGGGCCGCGGGATGATCGGTGAGGAAGTCCTTTTCTGGCAGACTCTGCGCCTATGAGTGACACGACCGTGACGACGCCGGAAGGCCGGGAAGCGGCCTTCCCGGACCCCGTCGCGGCCGAGACCCGACAGGGTCCGCTGCACCGGCTGCGCACCCCCCGTCGCCCCCGGTTCTGGTTCGAGATCCTGCTGATCGCGGTCAGTTACTGGACGTACTCGCTGGTCCGCAACGCCGTGCCCGAGCAGCGGGCCGAGGCGCTGCGCAACGCCGACTGGATCTGGCAGGCCGAGCGCTATCTGGGCATCGCGTTCGAGGAGTCGCTCAACCATGCTGTGAACTCGGTGACTTGGCTGATCATCGGCATGAACTACTACTACGCGACGCTCCATTTCGTGGTGACGCTGGGTGTCCTCGTGTGGCTGTACCGTCGCCATCCCGGCCGCTACGCGGCGACCCGCCTGGTGCTGTTCGCGACGACCGCCGTCGCGCTGGCCGGCTACTACCTGTATCCGCTGGCGCCCCCGCGGCTGATGAACGGCGGCGACTTCATCGACACGGTCATGGTCCACCAGACCTGGGGCTCGATGGCGTCCGGCGACCTGAAGCACGTGTCCAACCAGTACGCCGCGATGCCGTCGATGCACATCGGCTGGTCGGTGTGGTGCGGCCTGACGATCTTCGCTCTTTCGAGGGTCCCCTGGGTGCGGGTGCTGGCCCTGCTGTACCCGGCGCTGACGCTGGTGGTGATCGTCGCCACGGCCAATCACTTCTGGCTGGATGCCGTCGGTGGCCTGCTGTGCCTGGCGTTCGGTTTCGCGGTGTCGAGGGTGTGGTACGGCAGGCAGCCGTACGCCCTGCCGAACGCGGTGCCGGCCCAGCGGCCGGACGCGTCCCGGGGCAAGGACGTGCCGTCGGCCCGGGCCAGGGCCTGACCCGGGCCGTCAGCGCTCGGCGGCCCCGTAGAACAGCTCCTCCACCACGGCCCGGGCCCGGCGCGCCGTCCGCCGGTACGCGTCGAGCATGTCGCCCACGTGCCCGGGGCCGTACCCCAGGTACCGGCCCACCGCCGCCAGTTCACGCGGCTCCGAGGGGAACGTGTCGCCGGCCCGGCCGCGTACCAGCATCACCGCGTTGCGGACCCGGGTCGCGAGGACCCAGGCCTCGTCCAGGATCTCCGCGTCCTCGTCCGTGATCAGCCCGGCCGTGCGGGCGGCGGCCAGTGCCTCTCGGGTGCGGGTCGTCCGCAGACCGGGCTCGTCCGCGCCGTGCCGGAGCTGCGTCAGCTGCACGGTCCACTCCACGTCGGACAGACCGCCCGGCCCGAGCTTGGCGTGCAGCTTGGGGTCGGCGCCGCGCGGCAGCCGCTCGGACTCCATACGGGCCTTCAGCCGCCGGATCTCGCGGACGGCCTCGTCGCCGAGCCCGCCCGCCGGGTAGCGCAGCGGGTCGACCAGCTCGATGAACCGGCGGCCCAGGTCCTCGTCCCCGGCCACGGGCTCGGCCCGCAGCAGCGCGTGCGACTCCCACGTCAGGGCCCACCGGCGGTAGTACGCCTCGTACGAGGTGAGGGTCCGCACGAGCGGCCCGGACTTGCCCTCCGGGCGCAGGTCGGCGTCGATGAGCAGGGGCGGGTCGGCGCTCGGGATCTGTAGCAGGCGCCGCATCTCGGAGACGACCTTGTTGGCCGCCTGGGAGGCCTCGCGCTCGTCGACACCGTCGCGTGGCTCGTGCACGAACAGCACGTCCGCGTCGGAGCCGTAGCCCAGCTCGTGCCCGCCGAACCGGCCCATGCCGATGATCGCGAACCGGGTGGGCAGGTTGTCGCCCCAGCCCTCCCGCACCACGGCCCGGAGCGTGCCGGCGAGGGTCGCGGCCGTCAGGTCCGACACCGCGCCGCCGACCAGGTCCACCAGGGCGCCCTGGTCGGCCTCGGCGGGCTGCTCCTCGGTGCCGTAGGAGCCGACGATGTCGGCGGCTGCCGTACGGAACAGCTCGCGGCGGCGCACTCCGCGGGCGGCCGTGACCGCCTGGGCGGACCCGTCGGCCCGGCGCACGGCGGCGAGTATCTCCTGTTCGAGGTGGGGACGGGAGCGCGGCTCGAGGCCGCCGCCGTCCCCGTCGCCGAGCAGCGCCACCGCCTCCGGCGCGCGCATCAGCAGGTCGGGCGCGAGCCGGCCGGCGGACAGCACCCGGGCGAGGTTCTGCGCGGCGGCGCCCTCGTCCCTGAGCAGCCGCAGGTACCAGGGGGTCTTGCCGAGGGCGTCGGACACCTTGCGGAAGTTGAGCAGGCCCGCGTCCGGGTCCGCCGAGTCGGCGAACCAGCCCAGCAGGACGGGGAGCAGGGTGCGCTGGATGGCGGCCTTGCGGGTGACGCCGGAGGCCAGCGCCTCCAGGTGGCGCAGGGCCGAGGCGGGGTCGGCGTAGCCGAGGGCGACCAGGCGTTCCCGGGCCGCCTCGGCGCTCAGCCGGGCCTCGCCGCTCGCGAGCTGGGCGACCGCGTCGAGCAGCGGCCGGTAGAACAGCTTCTCGTGCAGCCGCCGTACGACGGTGGCGTGCCGCTTCCACTCGCGGATCAGCTCGGCGACCGGGTCGGTGCGCAGTCCGAGGGAGCGGCCGATGCGGCGCAGCTCGGCCTCCTCCTCGGGGACGAGGTGGGTGCGGCGCAGCCGGAACAGCTGGATCCGGTGCTCCATGGTGCGCAGGAAGCGGTAGGCCTCGTCGAGTTGCGCGGCGTCGGTCCGGCCCACGTAGCCGCCGGCGGCGAGGGCCCCCAGCGCGTCGAGGGTCGTGCCGCTGCGCAGGGAGGTGTCGGTCCGGCCGTGCACCAGCTGGAGCAGCTGGACGGCGAACTCGACGTCCCTGAGGCCGCCCGGGCCCAGCTTCAGCTGGCGGTCGACCTCGGCGACGGGGATGTTCTCCACGACCCGGCGGCGCATCTTCTGCACGTCGGGGACGAAGTTCTCGCGCTCGGCGGCCTTCCACACCAGGGGCTGGACGGCGGCTACGTACTCCTCGCCGAGCTCCAGGTCGCCGGCGACCGGGCGGGCCTTGAGCAGCGCCTGGAACTCCCAGGTCTTGGCCCAGCGCTGGTAGTAGGCGAGGTGGCTGGAGAGGGTCCGCACGAGCGGGCCGTTCCTGCCCTCGGGACGCAGGTTGGCGTCCACGGGCCAGATGGAGCCCTCGACCGTGGTCTCCGAGCAGATCCGCATCATGTGCGAGGCGAGCCGGGTGGCGGCCCGCACTGACTTGGTCTCGTCGGCACCCTCGACGGCCTCCCCGACGAAGATGACGTCCACGTCGGAGACGTAGTTCAGCTCGTGGCCGCCGCACTTGCCCATCGCGATGACCGCGAGCCGGCACAGCCCGGCGTCCTCCGGCGCGGCGGCCTCGGCGATACGCAGCGCGGCGCGCAGGGTGGCGGTGGCCAGGTCGGCGAGTTCGGCGGCGGACTCGGCGACGCCGGTGGTGCCGCAGACGTCCCGGGCGGCGATGGACAGCAGGCAGCGCCGGTAGGCGACGCGCAGGGAGACCGGGTCGTCCGCCTCGGCGAGACCGGCCTCGAACTCCTCCACCCCGGGGTGCAGGTCGTACGACTCGTACATGACGAGCGCCTGCCAGTCGTCGGGGTGCCGGGTGAGGTGGTCGGCGAGGGCGGTGGAGGCGCCGAGCACGCCGAGGAGCCGGTCGCGCAGGGGCTTGGCGGAGATCAGCGTGTCGAGCAGCTCCTGGCGGGCGCCGGGGTTCGGCTGGGCCTCCAGCAGCCGGACGAGCCCGAGCAGCGCGAGATCGGGGTCGGCGGTCGCGCCCAGCGCGTCCAGCAGCACCGGGTCGTCGCGCAGGGGCGCGAGTTCGGGGCTGTCGAGGAGCCGTTCGGCGGCGGAGGCGTCGGTGAAGCCGTGCCGCAGCAGTCGTGTGAAGGTGCTGCTCCTGCGCCCCGGCGCCGCCGTCATTCCGGGCCTCCCTCGGACTTGCCTCGGACTTTCCTCGGATCAAGGTCGTACGGCTTTGAGCGTAACCGCAGAGCCAGGGGTAAGCGTGGGTGAGTTCGGCGGGCGGACGGGTTCCGCCGCCCGTGAGGACGCCGAGGGGGCCAGGAACGCACGGCGGGGAACTTCGCCGCGTCGCCGTCCACTCGGTGGCGCCGCGCCCCGTTTTCGGCTTCGGTGAGGGGGAGCCGTTCCGCCGGACGAGGTGGCGGCTCGCATGACGCCGGACGAAGGAGTCTCGCCATGGACATCACCCTCGAAGTCATCCCGCTGCCCGTGACCGACATCGACCGCGCCCGGGACTTCTACCGGGACAAGGTCGGCTTCCACGTGGACATCGACCAGGAGGTCATGCCCGGGATGCGGATCGTCCAGCTGACGCCCCCGGGCTCCGGCTGCTCGATCGCCCTCGGCGACTCCATCTGGGAGATGACGCCCGGCCCCACCCCGGCACCCGGCTCCTACCAGGGCCTGCAACTGTGCGTGGCCGACATCAAGGCGGCCCACGCGGAGCTCGTCGCCCGCGGACTCGACGTCTCGGAACCCGTCCAGTACGCCCCCGACGACGGCGCCACCTTCATGCACTTCCAGGACCCGGACGGCAACGGCTGGGCGGTCCAGGAGTACCGGCGGCGGGCGACGGAGCCGCTGCACCGGGTGCTGGCGGACATGAAGCGGCAGCAGGCGTAGTGGGGCCCGGGGCCGTTCTCAGGTCCCGGACGTCATGCGGTGCACCGCCAGTCGCGTGAGCTCACGGCTCTGCGGCTCGGTGTCGAGGGAGCGGTGCAGGGTCAGTCCCTCGATCAGCGCGTCCAGTTGGCGGGCGGTGTCCGTGTCGAAGTGCTGCTCCAGGAGCAGCCGGCTGCGGACCATCCACGCGTGCGTGAGCCGGCGGTACTCCGGCCGCCGGGCGGCCAGGGTGTACAGCTCGTGGGCGAGCACGAGGTCGCGGCGGGGCCCCTCGGAGAGGGCGTGCACGAGGCCCGTGACGGCCTCACGGGCCTCATCGGGCGTCCCGGCGCGACCGAGGTGCTGCTCGAAGACGGCCACGATGTCGTCGGCGAACCGGGTGAAGGCCTCGCGCAGCAGCTCGTCGATGCCGGTGAAGTGGTAGGTCATCGAGCCGAGCGGCACGCCGGCCCGGACGGCGATCTTGCGGTGGGAGACGCCGGCGACTCCCTCGTCGGCGATGTGGTCGAGCGTGGCGGCGATGATGCGTTCGCGGCGCCGCGGGTCCGCGTGCCCGGTGGCCATGGAACTCCTTCTCCGGTGGTCAGAAGTTGCGGACGGGCCGGGCGGGGTTGCCGACGGCGACGACGTTGGCCGGCACGTCCCTGGTCACCACCGCGCCCGCGCCGACGACCGCGTTGTCGCCGATGGTCACGCCCGGGCACACGATGACTCCCCCGCCGAGCCAGACGTTGTCCCCGATGACGATCGGACGCGCGGCCTCCAGCTTGTCCCTGCGCGGCTCCGGCTCCACCGGGTGGGTGGGCGTGAGGAGCTGGACGTTCGGGCCGATCTGGCAGTCCTCCCCGATGGTGATCCGGGCGACGTCCAGCGCGGTCAGGTTGTAGTTGACGAAGGTGCGCGCCCCGATGGAGATGTTGCTGCCGTAGTCGACGTACAGCGGCGGCCGCACGTCGGCCCCCTCGCCCACCTCCCCGAGCAGCTCGCCCAGCATCGGCCGCGCCGTCTCGGCGTCCTCGGTGTAGGCGGCGAGGTACCGGGCGGCGAGCCGCATCGCCCGCTGCTGCCGCCGGGCGATCTCCGGGTCGTCGGCGATGTAGAGGTCGCCGGCGAGCATGCGTTCGAGGTTGGTGCGGGGATCGTTCGCGAAGTAGTCCGTGGCCATGCGTACGATCGTACGCTCTGGATGTACGATCGTACGCTCCTGCCTCGGTTCTCGCCTCAGTTCCCCTCGGGCGGCCAGGTCTCCAGCGCCAGGTCCAGGCGACGGTAGGCGTCGTCGAACCAGGCGTCGGCCAGCGGGACCGTCACCGTCACCGCCGTCAGGGACGCCGAGTGGTCCCGGACCGTGACCCGGCACCGGTCGTCGTCCTGGTCGCGTTCGATGAACAGCCCGGGCGCCCGGGTGTCCGCGCGCCAGGCGATGTCCTGTCCCGCGTCGAGCAGGTCCAGGGCCTGCTGCCACTGGCGCAGGTCACCGGGGAGGAGCCAGGTCGGGAGACCGCCGCTCACGAAGGGCGTGTCGATCCGGAACTCTCCGGCCAGGACGTCGGTCCGGCCGGGATGCTCCCGCCGCTCTCGTCCGGTGATCCGGAGGACGACGCTGTTGCCCTCACCCTCCAGGCGTATCAGGTCGATCGGCTCCTCAGCCATGGGGCACCTTCCAGTTCGCGCACGCCGAGGGCCGACGGCTCACGGCCGTCGGCCCCATGTTCCGGTCGCGGGGGAAACCCCGCTCCACCCTGTCTTTTACAGCGCCGGCAGGTTCTTCCGCAGCTCGAACGCGGTCACCTCGGACCGGTACTCCTCCCACTCCTGCCGCTTGTTGCGCAGGAAGAAGTCGAAGACGTGCTCGCCGAGGGTCTCGGCGACCAGGTCGCTGCGTTCCATCAGGGTCAGGGCCTCGCCGAGGTTCTGGGGGAGCGGCTCGATGCCCATCGCGCGGCGCTCCGCGTCGGAGAGGGCCCAGACGTCGTCCTCGGCGCCCGGCGGGAGCTCGTAGCTCTCCTCGATGCCCTTGAGGCCGGCGGCGAGCAGGACCGCGTAGGCCAGGTACGGGTTCGCCCCGGAGTCCAGGGAGCGGACCTCCACACGCGCCGAGCCCGTCTTGCCGGGCTTGTACATCGGCACGCGGACCAGCGCCGAGCGGTTGTTGTGGCCCCAGCAGATGTACGAGGGGGCCTCGCCGCCCGCACCCGCCGTGCGCTCCGCGCCGCCCCAGATGCGCTTGTAGGAGTTGACCCACTGGTTGGTGACCGCGGAGATCTCCGCCGCGTGCCGCAGCAGGCCGGCGATGAAGGAGCGGCCCACCTTCGACAGCTGGTACTCCGAGCCCGACTCGTAGAACGCGTTGCGGTCACCCTCGAAGAGCGACAGGTGGGTGTGCATGCCGCTGCCGGGGTGCTCGGAGAACGGCTTCGGCATGAACGTCGCCTGGACGCCCTGCTCCAGCGCCACCTGCTTCATGACCAGGCGGAACGTCATGATGTTGTCGGCCGTGGAGAGCGCGTCGGCGTAGCGCAGGTCGATCTCCTGCTGGCCGGGGGCGCCCTCGTGGTGGGAGAACTCGACCGAGATGCCCATCGACTCCAGCATGGTGATCGCCTGGCGGCGGAAGTCCATGCCGACGTTGGTCGGGGTGTGGTCGAAGTAGCCGGAGTTGTCGGCGGGCGTCGGGCGGCTGCCGTCCAGCGGCCGGTCCTTCAGCAGGAAGAACTCGATCTCCGGGTGCGTGTAGAACGTGAAGCCCAGGTCGGAGGTGCGGGCCAGGGCGCGCTTGAGCACGTAGCGCGGATCGGCGAAGGACGGGGAGCCGTCCGGCATGAGGATGTCGCAGAACATCCGGGCCGTGCCCGGCGCCTCCGCGCGCCAGGGCAGGATCTGGAAGGTCGACGGGTCCGGCTTGGCGATCATGTCGGACTCGTAGACCCGGGCGAAGCCCTCGATCGCGGAGCCGTCGAAGCCGATGCCCTCGTCGAAGGCCTGCTCCAGCTCGGCCGGGGCCACGGCGACGGACTTGAGGAAGCCCAGCACGTCCGTGAACCACAGGCGTACGAACCGGATGTCGCGCTCCTCCAACGTCCGGAGCACGAACTCCTGCTGCTTGTCCATCTTCCGCTTCCCCATCCTTGCTGGTCAGGCCGCCTTCTCTTCCGTACCACGGGAGGCGGTCGGGCACCTGAGCATCCCACCACACCATTTCGTACGCGTTGCACACCATGATCGCCCGGACGACCCGGATCCGAACGCTCCTGTACGGCGGGTGGACTGCTCTACCGCCCATAGTGCCTGCTCGCGCCCGCGTCCGTAATGGCCGGTCCCTTTCGCCGCTCCGACCCTTAATTTGCATCTCAGATGCAACTTTAAATATCGTGCGCCCAGTCGAGCACCGAGGAGCCCCGATGCTGTCCGAGCCGTCCGCCGCCACCGTCCGCGCCACCCTCCCCGCCGTCGGCGCGGCCCTGGGCACGATCACCGAGCGTTTCTACGCCGGACTCTTCGCGGCCCACCCCGAGCTGCTGGACGACCTGTTCAACCGGGGCAACCAGGCCGCCGGCACCCAGCGGCAGGCCCTCGCCGGTTCCATCGCCGCCTTCGCCACCCACCTGCTCGACCACCCGGAGCAGCGGCCGGACGCGATGCTGCACCGCATCGCCCACAAGCACGCCTCGCTGGGTGTCACGCCCGAGCAGTACGGGATCGTCCACGAGCACCTGTTCGCCGCCATCGCCGAGGTACTCGGCGACGCCGTCACGCCCGAGGTCGCCGCCGCCTGGGACGAGGTCTACTGGCTGATGGCGAACGCCCTCATCGCCGTCGAGCAGCGGCTGCGGGAGGAGCGGGGCGGGCACACCTGGCGCTCCTGGGAGGTCGTCGAGCGGGTCGCCGAGACCGACGACGTCGCCACCTTCCGGTTGCGGCCCGCCGACGACGGCCCGGTGCGGGACTTCCTGGCGGGCCAGTACGTCTCGGTCCGCGTCGCCCTCCCGGACGGCGCCCGGCAGATACGGCAGTACAGCCTCTCCGGGGCACCCGGCCCGGAGCTGCGGCAGATCAGCGTGAAGCGGGTCCACGAGGACGGCGCCCCCGACGGCGAGGTCTCCAGTCACCTCCACGCGCGCGTGGAGGTGGGTGACGTCCTGGAGCTGTCCGAGCCGTACGGCGACCTGGTCCTGGACGCCGACTCCGACACGCCGCTGCTGCTGGCCTCGGCGGGCATCGGTGTGACCCCGATGACCGCGATGCTGGCGCACCTCGCCGGCACGGGACACCGCGCCCCGGTCACCGTCGTGCACGGCGACCGCTCCCCCGCCACCCACGCCCTGCGCGCCGACCACGAGGCCTACGCCGCCAAGCTGCCCGACGCCGCCGTCCACTTCTGGTACGAGCAGGACGCCCCGGCGGGCACCCGCTCGGGCCTGGTCGACCTCACCGGCGTCCCGGTCGCCCCGGGCACGCGCGCGTACCTGTGCGGCCCGCTGCCGTTCATGCGGGTGGTCCGGGCCCAGCTGATCGACCGGGGCGTGGCACCGGCCGACATCCACTACGAGGTGTTCGGGCCGGACCTGTGGCTGGCCGGGCAGGCGTAACCGGGCGCCACCCCCTCGGCCCCCAGGGCCCCGCCCCTAAGGCCCCCGCGAGATCCCCAGCAGCAGCGCCCCGGTCGGCTCCGAGACGATGTCCGCCACGGTGATCGGGTCCAGTGAGGCGAAGAACGCCTCCTGGGCCCGGCGCAGGGCGCCGCGCAGCCGGCAGGCGGAGTTCAGGGGGCAGGGGGTGGGGCCCTCGCAGTCGACCACGTCGCCGTCGCCCTCGAAGGCGCGCACCACGGCTCCCACCGATGCCGCGCGGCCCTGCTCGGTGAGACTGAGGCCGCCGCCACGGCCGCGCCGGGCGGTGAGCAGGCCCATGTGCTGGAGCTCGGCGACGACCTTCGCCAGATGCGTGTACGGCACGTCCATGCCCTCGGCGACGTCCCGCGTCGTCGGACTCGACTCGCCCGCGACGGCGAGCCGCATCAGAACCCGCAGGGCGAGGTCGGTGGAGCGCAGCAGCCGCATGCGGGCAGCGTAGATAACCGGCA
The DNA here is from genome assembly GCF_039540295.1 of Streptomyces venetus. Lineage (NCBI taxonomy): Bacteria > Bacillati > Actinomycetota > Actinomycetes > Kitasatosporales > Streptomycetaceae > Streptomyces > Streptomyces venetus. The sequence goes on from NZ_BAABET010000001.1 coordinate 102,174, forward strand.
TCTCGGGTTCAAATTTTCAGACGCCTGGTCCAGGCGGCGGACACCCGAAGCTGTCGGGCACCTGTCGGTGCCGTATCGATTCGGCCCATTCCCGCGACCGCGCTACGTAAGGCCAGGTCTCCCCCATTACGATCAGCCCACCCGACCGTCCCACTTTCCCCACGAAGGACACCTCATGGGCTCCGCCAACAAGAGCAACACGGCACGCAAGGCTCGAATAGAGGAGATGCGGCGTGCCGAGCAGGCCCGTGAGCGTCGCAACCGGATCCTCACCATCGCGGCCAGCGTCGTGGTGGTCGGCGGCCTCGTCGTCGGCGGTGTCGTGCTCGTGCGGTCCCAGTCCGGCGGCGACGGCGGCAGCGACACCGCCGCGTCGAGCGACTCCTCGGCCAAGGGGAAGTTCGTCACCGGCAAGGACGGCGTGAAGACCTGGGAAGGGGACCTGGCCCGCAACCACGTCACCAAGGCCGTGAAGTACGCCTCCGAGCCCCCGGTCGGCGGTGACCACAACCCGGTCTGGCAGAACTGCAACGGCGACGTGTACACCAAGAAGATCAACAACACCAACGCCGTGCACTCGCTGGAGCACGGGGCGGTGTGGGTGACGTACAACGCCGAGGCGAAGAAGGCCGACGTGGACGCGCTCGCGGCGAAGGTGAAGAAGACGCCGTACACGCTGATGAGCCCGATGGACGACCAGAAGGACCCGATCATGCTCTCGGCCTGGGGCCACCAGCGCACGGTGAAGAGCGCGAGCGACCCGGACGTCGACAAGTTCCTCGAGAAGTTCGTCCAGGGCAAGCAGACGCCCGAGCCGGGCGCCGCCTGCACGAACGGTCTGTCGCAGTGAGGCATGCCGGTCTGGTCGCCGGGGCCGCGGCGACGGCGGTCGTCGCGGCCGGCGCGATCACCTACGCCGTCGCGGGTGACGACGGCGGCAGCCGGACCCCCTCCGCCGAGTCCGCGGACGCCGGGTTCGCGCGGGACATGGCGGTGCACCACCAGCAGGCGGTGGAGATGTCGTACATCGTGCGCGACCGCACGAAGGACGAGGAGGTGCGGCGCCTCGCCTACGACATCGCGCAGACGCAGGCCAACCAGCGCGGCATGATGCTCGGCTGGCTCGACCTGTGGGAGCTGCCCAAGGTCTCCTCCGAGCCGCCGATGACCTGGATGGACATGGGCGGCATGGCCTCCGGCAAGGACGGCGCGCTGATGCCGGGCATGGCGACCGGCGCGGAGATGAAGAAGCTCGGCGAGCTCAGCGGGAAGCAGGCCGAGGTCTTCTACCTCCAGCTGATGACGGCCCATCACAAGGGCGGCGTCCATATGGCCGAGGGCTGTGTGGAGAAGTGCGCGGTCGGCGTGGAGAAGCGGCTCGCGCGGGGCATGGTGGAGGCGCAGCGGTCGGAGATCGCGTTGATGACGGACATGCTGAAGGAGCGCGGCGCCGAGCCACGCCCCTAGGGCATAAGCGTCAAATCGCCCCGCCCTGCGGCTCCTTGGGCTCTTCTTGGCCTGGGTAGGGCGCTTCTTGGGCTCCGTATTCCCCTTGCGTGAACGGTTCGTCGCGAGAGTGGCGACCGTCGAGTGATCCACTCGCGACGGACCGCACAGGGGGTTCCATGAGATCCAACCGCGCCACCGTGCGCGCCGGGGTGAGCATGGCAGCGACACTGCCGATGCTCGCCGGTGCGCTGGCGCTCGGCATACCCGCGGCGCACGCCGCCGGCCATCCGGGCCGTGACCCGCTCGCCGGGACCAGGCCCGCCTGGGCCACGACACGGGCCGACCAGGGCGCCACGTCCGACGGCGCCCAGCTGTCGGCCCGGGTCTATCTCCGGGGCCGCGACGCCACCGGCCTCGCCGCGTACGCGAAGGCCGTGTCCGACCCGAAGTCGGCCTCGTACGGCAAGTACCTGACCGCCGGGCAGGCCCAGGCCCGTTTCGGCGCGACCAGGGCTCAGGTGGCAGCCGTCAAGGCGTGGCTGACGGGTGCGGGGCTGAAGGTCACGGGCGTGACGCGGCACCACGTCGCCGTCACCGGTGACGTGGCCGCCGCCGAGAAGGCGTTCGGTACCCAGCTGCACGACTTCGCCAAGGGCTCGAAGACCTACCGCGCACCGGCGAGCACCGTCTCCGTGCCGGAGAGCCTGGCGGGCGCCGTCCTGACCGTCACCGGCCTGGACAACGCGCCGCACCGGGTGACGCACGACGACCGGCTGCCGCCGCCGGACACCGTGTTCCGCAACGCGGGGCCGTTCTCCTCGTACTACGGTTCGAAGATCGCGAGCACGCTGCCGGACGCGTACGGCACGAAGATCCCGTACGCGGTCAAGGGCTACACCGGCAAGCAGCTGCGGGCCGCCTACGGCGCGGGCACGCGCACCGGCAAGGGCGTCCGGGTCGCCATCACGGACGCCTACGCCTCACCGACCATCGCCTACGACGCCGGCACCTACGCCTCGCGGAACGGCGACGCGGCGTGGAAGACCGGCCAGCTGCACCAGGTGCTGCCGAAGAAGTACACGAACACCAAGGACTGTTCGGCCTCCGGCTGGTACGGCGAGGAGACCCTCGACGTCGAGGCCGTGCACGCGGTCGCGCCGGCCGCCGACGTCACCTACGTCGGCGCCGCGTCCTGCACCGACGCCGACCTGCTGGACGCGCTCGGCAAGGTCGTCGACGACCACCTGGCCGACATCGTCTCCAACTCCTGGGGCGAGGTCGAGGCGGCCCAGACGCCCGACCTCGCGGCCGCCTACGACCAGGTCTTCCAGCTCGGCGCGGTCGAGGGCATCGGCTTCTACTTCTCCTCCGGCGACGACGGCGACGAGGTCGCGAGCTCCGGGACGAAGCAGGTCGACTCCCCGGCCGACTCGGCCTGGGTGACCGCCGTCGGCGGCACCTCGCTGGCCGTCGGCAAGGGCGACACGTACCTGTGGGAGACCGGCTGGGGCACCGAGAAGGCCGTTCTGTCGGCCGACGGCAAGAGCTGGACGGACTTCCCCGGTGCGTTCACGTCCGGCGCGGGCGGCGGCACCAGCAGGACGGTGGCCGAGCCCGCCTACCAGCGGGGGGTCGTACCCGACGCGCTGGCCACGGCCGACGACGCGGCCGGCAACCGGGTCGTCCCGGACATCGCGGCGATCGCCGACCCGAACACCGGCTTCCTGGTCGGCCAGACGCAGACCCTGCCCGACGGGAAGAAGCAGGCGTACGGCGAGTACCGCATCGGCGGCACCTCCCTCGCCGCGCCGGCCATCGCCGCCGTCCAGGCCCTGGCCCAGGAGGCGCGCGGCAAGGCGATCGGCTTCGCCAACCCGGCGATCTACGCCAAGCCCGGCTCGAAGGTCTACCACGACGTCACCGACAACCCGACGGGCTCCGGCCTCGCCGTGGCCCGCGTCGACTTCGTGAACGGCTACGACGCCACGGACGGTCTTGCCACGTCCGTGCGCAGCCTCGGCAAGGACAGTTCGCTCGCGGCCGTGAAGGGCTACGACGACGTCACCGGCGTGGGCTCGCCCGCCAACGGCTACGTCGAGTCGTACGGGCGCCGCTGAGGTTCTCCGTCGAGTTTCTCCGGGGGACGGGGTGGCCCGGGTGACCCAGGCCACCCCATTGCGTCGCTCTGACGATTACACTGGGCCCGTGCCTCAACTACGTCTCGCCCTGAACCAGATCGACTCGAGCGTCGGCGACCTCGCCCAGAACGCCGAGTCGATCGTCCGCTGGACCCGGCACTCCGCCGAGCAGGGAGCGCATCTCGTGGCGTTCCCGGAGATGGCGCTGACCGGGTATCCCGTCGAGGACCTCGCGCTCAGGTCGTCCTTCGTGGAGGCCTCCCGGGCGGCGCTGCGAAGTCTCGCCGCCCGGCTGGCCGACGAGGGCTTCGGCGAGCTGCCGGTGATCGTCGGCTACCTCGACCGCAGCGCGACCGCCCAGCCGAAGTACGGCCAGCCGGCCGGCGCGCCGCAGAACGCGGGAGCGGTGCTGTACGGCGGGGAGGTGGTCCTGAACTACGCCAAGCACCACCTGCCGAACTACGGCGTCTTCGACGAGTTCCGCTACTTCGTGCCCGGCGACAGCATGCCGGTGCTGCGCGTGCACGGTGTGGACGTCGCCCTGGCCATCTGCGAGGACCTGTGGCAGGACGGCGGCCGGGTCCCGGCGGCCCGCTCGGCGCGGGCGGGTCTGCTGCTCTCGATCAACGCCTCCCCCTACGAGCGCAACAAGGACGACACGCGCCTGGACCTGGTCCGCAAGCGGGCCCAGGAGGCCGGCTGCACCACGGCCTACCTCGCCATGATCGGCGGCCAGGACGAGCTGGTGTTCGACGGCGACTCGATCGTCGTGGACAAGAACGGCGAGGTCGTGGCCCGGGCTCCGCAGTTCTCCGAGGGCTGTGTGGTCCTGGACCTGGACCTGCCGGCGGCGTCGCCGGACGCGCCGACGGGTGTCGTCGACGACGGCCTGCGCATCGACCGGGTGGTGCTGTCGGAGGAGCCTCTCCCCGCGTACGAGCCGGAGCTCACGGGCGGTTACGCGGACCGCCTGGACGACGACGAGGAGGTCTACTCGGCGCTGGTCGTGGGCCTGAGGGCGTACGTCGCGAAGAACGGCTTCACGTCGGTCCTGATCGGCCTGTCCGGCGGCATCGACTCGTCGCTGGTCGCGGCGATCGCCTGCGACGCGGTGGGCGCGCAGAACGTGTACGGCGTGTCGATGCCGTCGAAGTACTCCTCGGACCACTCGAAGGACGACGCGGCGGAACTGGCCCGGCGCACGGGCCTGAACTACCGCACGGTCGCCATCGAGCCGATGTTCGACGCGTACATGGGTTCCCTGGGTCTGTCGGGCCTGGCCGAGGAGAACCTCCAGTCGCGCCTGCGCGGCACGCTCCTGATGGCGATCTCCAACCAGGAGGGTCACATCGTGCTGGCCCCCGGCAACAAGTCGGAGCTGGCGGTCGGTTACTCGACGCTCTACGGCGACTCGGTCGGGGCGTACGGCCCGATCAAGGACGTGTACAAGACGTCGATCTTCCGCCTGTCCGAGTGGCGCAACCGGGCCGCCCGGGAACGCGGCCAGACCCCGCCGATCCCCGAGAACTCCATCACCAAGCCCCCGAGCGCGGAACTCCGCCCGGGCCAGGTCGACACGGACTCGCTCCCCGACTACCCGGTGCTGGACGCGATCCTGGAGCTGTACGTCGACCGGGACCGGGGCGCGGACGAGATCGTGGCGGCCGGGTACGACCCCGCCCTGGTCACGAAGACCCTGCGCATGGTGGACACGGCGGAGTACAAGCGACGGCAGTACCCGCCGGGGACGAAGATCTCGGCGAAGGGCTTCGGCAAGGACCGTCGGCTGCCGATCACCAACGCCTGGCGGGAGTCGCTCTGACGAGGCCCTTTCGAGGCTCCCCGCTCACGGGCCGAGGGGCCGACGGCCACAGACCGTCGGCCCCGGCCCTCCAGCGGGCCTCGACGTGCAACCGTCCGTCGAACGCGGCCGTCATAGGAGCGTGACGACAACGCCTTCTCCGCCTTCCCTCGTCCTGCGTGGCCGCAATGCCACGGCCCGATTCGCCGGTGATGGCGACCATGTGGAGTGGGAGCAGGACGGACGTACTCTGCGGATCCCGCTGGAGGGCATCGAGGAGGTCCGCAGCCTCGAGCGCGCCGTCGAGGTCGTTCTCACGTCCGCGCGGGTCGGCCGTCCGGCCGCTGTGTACGCGCTGCACGGTGCCGGCGCCCCCGCTGTCGCCGCGTTCAGTGCCGCCGTACAGGCCCGCCTTCGGGAACGGGCCCCCGACAGGCCACGAGCGGACGGTGAGGACCTGGTCGTGACCGTCTCCGTGCGGACGGGCCGGCGGCTCACCCGGCGCGCCTCGGCCATCGCCGCCGCGATCGCCGTCTGCGTGGCGATCGATGTGACGGTGTGGCTCCTCGGTGGCTCGCAGCCCGTGGTGGCACTGCCACTTGCCCAGCTCTTCGCGGCGGCGGGCGTGTTCATTCTGACGTTCCTGGGACGGGGCCTGTACGACGGCCGGCGCCTGCCCGAGCACGGCATCACCGTGCTGGCCGAACTCGACCACTACACCCACAACACCAAGGTGTACCGGTACACGGACCTCGACGGCGAAGTCCACTACTACCGGGAGGCGACGGGAGGACAGCAGCTGGAGCTCAGCTACGACCCCCGGCGCCCCAGCCGGGCCGTCGCCCGCCTGTCCCCCTACATGCAGGTCATGATGGCCCTGATGACGCTGGTGGGCCTCGCGATGGCCTGCGCGGGGGTCGGGTTCACGTTCCACGAACTCGCCGTCGCACTGCGCGGATGACACGTGGCTCTTCAGCGAGTTCCACCTGGTCGCCGGACTCGCGAACCGGCCGGTGAAGGTCCTCACCACGCCGACCGGTGCGGTGGTGGTCGCGGCCCGCAGGGGCTGACCGGACGAACGCAGCGGCGGTTCGCAGGATCCTCACCTGCGAACCGCCGCTCCTGTCATCGGGACCGCGTCAGTGGTGCACCGTTTCCACCTCCTGCGGGACGTGGCTCGCCACGACCCGCTCGTGCCCGGTGGCCGGCAGCGCGCGCCGGTCCACCGCGTAGGCCAGCGAGGCCACACCCAGACCGAGGACGGCCAGGGCCGCGCCGGCCAGCGCCGGGGAGGTGACCCCGAAGCCCGCGGCCAGCGCGAGGCCGCCGATCCAGGCGCCGCCGGCGTTGGCCAGGTTGAAGGCGGCCTGGTTGGCGGAGGAGGCCAGGGACGGGGCCGAGGAGGCCTTCTCCATGACCATCAGCTGGAGCGGGGAGCCGGTGGCGAAGGCCGCCATGCCGAGCAGGATCACGGCGACGGCGGCGGTGACCTCCGTGCGCATCAGGACCGGGAACAGCGCGAGGACGACCACCAGCGAGCTCAGGCCGCCGAACAGCGTGCCCCGCAGGGAGTGGTCGGCCAGTCGGCCGCCCAGCAGGTTGCCGGCGGTCGCGCCGACACCGAACAGGGCGAGCAGCAGGGTCACGCTGGCGTCGGCATAGCCGGCGGCGTCCATGAGCATCGGCGTGATGTAGCTGTACGCCGCGAAGAGGGCGCCGAAGCCCGCGACCGTGGTGCCGAGCGACAGCCAGACCGGGACGGAGCGCAGGGCGGCGAGTTCGCCGCGCAGGCCCTTGGCGGTGGTGTGCTCGTGGTCGTGCGGGATGAGGAACGCGAGCGCGGCGATCGCCGCCAGGCCGATGGCGCTGACGCCGAGGAAGGTCGCCCTCCAGCCGAGGTTCTGGCCCATGAGGGTCGCGACCGGTACGCCCGCGACGTTCGCGACCGTCAGGCCGAGGAACATCAGCGAGACCGAGCGCGCCTTGCGTTCGGGGGCGACCATGTTCGTGGCGACGACGGCGCCGACGCCGAAGAAGGCGCCGTGCGGCAGACCGCTCAGGAAGCGGGCCGCCAGCAGCCAGCCGTTGTCGGGCGCGAGGGCCGACAGCGCGTTGCCCACGACGAACAGCCCCATCAGCCCGATCAGGACCGTGCGGCGGGACATCTTGGCGGTGACCGCGGCCAGCAGCGGGGCGCCGATGACGACGCCCAGCGCGTACGCCGACACCAGATGGCCGGCGCTGGGTATCGAGATGTGCAGGTCGTCCGCGACATCGGGCAGCAGCCCCATCATCACGAACTCGGTGGTACCGATGCCGAAGGCGCCCACGGCGAGGGCGAGCAGGGCCAGGGGCATGTCGAACCTTTCGAGACTTGCTTGGGGATCCGTACTTTGTATGTTCAAGTACGGAACAAAGTCTCGCAGGCCGACTATTCCGTGAGGTTCCCGAGAAGTGAAGCCAGGGTTGCCGATCCGGGCCCGAACCGCTCTGACCAGCGGTTTCCCTCAGCCGCCTGTGGTGACCCTCACACGTGCCGCTATGGGCAGATGATCGCTGCCCGTCTGCGGAAGGGTCCACGAGCTCTCCGGCTTCAGGCCCTTGACCATGATCTGGTCGATCCGCGCCATGGGGAACGACGCGGGCCAGCTGAACCCGAAGCCGCTGCCCGCCGCGCCCTGGGTGGAGCGCATCTGGGCGGTGACGGCGTTGAGCGCGCGGTCGTTCATCGTGCCGTTCAGGTCACCGAGGAGTACGACGTTCTTCAGCGGTTCGTGGGCGATGGCCTCGCCCAGGAAGTCGGCGCTCCGGTCGCGCTGCCGGGCCGTGAACCCGGCCTCCATCTTCACGCGCACCGACGGCAGATGGGCGACGTAGACCGCGACCTGCCCGGCCGGCGCGCTCACGGTGGCGCGCATCGCCCGCGTCCAGCCCAAGTCGATGTCGACGTCCCGCACACCGGTCAGCGGGTACTTGCTCCACACTCCGACCGTGCCCTGCACCGCGTGGTACCGGTACGTCGACGCCAGCGCCTTCTCGTACGTCGGGACGGCCTCCTCCGTCAGCTCCTCCAGGGCCAGCACGTCCGCGCCGGAGGCGGCCACGTCACGGGCGGTGCCGGACGGGTCCGGGTTCTCGGCGTTGACGTTGTGCGTGACCACGGTCAGATCGCCGCCGGAGGCGGTCTTGTCGGTGAGCTGGCCGCCGAAGAGGTTCAGCCAGACCATCGACGGCAGCAGCACGGCGATCAGCGCGGTCGCCGACCTGCGCACCAGGGCGAGCACGAGCAGCACCGCGACGAGGAGCCCCAGCCAGGGCAGGAACGTCTCGGTGAGACTGCCCAGGTTGCCGATCTTGTTCGGGATGTGCGAGTGCAGCAGCATCACCACGGCCAGCAGTACCGCGCCGAGGGCGACGAACAGGCCCCGCCGCCAGATCCGCGGGTCGCCCCGCCGGCCGCCGAGCAGCCGGTCGAACAGGCGCCGAAGCCGGTTCCCCCGGGGCTCGTGCCCCGAGCCGCCGTTGTCCGTCTCCGTCATGTACGCCTGCTGCGCCATACCGTCGCCTCACTGCCTGCCGTGCACACCATCGCCCCCGTGTCTTTACGACCCTAGGGGATGATCCGTTCCGTTCCCGCCGTCCCTCGACGGCCGTACGGGGGCGAGGACGTTCGAGCCGGTGCGGCGAGTTCCGGTACGGCCCGGGGTAAGCGCCCTCTGTGACGAAACGCGCACACTAGCGGGCAGGTGGCCTGACGGGGCGTAGGCCTTCGAGCAGCGTGTCGACGACCCGGGCGGCGAGGTCGTCGGGAAGGTCGGCGTCCGGACGCAGGAGGGAGCGTACGAGCACGGGCCCGATGAACATGTCGCTCAGCAGCTCGACATCGACGTCCGTGCGCAACTCCCCGTTCTCCTGGCCGCGTCGCAGGACCTCCAGCCCGAGCCGGCGGCGCGGCGCTATGACGGTGGCGTGGTACGCCGACCAGATCTTCGGGCTGCTCTTCATCTGTGCGTGCACGTTGTGCAGGATCGCCGACGAGCGGCTGGCCAGGCCCCGCCGGCGCGCCTGTTCGAGAATGACCACGAGGTCGTCGCGCAGGGAGGTGCCGGGGAGCGGGGGGTCGTCGGGTTCGGCGGCGCGCAGGACGTCGACGAAGAGTTCCTCCTTGCCGCTCCAGCGGCGGTAGATGGTGGCCTTGCCGACCCCGGCGGTGCGGGCGACGCGCTCGATGGACAGCTCCGCGAGCGGCACGCCCTCCTCCAGGAGCTTCATCACGCCCTCGATGATGGCCCGTTCGACGGCCTCGCTTCTGGGGCGGCCCCTCGGGGGCCCGTCGTGCCGGGGGTGCCTTTCGGCGAGGCTCACGTCGCTCCGTCCCTTCTCGACCGGGTGTCGCTGCATTCTCGCGCAGGACTACGACCGCGCGTCCGACAACTCCTTCTCCTCCTCCCCCGGCCGGGACGCCGGGAGCTTGCCGGGCAGGAACAGCGCCACGACGACCGTGCCGATCAGCGCGACGCCCGCGCCCCACAGGGCGGTGACGTGCATCGCGTGCAGGAACGCGTCGTTGGCCGGGGTGACCAGGGCCTCGCCGCGCGGGCCGAGCTTCGCCGCGACACCGAGGGTGGCCTCGATGGACTCCCCCGCGGTGTGGCGGACGGCCGGGGGCAGCAGGCCCAGCTTGTCCTCGATGCCCGTGCGGTACGCCGTGGACAGCACCGAGCCGAGGACGGCGATGCCGAGGGCGCCGCCGACCTGCCGGAAGGTGTTGCTGAGCGCGGAGGCGGATCCGGCCTTCTCGCGGGGCAGGGCCTGCATGATGACGACGCTGACCGGCGTCATGATGTGCGCCATGCCGGTGCCCATGAGGAAGAAGACGACTTCCAGGATCCAGATGGGCGTGTCCGCGTCCAGCGTGGCGAAGGCGGCCAGCATCGCGGCGATGACCAGCATGCCGGCGGTCGTGGTGGCCTTGTTGCCGAAGCGGTCGACCAGCAGCCGGGCGCGTGGCGCGAAGATCATCTGGGCGGCGGCCAGCGGCAGCATCAGCAGACCGGTCTGCAGCGGCGAGTAGCCGCGCACGCTCTGCGTGTAGAAGACGGAGAAGAAGGTCACGCCCATCAGCGCGAAGAAGACCAGCGCGATGGCGGCGATGGCCGCCGAGAAGACCTTGTTCTTGAAGTACGTGACGTCGATGGACGGATGGTCGCTGCGCTTCTCGAACACGACGAAGGCGACGAGCACGGCGAGTCCGGCCCCGATCGTCGACAGCACGGTGACGTCGCCGAAGTCGGCGAGCTGGCCGCCCTTGATGATGCCGTAGACGAGCAACACAAGGCCGACGACGGACAGCACCACGCCGACGGGGTCGATGCGGCCCGGGTGCGGGTCGCGGGAGTCGGGCACCAGCCACAGCATCAGCGCCAGCGCGAGCAGCACGATCGGCACGTTGATGAGGAAGACCGAGCCCCACCAGAAGTGGTCGAGGAGCACCCCGCCGGTGATGGGCCCGATGGCGATGGCGAGGCCGACTCCACCGGCCCAGATGCCGATGGCCTTCGGTTGCTCGTCGCGCTCGAAGACGTTCATGAGGACGGCGAGGGTGGCGGGCATCACGAACGCGGCCCCGAGGCCCATCACGGCACGGAACGTGATCAGCTCCCCCGGGGAGCCGGAGAACGCGGCGAACGCCGAGCCGAGGCCGAACACGAGGAGACCGCCGAGCAGGACCTTCTTGCGGCCCAGCCGGTCACCGAGCAGCCCGGCCGTGAACAGCAGGCCCGCGAAGACGAGGGTGTAGGCGTTGATCGCCCACTCCAGCTCGCTCTGCGTGGCGCCCAGGCCGGTCGGGGCCGGGGTGGAGATCGTCTTGATGGCGACGTTCAGGATCGAGTTGTCGAGTACGACGATCAGCAGGCTCAGCATCAGTACGCCGAGGATCGCCCAGCGGCGCCGGTGCACCGCTTCCGGTATCCGGGGGCTCGCGGGTGCCCGGTCGGCAGGAGAAGTCATGCCGTCGAGCCTAGGACCATTGCGATACGAGACCGTCTCGTATCGGAAAGCTTTACCGAGAACTTAACCGCCGTGTGCGCGGGGCGCCGGGGCAGGGCCGTCCGGGCGGAACTCACAGGGGCTCCCCTAGCCCTCGATGGCACGAGGTGCCACCATGGACGTGGTCCGGGGACGCCGACAGGGCGCCTCGAGATGACGTGTAAGGAGCCGTGCAATGACGCAGCTTACGGCTGCCCAGACTGCTCAGAAGAAGCCCTCCGACGGCGGCAGGACGCTGTACGGCGGCAAGGGCACCCGGCGCATCACCGTGCGCGACATCGCCGCCGCCAAGGAGCGCGGCGAGAAGTGGCCCATGCTCACCGCGTACGACGCGATGACCGCGTCCGTCTTCGACGAGGCCGGGATCCCGGTCATGCTGGTCGGCGACTCGGCGGGCAACTGCCACCTCGGGTACGAGTCGACCGTGCCCGTCACCCTCGACGAGATGACGATGCTGTCCGCGGCGGTCGTACGGGGCACCTCGCGCGCCCTGATCGTCGGCGACCTGCCCTTCGGCTCCTACCAGGAGGGTCCGGTGCAGGCGCTGCGCTCGGCGACCCGGCTGGTGAAGGAGGCCGGTGTGCAGGCCGTGAAGCTGGAGGGGGGCGAGCGGTCGCACGACCAGATCCGGCTCCTCGTCGAGTCCGGCATCCCGGTCATGGCCCACATCGGGCTGACCCCGCAGTCCGTCAACGCCATGGGCTACCGCGTGCAGGGGCGGGGCGAGGAGGCGGCCCAGCAGCTGCTGCGCGACGCGAAGGCCGTACAGGACGCGGGCGCGTTCGCCGTGGTGCTGGAGCTGGTACCGGCGGAGCTGGCGGCCGAGGTGACGCGGGTGCTGCACATTCCGACGGTGGGGATCGGGGCCGGTCCCGAGACCGACGCGCAGGTGCTGGTGTGGACCGACATGCTGGGTCTGACGGGCGGGCGGGTGCCGAAGTTCGTCAAGCAGTACGTGAATCTGCGTGAGGTCATGGGCGACGCGGTGAAGGCGTTCGCCGACGATGTCGTGGGCGGAACGTTCCCGCAGGAGGAGCACTCCGTGCACTAGGACCACTGCGGTACCACGGGCAGCCCGCCGATCTTCCCCCGTCGGCGGGCTGCCGCGTTCCGCCCGCCGGCCCACGCGGTCGGACGGAGCACGGCAGGGCGTCGGAGGGCTGTCGGCGGTCTGTCGGTGGTTTGTCGGTGGGCCCTGAGACCGTCTGTCCCATGACGCGAATCGACACACGAACCGGCGGCGCCGCTGTCACCGTGCGGGGGCTGGTGAAGCACTACGGGGAGACCAAGGCGCTGGACGGGGTCGACCTGGAGGTGCGGGAGGGCACCGTGATGGGGGTGCTCGGGCCGAACGGGGCCGGGAAGACCACCCTGGTACGGATCCTGTCCACCCTGCTGAAGGCCGACTCGGGACAGGCGACCGTGGCCGGCTACGACGTCGCACGGCAGCCGCGGCAGCTGCGGCGGGTGATAGGACTCACCGGGCAGTACGCCTCCGTCGACGAGAAGCTGCCCGGCTGGGAGAACCTGTACCTGATCGGACGGCTGCTCGACCTGCCCCGCAAGGAGGCACGCACGCGTGCCGACGAGCTGCTGGAGCGGTTCTCGCTGACCGAGGCCGCCAAGCGGCCCGCGAGCACCTACTCCGGCGGTATGCGGCGGCGGCTCGACCTGGCCGCCTCGATGATCGGCCGGCCGGCCGTCCTCTTCCTCGACGAACCGACCACCGGGCTCGACCCCCGCACCCGCAACGAGGTGTGGGACGAGGTGAAGGCGATGGTCGGCGACGGCGTGACCGTGTTGCTGACCACGCAGTACATGGAGGAGGCCGAGCAGCTCGCCTCCGAGCTGACCGTCGTGGACCGGGGCAAGGTCGTCGCTGACGGGAGGATCGACGACCTGAAGGCCAAGGTCGGCGGGCGGACGCTGCGGATCCGGCCGGCCGACGCCCTGCAACTGCGCCCGCTCGCCGGGTACCTGGACGGCCTCGGCATCACCGGGCTCGCGACCACCACGGTCGACGGCGACAGCGGCACCCTCCTCGTGCCGATCCTCAGCGACGAGCAGCTGACCGCCGTCGTGGGCGCCCTCACGTCCCGCGGCGTCACGCTCGCCTCCATCACCACCGAACTGCCCAGCCTCGACGAGGTGTTCCTGTCGCTCACCGGCCACCGTGCCAGTGCCCCGCAGGACTCCGCGCCCGTCGACGACCGCGAGGAGGTCGCCGTATGAGCGCCACCACCGCCACCACCACCGCCGTGACCGCCACCGACGACGCCCGTATCTCGCTGCGCGGGCATCTGCGGCACACCGGCGCGCTCGTCCGCCGCAACCTGCTGTGGATCCGGCAGGACCCCGAGTCGATGGCCGACGCGCTGCTGATGCCGGTCATCTTCACCCTGCTGTTCGTCTTCGTGTTCGGCGGCTCGATCGGGCAGGCGCTGGGCGGCGGGCAGGACCAGTACGTGCAGTACGTGATCCCCGGCATGATCGCGATGATGAGCATGACGCTGTCCCAGGGCGTCGGCACCGGCTTCAGCCAGGACTTCAACTCCGGTGTCATGGACCGCTTCCGGTCCCTGCCGATCGGGCGCGGCTCGGTGCTGTTCGCGAAGATCTCCGTGGAGCTGCTGCGGATGCTGTTCGCGACCGCCGTGCTGATGATCGTCGCCGTGGCGGTCGGGTTCGAGATCACCGACTGGCCCGGGCTGTTCGCCACCGTGGCCCTGTCCACGGCGTTCGCCTCGTCGATCATGTGGGTGTTCCTCACCCTGGGCGTGATCATGAAGAACGCGCAGTCCGTGCAGGCGATGGGCTTCCTGGTGCTGTTCCCGCTCCAGTTCGGCTCGTCGATCTTCGCACCGACCACGTCGATGCCGGGCTGGTTGCAGGCGTTCACCGACTACAACCCGCTGTCCACGCTGGCGGACGCCGCGCGCGGTCTGATGGTGGGCGGGCCGGTCGCGCACGACCTGTGGGTGACGCTCGGCTGGTCGGTGGCGATCACGGCCGTGATGGCGCCCGTCGCGATCCACAAGTTCCGGACCAAGAGCTGACGGGGCGGGCCCGGGCGCTCACGGAGAAGGGCCTTCAGAGCAGGGCGGTGGCCTCCTCGGGGGAGAGGCCGCCGCCTTCCGCGTACGCGGCCTCGTAGGCCGTGTCGCCGAGCGCCGCCCGGGCCCGCCGCTCCGCCTGCTCGCGCGTCTCGCGCTCCTGCCGCCGGGCGACGTGGCCGGGCGGCAGCAGGGCATCGGCGGCGCCGAGGCAGCGGGCCGCGTCCGCGGCGCGGTGCCCGCCGTCGAGCGCGGTCAGGGCCGTGGCCCCGGTGGTGAGGTACACGGCGGGCATATGGGGAGCGATGGCCGCCGACACCGGGTCGGCGGCTCGCTCCAGTGCCCTGCGGATCCGGTCCAGGCACTCCTCGTACCGGCCCTCCACGGCGTCCAGCCACGCCTCGGCGCCCAGGATGAACGCGTCGAAGACGATGAAGTGGGCGATCCGGAAGTCCTGGCGCAGCCGCCGCAGTTGCTCGCGCGCCTCGGCGACGCGCCCGGTCATGCCGAGCCAGCCGGACAGGAAGAGGCGGGCGGCGGGCATGGCCTCGCTGTGCGAGTCCTCGCGCTGGGCGATCACCTCGCGCAGCAGCCGCTCACCGCGCTCACCCTCACCCGCCTCCAGCAGCACGATGCCGAGCCGGGCGCTGAGCACGGCCGCCTGGGCGTGGGCGCCGAGGAGTTCGGCGTGCCGGATGGCCGCCTCGAAGTCCGCGGCGGCCAGGGCGTACTCGCCCTTGCGCTCCTGGGCCTCGGCGCGTGCGGAGAGGGCCTCGGCGATGCCCCAGTCGTCGCCGAGACGGCGGTAGATCTCCAGCGACTCGTCGGCGTCACGGGCGGCGTCACCGGCCCAGTCGGTGCGGTTGGCGAGGAAGTTGGCCCGCATCTGGAGGCCGGAGGCCAGCTCCCAGTCGAAGCCGGGAGTGTCCCGGCAGGTGCGGATGGACGCGTCCATGATGACGCGCAGCCGGTCCATGTCGCCGGTCAGCATCACGGCGAAGAACCAGAGCAGGCCGGGGAGCCGGCAGTTCTGCGGCAGGCCGGGCTCGTAGGTGCCGGCGATGGTCCGCAGCTTCCGCTGGGACCGGGCGTTCTGCCAGGCGTCCAGTTCCGTGTCCATGCAGGCGAGATGGGCCAGGTGGATCCCGCGCCGGGCCTCCCACAGGACCTCGCCGGTCATCGGGGGCGGGGCGTCGGTGCAGCGCTCCCACACCGGGGCGGCGCGGCGGACGGGCTCGGTGAACGGGTCGGGGCCGAGGGCCATGACCTCGCGGCACCAGGTGCGGGCCTCGATGCGCAGGTCGCGCATCTGCCAGTACCAGACGAGGGACAGCGCCAGGCACAGCGCCTCCTGCTCGTCACGCAGGGCGACGGCGTGGCGCAGGGCGGTGCGCAGGTTCTCGTACTCCCGCTCCAGCCGGTGGATGGCCGCGAGCTGGCCGGAGCCGCGCAGCAACGGGTCGGTGACGCGGGCCAGTTCACGGAAGTACGTCAGGTGGGCGCGCTCGGCCGCCGGGCGCTGCCCGGACTCGTCGAGTCGTTCGGCGGCGTACTCGGCGACGGTCTCCAGCAGCCGGTAGCGCATCTCGCCGTCGGCCGTCTCGCCGGGCGGGGCGGCCACGACGAGGGAGCGGTCGACGAGGGAGCCGAGTGCCTCCAGGGCGACCGGCCCGCACACGGCCTCGGCGGCGGGCAGGTCGCAGCCGCCCGCGAACACCGACAGCCGCCGCAGCACGTCCCGTTCGTCCTCGTCGAGCAGGTCCCAGGACCAGTCGACGACGGCTCGGAGGGTCTGCTGGCGGGGCAGGACGGTACGGCTGCCGGAGGTGAGCAGACGGAAGCGGTCGTCGAGCCGGTCGGCGATCTGGCGGGGCGTGAGCATCCGCAGCCGGGCGGCGGCGAGTTCGATGGCCAGGGGCAGGCCGTCGAGGCGCCGGCAGATCTCGGCGCACGCCTCGGGGTCGTCCTCGACGCGGAAGCCGGGCCGGGCCGCCGCGCCCCGGTCGGCGAGCAGCCGCAGCGCGACCGGCTCGGGCAGCGGTTCCACGGGCCGCAGCAACTCCCCCGGCACGCCGAGGGGTTCGCGACTGGTGGCGAGGACGGTCAGGCCGGGGCAGCGCGCCAGGAGTTCCTCGGTGAGCCGGGCGGCGGCGTCGGCGACGTGCTCGCAGTTGTCGAGGATCAGCAGCATGCGGGGCCGGGAGCAGTGCTCGGCGAGCCGCTCCACGGGGTCGTCGAGCCGGTCCCCGACGACGGCCCGGATTCCCTCGGCGCCGGCGCCGTACAGCACGGTCTCGCGGGCGCCGACGGCGGTGAGCACGGCCTCGGGTACGGCGGCGGGGTCGTCGACCGGGGCGAGTTCGGCGAGCCACACGCCCCCCGGCATGGTGTGCCGCACGGTCTCGGCGGCCTCCTGCGACAGCCGGGTCTTGCCGGCCCCGCCGGGTCCGAGCAGGGTCACGAGCCGGGCGGTGGTGAGATCACCCCGGATGGTGTCGATGTCGGTCTCGCGGCCGATGAAGGAGGTGAGCCGGGCGCGGAGGTTGCCGACGGGCGGCGGTGTCCCGCTGCCGCGCCTGGGCACCGGACCGTCTCCGAGGCTCAGCAACTCCGCGTGCAGGGTACGCAGTTCCGGGCCGGGGTCGGTGCCGAGCCGGTCGGCCAGCCGCCGCCGGACGTCCTCGTACGCGTCCAGCGCCTCCGCCGTGCGGCCGACGTCGCGCAGGGCCCGCAGCCGGAGCGTCTGGAGGGGTTCGTCCAGGGGGTGACTGTCACACAGGGCGGTCAGCTCCGGCAGGGACCGCTCCGCCTCGCCGAGGGCGAGGGCGGCGCTGTGCCGGGCGCGCTCCGCGTCCAGGCGGCGGGTGTCCCAGCGGGCCGCCTCGGCGGTGCGGTCGGGGAGGTCCGTGAGGGCCGGTCCGTGCCACAGGGCGAGGGCGTCGTCGAGGACCACGGCGGCCTTGGCGGGGTCGCCGTCGGCCAGGGCCCGCACCCCTTCCCCGGCCAGCCGCTCGAACCGGTGCAGATCGACGTCGTCGGGGGCGGCCGTGAGCCGGTACCCGCCCTCCACGGAGGCGACCGCGTCCGCCCCGAGCACCCGCCGCAGCCTCCCGACCAGCGCCTGGAGCGCCCCCGGCGCGTCGGCGGGCGGATCGCCGCCCCACACCTCCTCGACCAGCAGCCCCACGGGCACGGTACGGCCGGCCCGCAGGGCCAGCACGGTCAACAGCGCACGCAACCGCGCCCCGCCCACCGGTACGACCGTGCCGTCGGTGCGGAGCGCCTGCGTGGTGCCGAGGATGCGGTAGCGCACGGGGTCATTGTCCCTGCTGGCCGGAGAACGGGTCACGGTGTTCCGACGGCGCGGCGGTCACGGAACACCGGGTCCGCGGCGGGCGGGAGGGAGGAAGCGCCACTCGGTGACGCGAGCGGCGTGGAACCGGCACCCGTGCCCGGCCGGGGGCGCACGGCGAGAGTCGGCGGGACGACAGGCGGCGAGGCGGCAAGCGGCGAGGCCGACCGGTCGACAGGGAGCGAAACCGGCGTGACCGCAAGCAGTAGGGCCGGGCCGGCAGGAGACGAGGCCGGCACCGGCCGGCCGTAAGGCAGGCCGGGAGACGAGCAGTGAGCCCGGCCGGGAGACGAGCAGTGAGACCGGCCGGACGGCACGCCACGACACCGGCGCGCGGCCGGCGGCCGAGCCGACGCGGCGGCAGGCGACGAGACCGGCGGGCCGACGGGCGACAAGACCCACGGCCCCTCCCACCGCAAGGCCGGCCGGTCCGCAGACGGCCGACCGGCTGGGTGGTCGGCCACACGGCCGGTGTGGCGGCGGGCGGTCAGGGCTGTGCGGCCGCGGGCGGCCAGGGCCGGGTGGGGGTCGGTGGTCACCGGCGGGTGCCTTTGGTGCGGCCGTGGCGGCGGCCGGCGGTGGGGGCCGGTGGGGGCGTGACCGTGCTCAGGGTTGCCAGCAGGGCCGTCAGGGCCGCCGCCGGGAGGTCCTTCGTCTCCGCGCCGGGCTCGGGGTCCCGCTGGGGCATGCCCCGGGCCTCGCGGACGGCGTACGAGAGCCAGGAGTCCGTGCCCGGTACCTCCAGGGTCACCACCACTCCCGACGTGCGCCACCGCCGCCCCTGCCCGTCGGCCCGCTCGGCGTCGGCGTCGGCGTCGGTGAACCACTTCGGGCACCGCTCCACCGTCCGCAGCCGGCGCCGCCCCGCGACCGGCTCCCAGGTGCGCGAGCCCGGCGCGCTCTCGGCGTAGGCCTGGGTCAGCACCTGCACGGCCCGCACCAGCCCCGCGACCTGGGGCCATCGCGCACCGTGCCGTTCGACGGACAGCATTCCGACCGACCGGGTCCAGTCCCCCGGCAGCGGGCGCCGGTCCTCGTCGTCGTCGGGGTCCGCGCCCAGGGCCACCGTGAGGCCGGTCTCCTCCCGCACGACCCGGACGCCGCCCACGTCCTCGACCGGCCCGGCGACCTTGGTGAGCTGGTCGTGCCAGCCGCCGCCGAACATGTCGTCCGCGTCCAGGAGCAGCAGGGGCCAGCTCACCTCGTCCCCCACCGAGAACGGCGTGCCGCAGCACTCCATCTGCCAGTCCGCGTAGAACACGTGCCAGAGCCCCATGCCCCCACCCTCTCCGGAACCGACCGCCCCGCGCGAGACGTTTTCCCCTCGCGCCCGGTACGGTCGGGCCGTCCCATCGCGTGTTCGAGACTGCAGGGAGTCCGATGACCACCGCCACCAGCCGCCACAGTGAGCGGCGGATCAGTCCCGTGTTCCTCGGGATCCTGGCCGTGACGGCGGTCACGGGCTGGGCGACCTGGACCGGCTTCGCGGAGCAGCCCGGGGTCGCCGTGTTCCTCTTCGTGACGGCGGCGTGGGTCGTCTCGCTGTGCCTGCACGAGTACGCGCACGCCCGCACCGCCCTGCACAGCGGGGACATCTCGGTCGGGGCGAAGGGGTACCTCACGCTCAACCCGCTGAAGTACACGCACGCGCTGCTCAGCATCGTGCTCCCGGTGATCTTCGTGATCATGGGCGGGATCGGGCTGCCCGGCGGTGCGGTGTTCATCGAGCGAGGGCGGATCCAGGGGCGCTGGCGGCACAGTCTGATCTCGGCGGCGGGTCCGCTGACGAACGTGCTGTTCGCGGTCGTGTGCACGGCGCCGTTCTGGCTGGACGCGCTGGACGGCGTGCCGACGGACTTCCGGTTCGCGCTGGCGTTCCTCGCCCTGCTCCAGGTGACGGCCGCGCTGCTGAACTTCCTGCCGGTGCCGGGCCTGGACGGCTACGGCGTGATCGAGCCCTGGCTGTCGTACAACATCCGCCGCCAGGTGGAGCCCTTCGCGCCGTTCGGCCTGCTGTTCGTGTTCGCGCTGCTGTGGCTGCCGACCGTGAACGGCGTGTTCTTCGACGTGATCGACTCGATCCTGAAGTCCCTCGGGATCAGCGATTTCGAGACGTACTGCGGTCAGGAGCTGTACCGCTTCTGGAAGGGCTCGAACGACTTCTGCTCGGCCGCCCCGTGACGGGTCAGCCCGTGACCGACTTCCGTGCCTTGGCGCGCTTGACGTAGTACCAGGTCATGTTGGACGACAGACCGGCGAGCAGCACCCAGACGATCCCCAGCCAGCTGCCCTGCACGAAGGAGACCACGGCCGCGGCCACGGACAGAACGCAGAAGATCAGGGCGTAAACGGCGAGGCGGGGCATTTCGGTCGACTCCTGTCGGGGGACACTGCTACGGCCACCAGTGTCCCCCATGCGTCTCACCGGCTCACACGTCGGTGACGCGCAGCCCCGCGTGCGCCTTGTACCGGCGGTTCACGGAGATCAGATTCGCCACCAGCGACTCCACCTGGTGCGCGTTGCGCAGCCGCCCGGCGAAGACGCCGCGCATGCCGGGGATGCGGCCGGCCAGCGCCTGGACGATCTCGACGTCCGCCCGCACCTCGCCGAGGACCATCACGTCGGTGTCGATCTCGTCGATCTCCGGGTCCTGGAGCAGCACGGCCGACAGGTGGTGGAAGGCGGCCGTGACACGGGAGTCCGGCAGCAGGGCGGCGGCCTGCTCGGCGGCGCTGCCCTCCTCCGGCTTCAGCGCGTAGGCGCCCTTCTTGTCGAAGCCGAGCGGGTTGACGCAGTCCACGACGAGCTTGCCGGCCAGCTCCTCGCGCAGGGACTCCAGGGTCTTGCCGTGGCCGTCCCACGGCACCGCGACGATCACGATGTCGCTGCGGCGCGCGGTCTCGGCGTTGTCGGCGCCCTCGACGCCGTGTCCGAGTTCCTCGGCGGCGGCCCGGGCCCGCTCGGCCGCCCGCGAGCCGATGATCACCTTCTGGCCGGCCCGGGCGAGCCGGTAGGCGAGGCCCTTGCCCTGCGGCCCGGTCCCGCCGAGCACTCCGACGACGAGTCCGGAGACGTCGGGCAGGTCCCAGGGGTCCTTGGCGGGGGCCTTCTGGGCGTTGTCGGTGGCAGCACTGTCGGTAGAGGTCATGGCCCTGACTCTACGTCCGACGTGTTCACCCACGGTTCCGCCGGTCGTTCGACGGTGGTACGGGTGACCGGTCCGACTGCCCTGGCCGGGCGAATGCGTGTCGAAGTCCCTGCCGGCCGCGACCGGTCGGTGCAGGATGCGGTCGCATGGACGCGGTACGCGTGGCGCTGTTGCGGGAAGTGCTCGCCGGGACCCAGTGGCTGGGGGCGACGCGGCGGTTCGCCGGGGCGCTGCGGGGGTCGGTGGTGTCGCACGGGGGCGGGCTGCTGCTCGTCGGCACGCCGGAGTTCGAGCCGTGGCACCTGGCGGCGCACCTGGTCGACGAGGCCGCGTGGTCGGGCACGCCGGAGCTGGCCCCGACGCTGGTACGGCATGACGCGCGCCCCTCGGATCCGGCGCACCTGGCGGTCGGTCTCGGCCGGCTGGAGGCGGCCCGGCGGGGCGAGACGCTGCTGGTGGTGTCCCCCGAGGCGCCTGCCGCGCCCCTCCTCGAACGGGTTTCCGACGCCCGGCGCGCCGGAGCGACGGTGCTGTCACTCGGCCCCGGAGAGGGCGAACTGACGGCGATGGCCCACGAGCGTCTGGCCGTCCCGGACGGCTCTGAGCTGGACCTGGACACGGTCCAGCACCTGGTCAGCGCGGCGGCCGGGGAGAACGCCCTGCCGACGCCGCGCGGCCGACGCCGCTTCCGGGACCGGGTGGCGAGACTGGCGGAACACCTGACGGCCCCACCACCCGCACGCTGGTAGGGCCGGTTCCACCGGTGGTGCGGCCGCGTGAAGGGCACGCGGCCGCGGGAGTTGCGCCTACTCGTCGTTCCGGCCGCCCGCGGGGGCGTCGTGCCACTTGGGGTCGTTCTCCCACTGGACGTTGCGTTCGCGGGCCGTCTCCATCGCGTGCTCGGCCTCGGTGCGGCTCGCGTACGGGCCGAAGCGGTCCTTGCCCGGGCACTCCGGCCCCTCTTCGACCTTCTTGTGCTCCAGGCAGTAGTACCACTCGCCCGGCTTGCCGACCGTCCGCTTCTTGAACAGGGCCATGACCAGCTCCTCTCGCCATCGACATGTTCCCCCACGCGCGCTGGTTAGACTCGCTGGCATGTCTGGCCAGTCGCTGCTCGTACCGGGGGAGCTGTCCCCCACCCGTCCCGTGCCCGGAAACATCCGTCGTCCCGAGTACGTCGGCAAGCCCGCGCCGACGCCGTACACCGGTCCGGAGGTGCAGACGCCCGAGACGATCGAGGCGATGCGCGTCGCCGGCCGGATCGCCGCCCGGGCGATGGCGGAGGCCGCGAAGCTGATCGCCCCCGGGGTGACCACGGACGAGCTGGACAAGGTGGCGCACGACTACATGTGCGACCACGGCGCCTACCCCTCGACGCTCGGCTACCGCGGCTTCCCGAAGTCGCTGTGCACGTCGGTCAACGAGGTCATCTGCCACGGCATCCCGGACTCGACGGTCCTGCGCGACGGCGACATCGTCAACCTCGACGTGACGGCGTACATCGGCGGCGTGCACGGCGACAACAACGCCACCTATCTCGTCGGTGAGGTCGACGAGGAGTCACGGCTGCTGGTGGAGCGGACCCGGGAGTCCCTCGACCGCGCGATCAAGGCGGTCAAGCCGGGCCGGCAGATCAACATCATCGGGCGGGTCATCGAGTCGTACGCCAAGCGCTTCGGCTACGGCGTGGTGCGGGACTTCACGGGCCACGGCATCAACTCGTCGTTCCACTCGGGCCTGATCATCCCGCACTACGACAGCCCGCACGCCACGACCGTCATCCAGCCCGGCATGACGTTCACGATCGAGCCGATGCTGACGCTCGGGACGCACGAGTACGACATGTGGGACGACGGCTGGACGGTCGTGACGAAGGACCGCAGGCGGACGGCGCAGTTCGAGCACACCCTGGTCGTGACCGACACGGGCGCGGAGATCCTCACACTGCCGTAGCCCCGCACACGCCCTCCGACGCCCCTGACGGCCCGCCCTCCTCCCGAGGGCGGGCTTTCGCATGCCCTCACCGCATCACCGGAGTAGCGTTTTTACCGACACCGCGTCGGGAAAGTGGGGCTCATGGTGGAATCCTTCTCGACCCTCATCCGAACCGCTTCCCGGGAGCAGCACGAGGAGGTCAGGGGCTCGACGTTCATCAGCGACCTGCTGGGACACCGGCTGGGGGTCGACGCGTTCGCGCGCTACACGGAGCAGCTGTGGTTCGTGTACGGGGCGCTGGAGTCCGGTGCGGAGCGCCTGGCCGCGGACCCGGTGGCCGGCCCCTTCGTCCGCCCGGAGCTGTTCCGCATGGCCGCGCTGGAGCAGGACCTGGAGTATCTGCGCGGCCCGGACTGGCGGTCGGGCATGGACGCGCTGCCCGCCACGCGGGAGTACGCGCGCCGGGTCACGGAATGCGCCCGCGGCTGGCCGGCCGGCTACGTCGCCCACCACTACACCCGCTACCTCGGCGACCTCTCCGGCGGGCAGATCATCCGCGACACGGCCGAGAAGACGTGGGGGTTCCCCGTGAAGGGCGACGGGGTCCGCTTCTACGTCTTCGAGCGGATCGCCAACCCGGCCGCCTTCAAGCGGAGTTACTGGGAGCTGCTGGACGCGGTGCCGGGTGACGAGCTGGAGCGGCAGCGGGTCGTGGCCGAGTGCAAGAGGGCGTACGCGCTGAACAACGCGGTGTTCGAGGCGCTGGGCGAGGAGTTCCCGCTGTCGGCCTGAGCGGCACCGGGAGTTCGCGGCCGGTCAGCGTTCGAGGTGGACCCGGCCGCCGACCTCGGTCCATCCGCCGGGCTGCGGCGCCGTCAGGATCTGGGAGCCCGCGCCCTGGGTGATGTTGAGGGCCCGGCCCAGCCGGTCGGTGAGCAGCAGGGCCGCGGCTCCGGTCGCCTCGTCCTCGTCGATTCCGTCGCCGCGCCCGGGGAAGGCCCGGGCCCGAACCCGCCCGGCGGGCTCGTCCTCCCACGCCCAGGCGTACACCCACTCCCCCGGCGGCGGCACGGCCAGGTCGTCGACCTCGGCGGCGCTGCCGTACTGCCGCAGGGTCCGCGCGGGCACCCACTCCGCCCGCGCCTCGATCCAGCAGAACTCCCCGTCCTGCCGGGCCCCGACCACCCCGGCGGGCGTGACCAGTTCGGGCACGTCGAGCAGCCAGGCCGTGCCGACGCAGGGGTGCCCGGCGAAGGGCAGCCGGAGGGTCGGCGTGTAGATGTCGATCGCACCCCGCTCGGGGTCGTCGACGAACACGGTCTCGCTGAACCCGACCTTCGCGGCGAACACCTGCCGTTCGCTCTCCTCGGGCAGCACCGAACCCTCGCGCACGACCCCGAGCTCGTTGCCGTATCCGCCGTTCGGCCCGCAGAAGACGCGCAGCACGTCGTAGTCAGTCACAGAGGCATTCAAGCACCGCCCGGGCGACTGGCCGAAAGTCATGCCCTCCCGGTCAAGGGCGCACGCCGGTGACATGGTGGGCGTGGTGGTGCACGACGTTGAACTCGTCGTCCCCTCGCGCATCGGGCCACGCCCCGGTGCGCCGGTCATGCCTCGGCGGACCACCCGCCGGTCGGGACCTTCGACACGACCTTTGACCTTCCCTTGACCCTTTCATGAGGTCATTTTTTGGCCACTTAGGTGATCCTTATGTAGCTTAGGTGAGCCTCACCTTCCCGTCTCTGGAGCCTGCATGCGACCCGCCCGACCCGTTTCCGTCGTGATCGCCGCCGCCGCGGCTCTGTCCGCCGTCACCGGCTGCACCGAGAAGAGCGACGCCAAGGACGGCGACCACGTCGTCAACGTGACAGCGACCGACGACAAGTGCGAGGTGTCGAAGAAGGAGTTCCCGGCCGGGCACGTCGAGCTGGCCGTCGAGAACAAGGGCTCCAAGGTCACCGAGGTCTACGTCCTCTTCCCCGACGACCGCGTGGTCGCCGAGCGGGAGAACATAGGCCCCGGCACCAGGCAGCGGGTCACCGCCGAGGTGAAGGCCGGTGACTACCAGATCGCCTGCAAGCCCGGCATGAAGGGCGCCGGCATCCGCCAGACCGTCAAGGCCACCGGCGGCAAGGCCGTCCAGCGCGATCCGCGTCTGGACAAGGCCGTCGCGGCCTACCGCGCCTACGCCCAGGCGCAGGCCGACGAGACCCTGCCCAAGGCGGAGGCCTTCGCCAAGGCCGTCAAGGACGGCGACATCGAGGCCGCGAAGAAGGCCTACGCCCCCTCCCGCATCGGCTGGGAGCGCACCGAGCCGGTCGCCGAGTCCTTCGGCGACATCGACCCGAAGGTCGACGTCCGCGAGGACGGCCTGGAGGACGGCCAGGACCCGGCCAAGGACTGGACCGGCTGGCACCGGCTGGAGAAGTCCCTCTGGCAGGACAAGAAGATCGGCGACCGCGAGAAGGAACTCGCCGGCCGGCTGATCACCGACCTGAAGGACTGGCAGAAGCGGGTCGGCACGGCCGAGATCACCCCCACCTCCATGGCCAACGGCGCCAAGGAACTCCTCGACGAGGTCGCCACCGGCAAGGTCACCGGCGAGGAGGAGCGCTACTCGCACACCGACCTGGTCGACTTCAAGGCCAACGTCGAGGGCGCGCAGAAGTCGTACGCGCTGCTGAAGCCGGTCGCGCAGGAGAACGACAAGGCGCTCACCACCGAACTGGACAAGCAGTTCGCCGCCCTGGACGCCCTGCTCGACAAGTACCGCCCGAACAAGACGTCGTACGACTTCACCTCGTACGACAAGGTCGGCAAGGCCGACCGCAAGGAGCTCTCGGACGCGGTCAACGCGCTGGCGGAGCCCCTGTCGAAGCTCGCCGCCGCCGTCGTGAAGTAAGGGAGGCGCCATGACGGACAACGACACTCCCTCTCCCTCCCGGCGTTCGCTGCTCGGCTGGGGCGGCGCGGGCCTGGCCCTCGGCGCCGCGGCGGCGGGCGGAGCGGTGGCGATGGCCCGGCCGGACGACGAGTCCCCGCCCAACGCCTCAACCGCCGTGCCCTTCCACGGACCGCACCAGGCGGGCATCGCGACTCCGGTCCAGGACCGGCTGCACTTCGCCGCGTTCGACGTGACGACGGACGACCGGGAGGAGTTCGTCCAGTTGCTGAAGGACTGGACGCAGGCGGCCCGCCGGATGACGGCGGGGCACCCGGTGGGTGACGGCGCCTACGGCGGCCTGCCCGAGGCGCCCCCGGACGACACCGGCGAGGCGCTGGGCCTCAAGCCCTCCCGGCTGACCCTCACGATCGGCTTCGGCCCGTCCCTGTTCGAGAAGTTCGACCTCGCGGACCGGCGCCCCGACGCCCTGGTCGACCTGCCGAAGTTCGCCGGTGACGCCCTGGACAAGAACCGCAGCGGCGGCGACCTGTGCGTCCAGGCCTGCGCGGACGACCCGCAGGTCGCCGTGCACGCCATCCGCAACCTGGCCCGCATCGGCTTCGGCAAGGTCGTCATCCGCTGGTCGCAGCTGGGCTTCGGAAAGACGTCGTCGACGACGCCCGAGGCCCAGACACCACGCAACCTGATGGGCTTCAAGGACGGCACCCGCAACATCGCGGGCACCGAGACGGACCGGCTCCGGAAGTTCGTCTGGGCGTCGGAGAAGGACGGCCCGCGATGGATGGCGGGCGGCTCCTACCTGGTCGCCCGCCGCATCCGCATGCACATCGAGACGTGGGACCGCACCTCGCTCCAGGAGCAGGAGGACATCTTCGGCCGGGACAAGGGCGAGGGCGCGCCGGTCGGCAAGGCGAAGGAGCGCGACGAGCCGTTCCTGAAGGCGATGAAGCCCGACGCGCACGTCCGGCTCGCGCATCCCGACGCCAACCACGGCGCGACGATCCTGCGCCGCGGCTACTCCTTCACCGACGGCACGGACGGACTGGGCCGCCTGGACGCGGGCCTGTTCTTCCTGGCCTACCAGCGGGACGTCCGCGAGGGCTTCATCCCGATCCAGCGCAACCTGGCCACGGACGCGCTCAACGAGTACATCCAGCACGTGGGTTCGGCACTGTTCGCGATCCCGCCGGGCGTCCGCGACAAGGACGACTGGTGGGGCCGGACGCTGTTCTCCGAGGAGGCGTAGACCGCATGTTCTCCAACTATCTGATCGGCCTGCGCGAGGGCCTCGAGGCGAGCCTCGTCGTCTGCATCCTCATCGCGTACCTGGTCAAGACGGACCGCAGGGACGCTCTGAAGCCGATCTGGATCGGCATCGGCATCGCGGTGGCCCTCGCCTTCGGCTTCGGCTGCGCGCTGGAGTTCGGCTCCCAGGAGCTGACGTTCCAGGCCCAGGAGGCGCTCGGCGGTTCGCTGTCGATCCTCGCGGTCGGTCTGGTGACGTGGATGGTGTTCTGGATGCGGCGCACGGCCCGGCACCTCAAGTCGGAGCTGCACGGCAGGCTGGACGCGGCGCTGGCGATGGGTACGGGAGCGCTGGTCGCGACGGCGTTCCTGGCCGTGGGCCGGGAGGGGCTGGAAACGGCCCTGTTCGTGTGGGCGTCCGTCCACGCGGCGAGCGACGGCACGCCGCGACCCCTGGCCGGTGTCGCCCTGGGCCTGCTGACGGCGATCCTGCTGGGCTGGCTGTTCTACCGGGGCGCGCTGCGCATCAACCTGGCGAAGTTCTTCACGTGGACCGGCGGCATGCTCGTGGTCGTGGCCGCGGGCGTCCTGGCGTACGGCTTCCACGACCTCCAGGAGGCCGACTTCCTGCCCGGCCTCACGAACAAGGCGTTCGACGTCTCCGGCACGATTCCGCCGGACAGCTGGTACGGAACGCTCCTCAAGGGCGTCTTCAACTTCCAGCCCGACCCGACGGTCCTTCAAGTCACGGTGTGGTTGCTGTACTTGGTCCCGACCATGCTGCTGTTCCTGCTGCCGGCAGGCCTCGGACAGCGCCGGACGGCAGCGGCGGCGACCCAAGACAGCTGAGGCCGGGTGGGTGCGCAGCCCGGCGTTGCGGGGTGCCGCTGCGCCCACCCTCCCCCAAGCTCTCGACTTCGCTCGAGCAGGGGGGACCCCCATCGCCCCAGCGGCACGACTGCCCGCAGCGGGGGCACCACGCAAGGGGCCGTGTCGGGGGGTGTCCGCCCGCAGTGGGCGGCGCGTATAACTCCAGTTAGCCGGTAGGCGACTTGGTCGCGCCGTTCCGAGGACGGACACCCCCCGGCGCGGCCCCGACCCACCCCCACCCCACCGCCGGAGGCACCCGGTAGGGTTCGCCTCCGGAAAGGGGAAGGTGAAGAAAGCCGATGAGCTGGGATCGCGACCCTAGAACGCTCCGCAGGCCCGCCCGGAGTGCACTCATAGCCGCCTCGATGACCGCTATGTCATTGACGGCCAGTGGCTGTGTCGTCGTGCACGGCGAACGGGAGATCCTCCCGTCCACCACCCGCGCCGAAGCCGCCAAGGCCCTCCAGGAGTTCACGACCGCGTACAACGAGGCCGACAAGGCCTACGACGGCTCCCTGGACGCCGACCACACCACGGGCGCCCTCGCCGACATCGACTCGGCCCGTCTGAAGGCCGGAAAGGCCAACAACCCGGGCGGCAACCCGAACCACACGCCCCTGAAGCTGACGGACGCGAAGTTCACCATCCCCAAGAAGGCCGGCTGGCCCCGCTGGTTCCTCGTGGACGCGGCCGGCAACAAGGGCGGCACCGCCCGCTGGCTGCTCGTGTTCACCCGCAGTGGCCTCGACGACCCTTTCCAGGTCGCGTACCTGACCCTCGTCGCCCCCGGCAAGGTCCCGGAGTTCAAGCAGGACGCGGACGGCTGGGCCGAGTCGGTCCCCGCGAACGAGACCGGCCTCGCCGCCGGCCCGCAGACGCTGAGCCAGGACTACTCGACGTACCTGAAGAACGGCGGGGACACCTTCGCGGACGGCTCCCACACCAGCCAGTGGCGCGCCCTGCGCGAGAAGAACGCCAAGAAGCCGGGCATGGCCACCCAGTACATCGACGAGCCGCTGACGAACGGCGACTACGCGCCGCTGGCGCTGCGCACCAAGGACGGCGGAGCCCTGGTGTTCTTCACCACGCGGCACTACGAGAAGCAGACCGCGTACGCGGGCACGTCGATCCCGGCCCCCAACAAGGACGTCCTCGCGCTCACGACCGGTGAGATCAAGCAGTCCCTCACGATGGAGTTCGTCTCCAACGAGGTGGCACTGGACCCGCCGAAGGGCGCGGACCAGCAGGTGACGATCCTGGGCCGGATCCAGGGAATGACGTCGGCGGAAGGCTCGTAACGCCCGGGCCGACCCGGCTCAGTGCCGCAGGGGCCAGGCCGCACCCGCGTGGTCGGCCTCCTCGCCCGCGTACCGGGCGCAGGCCTCCGTCAGGGCCTCCAGCAGGCTCAGCGGATCCGGCAGCGGATGCTCCGGCCCCCGTACCCAGCGCACCCCCTGCTCCTCGCCGGGCAGCCGCGCCGGCGGCATCAGGACGTAGGAGCCGCGGCAGTGCCACCGCAGCCCGGGGTGCTCGTCCATCGTCTCGGGGTGGCAGTCCAGTTCGCACGGCCACCACTCGTCCTCGTCCTCGGGCGTACCGCGGGTGAGGGTGAAGAAGAGCAGGCGCCCGTCGTCGCTCTCGGCGACCGGCCCGACCTCGACACCGTCGGCGAGGAGCCGCTCCAAAGCACCGCGACCGGCATCCAGGGGCACGTCGAGGACGTCGTGCACCATGCCGGTCGCGGTGATGAAGTTGGCCTGCGGCTGATGGCGGGCCCAGCGCTCGATCTGGGCGCGGTCGGTGGTGGACTGCGTCTGCCAGGCGAAGGACACCGGATGCCGGGCGGGGGTGGGACAGCCGACCCGCTCGCAGGAGCAGCGGTAGCCGGCCGGGTGCGCGGCGGGCGCGAGGGGCAGCCCCGCGTCGGCGGCGGCGAGCAGCAGGGCCTCACGGTCGCCGTCCCCGGCGGCCTCCTTCGGCCGGCGTCCGGCGCGCAGCCACTGGGTGAGTTTGCCCTGCAGGCCGCTCCGGCCGCCGAACTCCGCGCTCATCTATCCCCTCGCCTCGCCGTCGTGCCGAACAGCATGCCCTATGGTCGCATCTTCCCGCGCACCGGGGGGCCAGTGCCCACATCCGGGGCACGAGGGACGAGACACGTACCAGCGGGGCGAGGCATATGCCGCCGGGGCGAGGCGTACTCCATACCCGGATGGGGTGTCATTGCCTGCTTTGATATGACATGGCGTCCTACCGTGGTCGCCATGCTCACAAGGATCGCGCTGACGGGACTGGCCTCCGCGGCTTCCCTGGTCTCGCTGACCTTCACGGGACCGGCCAGTGGCGCCCTGGCCCCGCTCGAGTGGGGCAGCGGCCCGCTGACGGTGGCGGCGCTGCCGCGGATCACGTACGTCGCCCACCGCGGCGGCGCCCGCGAGGTCCCCGAGAACAGCATGTCGGGACTGATGGCCGCCTACGAGCGCGGTACGGCACAGGTGCTGGACTTCGACACGCGGCTGCTGCGCGACGGCACGCCGGTGGTGTTCCACGACGAGACCCTGAACCGCACCACCTACCTCGGCGGCGAGGTGCGCCGCCTGGACGCCCGGGAGTGGCAGGGCGTACGGCTGCGCCCGAAGGACGCGCTGCCCGGCAGCTGGCGGTCGGAACGGCCACCGACCGTCGCCGAGGTGCTGGATCGATTCGGCGGCCGGATCGTGCTGATGCTGGAGGCGAAGGACCCGCGGAGCCTGCCTCGGCTGGCCGGGCTGATCCGGGCCCGCGGCCTGACCCGCTCGGTCTTCGTGAACTCCAACGACCCCGAGGTGGCCAAGCGTGTCCACCGCCTGGGACTGCTCTCGCAGTTGTGGCGCTCGGCGCAGCAGCTGCGCACCGACCGCCCGGAGCGCTGGCGGTCGTACGTGGACCTGCTGGACGTGGACCACCGGGCGCGCGACGCGGACCTGGTGCGGGCGGTGCGGTCGGGGATCGGGCGGGTGTGGGCGCACACCGTGGTGACGGACGCGCAGCGGAACCGGGTGCTGGCGCTGGGCTGCGACGGAGTCATCACGGACGCGCCGGGACGGCTGGCGCGGGCCGCCCAGCGGGGCGCTCAGCAGGGAGCTCAGCGAGCCGCCCAGCGGGGCGCTCAGCGGGGCGCGAGGCCGTGAAGGGCGTAGTCGACGAGGGTGTCCGTGTACTCGTAGGAGATCGGGCCCGTGTGCTGGAGCCAGCGCTGGGCGAGGGGGGAGATGAAGAACTCCAGGGCGATGCGCGGGTCGATCTCGGGCCGCACCTGGCCGGCGTCCTGAGCGGCGCGCAGCCGGCCGATGTAGAGGTCGAGTGAGGGCTGCATCAGCTTGGCGACGAGCTCGCGCCCGAGCTGCTCGTTGACGACTCCCTCGGCGGCCAGCGCGCGGGACGGCACCTCGAAGCGCGGGTCGCGCAGCTGGTCGACGGTGGCGCGCAGCACGCCCTTGACGTCGGCGGCGAGGTCCCCGGTGTCGGGGAAGACGTACGGCACCGGTCCCGCTTCCCTCATCGACTGCTCCCCCAGGTCGAGGAACGCCTCCATCAGCACGTCCGCCTTCGACGACCACCACCGGTAGATCGTCTGCTTCCCCACGCCGGCGCGGGCGGCGATGCCCTCGACGGTGGTCTTCGGGTAGCCGACCTCCACGACGAGGGCGAGAGCGGCGTCGTAGATGGCGCGGCGCGACTTCTCGCTGCGCCGGGTGGAGTCGGGGGCGGGCTTGGCGGGCTGGGTGGACTTCTGGGCTGCCATGGCTCGAATTTATCAGGTTGACAAGACGGTGCGTCTCGCCGACAGTGAACGGCATGCGCGAGACGAACCGTCTCGTCGCGAGGGAAGGTCAGGGAAGGAGCCCGAGATGACCCGAGGCGGAGCCGGAAACATGCTGGGTGTCGGCGGATCACGCAGGAACCTCGGCCGCGAGGAGCTGCGCGGCGGCGGCCGGGGCGGCCGGATCGGCGGCGGACTCGATCCGCAGGCCCAGAAGCGCGAGCTGCTGCGCAAGCTCCAGGAGAAACGGCAGCAGCAGGAGCGTCAGGAGGGCCGTACGACCGACCGGTCGTCATGAGCCTCCCCCGCACGGGGGAGACCGTCCCCTCGTGCGCGGGATCCTCCCGGGACGTCCGGCGGATGTACTGAAGCGGTCGCGAACCCGCGGCCGGGGACAGGCACACCCGACGGACATCCCGGGAGGACCAATCATGCGCGTGTGGACGAGACGACGGCTGCTCACCTCGGCGGCGACGGCCGTCTCGGCGGCGGGTCTCGCCGCGACGACGGCCCTGCCCGCGCGGGCCGCGGCCGGCGGCACCCCGTCCGGGGACCCCGACATCGCGGCCACCTTGCGAGCCCTGCCCGGTCTGCGGCTGATCGAGGAGCGGCAGGACGCCGAACCCGGGTACCGGCACTTCGTGCTGGGCCTGCGCCAGCCGGTCGACCACACCGACCCCGCCGCCGGCACCTTCGAGCAGCGCCTCACCCTGCTGCACACCGGTGCCGATCGCCCCATGGTGCTCACCACCACGGGCTACCACGCGGTCGTCTCGCCGTGGCGAAGCGAACCGACGATCCTGCTCGGCGCCAACCAGCTCCAGGTGGAACACCGCTACTTCGGCGACTCACGTCCCGCGGGGGCCGGCTACGCCCACCTCACGATCCGTCAGGCCGCCGACGACCACCACCGCGCCGTCCGCCTCTTGCGCGGGCTCTACCCCGGCGCGTGGATCTCCACGGGCAGCAGCAAGGGCGGCATGGCGAGCGTCTACCACCGCCGCTTCCACCCCCACGACGTGGACGGCACGGTGGTCTACTCGGCCCCGAACAACGTCGACGACCGCGAGGACTCGGCCCACCTCCGTTTCCTGGAGACGGTCGGCACCGCCACGGACCGCGAGGCCGTCAAGGCCGCCCAGCGGCGGATGCTGCTGCACCGGGCCGAGATGGTCGCCCGCTACGAGGCCTGGGCGGCGGCGAACGACGACACCTTCCGCATCATCGGCAGCGCCGACCAGGCATTCGAGATCGCCGTGCTGCGGGTGCTGTTCATGTTCTGGCAACGCAGCACACCGGCCGACGCCGCCGCGATACCCGGCCCGGACGCGACGACCGACGAGCTGTACACGTGGCTGGACGACTGGGCGGGGCTGTCCCTGTACGCCGACAAGGCGGCCCAGCGGTACGTCCCGTACTGGTACCAGATCGGCACGCAGCTCGGGTACGGCGACGTCCCCACGGACCATCTGAAGGACCTGCTGCGCCACTCCGGCGGCATCGCGGCGCGCAACTTCGTCCCCCGGGACATCCCCATGGTCTTCGACCGGGACGCCATGCCGGACATCGACCGCTGGGTCCGCCGGCGCGGCAGCCGGCTGCTGTTCGTCAACGGGACCCAGGACCCGTCCGTGGCCGAGTACTTCCACCCCGGCGGCCGCGACTCGCGGGTCCTGTGGGTGCCGGACGGCAATCACAGTGTCGACATCGCGAACCTGTCCCCCGCCGACCGGGCGTCCGCGCAGGACGCTCTGCACCGCTGGGCCGGCCAGGAGGTGCCTGCCAGGAACTCCTGATCAGGGCGCCGGCGGCCAGGCGTCGCCCCAGTCCGCGTCCCGTGCCGCCTTGTAGAGGTCGCCGTGGCGTTTGGTGACGGTGGTGCGGCGCAGTGAGGGGTCGGTCTCGCACAGGTCGAGGAGGACCTGGCCCTTGCGGATCTGCGGGCGCCGGACGACGCGGGAGGGCGCCGGAGAGACGGGGAACCGCGTGGCGGCGACGTAGCTGAACTTCTCGTCCTCGTACGGAAGGGAGCCGCCCTTGACCTGGCGGTGCAGGGAGGAACGGCTGACCCGGGCGGAGAAGTGGCACCAGTCCGTGCCGGGGGCGATGGGGCAGGCGGCGCTGTGCGGGCAGGGGGCGGCGACGTGGAAGCCGGCGCTGATCAGGCGGTCGCGGGCCTCGATCACGCGGGCGTAGCCGTCGGGAGTGCCGGGTTCGACGATCACCACGGCCTGAGCCGCGCCCGCGGCGGCGTCCACGAGGGCGGTGCGGTCGGGGGCGGCCAGCTCGTTGAGGACGTAGGAGACGGTGACGAGGTCGGTGCTCTCCAGGGTGAGCGCCGCTCCGATCCGGGAGCGCTGCCACCGTACGTCCCGCAGCGCCGGGTCGGCCGCGGCGATCTCCCGTCCGAGCGCGAGCGCGGGCTCGGCCCAGTCGAGCACGGTGACGGGCCGCTCCCCCTCCCAGGTGGCGCTGACGGCCCAGGCGGCCGCCCCCGTGCCGCCGCCGACGTCCAGATGCCCGCCGGGCACCCACTCCGGCACGGCCGCCGCGAACGCCGCGAGCGCCGACCGGACCGCCTCGAAGGTCGCCGGCATCCGGTAGGCGGCGTAGGCGGCCACGTCGGCCCGGTCGCGGAGGATGGGGGCGTCGGTCGGGGTGGCCCCGCGGTAGTTGGCGATCAGCCGCTCGACGGCCTGCGAGGCCTGCCGGGGCGGGAGCCCGTCGAGCAGGCCGGCGAGGGCGGCGCGGAGGGTCTCGTCGGTGCGTACGGGGGCGTTCACCCGGCGATTCTACGAGGGGCCGGGGACGGAGCCGCCGGCCGTGGGAGGGTCGTCGTCCTCGCCAGGGTCACCGACGGGCCGTCACGAAATATGCCGAATGGAACTCGACGGTTAACCAGCAATAGCTTTCCCGTGCTGCGCTCAGGAATTGAGCGGCATTACCCGCGGCAACTCCATCCGTATCCCTTGAGGACAAAGGCGCTCTTGGTTAGGCTGCCGACATGGTGAATACTGGGGGGAAAGCGCCGCTCACGACCGAGCGGCTCGGCGATTCATTTTTCCAGGATCCTCAGAGCTTGTTCGCACGGCTGCGCTCGTCGGCGCCGGTGACTCCGGTCATCACGCCCGAGGGCGTGCGGGCCTGGCTCGTCACACGGTACGAGGACGTGCGCGCCGCGCTGGCCGACCCCCGGTTGGCCAAGGACTGGGTGACGCACATGACGCCCGAGGATTTCGACATCAACGTCGACCCCGTGCAGGCGTACCTCGATCAGCACATGCTGAACCTCGATCCGCCCGACCACACCCGGCTGCGCCGCCTGGTGGTGAAGGCGTTCACGCCGCGCCGGGTGGCCTCCCTGCGGCCACGGATCTCGGACGTCACGGGCGAGTTGCTGGACACGATGGCGGCCGGCCCCGCCGAGACGGACCTGATCGAGGCGTTCGCGTTCCCGCTGTCGGTGACCGTGATCTGTGAACTGATGGGCATCCCGGTCGCCGACCGGAAGTCGTTCCGCGAGTGGTCGGGGACGCTGCTGTCCTCGCGAGGGACACGCGAGGAGGCCCGATCCGCCGCCGTCGCCATGCACGCGTACTTCACGCACTTGGTCGCGGAGCGCCGGGAGGCGCCGGCGGACGACCTGCTCTCCGCACTGATCGCGGCCCGGGACTCGGGTGACTCGCTGTCGGAGAACGAACTGCTCTCCATGATGTTCCTGCTGCTCGTCGCCGGGCACGAGACGATGCTGAACCTCATCGCCGGCGGGGTGCTGGCGCTGCTGACGCATCCGGCCGAGCTGAAGCGGCTGCGAGAGGATCCCACGCTGCTGCCTTCGGCGGTCGAGGAGTTGCTGCGGTACGCGAACCCGCTGAACCACGCGACCGAACGGTTCACGCTGGAGCCGGTGACCATCGGCGGCACCGTCATTCCCGCGAAGGAATGGGTCATGCTCGCGACGGCGTCGGCGAACCGGGACCCCTCGCGGTTCCGCGACGCCGACCGCCTGGACGTGGGCCGGGACACCTCGGGCCACGTGGGGTTCGGGCACGGGATCCACTACTGCCTCGGCGCGCCGCTGGCACGGCTGGAGGGCGAGATCGCGTTCGGCATGCTGCTGTCCCGGTTCCCCGAGCTGGCACTGGCCGTGCCCGAGTCGTCGCTGCGGTGGCGGCCCTCCAGCCTCGTCCACGGGCTGGAGGTCCTGCCCGTCCGACTGCGCTGACCCGCGTCTCCTCCGGTAGCCCGTACACGCGCAGGCTGATACTCGGGACCACCCGAGTATCAGCCTGGACGCGCAGAATTCCGAGTATCAGTCAGACCCCCGCACACGGCGGTTATCAGACACCGCGCGAATTTCTCGTGACCGCGCTATTCCGTGCTTTTCGGTGCCGTCGGGACGCGCTCCCCGAGCCGCTCCCTGATGACCGCCAGAACTTGGTCCGGCGCCGCGTGATGGTAGAAATGGCCGCCGTCGAACACCTCGAGATGGAAGTCGGCCGACGTCAGTTCCTTCCAGGCCCCGAGCAGGTCCAGGCCGACGCCGGGATCGCGCCGGCCGCCCATCGCCGTGATCGGCACGGGGAGCGGACTCCGGCGGTGGCTGTACGTCTCCCAGACCTCGAGGTCCGCGCGGAACAAGGGAAGCAGGAGCTGCACCAGCTCCGGCTGGGCGAGTACGTCCGGTGAGGTCCCTTCCAGTTTCGCGATGACCGTCACCAGCTCGTCGTCCGGCAGGTCGCACAGGCGTGGCCCCGTGGGCGGTATGTGCGGTGCCCCCAGCCCCGAGACGAACAGGTGTCTGGGGGGCTTTCCGAGCGCGGACAGCACGTGCGCCAGTTCGTAGCAGAGCAGGGCGCCCATGCTGTGCCCGAACAGGGCGAAGTCCCCTCCGGCGCGGCGTGCGACAGGCCCTTCCAGCGCGGCGACGAGCTCGACGGCGGAATGGAGCGCCGGCTCGCCGTGGCGGCTCTCGCGTCCCGGCGGCTGCACGGGTATCGCCTCGATGCCCGGGGCCAGCAGCACGGGCCAGTCCCGGTAGACCGACGCGCCCGCCCCGGCGTGGGGCAGGCAGAACAGCTGGATCGCGTCCGCGTCCAGTGCCGGCGCGGGAGTGGCCTCCGGCCGGCAGGGAGGGAACCACGGCATGTCGGTCGTCTCGGTCATGGACGCCCTTCCCCGGGCTGGGCGACCGCCTCGTCCGCGGGTGCGGCGGAGGCCGAGGGGCCCGCGGCGCGGATGTACCGGGCGATGCCGCGTGCCGTCGGGTCCTCGAAGAAGTCGGCCAGCGTCATGGTGACGCCGTAGCGGCGGCCGACCTGAGTGAGCAGCCGGATCGCCAGCATGGACTGCCCACCCCCCTCGAAGAAGTTCTCCTCACGACCGAAGCTGGGCACGTCCAGCAGTCGCCCGATGATGGCCGTGATCTCGTCTTCGAGCGTCTCAGGAGCCGCTGCGCCGGCGTCGTCGTCCGCCGGCGGCGAGGAGACCGCCGGGGAGGGCAGCTGTGCCCGGTCGACCTTCATGTTGCTGTTCTTCGGCAGTTCCGGGAGGCAGATCAGCCGGGACGGGACCATGTATTCGGGCAGCCGGTCACGAAGGAACGCCTTGAGGTCGTCCGTCTGCGGGGAGGCTGCTCCGGCTCCCGCGTAGTAGCTGACGAGCGTCTTGTCGCCGGACTGGGTGTCGGCGTCGGCGATGGTCACCGCCTCCCTGACCCCGGGATGTTGCAGCAGCGTCGCATCGACCTCGCTCAGCTCGACCCGGAAGCCCCGGATCTTGACCTGGAAGTCGGAACGGCCGAGGAAGTCCAGCGAGCCGTCCGGCAACGCGCAGACGAGATCTCCCGTCGCGTACATGCGCGCACCCGGCTCTTGCGCGAAGGGGTCGGGAAGGAACCGCTCCTCCGTCAGCTCCGGTCGGCCGAGGTACCCGCGTGCGACACCGTCACCGCCGATGAAGAGCTGGCCCGGCACCCCGGCCGGCTGAGGTCGCATTTCGTCGTCGAGCACGTAGCAGGTCGTGTGCGAGATGGGGCGGCCTACCGGGACGCGCAACGTGCCGGCGGGCAGCGGGGTGACCCGGTGTGCGGTGGCGAGGGTCGTGCACTCGGCCGGGCCGTAACCGTTGAGCAGGGTGCAACCCGGCAGTGCCGCCACGGAGTTGGCCTGGCTGACACCCATGACGTCACCGCCGACCAGGATCTGGGAAACCGTGGCGAACGTCGAAGGGTCGTCCGCCGCAAGCTGGTTGAACAGCGGTGTCGGGATCACCATGGTGTCGATGTGACGCTCGCGCAGAGCGGGCCCCAGCCGACCCGGCGAGAGAAGGGTGTCACGGTCGAATCCGACCAGTTCCGCCCCGTTCAGAAACGCGCCCCACACCTCGATCGTGGCAGCGTCGAAGGCGGCGTTGGAGACCTGCGCGACCCGGTCCCCCGGCGCGAAGGTGAGGTAGTCGACGTTGCGCGTGCGCTGCACCACGTTGCGGTGCGTGACGCAGATGCCTTTCGGCGTACCGGTCGAGCCCGAGGTGTACACCACGTAGGCCAGGTCCTCGGGGTCGCCGCCCGTGTGGAGCCGGACGTCATGCTCGGCCCCGTCCCGCTCGGCGGCCTCGAGGTGCGCCGCGACCGGGACCACGGGTATGCCGAGGCCGCTCGGATCGTCCTCGCCCGCCTCCGTCAGCAGCGCCACGGGCCCGGCCTCCTCCAGGATCGTGCGCAGCCGGGTGGTCGGCTGGGCGGGATCCAGGGCCAGATAGGCCCCGCCGGCCTTGACGGTGGCCAGCATGCCCACGGGGACGCCGAGGCTCCGGTCGGCGAGGATCGTGACCAGTCGGTCGGTCCCCACGCCGAGTTCGCGCAGCCGGGAGGCGAGTGAGTCGGTCACCCTGTCGAGCTGCCGGTAGGTCAGCGTCACGGGGCCGTAGGTCACGGCGGGTGCATCGGGACGGCGAGCGACGTGCTCGGCGAAAAGGTCGCACAGCGAGCGGTCACGGTCCGACGGAGCGAGAGTCGCCGTGTCGGCCCCCTCGATCGTCACTTCAGACTGCGGCATGTGCGTCAAGTCCTTTCTCCTCGGACGACGGCGAGACCGGCTGCCACAACGGCAGGACGTTCCCGACCTTCTCGATCATTCCGTGACAGTAAGAGCCGCTGTGGTCACGGCTCTGCGTCGGCATGAAGGGGTACTGAAGCCGTTTGTGCTCAACCGTGTAGATGCCGTCCTCCGGCGTCGCCGGCAGGTGGACCGCGTCGGCCAGTTCCGTCAGGTGTTCCGCCGGCACCTGCACCGTGTAGCTGCGAGGACCGCGTTCCAGGACGCGGAGCGCCTGGAATTCCTCCCCGTGCACGTCCATGGGCGTATTGCTGTACATGTAGGGGCGGTTCACCTGGTCGATCTCGAACAAGGCTCGCGCCTTGCTGTCATCCCACCAGTCCTGGCTCTGCGCGAAGCGGCGCACATGACGGGCGGAGACTTCCCGGTGCTCGTGCAGCACGGAATGGATGAAGAGACCGTAGTTGTTCACGTCGTAATAGTCGGCGTCCCGGACGGAGCGTTCTATGTACGACAGGATGGGGTCGTCCTCTCCTTGCCGGCGCAGGAAATCGGCGAAGGCGGAGAAGATGTCCTGGTACTTCATCCCCTTCTCCCGCACCAGGTAGCGGCTCACCGTCCGGAGGCTGTGCGTGTTGTGCAGCGCGTGGAAGGCATAGAAGTAGTACATGCCCTCCTCGAAGTCCTCCACGGTGGCCTCTTTGGTGCCGATGACGATCCGGGCCTCCGCGACGTCCCCTCCGGCCGGCCGGGTCACGATCCCCATGGTGTCGGCGCTGTGGTAAATGGGGGTGTTGTTGAGCAGCAGGTGCGGGTAGGCGATCACGGTCTGCGCCTCGTTCTCGCACAGCGTGGCGATGCCGCGCTTGAAGGAGTCGAGGGTTTCCCCCGGCAGCGGCCAGATGAGTTCGATGAAGGAGCTGATCCGCTTCTCCCGCAGGTCCTCCTGGATCGCGGAGAATGCGCTCAGCTTGATGTTCGAGCGGGCGATCAGATCAAGGCTGGTCGGCTCGAGGGTCTGCAGCGACACCGGCTGGGAGGCGATGAGGTTCGCGTCCTGGAAGATGCCGGTGATCTTCGTGACCGCCTGCGGCTTGTTCTTCGCCGCGGAGAAGTAGACGACGTTCGGCGCCCCGTGCTCGGTCGCGCAGTCGGTGATGTGACGGGAGATGTCGACGTCCCGGCTCAGCATTCCCCAGTTCGCGTCGGCGATGAAGAGGAAAAGGATCTCGTTCTTGGCGACCCACTTGATTTCCTCACGGACCCGGTCCTCGTCGAAGCGGTACACGCGGTCGTTCGTCGCGGCACCCCAGAAACAGAACCCGCAGTGGTAGGGGCAGCCCCGGTTCGTCTCCAGGATGGCGATGCTGTAGTGGGAGTCGAAGATTCCGTTCAGGAACGGTGAGGGAATGTCGTTCAGACTGCTGATGCGCGGCTGTTTCGCGGTCGTCACCAACTCGCCGTCGCGGTAGAAGCTGAGGCCACCGACCTCCTCGAACCGCGGACTCGACTCGGTCAGCGCGCGAAGGTACTGCGAGAAGGTGATCTCCCCTTCTCCGTTGCAGATGACCGTCTTCTCGTCGGTCCTGCTCAGATAGCGCTGGGCCTGCGACATCACCTGCGGGCCGCCGAGGATGATCTGCGCCTGCGGCCGCGCCTGCCTGATCGCCTCCACCACGGCCCTCACCAGGCCCATGTTCCATACGTAGCAGCTGATCGCGTACACATCCGCCGCCGCCCCGATGAGGTCCCTGACGACATCGGCCCGGGGCGTCCTGGCGACGGTCGAGTACCGCTCGAACCGGTACTCGCTGCGAATCACCGAATCCGTCATGGCATACGCCTGAAGGTAACCGGAGGCCAGTGGTGTCATCCGCTCGAAGACGGAAAGTTCGACTAACAGGACCTTCTTCACATCGCTCACCCTTTCAAGAGGTGGGAAGCACCCGGCGAGTGAC
This sequence comes from Streptomyces venetus, assembly GCF_039540295.1. Taxonomy (NCBI): domain Bacteria; kingdom Bacillati; phylum Actinomycetota; class Actinomycetes; order Kitasatosporales; family Streptomycetaceae; genus Streptomyces; species Streptomyces venetus. Next base: position 142,937 of record NZ_BAABET010000001.1, read on the forward strand.
GCCGACGGCAACCTCGTGACGAGCAGCCGGCGCCGCTCCGGCGCCGGCTGGAAAGCATGTTCGGTGGGCCTCTCCGAACCCGGTGCGTCGCCGGAGCCGCCTCGGCGGGGAAGTGGTCCGCGGACCGTTCAGACGCGCTTGGCGACCGGGGCCGGCTGGACAACCACGGGCTTCTCCACGGTCGTTCGGCGCTCGACGACTCCCAGCGCCACACCGGCGATGATGATGGCGCCGCCGAAGGCCTGCGGGAGCCGGACCGTCTCTCCGTTGATCAGAACGGCTCCGAGCACGCCGAACACCGGCACCAGGTTGAGGATGTTGACCGCGACGCTCGACGTCATGCGGCGCAGGCCGTAGTTGTACAGAAGGAAGCCGCCGACGGAACACGCCACGGCCAGATAGGCGAGAAGGAGCCAGGCGGTCCCGCTCGGCGCCTGCCACTCCCCCAGCTCCAGGCACGAGGCGAGCAGGAACCCGGCAGCGCCCGCCACGGTCTGGTAGTAGGTGAGGTTCATCGAGTCCTGCCCGCGGCCGGCGTACTTGGCCAGCACGTTGTACCCGGCCCACACCAGTCCGCCGAGCAGCAGCAGGACATCGCCGAACCAGCGCTCGCTGCCTCCGACCTCCGCTCCGTTGCGGACGACCAGGAAGGCACCCACGGTGGCGAGCAGCACACCGCCGACCCGGAGCAGCGGCATCCTGGCCCGGAAGACCACGAGCTCCAGGAGCATGGTCATCAGCGGGTAGGTGGCCACGATGAGGGAGGCGTCGGAAGCTGTCGACAGCTCGACACCGATGTTCTCCAGCACGAAGTACGCGGTGATGCCGAGCAGGCCGCTCAGGTAGATCATGCGCCGCTGCCGGGCGTCCGGCCGCGCTGCCGGATTGCGGCGCATGCGCACCATGACCGCGAGCAGTCCCGCGGCGATCGTGAACCGGATGGCCCCGATGGTCAGCGGCCCGACATCCGCCAGCACCTGCTTGGTCACCGCATAAGAGCTGCTCCAGAAGAGCGCGGCAGCCACGACGGCACAGATTGCCCAGCCCCTTCCCCTCCGCTCGTCCACCGTCGATCTCCCCTTCCGCTCCTGCTCCCCGGCTCCGCCAGACCGTAGAGAAACGAATCATGAACGGAGTGATGGCTGTCAGGTTAGCAATCGCACAGGGAATTATGCATACTGGCCGAATATAATTCGGCAGGGATGGAGTGTGACAGAACATGGACGAACTTGATTCGGCGCTGCTGCGGCTTCTCCAGCAAGACGGTCGGCGCACCAACCGGGACCTCGCACAGGAGTTGAGGATCGCGCCCTCGACCTGCCTGGAGCGGGTGCGCTCCCTGCGGGAGCGCGGTCTGCTGCTCGGATTCCACGCCGAGGTGGATCTCGCCTCACTGGGCCGGGGGTTGCAGGCCATCATCGCCGTGCGGGTGCGACCTCCGACTCGTGCGGTCATCGAGCAGTTCCAGGCCTTCGTGGCGCGGATGCCTGAGGTGATCTCGGTTTTCGTGCTGACGGGCACCGACGACTTCCTCCTCCATGTGGCGGTTCGCGACACGGACCATCTGCACTCGGTGGTCCTGGACAAGCTGACCGAACGACAAGAACTCGCGGACGTACGCACCTCGGTGGTCTACGGGCACCTGCGGAAGACCGTCATCGACCCGATCTGAGGTCCGCCAGGGTCGAGATCAGCAGATCGTTCGCCTCCGGGCTGCCGACCGTGATCCGCAGCCCCGTGCCGGAGAAGGTGCGCACCAGCAGCCCGCGCTGCTCGAGGGCAGCAGCGACCCGGTCGGAGTCGTCGCCGAGCGGCATCCAGAGGAAGTTGGTCTCGCTGGACGGGACGCTCCAGCCCTGTCGGCCGAGGGCCTCCCGCAGCCGCTCCCGCTCGGCGATGATCCGGCCCACCTGCTCCAGCAGTTCGTCCTCCGCGTTCAGCGCGGCCAGGGCCGCCTGTTCCGCGATCCGGCTCACCCCGCACGGCACGGCGCACTTGCGCATCGCCTCGGCGATCCGGGGGTGGGCCACGCCGTAGCCGACCCGCAGCCCGGCCAGCCCGTAGGCCTTCGAAAAGGTGCGCAGCACCACCAGGTTGGGCCGGTCACGATGGAGGTCCACCCCGTCCGGCCGGTCGGGGCCCCGGTAGAACTCGAAGTAGGCCTCGTCCAGCACCACCAGGACGTGGCTCGGCACCCGGTCCAGGAAGCGCTTGAGCTCGGCGGCGCCGACGGCGGTGCCCGTGGGGTTGTTGGGCTCGCACAACAGCACCATGGTGGTCCGCGGTGTGAGTGCCGCGGCCATGGCGTCCAGGTCATGGGTCTCGCCGGTGAGCGGCACCTCGACCGGAACGGCGCCGGCCATCCGCACGACGATCGGAAACGCCTCGAACGAGGGCCAGGCGTAGACGACTTCGTCGCCCGGCGAGAGCATGGCCTGCCCGATCTGCTGGTAGATGCCGACCGATCCGGGACCGGTGACCACGTGTGCGTGCGGCACGTCCAGCTTGCGGGCGAGGGCGTCCGTGAGCTGGTCGGGGAAGATCCCCGGGTAGAGGTTGGTCCGCGACGCGGCCCAGGAGATGGTCGCGAGGGCGGAGGGCAGCGGCGGACAGGGGTTCTCGTTGAGGAAGAGCCGGTACGACGTGCCCGCGGCCGGCGGTTGCGGCGGCTTGGGCACGTAGGCCGGGATGCCGTCGAGCACGGCGCGCGGCGCGGGCGGCTGAGCACTCACTGCGGTCGTTCTCCTCTGTTGTGTCCTGGGTGTACCGGTCAGTCGAGTGCGAAGGTGCGGCCCAGCCCGCGGGCTGCGGCCTCCTCGGCGACGGCGAAGCCGGACATGATGTCCTGGACGCCGAGGCCCAGCGACTTGAAGACGGTGATCTCGGTCTCCTCCCGGCGTCCGGCATGGGTTCCGAGAAGCACTTCGCCCAGCTCGGCCTGGATGTGGTCGGGCCCGACGAGGCCCTCGGTGAGCGGCGCGCGCAGGTCACCGGACTCGGCGAGGGCCGATTCCCGGCTGTCGACGAAGAAGGAAGCGCCCGCCACGGCCCGGGAGGACAGTTCGCGGTGGTCGACGAAGGAAGCGCCGACGGCGTTGACGTGCGCTCCGGGTGCCAGGTCCCCGGCCTGGACGACGGGCTCCCTGGCCGCCGTCGTGGTGCACACCAGGTCGGCCCCGGCCAGCGCCGCCGACGGGGTGCTCACGGTCTCCACCTCGAGGTCGAGCTCCGCCGCCGCCCAGGTACGGAAGGCCTCGGCGTTCTCCGCGGTACGGCTCCACACCCGGACCCGGCGCAGCGACCTGACCAGCCGCATGGCCTCCAGGTGGCTCCGGGCCTGCACCCCGGAGCCGAGCACGGCGAGGTCCCCGGCGTCCGGCCGCGCCAGCGCCTCGGTGGCGACGGCGGACACGGCGGCGGTGCGCACGGCGGTCACCGCGCCCGCGTCCATCAGCGCCAGCGGAGCGCCGGTCTCCGGGTCGAAGACCAGGACGACACCGATGTGCAGTTCGAGACCACGGGACGGGTTCTCGGGCTTGAGCACCATGGCCTTCAGGCCGTACCCGGCCAGCTCGTCGCCGCCGACGAACCCGGGCATGGTGCCCAGCAGACCGGTGTCCTTCTCGGGACGGAGGATGGTCCGCAGCGGCAGGTCCACCTGTCCGCTGCTGTACCGGCGCATGGCCTCCGCCATCACCGGCACGGCCCGCTTCACCGGGTAGAGCTCACGCACCGTGGCACGGTCGATCAGGAGCATGGGTCACCTGTTTCTTTCAGGAGTCCGTACCGGCGAGGGTGAAGACCGACCACAGCATGCGGATGGGCCGGGTACGGGAGATGAATTCCAGCGCGTGGGCCTTGGCCGCCGGCCGCGTGGTGAGCGCCAGATCGGTCTCCCTGCTGCTGGCCTTGCGGGCTGCCGCGCTGGTGGAGGTCGCGTAGGTGATCTCCGCCACCGAGTACTCACGCGGGAGGAGTTCCGCGACCAGCGGGACCGGCGCCGGGTGGGTGGCGATCCGGGCGGCGGCGGGCACGCGGTGCCCCGGCGAGACGGCGATGCCGTAGTCCGGGGTGTCGAAGAGGAACGCTCCGGCGAACCGCAGCGACGGGTCCATGTAGAAGCTGTGCACCGAGGCGTACGCGTTGGCGATCACGACATGACTGACGGCGCCCTCGCGCAGTGCCGTGCCGGCCTCCTCGTAGGTGTCGTAGAGCCGGATCCCGGGCGGGCCCCCCCGCCCTCGATCCGCCCAGAAGTACAGCGCCGCCTGTTCACTGCTGGTGCCGGCGGGGCCGAGCGTGCCGATGGTCTCGATCGGCGGCCCCGAGGTGAGGGCGGTGTCTATCCATCCTGCTGGCTGAACCATGTCTCCCCCTTGAAGCAGACGCTCAGTCCGTGGCGGAGCCGACGGGCTGGAGCCAGTGCTGATATCGCTGGTCCTTGCCGCGGACGACCTCGGAGTACGCGGTCGTCAAGGCGGTGGTGAGAGGTCCGGGGACGCCGTCCCCGACCGGGCGGCCACCGATCTCGGTCACCGGTACGATCTCCGCGCCCGTGCCGGTGAGGAACACTTCCTCGGCGTCGCACAGGTCGTCGCGGCCGAGATCGTGGAAGGCGGTGTCGACGTCCAGCAGGTCGGCCGCGAGGGTGACCACCGTGTCCCTGGTGATGCCCTCGAGCAGATCGGCGGTGACCGGCGGTGTGACCAGCCGGCCGCGGACGACGGCGAACACGTTGGAGGTGCTGGCCTCGGCCACCTGGCCACGGCTGTTGAGCAGGATGGCGTCGTCGTATCCGGCGGCACGTGCCTCGTCCACGGCGAGCGCGTTGTTGACGTAGCCGCCGGTGACCTTCGCCCGGACCGGGAGCACAGCGGACTGCGGCCTGCGCCAGGAGCTGATCGCGACGCGGATCCCACCGCGGTCGCTGTACGAACCCATGCGGAACGCGTTGATCGACAGCGCGTCCGAGACTCCGGTGAGCTGCACGCCGGGTGGCGTCCCGGGCAGCAGCGCGCGCTTGTACGCCAGCGGACGGACGTACATGTCGGTGGTCGCGCCGGTCCGGCGCAGCAGCTCCGCCGTCACCTCGCACAGGTGCTCCGCGTCCAGCCCGACGTCGATGCGCAGGGTCCGCGCACTCCTGAGGAAGCGCAGATAGTGGTCGTGCCCGCGGAAGACGGCCAGACCGCCGTCCGCCTGTACATAGGCGCGGATTCCCTCGAAGACGCCCGTGCCGTACTGGAGAGCCTGCGTGCTGACCGGCACCTGGGCCTGCTCCAGCGGGACGAACTGGCCGTCGTGGTAGGCCAGGGCGGCGATGACGGGCGTCGTCGCGCCCGGTTCAGCTGCTACGGCGCTGGTCACTGGGCCCTCCCGCCGGCGACGGCGAGAGCGGCTGTGCGCTCCTCGTCCGGAGCCGAGCCGCGCCGGTCCTCGACCCGGGCGGCCTTCCAGCTGACCATGGCGCCGGTCGTGGTGACGCCGCCGAGCGGGCCGTACGCGAACCGGACCTGGACGCCGAGCCGCTCGCGCACCGCCCGGGCGATGGCCGCCTCGTCGATACGCACGCCTTCGTCGTCGGGGGGCGTCTCGAGGTGGAGCGTCAGTTCGTCCTGACCGTCCACCGCGTCGATGACGATCTGGTAGTCGAGGTAGCCCCGGGGGTGGGTCAGCAGCAGTTCCTCGAGGTCGTAGCCGCTGATCCGCTCACCGCCGATGGACAGGGTGTCGCGGGTCCGGCCGAGGACCTCCAGGGTGGGCGCGGGCAGGGTGCGGCCCGCGGCGGCAGGGCCCAGCCGGACCAGGTCCCCCGTGCGGTAGCGGACCAGAGGCTTGCTGCCCTGGTAGAGGGAGGTGACGACGAGTTCGCCGGTGCGTACCCCGTCGGGCCCCGGTTCGACCGCACGTGTGGTGTCCGGGTCTATCACCTCGTACAGGTTGAGCAGCGGAGCCGTGTACAGAGCGCCGTCGGCGCCGGCCGCACCCATCACGGACGCTTCCTGCGAGGCGTACAGGGCGTTGTAGACCTTGGCGCCCCACACCTCGCCGATGTTCTCCAGGAGGCTGCGAGAGGCGAGTTCCCCCGTGCACATCACCACGTCGAGGCGGAAGTCCCGCCGCGGGTGGAGGCCGGCGGCGTACGCCTTCTTCGCCAGGGACAACGCCATCCCGGGCGTGCTGAACAGACCGGTGGCCGGAAGGACGCGCAGGGTCTCGAGCGCGCGGTCGTACCCGACCATCGGCGAGTGCGGCCACATCTTGGCGACCGCGTGACCCAGGTTGCGGCAGACGTCACCGAAGGTGTCCCCGAAGGCATGCAGCTCGGTCGGCCCCGAGACGCCGATCACCTGCTCGTCGCCGAACTGCCGGAAGATCGTGTCGTAGTACACCGTCAGCGCCGTGTTGTTGTGCAGCGAGTCGGTGTTGCTGCGCGGGCAGGGCGTGCTCCGGCCGGTGGTACCGGTGGTCTCGTAGAAGATCCACGCCTTTGACAGCGGCAGCGAGAGCACGTTCTCGAACTCGCGTCGCAGGTCGTCCTTGGTCGTGAACGGTACGGAGGCCAGGTGCTCGGGAGCCAGGGACGTGAGGGCGCCGGGGTCCACGGAGGCCAGGTGCCGCGCGTAGAACGGTGACTTCTCCTTCACGTACGCCACCGTGCGGCGGAACTCCTGGAGTTGGTGGTCGGCCAGGGCCGCGTCGGTCCACCGGCCCGCGGTGAACGCCTGGTGCCGGTCGCGTATCTCTCGTGCGAGCTGGGCGAGTTCTTCGTTGAAGACGGTGAACATGGTTCCCTCGTGTCGGTTGCGTCAGCGGTACAACGGCAGGCTGCCGGTGAGCTTGTTCACCGCGCTCTTGCTGCCGCAGACGGCGACTCCGATGTACGGCAGGTCGGCGGTGGCCAGTTCGGCCGTCCGTCGGGTGTACTCGTCGTAGCTCCTTGACGACTGCGCGACCGCGGTGAAGTCGACCACGAAGACGTCGGGCAGGTCGGCCGCCTTCAGCACGATGTCCCGCAGGTCCGTCGCCTCGCCCTTCAGGATGGGCAACGGGATCGCCGTGACGCCCGTGTGTGCCTGGCCGTCGGCGTCCTTGACGGCGTCGCCGACGATTCCCTCCACAAAGCGTCCGACGGACATCGAGAGTGCCGCCACCGTGTTCATCGCGAGCCCGGCCGCGAGGTCTCGCTCAATGACAAAGGCACACTTCTCGTACTTCGCACTCACCGCTGGTCCTTGCCCTTCTGTTGTTCTCTCGTCATTCCTCGAGATCGGCGATGACCCAGTCGCTGATCTCTCTCCACAGTCGGATCGCTTCCTGGTGGAACGGGTGCACCAAATAGCGCTCCAGCGCCTCTTCGTCGCCCAGCAGACCGATCGCTGCGAAATCGTAGGCAATGGGCCGGCCGGATATGTTGCGGCCGACGCTCCATTCATGGAGTTCCGGCACCTCGCTGCCCACCTTGGCAGCGACGCGTTCGGCTTCCTGCGCCCTGGGGTCGTCCCAGGAGACTCCCGGCTTGAACTTGAAAAGAACGATGTGCCGAATCATGTTCATCCTCCAAGAGCGGGTGCGTGGACGGGGACGCGCGCGGAGACGGGTCCGGGAACCTCACCGCGCGCGGCGGCGCGTGCGGCGAACTCCTGGATCGCGGCCAGCTGGCGTTCCCCGAGCGAGTAGTCCAGAGCCCGGTAGTAGTCGAGCAGCACAGGCGTCCCGAGGGCGCCGGCCCGGCCGCTGCGTGCCTCGCGAGCCGCCGCGGCCGCCACCTCCTCGGGGTGCGACCGGGCTCGCCCGACCGCGTCCAGGAGCGCGGCCCGCACCTCGCGCACCACGTCCGGCCGGGCCTGAGCGAACTCACGGCGCGCCGCCCAGACGGCGAAGACCATGGGCAGGCCCGTCCAGTTCCGCCACATCGCGCCGGTGTCGTGCACGGTGAGGCCGCGCGGCACGTCGGCCTGCAGTCGCAGGGCGTCGTCGCCGATGACCACGGCGGCCCGGGCCGTCTTCAGCATCCCTTCCACGTCCTGGCGCAGGGTGCGGTACACGGGGCGCACACCGATCGCGTCCTCGAGCAGCATCCTGGCCAGCAGGGTGGTGCTGCGACTGGCGTCGGAGAGCGCGACCTCGCGCCCGTCCAGGTCTTCGAGCGGGTCGCGCGAGACGATGTGGCACGAGCGCACCGGACCGTCGCTGCTGATCCCGAGGCCGGGCAGCACATACAGGTCGTCGGCGTGGCGCAGATACCTGACGAGACTGATCGGGCTGATGTCCAGATCACCCGACAGCAGGCGTGCGGCCAGTCGTTCGGGTGCCGCGGAGACCAGGTCGACATCGTGTACGGCTCCGCTGTCCGCCAGACCCCAGCGGATCGGCGCGCAGTTGAGGAAGGAGATGTCGCCGAGGCGTGCCGTCAGCGTCCCGCACGCCGTCACCGGGCCCCCTGCGGGCCGCCGCCCGCCCCGGGCTCAGCCGTGGTGACCCGGCCCCGGCACAAACTCAGAATGTTCAGGGCAAGAGCGGTCCCCCTCGCACCCAGTCCGGTCGCGTAACGGTCGAGGATGCGTTCCTCCCGAGAGAGAACGGTCCGTGTCCCGCCCTCACTCATGCGCTTCTGCTGAATCTGGAGCGATATGGCCTGGCGACGCTGGATGATCTCTATGATCTGCAGGTCAAGAGCGTCGATCGCCTCGCGAGCGCTGTCGATGTGAAAGTCTGTTTGAACTGCGACGTTCTCGTACTGCTCCATGGCAACCTTTTCTGTCCGGTATGGACGAACGAAGAAGCTATTTCGCGAAAGTAATAGGGACGCTCAGGCCGGACATGCGCGGTTAACGCACGCCACCATACCGGTTTTTGATCTGTTCATCTCCCCCGTGCTTTCGCTGCCTTCCACACGTTGCTGCGTCAGTGAAACCCGCCGCTGTCCGTAATCATTTCCGATTTCGGCTGCGGGCGGCAAGGGCGTTCCTCAACGATGTTCCACACCCTTGAAACCCTGCCTGACCTGCGGGTTTTCATGGACATCTGACGGAAATCGAAGGGAAAGACCCGACCGCTAGAATGCACGGGGAAACCTGCCGAGGACTCCCTCCGAGAAGTCCGCTCGGACGGTCGGCGCCGTGCCCCTGAGACGGGGCGCCGGGCCCGGTCACAACACCAGGGGATAGCGCGGGCCCGCCTTCGGGCCGAGCGCCTTGGCCGCGAGGGGGGAGCCCGTGCCGGCCACCGCGGCCGCCGCCCGGGCGCGCAGGTCGGCCGCCTCGGTGGGGTCCCCGCCCTGCTGGTCGATCACTCCCGCCACCGCGTGCAGGCAACGCGCGTAGCGAACCGGCGTGCCGAGGTCACGGTAGAGCGACGCGGCGTCGAGCAGCAGTTCCTCGGCCCTGTCCAGCCTGCCCTCGTGCCAGAAGGCGACGGCCAGACAGAACATGCTGAGCGCCTCGAGCAGTGGGTCGCCCACCGCACGCGCCGACTCCAGGCACGTACCGAGGAGTCGGCGGCCCTCGGCCCTCTGGCCACGCTCGAGCGCGACGACACCGAGACCGCACTGGGCGTAGCCGATGCCGAAGACGTCGCCGAGAGCCTCCGCCAGCTCCTGCCCCCGGGCATACTCGGCCTCCGCCTCGTCCAGCCTGCGCCGTGCCCGCAGCAGATCGGCCAGGGCCAGCCGCACTTGACCGGCCGAGCGGCCCGCGAAGCTCCGGGTGACCTCCTCGGCCTGTCTCAGATACGGCTCGGCGCCCTCTCGGTCGTGAAGTTCGAGCAGCGTCAGACCGAGCCAGCGCAGCACCTGGGCCCGGGCCTGGAGGTCCCCGTGTGCGCTGAACACGGGCAGACTTTCCCGCCAGCGCTCCAGCGCCTGCTCGTAACGGCCCACGATCCGGTCCACGCAGGCCGCCTTGCGCAGCGCGAGTGCGGCACCGTATTCCTCCCCCACCTCGATGAACGCCGTGTGCGCCCGCTCCAGAAGGACTGCCGCCCGCCCGTAGTCGCGCTTGTCGAGGTACAGGTCGCCCAGGCCGAGAAGGAGCGCGGCCTCGCCCTTTCTGTCGCCGGCCCTGCGGACGGCGGCCAGCGCGTGCTGATGGGTCGCCAGCCAGTCGTCGTAGTGCGCGCGCGTGCTGAACAGGCAGCGGCACACGGCGGCGAGGTCCCAGGCGACGTCGTGGAATCCGTAACCGGCGGCTTGCCGCACCATGGTGGTCAGGGTGGTGCGCTCCACCTCGGACCAGCGCAGGGGATCGACGTCCTCGTGCTTGGCGAAGCCGCACTCGCTCCCGGGGACGGCCGCACCGCTGCGTACGACGGTGTAGTCACCGCCGCAGACCGTGCGGTGCGCCACATCGGCCCGGGCGAGAGCCGCGCGGGCGGTGCGGGCGACCGCGTCGCGGCGCTGGGACTCCGGTTCGCCGTCGGCCCGTTCGGAGCCGAACAGCCGGACCAGGTCGTGGAGGCGGTAGCGGAGCTGGCCCGCCCGGTCCCGCCCCATCACCTCGATGAGCCGGGCGTCCACCAGCTCCTCGACCAGGTTCTCGGCCTCGCTCCAGTCCAGGCCCACCAGATGCCGGGCGAACCAGTCCGCGAAGTCGGGCGCGGCGAGCACCGACAGACGGCGCAGGAGCAGCTGGGCGTCGGCGCTGATGCCGTTGTAGGAGAGCTCGAAGGTACTGCGGACGGTCAGGCTGTCGTGCTCCAGTTCGTCGAGCCTGCGCCTCTCGTCGGCGAGCCGCTGCGCGGCCCGGTGCATCGTCCAGTGCGGTTTGGCGGCGAGCTTGGCGCCGACGATGCCCACCGCGAGCGGCAGGTGGCCGCAGTACTCGACCAGTTGGCGGGCGGCACCCTGCTCGGCGGCCGACCGCTCGCGCCCGGCGCTGCGGTACAGCAGTTCCAGGGCTTGTTCCATGGGGAGCCCGCCCAGTTCCACGACCTGCGCGGAGAAGGACGAGGCGACCCTGGACCGACTGGTGACGATGACGGCACACCGGTCCGTTCCGGGCAGCAGGGGGCGGATCCCATTGGCTTCGGAGGCATTGTCCAGAATGATGAGAACGCGCTTGTCCGTCAGCAGCGCCCGGAATTTCTCGGCACGCTGGTCCAGCCCGTCAGGAATGTCGGGTCCCGGTATTCCCATCTCCCGGAGAAATCGAGCGAGGGCCTCCTCCGGCATGACCGGGTCCTTGTCGAGCCCGCGCAGATCGATATAGAGCTGACCGTCCGGGAAGTTGACTCGCTGCCGATGCCCGACATGAATGGCAAGGGTCGTCTTGCCCGTGCCGCCCGCGCCCACCAATTCAACGATAGGAACGTTTCTGCCCTTGGGTTTCAGAGATTCGACCAGGTTGGCCATCTCCTGGTCCCGGCCGACGAATTCACCGATGTCGCTGGGGAGCAGACACGGCCCGACGGGGGACGGCGCCGGAGACGGCGACGGGGCGGGGGACGGCGACAGCGTCGCGGGCGCGGCATGCGAAATGTGCGCCGTGTTCGCGGTGTGCGCGGTGAGCGCGCTCTCGGAGCCGGGCGGCAGGGCTCCCTTGAGGATTTCCTGGTGCAGTTGCTGGAGTTCGGCGCCAGGCGCTATGCCGAGCGCCTCGTCGAGCAGACGGCAGGTGTCACGGTACAGGCGGAGCGCGTCCGCCTGCCGGCCCGACCGGTACAAGGCGGTCATGAGCTGGGCCCGCGGCCTCTCCAGGAACGGACGCTCCGGCAGGAAGGCCGACAGCTCGGCGATCACCGACTCGTACTGCCCGAGCTCGAGTTGCAGTTCCGCCTTCTTGACCTGCAGCGCCGCCTGCGTCTCTTCCCATACTCGGGCCTCGGCGCGCCAGGCCTGCCGGGTGATGCCCGCGAGCAGCGGGCCGCGCCACTGCCCGAGCGCCCGCTCGAGGCAGGAGACCGCCTCGGCGTAGTCCCGGGCGGCTGTGAACTCGTCGGCCTCCGCTTTGAGGTTCTGGACACGCTGCGTGTCCAGCTCGGCCTCCTTCATGGTCAGGAGGTAACCGGGCGGCTGCGTCACGATCAGGTCACCGACGGTCCGTGTCCGCTGAAACCTGCCGCGGAGCTTGGAGATGCAGACGGCGATCTGATTTGCGGGATCGGCCGGTAATCGCCCCTCCCAGATACTGTGCGCCAGCTCTTCCACGGATACAATGCGGTCCGGCTTCAGCAATAGCGTTCCCAGAGTGACCTGAAGCCGCGGCGCGGTCAGCTGTAGCCGTTTACCGCCCGCCCATATTTCCAGTGGACCCAATACCCGGAACCGCAGCTTATCGACACGCGACGACAGCACGCGGCCACCCCCCGCCAGTACTTCAATCCCCGTGAACCATCGTAGCTCACATTACACAACCACCAGGTAATGACTACGCCCTGTCCACATGGAGAGACGCAGAATTAGCCTTCTTAGCGGGAGGTGTCGCGGGAAGTGGCGCGGACCTGATCGAGGGCTCTCTCACATCCCCCGCACCGCCCGAGCCACCCTCGACCCCGCCGCGGCCCGGGGCTCGTTGTCCGGGCGTCTGCGGCGGGGATGGACCGCGTTCGTCAGAAGGATCAGGAACGTGTCCGTCGCCGGGTCGAGGACGAGGGACGTACCCGTGAAGCCCGTGTGGCCCGCCGCGCCGCGACCGGCGAGGTCGCCCATGAACCACGGCTGGTCCAGGGAGAAGCCGAGGCCGGGCGGGGTGAACAGCAGCTCGACGAAGTCCGGGCCGAGGATGCGGGCGGGCCCGTGGGAGCCTCCGGCGAGCAGGGTGCGGCAGAACACCGCGAGGTCCCGGCCCGTCGAGAACAGGCCCGCGTGGCCCGCCACGCCCCCGAGCGCCCACGCGTTCTCGTCGTGCACCTCGCCCCGCAGCATCCCCCGGTCCGCCTTGGCCCAGGGCCGCCGCTGGTCTTCTGTCGCCGCCGCCCCGGGGCACGGCCCGAACTCCGTCGCCGTCATACCGAGCGGCCGGGTGATGCCGTCGCGCACGAGGACGTCGAGGGTGCGGCCGGTGACGCGTTCCAGGACGTGCTGGAGGAGGATCATGTTCAGGTCGGAGTAACGGTACGTGCCCGGCGCCCCGACCGGGGGCTCCGACTGGAGCATGGCCAGCCTCGCCGCGGCGTCGGGGCAGTCGTACAGCGGGAGTTCGGGGCGCAGTCCCGAGGTGTGCGTGAGCAGGTGCCGCACGGTGACGCCGTGCCGGGCGGCGGCCGTGAAGTCGGGCAGGTAGGCGCCCACCTTCGCGTCGATGCCCAGGGTGCCGCGCTCCAGCTGCTGGACGGCGGCGACGGAGGTGAACAGCTTCGTGAGGGACGCCAGGTCGAAGGGTGTGCCGACGGTCATGGGGACGCGGTCCTCGACGGGCAGTTCCACACCGGCGTCGGTGTCCTCGTCGTAGGCGGAGTACCGCACGGCCCAGCCCGCCGCCTCCTCGACGGCGATCACCGGGCCGCGTCCCACGACCAGGACCGCGCCCGGCGCCCAGGGGCGGGTGCCGGTGGTGAGGACGTGGACCTCCCGGACGAGGTGACGCAGCTCCGCCGGATCGAGTCCGGCCCGTTCCGGTGTGCCGTCGCGCAGTCTCGGTGCGCTCAGCTGTCCACTCCCTCCACGCTCGCGCGGGCCTGCCACGGTCGGCACATTCCCATGAAGCACGCCAGTGCCACCAGCGCGGCGGCCAGTTGGACGACGGCCATCGGGACGGCGGTGCCCTCGCCTGCGACGCCGACGAGCGGGGAGGCGATCGCGCCGATGAGGAACGACGACGTGCCGAGCAGGGCGGACGCGGAGCCGGCGTTGTGCTTGGTGCGCATCAGGGCGAGGGCCTGCGTGTTGGGCAGGGTGATGCCCATCGCCGACATCAGGACGAACAGCGCGACGGCCACGGGCGTGAGACCGACCTCACCGAACACGCCCGTGGACATCAGGAGCAGCGCGATCGCGGCGGTGATGACGATCGTCAGGCCGATCCCCAGCACCCGGTCCAGGCTGACCCGGCCGACCAGGATCTTGCCGTTGATCTGGCCGACGAGGACGAGCCCGACCGAGTTGACGCCGAACAGCAGGCTGAACGTCTGCGGGGAGGCTCCGTAGATCTCCTGGATGACGAACGGGGACGCGGAGATGTAGGCGAACAGCGCGGCGAAGGCGAAGCCGCCGGTGAGCATGTAGCCGGCGAAGGAGCGGTCGGCGAGCAGGCCGCGCATCGCGCGCAGGGCCTCGCCGACGCCGCCGCTGTGGCGCTCGGCGGGCGGCAGCGTCTCGGGCAGCTTCGTCCAGGCCAGGGCCCCCATCGCGAGGCCGATGAAGGTGAGGACGACGAACACGCCCCGCCAGTCCGTGACGCGCAGGATCTGCCCGCCGATCAGCGGCGCGACGATCGGGGCGACGCCGGAGATCAGCATGAGGGTGGAGAAGAAGCGGGCCATGGCCATGCCGTCGTAGAGGTCGCGGACCACGGCCCGGGCGATGACGATCGCGGCGGCACCGGCGAGTCCCTGCGCCAGCCGGAAGGCGACCAGGAGTTCGACGGTGGGCGCGAGGGCGCACAGGACGGTGGCGACGACGAAGACGCCGAGCCCGGCGAGCAGTGGGCGGCGGCGGCCCCAGCGGTCGCTCATCGGCCCGACGACGAGCTGGCCGAGGGCCATGCCGGCCAGGCAGGCGGTGAGGGTGAGCTGGACGGTCGCGGCGGGGGCGTGCAGGGAGCGGGTGACCTCCGGCAGCGACGGGAGGTACATGTCCATCGCCAGCGGGGGTACGGCCGTCAGGCCGCCGAGGAGAAAGGTGACGAGGAGCCCGGTGCGGTGCGGTGCGCGGACGGGCCGCTCCGCCCCGGCCGCGGTCCCCTGTGTGGTGTTCGATATGGACGCCCCACCCTCGGGCATGAGTCCCTCCCTGTTCGATTCGATCGCACCTATGCTCTCAGCTCGTACGGACTGCTCGGGGTCACAAGGTGAAGGCGGGACGGGAATGACGGCGGACACGGTGCGGTGGGGGGTCCTGGCGACCGGAGGGATCGCGGCGGCGTTCACCGCGGATCTGATCGACCTGCCCGACGCGGAGGTCGTGGCGGTGGCCTCACGCTCGCAGGAGTCGGCGAAGGCGTTCGCGGAGCGGTTCGGGATACCCCGGGCGTACGGCGACTGGAACGCGCTCGCGCAGGACGAGGACATCGATGTCGTCTACGTCGCCACCCCGCACACGGCCCACCGGACCGCCGCCGGTCTGTGTCTCGCGGCCGGGCGGAACGTGCTGTGCGAGAAGCCGTTCACGCTGAACGTGCGGGAGGCGGAGGAACTCGTCGCGCTGGCGCGGGAACACGGGCGCTTCCTGATGGAGGCGATGTGGATGTACTGCAATCCGCTGGTGCGGCGGCTGAAGTCGCTGGTGGACGACGGCGCGATCGGTGAGGTGCGCAGTGTGCAGGCGGACTTCGGGCTGGCGGGGCCGTTCCCGCCGTCGCACCGGCTGCGCAACCCGGCGCTGGGCGGGGGCGCGCTGCTCGATCTCGGCGTGTACCCGGTGTCGTTCGCGCACCTGCTGCTCGGGGAGCCGTCGGACGTCGCGGCGCGAGCGGTGCTCTCGGAGGAGGGCGTGGACCTCCAGACGGGCGCCCTGCTCTCCTGGGAGGGCGGCACTCTCGGTTCCGTGCACTGCTCCATCGTCGGCGGTACGGCCACCTCGGCCTCGGTCACCGGCGCGCAGGGCCGTATCGACATTCCGAACGGCTTCTTCTTCCCGGACCGTTTCGTGCTGCACCGGGACGGCCGTGACCCCGAGGAGTTCACGGCCGACCCGGCGGACGGTCCCCGCAACAGCCTGCGGCACGAGGCCGCCGAGGTGATGCGCGCCCTGCGGGCCGGCGAGACCGAGTCCCCGCTCGTCCCGCTCGACGGCACGCTCGCCGTGATGCGGACGCTCGACGCGATCCGGAACCAGGTCGGCGTCCGCTACCCCGACGAGACGGGCGAGCCGGAGCTCACGCCGGCTTGAGGCCCTGCTCCCCCACCTCCGTCACGAAGGACGTCGAACGTGACGGAGGGATGAGTTCCGCATGGCGGAGCCTCCCGTACGCTGCGGGCCCATGAATGCCGAGGAAGATGCAATCGCGGTGGTGACCGGGGCGGGCTCCGGCATCGGCCGGGCGGTCGCGGTGGAACTGCTGCGCGCGGGCTGGTCGGTGGCGCCGGCGGGGCGGCGCGTGGAGACCCTGGAGGAGACGGCGGCCCTGGTCCCCGGGGGCGCGGTTCTCACCGTACGGACGGACGTCTCACGGCCCGAGGACGTGACGGCCCTCTTCGCCGCCACCGTCGAGCGGTTCGGGCGGGTCGACCTGCTGTTCAACAACGCGGGCACGTTCGGGCCCGGCGGGGTTCCGGTCGAGGAACTGCGACCAAGCACGCGCTGACCGGCCTGACCAAGTCGCTGTCGCTGGACGGGCGGCCGTACGGGATCGCCGTGGGGCAGATCGACATCGGCAACGCGGCGACGGACATGACGGCCCGTATGGAGACGGGAGCCGTGCAGGCGAACGGGGAGGTCGCCCCGGAGCCGGTGATGGACGTCGCCGACGTGGCCCGCACGGTGCGGCACATGGCGGAGCTGCCGTTGGAGGCGAACGTGCAGTTCGCGACGGTACTGGCGACGGCGATGCCGTACGTGGGGCGCGGCTGAGCCACGCCCGTGGTCGTCAACTCGTCAACGTGCACAAGCGGAATTTGAACATCCGCACCATTGCGGCCGGTCGGCCACATATGCTCAACTCTCCTACACCAAAGCTTCACACTTGGAGCAGAGGGCTTCCGTCGGCCGTATCCGAGCCACATCCAGGGGGGGGAGGCGGCAGTCGTTCCACGGCACCGGGTGGGGGTGGATCCCGCGTGGGACCGCGGGGTACGCACCGGTGCGTGGAACGACTGCCGCTTCGGCCTGTCGCGTCAGGCCTGCCCGGTCTCGAAGCGGGAGATCCTGCCGTCGTCGTCCACGGTGAAGCTCCAGCGGGTCCGCATCTCGCCCCAGGTGTCGTTGGCGTAGCGGGCGATCAGGGCACGGCCGCCGTTGGACTCGTTGTCGACCTCGATGTGGCCGTGTGTCGAGAAGATCTCCCGCTCGACCCAGTCGGCGAGGTCGCGGTCGGAGCCGTCGTCCGCCATGGTCGCGCCCGGCGCGAGGAGCGCCATGAACCCCTCGCGGTCGTGGTTGTTCACGGCGGTCACGAAGGCGCGGACGGCCGGATCGCTGAGGCGCGTGGTCTGAATCGTCATGCGAGCCAGCCTCGTACCGGCCACCGGAGCCCGCCACCCGGACCACCCGAACGGCGTCCTGGGCGGGTCCGCCGGATGTCGTCGGGTGTCAGGAGTGCGACGGTGGAAACGCGGGAGGGGACCTGTCCCTGCTGACCTCTCAGGAGTCATCGTGACCGCATACGACCGACGTGATCTGGGCCTGCTGCTGCTCCGACTGGGTACCGGAGGGGTGCTGGCCGCACACGGCACGCAGAAACTGTTCGGCTGGTTCGGCGGGCACGGCATCGAGGGCACCGGGCAGTTCATGGAGTCCGTGGGCTACGCACCCGGCAAGGCCAGCGCGACGGCGGCCGGCCTCGCGGAGACCGGCGGCGGCACGCTGCTGGCCCTGGGGCTCGCCACGCCGGCCGCGGGCGCGGCGGCGGCCGGCGCGATGGCCGGTGCGGCCGCGGTGCACACCCCGAACGGCTTCTTCAACCAGAGCGGCGGCTACGAGTACGCGGCGACCCTGGGCCTGACGGCGGCCGGCCTGGCCGTCACCGGCCCCGGACGGATCTCCCTGGACCACGTGCTCGGGCACGCGGTGAACCGGGGCTGGATGATCCCGGCGGCGTTCGCGGCGGCGGCGGCCGGGACGGCGCTGGTCGTGGGGGCGCGCGCCAAGCGGCTGCGCCAGGCGAAGGAGGGCGAGCAGGACCCGCTGTTCGACGAGGACTACATGGAGTAGGACGGCGGCCCGGGGCGTTGTCAGACCCACGTGGCAGGCTCCCGCCCATGAGCGATCACACACCGCCCGCGCCCGACCTGTGGGCCGCCGTCGACGCCCTGTCGGAATGGCTCGACACCAACCGCCCGGTCGAGGGCCGTGAGGACATGCTCCTGCGCATCCTGAAACTGTCCGAGGAGGTCGGGGAGGTCGCCGAGGCGGTGATCGGCGCGACCGGCCAGAACCCGCGCAAGGGCGTGACCCACACGTGGGACGACGTGCGGTCGGAGCTCTGTGATGTCGTCATCACGGCACTGCTGGCGCTGCGGACGCTGACGCCGGAGGCGCGGGAGGTGTTCACCCGGCACCTGGAGCGGGTGACGGAGCGGTCGCTTGCCTCGCGGAGCTGACCGCCCCGGTCACCCCTGCCCGGTCAGAGCGGCTGCGTCACCACCTTGACCAGGTCGTGTGCCCGTTCCGCCGCCGCCATCGCCCCGGCCGTGTCCGCGCCCGTGCACAGGACGTACCCCTGGCGGGCCGTGGACGAGGTGAGGGGGCCCAGTTCCTGGCCCGGTTCGAGTGTGCAGAGGAGCCTCAGCACACCCGGGGCGGTGCGGGCCTCGCTGAGGCCGTCGACGCCGAGGATCCGGACGTTCTCGTAGGAGAAGAAACGGATCGCGGCGCCGCCCGCCACGCGAGTGCGGGGCGGGCGGGGCAGGCCGAGCAGCGCGGCGAACGTCTCCGCCATCAGGTCGACTCCGCTCACCAGCTCGCACAGCTCCCAGATCTGGTCGCCGCCGACCCGTGTCTGCGCCTCGATGAGCCTCGGCCCTGAGGCGGTGAGCCGCAGCTCCGTGTGGACCGGGCCGTCCCGTTGCCCGACGAGGGTGAGGAACCGCGTCACGAGCTCCTCGACCGCCGTCCGGGACGCGTCGTCGAGCCGGGCCGGTACCTGGTGCCCGGTCTCGACGAAGCGGGGCAGGTCGGTCGTCACCTTCTCGGTGACGGCCGCGATCTCGTGCCGGCCCCCCACCGAGACGGACTCGACGCTGAACTCCGGCCCGGTGAGGAACTCCTCCACGAGCAGCGGCCCGTCCGCGGCCCGGCGCGACCACTCCCACCGCTCGGCGAGTTCCTCCTCGGACGCCGCCAGGTACACCCCTTCGCTGAGCCCGCCGTCGCGCGGCTTCAGCACGACCGGGCCGCCGCCGAGCTCCCGCAGGAAGGCGCGGGCCTCCTCGACGCCGGCGCACAGCCGGTGCCGTACGGGACTGAGCCCGTGCCGGTCGAGCAGCTCGCGCGTGCGCGCCTTGTCCCGGGTCAGTTCCACCGCGGTCAGGTTGTCCCCCGCGATGCCCAGCTCCCGGGCGACCCGGGAGGCCGGGTGCAGCCCGTACTCGGTGAAGGAGGCGACCGCGTCGAAGGGGTCGACGCGGTGCCACGCGCGGGCCACCGCCAGGACCTCGTCGAGGTCCCGGTAGTCCAGCACCGCGTAGTGGGCCGCGCTCGTGTACTGCCGGGCGGCGACCCGCTCCGGGATCTGCATCATGGAGAAGCGGACCCCGAGCCGGTCCAGCTTGTCGAGTTCGCTGCCCGGCCCGCCGACCAGCAGCACGTGCTTCTGCGCCATCGCCTCGACCCTCGTCGTAGGAACGTGAAGAAACCGGACGTGAAGAACTGGACGTGAAGGGACTCTACGGCGGCTACGGCCGCAGCCTGGACAGGTCGATGCCCATGCGATTCGCCCAGGCGCGGCTGCGCATCAGCACCACGTCGAACAGCTCGGGGTGCGTCCGCCTGACCTCCTCGGGGTTGAGGGCGAGGGCGAGCAGCTCGGTCATGCGCTGGCGGATGTGCGCCTGGAGGTTGATCTCGTCCAGGCACTTGCGGCCCAGGCCGATGGAGTCGCTCAGCAGCTCGATGCGGTGGTACCAGTTGGCCGGCAGGTAGAGCACGTCGCCGGGCTTCAGCACGAATCGCGCCAGCTGGGTCTCGGGCGCCTCGACCAGCCGGGTCCAGTCCGCCTCGGTGTCCTCGTGCAGGACGGCGTCGGGGCCCATGACGTACCACAGCTTCTCGCCGACGATCTGGGCGTGCATCACGTCGACGGTGTACGAGTCCTGGTGCAGCCGGGTGACGCCGCCCTGCTGTCCCAGCCACAGCTGGTGGTTGGTGGAGGCCGCGTCGCCGTACAGGTTCCGCCGGAAGTCGTACCGGGCGATCTCCATCTCCGGCATGTCCGCGGCCAGTTCGGGAGCGGTGGTCTGGTAGTACCACTCCTGGAGGTAGATCGGCGTCGCGCCCTCGTGCCGGTTCTCCTTCAGCAGGTGGACGAACTCGGCGACGGTCGCCTCCCGGGCCGCCTTGGTGTTGTAGCTGTCGACGACGACCCGGACGTCGCCGACGCGGTCGGCGAGGTGGTCGAAGGACCAGGTCTGTACGGACGGCCAGTCGGCGACGTGGTTCTCCAGGACGACGGGGCGCTGCGGGCCGCGGTATTCACGGACGAACTCCTCGGGCGTGAGTCCGCTGCGCCGCTCCAGTTGCGGGGCGTGCCCGACCGCCGCGGAGAGCGGGCCGGTGTGGAAGGCGCGCTCGACGGCCGCCAGGCTTTCGAGGTCGTGCCGCCTCAGGATGTTGGGCTCGGTGTGCACGGTTTCCTCCCCGGATGTGCGGCGGACGGTCCGCCGGTCGGTGGTCAACGGAGGCTGTCGGTGACGAGTGCGCGAAGGGCCCCCAGCACCTCGCGCCGCCGCTCCGCCCGGTCGGGCAGCCGGCGGTGGATGAAGTGGTCGCAGTCGAGCCGGATCAGCCGCCGGGAGCGGGCCTTGACGGAGTGGGCGAGATAGGCGTCGATCACGGACCCGGGCACCACCTGGTCGTGGTCGCCGGCGACGATCAGCAGGTCGCCGTCGAACTCCCGGATCCCGGCGAAGGCCGGTGAGTCGGCGTAGGGGCCGGGCCTGGCGCGCTCCTGGCCGAAGCGGACGTCGGCCTCGCTGTCCGGATAGGCGGCGGGGCAGAACAGGGCCAGGGCACGGGGCCGGAGGTCGGGCACCGTCCAAGCGGCCAGGTGGGCACCCATGCTGGTGCCGATGAGCACGGGGCGCCGGTCCTCGGCCAGCAGCCGGGCCGCCGCCAGGGACTCGTTCCGTCGCTGCCGCAGGGTCGTCTGCTCCAGCTCGCCGGTGCTCTCCCCGTTGCCGGAGAACTCGAAGGTCAGCGAGGAGTGCCCGTGTCCGGCCAGGTCGTCCAGCAGGTAGCGGACGGCGTGCCGGGAGGCGGTGGTGCCGAAGCCGTGCAGATGCACCACGTCGGGCGGGGCGCCGTCGGGCGCGTCGATCCTGGTCGCCGCCAGGCGCTGGCCGGCCGCGTGCAGGAAGAGGTCCTCGGCATGCGGGAGGGTCGCGGCGGGCGGTGTGCCGTGGTCGTGGAGGGGCATGGTCAGACCCCGGTTCCGTCGGTGAGCGCGGCGAACCGCTCCTTGCGCAGGGCGGGCCACTCGTCGCGCAGGATGCTGTAGTAGACGACGTCCCGGCGCCGGCCGCCCGGCATGTAGTTGAAGCTGCGCAGCACGCCCTCCTCTCGGGCGCCGAGCGTGGCGAGGCCGGTGCGGGCGACGGTGTTGAGCACGTCCGTCTTGAACTCGACGCGCTCGCATTCCAGGACGTCGAAGGCGTGGTCGAGCAGCGCGAGTTTCGCGGCCCGGTTGATGCCGGTGCGGCGGGCGGCGGTGGCGACCCAGGACCAGCCGATCTCCAGACGGCGGTCCGCCGGCGCCAGGTTGCCGTAGGCGCTGCTGCCCATGATGCGGCCGCTGTCGCGGTCGACGATCGCGAACACGATCCGTGTGCCGCTCAGGGTGTCCTTGATGGCGGTCTCGAGGAAGGTGTCGAGGTCGGCCGGTGTCGCGATCCTGGTGACGAAATAACGCCAGATCTCCTCGTCGTAGACGACGCGTTCGAGGTCGGCGCGGTCCGTGACGCGGATCCGCCGCAGTTCGACCCTGGAGTTGGACAGCACCGCGTCCGGCAGGTCGTTCCAGCTCACGTTGTACTCCTCGGTGTCGGCTCTGTCGCGACGACCACCAGGGGACGCTCGGCCGACGGACCGGGGGCGGGGCCCCCGTAGACATCCGACAGCTCCCGTGCGTACCGCTCGTGGACGGCTCGCCGCTTGGGCTTGAGCTGGCCGGTCAGCAGTCCGTTCGCGGTGGAGAAGCGCTCGGTGGCGATCACCACGGCGTGGACGCGCTGGTCGGGCAGCAGTTCCTCGTTGACCCCGGCGACGTGGCGGCTCAGCTCGGCGGGGCCGAGGCCGGGGCCAGGGCTGGGCGACGACAGCGACATGACGGCGGTCAGGAACTCCCTGCCGTTGCCATAGAGCACGCAGTCGCGGATCGCGGGGTGGGTGCGCAGGCGTTCCTCGACGAGGGGCGCGAGCACGTTGTAGCCGCTGCTCACCGTCAGGACGTCGTCCACCCGGCCGTGGATGAAGAGGAACCCGTCGTCGTCCAGGTGGCCGATGTCGTGGGTGCGCACCTCGCCGGTGGGCAGGAACATCTTCTCGTTGGTGCCCGGGGCGCACCAGGTGTAGCGGTGGTTGACGGGGTGGCGGCTGCCGACGATGAGGACGCCGTCCCGGTCGAAGCGGACCGTCTTGTTCGGCAGTACCTTGCCGACGCTTCCCAGGCGGAAGGCGCCGGGGTGGTTCTTCGCCACGATGCAGGTCTCGTTGAGGCCGTAGCCCTCGTAGAGCGGCACGCCGCCGTCGTTGAAGAACTCCAGCACCGCCTGGCTCGCGGGGGCGGAGCCGGTCCACAGGTAGCGGACCCGGCCGCCGAACTCCGCCTGGAGGATCTCCTTGCGCTTGCCGGGGTCGGCGGGCAGTTCCATGGCCTCCAGGCGTTCGCGGATCTCCTCGTAGAAGCCGGGCACGCCCATGACGACGGTGGGGTGGGTGCGCCGGGCCGTGTCGAGGGCGTCGTCGATCCGGGCGAGCGTGACGTCGTGGCCGTGCGCCAGCGCCGAGTAGATCCAGTAGCGCTGCTGGAGGAACCAGTTGCCGAGGAAGACCAGCAGGTTGTCGCCGTCGCCGTGGGCGAACATCCGCTGCACCTCGTGCAGGGAGCTGTTGACGCTGGCGACGGTGGCCTCCAGGCCCTTGGGGACGCCCGTGCTGCCCGAGGTGAACTTGACGGCCAGGATGTCGGCCGGGTCGTAGCCCTCGTGGTACCGGGGCAGGGTGTCGGGGGCGAAGTCCTCGGCCCAGCCGTCGACCGTGCCGATGTCGCGCAGGGCGCCGGTCTCCGCCGCCCCCTCCACCTCGGCGAAGAGCAGCTTCAGCCCGTAGTCACCCGGCAACCGCTCAGGGTCGAACCGACCCGGTTCAAAACCGGCCGTGACCGCGCCGAGTTTGATCAGGGCGAGGTCGAGCAGCACCCAGGCGAGGCTGTTGGGCGCGAGGATGCCGACGCGGTCCCGCGGCCGGACGCCGAGGGCGTGCAGATGCCGTGCCACGTTGAGGGCCCGGGCGTCGAGCTCGGCCAGGGTGAGGGAGCGGACCTCACCGCCCGGGCCGCGGTAATGGAAACGGTGCCGGGTGTCGGCGCACGGGTGGAGGGCCAGGGTGTTGACGACGTCGGTGACGTCGCCGGCCGGTGCGGCCGAGGGGTCAGTCATCGGACGTGGCCTTCTCGTCGGTGGCGCGGAAGAACACCGCGTCGCTGAGGGACACCTTCGTACCGGCGGGCAGCAGTTCGGGCGTGGCGGGCCAGACCTCCGGGCCGGTCAGCCCCAGCGCCGCCGCCAGCCGGCCGGCGAACCGGGGCATGACCGGGGCGGAGCACCGGGCGAGCAGCCGGGCCGCGGCCAGCTCCAGCGCGAGCGCGGTGCGCGTACGGTCCTTCTCGGCGGGGCCGGTCAGGAGGTACTCGCGTGCGGTGAAGCGGACGGTGTCCTCGACGATGCCGTGCAGTTCGTCCGCCGCCTGGTTCAGCGAGAAGCCGTCCTGCCCGAGGCTCTGGGTGACAGCCGCGAGGCGGACACCGAGCCGGGCGAGGAACGCGGTGTGTTCCGGCGTCCAGACCCCGGCGTCGGGTGCCTGTCCGTCGTACCACGCGTCGACGCGGCTGCCGAGGTCGCCCAGCCAGCGCTGCCAGGTGCCGATCAGTGTGTCGGCGAGGGCCGATTCGTACGCGGCGGGGTCGAAGTTGGTGCGCCGTCCCTCGGGGCGGGTGCGGGCGAGGAAGAAGCGGACCGCGTCGACGCTGTCGGCGGTCAGGACGTCCTTGCCCCACACCGCGTGCCCGCGGCTGGTGGAGAACTTCTGGTGCTCCAGCAGGTAGAACTCGTTGACGTGGTAGTCGATGTCCGGCTCCCAGCCCGGGAAGGCCAGCTTGTACAGCACCGGGTAGAGCAGTGAGTGGTAGAAGCTGTTGTCGTAGCCGAAGAAGTGGACGATCTTCCAGTCCTGCTGCGGCGCCGCGGCCTTCCAGTCCTTGCCGAGGCCGCGGCCGAGCGCCTCGATGCCGTGCAGGAATCCGTACGACATCTCCGGCCACACCCAGATGACCTGCCCGTCGGCGCCGGTCTCGGCGGGGTTCACGCCCCAGCCGGAGGGGTGGGTGACCGGCAGGTCGAGCCGGGCGCCGGACAGTACGCGGTGGGCGAGTTCGCGGAGCCGGACCGGGACGCGGCCCAGTTCGTGGTGGGCGGCGAGGTCGTCGCGGAACTCATGCAGCGGCAGGCAGTAGCGGGCGAGGTCGGCGCGGCGCGGGGGCTCGCCGGTGCGCCGGGTGCGCGGGTCGGTGAGGTCCGCGCACACGTTGGGTTCGCCGCACTCCTCGCAGATGTTGCCGCTGGTGGGCGCCGAGCAGCCGGGGCAGCCGCCGGAGACGTCGACCTCGTACACGTAGGCGCCGGTCTCGGCGTCGAACAGCGCGGGTGTGCTGCGCGGGTTCACGGAGCCGGAGTCCACCAGACGGGTGAAGAACGCCCGCAGTCCGTCGGGATAGGACGGGTCGGCGTCGGTGACGGTGTACTGGTCGGGCCGGATGTCCATCAGCGCGAGGGTCGCGGCGATCTCCGCCGAGAAGTGGGCGGCCGTCTCGGCCGGTTCGCGCCCGTCGCGCCGGGCGCGCTCGGCGACGTAGCTCTGGTAGTCGTCGCTGCCGGTCAGATGCCAGGCCTGGACGCCGTTCATGCGCTGGAAGCGGACGAACGCGTCGGCACCGAGGTAGGGGCCGGACAGGTGGCCCAGGTGGAGGTCGCCGTTGGGGGTGGGCGGGGTGGAGAAGACGAACACCGGCCGCGCGCCGAACCGCCTGCGGTCGGCGGCATCGGCCGCGGCGGCCCGCGCCGCGTGAGCGGGGTCGCGCCAGTAGAGGTCGAAGAAGAGCAGGTCGTCGCTGCCGGTGTTCTCGATGACATGGGTCTCGAACGGCTCGAACATGGCAACGGTGCCGGGGGCGGCCGGAGTGCGCTCGCCGTCCACGACGAGGTCGCCGGTGCCCTGGACGATGACGAAGACCTCCGTCTCGTCGTGCTGGTGCGCGTCGCTCGCACCGCCGGCGGGCACCCGGCCCCAGCCGGCTCCGGGGCCGAAGCCCTCGACCGAGCTCATGTCGATGCCGAACGCGGCGGACAGCGCGCCCGGTTCGTAGTGGGTGATCTTCACGCTGCGGTCCTTCGTCCCGTCGGGCCCGGGTGGCCGGGGTGTCCCGTGCCTCCCGGGGCGATGTGCAGGAGATCGGCGGTCTCTGCGGCGAGGGCGGGCGCCAGCCGGTACCCGGAGCCGCCCGCGGCGCCCGCGAACACGACCCGGCCGCCGTCGTCCAGCGTCCGGACGATCGGTTCGCGCGTGGGGCTGTAGGCGTCGCAGAAGACCCGCCCCGAGGTGGTGCGTTCGGCCAGCGCGGGTGCGTACCGGTTCAGGCAGGCGTGCGCCTGAGTCAGGTCGGCGGCGGACAGTCCGCCGGCGAGGGCGTCGGGGTCCACGTCCCATTCCTGGCAGGTGTAGCTGAACAGCCAGTGGCCGCGGTGGCGCAGCGGGAGGAGGAAGGCGTCCTCGTCCTCGAAGACGATCACGCCGTCGTCCTCGGTGGGTGCCCGGTCGACGTGCAGGGCGACGATCTTCTTGACGCGGGCGCCGAGCGGCTCGACCAGTGACGCCCAGGCGGGGTCCGCGAGCCAGGGCCCGGGCGCGAGCACCACTCGGGACGCGGTCAGTGTGCCGCCGGTGGACAGGTGCAGGGTGACGTCGCGGGGGCCGGGCTCGACCGCCGTGACGCGGGTCGCCTCGCGCAGGGCGAGGCGAGGGCGCAGGCTCGTCGCGAGCGCTTCGGTGAGTACGCCGACGTCGGCGTACTGGCAGCCCTGCCCGGTCCACACGCCGGTGCCCGGGGGTACGGCGACCAGACCGCCGGGGACCTGTTCGGCGGGCGCCGGCCGGGCCGTGGTGAGGTAGGTGCGCCCGATGTGGGCGGGGTCGGTCGCCAGCATGTGCAGGGGCAGCGGGTGGATGGGCAGCGTGGGGTCCTCGGCCGCGAGCCGGGCGTAGGCGGCCTGGCTGTGGGCGGACAGCCGCCGGACCCGTTCGGTCGCCCCGCGCGGGAAGTGCAGCCCGGCCGATCGCCTGCTGGCGCCGCTGGCCACGACGTCCCGGTCGAGGAGCGTGACGCGCGGGCGCGGGTCACGCCGGGTGATCTCGTGGGCGACGAGGCAGCCGATGATGCCGCCGCCGACCACGGCGATGTCGGCGTCGCTCATCCGCTCACCCCCTGGGCCGCTTCGGACGGGTGCGACTTGGGCGCCCAGTCGAGGAACGACTCGGCCTGCTCGTCGGTGCGGACGCCGCGCATCCGGTCGGCGATGCGCCGGCTGCGCCAGGCGACCAGGCTGAGGTTGCGGTCGGCGAGACCGCGCTGTCCCTGGGCCGCGTTGTGCACGAAGATGTTGCGGTCGCCCGGGCCGTCCCAGCGCACGGCGAAGCTGTCGTCGATCCGGTACTCGTCGCCCTCCCGCTCCAGCCGGCCGGCGAGCGGTTCGAGGAAGGCCGGGGTGGCGGGCCGGAATCCGGTGGCCCAGATGACGACGTCGGTCTCGAACCGGGTGGCGGTGCCCGGGTGGTCGCCGCTGCGGATCTCCACGGACCAGTCGCCGACGGCGCCCCGCTCGACCTCGGTGACCGAGTGGCCCGGGTACAGCGCGACCAGGTCCCGGTCGCCCTCGACGAAGCGGTGCACGTAGACCTGCTGGTACACCTCGCGCAGCGTCGCCTCGGAGATGCCGTCGCTGCTCAGCACCAACTGGGCGTTGAGCTGCTCGCGGGTGGCGCGGTCGAGGCGGGCGAAGTAGTCCGAGTAGCTGGGCATGTAGAAGTCGTTGGTGAACGGGGAGTCGTCCATCGGGAAGTAGTTGCGGCGGCGCGAGACCCAGGCGACCCGGCGCGGCCGTTCGCCGTCCGGCCGGGAGATCAGGTCGAGGAAGACCTCCGCTCCGGACTGGCCGCCGCCCACCACGCAGACCCGTTTGCCGCCGAGGTTGCGGCCCTTGTCGACGACGTCGCAGACGTGGAACTGGTCGTCCCGCGGCAGCAGGGGCGCCACCGGCGGGACCCACGGGGAGGTGCCGATGCCGACG
Organism: Streptomyces venetus; assembly: GCF_039540295.1. NCBI lineage: Bacteria > Bacillati > Actinomycetota > Actinomycetes > Kitasatosporales > Streptomycetaceae > Streptomyces > Streptomyces venetus. Next base: position 170,522 of record NZ_BAABET010000001.1, read on the forward strand.
GAGATGTTGTCGGCGGTGAGGGTCCGGCGGTCGGTCTCCACGACGAAGGTGCCGCCCGAGGTGCCGTCGAAGTCGACGGAGAGCACTTTCTCGTTGAAGACGACGTTCTCGTTCTGTTCGCTCGCCCAGCGCAGATAGTTCCGGTATTCCTGGCGCGGCATGGCGTCGAACTGCGCGTTGATGAAGTGGTAGATCTTTCCGTGGGCGTGCAGATAGGAAAGAAAGGAGAATCGGTTCGTAGGGTCGGCGAGACTTACCAGGTCCTTGAGCATGGATACCTGGAGCGTGGTGCCGGGAAGTTGCTGACCGTCGTGCCAGCCGAAGTACTCCTTCTGCTCGAGGAAAAGGCTGGAGATGTTCTCGTCGCCGTGCAGGAGAGAGGCGAGGCTCAAATTGGCCGGCCCGACTCCCACACCGATGCAGCCGTAAGGGCGGCTGTCGTTCTTGCGCATGCGGGTACCCCTAGGTGTTGTGTGACACCGGTGCCTGGAACCGAATCGGCGCGATTGCACGGCTGCACGGCGAAGCCACGCGCCGGTCAGTGGCCGTTCGGTAATGGGGTGGTGCGTTACTGACTGCGGACGCCGAGTTCCGGTTCGTCCGGTGCCTCGCCGCGCAGGTGCGGGCGCCGGGCCGCCGCGGAGACCACCGGGCGTACGCACAGGCCCGCCAGGAGGAAGACCGCCGCGAGTGCCGCCCAGCCGGCTGTTCCGTTGCCGATGACGCCCACCGTCATCAGGACCGGCCCCACCGCCACCTGGACGCTGGATCCGAGGTGGAAGGTGGCGAGGTATTCGACTCGGGACCGGTTGGGCGCCAGCCCGAAGGACAGGCTCCACTGGCCCGCGGACTGGAGCAGTTCGCCGCCGGTGAGCAGGATCATGGCCACGAGCAGGATCGCGATCGCGAGCACCGTCGACTCCGCGTACGCGGCGGTGGCGAAGCAGGCGCAGCACAGGGCCAGGACGACACTGGCTCTGCGCAGGGCCGCGGCGCCCTCGGCGACCTTCTCCGTGCCGCGTGCCACGCGGACCTGGAAGAGGACGGCCAGCACGGTGTTGACGACCAGCAGGACGGCGACCAGGGAGTCCGGTGCCCGGGTGTGCAGGGTGATCCACAGGGGGACGCCCACGCTGAGCAGCGCCATGTGGAGCATCAGCAGGGCGTTGACCCCCGCGGCGGCCGTGTACCAGCGGTCCCGGACGGCCGGGAACAGCAGGCGCGGCCCGCTGCCCTTGCGCTGGGTGCGCACATGAGGCCGGAACTTCAGGAAGGCCAGGAGCGTGGCGGACAGGGCGAACGAGAGCGCGTCGCCGAGCATCATGGCCAGGAACGAGGTGCGCGTCCCGATCTGGAGGGCCACCGCGGCGAGCAGGGCCCCGACCGTGTACCCGACGTTGTAGACGACGCGCATTCTCGCGGCCATCTCGGCACGCCGTTCCGTGCCGACCGCCAGTTCCACGAGCGCCTGGCCCATGGGCCGTGCCGCCTGCTCGGCGACGCCCAGCAGGCCGACGACGCAGAGGAACGACACGAAGCCGTCGACGAAGAAGTAGGCGGCGAACCCCACCGCACAACACGCGTGCAGCAGCATCAGCACCAGCCGTGGACCCCACCGGTCGGCCAGTCTGCCGAACGGAATGGGCCCGAGGATTCCGAGAATGCCGGCCAGGGACAGTCCGAAACCCACCTGGGCGGGGCTGAGACCCACGATCTTGGTGAAGAACAATGCCGAACCGGCCAGATAAAGGCCCGTTCCGGTGGCGTCGATGAATCCGACGAGGAGCAGCCCGGCACCGCTTCGATTGACCGCGAACTTGTCTACGAACGACCCGATCACGTCGCTACCACCAGGCGCGGCCGGTCGCCTCCGGAATACTGGTGGGTCTTGGACTTGAACGCATGCTGACCATCGAGAACTTCCCCCGTTCCCCGTTCACGTTTCAACCAGCTCCTCGGGCCTCCGGAGCCCACCGAGGATTTCGGTCCGTGATCGGTCCGACTCTAGCCCTAAGTAGCTGACCTGCACAAGCCTGATTACATTCTGTGTCCGAATGTAATGCATGGCCGGGGGTTCGCGGCGGGAACATCGAAAAGGGAATCCGGATGCCGGACCTCGAATTTCCTCCCACAGGATCGAACACTTCTGCAATGATCGAGCATCCGGCCGATGGGGAGGAGTCCGGTGGCGGGGGTGGACCGGCGGTTCTGGGCCTTGGTGGCCGCGCACGGGGTGTCGGCGTACGGGACGTATCTGAACCTGATCGCGCTCAGCCTGTTCTCGTACGAACTCACCGGTACGGCCCTGGGTGTGGGCGCGGTGATGGCCGTACGGCTGCTGGCGGGTGTCACGGCGGGGCTCGCCGCCGGGGCGCTGACCGCGAGGGCCGGACGCCGGACCGTCATGGTGGCGACGGACGTCGCCCAGACCCTCGCCATGGTCGTGCTCGCGCTCGGGACGTCGGGCACCGCGCTGTGGGTGCTGCTCGGGGCGGGGGCCGTGCTGGGCGCGGGGAACACCTTGTTCAACGTCGCCCTGCGCAGCGCGATCCCGGTCATGGTCGGACAGCAGAACCGGGCCCGGGCGAACGGCGTGCTGGTCACGGCCCGTTCCGTCGCCACGGTGCTGGGCTTCGCGTCGGCCGCGCCGGTCATCGCTCTCGGCGGTTTCGGTGTCGCCTTCGGCGTCAACGCGGCGAGCTTCGCGGTGTCCGCGGCGGCGGTGCTGGTGCTCCGGCCGCGCACGGACTCCGACCAGGCGGACGACGCGGGCACCGGGGAGCAGGCCGAGCCCCCTCCGGTCCGTGGCGGGTGGCTGCGGCGCCGTGTGGCGGGCCTCGCCGGGCCGTTGCTCGGCATGATCGCGCTGCGGGGTCTGGACGCGCTGGCGTCCGCGTCGCACAACGTCGCCCTCCCGCTGGCGGCGCACGAGGCCCACCCGTCCTCCCCCGCGGTGTTCATGACCTGGTTCTGGTCGGCGTGGGCCGTCGGCACCATGCTGGCCCACCAGATCCTCAAACGCCGGTCGCACGCAGCGTCCTGGGGCGAGCGCGCCTTCGCGGTCGGCACCTGCGCGATGTCGTTCTGCTTCGTGGCCGCGTTCACCGGACCGCCCGCCCCGGCCTTGATGGCGGCCGCCGTGGCGGCGGGGTTCGCCGACGGCTGGACCGAGATCGTCTACACCTCACGCCTCCAGGCGGCCCCCGACCGGCAGCGCGGCCGTCTCTTCGGACTGTCCGCCACGGCCGAGCAGTCCGGCTTCGCCCTCGGCACGGTGACCGCGGCGGCGGCCCTGGAGGCCCTGCCCGCACTGGCCGTCGTGGGCGCCTTCCACGGGGCGGCGGTGTGCGGGGCGCTGGTCCTGCTGCTGCTCACCGTACGACGGCGCGACGCGCGTCATGGCACCGACCGTTCGTCCACCAGCGGAGAAAAGGGAGAGCGCACACATGGAACGTCTACGGGGGCAGGCCAGCTGCCGGGGTCCTGAACCGGAGCGCACCGAGGGCGATCCGGTCGACGCCGTGCGGGCGCTGCTGGGCGCCGCCCGGTCCGCTCCCGGAGCCGTCGTCACCGTCGCCGCCGACGGCACGACGAGCTCACGGTCGTATCCCGAGCTGCTGGACGCGGCACGCCGCATGCTCACCGGCCTGCGGGCCCACGGGCTGCGGCGCGGCGACGCGGTCGTGCTGTGCGGGCTGCCGCCGGCCGAGTTCTTCCCCGCTTTCTGGGCGTGTGTGCTCGGCGGTGCCTTACCGGTGGCCATCGCCGAGCACCCCGCGCCCGGTTCTCCCGCCGCGGAACGCCTCCGGCAGGCCTGCGCGTTGTGGGAGAACCCGCTGGTCCTGACCGACGAGCCCGGTGCGGGGGCCCTCGGCCGCGCGACGCCCGCCCCGCGGGTCGCCCTCGCCCGGGAGTGCCTGGAGGCCCCGCCCGCCGAGGACCACACCGAGCCGGACCCGTCCGACACGGCCTTGCTGATGCTGTCCTCCGGCAGTACCGGCGTCCCGAAGGCGGCGCGGCTCACCCACGCGGGGCTCGCGGACTTCGCGGCGAGCAGCCGGCGGATCCTCGACGTGCGCCCGGGCGACACGATGGTGAACTGGCTTCCCCTCGACCACAGCGGCGCGTTCCTGCTCTACCACCTGCTCGCGGTCTTCACCGGCTGCACCAACGTCCACGCCCCCACCGACCGGGTGCTCGCCGACCCGCTGCGCTGGCTCGACCTCCTCCACGACCACCGCGCGCAGCACGGCTGGGCACCGACCTTCGCCTACCGGCTGGTCGCGGACGCGCTCGCCGAGCGGCCCGTCGGCCGCTGGGACCTGGGCGGCCTCAAGTCGCTGCTGTGCGGGGGCGAGCGGGTCGTGCTGCCGGTGCTGCGCCGCTTCCTCGACGCGACGGCCCGGTACGGCGTGCGCGAGGACCACATCGCCCCGGTGTGGGGCATGGCCGAGACGGTCACGGCCGTCACCCACGGCCGACTCGACCGGCCGGGCACCGTGCACCGCCTGCTCAAGAGCAGTCTGGGCGGCGACCTGGTCCGGGCCGGCGAGGACACCCCGGACGCCGACTGCGTCACCTTCGTCGCCTCCGGATCGCCCGCGCACGGCGTCACGCTCCGCATCGTCGACGACCACGGCGACCTCGCCCCGCCGGGCCGCATCGGCCGCCTCCAGGTCCACTCGCCCGCGCGGCTCACCCCCGGCTACGTCGGCAACCCCGAGGCGGACGCCGCCGCCTACCCGGCCGGACGGGACTGGCTCGACACGGGCGATCTGGCCTTCCTCGACGGCGGCCAGGTCGTCATCACGGGCCGGCGCAAGGACCTGATCATCCTCAACGGCCACAACGTCTACTGCCACGAGGTGGAGGAGACCGCCACCGCCGTCGACGGGGTCCGGCAGGGCGAGGTGGCCGCGTGCGGGATCCCGTCCGCGGAGCGGGGCACGGAGGAAATCGCGGTGTTCTTCGTCAGCCGCGGCGCCGTCGAGGACACGCGGATCGCGGCCGAGGTGAAGGCGGCGCTGTACACCCGTCTCAGGCTCACCGCCGCGTACGTGCTGCCCGTGCCGCCGGACGAGTTCCCGCGCACACCGGCGGGCAAGGTACGCCGCGCGGAGCTCCAGAGCCGGCTGGTGGCCGGGGGCTTCCGCACGGACCTGGACCCGGGCTCGGATCCGGGCTCGGACTCGGACTCGGGCTCGGGCTCGGGCTCGGGCTCGGAGACGGGCTCGGAGACGGGCTCGGGCTCGGGCTCGGAGACGGGCTCGGGCTCGGGCTCGGAGACGGGCTCGGGCTCGGGCTCGGAGACAGGCTCGGAGACGGTGACGCGGGTGCTGCGGGAGGAACTGGGCGCCGTACTGGGCCGCCCGGCCGACCTGGGCACGGACGTGGACGTGGACGTGCCGTTCTACGAACTCGGCCTGACATCCGTCCTGTTGGTGCGGTTACGGAGCCGGGTGTCGGAACGCCTCGGGACGCCGGTAGCCCAGACGGCCTTCTTCGAGCACCCGACGGTCACCGCGCTCGCCGCACACCTCGCCGACCGACCCGCGACGACCGCCGCCGCCCCTGAGACACGGCGCGACGACGGCTCCCCCGACCGCCGCGTCGCCGTCATCGGACTGTCGTTGCGCTTCCCCGGCGCACAGTCGGTGGACGAGTTCTGGGCGAATCTGCGGGACGGCGTGGACAGCGTCCGGGTGTTCGACGAGGAGGAGCTCGCGGCGGCGGGCCTCACCCCGGAGCAGCGCCGCGCACCCGGCCGCGTGCCCGCGGCCGGAATCCTCGACGGTGTCGAGGAGTTCGACCCGGACTTCTTCCGGATGAGCCCCAAGGAGGCCGGACTCACGCATCCCGCGCACCGGCTGTTCCTGGAGTGCTGTCACCAGGCCCTGGAGGACGGCGGCCACGCGGCGACCGCGCCCGGGGTCCGGATCGGGGTCTTCGCGGGTTCGGGCATGAACCTCTACGACCACCAGCAGCCGTCCGGAGCCGGGACGGGGGCCGGAACCGAGCCCGGGGCAGGGTACGACGCGGCGGACCCGGCCGCCGCCATGCAGACGGCCATCGGTCAGGAGCCCGACTTCCTCGCCACGCGCGTCGCCTACCGGCTGGGGCTCACCGGCCCGGCGATCGGAGTGCAGACGGCCTGCTCCACGTCCCTGGTCGCCGTGCACCTCGCGGCCCAGGCGCTGCTCACCGGCGAGGCGGACCTGGCCCTGGCGGGTGCCGCCGCCGTACACCTGCCTCAGCGGACCGGCTACCTCACCCACCCCGGATCGATCCTCTCCCCCACCGGGCGCTGTCGCGCCTTCGACGCGGAGGCCGACGGCACCGTCGGCGGCAACGGGGTGGCCGCCGTGCTGCTCAAACGCCTGGACCGGGCCCTCGCCGACGGCGACACCGTGCACGCGGTGATCCTGGGCTCGGCCGTCAACAACGACGGCGCCGCCAAGGTCGGCTTCAGCGCGCCCGGCGTCGAAGGGCAGGTGGACGTCGTACGCCAGGCACTGCGCCGGGCGGAGGTGCCCGCGGAGACGATCTCGTACGTGGAGGCGCACGGTACCGGGACCCGGCTCGGGGATCCGGTGGAGCTCACGGCGCTGGCACGGGCGCTGGGCGAGGGCGGCGGCGGTTCGTGTGCGGTGGGCTCGGTGAAGCCGAACATCGGGCATCTCGACAGCTGCGCGGGAATGGCCGGGCTCATCAAGACGATCCTCATGCTGCGCAATCGCACGCTGGTGCCGACGCCGCATCTGACCAGCCCGAATCCCGAACTTCCGCTGTCGGGTGGCCGGTTGACGCTCGCCACGGAGCTGCGACCGTGGCAGGTGCCGGCCGGCGTGCCGCGCCGGGCCGGGGTCAGCGCGCTCGGTGTCGGCGGCACCAACGCCCATGTCGTCCTGGAGGAGGCCCCGCCCGCACCCGTGCGCCCGGCGCCGCGACTGCCCGTCCTGGCCCCGGTGTCGGCCCACGACACCGAGGCCCTCGACGAGCTCACGGCCGCGCTCCGCGACCGGCTGCTGTCCCGGCCGGACCTCCCGGCCGGGGACGTGGCGGCCACCCTGGCCCTCGGCAGGCCGCACCGTGCGGTACGCCTCGCGGCGGTCGGCCGTACGGCGGGCGAACTCGCCCGCGCGCTCAAGGAGTCGGCGGAGGGCCAGCGCCCGGAACCCGTCCCTCTCGGCCCCGTCGCCTTCGCGTTCGCGGGGCAGGGCAGCGCCCGGCGCGGCATGGCGAACGGCCTGTACGCCGCGCATCCGGCCGCCCGGGCCACGCTGGACCGGTGCGAGGAGCTCTACGCCCGGGAGTTCGGGGGGAGTCTGCTCGGACGACTGCTCACCACGCCTGACCTCACCGTGCCTGATCTCACCGTGCCTGACCTCACCGCGGAGGAGGGCATCTGGCCCACCGAGACGGCACAGGCCGCCCTCTTCGCCCATCAGGCGGCACTGTCCGACGTCTGGCGGTCGGCCGGGATACGACCGGGCCTGCTGCTCGGCCACAGCGTCGGCGAGTACGCGGCCCTGTACGCGGCCGGTGCCCTGTCACTGGAGGACGGACTGCGGCTCACCGCCTGGCGGGGGCGGCTGATGCAGGACCACTGCCCGGCCGGAGGCATGCTCGCCCTCCGGACCGACCGGACCACGGCGAACCGCGTGGCGCTGGCCGCCGGTGCGGAACTCGCCGCGCTCAACGGCCCCCGCGCCCAGGTGCTCTCGGGCCCGCCGCAGGCCTTGAAGGAGGCCGCACGGCTGCTCGACCAGGAGGGCGTGCGCTGGCGTGCGCTGCCCGTCGACCGGGCGTTCCACTCCGCGGAGATCGACAGCGCGCTGGACGGGTTCCGTGCCCGCGCGGATGAGGTGACGTACCGCCCGCTGCACACCCCCGTGGTGACCGCGGCCGACGGTGAACTGCGGCGGCCGGGCTGGACGGTCGACGCCGATCACCTCTGCCGTCAGGCCCGGCAGCCGGTCCGCTTCGGCCTCGCCATGGACGCCGCCGTGGGCCAGGGCTGCCGGGACTTCGTGGAGATCGGTGCCGGGCGGACCCTCACCGGCCTCGGGCGGCACTGCGTACCCGACAGCCGCTGGCTGAGCGGCCAGGGCGAAGGGGACGGGGCGGCCGAGCAGGCGCACGGGATCCTGACGGGGCTCGGCTCGCTGTACCGCAGGGGCGCGGAGCTGGACTGGGACGCGCTCTCGGGTGGCGGGGGCCGGGTGCCGCTTCCCGGGCATCCGCTCCGGCGGCGTACGGTGCCGTACCGGACCGCAGCCATGGCCGCCGCCGCTCCCAAGATGCCGGAGCCGTCCGGTGACGTCGTGGAGGCCATCAGCCGGTTGACGGCGGAGAAGCTGGACCGCCCGGTCACGGATGTCACTCCGGACAGCTCGTTCTTCGCACTGGGCGCCGACTCGCTCTCCCTGATGAGCATGACGACGGAGCTGGAACAGCGGTATGGCGTCCGGGTCCCGGTCCGGGAGGTGTTCGACTCGGCCGACACGCCTCGGAAGCTGGCGGAACGGGTGGCGCGGCTGCGGGGGGACGCCCCGGAGGCCCGGGAAGAACCAGCGGCACCCGCGCCCGAACCCGCGCCCGCAGCCCCTCAGCCGTCGGAAGGGCTCCACGACCTCTTCGGTCAGCAGCTGCGACTGGCCGAGCAACTCGTCGACCAGGTCGGCGAGATGATCTCCCGCCAGTTGGACGTACTGGCGGGCACCGGCACCACGGCGGCCGCGCCCTCCGCGCCCGTCCCCGTGAAGCCGACCCCTGTGAAGCCGACGCCCGTGAAGCCGACGCCCGTAAGACCCGCCCCCGTCGCCCCTGCTCCCATCCCGGCGGAGCCCACCGGAAGCAGCGACTTCAGCCTCTACTTCTTCGGCGACTACCCCGAGGACACCGACCACGACGAACACGACAAGTACGGCCTGATCATGGCCGCCGCCGACTTCGCGGACCAGCACGGCTTCCACGCCCTGTGGTTCCCCGAACGCCACTTCAACTCCTTCGGCGCGCTCTTCCCCAACCCCTCCGTGCTGGCCGCGGCCCTGGCGGCCCGGACCAGCCGGATCCGGCTGAACGCCGGTTCCGTGGTGCTGCCGTTGCACCATCCGGCGCGGGTCGCCGAGGAGTGGTCGGTCGTCGACAACATCTCCGGCGGCCGCGCGGGCCTGTGCTTCGCGAGCGGCTGGCACGCCACCGACTTCGCGCTCGCCCCACAGAACTTCGGCCGGCACCGAGAGGTCATGTACGAGCACCTGGCGACCGTACGGGACCTCTGGTCGGGGCAGCCGGTGAAGACGACGGCGGGCGACGGCACCCCCGTCGAGATCAGCCTGCACCCGCGCCCCGTGCAGGAGCGTCCGCCGATGTACGTGGCCGTCGTGGGGAACCCGGACAGCTACCGCCGGGCGGCGGCCGAGGACCTCGGCGTGGTCACCAACCTGATGACCCAGACGGTGGAGCAACTGGCCGAGAACATCGCGCTGTACCGGCGCTGCCGGGCCGAGCACGGTCTCGACCCGGCGGCCGGGCGGGTGGTGGTGCTCGTGCACACGTACCTGGAGGACGACGCGGAGCGGGCGCGCGCGGAGGCGTACCGGCCGTTCCTGTCGTATCTGCGCTCCTCGCTCTCCCTCTTCGACCAGGTCACCAACAGCCTCGGCTTCCAGGTGGACCTGGAGAACACGCCGGAGGAGGACGTGGAGTTCCTCCTCGGGCGCGCCTACGAGCGCTACTGCGACTCCCGTGCCCTGATCGGCGACGAGCGGACGGCCGCGGAGACCGTACGGCGTCTGCTGGCCGCGGGTGCGGACGAGATCGCGTGCTTCGTGGACTTCGGCGTGCCGAGGGAGAAGGTGCTGGCCGCGCTGCCGGTCCTGGACCGGGTCCGCAGGGCGGCCCCGGAGGCCGGGCCGCAGACGCTTCCCGAGCCCCGCCGCCTGCCCCTCACCCCCGCTCAACGCCGTATCTGGTTCCTGGAGCAACTGCACCCGGGCACCGCCATGTACCACGAGCCCAAGGCGATCCGCCTGGACGGCCCCCTGGACGTCGAGGCGCTGCGCTGGGCCCTGCACCGGGTCGCGGACCGGCACCCGGCCCTGCGCACGGTCTTCGGAGACACGGACGGCGTCCCCTACCAGGAGATCCGCGACCGCATGCCGCTCGACTGCCCGCTTCAGGACCACACGGGTGCCACGCAGGAGGAGGCCCTGCGGTCGGCGCTCGCGGCCGACCACGGACTCGACCTGTCGACGGGTCCTCTGGTCGCGGCCCGTCTGCTCCGCCTGTCCCCCGGCCACCACCTGCTCTTCCTCCTGGCCCACCACATCGTCTTCGACTCGTCCTCCACGGCCGTACTGGCCCGAGACGTGGCGGCGTACTACCGCGCGCGGCGGGGCGGAGGCCCCGAACCGCGCCCGCTGCCCGAACTGCCGACGGCCGGTCGCCGCCCGGACCCCGCGTCCCTGGGCTTCTGGCGTCAGCGCCTCGGCGACGCACCGGAACTGACCCTGCCCACCGACCGCCCCCGCCCGCCGGTCAGGTCGGGAGCGGGCGCGAGTCTGACGCACGAACTCGACTCCCGGCTGACGGCGGAGCTGCGGACGTTCGCCGCCGGTCACCGCGCCACCCTCTTCATGACACTCACCGGCGCGATCGGCGCGGTCCTCGGCCGGTTCGGCGGGCAGCGGGACGTCGTGATCGGCACGGCGGTGGCGGCCCGCCCCACGGGCGCCGAGGACCATGTGGGCCTGTTCCTCGACACGGTGCCGCTGCGCCTGGACCTCACCGGCGACCCGGACTTCCCGACCCTGCTGGGCCGGGTCCGGGAGACCAGCACATCGGCGTACGAACACAGCGGCGTCCCCTTCGACGAGCTGGTCGGCGCGCTCAACCCGCGTCGCGACCCGGGCCGCAACCCGCTGTTCCAGGTCATGGTGGAGTACGAGAACGAGGGCGAGGCGGCGTTCGACCCGCCCCACCTGACGGCGACCCTGCTGGACGTCCCGAGCGCCCGCGCCCCGTTCGACCTCAGCGTCTACCTCACCCACCACCCGGCCGGCGTCCGCTTCATGGTCGAGTACGACACGGCCCTGTTCGACGAGGCGACGGTGCGCCGCTTCGTGGACTACGTCGAACAGGTGCTGCGCCGCGCACTGGCCACCCCCGACGCGCCGCTCACGCACCTGACCGCCCTCACGGCGGCCGACCGCACGGCGCTGGCCCGCCTGGAGCACACCGAGCAGGGGGCTCCCCCGAGCACCCTGCACGGCCTCTTCGAACAGCAGGCGCGCAGCACACCGGACGCCGTGGCGCTGCTCGGCGGGGAAGCCCCGGTGTCCTACGGGGACTTGGACGCGGCGGCCAACCGCCTCGCCCATCTGCTGCGCACCCGGGGCGCGGAACGAGGACAGCGCGTGGCGGTCCTGCTGCCACGCGGCCCGCAGCTGATCACGGCCCTGCTGGCGGTCCTCAAGACGGGAGCGGCATACGTCCCGCTGGACCCGTCCCTGCCCGCCCCGCGCCTGGCACTGCTCCTGGCCGACACGACACCGGTGCTCCTCCTCACCTCCGAGGCCACCGCCCACCATCCGGACCTCGAACTCCCCGTACAGCTGGTGGAATCGGCGGACGGCACGTACCCGTCGACCCCCCTCGCGGACGGCGCGACCCCGGAGGACCCGGCCTACTGCATCCACACCTCGGGCTCGACCGGCCGCCCGAAGGGCGTCGTCGTCCCTCACCGGGGCCCCGCGAACCTGGTCCAGGACCACCTCGGCCGCCACCCCGCGCTGCGCACCCTCCAGTGGACGTCACCGGCGTTCGACGTCAGCGTGCAGGAGATCTTCACGACCCTCGCCTCGGGGGCGGCACTCGTCCTCGTCGACGACGCCGTCCGGCACGACCCGGCGGCGGTGGCGGAAACGGTGCGCCGCCACCGGGTCCAACGCCTGTTCATGCCCTGCACTCCCCTGAAGTACCTGATGGAGACGGCCCCCGAACTCCCTTCCCTGCGCGAGCTGTTCTCGGCGGGCGAGGCACTCCATCTCACACCGCCCTTCCGCCGCTTCCTCTCCCAGCACCCCCACTGCGCCCTCTACAACCAGTACGGCCCCACGGAGACCTCGATCATCGTCACGTCGCACCGCGTGGATCCGTCCGGCGAGGAGTGGCCGGCCATCGGCACCCCGGTGCCGGGAGCCGGTGTCACGCTGCGGGACGGGACGGGCGAGCGGGTCCCCGTCGGAGCGGTCGGCGAGATCCACGTGAGCGGACTCCCGGTCGCGCACGGCTACCACGAGCGCCCCACGGAGACGGCCGCCGCTTTCCTCGACGACGGTGAGGGCAGGCTGCGCTACCGCACCGGCGACCTGGCCCGCCTCCGCACCGACGGTGCCCTGGAGTACCGGGGCAGGGTGGATGACCAGGTCAAGATCCGCGGCTTCCGGGTGGAACCGGGCGAGGTCCGGACGGCGTTGGCCGCGCTCCCGGAGGTCCGGGACGCTGCCGTGCTCCCCCGCCGCGACCGCCACGGCGACACGGAGCTGGTGGCGTACGTGGTGCCGGCGGAGCCGACGCCCTGGCCCGCCCTGCGTACCGCACTGGCCGCCACACTCCCCGACCACCTGGTGCCCCGCCGCTGGGTGTCGATGGACCGCCTCCCGGTGAACGCCTCCGGCAAGCTCGACCGGACGGCGCTGCCGGAGCCCGGCGAGAACGCGCCCGAGGACCCTCCGGCGACACCCGCCACGCCCCTGGAACAGACCCTGCACGACCTGTGGTGCGAGGAACTGGACACCCGCCCGGTCCCGGTGACGGTGTCCTTCTTCGAACTGGGCGGCCACTCGCTGAGCGCGATCCGCCTGCTGAACCGGATCCGGGAGGCGGCGGACCTCGACCTGACGATGTCGGACTTCTTCCTGAACCCGACGATCCGGGGCGTCGCCGAACAGGGTGGCCGTGGCCGGGTCGTGGACACCGCCCCGATGCCCTCGACCCTGCGCCGCCTGTGGCGCCGCCACCACGCGCTCACGGACCCCGGCGTCTACAACATCGCCCACCGCATGGACCTGCGTGGCGACTTGGACCCCGACGCCCTGCGCGGGGCGCTCCGGGACCTGGTGTCCCGCCACCACGCCCTGCGCATCCGGCCCGACGGGCGGCACTTCGACGTCCTGGCGGAGGTCCCGGTCTCACTGCCGATCACCGACCACACCGGGAAGCCCGAGGACGTGGTGAACCGCTGGTGCCACGAACAGGCCTCCACCCCGTTCGCGATGGACCGGCCCCCTCTCTTCCGCTTCCGCCTGGCCCGTCTCGCGCCGGACCACTGGGTCCTGCTGACGGTCTTCCACCACGCGGTCTGCGACGGCTGGTCACTGGGTCTGATCAGGCGCGATCTGGAGGAGCTGTACAACACACGGCGAGTGGGCAGGACACCTCGACTTCCCGCCGTCGCAGGGCAATTCACGGACTTCGCCCGATCGGAGCACGACCTGCCGGACGAACGCCGTAAGACCCTGGAACGCTTCTGGCGCACCGAACTGGAAGGCGCTGCGCTACGCCCGCGCCTCCCCCACGACCACCCACACCCCGGCACACTGTCCGGCCGCGGCGCCCTGCACACCTGGGTCATAGACGACGACACCCCCTCCCGCCTGGCCGACACGGCGACCCGCCTCGGCACCACCGCCTACACGGTCCTGGCGGCCACGTTCGCCACCTGGCTGGCCGACCTGTGCGGCGAACGGCACGACGTCGTCCTGGCGGCCTCCAGCGCGAACCGCGTCCAGCGGGACCGCTCGGAGATCGTGGGCATCCTGGGCGACGCGGTACTCCTACGGGCCCGTCTCTCCGAAGCCGAGGCGTTCCCCGACGTGGTGAGCCAACTGAGCGCCACCCTCTTCACGGCCCTCGACCACCAGGAGCTGCCCCTGACGGACGTGGTGTCCCTGGTCTCCCCGGAGACGGCGGATGCCCTGTTCCCCACGGTCCTGTTCACGGTGATCACGACAGACCCACCGGCCCTGAACCTCCAGGACGTCTCGACCACGATCCGCGCCCTCCCCATCCAGGGAGTGGCCCGCAACGAGCTCTATGTGGTGATCGCTCCGGAGGCCGACACGATCACGGTCACCTTCGAGTACTCGACGGACTTGTTCACCGGGGAGACGGTCGAGGCGTGGGCCAGGTCCTTCACCGAGGCGCTGAAGTCCACGGTGAGATCCGGGCCTTGAGCCGTGGCGGAGCAGGCCTCACAGCGCGTCCACCGCGCTCACCTTCCACCCCTCGCCGGTGCGGTCCATCGTCATCCGCACCCGGTTCAGGTCCAGGCGGGACCCTGAAACCTGGGTGCTCTCGGTGACCTGGTTGACGAAGAGCAGGACCACGACCTTGTCGGGGGAGGCCGAGACGACGGAGGCGGCCGGGGTGCCGCCGGAGCCAGGGGTGGCGACGGTCGCCTTCACCACGGCGTGGTACTTCCCGGCCGTCGGGGCGACCACGGTCTTCGTGGTCTTGCCGTACTCGTCGCGGAAGTCGCCAGTCAGGTGGGCGCGGGCCCTCGAGAAGTCCTTGTCCAGGTGCCGGTAGTCGTAGGACAGGACGACCGGCGCCGCTTTTCGCGCCGCCGCGAGCCCCTCGGTCCGGGCCGTCTCCGTCAGGCGGCCGTCGCGGTACTGCCATCCCAGGACGGCGAGCGCGACCAGGGCGGCGACGAGCAGGACGGCCAGGACCACGGTGAGCAACCTTCGACGGCCGCCGGTACCGGGCTCGCTCCGCTCCGCTGGCCCGTCCTCCTCGCACGACTCCGGCGACGGCTCCGGCGGGTCCTCCCATCCGCCCTTCGGAGCCTTGATGGGGACGGTGCGTCCGGCGAGCGGTCGCTCGGTCCGGCGCGGGGCCTCCTCGTCGCCGGACGTCGCCGCGACCGGTTCGCGGTGGCCGCGCTCCGCGCGCTTCGCCGCCGCGCGGGCGGCCGCCGTCATGGTGCGGCGGGTGCCGGGACCGGGGCCGCGGCCGGTGGTCGTCTTCGGCATGGTGGTACTCCTCGTCGGTGCGTGTCTGGCGGCGGATCGGCCCGTGGATCAGCCGACGAACTCGACGTCGGACGTCAGCCAGCGGCCGTCCCTGTGCACGAGGTCGAGCTGGAGCCGGTACGTGCGCGCCTCCCCCTCGGGCGCGGCGGTGTTGGTCACCTTGCTGTCGGCGACCACCAGCACACGGGCCGAGTTCTCGTCGGAGCGGACGATGCCCGCCTCCAGGACCTGGCCTTGCGATACGGACCTGTTCTGGGCCACCAGCTTCGTCAACTGGTCGGTCTGCGCGGTGAACTGCTTCTTGAAGTCACCGGTCGCGCCCGCCAGTACGTTCGCGCTGTCGCGGCCGTAGTGCCGGTAGTCGAGCGAGGTGAAGTTCAGTGCCGACTGGCGGGCCGCGGTCAGGATGCCCTGGCGCCGCTGGTCCGCCTCGCGCCGTTCCCAGAGGCCGAAGGTCAGCCAGAGGGTCACCGCTGTGGTGATGACGGTCGCCGCGACGAGTCCTGCCGTCATCGCTCCGGGTCGCACCCGCCTCATGCCACGGGGCCAACGAGCAGCCATTGCCACGACTCCTTTCCGAACACGGCCTGCTGGCCGCCCGTCGAGCCGATCTCGACGTTCCTTCCGTCCGGGCCGGTGGTGGTGCCGGTCTCCGGGTCGTACGGGGTGGCGTACGCCGCCCGGTTCGCGCCGCCGTCGGCGGTCGACGCGCCCGGGGCGTTCTGCGCGCCCCTGACCGACGACTCGCTGCCGCGCGGGAGCGTGCAGCGGGCGCCGGTGTTCGCCTCGCGTGTGCTGGTGTCCGCGGGGTCGCGGCGTGCCGTGCCGTACCCCTGGGTGCACGCTGGCGGGTCGTCGGCGTTCAGCACCAGGCCGAAGTGGGTGGTGCCGTCGCCTGGGATGACGGTGTAGCTGCCCTCGACCATCAGCGGGAAGGTGACGAGGGCCTGCTCCACACCGGGGAGGCGGGCCAGTGTGACCTGGCCGCCGCTGATCAGGTTCGCCAGCAGCACCGACAGTTCCGGCCCGGTCGACTTCAGCAGCGAGTTCAGCTCCTGCGCCGCCGGCCTCGCGTTGCCGATCAGCTTGCGCAGGTCCCCGTCGCTCGTCTTCAACCGGTCCGAGAGGGCCGCCAGATCGCGCGCGAACGACTTGATCGACGAGCCCTGGTCGGCCTGTGTCTTCAGGACCTTCCGTGAGTCCTCGATCAGGCCGACCGTCTCCGGCAGCGTCCCGGACGCCGACTCGACGAGGGTGTCGCCGGAGTCGACGAGGCGTCCCAGGTCGGGGCCGGTGCCGGCGAAGGCCTCGCCCAACTCGTCGACCGTGACCCGTAGGTCGTGCTTGCCGACCGAGTTCACCAGGCGGTCCAGGCTGAGGACCATGTCCGTCGTCGGCAGCGGCACCCGTGTGCTCCCGCGCGGGATCGTGTGGCCGTCCAGCAGGTACGGGCCGTGGGAGGTGCGGGGCTGGAGGTCGACGTACTGCTCGCCCACCGCCGAACGGTTCGCCACCACCGCCAGTGTGTCCGCCGGGATGCGCGGCGCCCCGTCGTCGATGTCGAGGGCGACCGAGACGCCGTCCGAGCCGGTCAGGCGCAGTGCGCCGACCTTGCCCACCGGCACCCCGCGATACGTGACCTCGGCACCGGGGAAGACGCCCCCGGAGTCGGCGAAGTCGGCCCGCACGGTGTAGCCGCGGTCCAGGACCCCGTCCACCAGGCCCGTGTACTCGGCGCCGACGTACGACACTCCTACGGCGGTGATGGTGGCGAAGGCCATCAGTTGCGCCTTGACGGCACGGGTGATCACGGCTGGACCCCCTTCAGCATCAGCTCGGCGAGTTCGAGGTCGATCCCCTCGGGCCAGTCGCCCCCGGTGCGGTGGCCGCCGGGGCCGTAGCCGGCGGTGCACACCGGCGGGCACAGCGGGTCACCGCCGCCTGAGGGGGCCGACGGGGACGACGGAGACGACGGCACGCGCGGACCGCTCGGCAGCGGGGTGGGCGTCGGCACGTCCGGCACGTCCGGGAGCCGGGGTGCGTCCGGGAGATCCGGTACGTCCGGCAGGTCCGGAGTCCCGGGTAGCTCGGGCCCCTGCTTGTCCCCGCCGTTCCCGCCACCCGGCTTGTCCGTCAGGTTGCCGTAGATCCCGGCCAGGTCGAGGTCCGCGGTGATGTGGAGGTTGACGTAGTCGCCCTTGATGGCGTCCACCACATTGCGCGGGAACGGGTAGGTCGTCAGCAGTTCGAGGGAGTTGGGCAGGTCGCTGCCCGCCTTGTTGAGCTGTCGCAGGATCGGCCGCAGCTGCTCGAGGTTGGCGACCGTGTCGTCGTGCGAGGCGTCGACCACCTCGGTGCCGGTCCTGCCCAGCTCGGACAGGGCGGTGAGCATCCTGGTCAGGTCGCGGCGCTGGTCGGCCAGGACCTTCAGGGCGGGCGGAATCGTGTCGACGGCCTCGGCGATCGTCGTCCTCTCCTTGCCCAGCCGCTTGGCCAGCCGGTCCACGGCCTTCAGCGCGCGGACGATGTCCTGGCGCTGGTCGTCCAGGCCGCCGATGAAGGTGTCGAGCTCCTTCAGCAGGGACCTGACCCGGTTCTCCCGGCCCTGGAGGGCCTTGTTCAGCTCTGTGGTGATCGTCTTGAGCTGGGCCACGCCGCCGCCGTTGAGCAGGGCGGACAGCGCGGACAGCACCTCCTCGACCTCCGGGTTGCGGCCGCTGCGGGACAGGGGGATCACATCACCGTCGCGGAGCCGGCCGGCCGGTGTGCTCTCCAGGGGCCTGGACAGTGCCACGTACTTCTCGCCGAGCATGCTGGTCTGCCGCAGCTCGGCGATGGCGTTGGCGGGCAGCTTCACCGAGTCGGCGACCCGGAGGCGGGCCCTGGCGTGCCAGCCCTCCAGCTCCACCTTCTCCACCGCGCCCACCGTGACGTCGTTGACCTTGACCGCCGACTGCGGGACCAGGTCGAGGACGTCACGGAACTCGACGGTGACGTGGTAGGCGTGACCGTCGGCGGCGGCTCCGCCGGGCAGCTGGACGTCGTACCAGCCGTTGAACTCGCAGCCGGTCAGCAGCAGCGAGCCGATCGCCGCCCAGACGGCCGCCCGGCCCTTGCGCGGTACGCTCATGCGCTCGCCCCCAGGATTCCGCCGAGGGTGCGGTCGACCGTGCCGGTGACCGCCGGGCCCCGTGGCACCTTGGGCAGGGAGTCGAACAGCTCCCTCAGCTCCTTGCAGTCGGGGTTCTTGCCGCCGTCGTCGCCGGTCGTCCGCAGCACCGAGCAGAGCAGCGCCGCCGGATCCTGCGGGCCGTCGGGGTTGTTGCGGGTGTCGAGGGTGCCCGCGGAAGGGTTGTAGGCGTTGTTCAGGTTCGACATGCCCGTCGGCGCGACCTCCAGCAGCTCCTCCAGCGCGGCACGTTGGGTGACGAGCACCTTGGTCACCTTGCTCAGGCCGGACACGTTCGAGGTCAGCGACTTCTTGTTCTTCTTCACGAAGTCGGACACGTCACCGAGCGCCGTGCCCAGGTTCTTCAGCGCCGCCGCCAGGTCCTCGCGCTCGCCCGCGAGTTGCCGGGCGACCTTGGCGAGGCTGCTGTTGAACGACCGCACGCTCTTGTCGTCCGCCGCCAGCGCCGCCGTGAACACCTGAAGGTTCCGGACCGTGCCGAACAGGTCGGTGCGGCCGTCGGAGAGGGTCGTGACCGCCTCCGAGAGGTCCTCGACCATCCGGTGGACGTTCTTGCCCTGGCCGTCGAGGTTGTCGGCGCTGACACCGAGCAGCCGGGACAGGGCGCCGTCCTTGTTGGCGCCCTCGGGGCCGAGCGCCTCGGCCGTGGTGTGCAGACTGTCGAAGACGCGGTCCAGTTCGACCGGCACGGCCGTGCGCGACTCCGGGATCTCGTCCCCGTCCCGCAGTACCGGACCGCTCCGGTACACCGGCAGCAGCTGCACGTAACGGTCGCTGACCACCGAGGAGTTGATGATCGCGGCCTGTGCGTCCGCCGGGACCTTTCGGTCCGCGTCGTACTCCAGCTCCACCCGCACCCGGTGCCCCTCCGGCGTGATCTTCCTGACCTCGCCGATCCGCACGCCCAGCACGCGGACGTCCGAGCCGGGGTAGATGCCGACGGTGCGCGGGAAGTACGCGGTGACGCGGGCCGGCTCGGTCCGCGGCCACAGGGCGTAGGTGAGCGCGGCGACCACGGCCAGGGCGGTCAGCAGGGCCAGGCCCTTCCTCCAGCGGTTGCTCACTGCGCGCCTCCCGTCCGCGGTACCACCGGAGCGGCGACCATGTTCTGGATGTAGGAGTCGAACCAGCGGCCGTTGCCGAGGGTGTTGGTGAAGACCCGTACGTAGGGCGCCAGGAGCGCGATGCTCCGGTCCAGGCCGGCCTGATTCCGTTCGAGCATCTTCACCACGGTCTCGAGACCCTTGAGCGCGGGCCCGATCTCCTTTTCGTTGTCCTGGACGAGGCCGGAGAGCTGGATGCCGAGCGCGGCGGAGCTCTTCAGCAGCCTGTGGATCGCCGCACGCCGCCTGCTGATCTCCTTGAACAGCTTGTCGCCGTCCTCGACCAGGGCGGTGAAGTCGCCGGAGCGTTCGGCGAGTACGCCCGTGACGCCCTTCGCGTGTCCGAGGAGTTCACGCAGGGCCTTGTCGCGTGAGGCCACGGTCCGGGAGATCCGGGACAGGCCCTTGATGGAGGCCCGTACTTCGGAGGGGGAGTCCTCGAAGGTCGTCGAGATGGTGTTGAGCGCCTTCGCCAGCCGGTCGGTGTCGACCTTCTCCGTGGTGGTGGTGAGATCGCTGAACGCCTGCACGACGTCGTACGCGGGGACGGTCCGCTTCAGGGGGATCTCGCTGCCGGGCTCCAGCCGGCCCCGGCCCTTGGGGCGCAGGGCGAGGTACTTCGCGCCGAGGATCGTCTTGACCCGGATCGACGCGCCGGTCTCGGTGCCGAACTCCGGGTCGTCCTTGATCTTGAAGGTGACCTTGACGTGGTCGCCGTCCAGGTCGACCTCCTCGACCTTGCCGACCTTGACCCCGGCGATCCGCACCTCGTCGCCCGGCTTGAGACCGCCCGCCTCCGCGAAGGCGGCGCTGTACGTCTCGCCGTCGCCGATCACCGGCAGGCGGTCGGCGTTGAACGCGGCCACGGCCAGCAGGGCGAGGACGGTGAGACCCACCGCGCCGATGACGACGGGGTTGCGCTCACGGAAAGGGCGCGGACGCGGGCGTCGGACACGGGGAAGCCGTATGCGGGGCGGCTCGATGCGTACCTTGAACAGCGGCTGCGGGCGGGGCTTGCGGTGCGGCAGCAGCCGTACTTTCGGCAGCCGTGGCCTCGGCAGTCTCGGCGGGTCCACGCGCACCTTGAACAGCGGCTCCGGGCGGCGCTTGCGGCTCATGCCCCACACCTCGCCCTCGCCACGTGCAGATCGGGCGTGAGTACCTGCTTCGTCTTCGGCAGCACGATCCGGCCGTCGAAGTCGCACAGGTAGAAGTTGAACCACGAGCCGTAGGACGCCGTCCCGGTCAGCGCGTTGAGCTTGTTCGGCAGCCTCTTCAGCACGCCCTCCACGGTCTTCTCGTTGTCGTTCAGCGTCCCGGTGAGTTCGGTCAGTTCCGCGATGTCGTCCTTCAGCGGCGGACGCGCGTCCTTCAGCAGGCCCGAGGTGGCCTGGGTCAGACCGCCGATGTTCACCAGCGACTCCCCGATGGGCTTCCGGTCGGCGGACAGGCCCGAGATGACCCGGCGCAGTTGCGTGAGCAGTCCGGAGAAGCGGGCTCCGCGCTTGTCGAGCGTCGCCAGCACGGTGTTGAGGTTGTCGATCACCGAGCCGATCAGCTTGTCGCGGCCGGCCAGCGTCGTGGTGAGCGAGGCCGTGTGCGTCAGCAGGCTGTTGACGGTGCCGCCCTCGCCCTGGAGGGTCTTGATGATCTCGGTGGCGAGCTGGTTGACGTCCTTCGGGCTGAGCGCGGCGAACAGCGGCTTGAAGCCGTTCAGCAGCGCGTTCAGGTCGAGGGCGGGCTGGGTGCGGGCCAGCGGGATCGTGCCGCCGGGGCGCAGCCGGGTGCCGTCGCCGGCGCCCTCGGTCAGCGCGATGTACCGCTGCCCGACCAGGTTGCGGTAGCGGATGGCGGCACCCGTGCTGGTGAACAGCGGCCGGTCCTGGCCGGCCGTGAAGGTGACCTCGGCCAGCGTCCGGTCCTTGATCCTGATGCCCTCGACCTCGCCGACCCGCACTCCGGCCACCCGGATGTCGTCGCCCTCCTCCAGCCCGGTGACGTCGCTGAAGACCGCGCGGTACTCGCGCTCGGGGGTGAAGGAGATGTTCACGATGGTGGCGGCGAGCAGGGCCGTCACCACCACCGTCACCAGCGCGAAGAGACTGAACTTGATCAGCGGGGCGGCGGTCTGCCGGGCTCCTGTGGTGCTCATGCGACGCTCACCGCCGTCCCGCGCGCCATCGGCCCGAACAGCAGCGTCGCGACCGGCGGCACCTCGTCCGCGGGCACGCCCAGCACCGGCGCCACGAGCGAGCCGACGGCCCGCTGTTCGGCCCGGGTGGCGGAGGCGCCGTGCGGCGCCGCGGAGGGACTCCCCGGCTTCGAACCGTCGTCGAGGTGGGCCCCGGGTGCCGGCACCGCGGGGTGCGGCAGGTCACGGCACTGGGGACCGGACCGCTCGCCGTACCGGGGTTCCTCGCCCGGTTCGTACGCACCGCGCGGCCGTACGACCTCCAGCGTGATGTGCATCGTGCCGCCCCGGAACGCCTCCTCGGACGCCTTCTCCTGCCGCACGAGGCCGGCCAGCAGGCAGGGGTACTGGGGGGAGTAGCGGGCGAACAGCTCCAGCGTGGGGCGGGAGACCTGGCCGAGGGTGATCAGCCGGTCCCCGTTCGCGTCGAGGAAGTCCTCGGCGGTGCCCGCGACGGTGGCGGTGCTCTTCAGCGCCGCGGCCAGCTGGTCCTGCCGCTCGGTGATCGTGCGGCTGGTGGTGACGGTGTTGCGCAGGATCTCCATCAGGTCGGGCGCCGCGTCGCCGTAGACCTCGGCGACGTCGGCGAAGCGTGCGATGTCCTCTTTCAGGGACGGCAGGTGCGGGTTGAGGCGGCTCAGGTAGGCCTCCAGTCGCGTGAGGTTGTCGCCGATCCGGTCGCCGCGGCCGTCGAGGGCGGTGGCGAACGCGGAGAGCGTGGCGTTGAGCTTGCCGGGCTGCACGGTCCGCAGCAGCGGCAGCAGGTCGTTCATCAACTGCTGGAGCTCGATGCCGACGCGGGTGCGGTCCTGGGTGAGGACGTCCCCGTCGCGGATCGGGCGGGCCGGGGAGGGCGCGGTGCCCGCGGGCGCGACCAGATCGACGTACTTCTCGCCGAACAGCGTCTTGGGCAGCAGGCGCGCGTGCACGTCGGAAGGGATGTGGGAGACGTACTCGGGCTTGAGCGCGATGTCGAGCCGCGCCCTCGTCCCGTCGGCGGCCACCTCGCGCACCTCCCCGACCAGCAACCCGCGCAGCTTGACGTCGGCGCGCGGGTCGAGCTGGTTGCCGAGGCTGTCGGCCTCCAGTGTGATCCGCACGGCCGGCGTGAACACCTGCTGGTAGACGGCGACGGACAGGGACAGCAGCGACGCGAGCACGGCGATGAACACGACGCCGTACAACCGCAGTCTCAGCACCCTCATACGGCGGCTCACCCCGCGATCCGTACGGTCGTGTCGGCGCCCCAGATGGCCAGCGACAGGAAGAGGTCCAGCACGTTGATCGCCACGATCGAGGTCCGCACCGCACGGCCCACCGCGACGCCGACGCCCGCCGGTCCGCCGCTCGCGTGATAGCCGTAGTAGCAGTGCACCAGGATGATCAGGACGGCGAAGGCCAGCACCTTCCCGAAGGACCACAGGACGTCCACCGGTGGCAGGTACTGCTGGAAGTAGTGGTCGTAGGTGCCCGTGGACTGCCCGTAGTAGCCGGTGGTGATGGTGCGGGCGGCCAGGTACGAGGACAGCAGGCCGATCACGTACAGCGGGATCACCGCGACGAACCCGGCGATCATCCGGGTCGTCACCAGGAACGGCAGCGAGGGCACGCCCATCACTTCGAGGGCGTCGGTCTCCTCGCTGATCCGCATCGCGCCCAGCTGGGCGGTGAACCCGGCGCCCACGGTCGCGGAGAGCGCGAGCCCGGCCACCAGCGGGGCGATCTCACGGGTGTTGAAGTACGCCGAGAGGAACGCCACGAAGTTGGAGGTGCCGAGCTGGTTGAGAGCGGCGTACCCCTGCAACCCCACTTCCGTGCCGGTGAAGAACGACAGGAAGGCGATCACGCCGACCGTGCCGCCCACGACGGCGAGCGCGCCCCGGCCGAAGCTCACCTCGGCGAGCAGCCGCAGGACCTCCTTCTTGTAGCGGCGCAGGGTGCGCCCCGTCCACGCCAACGAGCGGCCGTAGAAGGAGAGCTGGGTGCCCAGCGCCTCGAGGACTTTCAGCGGGCGGTCGACGACTCTCATCGGCTAACCCCTCTGGGGGACGACCTGGAAGTACACCGCGGTCATCACGAAGTTGGTCACGAACAGCAACATGAAGGTGATCACCACCGATTGGTTCACCGCGTCGCCCACGCCCTTGGGCCCGCCCTTCGCGGTCAGCCCCTTGTAGGACGCGACGATCCCGGCGATCGCGCCGAACACCAGCGCCTTGACCTCGGCTGCCCACAGGTCGGACAGCTGGGCGAGCGTGGTGAAGGAGGCCAGGTAGGCGCCCGGGGTGCCGTTCTGCAGGACGACGTTGAAGAAGTAGCCGCCCGCCACACCGACCACCGACACCAGCCCGTTGAGCAGCACGGCCACGAGCATCGACGCCAGTACGCGCGGTACGACCAGCCGGTGCACGGGGTCGATGCCCAGCACCTGCATGGCGTCGATCTCGTCGCGGATCTTCCGCGCCCCGAGGTCGGCGCAGATCGCCGTGCCGCCGGCGCCCGCGATCAGCAGCGCGGTGACGATCGGCGAGGCCTCGCGCAGCACGGCGAGCACGGAGGCGGCTCCGGAGAAGGACTGGGCGCCCAGCTGCCGGGTCAGGCTGCCGATCTGGAGCGCGATGACCGCCCCGAAGGGGATGGACACCAGGGCCGTCGGCATGATGGTCACGCTCGCGACGAACCACGCCTGCTGGATGAACTCCCTGGCCTGGAAAGGCCGTCGGGGAATCGTCCGGACGATGTCCAGCGCCATCGCGAAGAGGCTGCCCGTATGCCGCAGCGCTCCGGCCGGTGACAGGCTCACGCCCCGGCCACCTCCTCCCGGCGCAGCTGGGTCTCGCGCCGTGCGATCGCCTCCCAGCGGGGTGGCCGTGCGACGCCCGGCCCCGGCAGCAGGCGGGGAGTCAGCTCCTGAACGCGCCCGCTGTCGTCGATCTGGGCGAGTTCCTGCTCGACCTGCGCCGCGTCCTTCTCCTCCGCCATGCCGATCGGGCCCTGCATCCGGCCGTGCAGGAACTGTCGTACGACGGGCTCGTCGCTGGTCAGCAGCTCTTCACGCGGCCCGAACATCACCAGCTCGCGGCGGAACAGCAGCCCGATGTTGTCGGGGACCTGGCGGGCCGAGGCGATGTCGTGCGTGACGATCAGGAAGGTCGCGTCGATCTGGGCGTTGAGGTCGACGATGAGCTGGTTGAGATAGGCGACGCGGACCGGGTCGAGGCCGGAGTCCGGCTCGTCGAACAGGATGATCTCAGGATCCAGCACCAGGGCCCGGGCCAGCCCTGCCCGCTTCCGCATCCCGCCGGAGATCTCGCCGGGCAGCTTCCGCTCCGCGCCGATCAGCCCGACCATGTCCATCTTCTCCAGCACGACGCGCCGGATCTCGCTCTCGGACTTGCGGGTGTGCTCGCGCAGCGGGAAGGCGATGTTGTCGTACAGGTTCATGGATCCGAACAGCGCCCCGTCCTGGAACAGCACGCCGAACAGCTTGCGCACCTCGTACAGGTCGTGCTCGCGGAGCTTGGTGAGGTCCCGGCCCTGGATGGTGATGGAGCCGCGCTCGGGCTTGAGCAGGCCGACGAGTGTCTTGAGGAACACCGACTTGCCCGTGCCCGAGGGGCCGAGCAGGACGGACACCTCTCCGGCGGGCAGCGTCAGCGAGACGTCCTGCCAGATGACCTGGTGACCGAAGGACTTGGTCAGCCCTTCCACACAGATCTCGACACCCATCCGGTCCCGCCCTTCAGCCCATGTCCGTGGAGCAGCTCTGACATCTGCTCTACGGGGAGGGGCGGGGGGTCCGTCGCTCGAGTGTCGGATTTTTTTCGGGCGGGTTTCCGGGCGGGTCCCGGTCGGGTTTCCGGTCGGATCCCGGTCGGATCCCGGTCGGATCCCGGTCGGGTTTCCGGGCGGGTCCCGGGCGGGTCCCGGTCGGGTTTCCGGGCGGGTCCCGGTCGGGTTTCCGGGAGCTACGGAAGCGGGGGCACCGTGGGCTCGGGGGCCGTGGTGGGCGGTGTGAGGGGAGCCGTCGGAGCTTCCGGGGCCGCTGGGACCGCTGGGGTCGCCGTGTCCGTCGGTACGGCGGATGGCTTCACCGGCAGGTCGGGCACCTCGGGCTTCGGCAGGTCGGGGACCCTGGGCTTCGGCAGCTCGGGCACCTGCGGGACCTCGGGCGCGGACACCGAGGGCAGCGGCGACACCGGAACGTCCGGGACCTGCGGCAGCGACGGCACGGACAGCGGGAGGAGCGATCGGCCGGCCGGGGACTCGGCGGCCCCGCGCTCGACGGCCGCGAGCGTGGGCTCATTCCCCCGAGGCCTACGGCCCCCGCCATCACCGTCCGGCCCCAGCGTCTCCGCATCCGGTGAGGCGGCCGCGGGCCGGGGCGCCGTACGGCCCCCTCCTCCTCCGCCGCCGTCGAGGGCGTACGGCAGCACGAGCCCCGCCACCGCCAGGGACGCCGCCGTCGACGCCACCGCCACGGCCTGCACCTTGCTACCACCGCGCAGGCGTCCCCACCCGATCAGGAACAGCGCGAACCCGAGCGTGGCGGCCAGGGACTGCCGCAGCGTCCGCCGGGCCCGCGCCAGCAGCGACTCCACGGTCCGGTAGCTCAGCCCCATCTCGACGGCGACCTGGCCGACGTCCAGGTCCTCCGACTTCAGCCGCAGCGCCTCCGCCTGCCGCGCGGGCAGCTCACCACTGCGCACCGCCAGCCACTTCGCCTCGGCACGGTCGCACACCGCCTCCTCTACGGGCACCGGACCGGGGGCGACGAGCGTCGGACTGGTACGTACCTCGGCCTCGCGGTTCACCTGCCGGTAGCGGTCGACACACAGCCGCATCGTCACCGTCGTGAGCCAGGCCGCGAGCCGCTCCTCGTCCAGGTCGGGCCGCTCGGCGGCGCGCAGCATCGCCTCGTGCACCGCGTCCTCGGCGTCCTCCGCGCTCATGGACCTGCGTCGGGCCACCTTGAGCAGATGCTCGCGGTGGCTCCACATACGCCGCCACCGCTCGTCGGCCGCGTACGTCTGTGCACGTGTCTGTGCAGGTGTCTCCGCGGGCATGTCCGCGGGCATGTCCGTCGCCATGAGGGCCCCTTCGCGCTCACCCACCGGTTGGGTGCTGTCCGGCGGGTGGGGCGACATTACCGCCGAGTATCGGCGGTTGTGGAGGGGGCGGCGGGCATCGAGTCCGCGCTGTTACTGGTGAGTGGGGCGCGACTGGGCAGCAGGTCGGGGGCGGGGAGCTCCAAGTCCGGTTCGGGAGCGGGGAGTCGTGGCTCGTCCGGCCTCCCGGGTTCGGTGGCCGGGCGGGTTCCGGCCGGGGCCGGGGAGCCAGGGGGTGACGGGGTCCGAGACGGCGGGGCACTCGGCCGGGTGGAGGGGGTCGGCGAGGGCTCCTTCGGCTCCGCGGAGGACCGCGACGGCTCGGGGCGCGCGGAGGAGGACCGGGCGAAGGACCCGGCGGGGGCGTCCGGCACCACCCGGTGCCCTTCCAGGAAGTACGCGTACCAGGCCCTGACCGTGCGCAGGTAGGCAGCCGAGTGGTTGTAGCCGAGGATCGCCCGGTCCAACTGAACCGGGTCCGACAGGTCCCGGCCGCCGGCACACAGATACCGTCCGGCGGCGAGTGCCGCGTCGAAGACGTTGCTCGGATCCGTACGCCCGTCGCCGTTGCCGTCCGCGCCCCAGCGGGCCCAGGTCGACGGGATGAACTGCATCGGCCCGACCGCGCGGTCGTACGCCGTGTCCCCGTCGTGGGCACCGCCGTCGGTGTCCCGGACCAGCGCGAAGGCCACGCCGTCCAGCCGCGGCCCCAGGATCGGCGCCACGGTCGTACCGTCCGACGTCACCCTGCCGCCCCGCGCCTGTCCCGACTCCACCTGCCCGATCGCCGCCAGCAACTGCCAGCGCAGCCGGCAGCCGGGCGCCTCACGCGCGAGCCGGTCCTCGGCCCGCCGATAGGCGGCGAACACACTCGCCGGCAGCGCGCCACCCACGTCCTCCGCCGCCCCGCCGCCTGCGCGCCTCCCGGTCCGCAGTGGCGGCAGCTCGATGTGGTACGGCGCGTCGCCGGAGATGCTGGGTCCGTCCTCGGCGGGTACCCGACCGGGAGCCGGTGCGGAAGCCCGCGCCGGGCCCGCCCCCGGCGCCTGTGACGCCGTGAGCGCCGCCATCGCCACCACCGCGGCCAACGTCCCCGTGACGCGTCTGACCCTGTGCCCTGCCACGTCCTGCTCCCCATCCCTGTGGACTGCCTGTCCACTGCTCTACGGGGCGGGGCGGCGGGTCCGTCGCGCTCTGTCCGTCTACGTTTCGGACGGCGTGGACCGCGCGGGCATGGAGAGCGGCAGACGAGTCGGGCTGTACGCCGGGTTCTGTTCCCGGGGTTCCTCGCGGAGCCCCGGGCGACGGCCATCCATCTAGGGCCGGCGTTGCCACCGGCCTCGTGCGGTCTACCCGCGGACTCGGGCGGGCAGCCCTCGAACGTCCGCGCAGGGACACCGAGGTGTCCCCTCTTGACCTTGCTCCGGGTGGGGTTTACCTAGCTGCCCAGGTCACCCTGGGCACTGGTGGTCTCTTACACCACCGTTTCACCCTTACCGAGGGCCGGAGCTCTCGGCGGTTTGCTTTCTGTGGCACTGTCCCGCGGGTCACCCCGGGTGGCCGTTAGCCACCACCCTGCCCTGTGGAGCCCGGACGTTCCTCGGGGAGCTCCCCGTCAGGGGGACTCCACGCGGCCGTCCGCCCGGCTCGTCTGCCGTGTCGACCATGGTACCCGGCGGATCTCCCGCTTCGGCGCCGCGGCCGTGGCCAGCACCGAGCCCGCCAGGATCAGGGTGAAGGCGACGCCGATGGCGAGGGTCAGTTCCTCGTCCAGGAACAGCGCGCCCGCGGCGACCGCTACCGCCGGGTTGACGTAGGTGATCACGCCGGCCCGGGTCGGGCCCACCTCCTTGATCAGCTCCAGGAAGGCCACGAACGCGATCGCGGTGCAGAGGACGCCCAGGCCGGCGAGGGCGGCCAGGACCTCGCCCGAGGGCATGGTGGCGGGCCGGGTCAGGAAGGCCGCGGGGGCGTAGACGGCGGCCGCCAGCGTGAGGCAGGGGGTGATCAGCTGGAGGGTCGGGACGTCCTTGAGGTACCGGGCGGCTATCAGGGGGGCGGTGGCGTAGCCGACGACCGTCACCAGCACCTCGGCCAGGGAGCGGGCGTCGCCGCCGGTGAGGTGCGGCAGGGTCAGGACGGTGACGCCCGCGAGGCCGAGGGCCAGGCCCGCGATGCGGCGGGCACCCACCCGCTCCCCCGCGCCGAAGAAGCGGGCCAGGAGGAGGGCGACGATCGGCACGCCCGCGATGAGGAGTCCGGCGGTGGAGCTGGACAGGTGGCGTTCGGCGTCGGTCAGGGTCCACCAGGGGCCGACGATCTCGATGACGGCGAAGGCCAGCATCGGTTTCCAGTGCGCCCGCACGGTACGGCCGAAGCCGCCCTGGCGCAGGGCGAAGGGGAGCAGGAGCGCGGCGCCGAGGGCGCAGCGGGCGAACACCACCATGGACGGGGACACGGCGTCCACCGCCACCTTGATCATCAGGTAGGGGACGCCCCAGACCACTCCCATCAGGGAGAACAGGAACCAGCCGCGTGCAGTCATGCGCTGAGTGTCGGCGGTTTCAGCCCGTCGTGTCTTGAACGCTGTTGCGGTATGCGGCCGGGGTGACGCCCAGGACCCGGCGGAACCAGCGGGTGAGGTGCGCCTGGTCGGCGAAGCCGACGAGTCCGGCGACCTCGGCGGGGCGCAGGCCGGACTCCAGGAGGCCGCGGGCCCGCGCCACCCGGTGCTGGGCGAGCCAGGCGTACGGCGGTACGCCCGTCGCCGTGCGGAAGGCTCGGAGCAGTTGGTAGCGGGAAAGGCCCAGGTCGGTGGCGAGGGCGGCCAGGGACGGGGGGTTCAGGAGTTCGCCGGCGAGGCGGTCTCGTACGGTCCTGGCGATGTGGGTGGCGCCGGGCACCGTGTCGTCGGTCGCGCGGGCCGTGGAGTGGCGGCGGGCCAGGGCCGTGAGCAGCCAGGGGAGGCGGGACTCGGCTTCCAGGGGGTCGGGGCAGGCGCTGAGGTCGGTGTGGGCGGCGCGGAGGGCGGTGGCCAGTTCCGGGTCGTGCAGGACGGGGTCGCGGAAGTGCGGGAGGCCGCCGAGGGTGCCGTCGGTGAGGAGGGACGGTGCGGCGTAGAGGGCCTGGTAGGCGTAGCCGTCGGCGGCGGCCGGGCCGCCGGTGTGCATCTCGCCCGGGTCCAGGACGACGATCGAACCGGGGTAGGAGTGGATGCGTCCGCCTCGATAGGCGATGACCTCAGAGCCGCCGACCGTGACGCCGATGGTGAACTCGTCGTGGGCGTGGGGCGCGTAGACGTGCTGGTCGAAGTGGGCGGTGAGGAGGTCGAGGGGCGGGCCGGAGTGGCCCAGTCGTGCCCGGGTCCAGCTGGTCTGTTCTCGTATCCGCCCTTGTACGCCCACTTCTTACCCCCGGATCACAGGGATCAGACGAGGTCGGTCGTGTCCAGTGAGAAAGCGAACGGCTCGGGTAGGGCGATCGGCTTGCCGAAGGGGCGGGCGCAGTGCTCGCGGTAGTCGTCCTGCTTCGGTTCGCTGAACAGCGTGATCTGAGCGGTGTCCCTGTCGACGAGCAGATAGAGCGGGATGCCGGCG
The DNA here is from genome assembly GCF_039540295.1 of Streptomyces venetus. Classification (NCBI taxonomy): domain Bacteria; kingdom Bacillati; phylum Actinomycetota; class Actinomycetes; order Kitasatosporales; family Streptomycetaceae; genus Streptomyces; species Streptomyces venetus. The sequence continues at coordinate 200,751 of NZ_BAABET010000001.1, forward strand.
CGGGCGTAGCAACGGCGCTTGACCTCGCGGTCGGCCTTCGGCTTGGTCGACGTCACCTCCAGCACCATGGCGACGCCTTCGCAGGGCATCCAGGATTCGGCCCCCCGATACAGGCGCCGTTCAAGCGGAGCGAAAGTGCCGTCCGGGACCACATGGTCCTTCGGGCACGCTCCGCCGCTGCGCAACTTCAGGCCCTTGTTTCCCGAGAACTGCATATCGGTCTCGGAGCACCTGATCACCTGGTTCACGATGAGTCCGATGTAGTCCTCGTGATCCCCGTCCGGTGGCGGCGTCACAACGATCTCCCCCTCGATCAGCTCGGCCCGGAAACCCTCCGGGGTGTCCAGGGCGAGAAAGCCCTCCAGCAGGACCTCTTCCTGCGTGAGCGGCTCGTGGGCCATGGCAGTCATGTCACGCCCCTCCTTCTGTCGCCCGCCAGACTGGGACATCGCCGAACCACCCGTCCGTGAGATCGGGAACCGTTCCCTCGATCGTGGCACACGATCACGGCCCTCGTCAGAAGGCTGAGCGGCTCGCTTGACCCTGCCGCAGCGTCAACGTCTTCACTGGTCCCATGCGGATCGGAGAACTCGCCGCGGCCGTCGGTGTCACCACGCGGGCCGTGCGGCACTACCACCATCTGGGGCTGTTGCCCGAGCCGGAGCGGCTGACCAACGGGTATCGGGAGTACGGGCTGCGGCACGCTGTCGTGCTGGCGCGGATCCGGCGGCTGACGGAGCTGGGGCTGGGGCTCGCCGAGGTGCGGGACGTGCTGGCGGAGGAGGCCGGGAAGGACCTCGTGGAGGTGCTGACCGAGCTGGACGAGGATCTGGCGCGGCAGGAGGAGGCGATCCGGGAGCGGCGGGCGCGGTTGCGGGTGCTGCTGGAGGCGGAGGGCGGGGTGCCGGCGGAAGGGCCGGTGTCGCCAGAACTGGCCGCCTTGTTCGCCGGGACCGCGCATCTGTCGGACTCGCCGATGGCGGTCAAGGACCGCGAGATCATCGCCTTCCTGGAGACGGCCATGCCTGCCGGGGCACGGGAGCAGCTCGTGTCGTCCCTGGGTGAGGCGTTCGGCACGCCCGGAGCCGTGGCGCGGGCCAACGAGGCGTACGCGCTGCTCGACGCGCTCGCCGGCGCCGAGCCGGATGATCCGCGCGTCGCGGAGGCCGCACGGGCCCTTGCCGGCTGCGTCCCGCCGGGGCTGTTCCCGGATCTGGGGGACGTCGACCAGGAGCACGGCTTCCTGCGGGCCTTCTACGACGACCTCGCCCCGGCGCAGGCGGAAGCCATCCGCCGCACGCTGCGGATCCTCACCGAGGAGCGGCGATGAGGATCGCACGGCGGCTCGTCATGCACGAGGTGCGGTTGCTCGTCAGTCTCGTGCTGTGGGTGGCCCGGCGTACGCAGGGGGCGGACGGTGGGCGGGCCTTCGGGTACGCGCGCGGGCAGGGCGCGATGATGGCCGGGTTCGGGTTCGTGTGTGTCGTGGAGACCGTGGCGATGTCCGTGCTGTTGCGGGACTGGCCGACCGTGCACGCTGTCTTCCTTCTGCTGGACCTGTACGGGGTGGTGATCGTCGTCGGGCTGCACGCCTCGTCCGTCGTACGGCCGCATGTGCTGGACGTGGAGGGCGGTTCGCTGCGGATCCGGCGGTACGTCCATGTCGATCTGCGGGTTCCGCTGGAGCGGATCGGCTCGGCGCGGCGGGAGCTGCGGATGACGCACGAGCGGGCCGACGGCGAGCTCGACGTGGAGGTGGGGTCGCAGACGACCGTCACGATCGAACTGACGGAACCCGTCACCCATCTCACCTTCCTCGGGCGTCGGCGCGCGGTGCGTGTGGTCCGCTTCCATGCCGACGACGCCGACGGGCTCGTCCGCGCCCTCGGCCGGGCGCGGGTCTGAGCTCCCCGTGTGCCCCCGTACGCTGTCGGCGGAGTTCGATCGAAGGAGTACGCGTGCTTGTCCTGCTGCCGCCGTCCGAAGGCAAGGCGTCGTCCGGTCGCGGTGCGCCGCTGAAGCCGGAGTCGCTGTCCCTGCCGGGGCTCGCCGACGCCCGGGAGGCCGTCCTCACCGAGTTGGTCGAGCTGTGCGCCGGTGACGAGGACAAGGCGCGCGAGGTGCTCGGGCTGAGCGAGGGTCTGAGGGGCGAGGTCGCGAAGAACGCGGAGCTGCGGACGGCGGGTGCCCGCCCGGCGGGTGAGATCTACACCGGGGTGCTGTACGACGCCCTCGGGCTCGCCTCCCTCGACACGGCGGCCAAGAAGCGTGCCGCGCGGTCGCTGCTCGTGTTCTCGGGGTTGTGGGGGGCGGTCCGGGTGACGGACCGGATTCCGTCGTACCGGTGCTCGATGGGGGTGAAGTTGCCGGGTCTCGGGGCGCTGGGCGCGCATTGGCGTACGCCGATGGCGTCGGTGCTTCCCGAGGCCGCCGGGGACGGGCTGGTGCTGGATCTGCGGTCGGCCGCGTACGCCGCCGCGTGGAAGCCGAAGGGCGAGGTCGCCGGGCGGACGGCCTCTGTGCGGGTGCTGTACGCGCCGACCCGGAAGGTCGTCAGCCACTTCAACAAGGCGACGAAGGGGCGGATCGTGCGCAGCCTGCTGAGCGCAGGTGCCGATCCGAAGGGTCCGGCTGAGCTGGTCACGGCGTTGCGGGATCTCGGGTACGTGGTGGAGGCCGAGGCGCCGGACAAGGCGGGGCGGGCGTGGGCGCTGGACGTGCTGGTGGACGAGGTGCACTGACCGACACCGACAGCGAAAGCACCTGTTGCAGCATGTGCAATGAGCTTTGCGCATGTTGCTGAGCGGGCGGCAGGATACGGCCATGACCTCTGCCCTGCCCGCCTCCGTGCTGGACCTCGCGCCCGTCGTGCCTGTCGTCGTCATCGAGGACGCCGCCGATGCCGTACCGCTGGCGCGGGCGCTGGTCGCCGGTGGGCTGCCCGCGATCGAGGTGACGCTGCGGACGCCGGCGGCTCTGGAGGCGATCCGGGAGATCGCCGGGCGGGTCCCGGAGGCGCTGGTCGGTGCCGGGACGGTGATCAGTCCGGATCAGGTCACGGACGTGGTGGCCGCGGGCGCCCGTTTTCTGGTCAGCCCGGGCTGGACGGACGCACTGCTGGAAGCCATGCGGGGGTCCGGCGTGCCGTTCCTGCCGGGGGTGTCGACCACCTCGGAGGTCGTGGCGCTGCTGGAGCACGGGGTGCGGGAGATGAAGTTCTTCCCGGCGGAGGCGGCGGGCGGTACGGCGTATCTGAAGTCACTGGCCGGACCGCTCCCCCAGGCCCGGTTCTGCCCCACGGGCGGGATCGGCCCGGCCTCCGCGCCGGAGTATCTGGCCCTGCCCAACGTCGCCTGTGTGGGCGGGAGCTGGATGCTGCCGCGGGACGCGGTGGCGGCGCGGGACTGGGGCCGCGTCGAGGCGCTGGCCCGCGAGGCGGCGGGGCTCAGCGCAGGTGGGACGTGTCGTTGAGGAGCCGGACGCTGGCGTTGCCGTCCGCGTAGTACGCGACGGCCGACAGGGAGGCGGCCGACAGTTCCATACGGAACAGGGACTCCGGCGGGGCGCCGAGGGCGAGCCGGACCAGCGTCTTGATCGGGGTCACGTGCGTGACGAGCAGGACCGTGCGGCCCGCGTAGGCCGCGATCAGCTTGTCGCGGGTCGCGGCGAGCCGCGTGGCGGTGGCCGCGAAGCTCTCGCCGCCACCGGTGGGTTCGGCGTCCGGGGAGGCCAGCCAGGCGTTGAGGTCGTCCGGGTGACGCTCACGCACCTCGGCGAAGGTGAGGCCCTCCCAGGCGCCGAAGTCGGTCTCGCGCAGGCCGTCGTCGATGCTCACGTCGAGGCCGAGCCGGGCGGCGACGATGCCGGCGGTCTCCCGGGTGCGAGCGAGGGGCGACGAAACGATCGCCTGGATCGTGCCGCGCCGGGCCAGGAAGGCGGCGGCCCGCTCGGCCTGTTCCCGTCCGGCGGCGGAGAGGGAAGGGTCGGTGCCGCCACTCCCCGAGAACCGCTTCTGAGGTGTCAGCGGGGTCTCGCCGTGGCGCAGGAGTACGAAGGTGGCGGGGGCGCCCATGTCGGCGGGGGCCCAGCCGGGGGTGGCGACGGCTTGCGCGGCACGGGCGTCGGCCACGGCTTTGGACCCGCCGGCGTCGGCGACGCCCTCCGCAGTACCGGAGCGGGCGAGGCCCTCGGCAGCACCGGAGCCGGCGATGCCCTCCGCAGCACGACCATCGGCCGCAGCCCCGGCTGCACGGACACCCGCACCGGCCTCGGCAGTACCGGAGCCGACGACGCCCTCCGCAGCACGAGCGTCCGCCACGGCCCCGGCGGCACGGACATCGGCGGAGTCCTTCGCGGGTTCGCCGCCCGGCCCGGACACGTTCGTCGCGTCGCGGACGGACGGAGCCCCGGCCTCCGTACCCGAAGGTGCCGACGCGGGCGTAGGAGCTGACGCGGGCGAAGGGGCTGACGGGGCCGAAGGGGCCGACTCTGCCGACGCCGCCGAGGCGTCCCGCTCCGCCAGTGCGCGACGCACCCGCGCCGCCCCCGCCACCGCATCACCGGGCGGCTCCGGCGGGACGGCGGCGGCAGCCGTGTCGAGCTCAGCCGTGGAGGCCGACTCCGACCACTGCTCCCCCCTGGCCCCCGCGTCCATCGCCTCGTTGGCCAGCCGGTCCGCGTGCTTGTTCTGCTCCCTCGGGATCCACTCGTACGTGACCCGTCCGGGCGGGAAGACCCGGGCCGCCTCCGCCGCCAGTGGCTTCATGTCGGGGTGCTTGATCTTCCAGCGGCCCGACATCTGCTCGATGACGAGCTTGGAGTCCATCCGGACGTGGACCGTCGCGGCCGGGTCCAGTTCGTGGGCGGCGCGCAGGCCCGCGACGAGGCCCCGGTACTCGGCGACGTTGTTCGTGGCGACGCCGATGTACTCGGCGACCTCCCGCAGGGTCTCCCCCGTCGCCGCGTCACTCACCACGGCCCCGTACCCCGCGGGCCCCGGGTTGCCCCGCGACCCGCCGTCCGCCTCGACGATGAACTCCCGCACCGGAAGGGCTCCCAGCGATCTAGAGACCGGACTCGGCCGTACGCACCAGGATGCGGCGGCAGTTCTCGCAGCGGACCACCGTGTCGGGCGCCGCCTTGCGGATCTCGGCCAGCTCGGTGATGGCCAGCTCCTGGCGGCAGCCCTGGCAGCTGCGCGCGTACAGCTTCGCCGCGCCGATGCCGCCCTGCTGCTCGCGCAGCTTGTCGTAGAGCTTGAGCAGATCGGCGGGCACCGCCCCGGCGATGACCTCGCGCTCCTTGGAGACGGAGGCGGCCTCGCCGTCGATCTCCTCGAAGGCGGCGTCGCGGCGCGCGGTCGCGTCGTCGATCTTCGCCTGCACGGAGGCGACCCGGTCGGTCAGCTCGGCCACCCGCTCCTGCGCGGACTCCCGGCGCTCCATGACCTCCAGCACCACGTCCTCCAGATCGCCCTGCCGCTTGGCGAGCGAGGCGATCTCGCGCTGGAGGTTCTCCAGGTCCTTGGGGGAGGTGACGGCGCCGGAGTCCAGGCGCTGCTGGTCGCGGGCGGCGCGCTGGCGCACCTGGTCCACGTCCTGCTCGGCCTTGGTCTGCTCGCGGGAGCAGTCGCTCTCCTCGGTCTGCGCGGCCACGAGCAGGTCGCGCAGCTGGGTGAGGTCCTTGGTCAGCGACTCGATCTCGGCGTGCTCGGGCAGCGACTTCCTCTTGTGGGCGAGTTGCTGGAGGCGGACGTCGAGGTCCTGGACGTCGAGGAGTCGGATCTGGTCGGCGGGCGCGGCGTTCAGTTGGGGGCTCCAGGTGACGAGGAGTGGCTGGTCCAGGGGTCGGTGACCGTCTTGGAGACGTGGACGCGCAGGTCCCATCCGTGCCGGTCGGAGATCTCGTCGAGCTGGCCGGCGGCCAGCTCGCACCAGGGCCACTCGGTGGCCCAGTGCGCCGCGTCGAGCAGCGCGAGGGGGCTGTGGGCGACGGCTTCGGACGCCGGGTGGTGGCGCAGGTCCGCGGTGAGGAAGGCGTCGACACCGGCCGCGCGCACATGGTCGAAGAGGCTGTCGCCGGAGCCGCCGCTGACGGCGACGGTGCGCACCGGCGCCTCCAGGTCACCGGCGACCCGGATGCCCTGCGCGGTGGCGGGCAGCCGCTCGGCGGCGCGGGCGGCGAGCTCGCGGACGGTCAGCGGCTGGTCGAGGGCGCAGACGCGGCCCAGGCCCCGGCGGCCCTGGGGGTCGGCGGGGTCGGGGACGAGCGGCCCGGTGACCCGCAGGTCCAGGGCGCCCGCGAGGGCGTCGGAGACGCCCGGGTCGGCGGTGTCGGCGTTGGTGTGGGCGACGTGCAGCGCGATGTCGTTCTTGATGAGGGTGTGGACCACGCGGCCCTTGAAGTGCGTCGCCGCGACCGTGGTCGTACCGCGCAGGTAGAGCGGGTGGTGGGTGACGAGCAGGTCGGCACCCAGCTTCACGGCCTCGTCGACGATCTCCTGGACCGGGTCGACGGCGAACAGGACCCGGGTGACCTCCTGGTCGGGGTCGCCCACGACGGTGCCGACCGCGTCCCAGGACTCGGCCCGCTCGGCGGGCCACAGGTTCTCCAGCGCGGCGATGACTTCAGACAGACGGGGCACGGGTGCAAGGCTACCCGTCTGATCTGTGGCGTTGAACCGCCACCGCCACCTCCGCCTCCACTCCCCCTCACCCGTCGGTGCCGGCGCCACCACCCCCGTCGGCCGACTGTCGCCCCGCGCAGCACAAACGCCCCCTTCCCCTCAGGCGAATCGTTCCTGGAACACCCTTATGTGTGAAGACGGGACCCGGTGGATTCCTCGCCCGCGCGTACGGTAACTACGTTCGTCACTGGAGGTGACCGAACGATGACAGCGTGTGCGATCGAGCCTTCGGCGGGTCACGAGGACGGAGCCGCGCCGGCGGGATGCACGCTCAGCGCGGACGGCGCCTACGCGGCGCGCCTCGCGTCGGCCGGCGATTCCTGGTTCCCGGAGCGCTGGACCCTGGACGGCCCCGAGCCGTACGCGGTGCCGCTGCCCCGCAACCAGCCGGAGGAACCGGGCACCGAGGTGCAGCCGATAGGGGACGGGCGGGTCCTCATCCACCGTGTCGTGGCCGGGCGGCACGCCTTCTCGCTGCTGTACCCGACGGGTCCCGGCACCGGCGAACTGCCCCTGGGCGTGGTCGAGTGCCCGCGGGACACCGCCCGGCTGCGGCTGCTGCCGCCCGCCCCCGGTGGCGAGACGGCGTACGCCCTGGCGGTCGGGCCGCGTGCCACGACGGTGTGGCTGGTGGTGGGCGGCGCGTGCGGTCCCGAGCGGCTGGCCGAGGTGCCCGGCCGCTGCTCGGGCGGGGTCTGGCTGGACCGTGCGGGACGGCTGCTGGCCCTGGACCGGGAGGCCGGCGGGCGCACCAAGACCGTCGTGGTGGACCTGGGGCGCGGCGGCGAGGTGTCGCCGCTGCTGCAGATCGCCGCCGACAGCGACGACCGGCTGCTGCTCGCCGACCACGACAGCGGACTGCTGATCGTCCGCTCGGACGCGCCTTCGCCGGGGCAGGACCGGCTCGGCTGGGGCGTCCTGGGCAGCACACTGCCGGTGCGCTTCCCGGAGTGCCTGCGGCTGCGGGACTGCACCGTCACACCGTTCGCGATCCAGCCGGGGCAGGTGCTGACGCCGGAGAGCTGCGCGGTGGCGCTGCGCATCGACGGGCCGGTGGGCAGCTGGGTCGGCGTGTGGCGGCCGGCGGAGCGGCGGGTGCACCATCTCCCGGCCCCCGAGGGGTGGCTGGCGGGCACCGGCCTGTGGACGCCGGACGGGGTGCTGCGCCTGCCGTACACGACGCCCGCGGTGTCGTGCGGGGTGGCACAGGTGAGCCCGCCCGGGGCTGTGCCGCCGGGGCCTGAAGTCACGCCGCCGGGGCCCGGGGTCATGCCGCCGGAGCCCGGTGTCACGCCCGCGGAGCCCGGCGCCGTGCCGCCCGGTTCGGAGCAGGGGACGGACGGGCGGGCCGCCGTCGGCACGCCCTCCGCACCGGGGCACCCTCCGGAACCGGCGCCCCCGGCTCCGGGCCCCTCCGCCCCCCGCCCGGTCCCGTTGCAACAGGCCCCGTTGGGAGGGCTTGTAACGAACTAGTGGCGGTTGGCGTGGCCTCCTGGATCCCGGGGGCTGGGTGCCGGTTACACTCGCCCGGCTGTAAGAAAGATCATGTTGACGGGGTGAATTCCATCCGATGAGCGACGCCAGCACGCACCAGCCGCGCAACTCCGACCTCCAGGAGCCCGCCACCGGCCACGGCCGGCACCGTGGCGAGGTCTCCAAGCAGAACAGCGAGACGGCGCCGCGCGGCCGCCACCGCAAGCCGGTGGCGGAGAACGAGCAGGCCGGGACTGCCGCCTGAGGGCAGGTCGGTCACGCGACTGAGAACGGCCCTTCCCGTCGTACGCCTTGTACGACGGGAAGGGCCGTTCCGTGTCTCTCACCCGCGCCTGAGCCCCAGCACCTCCGCCGCCGCGAACGTCTCCCCCGCCGGGCGGTCCGCGTAGTACGGCCCGAGGACGGCCTCCAGTTCGTCGTACGTGAAGGTGTCCTGCTTGCTGTCGAACCGGGCGGCGACCCTGGGCCGTTCGACGACGGCCACCATCCCGCCGTGCACCACGAGGAGCTGTCCGTTGACGTGGGCGGCGGCGGGTGAGGCGAGATAGCCGACGAGGGGGGCGACGTGCTCGGGGGCGAGCGGGTCGAGGGCGCTTCCGGTGGGCTGTTCGACGCCCGCGAAGACGTCCTCGGTCATCCGGGTGCGGGCGCGGGGGCAGATGGCGTTGGCCGTCACGCCGTACTTGGCGAGGGCGAGGGCCGTGGAGGTGGTGAGGCCGACGATCCCGCCCTTGGCCGCCGCGTAGTTGGGCTGTCCGGCGGATCCGGCGAGGAAGGCCTCCGAGGAGGTGTTCACGATCCGCCCGTACACCGCCTCCCCGGCCCGCTTGGACCGCTCCCGCCAGTGCGCGGCGGCGAACCGGGTGGTGTTGAAGTGGCCCTTGAGATGCACGCGGAGCACGGCGTCCCACTCGTCCTCGGTCATCGAGAAGACCATGCGGTCGCGCAGGATGCCCGCGTTGTTGACGAGGACGTCGAGCTTGCCGAACTCGGCGACGGCCAGCTCGACCAGGGCGCGCGCCTGCGCGAAGTCGGAGACGTCGCCGGTGTGCGCGAGGGCGGACCCGCCCGCCGCCCGGATCTCGGCGGCGACCTCCTCGGCGGGCCCGGCGGACGCCTCGCCGCTGCCGTCGCGCCCGGGCTGCCCGTAGTCGTTGACGACGACGGCGGCGCCGAGCCGGGCGAGTTCCAGCGCCTCGGCCCGGCCGAGCCCGCGGCCCGCGCCCGTGACGATCGCGGACAGTCCCTGGAGCGGCAGCGGCAGCGACATGGCGGGGGTCCTCACATCTCTATGCACGTGCGCAGGGCGGTCCCGGAGCGCATCTGGTCCAGGGCCTCGTTGATGTCGGTGAACGGGACCCGGTGGGTGATGAGGCCGGCCAGGTCGACGCGGCCCGCGCGCCACAGGGCGATGGTGCGTTCGTAGGAGCGCAGGACGTCGCCGCCGCCGTACATGGACGGCAGGATCCGCTTCTCATCGAAGAACAGCTCGAACATGTTGAGCTGGAGGAAGTCGTCCATGGCGCCGGCGCCGACCACGACGAGGGTGCCGCCGCGCCGGGTGGTGTCGTACGCGGTGCGGGCGGTGGCGGACCTGCCGACGACCTCGAAGACGTAGTCGAAGCCCTCACCGGCGGTGATCCGCTGTGTGGCGTCGGGGAGTTCGTCGGGCGAGACGGCCGTCGTGGCGCCGAACCGCAGGGCCGCCTCGCGTCGGGAGACGACCGGATCGACCGCGACGATCTCGGCGGCGCCCCGCAGCCGGGCGCCCTGGATCACGGAGATGCCCACGCCCCCGCACCCGATGACCGCCACCGAGGAACCGGCCTCCACGTCGGCCGTGTTGAGCGCGGCGCCCAGGCCGGTCGTCACCCCGCAGCCGATGAGGGCGGCGATGTCGAAGGGCACGTCGTCGGGTATCGGCACCGCGCAGCCGGCGTCGACGACGACCTCCTCGGTGAAGGTGCCGGTGCCGGCGAAGCCGAAGACGTCCCCGCCGGGCCGCTTGAAGTTGGGGGTGCCCGCGTTCATGAACCCGGCGAGGCACAGCTGGGTCTGCCCGCGCTTGCAGGAGGGGCAGGCGCCACAGGCGGGCAGCCAGCACACCACGACCCGGTCACCGGCCTTCAGGTGGCTCACGCCCTCGCCCGCTTCGAGGATCTCCCCCGCCCCTTCGTGGCCGGGCACGAACGGCGCGGGCTGCGGCAGCACCCCGCTCATCGCGGACAGGTCCGAGTGGCACAGGCCCGTGGCGCGCACCCGGATCCGCACCTTGCCGGGTCCGAACCCCACCGCCTCGACGTCGTCGAGGACCTCCAGTTTGTCCTGGCCGATCTCGTGCAGTACGGCTGCGCGCATGGTGCGGCTCCCCTCGTACGGCGGTGTGGACTCAGGTGTGTTCGACGATGGTGTCGGCGAGGACCGGTGTGTCGTCCCGGTCTGCGGCGCCGACGGCGACCCGTGTGGACTCCGGTGTGTGCCACATACGGATCCGCAGGGTCTCGCCCGGGAAGACGACCCCGGCGAAACGCGTGGCGTACGACCGGACCCGGGTCACGTCCCCGCCGAGCAGCGTGTCGACGACCGCCTTGAGGGTCATGCCGTAGGTGCACAGCCCGTGCAGGATGGGGCGGTCGAAGCCGGCGCGTTCGGCGAACTCGGGGTCGGCGTGCAGCGGGTTGAGGTCGCCGGACAGCCGGTAGAGCAGGGCCTGGTCCTCGCGGACGTGCCGTTCGACGACCCGGTCCGGCGCACCGTCGGGCGGGTCGAGCCGGGCGGACGGCCCTCGGTCGCCGCCCCAGCCGCCCTCTCCGCGTACGTAGATCTGCGCGTCGTTCGTCCACAACGGCCCGTCGCCGTCGGCCACTTCTGTGCGCATCACGAGGACGGCCGCCTTGCCCTTGTCGTACACGGCGGCGATCCGGCCGGTGGCGGTCGCGCGGCCCTCGGCGGGCAGGGGGCGGTGGATCCGGAGGCTCTGCCCGCCGTGCAGGACGCGGGCGAGGTCGACGTCGACGCCGGGCATGGACAGGCCGCTGATCACGCCGGGGGATCCGGCGCCCGCGACGGTGGCGAAGCTCGGCAGGACGTGCAGCCGGGACTCCAGGGTGTAGCGCAGTTCGTCGGGGTCGGTGGCGGGGCGGCCCGCGCCGATGCCGAGGTGGTAGAGCTGCACGTCCTTGGTGCCCCAGGAGATCTCGCCGGTCCGGGGTTCGGCGGCGAGCGCCTTGGCTGCGTCGATGGGCATGGGGCTCCTGATCGCCGTGGGAAGACCTCGGCACGGCCGTCCGCACCGTCGGCCGCACCGAGGCCGTCTGGGACCGAACTGGAACGCGTTCCAGTCCTGCGCCCTCTGTATAGCCCAGGCCACCGCACTTGTGAAGCCTCCTGACGCCGTGTCAGATGAGGTGATCGGGCGGACGCGTCATGCCAATCAGGGCACCCCGGGTGGGCAGGGGCCGGGCCCCCTTTCGGGGTGGGGCGCGTGTACGTTGGCCGGTGGTCCGCGTCGCAGTCGTCGGCGGCGTCGGCAAGGGGCTAGGGAAAAGGAACACATGGCACGCGTCGCCGTCATCACCGCGCCGAACATCGGGTACCGCAACACCGGCATGCTGACCGTCGACCTGGCTTTCGAGTCCCTGCGGCGGCGTATGGACGCCGGGATCGACGCCACCTGGTTCACCCTGCACACGCCGGACACCGTGCCGCTGCGCGAGTGCGCGCTCGGCACCGACCTCCCGTTCCGCTTCCACCCCCTGGCCGAGCACCTCGACACCGTCCGCGACCACGACGCGGTCGTCTTCTGGGGCGACTTCCTCCACACCCGGCACTATCTGGAGCAGGACGCGACGAACCGCCTGCTCGACTTCGGCTTCGCCGAGGACCGCGACGCCGCCCGGGGCCTGCTGAACCGGACCCTGCTCTTCGCCGACCAGCCCGACGAGCTCCTCGCACGGACCCTCAGCTACGGCGGGACGATCCTGCACAACACGCAGTCCGACTACGAGGACAAGGACTACGGCCCGTTGTTCTCCCGCATGGTGCGCCGCAGTCACCGCGTGTGGGTGCGGGACCCGCTCTCGGCGGCGAAGATCGCACACCTGCGCGAGGACCGTACGACCGACTACTTCGGTTCGGACGCGGCGCTGCTGTCCCGCCCGGGCGACCTCGACCACCTCCCGACCACGGACTGGTCCCGGTCGGTACCGGACGGCGGTGCGATCGGCGTGTTCCTCGGCGCCCGCACCCCGATCCCCGAGTGGCTGCCCGGCTTCTGCCAGGACCTCTCCGACCGTCTGGGCGCCCCGCTGGAATGGCTGCCCTGGTTCGACCGTGACATCCCGGCCCCGGTCGGCCACATCGCACCCCGCCCGGGTGCCCACACCATCGGCGACCTGCCTGCGGTCCTCCCCCGGTACCGGCTGGTCATCACGGACACCTACCACTTGGCGGTCAACGCCTGGGGCGCCGGCACCCCGGCGGTGTGCGTCGGCGCGCCCGAGCCGACCCCCAAGACCCACGACGACTACCTGACGCTGAGCGATGTGAAGAAGCACGTCTTCCACATGGCCTACGACGCGACGGACTTCTACCTGTCCACCCTCGCCGACAGCCGGGAGGGCCACGAGCGCCGCGTCGACCGGCTCGTCGAGCTCGTGGAGGACGGCGGAGCGGACGCCGTGGCCCGGCGCATCCGTGCTCACGCCGACCATTCGGCGACGGCGTTCACCGACACGCTGACCTCCCTGCTCGACGGCCCGCGCCCTGCCCTGGGCCCGTGAGACGGACCCCGCCCTGCCCTGGGCCCGTGAGAGGGACCCCGCCCTGCCCTGGGCCCGTGACCGAGGAGGCGCTACGGGAGGCCCGCCGCCAGGGCCGGCTGTGAGCCCCGCTCCCACCCGGACAACGCGGTCCCACCGCCAAAAGCCCCCGGCGGCCCTACCGTTCCCGTGCCGTCCGCGGCAGCCACGCCCACATGAGCAGCACCCCCACCGCCAGCACCCCGGTCCCGACCCGGAACGCCAGTGCGTACCCCTCCGTCAGTGCCGCCGGGGTCGTGCTGCCCGCCGTGCGGGCCGCCGCCAGGGTCGAGAGGACCGCCAGGCCCAGTGAACCGCCCATCGTGCGCGAGGTGTTGACGAGGCCGGAGACCAGGCCCGCCTCGCCGGGGGCCGCGCCGGAGATGGCCAGGGCGGCGAGCGGGGTCGCCGCCAGACCCGCGCCGAGCATCATCAGGATGCCGGGGACCATGATCACGGTGACGTACGCGCCGTCGGGGGTCATCGTGGACTGCCAGCCGAAGCCGGCCAGGGCGACCAGCGTCCCCAGCACCGCCACACGTCGGGGGCTGAGCTTCCGCATCAGGCGGGGCGCGAGCTTGGAGCCGAGGATGACGGCGAGGGAGCTCGGGACCAGGGCGAGTCCGGCCTCCAGCGGCGTGTAGCCGAGGGCGTTCTGGGCGTACAGGGTCATGAAGAACCACATGCAGAACATCGCGGAACCGCACAGGAACATCGCCACATTCGCCGAGGACACCGAGCGCAGCCGGAGCAGTGCGAGCGGCATCAGCGCATGGGCGGTGCGGGCCTCGACGGCGAGGAACAGGGCGAGCAGTGCCAGCCCGGCGAGCAGCGGCAGCAGCGTGGCCGGTGCCGTCCAGCCCGCCGCCTCCGTCTGCGAGATGCCGTAGGCCAGCGTGCCCAGCCCGGCCGTGACGCACAGGGCGCCGGGCAGGTCGAGTCGCCGCCCGTCACCGGCCCGGCCCTCGACGAGGAACCAGACGGCCGCGCACAGCACCACCGCGCCGACGGGCACGTTGATCAGCAGCACCCATCGCCACGACAACGCTTCCACCAGCAGCCCGCCGACCAGACCGCCCGCCGCGCCGCCACCGGCACCGACCGCCGTCCAGGTGCCTATGGCCCGGGCCCTCGCCGCCCCCTCCGGCACCGAGGAGGTGAGGATCGTCAGCGTCGAGGGGGCCAGGACCGCCGCGCCCAGCCCCTGCACGGCCCGCGCCACCAGCAGCTGCCAGTCGTCCTGCGCCAGCCCTCCGGCCAGCGAGGCCAGGGTGAACAGCCCGAGTCCGACGAGGAACATCCGCTTGCGGCCGTAGAGGTCCCCGGCCCGCCCGCCGAGCAGCATGAACCCGGCGAAGGCGATGGAGTAGGCGTTCACCACCCATTGCAGACCCTGCTCGCTCAGCCCGAGCCCGGTCCGCATCGACGGCAGCGCCACGTTGACCACGGAGACGTCCAGCACGACGAGGAACTGCCCGGCGCACGTGAGGGCCACGACGAGCCACGTCGGCGGCGCTCCGCGCGGAGGCAGCAGGGAGGTGCGGGCAACGGCGGTGTCGGCGGATTCGGGCATGCCTGTCATGCTCTCAACCCCCTTGCGCCCGTTGCATCGGGATTTCGCCGGGCACCGGCCTCCGCCCCAGGCCCTAGGCCTCCCGTAATCCCAAGGAAAGGTCAAGTTTTCGTTAGGGTGCCGAAGCAACGGAATAGTTGCCTGGACATACAAGGTTCATGGTCCATGTAACGACGCAACTCCGAACACCGGCCTGGAGGCCTCCCTCAATGACGCAGTCGACGACAGACCGTCCCGCCGGCAGAGCGGCGAGCGGAGCCGTGGTCCCGGTACTCGCCTTCGCGGGCATCGTTGTCGCGGTGATGCAGACCCTCCTCGTCCCGGTCATCAAGGATCTGCCGCAGCTGCTGGACACCGCCCCCAGCGACGCCACCTGGGTCCTGACCTCGACCCTGCTCTCAGGCGCGGTGGCCACCCCGATCATGGGCCGGCTCGGCGACCTCTACGGCAAGCGCCGCATGCTGATCACCAGCCTGGCGGTCATGGTCGTCGGCGCCCTGGTCAGCGCCTTCACCAGCGACCTGCTGACGATGATCGTGGGGCGTACGCTCCAGGGCTTCGCGATGGGCGCGATCCCCCTCGGCATCGGCCTGATGCGCGACATGCTGCCCCGGGAGCGGCTCGGCTCGGCGATGGCCCTGATGAGCTCCTCCATAGGCGTGGGCGGTGGCCTCGCCCTGCCCGCCGCCGCCCTGGTCGCCCAGCACTCCGACTGGCACGTCCTGTTCTACGGCGCCGCCGGCCTCGGTGTCCTCGCCATCGCCCTCACCCTGCTCGTCGTGCCCGAGTCGCCGATGCGCGCCGAGGGCTCCTTCGACCTGCCGGGCGCCCTCGGACTGTCCACGGGCCTCGTGCTCTTCCTGCTGCCGATCACCAAGGGCAGCGACTGGGGCTGGACCTCCGGCACCACGCTCGGCCTGTTCGCCGCCGCCGCGGTCGTGCTGGTCCTGTGGGGCGTGCTGGAACTGCGCGTCAAGGCCCCGCTGGTCGACCTGCGCACCACCGCCCGCCCGGCCGTCCTCTTCACCAACCTCGCGTCGATCATGGTCGGCGTCTCCTTCTACGTCGTCTCCCTGGTCCTGCCGCAGTTGCTCCAGCTGCCGAAGTCCACCGGCTACGGCCTCGGCCAGTCGATGGTCGTCGCGGGTCTGCTCGTCGCGCCGCTCGGCCTGACGATGATGTTCACCGCGCCCGTCTACGCCCGCCTCTCCGCGAAGTACGGCCCCAAGGTCACCCTCATCCTCGGCCTGCTGATCATCGCGATCGGCTACGGCGCCGGCCTCGGCCTGATGAGCGCCCCCTGGCAGAGCCTGGTCATCTCGGTGCTGCTGGGCGCGGGCATCGGCCTCGCCTACTCCTCGCTGCCCGCGCTGATCGTGGGTGCGGTCCCGGCCTCGGAGACGGGTGCGGCGAACGGCCTCAACACCCTGATGCGCTCCATCGGCACGTCGGTGTCGAGCGCCGTGATCGGCATGGTGCTGGCCAACACCGCCAACCATGTCGGCGGCGTCGCGATCCCGACCATGCACGGCTTCCGGGTCTCCTTCCTGATCGCGACCGCGGCGGTGGCGATCGGTCTGCTGCTGGCCCTGTTCCTGCCGAAGCCGAATCGCGCCCCGCAGCTGCGGGCGAGCAGCGAGGAGGACGCCAATCTGGCGCGCGCCGAGGCGGCGCTGCGCGGTTTCCGCGGCCGGGTGCTGGCCGCGGACGGCAGCCCGGTCGCCCGCGCCAAGGTCACGCTCATCGACCGCCACGGCCGCCAGGCGGGCGCGACCCTCTCGGGCGAGGACGGCAACTACACCCTCACCGTCCCGGCCGGCGGCGCGTTCGTCCTGGCCGCCCGCGCCACGGGCCACGGCCCGCTCGCCTCGTCCGCGACCCACGCGGGCGACGAGCGCCCGGTCGACCTGGACCTGTCCCTGCCGGGCGAGACGGTCTCCGCCTGACGCCACCACTCCCACTCCGCTACTGACCAGTACCCCCTGTCGGCGACCGGCAGGGGGTACGGCACGATGGGCGCCCGGACCGTCCTACGACCGACCGGACCGTCTAACGACCGACCGGACCGTCCTACGACCGCCCGAACCGCCCTACGACCGAGAGGAACCCCATGCCCGCGGCCCCGAAACCCGAGATCCTGGCCGCGTTCGAGGCGGCGAAGGGGTTCATGCCCGTCGAGGAGGGCCTCGCCCTGTACGCGGCGGCCGTGGAGGCCGGGCGGCTCGGGCTGCCGCTGCTGGAGGTCGGCACGTACTGCGGCCGGTCCACGATCCTGCTCGCCGACGCGGCCCGGCAGGCCGGGGTCGGCGCGCTCACCGTCGACCACCACCGCGGCAGCGAGGAGCAGCAGCCGGGCTGGGAGTACCACGACCCGGAGACGGTCGACCCCGAGCTCGGTGTGATGGACACACTGCCCACGTTCCGCCGCACGCTCCACAGGGCGGGCCTCGAGGAGCACGTGGTGGCGCTGGTCGGGCGTTCCCCGCAGATCGCCGCGTTCTGGCGGACGCCCCTGGGGTTCGTCTTCATCGACGGCGGCCACACCGACGAGCACGCCACCGCCGACTACGAGGGCTGGGCCCCGCACGTCACCGAGGGCGGCCTGCTCCTCATCCACGACGTCTTCCCGGACCCCCAGGACGAGTTCACCGGCCAGGCCCCGTACCGCGTCTACCTCAGGGCCCTGGCCTCCGGCGCCTTCACGGAGGTCTCGGCAACGGACTCGCTGCGAGTGCTGCGCCGCACGGGTCCGGGCATCTGAGAGCCCGGACCCGCTCCCGGGCGGTCTGACGGCTGGGCGGGTGAACTGCGCCCCCTGCGCGCCCTCCGGTCGGCCCACGGGCGGCGTGGCGAGTCGGTGGGCGGCCGGAGCTGCCCAAAGATCCGGGCGCGTGGCACACACCTTCGCAGAGCTCGTGGAGAAGCAGCGCGCGGCGGACGCGGCGTACGCCCGCGTGCAGCGTCTACAGGACGATTACGGGCCGCCCACCCAGACCAAGTGGAGCGGCCAGCAGACCACCACGTGGGAGACCGCCTGGCGCGCCTGGCGCGACCTCGCCCGGGACGTCCAGGCGGCGCTGACCGCGTACGCGAAGCAGGAGGACACCCCGCGCCAGGACGTCGAGGAGCGGGTGAGGGAGGCGGTACGGCACGGGGGGACCGAGGCGAACGGGGAGGACCGGGAGAAAGGGGAGATGGAGGAGAACGAGGAGAACGACGGGTAGCCGCCACCCGTCGGGCCGTCCTCGGCCCGCCGCCGGCGGGGACGGCCGCTAGGGTGGCAGGCGTGTCGTACGTAGGCCCGGACTTCGAACCGCCCCAGCCCCGCCGCTCCCGCCGCGGGCCCCTGACCGTCGCACTCGCCGCGCTGGTGCCGGGGGCGCTGCTCGGCTGGCTGGTGTTCGAGACGGTGGGCGGCTCGGGGGACGGCGACGGCTCGGGCCGGGCGACCGTACGGTCCTCACCGCCCGCGAAGTCCGACGCGCCCACCGGCACCGACGACGGCAAACAGCAGGGCGCCGCCCCCACGTCCTCCGCGTCGGCGTCCTCCGCACCCGCCGCCTCCGGCCCGCTCAAGGGGAAGGTCGTCGTCATCGACCCCGGCCACAACCCGGACAACTTCCAGCACACGTCCGAGATCAACCGCAAGGTGGACATCGGGACGAACTGGAAGGAGTGCGACACCACCGGCACGTCCACCAACGACGGTTACGCCGAGGCGAAGTTCACGCTGGACGTGGCACACCGCATGCGCACGCTCCTCGAAGAGCAGGGCGCCACGGTGAAGCTGACCCAGGACGGCGACCGGCCGTACGGCCCGTGCGTGGACGAGCGGGCCCGGATCGGCAACGAGGCGAAGGCCGACGCGGTGGTCTCGATCCACGCGGACGGCGCCGGCGCCGGCAACCGGGGTTTCCACGTCATCACGCCCGGCCCGGTCCACTCGGGCGCCGCGGACACCCGCGCGATCGTCGCCCCCTCCCGCGACCTCGGCGAGCGCGTCGCCGGCCGCTTCGTCGCAGTCACCGGCAGCGCGCCGTCCGACTACGTCGGCGACGGCACCGGCCTCGTCACGCGGAAGGACCTGGGCGGTCTCAATCTGTCAACGGTTCCGAAGGTGTTCATCGAGTGCGGGAACATGCGCGATAGCAAGGACGCGGCGTTGCTCACCAGTGGCGCGTGGCGACAGAAGGCGGCGCAAGGGATCTCTGAGGGAATCGTGAGTTTCCTGCGCGGGTAGCTCTCGCCGGGCTGGTCCGGGCGGACACCCTGATCGGGCGGGCGATAGTGTCTCCCTACGATGAGGGGCCACCCCCGCGCTTCACACAGGGGCCTGACGGCGACATGGTGACAGCGACGCCTCTACCGACGATGAGACGACCTACGAAGGACCTGAAGTGAATATCCGCTCCCTCACTCGAGGCGACGGCGTGGTGATCGGAGCAGCGGTGTTGCTGTTCATCGCGTCATTCCTCGCCCTGTACTCGTTCGACAATGTCCCCGACAGCGTCGACCTCCCCAGCCTGTGGGGAAGCGGTCCGGTCGTGTTCAGCGTCGTGCTGGCGGGGATCATCGGCGCCGCGCTCGTCGTCGTCTCCCACGGTCTGCCGCAGGTCCCGAAGATCGCGGGGATCGAGCTCGGCCAGTTCGGCGCCGCCTTCACCGTGTTCGCCGCGTGGAGCGCGCTGGGCAACATCGTCGACGTGCCCGGCGGCTTCGACAACATCGGCGCGAACGCGAGCGACGGGGCCCCGACTCCCGGCATCGGCCTGATCCTCGCCCTCGTCGCCACGCTCCTCATGGCCGCCGCCGCCATCGCCACGCCCCTGGTCCCCGCGCTCAAGGGCGCCCTCGTCCCGGCCCCCCGTCCCGCCACTCCGCAGCCCTTCGGCGGTCAGCCGCAGGGTGGTTACGGCTACCCGGGCGCGCAGCAGCCCGGCGGCTACGGCCAGCCGCAGCCGGGGCAGCCGTACGGCGGTCAGCCCCAGCCGCAGCAGGCCCAGGCGCCGCAGCCGCCGGCCGGGGACTTCTCGCCGTTCTGGTTCGCGGTGCCGGTGCCGCGGCCGCTGTTCCCGGAGGACGGCTCGCCGACGCCGATCGCCGAACTCGCCCCGGGCACCTGGTACCTGGCGGTCGAGCAGCGCGGCGCGGCCCTGGTCGCCCAGACGCAGGACGGCCGCCGCGGTGTCCTCCAGGACACGTCGGGCATCCAGCGCGGCTGAGCCCGCCCCGGCCCTCACGGCCCCTCGCCCTTCCGGGCGGGGGGCCGTTGCCGTACAGTCGTCGCTCCCCGTCGGCTGACGCTCCGTCAGGAGGCAGGCATGCGGCTCGGTCTGGCACTCGGCTACTGGGGTCGCGGCCCCTCCCCCGACCATGTGCCGCTCGCGCGGGAGGCCGAGCGGCTGGGCTACGACTCCGTCTGGACGGCGGAGTCCTGGGGCTCGGACGTGTTCACGCCGCTCGCCTGGATCGCGGCGCACACCTCGCGCATCCGGCTGGGCACGGCGGTCGCGCAGATGGCCGCCCGCCCGCCGACCACCACCGCGATGCACGCCCTGACCTTGGACCACCTCTCCGGCGGGCGCATGATGCTGGGCCTCGGGCTCTCCGGACCGCAGGTGGTCGAGGGCTGGTACGGCCGCCCGTTCCCCTCCTCCCCCCTCACCGCCACCCGCGAATACGTCGACGTCGTACGGCAGGTGCTGCGCCGTGCGGCGCCGGTGGAGTCGGCGGGCCGCTTCCACACCCACCCCTACCAGGGGCCCGGCGCCACGGGCCTGGGCAGACCGCTCAGGTCGATCACCCATCCCCTCCGCCCTGACCTGCCGATCCTGCTCGGTGCGGAGGGCCCGAAGAACGTCGCCCAGACGATCCGGATCGCCGACGGCTGGCTGCCGCTGTACTGGCCGCCGACCCGGCCGGAGGTGTACGGCCCGGCCCTGGCAGACCTGCCGGCAGGGTTCCTGGTCGCGCCGCTGGCCCAGGTCCGGGTCTGCGACGACGTCGCCGAGGGCCTGCTGCCCGTCAAGGCCATGCTCGGCTTCTACATCGGCGGCATGGGTCACGCGGCCCGCAACTTCCACGCCGACCTCATGGCGCGCATGGGCTACGAGGAGGAGGCCCGCCGGATCCAGCGGCTGTTCCTCGACGGCCGCCGGGAGGAGGCCGTGCTCGCCGTCCCCGACGCCTTCGCCGACGAGATCTCCCTGGTCGGACCGCGCGAACGGATCGCGGAGCGGCTGGAGTCGTGGCGCCGGGGACCGGTGACGGACCTGCTGGTGATCAGCACCGACCGCCACACGCTGCGCGTACTGGCCGAGTTGAACTCCTGAGCGAATCTCCGGGTTTCATCCAGAGTTCAAGGGCAATCCGGAGAACATGTCCCCTCGATATCGCAACGGTGCGAATCAGGCCGGCACGATCGTCGCGGTCGTGGCCGACATCATGGCGCTCATCCTGGGTCTCTGGATCCTGATGTACCTGCTGGACGCGAACCGGGCGAACAGCTTCGTCCAGTTCATCCACGACGCGGCCCGCTGGCTCGCGGGCTGGTCCCACGACCTGTTCACCTTCGACGAGGCCTGGGCCCGAGTGGTCTGCGGCTACGGCCTGGCAGCGGTGGTCTACCTGTTCGTGGGCCACGCGATCGCCAACAGGGCCCACCGCCACTGAGAACGCCCTCAGGGGCTCGTCCCTCAGGGGCGCGGGGAACTGCGCGACAAGCCACGCACAACCCGCACCCGCGAACCCGGCGAGCCCCCCGAGCTCTCAGGCGCAACAGTCCGAGTCCAACCCCACGGGCAAGTCCCCGCCGAACACCTGGCACGTGGCCTCATGCCCACCCAACGCGGCCACGGCCAGCAACAACGACCCCGCGGTCCACGTAGTCAGCTCCTGCGGCCAGATGGCGTCGTCGTCGAAGACATACCCCGTCCAGTACAGCCCGCTGTCCTCGTCCCGCAGATGCTGGATCGACTGCAACACGTCCAACGCCCGGTCGGACTCCCCCATCGCCCAGAGCGCCAGCGCGAGTTCCGCGGACTCGCCCCCCGTCACCCACGGATTGGGCACCACGCACCGCACGCCCAGCCCCGGGACGACGAACCGGTCCCAGTCCTCCTCGATACGGGCCTTGGCCTCGGCCCCGGTCAGCGCACCCCCGAGCACCGGGTAGTACCAGTCCATCGAGTACCGGTTCTTGTCGAGGAACCGCTCCGGATGGTGCCGTATCGCATGCCGCAGGGCGCCCGCCGCCAACTCCCAGTCGGGCTGGGGCTCTTCACGCTCCTCGGCGATGGCCAGCGCGCAGCGCAGCGCGTGGTGGATCGAGGAGGATCCGGTCAGCAGGGCGTCGGCCGTGTCGGTGCCGTCGTCGTCGCGGCGCCAGCCGATCTGCCCGCCCGGCTGCTGGAGGCGCAGCACGAACTCCACCGCCGCGTAGACGGCCGGCCACATCCGCTCCAGGAACGTGTCGTCGCCGGTGGAGAGGTAGTGGTGCCAGACGCCCACGGCTATGTAGGCGACGAAGTTGGTCTCCCGGCCCCGGTCGGTGACGTCGTCGAACTGCCCGTCCGCGTACGCGGCGTACCAGGAGCCGTCCGTGTTCTGGTGCCGGGCGAGCCACAGGTAGGCCCGTTCGGCGGCCTCGTGCTCACCGGCCGTGTCGAGTGCCATCGCGGCCTCGACGTGGTCCCACGGGTCGAGGTGGTGCCCCCGGAACCACGGGATCGCGCCGTCCTCGCGCTGTACGGCGAGGATGCCGGCGACGGTGGCGGCGGCCTGCCTCGCGGTGAGGACCCCGGGCAGGACCAGGTGTTCCGTCCGGGGAGTCGTCACTTGGTGTCCGCCCCGGTGCCGGAGGGGCTGTCGGACAGGCGCGGCAGGTGCGGCTTGGTCGCGTAGGCCACGAAGCTCTTGCCGATCAGCGGGTTCAGCGCCTGTTCGGCGACCCGGGTGGCCAGCGGCTTCTTCATGATGTCCCAGACGAGCAGCTTGTGGTACGCCCGCACCGGCAGGGCCTTGTCGTTGTCCACGCCGAACGCGCACTTCAGCCACCAGTAGGGGGAGTGCAGGGCGTGGGCGTGGTGCGTGCCGTAGGGCTGGAGGCCGGCCTCGCGGATCTTCGTGAGCAGTTCGTCCGCCTTGTAGATGCGGATGTGGCCGCCCTCGACCTCGTGGTAGGCGTCGGACAGGGTCCAGCAGACCTTCTCGGGGCCGTAGCGCGGGACGGTGACGGCGATGCGCCCGCCGGGCTTCAGCACCCGCACCATCTCCGCGAGGACGCCCTTGTCGTCCGGGATGTGTTCCATCACCTCGGAGATGATGACGACGTCGAAGGACTCGTCGGGGAAGGGCAGCGCGAGGGCGTCGCCCTCCATCGCCGTGGCGGTGGCGCCCTCGGGGGCCTCGCCGGCCTCCTTCATCGCCGCGAACCACTTCGCGACCTCGCGGATCTCCTCGGCGTTCTGATCCAGCGCCACGACCTGTGCGCCGCGCCGGTAGCACTCGAACGCGTGCCGCCCGGCACCGCAGCCCAGGTCCAGGACGCGGTCGCCCGGGGCGAGCGGGAACCGGGAGAAGTCGACGGTCAGCACGTGGCCCTGCTTTCGGAGTTGACGCCTTCTACATCTGTGGGGACAGCGGTGACAGCACCTGTCGTGACCGCCGGGGGTGTCGGCTCGGCTCCTGTCGAGGGGGCCGAACGGCCGGAGGCCCGGGGCGCGGAGCGGTCCCCGGCCCTGTCGATCGCCTCCCGGTACCGGGTCACCGTTCCTTCCGCGGCCCTGGCCCAGGTGAAGTGCCGCAGGACCCGTTCCCGCCCGGCCGCTCCGAGCCGTGCGCGCAGTTCCGGGTCGCCCAGCAGCCGGTTCAGCCCGGCGGCCAGCGCCCCCGCGTCCCCCGGCGGCACCGCCAGGCACGTCTCGCCGTCCTGCCCGGCGACCTCGGGGATCGCGCCGCCGGTCGTGGCCAGCAGCGGTGTCCCCGTCGCCATGGCCTCGGCGGCCGGGAGGGAGAAGCCCTCGTACAGCGACGGCACGCAGGCGACTTCGGCCGAGCGCACCAGGTCGACGAGTTCCGCGTCGGAGATGCCCTTGACGAACTCGACGGCGCCGTCGAGGCCGTAACGTTCCATCGCCTGGGCGACGGGTCCCTCGGTGGGCCGCTTGCCGACGACCACGAGGTGGGCGCCGGGCTGCTCGGTGCGCACCTTCGCCAGCGCCTCGACCAGGTGGACCAGGCCCTTCAGCGGGACGTCCGCGCTGGACGTCGTCACGATCCGGCCCGGCACGACCGGCACCGAGGGGTCCGGTGCGAACAGGTCGGTGTCGGCGCCGATGTGGACGACGTGGATACGGTCCTGCCGCACACCCAGGTGGTCGACGATCTCCTGCCGGGAGGTGCCGGAGACCGTGAGCACGGACGGCAGCCGGCGCGCGACGCGCTTCTGCATGCGTGTGAAGGCGTACCAGCGCCGCACCGACAGCCGCCGCTTGCGGCCCTCGGCGGCGTCCAGCTCCAACTGCCGGTCGACGGTGATGGGGTGGTGGATGGTGGTCACCAGGGGCGCGCCCACGTCGCCGAGCAGCCCGTACCCGAGTGTCTGGTTGTCGTGCACGACGTCGAACTCGCCCCGGCGGGCCCGTAGATGGCGGCGGGCGCGCAGTGAGAACGTCAGGGGTTCGGGGAAGCCGCCGGTCCACATCGTCGCGACCTCGAGCGCGTCGATCCAGTCGCGGTACTCGTCACGCTTCGGGGTGCGGAAAGGATCCGGCTGGCGGTAGAGGTCGAGGCTGGGCAGCTCGGTGAGGCTCACCCGGCCGTCGCCCTCGTCGAGCACGGGATACGGCTGTGCGCCGATGACCTCGACCCGGTGGCCGAGGCGGGCCAGTTCGCGCGAGAGGTGCCGGACGTAGACACCCTGACCGCCGCAGAACGGGTTCCCTTTATAGGTGAGGAGCGCGATGTGGAGCGGTCGCAAGCCGTCGGCGGCGGGGTCCTCCGAGAGCCCGGCCTCCCTGGCCTCAGCGGTCACTCTGGGCCCCCTTCTCCCTGCTCGGTCCCGCGAGATTACGCCGGGACGCTAATCTAGAACAAGTTCCAGACTTGATCGTTCGGAGGCTCTGAATCTACCGGCAGGTAGGGGCGCTGTGACCAGTGGATCAGGTGATTCACGCCACGGCCGGTGCCGTGCCATGCTGTGTGATCACTCGTCCTCACGGACGGTCACGGAACGGGACGGACACATGCCCGCAGAAGCCAAGGTGAGCACCAAGGTGAACAAGCAGGCCAAGGTGGAAGCCAGAGCGGCGATCCCCGCCTCCCCTCCCCTCACGGAGCGACAGGAGGCCCGCCGCCGCCGCATCCTGCACGCGAGCGCGCAGCTGGCCAGCCGGGGCGGCTTCGACGCCGTGCAGATGCGCGAGGTCGCGGAGTCCTCGCAGGTGGCGCTCGGCACCCTGTACCGCTACTTCCCCTCCAAGATCCACCTTCTGGTCGCCACCATGCAGGACCAGTTGGAGCACATGCACGGCACGCTGCGGAAGAAGCCCCCGCAGGGCGAGACGGCGGCCGAGCGGGTCGCCGAGACGCTGATGCGGGCCTTCCGGGCCCTCCAGCGGGAACCTCATCTGGCCGACGCGATGGTCCGCGCCCTCACCTTCGCCGACCGCAGTGTGAGCCCCGAGGTCGACCAGGTCTCGCGGCAGACGACGGCGATCATCCTGGACGCGATGGGGTTGGAGAACCCGACTCCGGAGCAGCTCTCGGCGGTCCGGGTCATCGAGCACACCTGGCACTCGGCGCTGATCACCTGGCTCTCGGGCCGCGCCTCCATCGCCCAGGTGAAGATCGACATCGAGACGGTGTGCCGTCTGATCGACCTGACCGCGGCCCCCTCCGACCGCCCCTGAAAAACGCGGGGACCTACGAGACGGGTTCCCTTCGCCGGCATGGTCCGGATCAGGTGATGGGGGTCGCCTTCCGGTCGCCTGGCCTTTCGGCCCTGCGTCCTTCCGGCCTCTCAGCCCTACCGTCGCAGTCGGCACCGGCGGAAGCCGAAGCTTCCTGCCGCCGTCGGCTACTCCGGTCGGACTCCCTCACTCGCCTCGTAGGCCACTTCCAGGCTAGAACTTCTGCCAGCAGATGAAACCCCCCTATGCCATATTTTTTGGGAATTCTTCCGTTGATCTCACCCTTGATCCCGCCCATCCTGCCGACGCGCGGCTCGCCGCGACGTGGGCATGAAACAGAAGGAACATAGGAGGGTAAGAGCGGCTGTTGAGACAAAGGGGAAGGTGGCCCTCATGTCGAAGTACCTCTTCAAGTCCAGGCTCACCCCGGACGGGATGAAAGGTCTGCTCAGCGAAGGCGCCAAGGCACGGCGTGAGGCCGTCGGACGCATGGTCGAGGACCTCGGGGGCCGGGTGGAGGCGATGTACTGGGCGTTCGGCGACGAAGACGTCTACGTCACGGCGGAGCTGCCCGGCAACACCTCCGCCGCCGCGATGGGCATGGTCGTGTCGTCCGTCGGCGGGGTGCGCACCACTACGGTCGTACTGCTGTCGGCCGACGAGATCGACGAGGCGGTCCGCCAGGAGGTCCATTACCGGCCACCCGGCGGCTGACCGGCACCGCCCGCCGACCGCCAGGGTCGGTCGTCCGGATCACACCGCGGACGCGGTACCTGGGACGCGCGTCACCTCCGCAGCAGCCACCTCCGCCGCCTGAGGCGCCCGCGCGGGGTGCCGGGGCGGGGCGGAGGCAGAGCCGCCGACCACGACCGACGCGAGCGCGCCGAGCGCGCCGTTGCCGCCGGTGGCCGCCCCCCTCCGCCGGGTGAGGCCCCGGCTCACCGGCGCGGAGGGGCTGCCGCTGCCCTGCGGCGGCGCGGGGTGCCCCCTGCTCGGGCGGAGCCGGGACCTCGTGGAGCGTGCTCTCGGCGTGCAGCGGGGGGAGCGTGCCGGGCGTCGGGGGCAGGCGGGGGTCGCGGACTCGGCCTAGTCCTCCGGCGGGAACACCGCCTCCCCGCTGCCCCCCAGGGTGATCACGATCGCCTCCACCGGGCAGCTCTCCGCGGCCTCCAGGACCCGCTCGTTCGCGTCCGTGTCCGGGGCGAGCGGGCGGGACTGGCGGGCGGAGTCCAGGCGGAAGCCGTCCGGCGCGTGGTGGAGGCACTGGGCGGAGCCGATGCACAGGGAGCGGTCGACCTCGATGTGCCAGCGGTCGCCCATCGCTATGCCTGCGCCGGGAGGTGGATCATCTTGTGCTCCAGGTACTCGCCGTATCCCTCGGGGCCGAACTCCCGCCCGAGGCCCGAGTTCTTGTAGCCGCCGAAGGGGCCCAGCATGTCCAGGCTGAAGGTGTTGACGGAGTACGTGCCGGTACGGACCTGCCGTGCGATGTCGATGCCGTGCTCGACGTCCGCGGTCCAGACGCTGCCGCTCAGCCCGTAGTCGGAGTCGTTGGCGATCTTCACGGCGTCGGACTCGTCGTCGTAGGGCAGCAGGCAGATGACCGGGCCGAAGATCTCCTCGCGGGCTATGCGCATGGAGTTGTCGACGTCGCCGAAGAGGGTCGGTTCGACGTACCAGCCGCGGTCCAGGCCGGCCGGGCGCCCGCCGCCCGTGAGGATCTTCGCGCCCTCCTCCTGCCCGATCCGTATGTAGTCGAGGTTGCGCTGCTGCTGCCGCCGCGCCACCAGCGGGCCCACCTGGGTGGCCGGGTCCAGCGGGTCGCCGACGGTCAGCGCGCTCGCCGCCGCGGCGAGGGCGTCGGCGAACTCGTCGTAGCGGGAGCGCGGGAGGAGGATGCGGGTCTGGGCGACACAGGCCTGCCCGTTGTTCATCCAGGCGGCGGGGGCGATGCCGGCCACGGCCGTCTCGACGTCCGCATCGGGCAGCACGACGGCCGCCGACTTGCCGCCCAGTTCCAGCGTCACTCGGGTGAGGTTGCGGGCCGCGACCTCCATCACGCGCCGGCCGGCCGCGACCGACCCGGTGAAGGACACCTTGTCGACACCGGGGTGCCCGACCAGATACTCGCTGACCTCCCGGTCGGCGGGCAGGATCGACAGCACGCCCTCCGGCAGCCCGGCCTCGCGGGCGATCTCGCCGAGCAGGTAGGCGTCGAGCGGTGACTCGGGCGAGGGCTTGAGCACGGCCGTGCAGCCGGCGAGCAGCGCGGGGGCGAGTTTGGCGGCGGCGGTGAACTGCGGGACGTTCCAGGGGATCACCGCGGCCACGACCCCGACCGGCTCCCGCCGCACCAGGATCCTGCCCAGGACGCCGTCGCGCCGCTCCTCGTAGGTGAAGTTCCGGGCGACCGTGATCGCCGAGTCCCACACCATCACCGCGCCGAGGGCCTGGGCGAGGACGCTCCAGGAGTACGGCGAGCCGTTCTGGCCGGAGATCACGCGGGCGATCTCGTCGTGCCGGAGGGCGATGCCGTCCTTGATCCGGCCCACGACCTCGATCCGCTCGTCGAGGCTCATCCGCGGCCAGGGCCCCTCGTCGAAGGCCCGCCGCGCCACCGCCACGGCCCGGTCGACATCGGCCGTCGAGGCGTGCGGGACGCGCCCGACGACCTCTTCCGTGTGCGGCGAGATCACCTCGATGACGTCCTGGCCCAGGGGGTCGGTCAACTCCCCGCCGACGAACAGCTGTCCGTGTTCCACGAGCTCGGTCATGGCCGACTGCCTCCCCAGGAGCGCGTCTCTGACGAACCATCAGATATGCCCACTGATACCAGCCCCGACCCGAGGAGTCCACGGACGCACACCACCCGGAGACGGCCGTCGTCCTTCCGGGATCCCATTGGAACCGGTTCTAGTTATAGTGACGGGGACGCGGCGACAGGGGAGCCCATGACACAGGTGACCGACCACGGCGGAGGCGTCCGCTCCCTCCGCGTCCCCATCCCGGACAATCCCCTCGGCCACACGCTCGTGTACGTCGTCGACACCGACCGCGGGCCGGTCCTGATCGACACCGGCTGGGACGACCCGGAGTCCTGGGACACCCTCGCGGACGGCCTCGCGGCCTGCGGCACCTCGGCCGCCGAGATCCACGGCGTGGTCGTCACCCACCACCACCCGGACCACCACGGCCTCTCCGGCCGGGTGCGGGAGGCCTCGGGCGCCTGGATCGCCATGCACGCGGCGGACACCGCGGTCGTACGGCGGACCCGTGAGGCCCGGCCCGCGCGCTGGTTCACGTACATGACGGCCAAGCTGACCGCCGCCGGTGCGCCCGAGGAGCACATCGCGCCGCTGCGCGCGGCCCGCCCCCGTACCCTGCCCGGCCTCTCCCCCGCCCTGCCCGACCGCGACATCGTCCCCGGCGAACTCCTCGACCTGCCCGGCCGCCGCCTGCGCGCGATCTGGACCCCGGGGCACACGCCCGGCCACGTCTGCCTCCACCTCGAAGAGACCCATCCCGCACAACTCCCCGGCCACGGGCGCCTGTTCTCCGGCGACCACCTGCTGCCCGGGATCACCCCGCACATCGGCCTCTACGAGGACCCCGACGACACCACCATCACCGACCCGCTGGGCGACTACCTCGACTCCCTCGAACGCGTGGGCCGCCTCGCCCCCGCCGAGGTGCTCCCGGCCCACCAGCACCCCTTCCCCGACGCCGCCGCCCGCGTACACGAACTCCTCACCCACCACGAGGCCCGCCTCACCGGCCTGCTGACCCTCCTGGCCGAGCCGCTCACCCCCTGGCAGCTCGCCGAACGCATGGAGTGGAACCGTCCCTGGGCGCAGATCCCCTACGGGTCCAGGAACATCGCCGTCTCGGAGGCCGAGTCGCATCTGCGCCGCCTGGTGAAGCTGGGCCGGGCGGAGGCGGTTCCGGGGAGCGACCCGGTGACGTACGTGGCGGTGTGAATTCGGGTCGTGGGCCGGGGCCCCGGGTGCCGCGCACGACTCGGACGCTCCACCTGCCCTTCGGCGGCCCCACCCCGCGCGTGAACGCGCCTTTGGCATAGACCGGATGGTGGCGGGGCAAGGCCCCTAGGATGAATGCGCCGCGACTCTTCAGCGCGTGCGGAGTTGCGTTCCACCGCAAGGAGACATGCCCATGGGCACCGAAGAGGCCGCTCGCACATCGCCCTTCAACGGAGTCCTGGACGGGAGGTCGGCCGGGCCCATGGTGCCGCGGCTGGCGCTGGGGGCGCGGTTGCGCCGGCTGCGGGAGGAGCGCGGCATCGGCCGTGCGGAAGCGGGACACGTCATCCGCTCCTCCGCGTCCAAGATCAGCCGGATGGAGGGCGGGCGCCACGGATTCAAACTGCGGGACGTCGAGGACCTGCTCACGCTCTACGACGTCACGGACGAGGCCGAGCGCGCCACGCTGATGGTGCTGGCCGAGGAGGCCAACACCCACGCCTGGTGGCAGTACTACAGCGACGTGGTGCCCGCCTGGATGCAGACCTACCTCGGCGCCGAACAGGCAGCGAGCGTCATCCGCTGCTACCAGGTGCAGCGCGTGCCGGCGCTGCTCCAGACCGCCGACTACGCGCGGGCCGCCGTCCGGCTCGCCCATCCGGACGCCGGTGCGGAGGAGATCGACCGCCGGGTCGCGCTGCGGATGACCCGGCAGCGGGTGCTGCACCGGCGGCCCGCACCACAGCTGTGGGCCGTGATCGACGAGGCGGCGCTGCGTCGCCAGGTGGGCGGCCCCGCGGTGATGCGCGACCAGCTGAGGCATCTCATCGAGGTCTGCCGGCTCCCCCAGGTCACGGTCCAGATCCTGCCGTTCCTCTCCGGCGGTCACGCCGCGGAGGGCGGCCCGGTCACCATCCTGCGCCTGCCGGGCGGCGAGCTGCCGGACGTGGTCTACCTGGAGCAGCTCACCACCGCCCTGTACCCCGACAGGACGGCCGACATCGAGCGCTACTGGGACGCCATGAACCGGCTGGTGGTCGAAGCCCAGTCACCCGACGAGACTCCGACCATCCTGCACCGCGTCCTCCAGGAGACCTGAGCGGGGCCGCCGCACGGCTCGGCGCTTCAGCGCTTGAGGGCGACCCCGCCGTACTGGTGCACCTCCGCCGGCAGGCCCAGGGCCTCGGCGTCGGGGCGCCAGCGCGAGCACGACGTCACGCCCGGCTCCAGCAGCTCCAGACCGTCGAAGTAGCGGGCGATCTGCTCGGGGCTGCGGAGGATGTACGGGACCGAGCCACCGTCGTTGTACTGCTGGATGGCCCGGACGTACTCCTCGCTGGTGTCGGTGCTGTCGTACTGCACGAGGTAGCTGCCCGGGGGCAGGGCGTCCACCAGTTGCCGCACGATCGCGCGCGCCTCGTCGTGGTCCTCGATGTGGCCGAGGATGCCCATCAGCATGAGGGCGACGGGCTGGTCGAAGTCGAGTGTCTTCCCGGCCTCCCGGACGATGGTCTCCGGGTCGCGCAGGTTGGCGTCGACGTAGTTGGTGACGCCTTCCGGGGTGCTGGTGAGCAGTGCGCGGGCGTGGGCCAGCACCAGCGGGTCGTTGTCGACGTAGACGATCCGGCTCTCCGGTGCCACCCGCTGGGCGATCTGGTGGGTGTTGTCCACGTTCGGCAGGCCGGTGCCGATGTCCAGGAACTGGCGGATGCCCTCTTCGGCGGCCAGATGACGGACGGCACGGGCGAGGAAGTAGCGGGCGGCGCGGGCTCCGGTCTCGATACCCGGGAAGATCTCGCGGAACGCGTCACCGGCCACACGGTCGACTTCGTAGTTGTCCTTCCCGCCCAGCCAGTAGTTCCAGATCCGGGCCGAGTGCGGAACCGAGGTGTCGATCTTGGTGAGCGGCTCCTGCCCGGAGTTCTCCGCCTGATCAGTCATGGACGCTCCTGCGTGTGGTCGTGGAGGCCCACGTTAGCTTGTTTGCCTGAGAGACAGGATCAACTCCCCGGCCGCATCGAGCAGTTCGACCGGGGACCGAAGCTACCCTCGGCCGCTTCGTTACGTGCGGGTACAGTAGGCGGGTCGTCATCACCCGTACGGGGGGAAGCCGGTGCAATTCCGGCGCTGACCCGCAACCGTGAACCGCCGCCAAGGTGGTGAGCCGGATCGCCCCGCACGGTTCGTGACCGGCTCGCGTGCCCGGCAGCCCGCCGGTGCGCGGCACCGTCGAGGTATACGGAGCCGAGCCGCCGGGGTGTCCGGTGCTGCCCGGCTCCCCGCAGGGAGAGGCACCCGCCGATCATGAACGTCCGCCGCAGCGCCGCGGTCCTGGCCGCCGTCGCCGTGATCGGCGCCGCCACCCCGGCCGTCGCCGAGCCGTCACCTTCTCCGTCCCAGGCGTTCCCGTCCGCGCTCTACGGCGACAAGGATCCCAAGTTCGACGGCGTCTGGCGGCAGTCGCTCGCGCTGCTCGCCCAGGACACGGTGGGGGTGCGGCCCGCGCCGAAGTCCGTCGAGTGGCTGGCGCGGCAGCAGTGCGCGGACGGCGGGTTCGCCGCCTACCGCGCCGACCCCACCACCGCGTGCGACGCCAAGACCATGCTCGACACCAACGCCACCTCCGCCGCCGTCCAGGCCCTCGCCGCGCTCGGCGGACACGACACCGCCACGGACAAGGCCGTCGGCTGGCTCAAGTCCGTCCAGAACCAGGACGGCGGCTGGGGCTACGCGCCCGGCGGCGCCAGCGACACCAACTCCACGTCCGTCGTCATCGGCGCGCTCACCGCAGTCGGCGAGAAGCCGGACCGGGTCGAGAAGGACGGCAGGTCGCCCTACGACGCCCTGCTGAAGCTGACCCTGGGCTGCGACGGCGACGGCGCGGGCGCGTTCGCCTTCCAGCCGGACAAGAAGGGCGAACTGGCCGCCAACGCGGACGCGACGGCGGCCGGTGTACTCGGCTCACTGGGCGAGGGCATGGTGGTGAAGCCCGGCAAGAAGTCCGGCCAGGCCTGCGCGAAGGCCGGTACGCCGGAGCAGGCGGCGTCCAACGGAGCGGCATACCTCACCTCCGCCCTCGCCAAGGACGACGGCCACCTCACCTCCGCCCTCGCCGGTTCCGACCCCCAGCCCGACTACGGCAACACCGCCGACGCGGTCGTCGCCCTGGCGGCCCGGGGCGAGACCGCCCAGGCGGAGAAGTCCCTGCGCTGGCTGGAGAAGAACTCCGCGACCTGGGCGGCCCAGAGCGGTCCCGCCGCCTACGCCCAGCTGATCTTCGCGGCCCACGCGACGGGCGCGAACCCGCGTGCCTTCGGCGGCGCGGACCTGGTGAAGCAGCTGAACGCGACGGGCCCGGCCCCGCGCACGGCCGCGAAGGCCGGAACGGCGGAGGAGAAGAGCGACTCGGGCTCGGACTTCTTCGGCGTCTGGTGGTACGTCGGCGTCTGCCTCGTCGCCGGTGCCGGCATCGGCTTCCTCTTCAGCGGCGGCCGCAGGAAGAAGCAGCAGCCGTGATCCGCCGAGCCGTTCTCCTCCTCCTGGCCCCGCTCCTGCTGTGCGCGGGTGCGGGCCAGGCCCAGGCGGCCGGTTACCGCTACTGGGCGTTCTGGGAACGCGACGGCGACCACTGGGTCTACGCCACCCAGGGCCCCTCCACGTCCCGCCCCTCGGACGGCGACGTCCAGGGCTTCCGCTTCGCGGTGAGCGAGGACTCCGCGGACGCGGCCCGACCGCGTGGCGAGGCCGACTTCGGCACGATCTGCGCGAAGACGCCCGCGCGGGACGGCAAGAAGCGCGTGGCCCTGCTCCTCGACTTCGGCACGAAGACGGACGCCCCGCCCGGCGAAACCCCACCCCCCACCCGCACGGCCTGCGCCCAGCTCTCCCCCGACGCGACCACGGCCGAGGCCCTGGCATCAGCGGCCAAGCCCCTCCGCTACGACACGAACGCGCTGTTGTGCGCGATCGCGGACTACCCGGAGAAGGGCTGCGGAGAACAGGTGAAGTCCAAGGAGCAGCCCTCGACCACCCCGAAGCAGCACAAGGGCCCGTCCCTCGGCCTGTGGACAGGAGCCGCCGCGATAGCCCTCCTGGCAGCAGCAACAACCTGGCAGGTACGCCGACGTGGTCACTCGTCCTAGCTGCGGGCAGTCGTGCCGCCCCAGCTGCGGGCAGTCGTGCCGCTGGGGCGATGGGGGTCCCCCTTGCTCGAGCGAAGCCGAGAGCTTGGGGGAGGGTGGGCGCAGCGGCACCCCGCAGCGCCGGGCTGCGCAAACGCCCCGACCCCAGCACCAGCGCCGAGGACAACTGCACCCCGGCGCCTGGTGGCTCTGGTCCCTCTCCCTCGGCACCGCAGCCACCCGCACCACCAACCCCCTCCTCCTCACCCTCCTCATCACGGTCTCCGCCTACGTCGTGGCGACCCGCCGCCCGAACACCCCCTGGTCCCGCTCCTACGGCGCCTTCGTCAAACTCGCCCTCGCCGTCCTCCTCATCCGCCTCCTCTTCG
The DNA here is from genome assembly GCF_039540295.1 of Streptomyces venetus. NCBI lineage: Bacteria > Bacillati > Actinomycetota > Actinomycetes > Kitasatosporales > Streptomycetaceae > Streptomyces > Streptomyces venetus. The sequence continues at coordinate 234,699 of NZ_BAABET010000001.1, forward strand.
CAACCGTCCTCGGCTCCCCCATCCCCGGCACCCACACCCTCCTCACCCTCCCCGAACTCCCCCTCCCCGCCTGGGCCCAGGGCATCCGCTTCGGCGGCGAGGTCACCGCCGAAGCGCTCAGCTTCGCCTTCTACGACGGCCTGAAACTGGCCACCCTCCTCATCTGCGTCGGCGCCGCGAACGCCCTCGCCAACCCCTCCCGCCTCCTCAAGTCCCTCCCGGGCGCCCTGTACGAACTGGGCGTCGCCGTCGTCGTGGCCCTCACCTTCGCGCCGAACCTCATCGCCGACGTCCAGCGCCTGCGTGCCGCCCGCCGCCTGCGCGGCCGTCCGGACAAGGGAGTTCGCGGGCTGCTGCACGTGGGCCTGCCGGTCCTGGAGGGCGCGCTGGAGCGCTCGGTGTCGCTCGCCGCCGCGATGGACGCCCGCGGCTACGGCCGCACCGCCCAGGTCCCCGCCGCCGTCCGCCGCACCACCGCCGCCCTCACCCTCGGCGGCCTGCTCGGCGTCTGCGCCGGAACGTACGGCCTGCTCACCGCCGAGGCCGGGACCTACGGCCTGCCGGTGCTGCTCACCGGCCTCACCGCCGCCCTGGCCGGTCTCCGGCTCGGCGGACGGCGCTCACCGCGCACCCGGTACCGCCCGGACCGCTGGGACGTGCGCGCCTGGCTGGTCGTCGCCTCCGGGGTCGCGGTCGCCGCACTCCTCACGATCGCCGCCACCCGCGACCCCGCGTCCCTGCACCCGGGCGTCGTCCCCCTGGTCGCCCCCACCCTCCCCCTCTGGCCCGCCGCCGGCGTACTCCTCGGCCTGCTGCCGGCGTTCGTCGCCCCCGACCCCAAGGAACCGTCGTGATCCGCTTCGAGGATGTATCCGTGACCTACGACGGTGCCGCGGAACCCACCGTCCGGGGCATCGACTTCGAGGTGCCGGAAGGTGAACTGGTCCTGCTGGCCGGCCCGTCCGGCGTCGGCAAGTCGACCGTCCTGGGCGCGGTCGCCGGACTCGTGCCGCACTTCACCGGCGGCACCCTGCGGGGCAGGGTCACGGTCGCCGGCCGCGACACCCGCACCCACAAGCCGCGCGATCTCGCCGACGTCGTCGGGACCGTCGGCCAAGACCCGCTCTCCCACTTCGTCACCGACACCGTCGAGGACGAACTCGCCTACGGCATGGAGTCGCTGGGCCTCGCCCCGGACGTGATGCGCCGCCGCGTCGAGGAGACGCTCGACCTGCTCGGCCTCGCCGCCCTGCGCGACCGCCCGATAGCCACCCTCTCCGGCGGCCAGCAGCAGCGTGTCGCGATCGGCTCGGTCCTGACACCGCACCCGAGCGTCCTCGTCCTGGACGAGCCGACCTCCGCGCTCGACCCGGCCGCCGCCGAGGAGGTCCTGGCGGTGCTCCAGCGACTCGTGCACGACCTCGGCACGACGGTCCTCATGGCCGAACACCGCCTGGAACGCGTCATCCAGTACGCCGACCAGTGCGTCCTCCTGCCCGGCCCGGGCGAACCCCCGGTCCTGGGCACCCCGGCCGAGGTCATGGCCGTCTCCCCGGTGTACCCCCCGGTGGTCGCCCTGGGCCGCCTGGCCCACTGGTCCCCCCTGCCCCTGACAGTCCGAGACGCCCGCCGCCGAGCCACAGACCTACGGCAACAACTGGAGGCACAAGAGACCATCGCCCTCAAGGGGCGCGGGGAACTGCGCGATCAGCCCCACACAGCCCGCACCCGCACGGACTCCGAACCCCCCACCCCCGTGGGCGAACTACGAGCCCTCTCAGTAACCCGCGCCCGCATCCAAGCCCTGCACGACATCACCCTCACCATCACCCCCGGCGAAACCATCGCCCTCATGGGCAGAAACGGCGCCGGCAAGTCCACCCTCCTCAACTCCCTGGTCGGCCTCGTCACCCCCAGCTCCGGAACCGTCCGCCTCGGCGAAGCCACCCCCCACCGCACCGCCCCCAAGGACCTCGTCCGCAAGGTCGGCCTGGTCCCCCAGGAACCACGCGACCTGCTCTACACCGAAACCGTCGGCGCCGAGTGCACCGCGGCCGACGAGGACGCGGGCGCCGCACCCGGCACCTGCCGCGCCCTGGTCTCCGAACTGCTCCCCGGCGTCACCGACGACCAGCACCCCCGGGACCTCTCGGAGGGCCAGCGGCTCGCCCTCGCGCTGGCCGTCGTCCTCACCGCCCGGCCCCCACTGCTCCTGCTGGACGAACCGACCCGCGGCCTGGACTACGCGGCGAAGGCCCGCCTGGTGATCGTGCTGCACGGCCTCGCCGCCGAGGGGCACGCCATCGTGCTGGCCACGCACGACGTGGAGCTGGCGGCCGAGATCGCCGACCGGGTGGTGCTCCTGGCCGACGGGGAGGTGATCGCCGACGGGCCGACGGCGGACATCGTGGTCTCCTCCCCGTCCTTCGCCCCGCAGGTCACCAAGATCCTGGCCCCGCAACACTGGCTCACGGTCTCCCAGGTCCGCGCGGCGCTGCGCCACGCCCCTCACTCACGGGCCGACTCGTGAACACCCGGAAGCAGGCCCGGGCCGTCCGCCTCGGCCCTCGCTCCCTCGCCGCCCTGGTCCTCGTCAGCGCCGTGGGTGTGGTCGGCTTCGGCTGGCCGTTCCTGACCCCGCCCGGCTCGCGGCTCAGCGCCCACGCGCAGGACGCGCCCTGGCTCTTCGCCGGTCTGCTGGTGCTGCTCGTGGCGGTGGTGGCCGCGGCGATCTCGGAGTCCGGTCTCGGCCCGAAGGCGGTGGCGATGCTCGGCGTCCTGGCCGCCACGGGGGCGGCGCTGCGGCCGATCGGGGCGGGTACCGCCGGTATCGAGCCGATGTTCTTCCTGATGGTGCTGAGCGGGCGGGTCCTCGGTCCGGGCTTCGGATTCGTCCTCGGCTCGGTGACGATGTTCGCGTCCGCGCTGCTCACAGGCGGGGTGGGGCCGTGGATGCCGTTCCAGATGCTGGCGATGGGCTGGTTCGCGATGGGCGCGGGCCTGCTCCCCGGCCCGGACCGGCTGCGCGGCCGTGCGGAGCTCGTGATGCTCGCGGCCTACGGCTTCCTCGCCGCGTTCGTCTACGGCACGGTGATGAACATGGCGGGCTGGCCGTTCATGAGCGCCCTCGCCTCGAACGTGGCCTTCGACCCGCATGCGGCGGTCGCCACGAACCTGGCCCGTTTCCTCGCGTACTGCCTGGCCACCTCGCTCGGCTGGGATCTGGGCCGGGCCGTCGTCACGGTCGTGCTGACGCTGCTCGTCGGCCCGGCCGTGCTCAGGGCGCTGCGGCGGGCCACGCGCCGGGCGGCCTTCGAGACGCCGGTCACGTTCGAGGCGCCCCGGCAGTGAAGCCCCCCACATGACCCACGTCACGTACGAAGCGAGGTCGTAGGAACAAGTCCCCGGTCACACGGGTGGAGCCGCGCCCGACATGCGGCCCGGCCTAGTAAAGGGGGGCTTTGCGGGCACGGGCCGGCCCTGTTTCTCTGGTCGGCAAGGCGGCGGCCCCCCGATCCCCGGGGCCGCCGCCTTTCCCCTGTCCGCCGCTCTTCCCCCTGTCCGGCCCGGTACGTCAGCCCGTGCTCACCCGGAGTTCCTTCACGCCGTTGATCCACGCCGACCGCAGCCGGCGCGGGTCCTCGACCAGCCGCAGACCCGGCATGGTGTCGGCGACGGCGTTGAAGATGAGGTCGATCTCCAGCACGGCGAGGGACTTCCCCAGGCAGTAGTGCGGGCCGCCCCCGCCGAAACCCAGATGCGGGTTGGGGTCGCGGGTGACGTCGAAGCCGTCGGGCTCGTCGAACACCTCGGGGTCGTGGTTGGCGGAGGCGTAGAACAGGCCCACCCGGTCGCCCTCGCGAATCAGCTTGCCGCCGAGCTCGGTGTCCTGGGTGGCGGTGCGCTGGAAGGCCGCGACCGGGGTCGCCCAGCGCACGATCTCCTCGGCCGCCGTCGCCGGGCGCTCCCTCTTGTACAGCTCCCACTGTCCGGGGTGGGTGAGGAAGGCGTGCATGCCGTGGGTGATGGCGTTGCGGGTGGTCTCGTTGCCCGCGACGGCCAGCATCAGCACGAAGAAGCCGAACTCGTCGGAGCTGAGATTGCCCTCGTCCTCCGCCGCCACGAGCTGACTGACGATGTCCTGGGCCGGGCACTGCTTGCGGTCGGCGGCCATGTTCATCGCGTAGGCGATGATCTCCGTGGCCGACTCGGCGCCGACCTCCTCCGTGATGGCGTACTCAGGGTCGTCGTAGGCGATCATCTTGTTGGACCAGTCGAAGATCTTGTCCCGGTCCTCCTGCGGGACGCCGATCAGCTCGGCGATCGCCTGGAGGGGCAGTTCGCAGGCCACCTGGGTGACGAAGTCGAAGGGCTCGGTGTGCGCGCGGGCCTTCTCGACGATGGCGTGGGCGCGGTTCCGCAGCCTCTCCCCGAGGGCGCGGATCGCCCGGGGCGTGAACCCGCGCTGCACGATCTGCCGCACCCGCGTGTGCTCCGGCGGGTCCATGTTGAGCAGGATGAACCGCTGGGCGTCGATGGCGTCGCGCTCGATGTGCTCGTTGAAGCGGATGATCGCCGTGTTGAGGTACGACGAGAACAGCTCCGGGTGCGTGGAGACGTACTTGACGTCGGAATGCCGGGTGACCGCCCAGTATCCCTCGTCCTGGAAACCGGCGAGACCTCGCGGCTGCGGCACCCAGCAGACCGGCTCCACCCGGCGCAGCTCGGCGAACTCCGGCAGGGGCACGCGGTGGTGCAGCAGGTCGGGGTCGGTGAAGTCGAACCCGTCGGGCAGCGCGGGACAGGGCATGGGCGGCTCCCACCACTCGTACCGACTCTGAGTCTGACGGCCCATCAGCTGTGCGGAGTTGCGGTGACGGTAGTAACGGGTTCTACAAGTAGCAAGAGGCACGAGCCTCCCAATTGCCCGCACAACCCTTGCGATCGACGAGCAGCCCTCAGCACACTGCTGACAGAACTAGAACGCGTACTAGTTCCGCTGAGCCTCCCGGAGAGGACCCGCACCCATGGCTGCCGAACCCGTGATCGTCGAAGCCGTACGCACCCCGATCGGCAAGCGCGGCGGCGCGCTCGCCAACCTGCACCCCGCCTATCTGCTGGGCGAGACGTACCGCGAGCTCCTCGGCCGCACCGGCATCCCCGCCGACTGCGTCGAGCAGATCGTCGGCGGCACGGTCACCCACGCCGGCGAGCAGTCCATGAACCCCGCGCGCACGGCCTGGCTCACGATGGGACTCCCCTGCGAGACGGCCGCGACGACCGTCGACGCGCAGTGCGGGTCCTCGCAGCAGGCCTCGCACATGGTGGCCAACATGGTCGCGGCGGGCGTGATCGACGTCGGCATCTCGTGCGGGGTGGAGTCGATGTCGCGGGTGCCGCTGGGGTCGGGCTCGAAGCACGGGCCGGGCAAGCCGTTCCCCGACGAGTGGAACGTGGACCTGCCGAACCAGTTCGAGGCGGCGGAGCGGATCGCCCGTCACCGGGGCCTGACGAGGGAGAACGTCGACGCCCTCGGGCTCGCCTCCCAGGAGCGGGCCGCGCACGCCTGGGCGGAGGAGCGTTTCAAACGAGAGACGTTCGCGGTCCAGGTCCCCACGACCGAGGAGGAGCAGCACGCCGGGCAGGGCATGTGGCGCCTGGTCGACAGGGACGAGGGCCTGCGCGACACGACGGCGGAAGCGCTGGCGTCCCTTAAGCCGATCATGCCCACGGCGGTCCATACGGCCGGCAACTCCTCGCAGATCTCCGACGGGGCGGCGGCGATCATGTGGGCGTCGAAGAGGATGACCAGGGCCCTGAAGCTGAGGCCCCGGGCCCGGATCGTCGCCCAGGCGCTGGTCGGTTCCGACCCCCACTTCCACCTCGACGGCCCCATCGACGCGACCAGGGCGGTACTGGGCAAAGCCGGGATGTCCCTGAAGGACATCGACCTGGTGGAGATCAACGAGGCGTTCGCGTCGGTCGTGCTGAGCTGGGTGCGGGTCTTCGAGCAGGACCTGTCGAAGGTGAACGTCAACGGCGGCGCGATCGCACTCGGGCACCCGGTGGGAGCGACCGGGGCCCGTCTCATCACGACGGCACTTCATGAACTTGAGCGCACGGACAAGGAGTTCGCGCTGATCACCATGTGTGCGGGGGGCGGGTTGGCCACCGGCACGATCATTCAGCGGTTGTAGATGTCCAGTTGATGAAAGTGGTGAAGGCGGCGGGATCGAGGGTGAGGATCGGTCCCGCCGGGGTCTTGCTGTCGCGTATGGCGACGGTGGCGTGCGGGGATTTGGCGATCTCAAGGCATTCGCCACCTTGGTCACTGCTGTGTGCGGACTTGCGCCAGGGCAAGGTGCCGATCGCCGCGCATTCCACGCAGTTGCCGCCCTGGTCGCTGCTGTAGCTGGACTTACGCCACTGGATCCCCGTCGGAAGCACGTTGCTCTCCATAGCGTTCCTCCATTACCCGCCGAATCAGCACCGCCGAGTCCCTGAGGGAGAGGGCGGCGGCTTGGAGATGATCGTAACGGAGCGAGCAGTCCTTGACGGTGTCTGGGTTGGCGGTGGGATGCGCGCTTCCGTAACCCTCCGTATAGACAATGGCGGGGTCACTCGCGAAGCGATAGAGGTCGAATGAGCCTGTCAGCCCGGCGTGCGCTCCAGCAGAGAACGGCAGCACCTGGATGTTGATGCGGGGAGTGCCCTCGAACGCCAACAGGTGGGCCAGTTGCTCCCGCATGGTTTGAGAGTCACCAATCTTCTGACACAGAGCAGCTTCGCTGAGGATCGCCCAGAAGACAGGGGGATCATTCTTCTCGAAGATGCGCTGACGGGCCAGGCGAACTGCAACGCGGTCGTCAAGGTCGGTCTGGTCAACCAAGCCGAGCACCGCACGGGCATACGCCTTGGTCTGGAGCAGCCCATGAATCATCTGCGGCTCGAAGGAGTAGATCTCGCCGGCCCGCGCCTGAAGTTCTGCCACCTGCTGGAACCAGGCCGGAAGCCGACTCCGCAGCACCAGTTCCACGAGTCGGGAGAACATGCCGTCCGTGCCCAGCGCCGCGTCGGCCCGTTCACTGAACTCCGGCGTCGGGATTTTGCGAGCCGTCTCGATCTGGCCCACCAACGAGCCCGTGTAGTTGACGACTTCCCCGAACTGCTTCTGTGTCAGCCCGGCCGCCTCTCTGTGCCGCCGCAACTCGAAGCCGTAGTAGTCGAGCGGAGATGCACCCGGGTCAAGGGCGTTGATGTGGGTCACGGCAGAAGCCCCTCTCACGCAACGCGGCCCACAACGAGACCGGTTGTATCCGTTCTGTAGCCGAGAGTAGTCACCGCACGTCAGCCTCGTCTCGTGAACGACTACATTCCCGCCCAGTACACGATGCGCCTCACCGTCGGCGAGCACGCCCCTCGGCACGTCCGTCGTATCGTCCGGTCCTTCCTCGAAGAGTGGCGCATGCCCGAGCTGTCCGACGCCGTCGAACTGGGCGTGACGGAGCTGCTCGCGAACGTCGTACGGCACGTACCGGACCGGCGCTGCGCGCTGCTGTTGCTGCGGCAGCGAAACGGCGTACGGGTGGAGGTCACGGACGGCAGCGATGAACTCCCCCGCACGCCCGCCACGCCGGACCCGGACTCCGAGAACGGACGGGGACTGCTCCTGCTCGACGCGATGGCCGACAAGTGGGGCGTGTGCCTGTGGTCGGGGGGCGGGAAGACCGTGTGGTTCGAATGCGGAGCCGAAGCCGTCGCTCTAGAGTGAACAGTCCAGTTGGGCTCGGGGGACGGGTGCGATGGCGCGGATCGTTGGTGTGCACGGGGTGGGGAAGCAGCGGTTGGGGAGCAACACGCTGCTGAAGGACTGGGAGCCGGCGCTCGCCGACGGCCTGGACCGGGCGGGCGGCCCGAAACCGGCGCCCGGTGACCTTCACATGGCGTTCTACGGGGACCTGTTCCGGCCCGCCGGGCAGACGCTGGGCGTGGGCGACCCGATGTTCACGGCGGACGACGTGGACGGTCCGGAAGCCGAGTTGCTGCTGGAGTGGTGGGCGGCGTGCGCCCGGGTGGATCCGGCCGTGCCGCCACCCGGCGGCGACACGCTGGCCCGCTCCCCGCGTGCCGTGCAGACGGCTCTGCGGGTGCTCCAGCACTCCCGCTTCTTCGCCGAAGTGTCCCTGCGGGCCCTGGTCTTCGACCTGAAGCAGGTCCACCGCTATCTGACGGACGACGATCTGAGGGCCGCAGCCAGAAGCCGTGTGGAGGAGGCGATCGGCCCCGACACGCGGGTCGTCGTCGCGCACTCGCTCGGCTCGGTCGTCGCGTACGAGGCGCTGTGCGCGCTGGACGGGCACGGCGTGCGGGCGCTGGTGACGCTGGGGTCGCCGCTGGGGATGCGGATGGTGGTCGACCGGCTGCGTCCCGGGCCGGAGACGTGGCCCGGGACGTCGTCGTGGACGAACGTCGTCGACGAGGGCGATGTCGTCGCCGCGGTGAAGGACCTGTCCCTGTTCTTCGGGACGCGCGTGGTCGGGAAGGTCGTGCACAACGGGTCGCACGCGCACGACGCCACCTTCTACCTGACGGCGAAGGAGACCGGCGAGGCGGTGGCGGGGGGCCTGGCATGAGCGGGACCGAACCCCGGCGCTTCCTCATCGCGACCGCGGTCAGCCACTACACGCACGCTCCCGAGTGGGACCGCCCTGGCCTCGTCGAGGCGCGCCGCAACGTGGTGGAGTTGTTCACCGGACAGCTGGGGTACCAGCACGTGTCCGACCTCGGAGCCAACCCCACTCAACAGCAGCTCCTGTGGGAGCTGAGGGAGTTCAGCCGGGCACCCGACCGCCGCCACGACGACATCGTCGCCGTGTACATCGCCGGACACGGCGAGGTCGTCGACGCTGACTACGTGCTGCTCACCTCCGACACCGACCCCGACGATCTGCATGACGCGCTTCAGCCGAGCACGCTGGCGCGCAAGATCCTGGCCGGAACCAAGGTGCGCAAGCTGCTGCTCATGCTGGACACCTGCTACTCGGGGCAGGGGGGCAACGAACTCCTCGCCACCATGGCGAGGCTGAAGAACGAGTGGCGCGAGGGAAACGGCGGCCTCGCGGTGATCACGTCGGCACAGCCGCTCCAACTCGCCGAGACGGGCGCCTTCCCGGAGCTGCTGTCCGAGGCGGTGACCAGCCTGGCCACGGCGGGTTACACACCGGAGACCCTCGCCCTCGACGCGGTCGTCAACGCGACCCTCAACAACCCCAAACGGCCGGATCACCAGCACATCGGACTGGAGATCATCGGCCTGACCGGCGAGGTCCCGCCCTTTCTGCCCAACGCCAAGCACAGCCCGCAGCTGTCCCACACGGACATGGCGTTGCAACAGGCCGCCGAGTGGGATCAGCAGGACCAGCGACGGGACGTGGAGTTCCGGACGCGATTGCTGCGCCGGGCCATGGGGCACCGTGAGGAGGACCGTGTCGGCTGGTGGTTCTCCGGCCGCCATCAGGCGCTCGAGGACATCACCGGCTGGCTGAACGAGCTGCCCGACGCCCGGAAGACCCTGGTCGTCACCGGAGCCCCGGGCTCGGGCAAGACGGCCGTTCTCGGTCTCGTCGCGGCGGTGAGCGATCCGGAATACCGCCGGACGGTGCCGCTGAGCAGCCTGGGCCTGTCGGGACGGCAACTGCCCGAGGAACGGGCGATCCGCACCGCGATCTACGCGCAGAGCCTGACCGATGAACAGGTCGTGCGTGCTCTGGCCGCGGCACTGCGGTTACCGGTCGCCGAGTCGGTGGCGGACCTCCTGAACCACCTCGGCAAGGGGCCCGTACCGAGCCGCCCCCATGTCGTCCTGATCGACGGCCTGGATGAGGCGGTGACTCCGACCACGCTGTGCAGCCAGGTTCTGCGCCCCCTGGCCGAGCTGGCTCCCCAGCGCCTCCGTTTGATCCTGGGCACCCGCCCTCACCTCTTCACGCCGCTCGGGTTGCAGCGTGCCGACCACATCGATCTGGACGCGCCCCGCTACGCCGACCCCGAGGCCGTGCTGGCGTACACGGTCCGCAATCTCCTCGACGCACATCCCGACTCCCCGTACCTCCACTGTCCCAACACCCTGCGGATCGGGGTGGCGCGTGCGGTGGCGGCGGCCGCCGGACACTCGTTCCTGGTCGCCCGTATCACGGCCGGTACCCTCGCGGCCACGCCCACGCTGCCCGACCCCCAGGACTCCGACTGGCTCCGGTCGCTGCCCAGCGCCGCCGCTGACGCGATGCACCGGGACTTGGAGCAGCGCTTCGGAGCGGGCGCGCAGCGGATCCTCGATCTCCTGCGTCCGCTCGCCTACGCGCAGGGCCAGGGCCTGCCGTGGGAGGACGTGTGGGCCCCGCTGGCGTCGGAGATCTCCGGCCGTCGGTACACCAACCACGACCTGCACCGTCTGCGGCGCGAGGCGGGGGCGTACGTGGTCGAGGCCGCCGAGGACGGCCGGTCGGTCTATCGGCTCTATCACGAGGCGATGGCGGAGTTCCTTCGCCGCGACCAGGATGCCGAGGCGGTGCACCGGGCCTTCACCACAGCTCTGCTCCGGACGGTGCCGTACAGCCTGGACGGCTCGCGCGACTGGGGGCGCGCCCATCCGTACGCCCTGCGGCATCACGCGACGCATGCCGCACGAGCGGGCGAGCTCGACGTGCTGATGAACGACCTGGAGTACCTGGTGCACGCGGAGAGCGACACCTTGACGCTCCACCTCTTGCAGTGCCGCGACCGCATCGCGCGTCTGCATGCCGCGATCTACCGCACCTCGATCGATGTGCACCGCCGGCTCGACCCGGCCGGCCGTCGGCAGGTCCTGGCCCTGGACGCCGCGCGCTTCAACGTGCCCGAGGTTCTTCAGGCGCTCAACGGCAGGGCGGGCAAGCGGGCTTGGAAGCCGGTCGCGGCGTCCGGCTCACGGGTCTCGGGCAACCTGCGCCACACCTTCACCGGTCACACCGGCCACGTCGAGGCCGTCGCCTGCACGGTGCTGGACGGCCGCGCCGTCGCCGTCAGTGGCGCGGAGGACGCGACGGTACGGATGTGGGACCTGGCCACCGGCCACCGCAGCGAGCCACTGACCGGCCACACCGGGCCCGTAGAGGCCGTGACGTGTACGGAGCTGGACGGCCGTCCGGTCGCGGTGAGCGCTTCGGCCGACGGGACCGTGCGGGTATGGGATCTCGCCCCCGGCCGGCCCGTCGGAGCACCGCTCACCGGTCACACCGCCGCTGTGCACGCGGTGGCCTGCGTCGAGCTGGACGGTCGCCCCGTCGCTGTCACGGGGTCGGACGACAAGACGCTGCGGATCTGGGATCTCGCCACGGGCACGCCCTCCGGACCCCCGCTGCCCGTCGACAGCGGCGTGGTGGCGGTGGCGTGCGCACGGGTGGGGGACCACGTCAACGCCATCAGCGCGGGACGGTCCGGGCTGGTCGTGTGGGATCTGGTGACGCTGAGGGAACGGGGGCGGCTGGAGCGGACGGTGCAGAACCAGATTCTGGCCGTCGCCTGCACGACGCTGCACGGCCGTCCGGTCGTCGTGGGAAGCTGCGCTCGCGGCCGGCTGCATCTGTGGGATCTGGACACGCTGCGGCACCTCGCCGAGTGGGAGGGGCACGGCAATTACTGGACTCCCGCGCTGGTGTGCACCGAGCTGGACGGCCGACCGGTCGCCATAACGGGCGCCCACGACGGCGCACTGGTGATCTGGGATCTCGTGGAACGTCGGCCGGTGGGAAGGCCCCTCACCGGTCACAGCAGTGGAGTGCTGTCGGTGGCGTGCACCTCACTGTCCGGTGGGCCGATGGCCGTCTCCGGCTCGTTCGACCAGACGGTCCGCGTCTGGGACCTGTCCGCCAGTCAGGTCTTCGGTCACCCTCTGATCGGCCACACGAAGCCGGTGTCCGACATGGACCTCACCGTGGCCGACGGTCGGCCGGCCCTCGCCACGTCCTCCGCCGACGACACGGTCCGCGTCTGGGACCTGGCCACGGCTCAGCCCGTGGGGACGCCCCTGCGAGGGGAGGGCGACATCCGCAAGATGGCGTGCACGGTGTTCGAGGACCGGCAGGTCGCCGTGAGTGTCACGCGGAGCGGGGCGGTGTGGTCCTGGGATCTCGGAACGGGCCGGCCCATGGGACCGCCCCTGCGCAGACTCGGAGAGGCCAGGCCCAGCCTCTCCGCCGGCACCCTGGGACGGCGGTTGGTCTGTGCCGCCAGTGCCCCGCGCGACGCGGTGCAGGTCTGGGACGTCGCGAGCGGCCTCGACCTGTACCCGCCGCTCAAGGGCCACACCAAGCCCGTGTCGGCGGTGGTCTGCACCGTGCTGGACGATCTCCCGGTGATCGTCTCCGCTTCGAAGGACGAGACCTTGCGGGTCTGGGACCTGGGCAGCGGGAGACCGCTGCACCGGATCCCGCTCGGGCTCTCTCCCACGGTCATGGCGTGCACGGAGGTCGACGGCCGCCAGGTGGCGGTGACCGGCTTTCGCGACGGGCCCCTGCGTCTGTGGGATCTCGCGACGGGCCGGCCGCTCAGGAGAGCTCTGAAGGGCCACACCGAGTACGTCCTCTCCGTGACGTGCGGTGTACTCGACGGGCGGTCGGTCGCCGTCACCAGTTCCCTGGACAACACGGTCCGGATCTGGGACCTCCTGCGTCGCTCCGTCATCGATGTCCTTCACGTGCCCGGAGCGAGCGCGGCGTTGATCTCCTCGGACACGGGTCTCCTGGCCTGCGCCTTCGGCAACGACGTGGCCGTCTTCAGCCGGGAGTGACACCCCGGCGGACTGCGGCCGGTTCCCGGTCGGGTCCCGCCGCGGTGGCCGTGACGGCACGGGGACCGGACAGCAGGTAGGTCAGCGCGAAGCCCGCACCCACCACCACCGCTCCCCCGGCCGCGTCCAGCACCCAGTGGTTACCGGTCGCCACGATCGAGCAGCCGGTGAGCAGCGGGTGCAGCGCCCCCAGCGCCTTCAGCCACCACCGGCGTGCCAGGACGGCGATCACGACACCGCACCACAGCGCCCAGCCGAAGTGCAGGGACGGCATGGCCGCGTACTGGTTGGTCAGGTGGGTGAGGGTGCCGTAGTCGGGCTGGGAGAAGTCCTGGACGCCGTGGACGGTGTCGACGAAGCCGAGTCCGGGCATCAGGCGCGGCGGGGCCAGGGGGTAGAGCCAGAAGCCGGCCAGGGCGAGCAGGGTGGCGAAGCCGAGGGCCGAGCGGGCCCAGCGGTAGTCGGCCGGGCGGCGCCAGTACAGGCCGGCGAGGACGGCCAGCGGGACGACGAAGTGGAACGACACGTAGTAGTGGTCGAGGAGCTCCCGCAGCCAGGCGGTCCCGGCGACCAGGTGGTTGGTCCAGCGCTCGACGTCGATGTGCAGGGTTCGTTCCAGGTGCAGGATCTGGCGGCCGTGCTCCTCGGCCCCGGCCCGGCCGGCGAAGTTGCTGCCGCCGGTGGCGGCGAGCCGGATCTCGGAGTAGGCGGCGTAGGCGACGCGGAGGAGGAGCAGCTCCAGGAGGAGGTTGGGCCGGTCGAGAACCCTGCGCAGGAACGGCACCAGCGGCACGTGGCGGAGTCGGGCCGGGGCGGGTGGGGCGTACTGGGCCGGCAGGGGCGACCGGTAGTACGGCGACGCGCGGGAGAGGAACGGCACGGCCACGGCGGCGGCGACGGCGGCCAGCAGGACGAGGTTGTCGCGCAGCGGGTCCAGAGACGACATCTCGGGCAGCAGCATGCCGGCCGGCAGAGTCATGACCAGGACGACGGCGACCGGCCACACGTACCGGTCGCAGGCCCGTCGGCCGGCCCGGCCGACGACCGCGAGCAGCAGCCACAGCAGCTGGTGCTGCCAGGCCGTGGGCGAGACGACGATCGCGGCGCAGCCGGTGATGGCGACGGCGAGGAGCAGCTGGCCGTCGTCGAAGCGGCGCACGGCGCGGCGCAGGGCCAGGACGGCGACGCCCGTGCCGAGCGTCAGGAAGAGCGCGACCTCCAGGGGGCCGGTCAGGCCGAACCGCAGCAGGGCGCCGTGCAGGGACTGGTTGCCGAGGCCGTCGGCCCGGCCGCCGAGGCCGACGCCGGCCAGGTGGTGGACCCAGTAGGTGTGGGAGTCGTGCGGCATCGCGGCCCAGGCGAGCGCGGTGCAGGCGGCGAAGGTGACGCCGGTGGAGAGGGCGGCGCGCCGGCGGCCGGTGCACCACAGCAGGGGCGCGAAGAGCAGCAGGGTGGGCTGGAGCGCGGCGGCGACGCCGATGAGCAGTCCGCTGGTCCGCTGGCCGTGGGCGACGAAGCAGCCGAGCAGGACGAGCAGGACCGGGATGATGCTGGTCTGGCCGAGCCACAGGGTGTTGCGCACCGGCAGGGACAGCATGAGCAGGCCGATGGCGACGGGGGCGGCCAGCAGGGCGGTGCGGCGTCCGACGGGCGGGGGCAGTGCGCGGGCGGCGATCAGGCCGAGGGCGGCGACCAGCAGCAGTGTGCCGAAGGTCCAGCCCCAGCCGAGGGCCTGTTCCGCCGAACGGGTGAGGGGTTTGAGGACGAGCCCGCTGAAGGGGGTGCCGGTGAAGCGGGTGGAGTCGTAGAGCGAGCCGTTCACGTGCAGCACGCCGTTCGGCCCGACCCAGGTCTCCAGGTCCGTCAGCCGCTTCCCGCGCGGGGTGCCGAGGACGACGGCCATCTGCCGTGCGGCGAGGGCGGCGACGGCCAGCCACAGCCCGAGGCAGACCGCGCGCAGGCCTGTGCGGGCTCCGCCGACGGCAGTCGCTCCGAGGGCTTCCGCCGGCCGTCCGCTGCGCTCCGCATTCGTCACACCCCGTTGGCCTTCTACCCGGTATGACCCCCTTCGTCCGGTTGACGATAGTGCGCGCGGCGTGCGGTCGCCTCCCGTGAACGCGAGAAGGATCACATCAAGATCATGTGGGAACCATTCCCGGCCGGGCATACGTGCCTGCACAACCGGCGTTTAGATGCACCCTGCAACGAGAGATATACCGCCCGTGAGCGGGCATTCTCCGCCTATCGTCGCTTTTTCGGCCCGTACGACAGCGCCGCCGCGCGGACCGCGTCCCTGTCCCCGTCGAAAGGTAGGCGAGCGAGTCTTGTGACTGCCTCAGTCATCGCTCCTACGTCCCTGATCAAGAGCCGCACCGCGAAGGCCCACGACCCCACCGTCACCGATCCCGCGCTCGTCAAGCGCGCCGTGAAGGCGGCGGCGCTGGGCAACGCGATGGAGTGGTTCGACTTCGGCGTCTACAGCTATATCGCGGTCACGCTGGGCAAGGTCTTCTTCCCCTCGGGCAACCCCACCGCGCAGCTGCTGTCCACGTTCGGCGCCTTCGCCGCGGCCTTCCTGGTCCGTCCCCTCGGCGGGATGGTCTTCGGCCCGCTCGGCGACCGCGTCGGCCGCCAGAAGGTCCTCGCGCTCACCATGATCATGATGGCGGCGGGCACCTTCGCGATCGGTCTGATCCCGTCGTACGCGACGATCGGTGTCGGCGCGCCGATCCTGCTCCTCGTGGCCCGACTCGTGCAGGGCTTCTCCACCGGTGGCGAGTACGCGGGTGCCTCCACGTTCATCGCCGAGTACGCCCCCGACAAGCGGCGCGGCTTCCTCGGCAGCTGGCTGGAGTTCGGCACCCTCGCCGGTTACATCGGCGGCGCGGGCCTGGTCACGCTGATGACCGCCCTGCTCTCCGCCGACGACCTGACCTCCTGGGGCTGGCGCATCCCGTTCCTGATCGCGGGCCCGATGGGCATCATCGGCCTCTACCTGCGGCTGCGCCTGGAGGAGACTCCGGCGTTCGCGGCCGAGGTCGAGAAGGCCGAGACCGAACGGCCCAAGGTGCCGCTGCGCGAGATGGTCACGGGCCAGTGGCGCGCGCTGCTGCTCTGCGTCGGCCTGGTGCTGGTCTTCAACGTCACCGACTACATGCTGCTGTCGTACATGCCGAGCTACCTGACCAGTGAGCTCCACTACGACGAGACGCACGGTCTGCTCGTCGTCCTCGGTGTGATGGCGCTGATGATGATCGCCCAGCCGTTCGTCGGCGCGCTGACCGACCGGATCGGCCGCCGCCCGGTGATCGCCACCGGCTGCGCGGGCTTCCTGCTGCTGTCCGTCCCGGCCCTGCTGCTGATCCGCCAGGGCAGCCTGCTCGCCGTCGGCCTCGGCATGGGCGCCCTCGGCATGCTGCTGGTGTGCTTCACGGCGGCGATGCCCTCGGCGCTCCCGGCGCTGTTCCCGACCCGGGTCCGCTACGGCTCGCTCTCCATCGGCTTCAACGTCTCCGTGTCCCTCTTCGGCGGCACGACGCCGCTGGTGGTCACGGCCCTGATCGGCGCGACCGGGAACATGATGATGCCCGCGTACTACATGATGGCGGCGGCCGTGATCGGCGGTTTCGCGGTGTGGCGCATGGCGGAGTCGGCGGGACGTCCGCTGCCGGGCTCGGCGCCCTCCGTGGAGCAGTGAGACACGCCGGGTGAAAACCCGCTGACAGTCGACGCGCGCACCAACTATCTTCGTCGGCGCCACTGGTTAGGGAAGCTAACTATGCGTACGAAAGGTACAGGTGCATGAGCGAGTCGCACGTCTGGGACGAGGTCGACGCCTACTTCACCGCTCACCTCGCCCCGGACGACGAAGCCCTGGCGGCGGCCCTGCGTGACAGCGACGCCGCCGGGCTTCCCCACATCAACGTCGCGGGCAACCAGGGCAAGCTCCTTCAGCTCCTGGCCCAGATCCAGGGTGCCCGCCACATCCTGGAGATCGGCACGCTCGGCGGCTACAGCACCATCTGGCTGGGCCGTGCCCTGCCCGCCGACGGGCGGCTGGTCTCCCTGGAGTACGACCCCCGGCACGCCGAGGTCGCCGTCCGCAACATCGCCCGCGCCGGCCTTGACGAGCTCGTCGAGGTGCGGGTGGGACCGGCCCTGGAGTCGCTGCCCAAGCTGGCGGACGAGAACCCGCCGCCGTTCGACCTGGTCTTCATCGACGCCGACAAGGTCAACAACCCGCACTACGTGGAGTGGGCCGTGAAGCTCACCAGCACGGGCAGCCTGATCGTCCTCGACAACGTCGTACGGGGCGGCCGGGTCGTCGACGCGGCCAGCACCGCCCCGGACATCACGGGCACCCGCACCGCGATCGAACTGATCGCCGACCACCCGAGGCTGAGCGGCACGGCGATCCAGACGGTCGGCATGAAGGGCTACGACGGCTTCGCCCTGGCACGCGTCCTGGCGTGACGCCGGCAGCCACCGTCGGCCGTCCCCGGCGGTCACGCCGAAGGCCTTCCACGTCCGTCCGCCGCGCGGGCTGTCGCGCTGCGGGCGGTACGCCGAAGGCCCCCGCGCCGCAGGCGGCCACACCGAGGCCTCGCGCCGCGACCCATCACGCCGCAGGCGGTCACGCCGACGGCCGTCACGCCGCAGGCTCTCCGCGTCAGGCTCTCGCGCCGAAGGCGGTCACGTCTCGTGGAAGAAGCCCACGTTGACGCTGCGTGGGGCGGTGCGGTCCTGGATGATGATCTCGCCGCTGCCGCCCCTGGGCAGTGGGACGGTGCCGCCGTAGGTCAGGGGCTGGGCGTACTCCCCGATCGTCAGCCGGACTTCGGAGGACGGGTCGGGCTGGGAGCCGCGCAGCCAGGTCAGCTGCCAGGTCCCGTCGGGGCCGCACAGGAACTCCAGGTGGACGCGGGAGACGAACAGCCAGTCGTCCGGCGTGGTGAGCCGGCACACCGACTTGTCGCGGCCCACCCGCAGCACGGCGCCCGGCTCGCTGGGCGCGTCGGCCATGAGCATGCCGGCCGTGGCACCCTCCTCCGCCGCGGACACGGCGGCCATGGTGAGTTCGAGCACGTGCGCTCCTCCTGAGACGTCCCGATAGGTCTGCGAAGCCCGCCGCATGATAGAACGCCCGGCCGGGCGGTGTCCGGCACAATGGCCTCATGACCGAGCGAAAGCCACCCGGCGTCGACTTCGAGTCCTGGGTCGACCGGCAGATCCGGGCCGCGGAGGCGCGCGGGGAGTTCGAACGGCTGCCGGGAGCGGGCGAGCCACTCCCGCGTGACGTGGAGAGCACGTACGACGAACTGTGGTGGGTCAAGCGGAAGATGGCCCGCGAGGGCTTCTCCGTGCTCCCGCCCGCACTGGCGTTGCGCAAGGAGGCGGAGGACGCGCTGGAGGCCGCCTACGCGGCCCCTTCCGAGCGGATCGTCAGGAAGATCATCGGCGAGGTCAACGACAAGATCCGCGAGATGATGTTCAAGCCGCCGCCCGGCCCCCCGCTGGGAAAGAAGCCGTACGACGTCGAGGACGTCGTACGGCAGTGGCGGGAGCGCCGGGCGGAGCAGCAGCCGGGTGGTTCGCCCCGGTCAGACGTGTAGCAGTCGTTCCGCCAGTTCCCGGTAGTCCTTCAGGGCCAGCCGCAGCTGCTCGGTGTCGGCGCTCGACACGGGCTTGCCCTCGCCGCTCTCGACGGACTGCCAGGAGTGGCGCAGGGTGCGGCGGCGCTTCGTCACGGCCTCGGTGAAGCGGGCCGCGATCTCCTCCAGCACGTGGTCGGCCTCCTCGACGGCGGCCCGGGGCCCGTCGACGAACCCGGCGACGGCGTGCTGCAACTGCGAGCCGAGTTTGTCGGTCTCGTCGTGGGCGAGGAGGTGGGAGCCGGTGGCGCCCTCCGGGCCGGTGCCGTAGGAGTCGCGGCGGGGCGCTTCCGTACCGTGCAGGTCCGTGGCGTGCACGTCCGTGCCGTGCCTGCCGGTGCGGTCCGTGTCCCTGCCACGGTCCGGGCGCGGTTCCGCCGTGCCGTGGCCGGTGCCCAGGGCGGTCTCGCCGCGGGCGTCAGGGGCGATGGGGTCGCCGGCGGCGGAGGCGTCGCCGGGCTGGCGGGTCAGGTCGGACATGGCTCAACTCTCCTTCGCCTGGCGTCGGTGGAGCGCCCACGGCATGTGCCCGCCGCGGGCGGACGGGGCCTTGCGGCCGCCGTTCAGTCCGGCACGGTGCCGTCCGCTGTCCTCGCGTCCGTCCTCGTGCCGTACGCCGGTGTGGCCTCCGCCGTCGTGGCGGGCCGGCCGGACCAGCTCCTCGAACAGGGCGCGGGCCGCCACCATGGCCTCGCGCATGTCTTCCGTACCGGTGCCGCCGTCCCGGGCGTCCTCCACCCGCAGATGCGCGACACGGTGGACCCGCCGGTAGCCGTCGACGTGGTGGGCGTGGTGCACGGACAGCGCGGCGAGCTGCTCCTCGTACTGCCCGCCGTCCGGGAAGCCCCGGGCGCCGGCCAGCTCGGCGAGCAGCCGGTCCGCCTCGGCGACCGCCTCCCGCGGCGAGTCGACGAACCGCTCCTGAGCGGCCGTCCAACGCGCCTCGTACCGCTCGCGCTGCGCCGGCTCCAACGCCCGTTGGCGCAGGTCGCCGTGGCGCTGCACACGCTCGGTGAGTTCACGTTCGGCGGCCTGGGCGTCGCCGTCGTGCCGGGCGACGGCCCGGTCGTACTCGGGTCCGAAGCGCCGCTTGAGGCTCGGCCCACGCCGAGGCCCTCGGGCGCGCAGGGTCATGGCGGCCGCGATGATGACGACGACCGCCGCGATCACGATCAGAGCAATGATCAGGCCAGTGGACATGAATGCCTTCCGGGTTCTCGGCCCAACCGGCTGTCCTCGCGAGCCGGTTCGCCGATCGGGTAGCCCGGAAGCCCGCCTCCAAACGGCATCCGCGCCCCGCACGCGGCCCGCCCGCGCCCGAACACCCCCTGGTTTATTCGGTTGCGGGCGCGGTACGACGGCCGCCGAGAATGCCGGGCATGATCTGGACCGTGGCCCCGGAGCCGTACGACTCTCCCGTCGCCGCCGCCCTCTGGCGGGCGTACTACACGGAGGTCAGCGACCGCTGGTACCTGCTGCACGAGGGGCGCCGCACCGACCCGGACGAGCTGGAGCGGGAGATCGCCGCCCGGCCGGGCACCGATCTCGCGCCGCCGCGCGGGCGGCTGCTGGTCGCCCGGTACGGCGGTGAGCCGGCCGGCACCGCGGGGGTGCGGCTGCGGGACGGCTCGACCGGCGAGCTCACGCGGGTGTTCCTGCGCCAGCCGCTGCGCGGCAAGGGCGGCGCCGCGCTCCTGGTCCGGGCCGCCGAGGACGCCGCCCGGGCGCTCGGCGCCACCCGGATGGTCCTCGACACCCGCGGCGACCTCGTCGAGGCCCGTGCCCTCTACGCCCGCCTCGGCTACACGGAGACCGAGCCGTACAACGACGACCCGTACGCCGAGCACTGGTTCGCCAAGCACCTGGCCTGAACGCGGGCGCCTCAGCCGAAGCGTTCCGCGGCGGGCGGCTCCTGCGGGCGCTCCTGCCTCGATCCGCACAGTTCGCCGCTGAGCTCGTGGACGAGCTGCACCAGGTCGGTGGGCCGGTCGGGCCCCCACCAGTCGCCGAGCAGCTCGGCGAGCGACTCCTCACGGGTCCGCGCCAGCCGCTCGGCGACCTCGCGCCCCTGGCCGGTCAGGACCAGGTCGACCCCGTCGCGTACGACGAGCCGGCGCTCTTCCACCTGGCGTACGGCGTCCATGATCACACCGAGCGGGACGGGCATGCGCTCGGCCAGCTCGCTCGGCTCCACCGAGCCGCGCCACCGGATCCGCAGCAGCAGCCAGCCGGCCGCGGGCAGCAGGTCGTAGCCCGCCCTCGCGGTGATCTGCTGATAGATGTCGCGCCGCCCCGCGCGGGTGCCGAGCACCGAGAGCGCGCGGCACACCTCGTCGTAGGAGGACCGCTCCACGGGGTTGCTGGCCAGGGTCTCGGTGCCGTCGGGCGCGGTGACCGAGCCGCGCAGCCGGTCCTCCTTCAGGAACCAGGCCAGTACGAAGCCGAGGAGCGCGACCGGGGCGGCGTACAGGAAGACGTCCGTGATGGAGACGGCGTAGGCGTGCAGGGCCGGCGGGCGCAGGTCGGGCGGCAGGGCGGCGATGCCGCGCGGGTCGGCCTCCAGCGCGTCCACGGAGGCTCCGGGCGGGAGCCGCGCGCCCCGGAAGGCGTCCGTGAGCTGCTCGCCGAGCCGGCCGGCGAAGATCGTGCCGAAGACGGCGACGCCGAACGAGGCGCCGATGGAGCGGAAGAAGGTCGCGCCGGAGGTGGCGACGCCCAGGTCCTCGTACGGGACGGCGTTCTGCACGATGAGCACGAGGACCTGCATCACCAGGCCGAGACCGAGCCCGAAGACGAAGAAGTAGCCGCTCAGCTCGACGCCGGGACTGTGTTCGTCGATCTGGTGCAGCAGGAGCAGACCGAGGGTGGTGACGCCGGTGCCGATAACCGGGAACACCTTCCAGCGGCCGGTCCGGCTGACGATCTGCCCGGAGACCGTCGAGGCCAGCAGCAGGCCCAGCACCATGGGCAGCATGTGCACACCGGACATGGTGGGGCTGACGCCCTGCACGATCTGGAGGAAGGTCGGCAGGTAGGTCATCGCGCCGAACATGGCGAAGCCGATGACGAAACTGATCACGACGGCGAGCGTGAAGGTGCGGACGCGGAAGAGCGTCAGCGGCAGGACGGGTTCGGCGGCCCGGCGCTCGACGGCCACGAAGGCGACGGCGAGGACGACGCCCAGGACCGCGAGCGCGACGATCCGCGCGGACCCCCACCCCCAGGTGGTCCCCCCGAGGGAGGCGACGAGCACCAGACAGGTGGCGACGGCGGCGATGAGGAACGTGCCGAGGTAGTCGATGACGTGCCGCTGGGTCCGGCGCGGGATGTGCAGCGCGGTCGCGATCACGGCGAGCGCGACGACGCCGACGGGCAGGTTGACGTAGAACACCCAACGCCAGCTCAGATGCTGGGTGAACACCCCGCCGAGCAGCGGCCCGAGCACACTCGTCGCCCCGAAGACGGCCCCGAACAGCCCCTGGTAGCGCCCTCGTTCACGCGGCGGGACGAGGTCGCCCACGATCGCCATGGACAGCACGATCAACCCGCCGCCGCCGAGGCCCTGCACGGCCCGGAAGGCGATCAGCTGGGCCATGTCCTGCGCGGTGCCGCACAGCGCGGAGCCGGCCAGGAAGATCACGATCGCCGTCTGGAAGAGCCGCTTGCGCCCGTACTGGTCGCCGAGCTTGCCCCACAGCGGGGTCGCGGCGGTCGCGGCCAGCAGGTAGGCGGTGACCACCCAGGACAGGTGCTCCATGCCGCCGAGGTCGCTGACGATGGTGGGCAGCGCGGTCGACACGATGGTCTGGTCGAGGGCGGCGAGCAACAGGCCGAGAAGCAGGGCGCCGATGGAGACCAGCACGTCCCCGGAGACCCGCTCCTGAGCGGGGGTGCCCTGGTCAGGCGGTGTGGCGGCGCGCGCGTCCTCGTCCTCGAAGACCTCGTCCCCTGCCATGCGTCCTCCCAGGGCTGATGTGACGTTTTCCATCGTGACCGGTGTGACCCGCTATGGCCTGCCGAGCCCCTTTGGAAGCGGTCATTCCGGGGGCTCGCCGGCCGCGCTGTGGAGAAGATCTGGATAATCTCTGGAGTTCACGAGGGGAGGGAGTGACGCGTGGACCAGCCGAACGGCCACCCGTGCCCGGAGTGCGGCGCGCCCAGACGCCCGGACAACACCCCCTCCTGCGCCTGCACCCACCGCGCCGCGGAGGCCCTCCGCGACGCCCGTACGGCCCAGGCAGCGGCGGCGGAGGACTTCGACCCCCTGCGCATCCGGCCGTACGTCGAACTCGACCCGAAGACGGGGCCCGACCGGGCTACGGCGGACGGGGCCGCGCCGCGGCACCCCGCCGGGGACGGCCCGGCCGTCTCCGCGCGCGAGGAGCCCCCGGGCTCCGCACGTCCGGCAGGCCCGGCGCCCGAAGACGCCACGCGGCGCACACGGGTGGCCGGCCGGCCCGCACCTCGGCGGGCGGAGACCTCCCACGCCGGGCGGACCGCCGGAGACTCAGCGGGCCCCTCCGGCAGCGACGGCCTCACGTCGACGCCCGAAGGCTCCCAGCCGCCTCCTCGGGCGGACGCCCCGGCCGCGCCCCCGCACGCAGCCCACCCGAACGGCTCCGCCACACCTTCGCGCACGGAGCGCACGACGGAGCGCACCAAGGAGCGCGCACACCCGCGGGGACCCGCGCGGTCGCTGTCGGCGGAGGGCGGGGCCGCACCGCAGCACGTACGAACCTCGCCCGGCGAGGGTTCCGCCCGAGCGGCCGAAGGCGCCCCGCACCCGTCCCACCCGAACGGCCCCGCCACACCTCCGTCCGCGGAGGGCCCGCGCGCGGACGGTCCGGCCCGGACCCCCGAAGGCGGCCCCCAGGGGACCGTCGCGAACCCTGCCGACGCCTTCCGCGCCGAGGGCGCCGCCGCCCCGCCGCCCTCCCCCGCCGACACGACCATGCCCCTGCGCCCTGTCGACCCGGATGCCACCACCGTGCTCCCGGCCGCGCAGGACACCACCGTGCTCCCGGCCGCGCAGGACACCACCGCCCTGCCGGTCCCCCCGGACACCACCGTCCTGCCGACACCCCTGGCGCCCGCCGCGAGCGAGCCCAGCGTGACCGACCTGCGGCTGTTCGACGGTGCGGGGGCGTCGGAGGACGGCGCCCCAGGGGCGGCCGAGCCCGGCGGCGGGTCTGGTGGTCGGCGTCGTGGCGTGCTGCTCGCCGCTGCCGCCGCGGCCTGTGTCGCGGTCGTGGCGGTGGCCGGGTACGCGAGCGGGCTGTTCGCCTACGAGGCGCCGTCGCGGGACACCGCGCTGCCGGACGACATCCGGGCGAGCGTGCCGGACGGCCCGTCGAGCAGCGCGGCGTCCACGCCGGCGGAGCGGAGCGCCCCGAGCACGCCGTCCGCACCCGCGGCACCGCCGCCGTCGCCGTCGGCCACCAGCAGCCCGTCCGCCTCCCCGTCGTCGTCCGCGCCGAGCGCCTCGCCGAGCCCGTCGCGGTCGGCCACCCCCTCGGCGCCGCAGACGTCCGCCTCGCCGACCGGCCCGGGGCAGGCTCCGCCGGACAACTCCCGGCAGAACGGCGGTCCCACCACCCTGCGGCTCGGCGACCGCGGCCCGGAGGTCACCGAACTCCAGCTCCGCCTGCGCCAGTTGTCCCTCTACGACGAGGACGACGACGGCACCTACGACGAACGGCTGGAGGACGCCGTCCGCACCTACCAGTGGGCCCGCGGCATCCAGGACGACGACCTCGGCGTCTACGGCCGGGGGACCCGGACCAGGCTGGAGTCGGAAACCAAGGAGCCGTAGGCCGCCCCGAAGCCGTACGGTGGCGCGATGACCACTCAGGTGATCGTTCTCAACGGCGGTTCGAGTTCGGGCAAGTCGGGGATCGTACGGTGCCTGCAACAGGTGCTGCCGGACCCCTGGCTTGCCTTCGGCGTCGACTCGTTCGTGGACGCCCTGCCCGCGAGGATGCACGGCTCGGACGAGGGCATCACCTTCGCCGCGGACGGCGGCGTGCGCGTGGGAGCGGAGTTCCGCGCCCTGGACGCGGCCTGGACGGAGGGCATCGCCGCCATGGCCCGCGCCGGCGCCAGGGTCGTCGTCGACGACGTCTTCCTCGGCGGACCGGCGTCCCGGCAGCGCTGGGAGAAGGCCCTGGTGGGGCTCGACGTGCTGTGGGTCGGCGTCAGATGCGACAGCGCGGTCGCCGCGGGGCGTGAGATCGCACGGGGTGACCGGGTCGGCGGTATGGCCGCGTCACAGGCGCATCTGGTGCACGAGGGCATGCGCTACGACGTGGAGGTGGACACGACCCACACCGAGTCCCTGGAGTGCGCGCGCGTCATCGCCGCCCACGTCGGCCGGGGCTGACCGGCCTCGGACCACGGATGCGGGCGGCCGTCACCCCACGTGCAGGCGGACCGTTCCGTCCCCCACGGCCTCCACGCGTACCTTCGTGAGGTCCGCCACGACCACGTCGGGCTCGTGGGCCGCGGCGCGCGGCCCGACGCCGACGACCGTCATCCCGGCGGCGCGCCCCGCGGCGATCCCGGCCCCGGAGTCCTCGAACACCACGCAGTCCGCGGGTGCCACGCCCAGCTCGGCGGCCCCCTTCAGGAAGCCCTCGGGGTCGGGCTTGCTCGCCCCGACGGACTCGGCGGTCACCCGCACCTCGGGCTGCTCCAGCCCGGCGGCGGCCATCCGCGCCGTCGACAGGGCGACGTCGGCGGAGGTCACGAGCGCATGGGGCAGCCCCCGCAGCGAGGCCAGGAACTCCGGCGCCCCGGGGATCGCGACGACACCCTCGGTGTCGGCCGTCTCCTCGGCGAGCATCCGGGCGTTGTCGGCGTAGTTCTGCTCCATGGGGCGGCCGGGCAGCAGTAGTGCCATCGAGGCGTATCCCTGCCGTCCGTGGACGACCTTCATGACCTCGTCGCCGTCCAGCCCGTGCCGCTCGGCCCAGCGCCGCCAGACGCGTTCGACCGAGGCGTCGGAGTTGACGAGGGTGCCGTCCATGTCCAGCAGGAGGGCGCGGGCGGTGAGCGCGGCGGTGGCCGTCATCGGCAGCTCCAAGGCTCAGGGCGGGAGAGGCGCGCGACGGGTTCCACGGCCCCCGGAGGGACAAGGCGGCCCCGCCCGCCGGTCAGGGAAAACGGGCGAGGGCCACTTTGTTCCCCCACGGTACAAAACAGAGCCGCGATTGCGCCAGAGGCCCCGGCAGACGTTCATCCACCGTTCAGCTCCCTCCGGGCCGGCCCACCCGGCGACGACAGCCGGCCCAGTCGGCTCAGCCGGCCCAGTCGGCTCAGCCGGTCACGGCCTCCCACAGGCTCCACACCCCGAGCCCGAGCATCACGAGCGCCGCGATCTGCGTGATCAGCCGCAGCGGCACCTTCTTCATCAGGGCCTTCCCGCCGACGATGCCGATCCCGGCCACCGCCCACAGCGCGAGCACCGCACCCAGGGCGACGGAGAGCGGGTCGTCGTAGCGGGCGGCCAGGTTCGCCGTCATGATCTGGGTGAGATCGCCGAACTCGGCGACCAGGATGAGCATGAAGCCCGCGCCCGAGACCTTCCAGAACGACTGGTTCTCCGGCTTGCGGACCTCCTCCTCGTCCTCGCTCTTCTTCAGCAGCAGCACCGCGGCCCCACCCAGGAAGAGCACACCGGTCAGCGCCTGCACGAGCTGCTGCGGCAGCAGCGTCAGCACACTGCCCGCCGCGACGGCGAGCGCGACGTGCAGCGCGAAGGCGGCGGCGACACCGGCGAAGACGTAGGAGGCGCGGTAGCGGGTGCCGAGGACGAGGCCGGCGAGGGCGGTCTTGTCCGGCAGTTCGGCGAGAAAGACGACACCGAAGACGACGGCCGTCACGGTCAGGCTGATCAAGGGTTCCTCAATCGGTCGGGGCTGCCCCACCGAGAGTGCTGAACATCACACAAGACACCTCGGCACGGCAGCACACTCGGACCCGTGCCGTGGGGCACGGGCGTGCACTGCTTGCCGAAGGTCTCGCTGGCAGGTCCTGGAAGGACCGGCCTCCGGGCGCCGGCTCAGGCTGGCTGAGCAGTATGTCGACGGTCCGGCGAAGAGCTACTCCCCTTCTGCGCCGTCCATGGTACGTGACGCGCCAGGAGTGAAAAGTTCCGGCTTGAATCTTGTCATGTCATGGCCGCGTCACTAACTTCTCACCGGACGCACACCTCCCCGCAACACGGCGCGGCGAGCATTCTCCCGCTCGTCGCCCAACACCCCCACCCCACAAGGGAGTTCGTATGCCGAAGTTCTACGCGCGTCGACGACTCAGCGTGCTCGCCGGTCTCACCGGCCTCATAGCCTCGGCCGGACTGATCAACGGTCCGGCCGCCTCCGCCGCCCTCCCCACCCCCGTGAGCGCCGCCACCGCCCGCTCCTACCTCTCCTCGCTCACCGTGGCCACCGAGGACCGCACCGGCTACGACCGCGACCTCTTCCCGCACTGGATCACCCAGTCCGGCGCCTGCAACACCCGCGAGGTCGTCCTGAAGCGCGACGGCACCAACGTCCAGCAGGACTCCTCCTGCGCCGCCACCAGCGGCAGCTGGTACTCCCCCTACGACGGCGCGACCTGGTCCGCCGCCTCCGACGTCGACATCGACCACCTGGTCCCGCTGGCCGAGGCCTGGGACTCCGGCGCCGACTCCTGGACGACGTCGCGCCGCCAGTCCTTCGCCAACGACCTGACCCGTCCGCAGCTCATCGCGGTCACCGACAACGTCAACCAGGCCAAGGGCGACCAGGACCCGGCCACCTGGATGCCCTCCCGGACGGCGTACCGCTGCACCTACGTGCGCGCCTGGGTCCAGGTGAAGTACTACTACGGCCTCTCGGTCGACTCCGCCGAGAAGTCCGCGCTGACGAACTACCTCGCGAGCTGCTGACACACAGGTGATTCCGGTCGGCGTCTCGCCGCCGGCCTCCGTCGTTCCGTACCGTACGGGGCGACGGAGAGGGGATCACCATGGCCGGACTGCGCCTCGGACCACTGCTGAGGTACACCGACGGCTCGTCCGCGACCGTATGGGTCGAGACGAGCCGTCCGTGCACCGCCGAGGTGCGCTGCGCCGACGGCTCCGGCGGCACGGCCCGCACCTTCCAGATCGCGGGGCACCACTACGCCCTGGTCCCGGTGACCGGCCTCACGGCCGGTACGAGCACGACGTACGAGGTGCTGCTCGACGGCGGTCGGGTGTGGCCGCTGCCCGGCTCGCCCTTCCCGCCCTCGGCGATCCACGCGCCGGGCCCGGAGGGCGGCTTCCGTGTCGCCTTCGGCTCCTGCCGCTGGGCCTCCCCGCCCGCGGGCGGGCACGACCCGGTCGGCCCGGACGCCCTGGACGCGCTGGCCACCCGTCTCGCCTCCGACCCCGAGGGCGAGCGGCCGGACGTCCTGCTGCTGCTCGGCGACCAGGTGTACGCCGACGAGACCTCCGACAGCACCCAGCGCTGGCTGGCGGGCCGCCGCGACCTGAACGACCCGCCGGGCAACGGGGTCGCCGACTACGAGGAATACACGCACCTCTACTACGAGTCCTGGCTCGACCCGCGTATCCGCTGGCTGCTGTCGACCGTGCCCAGCTTCATGATCTTCGACGACCACGACGTCATCGACGACTGGAACACCTCCGCGGCCTGGCTCGCCGACATGCGGGCCACCGACTGGTGGCGGGAGCGGCTGCTGAGCGGGCTGATGTCGTACTGGGTCCACCAGCACCTGGGCAACCTCTCTCCGGAGGAGCTGGCGGCCGACCCGGTGTACGAGCAGGTCCGGAAGCTGCCCGACGGCACCGACGTGCTGCGCACCTTCGCCGCCCGGGCCGACGCCGACCCGGCCCAGGTCCGCTGGAGCTACCGCCGCGACTTCGGGCGCGTACGCCTGCTGATGGTGGACAGCCGGGCCGCCCGCGTCCTCGACGAGCAGGGCCGCTCGATGCTCGACCCGGGCGAGGAGGCCTGGCTGCGCGAGCAGGTGCTGGACTCGTCCGGGGCGTACGACCACCTCCTCGTCGGCACCTCGCTGCCCTGGCTGCTGCCGCATCTGGTGCACGACGCCGAGGGGTGGAACGCGGCGCTGTGCCGGGGCGAACGGGGCGCCCGCTGGGCCCGGTTCGGCGAGAAGGTGCGGCGGGCCGCCGACCTGGAGCACTGGTCGGCCTTCCCCGAGTCCTTCGCCCGGCTGGCCGACCTGCTCGCCGAAGCCGGCTCGGGGCCGGACGCGCCGGCGACCGTGTGCGTGCTGTCGGGGGACGTGCACCACGCCTACGTCGCCGAGCCCTCGTGGCCCGGCGAGGGGCCCGGCGCCCGGGTGGTGCAGCTGGTCTGCTCCCCGGTCCACAACTCCGTCCCGCTCTCCATGCGGATGGCCTTCCGCATCGGCTGGACCGCCGTGTCGCGCGGCCTCGGCCGCTGCCTCGCCCGGCACGGTCGTCTCGCGCCACCGCCGGTCACCTGGCGCAAGACCGACGGCCCCTGGTTCGGCAACCAGCTCATGACGCTGACCCTGCGCGGGCGTTCGGCACGGCTGCGGCTGGAGCGGGCACGGGCGCGAGAGGGCGCGGGCCCACGGCTCGCGACGCTCCTGGACTCCGAGCTTTCCCCTTGACGTGCTCCCTGGCTTCATGTCCAGGGGATCCGGCCTGGGTCGGCTGACCCTTCCGGGGTCTTCCTGCTTCACCGCGCTGTGCCGGGACTTTCGCCCTGGTCTTACCGGGGCTCCACGAGGCGTCTGGCGTCTCCGCCCGTCCGGCGGCGACGATGCGGCGTCCTTCGAAAAGGACGTTGCGAGCTGCGTATTGGTCCCGGTCGGGCACGGCGCCGCACCCGCCGCACGTCCACCGGCGGACGTGCAGGGGCATGGGACCGTCCCGGAATCCGCAGGCCGAGCAGACCTGAGAGGACGGGAAAGCACGCTCCGCCCGGGCGGTCCGGCTGCTGGCCGAGACAGAGGCCACCGGCCAGTCGTGCACCCTCACCCTGGTCGATCTCGGGCTCGGGCGTCCCCACTTCCCCGAACCTGCCGTCGTCGGCGTCGGCCCCGAACTCGACAAAGCCCTGGACCAGCCCGTTCCGCTTCAGAACGTTCCCGAGGGCTCCGCCTGCGGTCGGTCACCACCACGGAGGGCGGGATCGACGCCCGCTTCATCGGCCGCTCGGTCACCTTCCGCCCGGACTCGTCGTCCGCCCAGGTGCCGTCAGTCGAGGTCGGGGAGGGGGCGCCGAGCGACCTCGTGGGCGTCGTCCGCCGGCAGCCCCAGCATGCGCAGGACCATCTCGGCGAGGTTCACCGCGGCCTCGTCGCCGTCCACCTCGGGGCGGGCGAAACGCAGCTCCACCAGGGACAGCAGGGTTCCGCCCAGCGCGGACAGGGCGACCGCTGGGTCGAGGGTGGTGAAACGGCCGGAGGCGATGCCGACCTGGAGATCGCGCAGCGCCCGGCGAACCAGTCCGTTGTCCGAGTGGATGTGCCCAAGGCCGCGGCGGCGCAGGACCTGCATCAGCTCCGGGCGGGAATCGGCCATCCGGGCGCTGAGCCGGAAGCCCGCCGCGACGAGCTCCGCCGGGTCGTCGATTCCCGCCAGGCGCTCGTCGAAGTTCTGGCCGAACTCCTCCAGGGCGTCCACCACCGCCGCCTCGAACAACTCCGCCTTGGAGTCGAAGTGGTTGTAGAAGGAGCCGAAGCCCACATCCGCGCGCTCGGCGATCGCCTGGATGCTGACGCTCGTGTCCCCGGTCTCGGCGAGTACCTGCCGCGCCGCTCGCACGAGAGCCCTGCGGGTCTCCGCGCGGCGCCGCTCGAACCGGTTGCTGGGCAGGGCTGACGTAGACATGCGCAGAGTCTAACCGTCGGGACGATGACGATCACAGTCCTGATGAATTCATCATTTCCGTCACGAACGCCTTGACGATGAAACTGTCATAGTTGATGATTTCATCATCACGGCAATGTCGCTCGGAGGGCACCATGTCTGAAACCCGCGTCAACGGGGCCGACGTCATCACGGCCCACCAGGACCTCCACAGCGAGCAGGGCGCCCTGCGCGGCGAACACCCCGGCCGCTCCCGGAACCCGGTGATCAAGGTGGCGGACCTGGCCTGGCTGGAGTTCGAGAAGCCCGACCTGGACCGCGCCGAGGTCTTCGCCCGGGACTTCGGGTTCGGCGTCGCCGCCCGCACCGAGCGGGAGCTGTGGCTGCGCGGCACCTTCGCCGGCTCACCCTGCATGGTGATCCGCAAGGGGCGCATCTCCCGCTTCATCGGCCCGGCGTTCCGGGCCGCCGAGCGGGCCGACCTGGACCGGCTCGCCCGTGCCACGGGGACGGCGGTACGGGAGAGCGACGTGCCCGGCGGCGGCAGGGTGGTCGACCTGCTCGACCCCTCGGGCTTCCCGGTGCGGGTCGTGCACTGCGGCGAACAACTCCCCGCACTGCCGGAACAGCAGCCGCTGCTGCTCAACTTCGGCACCGGTCACCGTCGTACGAACGCCACGCAGCGGCCTCCGCGCGAGCCGTCCCGTATCCAGCGTCTTGGGCATGTGGTGCTGGAGACCCGCGTGTTCGCCCGGGCCCTGGACTGGTACCTGGACACCCTCGGGATGATCGTGTCCGACTTCCTGTTCCTGGACGGCCAGCGCGACCGCGGCCCGACGATGGCGTTCATCCGCTGCGACCTGGGCAGCCTGCCGGCCGACCACCACACCCTGGCCATGCACCTGGGCCCGGGCACGGGCTACGTCCACTCCGCCTACCAGGTCACCGACCTCGACTCGATCGCCGCCGGTGGCGAATACCTCAAGGAGCGCGGCTACAAGCGCAGTTGGGGCATCGGCCGGCACATCCAGGGCAGCCAGCTCTTCGACTACTGGCGCGACCCCGACCGCTTCATGCTGGAGCACTTCGCCGACGGCGACCTGTTCACCTGCGACGTCGACCCCGGCTGGGCTCCGATGTCCACCAGCGGCCTCGCCCAGTGGGGCCCGCCCGCCACCCGGGACTTCCTGGGCACGAGCCCGTCCCCGCAGCGGGTCCGCGACGTCATCGAGGCCCTGCGCGGCGACAACGAGATGGACCCGGCGCGACTTTTCGGCCTGCTCAAGGCCGCCAACTCCTGACCCTACGCACAGAGAGCCATGTCATGAGCACCAATGTCCTGCGCACCGCCGACGGCTGGTGGGTCGTCCTCCCCCGAACTCTCGACTCCGCCCGAGCAGGGGGTACCCCCATCGACCGGGCCGTCCTCGTCGAGACCAAGGCCGACACCACCGCCGAACTGGTGGCCGACCGCGCCTCCGTCCGTGAGGCCGCCGCCTCCGGCGAGCCCGGCACGCCCGTGGCCGACCTGGTCGCGCTCTCGCCGGTCACCACGCCCTGCCGCGTGGTCGCCCAGATGGTCAACTACCGCAGCCACGCCCGCGATTCCGGCTTCACCGGCGACATCCCGCCCGCCTTCTTCCGCAAGGCGTCCGGCTCGGTCAGCGGCCCCGGCGACTCCGTCGTCCGGCCCCCGCACGTGAAGTTCCTCGACTACGAGATCGAGCTCGGCCTGGTCATGGGCGCGCCCCTGCCCGTCGGCACCCGGGTCGAGGAGCGCGAGCTGCCGTCGTACGTCGCCGGGCTCGTCATCACCAACGACATCAGCGCGCGGGATGTCCAGCTGACCAAGACGCAGTTCTACGAGAGCAAGTCATACCCCACCTTCACCCCGACCGGGCCGTACCTCACCCTGCTGGAGCCGGACGACTTCACCCATCTCCTCGACCTGCGGCTGAGGTTGTCCGTCAATGGCGAGCTGCGCCAGGACCGCACCCTCGCCGACATGATCGTCCGCCCGGCGCAGGCCCTGACCCTGCTGGCCCGCTTCCAGACCCTCGACCCCGGCGACCTGCTGCTGACCGGCACACCCGGAGGCACGGCGCTCAAGGCGCCGCCGAAGCCGGTCGAGAAGATCGGCGCGCTGCTGCCGCCCGCCGTGAAGTGGAAGGCGTTCTTCAAGTCCCAGGCGAAGAACCCGCGCTACCTGAACCCGGGAGACGTGATCACGGCGACGATCGCGACCCCCGACGGCCGGATCGACCTCGGCGAGCAGCGCACGCCCGTCACGGACGCGAAATAACACCCGAGGTGAGCCGCACATGACCGTCGATGAAGCCGCACGCGTGCCCGTCGTGATCGTCGGCGCCGGACCGGTGGGCGTGACCGCCGCCCTCCTCCTGGCTCGGCACGGAATCCGCTGTCTCGTCCTCGAACGCCACCAGGACGTCTACCCGCTCCCACGCGCCGTCGCCACCGACGACGAGGTGCGCCGCATCCTTCAAGCCGCGGGCGTCGGCGAGGAGTTCACCGCGATCGCCCGCCCGGCGAACGGGCTGCGGCTGCTGGACGCCCGGCACCGGGTGATGGCCGAGTTCCGCCGCACCGAGTGCGGCCTGCACGGCTACCCGCAGACCAGCATGTTCGACCAGCCCGAACTGGAACGCGTGCTGCGCGACGCCCTGGCGCGGCTCCCGGAGTGCGAGCTCAGGGGTGGCGTGGAGGTCACCGGCGTCGGCCCTGACACCGCGGGCCCCGTGCGCGTGACGTACCGCGACGACGACGGCGAGCACGAACTGTGGGCCGACGCGGTGCTCGGCTGCGACGGCGCGAACAGCCTCACCCGCGAAGCCGTCGGAGCCGTCTGGGAGGACCTGCGCTTCGAGGAACGCTGGACCGTCGTCGACGTCCGGACGGACGCCGACGTCCGCTGCTGGGAGGGCGTCGACCAGGTCTGCGACCCGCACCGGCCGACCACCTTCATGCGGGTGGGCGAGGACCGCTACCGCTGGGAGTTCCGGCTCCGGGACGAGCGGGAGACGGCCCGTGAGCTGGTCGCCCCGTGGCTGCCACCCTCGTTCGACGGCGACTTCGAGGTCGTCCGCGAGACGCAGTACACCTTCCGGGCACGCGTCGCCGACCGCTGGCGCAGCGGACGGGTCTTCCTGCTCGGCGACGCCGCCCACCTCACCCCGCCGTTCGTCGGCCAGGGCCTGTGCTCGGGCCTGCGGGACGCCTACAACCTCGCCTGGAAGCTCGCCCGCGTCCTCCGACATGGCGGCGACGAACGGCTGCTGGACACCTACGAGAGCGAACGCAAGCCACACGCCCGGCATGTGATCCGGCTCGCGGTCGCCATGGGCTGGGCCATGACCGGCGGCCAGGACGGTGCCGCCGCCCTCCGCCGCAGGGCACTGGCCGTTGCCTGCCGTATACCCGGCCTGGCCGAACTGGCCGGCCGCGACCTCAGCCCAGCCCTGACCGCCGGACCGCTCGTGCGGCGCGGGGTCCGCCGAGGCCTGGCGGGCACGCACTGTCCGCAACCGTGGGTGAGCGTCGACGGACGGCGTACCCGTCTCGACGAACTGCTCGGCGACTCCTTCACCGTTCTGACCGCCACCGAACCCGGTCCCTCACTGAGCGCGCTCGCCCACAGCCTCGGCATACGCGCGCGCTCCGTGACCGGCCTCGGCGACGACGGCACCCTCGCCGCCTGGATGCGCGCCGGCCGCGCGGACGCCGTACTGCTGCGCCCCGACCGCGTCGTCATGGACGTCGTCCCGGCCGGGGGACGCGACTTCACGTCGACCGCCGACTGGGCGGCCCTGCTGCACACCACACGAAGCCCTGTCCCTGCCGAACGGACGGCCTTGAAAAGCCTGTTGAGGAGTACGACGCGATGAGCACCCTTCTTCACACCCGGTCCGGAGACGGCGGCCGCCAGTCGCATCGCGGAGTTCGCCCGGCTCCAGGGCATGGACCCGGGCGACTACGCCGCCCTGCACCAGTGGTCGGTCACCGACCTGGAGGGCTTCTGGGGCGCGGTGTGGGAGTACTTCGACATCGACGCCGACACCCCCTACGAGCAGGTGCCGGCCGAGGAGAGGATGCCGGGCGCCCGCTGGTTCCATCGCCCTCGATGCTGCTCGGACTGGCTTGCGAGAGTACCGGCATTTCTCCCGTTACATCCGCTTGTTGCCACTACGCCCCACAATGATCGTGACGCATGCCACAGCGAGCGTCGGTCCTGTCCCACCGGCCTCGGTTCCGGCTCCCGACGGCGGCATGATGAGGCGGACCGTCCGCTTCCCGACCGGCGGACTTGCCGACACGCGCCCCACACGCCGGGAGTCCCACCCTTGTCTGCGTCGACCGAGGAATCCGTACCGGAACACCACCCCCCACCGTTCGCCGTCGCCCTGGTGGGCGCCGGGCCGCGCGGCACCAGCGTGCTGGAGCGTCTCTGCGCCTCCGCACCGGAGCTCCTCCCGGCCGGTGCCCGGCTGACGGTGCACGTGATCGACCCGGACCCGCCCGGCCCCGGCCGCGTCTGGCGCACCGGCCAGTCGTCCGAGCTGCTGATGAACACCGTGGCCTGCCAGGTGACCCTGTTCACCGACGACAGCGTGGACTGCTCGGGCCCGATCCGCCCGGGTCCGAGCCTGCACGAGTGGGCGGGCGGCACGCTGGGCCCGGACGAGTACCCGGCCCGGGCGGACTACGGCCGTTACCTGGAGTGGGTGTTCGCGCGGGTCGTACGGGACGCTCCGGCGGCCGTACGCGTCGAGACGCACCGGGCGCGCGCGGTCCGGCTCGACGACACCCCTGACGGCCACCAGGACCTCGCCCTCGACGACGGCCGCGTGCTGACCGGCCTGTCCGCCGTGGTCCTGACCCAGGGGCACCTGCCGACGACCACGGACAGGGACCAGCGGCGTCTGGCGGCCCACGCCGCGCACCACGGCCTGTGCCACGTCC
The DNA here is from genome assembly GCF_039540295.1 of Streptomyces venetus. NCBI lineage: Bacteria > Bacillati > Actinomycetota > Actinomycetes > Kitasatosporales > Streptomycetaceae > Streptomyces > Streptomyces venetus. The sequence continues at coordinate 270,001 of NZ_BAABET010000001.1, forward strand.
CGCCCGCCAATCCGGCCGACGTCGACCTGTCCCGCGTACCGCCCGGCGAACCCGTCCTGCTGCGCGGCCTCGGCCTCAACTTCTTCGACCACGCGGCCCTGTTGACGACCGGCCGCGGCGGCCGGTTCGTACCGGACGCGCGGGGCCTGCGCTATCTCCCCTCGGGCCGCGAACCGCGGCTGTACGCGGGGTCGCGGCGCGGAGTCCCGTACCAGGCACGCGGCGACAACGCGAAGGGGCCCTACGGCCGGCACGTCCCGCTGGTCCTCACGCCGGAGGTGATCGCGGGCTTCCGCAAACGCGCGGACTCCGGGGAGGCGCCGGACTTCCTGGCGGAGGTGTGGCCGTTGGTGGCGAAGGAGGTCGAGGCGGTCTACTACGCCGCGCTGCTCCAGCGGCCGGGAGCACCCGGGCGGCGGCGGGGCCGCGAACTCGTCGAGCGCTTCCTGGCCGTACCGCACGGTGACCCCCAAGAGACCCTGCTGCTGGACGAGTTCGGCGTGCCGGAGGAGGAGCGCTGGTGCTGGGAGCGGCTCTCCCGCCCGTATGCCGGACGGCGTTTCGCGCACCCCGGCGAGTGGCGCGACTGGCTGCTGTCGTACCTGCGCGAGGACGCGGCGCAGGCCGCCCTGGGCAATGTGCGCGGCCCGTCGAAGGCGGCTCTCGACGTGCTGCGCGACCTGCGTAACGAGCTCCGTCTGATCGTCGACCACGGCGGCATCGCCGGCGCCTCCCGCCGGGACCATCTGGACCGCTGGTACACCCCGCTCAACGCCTTCCTGTCGATCGGCCCGCCCCGGCGCCGTATCGAGGAGCTGGCGGCGCTGGTGGAGGCGGGTGTGGTGCGGGTGCTCGGGCCGCGGCTGCGGGTGGCGGAGGTGGAGGGCGCCTGGACGGCGTACTCCCCCGACATACCGGGCTCGTCGGTCCGTGTGAAAACCCTCATAGAGGCCCGTCTTCCGGAGCCCGACCTGCGGCGCACGGCCGACGAACTCCTCGCGGGGCTGCTGCGGACCGGGCAGTGCCGACCGCACACCGTCGACGGTCACGAAACAGGGGGGTTGGATGTGACCCCGCGCCCCTATCATCTGATTGACCGTCAAGGTGCTTCCCATGCAAGGCGGTTCGCGTTCGGCGTGCCGACGGAGGGCGTGCACTGGGTGACCGCGGCAGGAGCCCGGCCGGGGGTGGATTCGGTCACACTTTCGGACGCGGATGCAGTGGCGAGAGCCGCTCTACGTGCAGCTAGGGGCGAGAGGGAGCCGCAACCAGAGGGAAACCAGTGGCCAAATGTTGAACTTGCAAGCATCAATTAGGCACACCTAACGTGGGTTACTCATCGGTTCTGTCCCCCGACCGGCCTTCCCCGGGCCGGCCGTCCGAAGGAGACCCCCACATGACCGCTCGCCTCAACGGCGCGCAGCCGTACGCTCTCGGACTGTTCCGGATCGTCATCGGCCTGCTGTTCGCCTGCCACGGCGCCGTCGCGCTCTTCGGCGTCCTCGGCGGCGCGGACGGCAAGGGCGGCACCGCGCCGACCGGCGCCTGGCCCAACTGGTACGCGGCCGTCATAGAACTCGTCGGCGGCATCCTGGTGCTGCTGGGCCTCGGTACCCGCGTCGCGGCCTTCATCTCCTCCGGCGCCATGGCGTACGCCTACTTCAAGGTGCACCAGCCGCAGGGTCTGTGGCCCATCGAGAACAACGGCGAGGGCGCGGCCATGTACTGCTGGGCCATGTTCCTGCTGATCTTCACGGGCTCCGGCGCGTTCGGTGTCGACCGGCTGTTCGCCAAGCGCACCTCGGCGCAGGAACAGCGGTCCGCGGACCACGCCCCGGTGGCTGCCTGACCGCCCGGCCGGCACCTCGCGCGACGGCGCCTTCCCGCATGTGCGGGGAGGCGCCTTCCCATGCGGGCCGAGGGCGCCTTCACACGTGGGCCGGGGGGCGCCTTCCGCGTCCGCGGGGGTGAACGAGCGGTACCGAACGTACGCACCCCCCGTGAACCGCCCGTCACACCCCGGGCGTACGCTGTATGGCTGTCATCGGCCGCCCCTGCCGCTCCCCCGCGACACCGCGGCACGGTCCGGTCCACGGGGGAGTCACGGGGAGTTGCGGTGCTGGAGCAAGTGGGGGCCTTGGCCACCAGTCCGTGGATCTACGGGGTGGTGACCCTGTCGGTCCTGCTCGACGTGTTCCTGCCGGTGCTGCCCAGCGGCGTCCTGGTGATCACGGCGGCCACGGCGGCGGCCGCGGGGTCGGCGACCGACGTGCCCGACATCCTGGTCCTGACCCTGTGCGCGGCGACCGCCTCCGTCCTGGGCGACCTGGCCGCCTATCGCCTCGCCTGGCGCGGCGGCGACCGCCTGGACCGGGCGATCTCCCGCTCCCGCCGCCTGACCACCGCGCAGGAACGTCTCGGCGCGGCCCTCGCCCGGGGTGGCGGCGCGCTCGTGGTCCTCGCCCGCTTCGCCCCCGCCGGCCGCTCGGTCGTCTCCCTCGGCGCGGGCGCCGCCCACCGCCGCGCCCGCGACTTCCTCCCCTGGTCGGCCCTGGCGGGTCTGACCTGGGCCGCGTACAGCGTCGCCCTCGGCTGGTTCGGCGCCCACTGGCTGGGCGCGAGCTGGGTGGCGACGGCGGTGTCGGTGGGGGCGCTGTTCGGTGCCGGGGCCGGGGCGGCGTACCTGATGCGCCCCCGGCCGCAGGCGTCGGAGGCGTCCTAGGCCTCAGCCGGGCCCAGGCCCAGGCCCAGGGATGTCCTAGCTAGCCTGCCGGGCGGCGGCTCCCCTGATCTCCAGTCCGTCCAGCAGTTCGGCCGTGGCCTGCGCGACGGCCTCCACGGCGCGTTCGAACACCTCCTGGTTGTGAGCGGCGGGGGCGCGGAAACCCGAGACCTTCCGCACGTACTGCAAGGCGGCGGCCCGGATGTCCGCTTCCGTGGCCTCTTCGGGCATCGCGGGCGGACGCAGGGTCTTGATACTCCGGCACATGCCCCCAGTCTCGCCCTTCCGGCCCCGCGACGACAGAGATTCCTGTCATGATCACTCAATGGCGGCCACCGTCCCGGGGCCGACCGGAGAGAGGAAACCGACATGGGAAACGAACTCACCGTGGCCGTCCTGGGCCCGGGCGGCGTGGGCGGCCTCCTCGCCGCCCTGCTCTCCCGCGCGGGCCACCGCGTGATCTGCCTGTCCGGCGAGGAGACGGCCGAGGTCCTGCGCGCCGACGGCATACGGGTCCGCAGCGCACACTTCGGCGACTTCACGGCCCGGGTGGAGGCGGACACCCAGCTGCGCGAACCGGTCGACGCGTGCCTGGTGACCGTCAAGCACACCGCTCTCGACACCGCCCTGGCACGCGTCCCCGCAGAGGCGCTCGCCGACGCCCTCCTCGTGCCGTTCCTGAACGGTGTGGAGCACCCGGCCGTCCTGCGCGCCCGCTACCGTCCCGACCGCGTGGCCCCCGCCGTCATCCGCGTCGAGTCGACCCGGGTCGCCCCCGGCATGATCGAACACGCCAGCCCCTTCGCCGAGATCGACCTGGCCGGTGCGGAGGTACCCCGGACCCGCCTCGACACCCTCGCGGAGGCCATCGCCGCCGCCGGTCCGGCGGCCCGCGTCCAGGACGACGAGACGGCGGCCCTGTGGGCGAAGATGTCGTTCCTCGCCCCGTTCGCCCTGCTGACCACCCGCTACGGACTCCCCCTGGGCGACGTCCGCACCCGTCACCGCGACGAGCTGACGGCCCTCGTGGAGGAGACGGCCGCGATCAGCCGCGCGTGCGGCGGCCCGGCGGACCCCGCCCAGGCCCTCACCCGCTACGACGCCTTCCCACCGGCGACGAAGTCGTCGATGCAGCGCGACGCCGAGGCGGGCCGCCCTCTCGAACTGGACGCCATCGGCGGGGCACTGCTGCGCGCGGCCGAGCGGCACGGCGTGGCGGCCCCGGTGGCGGCCCGGGTGGTGGGCGAGCTGGCGAAGGAACACCCGCCCACGTGAACCACGGGAAGGAACTCGCCACCCAAATTCGAACAGGCGTATCATTGGGTCGTGGCTGCGACCTACGACTTTCCGAGTGACCTCCTCGCCGGTCAGGAGGAACTCCATCAGGTCCGGGCCGAGCTGTCGGCCCTGCTGAAGCGGCTCCCCTGGTCGGTGGAGCCTCTGGACGGCTTCAGTGACGACAACGGCTGGCGGAAGGTGGAGCGCCCCGCCTCCCCCGGCTGGAGCGCGGACGAGCAGGCCGAGGTGGAGAAGCTGCGGCGGCGCGAGCACGAGCTCGCGGTGTTCGTCAGCACCCACCGCTACTGGTCCGAACTCACCGGCTCCGAGCGGGTGGCGGCCCGCTCGGAGCTGAAGCACGCCCACGAGGTTCCGCCGGAGGAGCCCGGCGGAACCTCGTAGCGGCCGGGGCGTCAGCCCTTGCCGAGGAGCTTGTTCATCTCGCTGATCTCGGCGTTCTGGGCGGTGACGATGTCGTCGGCCATGGCCTTGGCGGGACCGTAGCCGCCCTTGCTCTTCTCGACGGTGGCCATCTTCACCGCGCCCTCGTGGTGCTCGACCATCAGGGCCAGGAACTTGGTGTCGAAGGCCTTGCCCGAGGACTTCTCCAGCTCGGCCATGTCGGCCTCGCCCATCATCCCCGGCATCCCGTCGTGACCCGAGCCGGAGTGGTCCATGCCCTTCATCCCGTCCATGCCGCCTCCGGCCGCGGGGACGTCCTCGCCCCAGGACTTCAGCCAGCCGGTCATGGTCTTGATCTCCGGGTCCTGCGCCTTCTCGATCCGCGCCGCGAGGTCCTTGACCGCGCCGGAGGAGGCCCGGCCGTCGGCCAGCCGCGCCATCTCCAGGGCCTGCCGGTGGTGCGGGATCATGCCCTGCGCGAAGGAGACGTCCTGGGCGTTGTGGGCACCGGCCGTGGCTTCGGACGCGGAGGCGGAGGCGGAGGCGTGCGCCCCGTGCCCGCTGCCGCCGTTGTCACCGCTGCCCCCACCACATGCGGTGAGGACGAACCCGGCGCCGACCGCCGCCGCGACGAGGGCGGCCCGGCGGGTCAGGGTACGGATGCTGCTCATACGTGAACTCCTGCTTCTGCTGCTTCTGCTGATCCGGAACGGATCAGGAACGGATCAGCAAGGGATTCGGACACGGCGACGCACCGCACCGGCAGGGGCGCCGGCACGTTGCGCGGGGGTGTCTAGATCCGCAGAAGCTGGAGTTCGCTGAGGGAGGGCGGGGCACGCGCACCGTCCTGCTCCACTGCCGGGTGGTCCCGTACGACGTCCTGCCGTACGCCCACGGCGACCGGGTCGGCGACGAGCGCGGGCAACACCGGCCCACCCCCGACGGCCCCCGAGGCACAGGTCACGTCGGCGTGCTGGACGTGCCCGCCACCGCAGTGCCCGCCCTGCCCGCAACCGTCCTGGGCCTCGGAGTGCTCGGACGACTGCACCACGCGCGTCTGCGGCAGGTGCTCCTGCCGCGGCATGGCACCACCGGGCGCGAGGCCGTGCATCGCCAGCAACCCGGCCAACAGCCCCAGCACACACAGCACACGCCGGCGCCGGACGGCGGGGGGCGAGGTGCGCGGGACGGGGCTGTTCACAACGCACATCGTAGAGAGGTCCTTCGGCCGCCGTGGACGCGCATGCGGATAACCACCGGCTGTGCGGCTGCCGGGACCCGATCGGGTGAACTCGTTCGGCCTTCTGCAACTGCGCTCCGCCTCCACGGGTCATCCACCCGCACGACCCGAATGACCCGAGGGGAACCCATGAGCCAGCAGCACCCGCAGCAGCCGACCCAGCCCTTTCCGCCCCAGCCGCCGAAGAAGCGCGGCGTCGGCAAGATCGCGGGCCTCGGCTGCGCGGGCGTCATCGCCGTGTTCGTCGTCGCCGCCGTCGCCACCGGCGGTGGAGGCGGCGACAGTGAGGACACCTCCAGCAAGGACAAGCCCGTCACCGTCGACAGCAAGCCCAAGGACGCCAGGACCGAGAAGGCCGAGCCGGCCGACGCGAAGTCCCAGGCCGAGCGGTTCCGGGCCTGCGTCGCCAAGAACGGCACGGACACCGAGAAGGCCGCGGCCGAGCACGTCACGAAGGTGACCGGCGCCGACAAGCGCAACGACATCCTCGACTCGGCGGAGGTCTTCACCGACTTCACCGGCGGCCTGATGGGCCCCCACCAGGGCGAGGGCAAGCTCATCGCCTCCGCCTTCACGTCCTGCTACGAGTCGAAGAACGGCCTCGTGACCGTCTACGACAAGGACGGCGAACTGCTCGCCAACGCGAGCTACTGATCCCACGGAAGAGGCCTTCCGGGAATCTCCCCGGAAGGCCTCGGCACATCTGTGGGCGCGGACGGTTTCGAACCGCCGACATCCTGCTTGTAAGGCAGGCGCTCTACCCCTGAGCTACGCACCCGGCACCCGGACCAGCACGCCCAGGACGAGTCGACAGCCTACCTTGCCCGGGGCACGGTCCCGCAAACCCGTATCGCGGGTCCGTACCGGGGGTTATCCCCACCTCGGATCCGGGAGTGCTCCGGATCCCCCGGCCGGCCCCGGATCCCTACGGTCGTAGAGCGCCCGAGAGGCGTCCGTCGTCCGTTCAGGGGGAGATCGTCATGGCCCGCACCACCCGTACCGCCGGCACCGCACGCCCCGTCTCCGCCCGGGCGGTGGCCGTCGCCGGTGCCGTCGTGGTCCTCGTCGCCGGGCTCAGCGCGTGCGGGGCGTCCGCGGGGGACGACACCGAGCCCGACCACCGGTCCTTCGACCTGAAGGGCCGCACGCTCACCGTCGACTCCGACGACTCCGCCCTCGAGATCGTCGCCACCGACGCCGCCCGGGAGGGCCGGGTCGAGGTCACCCGGTGGTTCCAGGGCTCGGTGGTCGTCGGCAAGGACCCGAAGGTCACCTGGTCCGTGCGGGACGACCGTCTGGTGCTGCGGATGAAGTGCTCCGGCATCGTCGCCGACTGTTCGGCCAAGCACCGCGTCGAGGTGCCCCGGGGCACCACCGTCAAGGTCGAGGACGGCGACGGCAGCGTGCGGGCCCGCGGTTTCCGGGACCCGCTGAGCATCCGCACGGGCGACGGCTCTGTCCGCGTCACCGACACCACCGGGCCCGTCGACCTGCGCACCGGTGACGGCTCGATCCGCGTCGCGGACACCACCGGCCCGCTCAGCATGCGCACCGGCGACGGATCCGTCCGGGCGGACGTCTCCTCCCGTGACGTCCGTACCCGCACCGGCGACGGCTCGGTCCGTCTCGAACTCGGTGTCGTCCCCGACCGTGTGGAGTCCCGCAGCGGCGACGGCTCCGTGACCATCGCGCTGCCCGAGGCGGCCTACCGCGTGACCACCGAGACCGGCGACGGCGGCGTGGAGGTGTCCGTGCCCCGCGACGAGACCAGCTCCCATGTGGTGTCCGCCCACACCGGCGACGGCAAAGTCACGGTCCGAACGGTGAACTGACCGGCCCGTGTGTTCGTCCTCAACCGGTGGGAGAATGACACCGGGCAGGGTGGACCACACCACGGGAGAGGGATGTGACGGCGACACCAGCACAGTCGCATACGCCGTCGGTGCCGCGCGCACACCGCCCGCGCCGCCGCCTCCCCCGCACCCCGGCCCCGCTGCGCGACACGCTCACTCTGGTGGGACTGCCGCTGCTGGCCGCGCTGGCGCTGCCCGCGGCCTTCGCGGGCGGGGGCACCCGGCGCTGGTTCGGCGGCCGTGCCGAGAGCCAGCGCGCCGAGGCGCAGGCCGCGAAGGACGCCGCGGCGGCCGCCTTCTACGAGCTCGACACCGCGCAGCGCGACCTGCGCATCTCGATAGAGACGATCACCGCCGTCGACGACTCCCCCGCCGCCCGGCGTGCCGTCGCCGACTTCGACGCGCTCGGCCGGCGTATCGACGAGGCCAGCCACCGGTACATCGACGCCGTCGACGCCCACGACCTCGACCGTGACGACCTGGAGGCCTCGGTGGCCTCGCGGGCCCGCGCCGAGCTGACCGCCGCCAAGGAGGAACTCGGCCGGGTCAAGCAGGAGCTGGACGGGTTCGCCGACGGTCTCGGCCCGCTGCTCGGCAAGGCCGAGACCCAGCTGGCCCGCCTCGCCCCGGCGGTCGAGCGCGCCCGCCAGGCCCTGCTCGCCGCTTCCGAGGCGCTCGACTCGTCACGATCGTCGGGGCTGACGGCGGACGACCTCGCCGCGCGTCTCGCCGCCCTCTCCCCGGAGCTGACCAAGCTGAACCAGGGCGCCGGCCGGCACGGTGTGCCCGAGACCCTGGAGCGGGCCGAGCGCGTCACTCGCGAGGCGGTAGCGGTCCGCGTGGAGGCCGAGCGGCTCCCGGAGCGGGCCGCCGAGATCGACCACCGGCTGGTCTCCCTGCGGACCCGCGCGCAGGCCCTCACCACCCGCTCCGAGCAGGTGGAACCCATCCTGAGCGAGCTCCGCCGCCGCTTCACCGCCGCCTGCTGGCAGGACCTCCAGCACGTCCCCGACATCGCCGCGGAGAACGTCCGCCAGGCGGAGACCAAACTGGCCGAGGCGCGCACCGCCCGTGACGCGCAGCGCTGGCCCGACGCGACGGCCCTGCTGTCGACCGTACGGGCCCTGCTCAACACCACCGACGAGGCGGTCTCGGCCGCCGGCGACCGCCTGCACCGGCTGAACGCCGTGCAGAAGGATCCCCAGCAGGAGATCGACCGCACCCGCTTCGCCCTCCGCGACGCCCAGCGTCTGGCCATGTCGGGCCGCAACACCCCCGACCCGCGCCATGCCGGGCCCCTGGACGAGGCGGTGTCCCGTCTCGATCGCGCGATCGCCGGCCTGGAGGGCCGCCACCCCGACTACTGGCACTTCCTCACGGAGACGGAAGCGATCCGGCGGACGGCGGCCGGTGTGGTGGGCCGGATCCGTGAGGAGCGCGGGGCCGGACACTGAGCCCGGCCCCCGCCCGGTCCCAGGCCCCGGCCCCGGCCGGTATCAGGTGCGGTAGGCGTAGTAGTACGCGTTCGGGTACGACGCGACGAGGCTCGCCACCGACCTGCGGAGGGTGTTGTTGGAGTGGTAGGTCACGTACGGCACGCCGCCGCTCTTGTACGTGACGACCATCGTGTGGTCCTTGGACCCGTCCTTGTCGAAGTCCATCTGGAGGACGTCACCGACCTCGAGCTGGTAGACGTTGGCGAGCGGAGTGGTCCGCTTGGAGTTCTGGGCGAACCAGGACCACTCGTTGACGCCGACGAACGAGTCCGACTGGATCTCGGCGTTGCCGAACCACTTGGTGTAGTCGTAGACGTAGCCGGGGACGTGCTTCCAGCCGCCCGCCTTGAGGGACTGGCTGACGAAGTTGGTGCAGTCGCCGCCGGCGCCGTGGCCGTTGAAGTCCGGGTAGTCCTTGTTGTAGACGTTCCAGTACTTCTCGGCGTAGGCCGCCATGGCCTTGTAGTCGTAGGTCGTGCCGGTCTTCGGGACGGCGGCCGGGTTGCGGGTGGTCGCCGCGCGCGGGGCGTTCGGCATGGTGTCGTCGGCGGTGGTCGCCTTGACGGGGGCGGGCTTGGAGAGCGTGTTCACCGCGAGTCCGCCCTGGTCGGTGTCGCGGATGCCGGTCAGCTGCCAGTCGCCCTGCCGGTCGGCCCTGAAGGTCAGCTCGTGCCGGGCCTGGAAGCCGGTGGTCCGCGGCGCGTCGCCCCGTGCCCCGGCGTAGGTCAGGGTGGTGGTCTCGGTGACCGCCGCCTTGGCCGTACGGCCTGTCACTCGGGTGGCGTTCAGGGTGACGGTGGTGCTGGCCTTGCGGTACTTCTCGCCGGCCTTGGCCAGCTTCTCCTTGCGCTGTCCCAGCCCGGACAGGGTGGCGTCCTCGGAGCGGGCCGTGCCGGTGGAGAGTTTGACGTCGCCGGAGAAGCCGTCGGTCAGCGGCTTCTCGCGGTCCCCTTGCGCGCCGGTGACCAGGGCGTCGGTGCGGTCGGTGAAGACCGCGTCCGCCAGGCGCTGGAAGGTGGCCTTGGTCCGCGCGTCCACCGTCGGGTCGTCGATGACCGCCGCGCCGGCGCTCCAGTTGGGCAGCAGGGCGACTCCCGCGACGACCGAGGTCGCCGCGGCGCCCAGTATCGAGACGCGGCGGCGCGTCACGTTCAACTTCCGTGATTTCACTGGTGTTTTCCCCTCTTGCCCCGGCCAAAGGATTGCCGGGGGAGAAGATCTTCGCATGAAGTGTGTGGCTGTTGTGAAGGGTGGTGCCTCTGTTATTTCAGGGTGTCGTCTCCGTTACTTCACGACCGTCGACCAGTCGGGCGACTGCGCCGGGTCCAGGGTGCGCAGGCGTTGCAGCGTCTCGGGCTTCTGCACGTCGAGCCAGTCGGCCAGTTCCCTGAAGGACACACACTTGACGCCCTTCTTGGTGCACACGTCCTTGACGACCCGGTCGACGGCCCTCATGTAGATGCCGCCGTTCCAGTCCTCGAAGTGATTGCCGATGAACAGCGGGGCCCGGCTGCCGTAGTACACGCGGTTGAAGCCCGACATGTAGGAGGCGACGGTCTGCTCCTCCCACTGGGGGTAGTTCGCCGGGTCGCCCTCGGTCTCGCCGTCGGACTGGTTGTAGAGGTAGTTGAAGTCCATCGACAGGCCCTGGTACTTGCCGCCCTCGTAGGGGAGCATCTGCAGCGGGAAGTCCCAGATGCCGTTCTTCTTGCCGGGCCATATCTGGAAGTCGCCCGCGGAGCTGGCGTCGTAGCGCCAGTGGTAGCCCTCGGCGGCCTTCAGCAGGTTCTTCTGGCCCTCCAGGCAGGGCGCGCGGCCGCCGGTGACCTCCTTCCTGACGTCGAACGGCAGCGGGTCGACGTCCTGGAAGCCGGTGTTGGTCTTCCACTTCTCGACGAAGTCGTAGAACTGGTCGATCTCGCTCTTCCACTCGGCGACGCTCCAGTCGCCGCCGCCCTTCTTGCCGCAGAAGTGGCCGTTGAAGTGGGTGCCGATCTCGTTGCCGCCCTGCCACGCCTTGCCGAGCTCCTCCACCGTGGTGCGGATGTGCTCGTCGGTGGCGTAGCTGATCGCCGCCGAGCCCTTGGCGTGCCGGGGCGGGGAGTAGAGGTCCTTCTTGCTCTTGGGCAGCAGGTAGATGCCCGTGAGGAAGAAGGTCATGTGGGCGTCGTACTGCTCGGCCAGTTCCCGGTAGTGCGAGAAGAGTTCGTCGTCGCCCTGCAGCGCGCCGTCCCAGGAGAAGACCACGAACTGGGGCGGCTTCTCGCCCGGTTTGAGCGGCACCGGCTTCAACTGCCCTTTCTGCGGGCCGGTGTAGGAGGTGGAGCCGTCCCCGAGGACCTTGGTCCGGCCGTCCCACCGGGGTTCCTTGTCCCCCTTCTCCGCGGTTCCCTTACGGGCCCCGGAGGAGGCGGTGGGGGTGGTGGGGTCCGAGCGGTTCAGGGCCAGGTAGCCCGAGACCAGGGAGGCGACGACGAGCAGCGCCGCCAGGGTCAGTATTCCCGGGGGCGTGGTGCGGCGGGGTGCGCGGGGTCGGCGGCGGCGGCCGGACGGTGAGTTCATGCGCGGCTCATTCTGCGAGGGGGGTGGGGGTGGTGCGGTGGTGCCGGGCCCGGGGGTCAGCCGAGGCCCCGGGCACCGGACCAGACGCGGTACGGGACGCTGTCCTCGGAGGTGCCCGCGATCCCCTGCAAGGGGAGCGGTTCGAGGCTCTTGGTGAGGTCGATGCGGTAGGCCACGACGGCTGTCGACACGGAGTGCGCCGTGCCGACGTACCAGGACGCGGTGTCGTTCTGCGCGGTGCCGGTCTTCCCGGCCACCTCGGTGTCCGGGTCCGCCCCGGGGTGGGCGGTGCGGAAGGCGTCCGTGAGGGCGGACTGGACCGACGCGGCCACGCCGGCCCGCACCGCGCGGCGGGACGCCGGCTTCGCCATCGGGACCTCGGAGCCGTTGCGGGTGATCCGGGCCACCGAGTACGGCTCGGCATGCCTGCCGGCGGCGGCGAACGTGGCGTATCCGCTCGCCATGCGGATCGCGCTGGGCGTGGCGCTGCCCAGGGACATCCCGGGCACCTGCGGGCCGAAGCTGGAGGGGAGCAGGCCCGCCGCCTGAGCGGTGTCGCGCACCTTGTCCAGGCCGGTGTCCATCCCGAGCTGCATGAACGGCGTGTTCACCGACAGGGCGAGCGCCCGGCTCAGGCTGATCCGCCCGTAGGACCGCTTGCCGTCGTTGTGCGAGGTGACCCGTTTGCCGCCGCGGTCCCAGTAGGGCCCCTCGGGGGTCATGACGGGGATGCCGTCGTCCCCGTCGTACAGGGTCTGCGGGGTGACCTCGGTGGCGGTGCCGTCCCGGGTCTTGCGCACGCCGTGCTCCAGGCCGGCGGCGTAGACGAACGGCAGGAAGGCCGAACCGGCGGGCACGGTGGTCGCGTTCGACTCGTTGTAGCCCTGCGTGCGGTGGTCGGGGCCGCCGTACAGAGCCAGGATCCGCCCGTCGGCGGCCACCGAGGCGGCGCCGAAGTGCAGGGTCTTCGCCTTGGCCGCGTCGTCCTTCCGTGCCTTCTTGCGGGCCTCGGCCACGGCGCCGGTGAGCGCGGTCTCCTGCTTGCGGTCGAAGGTCGTGTAGATCTGGTAGCCGCCGAGGTCGAACTCCTTGGCCGAGATGTGCGCGGCCTTCTTGGCGTACTGGGCGGCCAGCTCCACGAGGTAGTCGCTCTGCTTGCCGGTGTCGTACCCCGGTGCCTGCTTCAGCGGCTCGGGGAACTCCGTGTACTTGGCCCGCTCCGACTTCGACAGCATGCCGTTGTCGACCATGCGGTCGAGGATCCACGACCAGCGCTCCACCGCCCGGGCGTGGTTGGCCTTGCTCAGGGCCGGGTCGTAGAGCGAGGCGCCCTTGAGGAGGGAGGCGAGGAACGCGGCCTCGCCCGCGTCGAGTTCGCCGACGTCCTTGCCGTAGTAGGCCTGGGCGGCGCGCTGGATGCCGTAGGTGCCGCGGCCGAACCAGCTCGTGTTGAGGTAGCCCTCCAGGATGTCGTCCTTGCTCATCCCGTTGTCGAGCTTGAGGGCGAGCATGGCCTCGGTGAACTTGCGGCCGACCGAGCGGTCCTGGCTGAGGTAGACGTTCTTGACGTACTGCTGGGTGATGGTGGAGCCGCCCTGGGTGTCTCCCTGGCCCACGGTGCGCCACAGGGCGCGGGTGAGGCCGCTGAAGGAGATGCCGGGGTCGCTGTAGAAGCTCGCGTTCTCCGCCGCCAGCACCGCGTCTCGGACGTCCTCGGGTATGTCCTTCAGCGGCATGGCCTGCCGCCGCACCCAGCCGGTGCGGGCCATGGGTGTCCCGTCGGACCAGTAGTAGACGTTGTCCTGCTGCGTGGCGTACGAGTTGAGGTTCTCCGGGATGTCGGTGGCGGCGTAGGCGACGCCCAGGAAGCCCAGGGCGAGGCCGGTGAAGGTCAGCGCGGCACCGAGCCACTGCCGCCAGGAGGGCGCCCAGCGCCGCCAGCCGGTGCGGTCGGCGTGCGGGTACCGGGGCCGGAGGCGACGGGCGTGGGGCGCCACGCGGGCGACGAGCGGGGTCAGCCGCGGGCCTGCGGCGGCGCGGAGGCGGGACAGCGGGGACGGCCGGGGGGCCCGGCGCCGGCGGCGCGACCTGCCGGACCCCTTCCCACCCGAGGCCGAACGCGAAGGCTCGGCCTCGTCCGCATGTTCCGGATGTTCCCCGTATTTCGTATGTATGGAAGCGGGAGCCTTCAACTGCATGGTCTCTTCCGGTTCCCACCCAGCCCTGGTCACGGCTGCGTCTCCCCTCCCCGCTTTTCGGTGGTGCTCGCGCGGAAGGGCATGTCCGCCGTGGTCAACGGCAGCGCGCCCCACATCCCCCGGCCTTACGGCTCCTCGCGACGATCGAAAGTTACCAGTGGCCTTTACATATTCTCCACACTGGTTCGGACAAGAATGGTCCAAAGGAATCCCGGAGGGCGGTTTTTCCGTACCCGGAGATTAATCTGTTCGCATGCCTCGCTACGAGTACCGCTGCCGCACGTGCGGCGACACCTTCGAACTGAGCCGCCCCATGGCGGAGTCCTCCGCTCCCGCGGTCTGCCCCACGGGCCACGACGACACGGTGAAGCTCCTCTCCACGGTCGCGGTCGGCGGCTCTGCCTCCGCCCCGGCCCCGGCACCCCGCGCGGGCGCCTCAGGCGGCGGAGGCGGCTGCTGCGGAGGCGGCTGCTGCGGCTGACCAGCCTCCTCAGGAGTCCTTCAGCTTCGTTTTTCTAGCGTGGCGGCATGACAGCCATCGCAGCGGACGCCGGGCCGCAGTGGGTCAATGACCTCATGGACGCGCTGGGCGCGCCGGGCGCCGGTCTCGCCATCGCTCTGGAGAACCTGTTCCCGCCGCTGCCCAGCGAGGTGATCCTGCCGCTGGCCGGGTTCGCCGCGAGCAGCGGCCGGATGAGCCTGCTCGCCGTCCTGCTGTGGACGACGGCCGGTTCGGTGCTCGGCGCGCTCGCGCTGTACGGAGTCGGCGCGCTGCTCGGCCGTGACCGGACGGTGGCGATAGCGGCCCGGCTGCCGCTGGTGAAGGTCTCGGACATCGAGAAGACCGAGGCATGGTTCCTGAAGCACGGCACCAAGGCCGTGTTCTTCGGCCGGATGATCCCGATCTTCCGCAGCCTGATCTCCGTGCCGGCGGGTGTCGAGCGCATGCGCCTGCCGGTGTTCCTGGGCCTGACCACCCTGGGCAGCGCGATCTGGAACACGGCGTTCGTGCTCGCGGGCTACTTCCTGGGCGCGAACTGGCACGAGGTCACGGACATCGTCTCCACCTACTCCAAGGTGGTCCTCGCCGCGGCGGCCGTGGCGCTGGCGGCCTTCATAGCGGTACGGCTGCTACGACGCCCCGAAGGGAGGCGCCCCAAAGGGGCGCGGGGAACTGCGCGACAAGCCACCGCGACGCCGCACCCGCACGACGACCAGGACACCCGCGCTCCCAGGCGCCCCGAAGGGGCGCGGGGAACTGCGCGACAAGCCACCGCGACGCCGCACCCGCACGACGACCAGGACACCCGCGCTCCCAGGCGCCCCGAAGGGGCGCGGGGAACTGCGCGACAAGCCACCGCGACGCCGCACCCGCACGACGACCAGGACACCCGGGTTCTCAGGCGCCCCGCACTGCCCCCAGAAACTCCGTCAGGATCCGCTCCCCGGCGAGAACGCCCCGTTCGGGAAGCGCCCTGATCGAGGGAGCTGTGAAACCGGAGTCGGCCAACTCCCCGTGCCCCGGGCGCCAGCCCCGATCCGCCGCGAGCAGCAGGTCGGCGTCGAGCAGGGAGTCCCCGGCGGCGAGGGTGAGATCGGCCCCGGTCCGCCGGGCGATCTCGCGCATCGCCGCGCTCTTGGTGAGCGGCTTGGGCACGGCGTAGATCTTGCGGCCCTGGAGGGACACCGTCCAGCCGCGGTTCTCCGCCCACACCGCGAGTTCCTTCACCCAGTCCTCGGGCAGCAGTTCACGCTCGACCACGAGGTAGGCGAAGAGGTCGTCGGCGACGCGGTGCTTGCGCACCCAGACCGGGTCGGCCGCCCTCAGCAGGTGTTCCTGCACCTCGGCGAGGGGCGCGCACTGGTCGGCCAGTCGTGCGGTGACGTGGGCGTGCCAGTCGGGGTCGGAGACGCCGTCCACCAGCAGGTGGCCGCCGTTGGCGCAGATCGCGTACCTGGGCTCGGGGCCCGGCAGGTTGATGCGCTGGTACTGCTTGCGCGTCCGGGTCGTCGTCGGCACGAACACGGCCGCGTCGCCCAGGTCGGTGAGGAGCTGGGCCGCCGTCTCCGTCATGTACGACAGCGGTCTGCTCTCGTGCACCTCCACGCACAGCAGCCGGGGCGCCCGGGCGTCCGGCATGGTCAGTGCCAGGGCCGCGGCGGAGTAGATCAGCGTACGGTCGAGGTCGCTGGCGACGAGTGCGGGCATCAGAGCGTCACCGCCTTGCCGTCGGCGCCGGTCGCGCCCCGGGTGTACCTGGGGTGGATCAGGCCGACGCAGGTGTACGGCAGTGCGTCGACCTCCTCGACGGGCACACCGCGCTGCTCGGCCAGCAGGCGCACATGGTCGAGGTCGCTGCCCGCCCCGGCACGTGCCAGCACCTTCCAGGGCACGCGGCGCAGCAGCACCCGGGTGGTCTCGCCGACGCCGGGCTTGACGAGGTTCAAGTCGTGGATGCCGTACTCGTCGCTGATGCGCTCGACGGCGGCCCAGCCCTCCCAGGTGGGCGAGCGGTCGACGGAGAGCAGTTCCTTGGCCTGGGCGCAGGCCGCGTCCGCGACCTCCGGGAAGCGGGCGGACACGGCGTCCAGGAAGGTCACCGAGACGTCGGTGCCGGCGAGTTCGCGGTAGAACTTGGCGCCGTGGTAGTCGTGCGGGCCGACCAGGTCCGCCCGCAGCACGGTCCGCGAGATCAGGCCGGACACGGTCGAGTTGAGGCAGGCGGAGGGGATGAGGAAGTCCTCGCGGGTGCCGTAGGTCCGTACGCAGGAGCCCGGGTCGGCCAGGACGGCGATCTCGGGGCTGAAGCCGGTGATGCCGTCGGACTTCTCGAACTCCTCCAGGGCCTGGGCGAGTTCGCGGGTGATGGCGCCCTTGCCGGTCCAGCCGTCGACGAAGACGACGTCCCCGGGGTCGTGGTGTGCGGCGAGCCAGCGCAGCGCGTTGGCGTCGATACCGCGGCCGCGGACGATCGACACGGCGTAGTGCGGCAGGTCGAGGCCGTGCCGGTACTGCGCCCAGCGGCGCATGAGGATGCCGACGGGCGTCCCCGCGCGGGCCAGCGAGACCAGGACCGGACGGGGACCGCGCTCGGTGAGGACCGTCTCGGTGACCACGCCGACCGCCTGGGCGATGCGGGCCGCCGAGGTCTCCAGCGCGGCGTGGAACAGCGCCTGGTACTGCTCGTTCGGCTGGTACTCCACGGGCAGCGACTCGGCGTAGTGCGCGCCGCCGCTCTGGATCGCCTCCTCGCGCTCCTCGGTCGGCGCCTCCAGCGTCACGTCCGAGAGGTCCTGGAGCAGCCAGCCGACCTCCTCGGGCGGGTACGAGGAGAAGGCGGGGCCGCGGAGGGGCTCGGGCAGCATGGAGGGCCTTTCAGGGACGTACGAGTCGGGGACGTACGACGGTATGACGGCGAGCAGCACGTGCGGGGTGTGTGCGGCGAGCCGGGCCAGCAGGCCGTCGGGCGCGTGCAGCGCGGGAGTGTCCGCGGTCGAGTCGACCACCACGACGACGGCGTCGAATCCGGCACCGGCGACGTTGTAGGCGTACCGCTCGCCGGGGCCGTCGGCGGGGTCGTCGTGGGCGGGGAAGGTGAGCCGGGTGCGTATCGCGTAACCCGGGTCATCGACGGCCAGGACGGGTGAGCGGGTGGTGGTGGAGTAACGGACCTCGACGTCGGTCGTGCGCTCCAGCTCCAGGGCGAGTCGGAGGGGGGCGTACATCAGCTCTTCGAAGCCGAGGATGTGCACGCGGTGTGCGTCGGGGGGCAGGGCGGCGGCGAGCCGGGCGGCCATCTCTGGCAGGGCGGCCTCCAAGCGCTCCCGATGGGAGGGAGTGAACCCGTGCCGACCGCCGTCCGGCAGCCCGGCGGGCCAGCGCAGGTCTATGCGGTTGACTTCCGGGTGCGGGCCGGTGGGGGCTTGTCGCGCAGTTCCCCGCGCCCCTAGGGGGTTGGCGCCGTCGTTTGGGGGCGCGGGGGACTGCGCGAACAACCCCGACGGCGCCGCAGACGACACAGCACCTGCCGCGGCACTCTCGGACTCGTACCGCGCCACCAGCTCCTGCCCCTTCTCCAGCACCCCCTCGGGCAACCGCACCGTCCCCGACGCCGCCGCGACCAGGTCCACACGGGCCCCGATCTCGCGGGCGAACTCCTCCAGCCGCCCGGCATCCCCCGCCGACCGCATGTCGACCAGCGCCACCACGACGTACCGCCGCCGCGGATACCGCCCATGCAGATCCCGGACGGTGTTCAGCACCGTGTTCCCCGTGGAGAACTCGTCGTCGACCAGCACCAGCGGCCCGTCACCGGTCAGCAGCTCGGGATCCTCCGGCAGCAGCAGGTGCGAGGTCGCGTGCGAGTGGGACTCCTCGAAGCCGCCGGCCGTGGCGACACCGGCGACGGGGCGGCGGGTGGAGTGCAGGCAGGGGGCGAGGCCCAGCCCGTCGGCGACGGAGTGGCCGAGGCCGGTCGCGGTCTCCGCGTAGCCGAGGACGACCGCCCGCCCTGCCTCCTCGTCACCCAGCAGCTCACGCACCCGGCGGCCGAGCTCGAACCCGTAGCCGTACACGACGGACGGCGACTGCGGTACGTGCTTGCCCAGCACGTTCGACACCAGCAGGTGGGCCCGCTTGGGGTTGCGGCGCAGCGCCAGCCCCAGCAGGCCGGCCAGCCGGTCGTCGCCGACGAGCTCGACACCGAGCCGTTCGGCGACCCAGCTGCCGGACCAGACACCGTCGGCGTCGTCGCGCATCTCGCCGTACTCCCCCTCGTTCACTGCCTTCTCCGCCTTCTCCATGCCTTCAGCCCGGCAATCCCGCCGCCAGCAGTTCCACGAAGCCGATGTCCTCGCCGGCCACGCCGAAAACCTCGGCACGCAGCAGGGTCCGCTCGGCCCAGGCCCGATGCGGCTTCACCTCGTTCATCTTGTTCGTGTACGCCGACCTCAGGACACCCCCGCCGCCGCGGTCGGGGCGCAGTATGTCCTCGGCGTCCGAGAACTCCTCGTGGCTGACGACCGACAGGGCGTGCACCGGCAGCACGTGCGAGGGGTGGATGCAGGTCTTGCCCAGCAGGCCGTTGGCCTGGTCCAGGGAGATCTCCCTGAGCAGGCCGTCCATGGCGTGCTCAATCAGCTTCTCGCGCAGTTCGGCGGCCTGCACCTCAAGGAACGGGCTCTGCCTCAGCAGCGGCTTGAACATGCGCTCCTGGACCCGGAAGTACTCCCACACCGGCCCGGTCACGGTGAAGCCGGTGCCGTCGGCCCGGCCCAGCATGTTCACCACGTCGGCGATCACGGAGGCGACGATCTGCACGTCGTACGCGGTCATGTCGGGGCCTCTGCGCAGCCCGTACGAGGAGCAGAAGTCCGTCACGCCGAGGCGCAGGGCGAGCACGCGGTCGCGGTACTTGTCGACGGCCCGGGCGATGCCCTCCAGGGTCTCCACGCGGGACTCCCGGTAGAGCAGCTCCGGCGACTCCAGCACCGGCATGGCGAAAAGGCGACGGCCGCTTTCGGCCTCGGCGGTCGCCAGCGCCTCAAGGAACGGTATGCCGCGTTCCGCGGTGAACTTCGGCAGCACGAACCCGGACAGCAGCCGTACGGCGGGCCCGAGGCGGCGTACGAGGTCGGGGATCTGCTCGGGGACACGGACCCGGATGAACAGCAGCGGCACATCCGCGTCCGGGAGCCCGGCGAGGCCGGTGAGCTGGCGGACGAGGTTCTCCTCGCCCGGGCCGACCTCCGCGTCGTCGATCGAGTCCTCCAGGCACAGCACCATCGAGACCACACCGCGCCCGGCCTGCTTGAGGATGTCGTCGGCGAGGCGCGGCCGGGTGGCCGGGCTGTAGAGCGTGGCACCCAGGGCGACCGAGAGCAGCCGGGCCGGGGAGTCCGGGGTGAACGCGCACGGCTCCCGATGGAAGAGACGCTTCCGCACCTCAGGGGCGATGTGCCCGAAATGACGCATGGATCTCCCCCGTGGTGGTTGTGCGACCTGCGAATCGTCGAAAGCTGGCCGGTAATAGTACGTAGAAGGCCTGTCAGAGGTTCCCATAGGGCATGAATTTCAGGTAACGCGGGCAAGCACAGCCAGACCCGGCCATGACGACGGTAGCCCCCGACGGCCGACGGCGCCGCTCGTGACGCCGCGGCCCCGCGTTGTCGTGAGCAGGACCGAGAAGGCAGGATGACCGCATGACGCACGCGATGCTGAAGGGGTCGAACGTCCCACTGGAAGCCACCACGGTGCGCGCCGTGCTGCGCTGGACGCCCGGGCAGGGGGTTCCGGACGTCGACGCCTCCGCGCTGCTCCTCGGCCCCGACGGTCGGACGCGTTCCGACGAGGACTTCGTCTTCTACAACCAGCCCCGGCACCCCTCCGGGAAGGTGTGGCGGCTCGGCAAGAAGCGGGTCGCCGAGGGCCTGACCGACACGATCCAGACGGAGCTCACCGGTGTCGAGTCGGGAGTCAGCCGGATTCTGCTGGTCGCATCGGCGGACGGCGTGACCTTCGACCGCGTACAGGCGCTGCGCATCCTGCTGTACGACGCGGCGGGCACCGGGGAGGAGGCGCTGGCGTACTTCGACGTCAAGCCGGAGACGGGCGAGGAGACCGCGCTGATCTGCGGTGAGCTGTACCGGCGCGGGGAGGGCTGGAAGTTCCGGGCGCTGGGCGAGGGCTATTCGAACGGGCTGGAGGGGCTCGCGACCGACTACGGCATCTCCGTGGACGAGTCGGAGGCGCTGGAGGAACCGCCGACCACGACCGTTCCCACGCCCCCGACCACGGCCTCGACCATCCAGCATCCCCCGGCCCCGGCCCAGCCCTCCGCCGAGGTGTCCCGGCCGCTGCCGCCGGAGCAGCCGACCGCGGTGCCCGCGCAGCCCGGGTACGGCTATCCGCCCCAGCAGCCGGCGACGACCCAGCCGGCCTACGGCTACCCGCAGCCCGCCGGCCAGCCCGCCTACGGCTACCCCCAGGCGCCGGCCACGGCGGGTGTCACGGGGGCACAGTCGGGCTACGGCTACCCCCAGCCCGTCGCCGCCGCGGCCCCCGACCCGGACCTCCGGCTTCCCCCGCAGGGCCCGCAGTTCATCGGCCGCTGAGCGCCGGGGAGCCCTGGGCCGGGCCCTCCCCCGCCTGCCGGAGGTCCTTCTCCAGCAGCGTGAAGGCCTTGGGCGCCCCGCCCGGCTGCGGCTTGCCCTCCTTGCGGCCCACGACGCGGTATCCGGCGTCCCGGTAGTAGGCGTTGAGCTGTGCGCTGCCGGCCAGGCAGTCGAGGCGCACATGGGTCCGTCCCGCGGCCGCCACGCGGCGTTCCGCGGCCCGCAGCAGCAAGCGCCCGGTGCCGGGTGGGGCGGTGCTCCGGTCCACCATGAGCCGGTGCACGTAGCCGGCCACGGGCGGCTGCGGGCCCCAGGCAGCCTCGTCCTCCCACCACACCTCCCAGGCGCCGGCGACGTGCCCGCCCGACTCCGCGAGCCAGACCTCGCCGTGGGCCATGACCTGGCGGAAGTGGTCTTCGTCCAGTTCTCCCGGCCGCCACTGCCCGGTGACGCCGCGGGCCAGCATCCAGCGTGCCGCGTCGTCGCGGAGGCGGACGAGGGTGGGAAGGTCGGACTCGGTGGCGGGGCGGACGCGTAAATCATTCACCCGGGGATCCTCGCACGAGCGTCCGACCGTCCTCCCTCCGGGCGGCGCCCCGGGCACAGCGGCGGCCCTCAGCGGTCGACCTTCGTCTTGTACCCCCGGCCCCACTGCAACCCCCACCCGTACAGCCGGTCGATCTCGGCCTGGAAGCCGTAGACGAACTTCGCCTCGCGGCGCACCACGATCTCGTTCTTGACGTTCTCGATCATGACGACGGCGCAGGAGCGAGCCTGGGGCTGGCGTTCGTCGAGGTGGATCTCGATACGCGGGCCGCTGCTCGGGTAGAGGGTGACGCTGGCGTGGGTGCGGTCGAAGGCGGGCGTCTGGTCGTAGATGTAGACGAAGACCAGGAGCCGCTTGATGCTCTCGCGGTGGTCGAGGTTGATGTACATCGTCTCGCCGGACCCGGAGCCGAAGCGGTCGTCGCCGCTGAGCTTGACGTACGGCGGGGCGTTGACGTCGCCGAAGTAGCCCCCGAGGGGCTGGACGACGCCCTTGGTGCCGTCCTGGAGCTCGTACAGACAGCCCAGGTCGAGGTCGACGTTGACCATGCTCTGGCTGTGGCCGACGACCTCAGGCGGTTTCAGCGCCCGGAAGGGGTGCCTCAGCAGGCTCTCCCGCTGCGGGCCCCCGATGTCGGAGGTACGCATCCGCCAGCTCAGATTGACGCGTAGATGGCCGGTGGCCGCGTCCTGCTTGGTGAGCGATATCTGAGCGCGCCGTTTGGTCAGTTCGATCGCGTTGGTTGCCGCGTGGCCCGAGTCGAACTGCACATCGCCACGCCGGAGTCCGTCGAACAGGCCCATTCCGCCCCCACGTTCACTTGGAGACCGCGGGTCACCGTCGTACCCGCGGCCCTTGACGACCGACGGGGCGGCCCCGAGGAGTCGCCTCGGCAGCCGCCCCGCACAGAGCGTTCCTCACCCGGAGGGATGTCACACCCCGGACGAGACCTCAGTCTTCTCGTCCGAGTCGGCCTTTCCCTCAGCCGCCGCGATGGCGCGGTTGCGTCGCACGGAGGACCAGAAGGAGGCGGCGATCAGGACGACGCCGATGAGGCCGGTGATGATCTCGTTGATCTGGTACTGGATGGTCACGAGCAGGAGCACGGCGAGCGCGCCGATCGCGTAGTGCGCGCCGTGCTCCAGGTAGACGTAGTCGTCGAGGGTGCCCTGGCGGACCAGGTAGACCGTCAGCGACCGGACGTACATGGCGCCGATGCCGAGGCCGAGAGCCATCAGGACGATGTCGTTGGTGATGGCGAAGGCGCCGATCACGCCGTCGAAGGAGAAGGACGCGTCCAGGACCTCGAGGTAGAGGAACATGAAGAAGGCGGCCTTGCCGGCCAGGGCGACGGCCGAGCGGGGCTTGCCGGTGCGTTCGGCTTCCTCCTCCGCCTCCTGCTCGCGTTCCTCCTCCTCTTCGAGCTTGTCCTCGAAGTACCCGGAGAGACCGCCGACGATCATGTAAGTGATCAGACCGGCGATGCCGGCGAGCAGGACGGTCTCCGCCTTGTCGACGTGGGTGCCACCGTGCTGGTGGGCGTGGGTGGCGAAGGTCATCGACGAGATCAGCAGGACGATCAGCGCGATGCAGACCGACAGCATGTCGACCTTGCCGAGCTTGGCCAGCGGGCGCTCCAGCCAGGCGAGCCACTTGATGTCCCGGTCCTCGAAGATGAAGTCCAGGAAGATCATCAGCAGGAACATGCCACCGAAGGCGGCGATCGACGGGTGAGCGTCGGTCACCAGCTGCTGGTAGCGATCCTTGTCGTTCAGAGCGAGCTCGACAGCCTTGATCGGGCCCAGCTGGGCACTGATCGCGACGATCACGACGGGGAAGACCAGCCGCATGCCGAAGACGGCGATCAGGATGCCGACGGTGAGGAAGATCTTCTGCCAGAAGGCATTCATCTTCTTCAGGATCCCGGCGTTGACCACCGCGTTGTCGAAGGACAGCGAGATCTCGAGGACGGAGAGGATCGCGACGATGCCGAGCGCGGTCCACCCGCCGAACAGGACCGCCGCGACCAGGCCGAGCGCGGTGACCGCGAACGACCACCCGAAGGTTTTCAGAACCACTGGCTACCCAATCGTGTGTGTACGGGGCTCCCCCGCGCCGTACCCGGCTTTACGAACTTTTGAAGCCGAAGTCTAGTCGGACCCCCTCCGCACCCCCATGGGCCCCGGATTTTGCTCATATCGCGTTATGACAAGTTGACCCCGAAGTCCAGCGCGATGCCCCGCAGCCCCGACGCGTACCCCTGTCCGACGGCTCTGAACTTCCATTCGCCCTGGTAGCGATAGACCTCGCCGAAGATCATGGCGGTCTCGGTGGAGGCGTCCTCGCTGAGGTCGTAGCGGGCGAGCTCCTGGCCGTCCGCCTGGTTCACGACGCGGATGAAGGCGTTGCTGACCTGGCCGAAAGTCTGCCCCCGCTCGTCGGCCATGTGGATCGAGACCGGAAAGACGATCTTGTCGCACTGCGGCGGCACCTTGGAGAGGTCGATCAGGAGCGACTCGTCGTCGCCCTCGCCCTCACCGGTGAGGTTGTCACCGGTGTGCTCCACCGAGCCGTCCGGGCTCTTGAGCTGGTTGTAGAAGACGAACCACTCGTCCCCCATCACGCGTCCGCCGCTGCACACCAGGGCGCTGGCGTCGAGGTCGAAGTCGGCTCCGGTGGTGGAGCGCGCGTCCCAGCCGAGCCCGATCATCACCTGAGTGAGGTTCGGTGCGGCCTTGGACAGGGAGACGTTGCCCCCCTTGGCGAGTGTGACGCCCATGATTCCCTCCCCGAATGGTGTTTCTGAGGTGGTCCTGCGCGTCCGGCGCCGCACGTAAACCGCGCGGCGCCGGACAAAAGACCTTCAGGCCCCGCGAGCGGGGCCTTGTAAACGGCTCAGACGTTCACACCGAAGTCCTGCGCGATACCGCGCAGACCCGAGGCGTAGCCCTGGCCGATGGCGCGGAACTTCCACTCCGCTCCGTGCCGGTAGAGCTCACCGAAGACCATGGCGGTCTCGGTGGACGCGTCCTCGCTCAGGTCGTAGCGGGCGATCTCGGTGCCGCCGGCCTGGTTCACGACGCGGATGAACGCGTTGCGGACCTGGCCGAAGGACTGCTGGCGGGTCTCGGCGTCGTAGATCGAGACCGGGAAGACGATCTTCTCCACGTCGGCCGGGACGCCGGCGAGATCGACCTTGATCTGCTCGTCGTCGCCCTCGCCCTCACCGGTGAGGTTGTCACCGGTGTGCTCCACCGAGCCGTCCGGGCTCTTGAGGTTGTTGAAGAAGATGAAGTGCTGGTCGTTGCCGACCTTGCCGGAGTTGTTCAGCAGCAGCGCGCTGGCGTCCAGGTCGAAGTCGGTGCCGGTCGTGGTGCGGACGTCCCACCCCAGACCGATGATGACCGCGGTCAGGCCCGGCGCCTCCTTGGTCAGCGATACGTTGCCGCCCTTGCTGAGGCTGACTCCCACGAGTCCTCCATTGGTGTTCTGGGGCGGGATGCCCCGTTGTGCTCGGATGTCGGATCAACGAGTCGATCCTAGTGACGGGTTCCCGCCCCTCGCAGTCCCTGAAGGCGACAAATCAGCGGGTGTCGAGCGCGTGCGGCCCGAGCGGCGTCACAGGGCGTCGAGCGCCTTCACGTAGTCGTTCAGGTCGCGCGCGTCCGGCAGGCCGTTGACGACGGTCCAGCGCACGACGCCCTCCTTGTCGATGACGAAGGTGCCGCGCACGGCGCAGCCCTTGTCCTCGTCGAAGACGCCGTAGGCCCGCGAGACGTTGCCGTGCGGCCAGAAGTCCGACAGCAGCGGGTACTCCAGGCCCTCCTGCTCGGCGAAGACGCGCAGGGTGTGGATGGAGTCGTTGGAGACGGCGAGCAGCTGGGTGTCGCGGTCGGAGAACTGCGGCAGGTTGTCGCGCAGCTCGCACAGCTCGCCGGTGCAGACGCCGGTGAAGGCGAAGGGGTAGAAGAGCAGGACGACGTTCTTCTCACCGCGGAAGTCGGACAGCTTCACGCTCGCGCCGTGGTTGTCCTTGAGCTCGAAGTCAGGGGCCTTGTCGCCGACCTGGATCGCCATCGTGGTGGGTGTCCCTTCCTGGGGCTTCGACAGTGGGACCACCCTACGCAGGAACCGGCGCAGACCGACGGGCGGGCCGACGGCGTCGGCCCGCCCTTCCCGTACGACTTGGCTGGGGCCGGTCGTGCGGCTGGCGCTGGTACGCGCCGTGCGGCTATCGCTTGGACTTGGCCGCTTTCGGCGTGGCCAGCCGGCTGCCGCTCCAGTCCTTGCCGACGCTGACGCTCTTGGACGCCGTCAGACCCGCCGTCGTGGCGGCTTCCGAGATGTCGCTCGGCTCCACGTAGCCCGAACGGCCGGTCTTCGGCGTGAGGAGCAGGATGGCACCGCCCTCTTCGATGTACGTGGTGGCGTCGACCAGCGAGTCCGTCAGGTCGCCGTCGTCGTCACGGAACCACAGCACAACGGCGTCGGCCACGTCGTCGTAGTCCTCGTCCACCAGGTCGCTCTCGACAATGCCCTCGATGGCCTCGCGGAGCTCCTGATCCACGTCGTCGTCGTAGCCGATCTCCTGGACCACCTGCCCGGGCTGGAACCCCAGCCTGGCGGCAGGGTTCGTCCGCTCCTCCGCGTGGTCCGCGGTCGCGCTCACGGGTTGCCTCCTGATCATGTCTTGGGAATATCTCAGCCACGCGCGTGCGCGAAGCATTGGCCGTAGTCCACACGGGCGGGACGGATCGCGCAAGTACCCGGCCGTTCAGACCGCCGAAACGGTGACGATCCTGGCCGTGTCGCCGCAACTCCAGGCACACCATCATGGTCCGAGGTGACGTACACCACACCTTTCTGCCCTGTTTGGGCGTTTGGGAATCGTCTGTGGGTACGAGACTCGAAGGTATTCGCCCCATACGTCACGGAGTCGATCTCACGTCTGGGTTACCGATCGGTAGAGATGACGTTTCCCGGCCCCGAGGTGGACCATGGGGAAGGCGCGCCCCAGCGACGACGCCCCGGCGACGACAGCGAAACAGCGGCCCTCGCAGGCCCTCTGACAGGTAAGGAACAGCGTGGCTTCCGCATCCGATCGCAACCCGATCATCATTGGCGGCCTTCCGAGTCAGGTTCCTGACTTCGACCCCGAAGAGACGCAGGAGTGGCTCGACTCCCTCGACGCCGCCGTCGACGAGCGCGGCCGGGAGCGCGCCCGTTACCTCATGCTGCGGCTGATCGAGCGGGCCCGCGAGAAGCGTGTGGCCGTGCCGGAGATGCGCAGCACGGACTACGTCAACACCATCCCGACCAAGAGCGAGCCGTTCTTCCCCGGCAACGAGGAGATCGAGCGGAAGGTCCTCAACGCGACCCGCTGGAACGCGGCGGTGATGGTCTCCAGGGCCCAGCGCCCCGGCATCGGCGTCGGCGGCCACATCGCCACGTTCGCGTCCTCCGCCTCCCTCTACGACGTCGGCTTCAACCACTTCTTCCGCGGCAAGGACGACGGCCTCGGCGGCGACCAGGTCTTCTTCCAGGGCCACGCCTCCCCCGGCATCTACGCCCGCGCCTTCCTGCTGGACCGGCTCAGCGAGCAGAACCTGGACGGCTTCCGCCAGGAGAAGTCGAAGGCGCCCCACGGCCTGTCGTCGTACCCCCACCCACGGCTGATGCCGGACTTCTGGGAGTTCCCCACGGTCTCGATGGGCCTCGGCCCGATCGGCGCGATCTACCAGGCGCGGATGAACCGCTACATGCACGCGCGCGGGATCGCCGACACCTCCAAGTCGCACGTGTGGGCGTTCCTCGGCGACGGCGAGATGGACGAGCCCGAGTCGCTGGGGCAGCTCACGCTCGCCGCCCGCGAGGGCCTGGACAATCTGACCTTCGTGGTCAACTGCAACCTCCAGCGCCTCGACGGCCCGGTGCGGGGCAACGGCAAGATCATCCAGGAGCTGGAGTCGGTCTTCCGCGGCGCCGGCTGGAACGTGATCAAGCTGGTCTGGGACCGCTCCTGGGACCCGCTGCTCGCCCAGGACCGCGACGGCGTGCTGGTCAACAAGATGAACACCACGCCCGACGGACAGTTCCAGACGTACGCCACGGAGACCGGCGCGTACATCCGCGAGCACTTCTTCGGCGACGACCAGCGGCTGCGCGCCATGGTCGAGGGCATGACCGACGACCAGATCCTGCATCTGGGGCGCGGCGGTCACGACCACCGGAAGATCTTCGCGGCGTACAAGGCGGCCGTGGAGCACAAGGGCCAGCCCACGGTGATCCTCGCCAAGACGATCAAGGGCTGGACCCTGGGCCCGAACTTCGAGGGCCGCAACGCCACGCACCAGATGAAGAAGCTGACGGTCGACGACCTCAAGCGCTTCCGCGACCGCCTCCACCTGCCGATCTCCGACAAGGAGCTGGAGTCCGGCGTCCCGCCGTACTACCACCCGGGCCGGGACTCGGAGGAGATCCAGTACATGCACGACCGCCGCAAGGGGCTCGGCGGTTACGTCCCGACGCGTGTGGTGCGCTCCAAGCCGCTGCCGCTGCCCGAGGACAAGACGTACGCGACCGTGAAGAAGGGTTCGGGCCAGCAGTCCATCGCGACGACGATGGCCTTCGTCCGTCTCCTCAAGGACCTCATGCGGGACAAGGAGATCGGCAAGCGGTTCGTGCTGATCGCGCCGGACGAGTACCGCACGTTCGGTATGGACTCGTTCTTCCCGAGCGCGAAGATCTACAACCCGCTCGGCCAGCAGTACGAGTCGGTCGACCGTGACCTGCTGCTCGCCTACAAGGAGTCGCCGAACGGCCAGATGCTGCACGACGGCATCTCCGAGGCGGGCTGCACGGCGTCCCTGATCGCGGCCGGCTCCGCCTACGCGACCCACGGCGAGCCGCTGATCCCGGTCTACGTCTTCTACTCGATGTTCGGTTTCCAGCGCACCGGCGACCAGTTCTGGCAGATGTCCGACCAGCTGGCGCGTGGTTTCGTCCTGGGCGCGACCGCCGGCCGGACGACCCTGACCGGCGAGGGCCTCCAGCACGCGGACGGGCACTCCCAGCTGCTGGCCTCCACGAACCCGGGCTGCGTCGCGTACGACCCGGCGTTCGGCTTCGAGATCGCGCACATCGTGAAGGACGGCCTGCGCCGGATGTACGGCGGCGACGAGGAGCACCCGCACGGCGAGGACGTCTTCTACTACCTGACCGTCTACAACGAGCCCATCCAGCACCCGGCCGAGCCGGAGAACGTGGACGTCGACGGCATCCTCAAGGGCCTGTACCGCTTCAGCGAGGGCACGGCGGGTTCGGTTCCGGCGCAGATCCTGGCGTCCGGCGTGGCGCTCCCCTGGGCGATCGAGGCCCAGAAGATCCTGGCCGAGGACTGGAACGTCAAGGCCGACGTGTGGTCGGCGACCTCCTGGAACGAGCTGCGGCGCGAGGCCGTGGACTGCGAGCAGCACAACCTGCTGCACCCCGAGGAGGAGCAGCGGGTGCCGTACGTGACGCGGAAGCTGGCCGACGCGCAGGGTCCGGTCGTGGCCGTGTCCGACTGGATGCGAGCGGTTCCGGACCAGATCGCGCGCTGGGTGCCGCAGACGTACCAGTCGCTGGGCGCGGACGGCTTCGGCTTCGCGGACACGCGCGGCGCGGCCCGCCGCTTCTTCCACATCGACGCGGAGTCGATCGTGGTGGGGGTGCTGACCGAGCTGGCGCGGGCGGGCAAGGTCGACCGGTCGGTGCTCAAGCAGGCGATCGACCGGTACCAGCTGCTCGACGTGGCGGCGGCCGACCCGGGGGTCGCGGGCGGCGACGCGTAGCACCTGGATCACCGTCAAGGGGTGGTGAGCCTCACGGGTACACCGTGGGCACACCACCCCTTCACGTTTCCTACGATGCGGCCATGCAGCAGCAGTCGGCCCAGCTCCGTTGGGAACAGCACACGCAGCGGCCGCTCTTCGGCCTGGCCCTCGCCTTCGCCGTCGCCTACGCGGTGCCGATCGTCCGGCCGGACGCGAGCCGGGCCGTGGTGGACGTGTGCGCCGCCGTCGAGTGGGTGGTGTGGGGCGCGTTCGCGCTCGACTACGGCGTACGGCTCGGTCTCGCCCGGGAGCGGCTGGTGTTCATTCGGACGCACTGGCTCGACCTGGGGGCGGTGCTGCTGCCGATGCTCCAGCCGATGCGGTTGCTGCGGCTGGTGTCGACGCTGCTGCTGGTCGGGCAGCGGGCGCGGATGGCCTCGCAGATCAAGCTCACGACCTATGTCGCCGGTGCGGTGGTCGGGCTGCTGATGTTCGGGTCACTGGCCGTGCTGTCGGTGGAGCGGGACGCGCCGGGCGGGAACATCCGGACGTTGGGGGACGCGGTGTGGTGGTCCTTCACGACGATGACGACGGTCGGGTACGGGGACCATGCGCCGACGACCGGGCTGGGGCGGATGCTCGCGGTCGGGTTGATGCTGTCCGGGATCGCCTTGCTGGGTGTGGTGACGGCGAACATCGCGGCGTGGTTCATCGCGCGGTTCGAGATGGATGACGTGGAGGAGCGGCGGCAGACGGAGGCGATTCGGGAGCTGACGGAGGAGGTTCGGGCGTTGCGGGGGGAGGTGGCGGCCCTTAAGGGGACGCGGGTTGAGTAGCCCTGGGGGTTTCGCTGGGGCGGGGCGTCGCGCAGCCCGGCATAGCGGGGTGCCGCTGCGCCCACCCTCCCCCAAGCTCTCGGCTTCGCTCGAGCAGGGGGGACCCCCATCGCCCCTAGCGGCACGCATGCCCGCAGCTAGGCCGGCAGGCCGGCCAGTCGGATGATGGCCAGGAGCGTGTCGATGGTGCCCAGGGTGAGGGCGACCACGGCCGTGGTCGGGCGGGAGCCCGACCAGGTGCGGCCCATGGCGAGCCAGCCGCAGACGATCGCCGCGGGGCCGAGGATGATCCCCAGCACGAAGAAGCCGGCGACCGCGCAGATGACTCCGATGATGCCGAGCGTCGCGCGATCCGGCCCGGTCCGTGACCACGTCCGGCCACGTGAGCGGGGGCGCCTGCGCGTACCGTGCCCAAAGCTCGCCATCATCAACTCCCGTGAACCCTCGGTCGGTTGGGGTTCGGTTCGGGTACTGAATGGCGAGTACCCCCGGTACGGGCCTTAATCGTGCTGCCTGCGCGCTGCCCCCCTCCAGCAGCGCGCCGCAGCGTCCGTCCTCCATGCCCTGCGGAGGACTTGACCCACTGTGACCTGCGATGCGTGCCGGAGGGGAGAGTTCGAGGGCGCTGTTCACCCTGATGGGCGAACACCTCGGGGTCGGCCGTCAGATGTGCGCCGCGCCCGCGCCGGCGCCCGCGTTCTCACCGCGCTTCGTCAGGAACGCCACCAGCACCGCCACCACGGCGACCCCGGCGGCGACGAGCGACGCCGCGCTCATACCGGAGATGAACGTGTCGTGCGCGACGCCCGTGATCTTCGCGGCGATCGCGTCCGGCGTCCCCGGCGCCAGCGGCGGGACACCGACCTGGACGGCCTCGGACGCCTGGTGCTGCTGCTCCGGCGTCAGCGGCGGAAGCCCCGCCTTCTCCCAGTTGCCCGCGAGGTCGCTGTTGACCTTGGACGCCATCACGGC
Organism: Streptomyces venetus; assembly: GCF_039540295.1. Taxonomy (NCBI): domain Bacteria; kingdom Bacillati; phylum Actinomycetota; class Actinomycetes; order Kitasatosporales; family Streptomycetaceae; genus Streptomyces; species Streptomyces venetus. The sequence goes on from NZ_BAABET010000001.1 coordinate 301,034, forward strand.
ACCCAGCACGGCCGTACCGAGGCTGCCGCCGATCTGCATGGCGGCCTGCTGGAGACCGCCCGCCACGCCGGACAGCTCCATCGGGGCGTTGCCGACGATGACTTCGGTCGCGCCGACCATCACCGGCGCGAGGCCGAGGCCGAGCAGGGCGAACCAGAGCGACATGATGCCGCTGCCGGTGTCCGTCTCCAGCGTCGACATTCCGTACATGGCGATCGCGGTGAGCGCCATGCCGCCTGCGAGCGGGATCCGCGGGCCGACCTTGGTGATCATCGCGCCGGCGAGCGGCGAGCCGACGATCATCATGCCGGTCAGCGGCAGCAGGTGCAGACCCGCGTCGATCGGGCTCATGCCGTGCACGTTCTGGAGGTAGAACGTCACGAAGAACAGGCCGCCCATGAACGCGATGGCCATCAGGACCATCAGCACGACACCGGCGGACAGCGCGACGGACCGGAACAGCGCGAGCGGGATCAGCGGCTCCTTCACCTTCGTCTCCCAGAAGGCGAAGACCGCGAAGCACAGCACCGAAGCACCGAGGAAGGACAGGGTCTTGACGTCGCCCCAGCCCCACTCGGACGGCGGGGCCTTGATGAGCGCCCACACCAGGCAGAACACCGCGGTCGACAGCAGGGCGATGCCCAGGAGGTCGAAGGAGCGCGGGGCGTTCTCCGCACGGTGGTCGAGGAGGATCCAGACACCGAGGACGACGGCGAGGACACCGACCGGCACGTTGATGAAGAACACCGACTGCCAGTTGACGTGCTCGACGAGCACGCCGCCGAGGATCGGGCCGCCCGCGGTGGACGCGCCGATGACCATGCCCCAGATGCCGATGGCCATGTTGAGCTTCTCGGCCGGGAAGGTGGCCCGCAGCAGGCCGAGCGCGGCCGGCATCAGCAGCGCGCCGAACAGCCCCTGAAGGACGCGGAAGGTGACGACCAGCGCGATGCTGTCGGACAGTCCGATGGCGCCCGATGCGGCGGCGAAGCCGACCACGCCGATGAGGAAGGTCTGCCGGTGGCCGAAGCGGTCGCCGAGCTTGCCCGCGGTGATCAGGGAGACCGCGAGGGCGAGGAAGTATCCGTTGGTGATCCACTGGACCTCGGCGAAGGTGGCGCCGAGGTCCTTCTGTATCGCTGGGTTGGCTATGGCCACGATGGTGCCGTCGAGGGCCACCATCATGACCCCCACAGCGACGGTGATGAGGGTGAGCCAGGGGTGCCCTCGCAGCCCCTTGCCCGGCGTCGCGTCCGACGGCGCCGCCGGCGCGTCGCCCCCCGACCCCGTCGTGTCGATGGTGGTCTGACTAGTCATGCCTTCGAGGCTAATGACAGCCACTGACAATTGACAAACCAATTCACAAGTCGGTAACTGTCAGGACACCCTCGGCTAGCCTGAACTGGGCAAACACTTCAGACGAGAGGCACCTCTTGAACCTGCGCGAACGCAAGAAACGGCGCACCCGGGACGCCCTGCTGCGGGCCGCCCTGGAACTGTTCGCCACGCGCGGGTACGACGAGACGACCGTCGACGACATCGCCGCCGCCGTCGACGTCTCGCAGCGCACCTTCTTCCGCTACTTCGCCGGCAAGGAGGAGACCGCGTTCTTCGTGCCGCGCCTCGCCGAGGCACTCGTCGTCGACGCCGTACGGGCACGTCCGCCGGGCGAGGCACCTCTGGAGGCGCTGCGCCGGGCCGTGCTGGAGAGCTGGGACGCGATCGGCGAGGCCATCGCGGAGCTCGTGCCGATCGAGCTCCACATGCGCGTCTACCGGGTGATCGAGTCCACCCCCGCACTGCTCGCCGCGCATCTGCGGCGGGCGGTGGAGCTGGAGGAGCAGCTCGCCCGGATCATCGCGGAGCGCGAGGGGCTCGACGTGGACGCGGATCCGCGTCCGAGGATCGTCGTGGCACTGTTCGGCGGGGTGATTCGCGTCACCGAGCGACTGTGGTCCACGGGGGACGACCTCACCCTCGACGCGATGCGCCAACTCACCGCGACCTACCTGGATCAGGTGGGTCCCGCACTGGCGGGGAACTGGCGTACGGAGCCCTCCCCTTAGCGCATACACCGAAACGTGATCCCGGTCACTTGGTTAACGCGAGACCCTCTCGTTCTCCTAGTGTGTCCTTCCAGTGACTTCCTTCGACACCTCCCCGCAACTGAACGTCTGGCGCGCACTGCTCGCTCTGGCCGTCGTGTTCGTGATGCTGGCGACCACCGGCTGGACCGCCATGCGCAACCAGCGGGGTGACACGCCGCTGCAAGCCTCGCTCTCCGCCTGGGAGCACGGCCGGATCGGCGGACACCGGCTGCCGGACCCGCAGTCCCAGCCGACGAAGCTGGCCCGCTTCTTCTCCTCGCTCACCGAGCGGCAGCGCGCGAGCCTGGTCCACACGTACCCGCTCACGGTGGGCAACATGAACGGCGCCCCGGTCGAGCTGCGTTACCGCGCCAACCGCGTGGCGCTCGACCGGGCCCGCGACGTCGAGCGGGAACGCATGCACGACAACCGCCTCACCCCGGCCGGGAAGAACGACGCCGGCCGCCGGATGCACCGCTTCGAAGACCTCATGGAGAAGGGCCGCCACATCCTCGCCTTCGACCCCGAGGGCTCGGGCCGGGTGGCGGAGGTCTTCGGCGACCTGCGCGAGGCGGACCGGGTGTCGGTCGTGGTGCCCGGTGTGGACACCGACCTGCTCACCTTCCAGCGCACCAACCGCAAGTACTCGGCGCCCGTCGGCATGGCCGAGTCGCTGTACTCGGCCGAGCGGAGGACGAGCCCGTCGACCCGTACCGCCGTGATCGCCTGGGCCGACTACACGGCGCCCAGCGGACTCGGCATCGACTCGGCCACGGCGATGCGCGCCGAGGAGGGTGCGGTACGGCTCAACGCGCTGGTGCGGTCACTGCCCGGCTCGTCGCCGGTGTCGCTGTTCTGCCACAGCTACGGCTCCGTGGTGTGCGGGGTCGCCGCGCACACGATGCCGGGCCGGGTGTCCGACATCGCGGTGGCCGGCAGCCCGGGCATGCGCGTGGAGAAGGCCGCCCAACTGCACACCAGCGCCCGGGTGTGGGCGATGCGGGACTCCGACGACTGGATCCAGGACGTGCCGTACCTGGAGGTCGGCGGGCTGGGCCACGGGGCCGACCCGATGTCCGCCGGGTTCGGCGCGCGGGTGCTGTCGGCGCAGGGTGCGAAGGGTCACGCCGGCTACTTCGAGCCGGGCACGGCAAGTCTGATGAATTTCGCAGAGATCGGCGTTGGCGCATACCGCTCGGTGCACTGCGCGCACGAAGACGGCGTCTGCCGTACCGGTTTGTCCGGCACGGCGGCGGCCTGACGCGCGTAGAGGCGAAGGAACTGCGGTCTGCTCAGGAGGGGGACGGAGGAGCGCGTGCCGCATACGATGACCCGCATGGGTGACGTACTGGCCGGATTTCATGCCGCCTGGGAGTTCGAGTCCGACTCCGTGCTCATCCGCTACGAACGGGGGATTCGAACACCCAAGCTCTTCCAGGCGCTCGGGGAACGGCGTGTCCCCCTGGACGCGCTCGCCGGGGTGACGCTGACACGCGGGAAGCGCGGCACGGTCGTGCTGCGCGTCGAGCCGCGGCCCGGAGCGGACCCGCTGATGGAGGCGGCCGCCGGGCAGCTGAAGGAGAGCGGCGACCCCTACCGGCTGGTGCTGCCCGCCGAGCGGGAGGTCCTCGCCGAGTACTACGCCGACGAGTTGCGGGGCCTGCTGACGGAGTCCGGACCGGCGGAGCGGTTCCTGGTGGAGCCGCCGAAGGGGCCGCTGTCCTTCAAGGCGTACGACGGGAAGGCGTCCTTCGACGGCCGGACCGTGAACTTCCGCTGGTTCTGGACGGGGGCGTCGTCGGCGAAGTGGAAGGCCGGCGACCAGACGTTTGGCGTCGGGGAGCTGACCGGGGTGGAGTGGCGGTCGCCGGAGGTGTTCGAAGGGCATCTGCGGCTGCTGCGGCGCGACGGGGCGGACGACTCCGCCGCGCAGGCCGATCAGGATCCCGCCGCGGTGGTGTTCGGGCTGGGGTACGGGCCCGTGCACGAGTCACTGCCGTTCGCCGCGGCGGTGCTGGCCGCGGCGCGGGCGTCCAGTCCGGTGGCGGCTGTTCCGGCGGCGGCGGCGAGGCGGGACCCTGCGGATATCGCCGAGAGGATCCGGCATCTCGGGGAGTTGCATCAGGCCGGTTTGGTGACGGATGAGGAGTTTTCGGTCAAAAAGGCCGAGTTGTTGGCGGAGCTTTAGCGTCTGCCGGCATCCCACCGTGGGCGGGCGCGGGTTCGTGCGTGGTGGTTCGCGCCCACGCGGCGGGGCCGCATATCGATGCGGCCCCGCGCCCCCGAAAAACCTCCCCTACTCCCTGCCCGCAGAAGTGAACGCCATGTCCGCGTAGCGGTTGCCCGCCACCTGGGCAGCGATGCCGTCCAGCAGGTCCAGTTGCTCGTCCGTCAGGACGATCCTGGTCGCCGCCGTGTTCTCCTCCACCCTGGACGGCTTGCGGGTGCCCGGGATCGGGATGACCGGGAGGTCGTGGATCGTCGCCTGCTGGTGGGCCCAGGCCAGGGCGATCTGGCCCAGGGAGGCGTCATGGGCGTCGGCCACCGAGCGGATCAGCCCCAGCAGGGTCGCGTTGGCCGTCGCGTTGTCGCCCGTGAAGCGGGGCTGCTGGCGGCGGAAGTCGCCGGGGGTCAGGTCCTGGTCGGCGTGGGTGAAGGAGCCCGTGAGGAAGCCGCGGCCCAGCGGCGAGTACGCGACCAGGGCCACGCCCAGGTCACGGACCGCGGGGACCACCTTCGGCTCGATGTCACGACTGAACAGCGACCACTCCGACTGCACGGCGGCGATGGGGTGGACGGCGTGCGCGGCGCGCAGTTCGTCGGCCGTGACCTCGCTCAGGCCGAGATGCTTGACCTTGCCCTCGCGGACCAGATCGGCCATGGTGCCGACGGTCTCCTCGATCGGCACGTTCACATCGCGCCGGTGCATGTAGTAGAGGTCGATGACGTCGACGTCGAGGCGCTTCAGGCTGGCCTCGACCGCCTCGCGGATGTAGGGCGGGTCGTTGCGGATGACGCGCCGGGTCGGGTCGTCCGGGGGTATCGACAGCGAGAACTTGGTCGCGATGACGACCTCGTCGCGGTGGGCCTTGAAGAACGGCGACAGGAACCGCTCGTTCTCGCCGGCGCCGTACGCGTCGGCCGTGTCGTAGAGGGTGACGCCCAGTTCGAGGGCTCGTTCCAGGGTGGCCCGGGAGGCGTCCGCGTCCGCGGGGCCGTAGCCGAAGCTCATGCCCATGCAGCCGAGGCCCTGGACACCCACCTCGGGGCCGTCGTCGCCGAGCTTCGCCGTCGTGATCCTGCCGTCCGTCATCGGGACCTCTCCGACGCCAGGGCACGCCCGGCGTCCGCGTAGAAACTGATCTTCCGGTCGAGCACGGCGAGTGTGCCGCGGAGTTCGTCGATCCTGGCCAGGACGTCCTCGCGGGTCGCCTGGAGCAGCTCGAAGCGCTCGACATAGGTGTGGTCGCCCTCGCGCACCAGTTCCGCGTACCGGACCATGTCGGCGACCGGCATTCCCGTCAGGCGGAGCTTGCCGACGAGGTCGAGCCAGTCGAGGTCACGGTTGGTGTAGCGGCGCTGGCCGGTGTGGGACCGGTCGATGTGCGGCATCAGACCGATGCGCTCGTACCAGCGCAGGGTGTGTGCCGTCAGGCCGGTGAAGGCGACGACCTCGCTGATCGTGTACCTGTCCTCACCGTCCGGGCGCCGGTTCTGCTGCGGCGGGGCGGCGCAGATGTCGGTCCTGGTCCCCGTGGTCTCCATCACCGTCATGGCCCCAACGCTAGAACCTTGGAGTGCGCTCCAAGCAAGCGTCGACGGTAAGAAATCGGCAGGACGCGTCCTGATCCGAATGGTTAGCGTACGGAGTCATGAGTTCTGTACGCCGCGCCTTGCCCGAAGACGCCGAGGAAGTCCTGCGACTGCGCCAGATCATGATCGACTCGCTGTTCGCCGCCGACCCGTCCACCGCCTGGCACGGGGAGTCCCTCCCCACGCTGAAGTCCAAACTGGGCGAGCCGGACGGGGACTTCGTGGCGTTCGTCGTGGACCACCCGGAGCGGCCGGGGGCGCTGGCCTGCCTGGTCGCCGGGACGATCGACTACCGCATCGGCAAGGCGGCCAACCCAGGGGGCAAGGTGGGCTTCGTCTTCAGTGTGGCCACCGACCCGGGCGCCCGGCGCCGCGGGTACGCGCGCGCGTGCATGACGACGCTGCTGGAGTGGTTCCGCGAGCGTGGTGCCCGGCGCGTACAGCTGACCGCCTCGCCGGAAGCCGAGCCGCTGTACGTGTCCCTCGGTTTCCGGCCCAAGCCCGACCCGTTGCTGGAGCTCACGCTCTGAGCGCCAAGGGGTCCTTGCACTATGAGCGCCCGACCCGGGCGGGCATAGTGCAAGGATCCCTTAGGCTCGAACGCATGTCGCTGAAGAGCCTCGCGTTGATCGAGAACTGGCCGGTTCCCACCGCTGCGGCGGGTGTCGTACGAGCGGACGGCACCGTCCTCGGCACTCATGGGCCGGCCGGACAGCGCTTCCCGCTCGCGTCGGTGACCAAGCCGCTGGCCGCCTACGCGGCGCTCGTCGCGTACGAGGAGGGCGCGGTCGAGCTCGACGAGCCCGCCGGTCCGGCCGGTTCGACGGTCCGGCACCTGCTCGCGCACACCTCGGGTCTCGCCTTCGACGAGCACAAGGTCACGGCCCCGCCCGGCGAGCGGCGGCTGTACTCCAACGCCGGGTTCGAGCAGCTGGGCGACCACATCACGAAGGCGACCGACATCCCCTTCGGCGAGTACCTGCGGCAGGCCGTGCTGGAGCCGCTGGGCATGACCTCGACCACCCTGGAGGGCTCTCCGGCCAAGGACGGGGTCTCCACGGTCGAGGACCTGCTGCGGTTCGCGGCCGAGGTGCAGGCCCCGCGGCTGCTGGACCCGCGTACGGTCGCCGAGGCGATGACCGTGCACTACCCGGGTACCAAGGGTGTCCTGCCGGGGTACGGGCATCAGAACCCGAACGACTGGGGCCTCGGTTTCGAGATCCGGGACGGCAAGTCTCCGCACTGGACCGGCTCGTCGCCCTCACCGCGCACGTTCGGACATTTCGGACAGTCGGGTACGTTCCTGTGGATCGACCCGGACGCGGGCGCGGCCTGCGTCGCCCTGACGGACCGGGCGTTCGGGCCGTGGGCGGTCGAGGCGTGGCCGGTGTTCACGGACGCGGTCGTCGCCGAGCTCTAGGTCATCTCCCAGACCAGCAGCTCCGCTTCCGTCGCGGCCTCCGCCTCCAGGCCCTTGGCGTCGGTGATCCGCGCCGCGTCGCCGGTGTGCAGCTCCTCGCCGTCCAGGCGCACGTCGCCGCGTACGACATGCACGTACACGTGCGCCGCGTCCGGCACCGCCGTCCGCTCCCCCGCCCTCAGCCGCCGTACGTGCAGCATCGCACCGGCCTCGGGGAGGGCGTAGGGCGTCGAGTCGGCGATGCCGCGGACGACCTCGTAGAAGGGGTCGCCGCCGGGGTCGAGCGGGGCCAGCCACATCTGGACGAAGGTCAGGGGGCCGGGGCCGTCGTTGCGCTCCACGTGCCGTACGCCGCCCGCCGAGCTGAGCCGCTGCACGTCCCCGTGGCGCACCACCGACTCGTGACCGGTGGAGTCGCGGTGGGTCAGTTCACCCGCCACCACCCACGTGACGATCTCGGTGTGGCTGTGCGGGTGTTCGTCGAAGCCGGCGCCCGGCGCCAGGTTCTCCTCGTTGCAGGCGATCACCGCGCCGAAGCGGAGGTTGTCCGGGTCGTAGTGGGGCCCGAAGGAGAAGGCGTGCCACGTCTCGATGCCTGCGGTCGAATCCCCTCCGGGGTAGCGCTCGTCCGCGCGCCTCACGTCCATCACGAGATCCACCGTAGACCCGGCGACGCACCTTCCCGTCCGGATAAGGCAGTCTTGTCCCCGTGCCCGAACCCGAAACCAGCAAGAACGAAGCCGCAGCACACGACGTCCACCCGCATGCCGCGACGCTGAAGCGGCTGGAGAAGTCGTCCGGATCGCTCGCCGCGCAGGCCATCGCGCGGATGGACGAGACGCTGCCCTGGTACCGGGCCATGCCCCCGGAGAACCGTTCCTGGATCGGTCTGGTCGCGCAGGCGGGTATCGCCGCCTTCACGGAGTGGTTCCGGCATCCGGACGCCCCGCAGGCGATCTCGACCGACGTGTTCGGAACCGCGCCGCGCGAGCTGACCCGGGCGATCACGCTGCGCCAGACCGTGGAGATGGTGCGCACCACCATCGAGGTCATGGAGAGCGCGATCGACGAGGTCGCGGCCCCGGGCGACGAGAGCGTGCTGCGCGAGGCGCTGCTCGTCTACGCCCGGGAGATCGCCTTCGCCACCGCCCAGGTGTACGCGCAGGCCGCCGAGGCGCGCGGCGCCTGGGACGCCCGCCTGGAGTCCCTGGTCGTGAACGCGGTGCTGAGCGGCGAGGCCGACGAGGGGGCCGTGTCCCGGGCCGCCGCCCTGGGATGGAACTCGCCCGAACACGTGTGCGTGGTGCTCGGCACGGCGCCCAACGGTGACTCCGAGCTGACCGTGGAGGCGATCCGGCGGGCCGCCCGGCACGCCAAGCTCCAGGTGCTGACCGGGGTGCTCGGGGACCGGCTGGTCGTCATCGCGGGCGGCAGCGACAACCCGCTGGCCGTCGCCAAGTCACTGATCGGCCCGTACGCGGCCGGGCCGGTCGTGGCGGGCCCGGTGGTGCCGGACCTCCAGGCCGCGACCCGCTCCGCGCAGGCCGCCGCGGCGGGGCTGAAGGCGTGTTCTGCCTGGCAGGACGCCCCGCGGCCGGTCCTGGCGGACGACCTGCTCCCGGAGCGGGCGATCGCCGGTGACCCCTCGGCACGCGTCCAACTGGTGGAGGAGATCTACAGACCGCTGGAGGAGGCCGGGGCCGCGCTCCTGGAGACCCTCAGTGTCTATCTCGAACAGGCGAGCAGCCTCGAAGGCGCGGCCCGGATGCTGTTCGTTCACCCCAACACCGTCCGCTACCGGCTTCGACGTGTGACTGACGTCACCGGTTGGTCACCCTCCGATGTACGCTCTGCCTTCACGCTGCGGATCGCGCTGATCCTGGGGCGTCTGGTCGATGGAGATCTCCAGCCCTAAGGTTTTGTCGAAGCTCGACAAAACCCCCTCGTGTTCTTCGTCCCTGTCCCCACGGGCGGCCGTGCCCGTACCCAAGAGAGAGTGTGAGAGTGCTCGTACTCGTCGCTCCCGGCCAGGGCGCCCAGACGCCCGGCTTCCTGACTGAATGGCTCGACCTCCCCGGTGTCCGCGGTGCCCTTGAGGCATGGTCCGACGCCGTGGATCTCGACCTGATCCGCTACGGCACCGAGGCCGACGCGGAGGAGATCCGCGACACCGCGGTGGCGCAGCCGCTGCTCGTCGCGGCCGGACTGGCGTCCGCGTACACGCTGTTCGACGACCCGGCGGAGCTGCCGCGCAAGGTCGGCGCCCTCGCCGGTCACAGCGTCGGTGAGATCACCGCGGCGTCGCTCGCCGGGGTGCTCCCGCACGAGGAGGCCGTCCGGCTGGTCCGCACCCGTGGACTCGCCATGGCCGAGGCCGCCGCCGTCACCGAGACCGGAATGGCCGCCCTCCTCGGCGGCGACCCCGAAGTGACGGTTCCGCACCTGGAGAAGCTGGGCCTGACCCCGGCGAACATCAACGGCGCGGGCCAGATCGTGGCGGCCGGTACGAAGGAGCAGCTCGCCGAGCTGGAGGCGGACAAGCCGGAGGGCGTGCGCAAGGTCGTCGCGCTGAAGGTCGCGGGCGCCTTCCACACGCACCACATGGCTCCCGCGGTCGACACGCTGGCGAAGGCCGCCGAGGCCCTGGCGCCCGGCGACCCCAAGCTCACCTACGTCTCGAACAAGGACGGGCGGACGGTCAGCTCCGGCACCGAGGTGCTGGACCGTCTGGTCGGCCAGGTCGCCAACCCGGTCCGCTGGGACCTGTGCATGGAGACCTTCAAGGAGCTCGGCGTCACGGCCCTGATCGAGCTGTGCCCCGGCGGGACCCTCACGGGCCTCGCCAAGCGCGCCCTGCCCGGTGTGAAGACGCTGGCGCTGAAGACCCCCGCCGACCTCGACGCCGCTCGCGAGCTCATCGCCGAGCACGCCTGACAAGGAGCCCGAGAGCATGGCGAAGATCAAGCCCAGCAAGGGCGCCCCGTACGCGCGGATCCTCGGTGTGGGCGGCTACCGCCCGACCCGGGTCGTGCCGAACGAGGTCATCCTCGAGACGATCGAGTCGTCCGACGAGTGGATCCGCTCGCGCTCCGGCATCGAGACGCGGCACTGGGCCTCCGACGAGGAGACCGTCGCCGCGATGTCGGTCGAGGCGTCCGGCAAGGCCATCGCGGACGCGGGCATCTCCGTCGAGCAGATCGGCGGCGTGATCGTCTCGACCGTCTCGCACTTCAAGCAGACTCCGGCCGTCGCCACCGAGATCGCCGACAAGCTGGGCACCGCCAAGGCCGCCGCCTTCGACATCTCGGCGGGCTGCGCGGGCTTCGGCTACGGTCTCACGCTCGCCAAGGGCATGATCGTCGAGGGCTCGGCGGAGTACGTCCTGGTGATCGGCGTCGAGCGGCTGAGCGACCTGACCGACCTGGAGGACCGCGCGACGGCCTTCCTGTTCGGCGACGGCGCCGGCGCGGTCGTGGTCGGCCCGGCCCAGGAGCCCGCGATCGGCCCGACCGTGTGGGGCTCCGAGGGCGACAAGTCCGACACCATCAAGCAGACCGTACCGTGGACGGACTACCGCGACGGGACGGTCGAGAAGTTCCCCGCGATCACCCAGGAAGGCCAGGCGGTGTTCCGCTGGGCCGTGTTCGAGATGGCGAAGGTCGCCCAGCAGGCGCTGGACGCGGCCGGGATCACCGCGGACGAACTGGACGTCTTCATCCCGCACCAGGCCAACGTGCGGATCATCGACTCGATGGTGAAGACCCTGAAACTGCCGGAGCACGTCACGGTCGCCCGGGACATCCGCACCACCGGCAACACCTCGGCCGCCTCGATCCCGCTCGCGATGGAGCGGCTCCTGGCGACCGGTGAGGCGAAGAGCGGGGACACCGCGCTCGTCATCGGCTTCGGGGCGGGTCTCGTCTACGCCGCGACTGTCGTTACCCTCCCCTAGGCACTCCGTGCCGGATCATGCGATCCAGCACGGGAGCAAACACCTGCCACACCCTCTGGATATCTACGAAGGAGCGCCAACATGGCCGCCACTCAGGAAGAGATCGTCGCCGGTCTCGCCGAGATCGTGAACGAGATCGCCGGCATCCCGGTTGAGGACGTCCAGCTGGACAAGTCCTTCACCGACGACCTGGACGTCGACTCGCTGTCCATGGTCGAGGTCGTCGTCGCCGCCGAAGAGCGCTTCGACGTCAAGATCCCGGACGAGGACGTCAAGAACCTCAAGACCGTCGGTGACGCGACCGACTACATCCTCAAGCACCAGGGCTGATCTACCGATCAGGTCCTAGGGCTGACTGCCCCGCCACCCGGCGGTGGCGCCGCTTAATCCTCGTATCCGTTGGAGAAAGAATTCCCGTGAGCCCGACCAATCGCACCGTGGTCGTCACCGGTATCGGCGCAACCACACCGCTGGGTGGCGACGTAGCCTCTACCTGGGAGGGCCTGATCGCCGGACGTTCCGGCGTCAAGCCCCTGGAGCAGGACTGGGCCGCCGATCAGGCGGTCCGTATCGCGGCCCCGGTCGCCGTGGAACCGACCGAGGTCATCCCCCGGCCGCAGGCCCGCCGCCTGGACCGTTCGGCGCAGTTCGCGCTGGTCGCGGCCAAGGAGGCGTGGGCGGACGCCGGTTTTGAAGCGAAGGCCGGCGACGACCCGGCCGTCGACCCCGACCGGCTCGGCGCCGTCATCGCCTCCGGCATCGGCGGTGTGACGACCCTGCTCGACCAGTACGACGTGCTGAAGGAGAAGGGCGTCCGCCGCGTCTCCCCGCACACCGTTCCCATGCTGATGCCCAACAGCCCCTCGGCCAACGTGGGTCTGGCCGTGGGCGCCCGTGCGGGCGTGCACACGCCGGTCTCCGCCTGCGCCTCGGGCGCCGAGGCCATCGGCTACGCCATCGAGATGATCCGCACCGGCCGCGCCGACGTCGTCGTCGCGGGTGGCACGGAGGCGGCGATCCACCCGCTGCCCATCGCCGCGTTCGGCAACATGATGGCGATGTCCAAGAACAACGACGACCCGCAGGGCGCGTCGCGTCCCTACGACACCGCCCGCGACGGCTTCGTCCTCGGTGAGGGCGCCGGTGTCGTGGTCCTGGAGTCCGCCGAGCACGCCGCCAAGCGTGGTGCCCGGGTGTACGCCGAGGCGGTCGGGCAGGGCATCTCCGCCGACGCGCACGACATCGTGCAGCCGGAGCCGGAGGGGCGGGGCATCTCGCACGCCCTGCAGAACCTGCTGGACCGCAATGACCTGGACCCGGCGGAGATCGTGCACGTCAACGCGCACGCGACGTCGACGCCGGCCGGTGACATCGCCGAGTTGAAGGCGCTGCGGAAGGTGTTCGGTGACGACGCCGACCACTTCGCGGTGTCCGCGACGAAGTCGATGACCGGGCATCTGCTGGGTGGTGCCGGTGGTGTCGAGACGGTGGCGACCGTGCTCGCGCTGTACCACCGGGTGGCTCCGCCGACGATCAACGTGGAGAACCTTGACCCGGAGGCCGAGGCGAATGCCGATGTCGTCCGGGGTGAGGCTCGGAAGCTGCCGGTCGACGGGCGGATCGCGGCGTTGAACGACTCGTTCGGGTTCGGTGGGCACAACGTGGTGCTGGCGTTCCGGACCATTTGATTCTGGGCGTTGAATGGCCCGAACCCCCTTCGGTGGGGTTCGGGCCATTCGCCGTTTCTGTGGCGTTGTGTGCCGGGTGCGGGCTGTCTGGGGTTGTTCGCGCAGTTCCCCGCGCCCCTGGGGGGCGTGCCCCTGAAGGGGTCTACACGACCTGGTGGAGCCAGCGGACCGGGGCGCCCTCGCCTGCGTAGCGGAACGGTTCCAGTTCGTCGTCCCAGGGCTTGCCGAGCAGCTTGTTGAGTTCGGCTTCCAGGTCGGTCTCCCCCTGCCGACTGCGTTGCAGTGCCGCGCGCAGGCGGTCCTCGGGGATGAGGATGTCGCCGTGGATGCCGGTGACGGCGTGGAAGATGCCCAGGTCGGGGGTGCAGCTGTAGCGCTCGCCCTCGGCGGTGGGGCAGGGTTCCGCGGTGACCTCGAAGCGGAGGAGGTGCCAGCCGCGCAGCGCCGACGCCAGCTTCGACGCCGTGCCCGCCTGGCCCTGCCAGGAGAACTCCGAGCGCCAGGTGCCCGGGGCGGCGGGCTGACGGATCCAGTCCAGGTTGACGCGTGTGCCGAGCACCCCGGCGATGGCCCACTCGACGTGCGGGCACAGCGCGCGCGGCGCGGAGTGCACGTACAGGACTCCACGTGTCGTCACCGGAACCTCCGGGCAGAGCGGGACAGCTTGGAAACGGGCGGACGGCTGTGACCGGGCGGGTCACGTTGATGGCGAGGCTACCGTGCGGTGGCGCAAGGAGTGTGACGTACGGTCGGTCCAGGTGGCGGGAAACGCTTGGCATTCACCCAGGGGGACGCTTGTGCGGGTGTGAGGCGTTGCACCTGATCGGTCGGGAACCCTCGTGCGTTGTTATGGGTTGGGGAGACAGGCACGGCGCGGCGAGGGGATGGACCAGGGATGCGGAAGCGAAGCCACCGCTCACGGGCCGTGCTTGCCCTGGTGGCGGCGGCCGTGGTGGGTGTGGCCGGCTGTGACGCCGTGGGGGGTGACTCCGCCGCGCCGTCGGAGAGGGCCGAGCCGTCCCCGAAGCCCTCACCCCTCTGGGACCGCAGTCCGCGTTCCGTGGCGGCCGTCGGTGACTCCATCACGCGCGGCTTCGACGCCTGTGACGTGCTGTCGGACTGCCCGGAGGCGTCCTGGGCGACCGGCGCGAGCCCCGAGGTCGACTCGCTCGCCGTCCGGCTGCTGGGGCGGACCGGCGCCGCCGAGCGGAGCTGGAACTACGCCGTGACGGGGGCGCGGATGGCGGACCTGCCCGGGCAGGTGGACCGGGCCGTGCGGCGGAAACCGCAGCTGGTGACGGTGATGGTGGGGGCGAACGACGCGTGTCGGGCCACGCCCTCGGCGATGACCCCGGTCTCCGAGTTCCGCGCCGACTTCGAGGACTCCATGCGCACGCTGCGCAAAGCCCTGCCCAAGACCCAGGTGTTCGTGGCGAGCGTGCCGAACCTGAAGCGGCTGTGGTCCGAGGGCCGTGCCAGCCCGATGGGCAAGCAGGTGTGGAAGCTGGGCATCTGCCCGTCCATGCTGGGCGACGCGGACGCCCTGGACTCGACGGCCACCCTGCGGCGGAACACGGTGCAGAAGAGGGTGGAGGACTACAACAAGGTGTTGGCGGAGGTCTGTGCCGAGGACAAGCGGTGCCGCTCCGACGGGGGCGCGGTGTACGACTACCGCTTCGGCACCGCCCAGTTGAGCCGCTGGGACTACTTCCACCCCAGCGTGAACGGACAGGCCCGGTTGGCGGAGATCGCCTACCGGACCGTGACGGCGAAGCGGCCCTGACCCGGACCCCTGACTTAGAGTTCCGCACATGAACGAACTCTTCGGCACACTTTCCGACGGCACGCCGGTGCACCGCTGGACCCTGGAGCGGGCGGGCGTGCGGGTGCGGATCCTGACGTACGGCGGGATCGTGCAGTCCGTGGAGGTGCCGGACCGCGAGGGGCGGGCCGGGGACGTGGTGCTGGGGTTCCCGGACCTCGACGGCTACCTCGCCCACCCGGGCCCCTACCTCGGCGCCCTGGTCGGGCGGTACGCCAACCGGATCGCCGGCGCCCGTTTCCCGCTGGACGGGCGTACGTACGCACTGGAACCGAACAACGGGCCGAACTCGCTGCACGGCGGGGAACGTGGTTTCGACAAGCGCGTGTGGGAGGGCACACCCGTCGAGCACGGGGTGCGGCTCACCCGGGTCAGTCCCCACGGGGAGGAGGGCTTCCCCGGGCGGCTGGAGGTCTCGGCGACGTACACGCTCCAGGAGAGCGGCGCGCTGCGGATCGTGTACGAGGCGGTGACGGACGCGCCGACCGTGGTGAACCTGACGAACCACAGCTACTTCAATCTGGGCGGTTCCGGCGACGCGGCCGGCCACGAACTGCGGCTGGCCGCCTCCCGGTACACGCCGGTCGACGCGGATCTGATCCCGACGGGGGCCCCGAAGGACGTGACGGGCACGCGCTTCGACTTCCGTCAGGCCCGCAAGACCGGTTCCGGCTACGACCACAACTTCGTGCTCGACAAGGGCCTGACGGACACTCCGGTGGAGGTCGCCGAGCTGCACGACCCGGCGTCCGGACGGGTGCTGACGGTGGCGACGACCGAGCCCGGACTCCAGCTGTACACCGCGGACCATCTGGGCCAGCCCTTCGCACCCGGCGACGGCATCGCGCTGGAGACCCAGCACTTCCCCGACTCCCCGAACCGGCCGGACTTCCCGAGCACGGTGCTGCGGCCGGGCGGTCTGTACCTCTCGGAGACGGTGTACGGGTTCGGCACGCGCTAGGTCGACCGGGCTGAGCACGAGCCCCGGTCCAGGGGTCAGGTCCCGGACCGGGGCTGCTCGTGGGGATGTCGTCCCGGATCAGACGTTAATCGTCGCGGTGATCCTGCGGTCCGTGATCGAGCGCGCCACCTGGATCTCGTACGAACCCTTCACAAACGACCACGACATGGTCGCCTCGTCCCAGATCTCGAAGGCGCGGCGCGGCAGTGGGACGGTCGCCTCGACGCTCTCGCCGGGGCCCGCCTCGACGCCCGCGAAGCCGGCCAGCCAACGGGCCGGGCGGGTGGGGTCGGTCTCGCCGGGGGCGAGGTAGAGCTGGACGGTCTCGCGGCCCGGGCGGTCGCCGGTGTTTCGGAGGCGGACCTTCGCCGTGGTGCCTTCGGCGGTGGCGTCGACCTCGACCGACTCGTAGGTCCAGTCGGTGTAGCCGAGGCCGTGGCCGAAGGGGTAGGCGGGGGTGCGGCCCTGCTTCTCCCAGGCGCGGTAGCCGATGAAGACGCCCTCGTCGTAGGGGAGTTCGCCGTTCTCGGGGACGACCCGGGTGACCGGGGCGTCGGCCAGGGAGCCCCAGGTGGTGGGCAGTCGGCCGCCGGGCTCGTGGGCGCCGGTGAGCACGTCCGCGAGGGCCGCGCCGCCCTCCTGGCCCGGGAACCAGGTGAGGAGCACGGCGGCGACGTCGTCGCGCCACGGCATCTCCACCGGGGAGCCGGCGTTGACGACCACGACCGTATTGGGGTTGGCGGCGGCGACGGCGTGGACCAGGTCGTCCTGGCGGCCGGGGAGGCGCAGGTCCCGGCGGTCGAAGCCCTCCGACTCCACGCGGTCGGTGGTGGCGACCACGACGACGGCCGTGTCGGCGGCGCGGGCGGCCTCGGCGGCCTCGGCGATCAGTTCGTCGGGGTCGCGCTGCGGGTCCTGGTGGGCGAGGGTGAAGCCGATGGCGTGCATCGGGTGGCCGCTGGGCGGCGGGACCGTGTAGGTGAGGGAGACCTCGACCGGTTCGCCCGCGGTGAGGTCGACCCGGGCGCGGGGCACCGGGGCGCCGAAGAAGGCCGCGAAGGGGTCGCCGTCCTCGGCGGGGCGCTGGACGTCGTCGAAGTGGGTGGTACCGGCGACGGTGAGCCTGAAGGGGCCGAGGCCCTTGATGCCGAGGGTGTGGGTGCCGGTCTCGCGCGGGGTGAAGGTGCCGGTCAGTTCGACACTGTGCAGGGTGTCGTGGGTGACTCCCTCGGGGAGGTCGTCGCCCATCCACTGGAGCCGGCCGCTGGGGGCCGAGCGGGAGCCGATGACCGTGCCGTGGCTGTCGCGGCAGACGGCGCGCAGCTCGAAGCCCTGGTCGGCGACGGGGAGTTCGGTGTTCGGGTCGGCGCCGAGGGCGTACGTGAGGCTGCCGTCGGGCAGCGCGGCGGTGAGGCCGTCGAGCGGGGAGACGGTCCGGGCGGGGAAGACGGTGGCGGAGCCGCCGCCGAGGACGCGGGCGTCACGGGCGGCGGCGCCGATCAGCGCGACCCTGCCGGGCTTCAGCGGCAGCGCGCCGTTCTCGTTGCGGACGAGGACGAAGGAGCGGCGGGCGATCTCGCGGGCGAGCGACTCGCCGTCGACGGGCGCGGGCGGTTCGGTGACGACCGGTTCGGCACCGTCCAGGACGCCGACCCGGGCGGCGAGGCGCAGGACGCGGCGGACGGCCTCGTCGACCAGCGCCTCGTCGGCCTCGCCGTCGCGCACGGCCCGGGCGAGGGCCTCGCCGTAGACGGTCCGCGGACCGGGCATGGCGATGTCGAGGCCGCCGGAGAGGGCGCCGGTGGTGGAGCGGGCGGCGGTCCAGTCGGAGACGTTGATCCCGTCGAAGCCCCATTCGCCGCGCAGGACCTCGTTGACCAGGTGGTGGTGCTCGGTCATCGTCGTGCCGTTGACCGTGTTGTAGGCGGTCATGATGCCCCAGGGGTGGGCGTTCTCGACGATCGCCTCGAAGGGGGCCAGGTAGAGCTCGCGCAGGGCGCGTTCGCTCAGCAGGTTGTTCACCGTGAGGCGGTCGGTCTCGGCGTCGTTGGCGACGAAGTGCTTGACGGTGGTGCCGACGCCGCCGGACTGGACGCCCCGGACGTACTCGGTGCCGATCCGGCCGGTCAGGTACGGGTCCTCGCTGTAGGCCTCGAAGTGGCGTCCGCCGAGCGGGGAGCGATGCAGGTTGACCGTGGGGGCGAGCAGGACGTGGACGCCCTTGCGGCGGGCCTCCTGGGCCAGCAGGACACCGGCCCGGTGGGCGAGCCCCGGGTCCCAGGTGGCGGCGAGCGCGGTCGGGGAGGGCAGGGCGACGGACGGGTCGTCGGCGCTCCAGTGCACCCCGCGGACACCGATCGGGCCGTCGGACATGACCAGCGAGGCCAGTCCGGCCTCCGGCAGCGCGGGCAGGCTCCACATGTCCCGCCCGGCCAGCAGCCGTGCCTTGGCGTCCAGGCCGAGCTTGCCGAGGGCCGCCTCGACCGCCGCCTCACGCCGTGCCTCCGCTGTCTGCGCCGGCGTCTCCGCCATGTCGCCACCTCCGCGTCGAGAGTCGCTGGATGCCGACATCGTGCCCGCGTCACCTGTAATGCGGTAGGTTTCGTTATCTTCTCGTAACAATCAGCTGTTCGTCATGTCGTACGGTGACGCCATGACGGGCAGGACCAGAAGCGAGGCGCGGCGCGCGGAGATCGTGCGGGCGGCTCTGGAGGTGATCGCCGAGCGCGGCTACCGGGGAGCGAGCCTGGCCGCCGTCGCGGAGCGTGTCGGGCTCACCCAGCAGGGGCTGCTGCACCACTTCCCGACGAAGGAGGCCCTGCTGGTCGCGGTGCTCCAGGAGCGGGACCGCTGGGACGCGATGCCCGCCGGGCGGCTGCGGCTCGACCTGCTGGCCTCGCTGGTCGAGTACAACGCGATGCGGCCCGCCATCATCCAGACCTTCTCGGCCCTGCTCGGCGAGAGCGTCACGGAAAACCATCCGGCCGGCGCCTACTTCACCGAGCGCTACGTCGGGGTCCGCGCCGGCATGGCCGAGGTGCTGCGCGCCGAATACGGCGACCGCCTGCCGAGCGGCCTCACCCCCGAACGGGCGGCGCCCCTCCTCGTGGCGGTCCTGGACGGGCTGCAGTACCAGTGGCTGCTGGACCCGGAGTCGGTCGACATGGCGTCCGCGTTCCGGGACTTCCTGACCCTGCTCGGGGAGAGCGCCGGCTGAGCACCCATGGCGTAGATCACCTCCGTCACGCGATACTTCCGCCGTCCGGCACCACGCCCTCGCAGCACCCCCACCGCGACGGAAGGCCTGAACCTCCTTGAACTCCATACGCGTTCGCCTCGGCGTCCTCGGCCTCGCCCTGCTGACCGGCCTCACCACCCCCACGACCGCGAGCGCCGCCGAGGCGGCCCCCTCCCCCACCGTCGAGGAGCAGCGGCTCGGCAAGGCCGTCCCGCAGGAGATCCTGCGCCGCTCCGGATTCGACGCCGTGGCACCGGGGTTGGCCCGGGAGCTCGACACGGCCCGGTCCTACGGGCAGGCCCGCCGGGCGATCGCGCGGGCAGGGGCGCGGCTGTGGCAGCGGGCCGTGGACCGGGCGCAGGGGCGCGGTCCGGCCGGCGGGGATCTCAGCCGGGACGACGACCGGCCGCTGTACTGGGCCCGGCTCGGCATGACGCGTGAAGTACGCACCTGGCAGCCGGGGTTCGGCCTGACCGACGGGCAGCGGGCCGCGCTGCTGGACGAGCTGGAGCGCACCTCGCGCGGCCAGACGGCCATCAACTACGCGCACGCCAAAGGCCTCAAGCGGATCCTGGTCACCGGCTTCGACCCGTTCACCCTGGACCGGGACATCCGCATCTCCAACCCGTCCGGCGCCACCGCGCTCGCCCTCGACGGCACGGTGATCGAGACGGCGGACGGCCCGGCCCGGATCGAGACGGCCGTGTTCCCGGTGCGCTGGCAGGACTTCGCGGACGGCACGGTCGAGCGCACGCTGCGGCCGTACCTGCCGGAGGTCGACCTGTTCACGACCGTGAGCCAGGGCCGGGTCGGGCGGTTCGACGTGGAGCGGACCAACGGGGCCTGGCGGGGCGGCTTCGCGGACAACGACAACATCGGCCGTACCGAGACCGTGCCCGTCACCGACCCGGCCTCGCAGCCGCAGTGGACGACGACCACGCTGCCGTACGCCGCGATCGTCGCCGCGGACACCGGCCGCTTCCCCGTGTACGACAACACGAGCGTCACCGAGATCCCGGCCGGCGGCACCGAGCCCGTCGTCCGCCCCGACGGGCCGACCCCCGGCTCGACCGCGAGGGCGGGCGGCGGCGGTGACTACCTCTCCAACGAGATCGCCTACCGGGCGACGCTGCTGCGGGACCGGCTGGGACTGCACGACCGCCTGCCGGGCGGGCATGTGCACACGCCCGTCCTCCAGTTCGGCGCCGGGAACACCACCGAGGTCACCGACCCGGAGTTCGTGCGCAACCGGCTGGACATCATCGCCCAGGTGCGGGCCATCCTGAAGGTGGCTGCGGAGCAGCGGTGACGGCCCCGTCGCCCTCCTCGCCACCCTCCTGAATCTCCTCACCCAGCAGCTCCCGCGCCATGAGGGTGGCGCCCGCGACCGCGCCCGGCATCAGGAACACCGCCACGAAGGGCACCAGGAAGGCCACGGCCAGCGGGGTGCCGAAGCCCCAGACGAGGGTCTTGCGGGTACGGAGCAGGGTGAGGCGGGTGCGCAGTTCGACGCCGCGGCGCTGGAGGGCGACGGCGGTCAGTTCCTCGGTGAGGAAGAACCCGGTGACGAAGAACCCGATCACCGGGACGACCGTCTGGCCCACCACCGGGACGAACCCGCAGGCGAACAGCAGCACGCCCCACAGGGCGGCGCGGACGACGATCCGGAGGCTGTCGCGGGCGGAGATCCACAGTTCGCGCCAGAGCGGCAGGCCCGACTCGGGGGCGTGCCCGTCCGGGGACACGTCCCGGTCGACCTTCTCGGAGAGGTTCTCGTAGAAGGGCTGCCCGACCAGCAGCGTCACCGCGGTGAACGTCACGACGGCGAGGAGCAGGGCGAGGGCGAACAGTACGGCGGTCAGGAAGCCCCGGAAGAGCCCGAGCCACGGGCTCGACCAGTCGTCGGCGAACGGTGTCGCCCAGGCCACCGCGTCCTCGCCCCACAACGCCAGTGCGACGAGCGCCGCCGCGTACAGGACGAGGGTGATCAGGCCCGGGAGCAGCCCGAAGCCGTACTGCCTGCCGTGCCGGGCCACCCACCGCTGGCCCTTCAGCAGGTACCGGAAACCCACCCCGAGATCGCGCATGGGAAAACCCTATCGGGGCAGGCCGGAACACTCCCCGAAGGGGCCGTCCGGGGCACCGGTGACACCAACGCGGCCTTGTTGCCGTTGAGTCGAACCGGTACACCTCGCCGTACCGATCTCAGGAAGCCCCGGAGGAGGTACGCGTGCGCACCACGAGAAGCGTTCCCGCGAGACCTGCACTGATCGCCGCCCTGGCCCTCGCCACGGCGGGCTCGCTCCTGCTCGCCCCCGACACGGCAGGCGCCGACCCGTTACCCGTCACCCGCGAGGGCTCCGCCCTGGACGACCGCGCGGCCGAGGCTCCCGCGAGCGCGGCCCGGCGGGCCCTGGCCGCCGCCGAGGAGACTCCCACCAGGACGGCCGCCCGCGGCTACCCCCGCAGGCAGCCCCTCTCCCCCGACCCCGGGAACCCCGGCGACAAGTCCCTGAAGCTCGGCCTGACCCCGTACCACGCGATCGCACCGAAGCTGAACGCCCTGCAACGCCTCGGCGACCGTGTGAGCGTGGAGGTGACCGGCCGCTCGGCCGGTGGCCACCGGCTCTACCTCGTCACCGTCACCGCCCCGGAGACCACCGGTCAGGCACGCGCCCAGGACCGGATGCGCGAGCTGATCGAGAACGCGCCCGCGACCGCCGCGAAGTCCCGCGAGATCAAGCGCGCGTACAAGACGCCGGTCTTCGTCAACAACAACATCCACGGCAACGAGTGGGAGGGCACGGACGCCTCCCTGAAGATCATCGAGCAGCTCGCGACGGCCAAGGACGCGAAGACCCGCGACCTCCTGGCGCACAGCCGCCTGTACTTCAACATCACGGCCAACCCGGACGGCCGTATCGCCGGCACCCGCGCCAACGCGAACGGCTTCGACCTGAACCGCGACTTCGTCACCGCCTCCCAGCCCGAGTCCCGGGCGATGCGGCGGATCGAACTCGACACACAGCCGGCCGTCCTGCTCGACCTGCACGGCTACGTCAACGGCACCCTCATCGAGCCCACCACTCCCCCGCACGGCGAGAACTACGAGTACGACCTGTTCCTGAAGAACTCGTACGCCAACGCCCTCGGCATGGAGTCCGCCGTCAACGCCCTCGGCTACACACCCGCGAAGGACGGCGTGGAACCGGCCCAGATCCCCTTCCGCGACCAGGAGGAGGGCTGGGACGACTGGCCGCCGATCTTCACCCCGCAGTACGCGGCCTTCCACGGCACGGTGGCCGCGCACACGGTGGAGATCCCGCTGGCGGTGAACAACGAGGAGTACGACCAGCTCCCGGTCCCGGAGCTGCGCCGCCGCTCGGCGGTCAACACGGCCGTGGCGGGCGCGGCGATCCGCGCGACCCTGGACCACGTCCGTGAGCACCGCGCCTCGCTCGTCGCCGACCAGATCGAGGTCTTCCGGCGCGGGGCGACGGGCGCCCCGCAGGTGCCGGTGTCACCGCGGACGGTCCCCGGCGTCCCCGGCATCGGCCCGGAGGACGTCTACACGACCACCTTCCCGCGCGCGTACGTCATCCCGCCCGGCGACTCCCGCACCCAGCGCTCCGCCCCGGCCGCCGCCCGCCTCGTCGACCACCTCCTCGCCAACGACGTCCGGGTCACCCGGGCCACCCGGCCCTTCCGCCTGGCCGGACGCACGTACCCCCGGGGTTCCTACGTCGTCGACCTGCACCAGCCCAAGCGCGGCATGGCGAACGTGCTGCTGGCCGACGGCCGGGACATCAGCGGCAAGGTGTCGGTGATGTACGACATCTCGGGCTGGAGCCTGGGCCGTCTGTGGGGCGCCACCGTCGAGCAGGTGCCGTCGGGCAGCCTGAAGGGCGCGCCCCTGCGCCCGGTGACGGAAGCCGCCCCCGTGGCTCATGTCCCCGGGCACGGTGACCTCCGTCTGCGTCTGACCGACCCGCGCGAGGTCGCCGCCCTCAACTCCCTCCTCCGGCAGGGCGTCCCGGTCCGCCGGGCACCGGACGGCAGCGCGATCGTGCCGGCGTCGGCACGCGGCAAGGCGCTCACCGCGGCCCGGACCCACGATGTCTCCTTCACGGCCACCCGCCTCACGGGCGGCGCGCCCCTGCACCGCCTCCGGGTCGCCGCGGCCGTCACACCGGGTGAGCTGTTCGCGCTGCGGGAGATGGACTTCGAGGTCACACCGGTCTCGACGGCCGTGCTGAACGCGGGCTTCGACTGGTCCGGCACGGACGTGCTGATGGTCTCCGCCGACCTGGACCCGGCCGGCCTGACCGCCGCCGCCCGCAGCGCTCTGGACGCCTTCCTCGACGGCCACGGCCTCGTGGGCCGGGGTGCGACCGGAGCGGCCCTCAACGCGGCGACGGACCGGCTGGCCGTCAAGCCGGTCGAGGGCAACCCGGACGCCAACGGCGTCGTACGGACCCGCAACACGGGCAGCGTCACGCGCGGCGCCCCCGCCCACACCTTCGTCTACGCCCCGGTCTGGTTCACCGACCTCGGCCCCGGCGTCCGCGCGGAGCAGTCGTACGCGAGTGGAAACCCGCTCGTCTCCGGACACTGGCGCCCGCTCCGCGACGGCACCGGCGGCCCGGCCGCGGCGGCCGGCAACGCCTCGGTGGTCAGCGGCGACCGGACGGTCCTGTTCGGCACCGAACCACTCTTCCGGGACCACCCCAAGGGGGAATTCCCGCAGGTGGCGGAGGCATTGTTCACAGTGGCACACAGCGGTTCAGCAAAGGAGAACGGATGACGCAGGAGATCCACGGCACCGTGGCGGACGGCTTCGAGGGGGTACGCGAGGAGTTCGCCGCGTTCGTGGCCGGGGAACGCCCTGACTACGAGGGCCAGCTGTGCGCCTACGTCCATGGCCGGAAGGTGGTCGACCTGTGGGCGGGGACCGAGGCGGACGCCCTGTATGGCGTGTTCTCGTCCACCAAGGGCGCCGCCTACCTGGTCGTGGCCCTCCTGGTCCAGGACGGCACGCTCGAACTGGACCGCAAGGTGACGTACTACTGGCCGGAGTTCGCGGCCGAGGGCAAGGGAGCCCTGACCCTGCGCGAACTGCTCGCGCACCGGGCGGGTGTGGTCGGCACGGACACCGGCTTCACCCTGGCCGAGCTGGCCGACGACCGGCACCTCGCCGAACGCCTCGCCGACCAGCGCCCGTTCTGGCGTCCCGGCACGGCGTTCGGCTATCACGCGCTGGTCAGCGGAGCCCTGGTGGGCGAGGTCGTACGCCGTGCCACGGGCCGCACGCTCCAGGAGGTCTACCAGGAGCGCGTCAGGACCCCGTACGGCCTGGACCTCCACCTCGGCCTGCCCGCATCCGACGAACCGCGTTTCCGCCCCACCCAGCCTATGGCCCCGACCCCTGAACAGCAGGCGGTCCTCGACGCGACCCCGGACGGACCGCACACGCTCGCCTCGATCGCCTTCAACCGCAACGCGGCCGAACCGACCGACCTCGCCGCACTGCCGAACATGCCGCTGGTCCGGGCCAAGGGCCCGGCGTCGGTGGGCGGAGTGGCCTCGGCGCGGGGGCTGGCCGGGATGTACGCGGCGGCGATCAGCGAGGTGGGCCAGCAGGCACCGCTGCTGAAGCCGGACACGGTCGCGGAGTTCGGCCAGTTCCACTCGGTCGGCTACGACCTGGTGGCACGTGCCCACAAGTCGTTCGGCCTGGGGTTCCAGACGACGGCTGACACGTGGCACCCGTTCCTCGGTGCCGGGACGATCGGGCACAGCGGCGCGAGCGGCTCGCAGGCCTTCGCGGACCCGTGGAGCGGCCTCGCCTACGGCTACACCCGCCGCCGTTTCGCCTTCCCCGGCGGCGCGGCCCCGGAGAACGACCGCCTGGCCCGGGCGATCCACAAGGCGACCCTGGCCGCCTGACCGGCGGCGCGTAGAGGCCGCACCCCACGTCCAAGGGTGCGGCCTCCACGTAGCCAACGACGACCGTCAGGCCGGCGTCACGCTGATGTTCCCGCGGGTCGCCTTCGAGTAGGGGCACACCTGGTGGGCCTTCTCGATCAGCGCCGGCGCGGTCCCCGGCTCCACCCCGGGGATGTCGGCGGAGATCTCGACGATGATCCCGAACCCGTCCCCGTTCTTGCCGAGGCCGACCTTCGCGATAGGGGTCTCCCCTGCTCGAACGAAGTTGAGAGCTTGGGGAACGTCGATCCGGTGAGGTCGGCACCCGCCTCACGGGCGACGACACCGAGAGCGCCCTGGAAGCAGGCGCTGTACCCGGCGGCGAACAGCTGCTCCGGGTTGGTCCCGGCGCCGCTGCCGCCCAGTTCCTTCGGCGGGCTGACGACGACCTCGAGCTTGCCGTCGTCGGTGGCGACCCTTCCGTCGCGTCCGCCCTCGGCGGTGGCGACGGCGGTGTACAGGACGTCGGACTGCTGGATGGGCATGCGGTTGTGTTCCGTCTGTCGTCCGCCGCGGCTCGCGCCCGGGCCGAGCGGATTCGGAAAGAATTTATCGCATGCCGGAATCCAACAGAAGGCGTCAGACCTTGACGATCATCTTCCCGGTGTTGTCCCCGCGCAGCACGCCCAGGAACGCCTCCAGGTTGTTCTCGATGCCCTCGACGACGGTCTCCCGGTACTTGAGCTGACCGGAGGCGACCCAGGGGGCGACCTCGCGCACGAACTCCGGCTGGAGGTCGTAGTGGTCCCCGACCAGGAAGCCCTCGATACGGCCGCGCGTGGCGATGAGGCGCGAGAGGTTCCTCGGGCCCGGGGCGGCCTCGGTGTTGTTGTAGACCGAGATCATGCCGCAGACGACGATCCGTCCACCCTCGTTGAGCGACCCGATGGCGGCCTCCAGATGGTCACCACCCACATTGTCGAAGTAGACGTCGATCCCGTCCGGGGCGGCGGCGCGCAGCTGCTCGCTCACCGGCCCGTCCTTGTAGTTGAAGGCGGCGTCGAAGCCGTACTCGTCGACGAGCAGCCTCACCTTCTCGTCGGACCCGGCGGACCCGATGACCCGTGCGGCGCCCTTGAGCCGGGCTATCTGCCCGACCTGACCGCCCACGGCGCCGGCGGCGCCGGACACGAAGACGGTGTCGCCCTTCTTGAAGGAGGCGGTGCGCAGCAGACCGGCGTACGCGGTCAGCCCCGTCATGCCGAGCACACCGAGGTACGTCGACAGCGGCGCGGCCTCCGGGTCCACCTTCACGGCGTTCTTCGCGGACACGACGGCGTACTCGCGCCACCCGAGGAAGTGCAGTACGTGATCACCGACGGCCAGGCCCTCCGCGTTGGAGGCCACGACCTCGCCGACGGCACCGCCCTGCATGACCTTGCCGAGCTCGAACGGGGCGATGTAGGACTTCGCGTCGCTCATGCGGCCCCGCATGTACGGGTCCACGGAGAGGTACTTGTTCCGCACGAGGACCTGGCCCTCACCGGGCTGCGGGATCTCCGTCTCGACGAAGGCGAAGTCCTCGGGCTTCGGCCAGCCGACGGGACGGCTCGCCAGGTGCCATTCGCGGCTGACGGCGGGGAGGCTGGTGGTGTCGGTCATGGTGCGCCTGTCCTCTGTGGCTCGATGCCAGTGTCGAATGTTTCAGCAACTGAAACAACCATGCTCCTGAAAATTTCAGGCTGTCAAATAACCGGGTACCCTCGATCCCATGGCGTCCACCACACCGACTCCCCGAAACAACCGTCCCGATGCCCTGACCCTGGAGGTCGTGGAGCTCATCGGGGAGGTCGTGGCGCGGTTCCACGAGGACTACGAGGAGGCGGCGGCGGAACATGCGCTGACCGGCGCGCAGGCCCGGCTGCTGAGCCTGCTGTGCCTTGAGCCGCTGCCGATGCGGAGGCTCGCGCAGCGGTTGAAGTGCGAGCCGTCGAACGTGACCGGGATCGTGGACCGGCTGGAGGCGCGGGGGCTGGTGGAGCGGCAGTCCGATCCCGCGGACCGACGGGTGAAGGTGGCGGTGGCGACGGAGGAAGGGCGGGGGGTGGCGCGGAGTCTGCGGGAGTCGTTGCGCTTCGCCAGGGAGCCGCTGGCTGGGCTGTCGGAGGGGGAGCGGGTGGCATTGCGGGATGCGTTGCGGGGGATGCTGGGCTGACCTGCGGGCGCTGCCGGTGTCTTCCGGGACTCGGCGTTGGTGCCCGGGGCGGGGCGTTGCGCAACCCGGCGCGACGAGGCGCCGCTGCACCTAGCGGCCCGCATGCCCGCAGCACCGGTGCGAGGTGCTCGGCGTCGGTGCCCGGGGCGGGGCGTTGCGCAACCCGGCGCGACGAGGTGCCGCTGCACCTAGCGGCACGCATGCCCGCAGCACCGGTGCCAAGTGCTCGGCGTCCGTGCCCGGGGCGGGGCGTTGCGCAGCTCGGCGGAGCGAGGTGCCGCTGCGCCCACCCGTGCCGCCCCTAGCGGCACGCATGCCCGCAGCTAGGGGCACGACTGCCCGCAGCTGGGTACGTGCGTGAGGGGACGTGTCGGGGGGTGTTCGCCCGCAGTGGGCGGCGCGTGTGATGCCAGTTAGTCGGTAGGTGACCGCGTCGCGCCGTTCCGAGGACGGACACCCCCCGGCGCGGCCCCGACCCCACGCGCTACGTGCACCACCACAGAAAGCGGTTGCACTTTTCCGTCGGGGTGGGCTCCGGCGCAGGGGTCGGGCTCGCGGGAGCCGCCGTCCGCGTCGGGGCCGGGGCAGGCCGGGCCGAGGTGGGGGCAGAGGTAGGGCGAGCGGGCGCGGCGTCCCCCACGGTCGACTCGGGGGACTTCGACGGCTCGACGTCCTCCCCCTTCTCCGCCTCCTCCGCCTTCTCCGACTTCTCAGGCTTCGGAGACCCGGAAGCCGACGGAGAGTCAGACACCCCCGGAGAAGCGGACCTCGACGCGTCGCCCCCCTTCGGCCGACCCGTCTCGTCCGCCTCGGCCGACGCGTCACCGTCCGCCGACTCGTCCCCGGCAGCCGCCGGCTTCGGCGCCGACCTCGGCGCGTCCATACCGAGCTCCGCCAGACTCAGCCCACCCGCCGCGAGCACGAACCCCGCCGCGACGAACAGGGTCCGGCGCCGCCGTCTGCGGTGTGCCGCGGCCTTCCGGTCCCGCCGGCTCGACCCGCCGCCCGGGCCATCGGCGACCGCCCCGTGCCCACTTCCACGGCCACGCCGCCGAGCGGCCCGCCCCGGCGGCTCACCGACGTCATCGCGCTCACCGACGTCATCGCGCTCACCGACGTCTTCGCGCTCACCGTCGGCCCCGTCCGAACCGCCCGGGCCCTCGTGAACACTCTCGCCGCCTTCGGGCGCAGCCCCGTACTCCCACGCGGGCCGGCGCACCGATTCCGCTGAGGTGCCGCACCCGGGGCAGGCCAGCGCGCCGTTGAGGTGCCGTCGGCACGGGTCGCAGTAGTCCATGACGCGGGAAGATTAAGTTCCGCGTCGGTCACGTTCCTAGATCCAGCTGTGAAGGTTCTGTAGGGACACACCCCACCCGTGGTTTCGAAACTGTCGAAACCGTTATGCGCGTGACCCATTGACACCCCCACCGCCCCGTCCTTACTGTCACGCCAGCATTTCGAACGTGTGACGAAATCTCGAACACGTCGAACTGAACTGAATGACTGACGGAACTGAGCCGACGAAGCTGCGAGGGACAACCGCCGTGCGCATCACCGGAATCAGCACACACGTGGTCGGGACGCCGTGGCGCAACCTGACGTACGTCCAGGTGCACACCGACGAGGGAATCACCGGAGTCGGCGAGACCCGGATGCTGGGACACACCGACGCCCTTCTCGGTTACCTGAAGGAGGCCCAGGCCAACCACATTCTCGGCTCGGACCCCTTCGCTGTCGAGGACCTCGTCAAGCGCATGAAGTACGGCGACTACGGCCGCGCCGGTGAGATCGTGATGTCCGGTATCGCCGTCATCGAGATGGCGTGCTGGGACATCAAGGGCAAGGCCCTCGGCGTCCCCGTCTGGCAGCTGCTGGGCGGCAAGGTCACCGACAAGGTCAAGGCGTACGCCAACGGCTGGTACACCACCGAACGGACTCCGGAGGCGTACCACAAGGCCGCTCAGGGCGTGATGGAGCGCGGCTACCGGGCGCTGAAGATCGACCCGTTCGGCACCGGGCACTTCGAGCTCGACCACGAGCAGACCCTGTACGCCGTCTCCCTGATCGAGGCCGTACGCGACGCCATCGGCCCCGAGGCGGAGCTGATGCTGGAGATGCACGGCCGCTTCTCCCCCGCCACGGCCGTACGCCTGGCCAAGGAGCTCGCACCCTTCAAGCCGGCGTGGCTGGAGGAGCCGGTCCCGCCGGAGAACCTCAAGGCCCTGGAGAAGGTCGCCGCCAAGGTCGACATGCCGGTGGCCACCGGTGAGCGCATCCACGACCGGATCGAGTTCCGCGAGCTGTTCGAGAGCCAGGCCGTGGACATCATCCAGCCGGACGTCGGCCACATCGGTGGAATCTGGGAGACCCGGAAGCTCGCGGCGACCGCCGAGACGCACTACATGCTGGTGGCCCCCCACAACGTGGGCGGCTCGGTCCTGACCGCCGCCTCCCTCCAGGTCGGCTTCACCTCCCCGAACTTCAAGATCCTGGAGCACTTCAACGACTTCGCCGACGCGGAGATCAAGAAGGTCGTCAAGGGCGCCCCGCAGGTGAACCCGGAGGACGGCTGCTTCCACGTCTCCGACGCGCCCGGTCTCGGCGTCGAGCTGGACGTCGACGCCGCCGCCGAGTTCCCCCAGCAGCAGGCCCGCTTCGACCTCTGGGCGGAGGGCTGGGAGCAGCGCAAGCCCAAGGGCGGTCAGTGACCGTCCGGAGCGCGCAAACCCGGACCCGGCAACCGAAACCTTCGAAAACCTCAGGAGCGACGTGAGCACCGCCGACGCGAACACCGCGGTCGTCATCGACGCCCCGGGCGAGCACCGCCTCGTCCCGCACGAGCCCCGGCAGCCCGAGGCCGGCGAGGCGCTGGTCCGCGTCCACGCCTCCGGCATCTGCGGCAGCGACCGCGAGGTCTACCAGGGCAACCGCCCCGAGGGGTATGTGCGCTACCCGCTCACCCCGGGCCACGAGTGGTCCGGGACGGTGGAGGCCGTGGGCGCCGGTGTCCCCGGGTCCCTCGTCGGCCGCAAGGTCGTCGGCGAGGGCTTCCGCAACTGCCAGGTCTGCGACCGCTGCCACGCGGGCGACACGACGCTGTGCACGGCCGGTTACGAGGAGACCGGGTTCACCCAGCCGGGCGCGATGGCGGCCACGCTGACGCTGCCGGCCCGTCTCCTGCACGCCCTCCCCGACGACTGCGACCTCACCGCGGCGGCCCTGCTGGAGCCCGCCGCGTGCATCGCGGCCGCCGCGCTGAAGGCGAACGCGCGGCCCGGCGAGCGCGTCGCCGTGGTGGGCACCGGCACGCTCGGCATGTTCGCGGTGCAGTTCCTCAAGGCGAACGCGCCGGCCGAACTGCTGGTGGTCGGCACCCGCAACGACCGCGAGGAGTTGTCGCGGCAGTACGGGGCGACCGACTTCCGCACGAAGGACCAGGAGCTCCCGGACGACTTCGACGTCGTCATCGAGACCGCCGGGTCCGCGGACGCCGCCCGGGTCTCCGCCGCCCTGCTCCGGCGTGGCGGCCGGCTGGTCCTGACCGGCATCCCGGCGCCCGGCGCCGACGGTCTGGATCCGACGGACCTGGTCGTGAAGCAGTTGGAGGTGCACACCGTCTTCGGTGCTCCGCCGGACGCCTGGGCGCACACGGTGCGGGTGTTCGCGGCCGGTCTGCTCGACCCGCTGCCGCTGGTGACGCACGAGCTGCCGCTCGCCGAGTTCTCGCGGGCCATCGAGCTGGTGGGAGCCGGCGATCCGAAGGTGGGCAAGGTGCTGCTCCGCCCGTAGACGTACGCCGGTACGGGGGCAACCTGACGGCTCCCGTGCCGGCGTACACCCCAGCCTTGCCCTACCCAGAGCCGCGAACCTCGTCCGAAATATCGAACTGAAGGACATTCCTGTGACCGACGCTTCCGCCACGGCAGTCCGCAGGCCCGGGGAGCAGGCGCTCGCCGAACTCGGCCTGAGCGCGCCCGCCCTCGACCCCGCCGACGCCTCGCCGCACTCCTTCCCCGGCGGCGGCCGCTGGCGCACCGAGATCCCCTCCTGCGAGGGTCCCGAGGCGCTGGCGGTGGTCCTGAAGGAGGCCTCGCGGCTGGACGTGCCGATCCACCGGATCAGCCAGGGCAGCGGCGTGTGGATGCTGACCGACGCCGAGATCACCGAGATGGTGGAGGCGACCGGCGAACGCGACATCGAGCTCTGCCTGTTCACCGGTCCGCGCGGCACCTGGGACATCGGCGGCTCGACCCGGACCGACTCGCGCGGGGCGGGCCTCAGAGCCCGCGGCCACGACGCCGTCGCCGGGTGTGTCGAAGACGCCGTGCGGGCGACGGAGTTGGGCGTCAAGTGCCTGCTCGTCGCCGACGAGGGCGTGCTGTGGACGCTGCACCGGGCGCGCGCGGCCGGCATCATCCCGGCCGACACGACCCTCAAGGTGAGCGCGCTCATCGGGCCGGTCAACCCGGCGGCGTACGCGGTGTACGAGAAGCTGGGCGCCGACTCGGTCAACGTGCCCAGCGACCTGACGCTGGATCACCTCACCGAGATCCGGCGGGTGTCGGGCGCTCCGATGGACATGTACATCGAGGCCCCCGACGACCTCGGCGGCTACGTCCGGATGTACGAGGTCGCCGAACTCATCCGGCGCGGGGCCCCGTTGTACCTGAAGTTCGGTCTGTCCAAGGCCCCGGGGATCTACCCGTACGGGCACCACATGCGGGAGTTGACCCTGGCCACGGCCAAGGAGCGGGTGCGGCGCGGCCGGCTCGCCCTGGATCTGCTGGCCCGTCACGGCGCGGACGGCGACATGGCGCCGCTCGGGTCCCGACTGCCGGGCGTTCTGCAACGGTTCGAAATCTCGGCATAACGTTCCGGAAACTCGGCTTCACAAAAGAAGACACAGCCGACCACAATCCGACACATCTCTTCTCGGTCTTTCCGGCACGACCACCCGGAGCGACTTCGCGCCCATCGGACCGAGCCCTGCACACAGATCAAGGATGATCATCATGCGTAACCGCAGAGCCGCTCTCGCCGCCATAGCCGGAGCCGCGTCCCTCGCCCTGACCCTGTCCGCGTGCGGCCAGAGCGGCGAGGGAGGCAGCAAGGAAGGCGAAGGAGACGCCAAGGGCGGGACCATCGGCATCGCGATGCCGACCAAGTCCTCCGAGCGCTGGATCCTCGACGGCGACTACGTCAAGAAGAACCTGGAGGCCAAGGGCTACAAGCCCAAGCTGGTCTACGGCGAGGACGACCCGGACCAGCAGGTCTCCCAGGTCGAGAACCTGATCACGCAGGGCGTCAAGGCGCTGATCATCGCCGCCATCGACAACAAGTCGATGAACAACGTGCTCCAGCAGGCCAAGGACGCGAACATCCCGGTCATCTCCTACGACCGCCTGATCCTCGGCACGAAGGACGTCGACTACTACGCCTCCTTCGACAACGAGAAGGTCGGCGAACTCCAGGGCAGCTACATCGTCGAGAAGCTGGGTCTGAAGGACGGCTCCAAGAAGGGCCCCTTCAACATCGAGCTGTTCGCCGGCTCCAACGACGACAACAACACCCGCTACTTCTTCGGCGGGGCGATGAAGGTCCTCCAGCCCTACATCGACAAGAAGCAGCTCGTCGTCCGCTCCGGCCAGACCAAGCTCAACCAGGTCACCACGCTGCGCTGGGACGGCGGCACCGCCCAGAAGCGCATGGACGACATCCTGACCTCGGCCTACAAGAGCGAGCGCGTCGACGCCGTCCTCTCCCCCTACGACGGCATCTCCATCGGCATCCTGTCGGCGCTGAAGTCCGACGACTACGGCTCCAAGAGCAAGCCGCTGCCGGTCGTCACCGGCCAGGACGCCGAGGTCGCCTCCCTGAAGTCGATCGAGGCGGGCCAGCAGACCCAGACCGTCTTCAAGGACACCCGCGAACTCGCCAAGGTGGCCACGAACATGGTCGATGCGGCGCTGAACGACAAGAAGCCGGAGCTCAACGACACCAAGACCTACGACAACGGCGTGAAGGTCGTGCCCGCGTACCTGCTGAAGCCCGTGAGCGTCGACAAGTCCAACTACCAGAAGGTCGTCATCGACTCCGGCTACCACAAGGCAAGCGACCTCAAGTAGTCCCCGCCACCGACCGACGATTCACCACTGAATGGAAGGCACGACCATGGCGGGACCCGTCCTGGAAATGCGCTCGATCGTCAAGACCTTTCCCGGCGTCAAGGCGCTGTCGGACGTTTCACTGACCGTCCGTCAGGGCGAGGTCCACGCCATCTGCGGGGAGAACGGCGCCGGCAAGTCGACCCTGATGAAGGTCCTCTCCGGCGTCCACCCGCACGGCACCTACGAGGGCGACATCCTCTTCGAGGGAGAGGTCTGCCAGTTCAAGGACATCCGGGCCAGCGAAGAGCGCGGCATCGTGATCATCCACCAGGAACTGGCCCTGGTGCCCTACCTCTCCCTCGCGGAGAACATCTTCCTCGGCAACGAGCACGCCACGCGCGGGATCATCAGCTGGACCGAGACCCTGCGTCACGCCACGGAACTGCTGCGCCGGGTCGGTCTCTCCGACCACCCGGACACCCGCGTCGCCGACATCGGCGTCGGCAAGCAGCAGCTCGTGGAGATCGCGAAGGCCCTGTCGAAGAAGGTGAAGCTGCTCATCCTGGATGAGCCGACCGCCGCGCTGAACGACGAGGACAGCGGCAAACTCCTGGATCTCATCCTGGAGTTGAAGAAGCAGGGCATCACCTCGATCATCATCTCCCACAAGCTCAACGAGATCCGCAAGGTCGCCGACTCGGTGACGATCATCCGTGACGGCCAGACCATCGAGACCCTCGACGTCAAGGCCCCGGAGACCACCGAGGACCGGATCATCAGCGGCATGGTCGGCCGCGACCTGGAGAACCGCTTCCCGGAGCGGTCGCCGCACGAGCCCGAGGAGGGCGTGGCGCCCGCCCTGGAGATCCGGGGCTGGACCGTGCACCACCCGATCGACCAGCAGCGCAAGGTCGTCGACGACGTCTCCCTCCAGGTGCGGCGCGGCGAGATCGTCGGCATCGCCGGCCTGATGGGCGCCGGCCGCACCGAACTCGCGATGAGCGTCTTCGGGCGGACGTACGGCCGGTACGCGGCCGGGACGGTCCTCAAGGACGGCACGGAGATCCGCACCAAGACCGTCCCCGAGGCGGTCAGGCACGGGATCGCGTACGTCACCGAGGACCGCAAGCACTACGGCCTCAACCTCATCGACACCATCAACCGGAACATCTCGCTGACGGCCCTCGGCAAGGTCGCCAAGCGCGGTGTGGTCGACGAGCACGAGGAGCGGCAGGTCGCCGAGGGCTTCCGCAAGTCCATGAACATCAAGGCGCCGACCGTCTTCGAGCCGGTGGGCAAGCTGTCCGGCGGCAACCAGCAGAAGGTCGTCCTCAGCAAGTGGATCTTCTCGGGTCCGGACGTGCTGATCCTGGACGAGCCGACGCGCGGCATCGACGTCGGTGCCAAGTACGAGATCTACACGGTCATCGACCAGCTGGCCGCCCAGGGCAAGGCGGTCGTCTTCATCTCCTCCGAGCTGCCCGAGCTGCTCGGCATGTGCGACCGCATCTACACGATGGCCGCGGGGCGGCTGACGGGTGAGTTCTCGCGGGCCGAGGCCTCCCAGGAATCGCTGATGCGTCAGATGACGAAGGACAAAGAGGTAACCCGATGAGCACGGACGTGACCGCCAAGAGCCCGGCCCCCGCGCCGTCGGGCAAGAGCGGAGGGGCCGCGGGCGACGGCCTGTTGCAGCTGGTGGTGGAGGGCATGCGCCGCAACATGCGGCAGTACGGCATGCTGATCGCCCTGGGCCTGATCGTGGTGCTGTTCGCCGTGTGGACCGACGGCGACCTGCTGCTGCCGCGCAACGTCTCCAACCTGGTGCTTCAGAACAGCTACATCCTGATCCTCGCGATCGGCATGATGCTGGTCATCATCGCGGGCCACATCGACCTGTCGGTCGGTTCGCTCACGGCGTTCGTCGGCTCCATGGCCGCGGTGTTCATGGTCAAACACGACATACCGTGGGTCCTCGCCGTGGTGCTGTGCCTGGCCGTGGGCGCGGTCGCGGGTGCCATCCAGGGGTTCTTCATCGCGTACGGCGGCATACCGTCCTTCATCGTGACCCTGGCGGGCATGCTGATCTTCCGCGGTCTGACCGAGATCTTCCTGGAGGGCCAGACGCTCGGCCCGTTCCCGGAGGGCCTGCAGAAGGTCGCCAACGGGTTCCTGCCCGAGGTCGGCCCGAACACCAACTACCACAACCTGACCCTGCTGCTGGGCTTCGCGATGATCGCCTTCGTGATCTTCCAGGAGGTCCGTGACCGCAAGCGGCAGCAGGAGTTCCACCTGGACGTCCCGCCCACCAAGCTGTTCCTGCTGAAGCTGGTCGCGATCGGCGCCGCCGTGCTGACGCTCACCATGCTGCTGGCCAGCTACAAGGGCGCCCCGATCGTCCTGCTCATCCTCGGTGTGCTGCTCGTCGGCTTCGGCTACGTGATGCGCAACGCGATCATCGGCCGCCACATCTACGCCATCGGCGGCAACCTCCCGGCGGCCAAGCTGTCGGGTGTGAAGGACAAGAAGGTCACCTTCCTGGTCTTCCTGAACATGGGCATGCTCGCGGCCCTGGCGGGTCTGGTCTTCGCCGCCCGCTTCAACGCGGCCTCTCCCAAGGCCGGCCTCAACTTCGAGCTGGAGGCGATCGCGGCCTCGTTCATCGGCGGCGCGTCGATGAGCGGCGGTGTCGGCACCGTGCTCGGCGCGATCATCGGTGGCCTGGTCCTGGGCGTGCTGAACAACGGTATGAACCTCGTCGGCATCGGCACCGACTGGCAGCAGGTCATCAAGGGCCTGGTGCTGCTGGCGGCGGTCGGGTTCGACGTGTGGAACAAGCGCAAGGTCGGTTCGTAAGTCAGATCGGGGCCCCGCCGGAAAGGCGGGGCCCTCTCCTTATAGGGGAGCCGCACACATGGAACTGAACAGACGTACGGTCATCGCGGGAGCCGCGGCGGCGGGCATCGCCGCCACCACGCTCGGTGGCACGGCGCACGCCACGGGAGGCAGGAAGCCGGTGAAGACGCTCTTCGGCAAGCTCGCCGACGGCACCAAGGTCTACAGCTGGTCGCTGGAGAACGGCGGCACCCGCCTGAAGGTCCTCTCCTACGGCGGCATCGTCCAGTCCCTGGAGATCCCCGACCGCCGGGGCCACTACGCCAACGTCAGCGCCGGTTTCGCCACCCTCGAGGACTACGTCGCCAAGAGCCCGTACTTCGGCGCCCTCATCGGCCGCTACGGCAACCGCATCGGCAAGGGCAAGTTCACGCTGGACGGCAAGGACTACCAGCTCTCCGTCAACGACGGTGAGCAGAGCCTGCACGGCGGCGCCAAGGGCTTCGACAAGCGGGTGTGGGACGTCGAGCCGTTCACCAAGGGCACCGACGTCGGCCTGCACCTGTACTACACGAGCGTCGACGGCGAGATGGGCTACCCCGGCACGCTCAAGGCGAAGGTGACGTACACGCTCACCCGGCGCGGCGACTGGCGCATCGACTACGAGGCCACCACCGACAAGGCCACCGTCGTCAACCTCACCAGCCACGTCTACTGGAACCTGGCCGGCGCGGGCAGCGGCACGATCGAGGACCACGAGCTCCAGATCGCGGGCTCCCGCTTCACGCCCACCGACGCGGGCCTGATCCCCACGGGCGAGCTGGCCAAGGTCGCGGGCACGCCCTTCGACTTCACTCGCGCCAAGCCGATCGGCCGGGACATCCGCGTCTCGCACCCCCAGCTGGTCACCGCCAAGGGCTTCGACCACAACTGGGTCCTCGACAAGGGCATCACCGCCCGGCCCGAGCACGCCGCCACCCTGCGCGACCCGTCCTCCGGCCGCACCCTGAAGATCGCCACGAACGAGCCGGGCCTGCAGTTCTACTCCGGCAACTTCCTCGACGGCACCCTGACCGGCCCGTCCGGCCGCACCTACCGGCAGGGCGACGCGCTGTGCCTGGAGACCCAGCACTTCCCGGACTCGCCGAACAAGCCGAAGTTCCCGTCGACGGTGCTGCGGCCCGGGCAGACCTACCGGACGACGACCATCCACACGTTCGGCTACTGACAG
Organism: Streptomyces venetus; assembly: GCF_039540295.1. NCBI lineage: Bacteria > Bacillati > Actinomycetota > Actinomycetes > Kitasatosporales > Streptomycetaceae > Streptomyces > Streptomyces venetus. The sequence continues at coordinate 338,328 of NZ_BAABET010000001.1, forward strand.
CCCTTCACGGGTAGGACACAAGTTCTGACTGGTTCCCTGACGGTTGAACAGTGTCACCACAAGCTCCGTATCCAAGGGTGGCCCGCGCTCCCCCGCGCGGGCCACCCTTAAACGTCGGGTTCGTCCGTCCCCCACGGGCCCGCCTCATACGGAGGTTCCATGGCCGACAACGTCACCTCGCTGTTCCGCAGCACTGCGGCACACAGCCCCTCGATGGCGGCGTTGACGCGCGAGGGCGGCGACGGAGCCGGGCCGGTGGACTTCTGCATCCCCTGCAACCCCTACTTCCCCACCCCGGCCATGTTCGAGGACATGGCGGGCAGACTGCGCGACATCATCACGTACTACCCGAGCAGCGCCGACACCATCACGGCCGAGCTGTGCAACCTGCTCCAGCTGCCGCCGCAGTGCGTGGCGATGGGCAACGGCTCCACCGAGCTCATCACCTGGATCGACCACCTGCTGGTCCGCGAGTCCCTCGCCATCCCCGTCCCCACGTTCGGCCGCTGGACCGACCAGCCCATGGAGACCGGCAAGCGGGTCGACATGTTCCCGCTCCAGGAGTCCAGCGGCTTCGCCCTCGACCTCGCGCAGTACGCCGAGTTCATCCGCGCGAGGGGCACGCGCGTCGCCGTCATCTGCAACCCCAACAACCCCGACGGCGGCTTCCTGCACAAGCACGCGATCGTCCAGTTCATGGACGCCATGGCCGACCTGGACCTGGTCGTCATCGACGAGTCGTTCCTGGAGTTCGCGGACGCCGAGGCGGAGCCGTCCGTCGTCCAGGAGGCGATGCTGCGGCCCAACGTGGTCGTGCTGCGCAGCCTCGGCAAGAACTTCGGCCTTCACGGCATCCGCTTCGGCTACCTGGTCGCCAACCCGGCGCTCGCCGGGCGGGTGAGGTCCATGCTCCCCAAGTGGAACCTCAACTCCTTCGCCGAGCACGTCGTCTTCATGCTCAAGGAGCACGGCAACGAGTACGCGCAGAGCCTCCAGCAGGTGCGCCGCGACCGGCTCGACATGGCCAGCCAGCTGTCTTCCCTGCCCGGTCTGACGGTCTACCCGTCCCAGGGCAACTTCCTCTTCGTGCGCCTCCCCGTGGGTGCCGAGGGCACGGTGGTCCGGGACCGGATGCTCACCGAGCACCGGATCCTGGTCCGCGAGTGCGGCAACAAGATCGGTTCGTCCAGCCGCTTCCTGCGTCTCGTGGTGCGCCCCCAGGTGGACGTGCGTCGCCTGGTGTCCGGCCTGGAACAGGTGCTCTACGGGACGTCCAGGAGGGGAGCCGCCGTATCCGAGCTGGGCCATGGGACCAGCTACAGCTCGGGTACGGCGGCAGTGGACCGTCTGGTGAGCGAGACCAACGGGTCCGGCATGCGGGGCCTTGCCGCTCAGGCCGCCGGTATCGGCGGTCCGGGCCCCGCAGCCGCCCCGGCCGCCGGTACGGGCATGCCGCTTCCCGCCGCGGCGTCCACGGGTGCCGTGCCGGCGGCTGCCGCGGGCGGGATGCCGATGTCGGCGGCGGCGCCCATGGGACAGACAGGCCAGCTGAGCCAGCTCGGGCAGATGGGGCAGCAGCAGATGCCACAGCCGGTGCCTCAAGCGGTGCCCCAGCCGGTGCCGCAACCCGCTCCGCAGCCGGTGCCTCGGTCGGCTCCGCAGCCCATGGCCGCTCCGGCGCCGCCGCTGGCTCCTGTCGCCCAGGCGCCGGCCCCGATCCCTGCCCCGATCCCTGCTCCGGCCCCGGTCCCGACTCCAGCCCCGGCGCCGGTCCCTGCTCCGGCGCCGGTCCCCACACCGGCCCCCACTGGTCCCACCCCGCCGGGGGTTCCCGCCCGGGGCGGACTGACCGCGGCGCAGGTGCGGGGGACGAACGGCTTGTCCCCGGCGCCTGCCACAGGGTGGCCGGGCGCGCAGGCCTGGCCCAACGCGGCGGGGATGGGGCAGGCCGGGTAGTCCGGCGGGCGCGGGTGCGTCGTGGTCGTTCGCGCAGTTCCTCGCGCCCCTTAAGGTTCCGCCGTCAGTAGGCCACGGGCCATCCGCTGCTCCAGTTCAGGAGGTTGACGCCCAGCTTGGGTGTGCCGTTGTCGTTGCCGTCGTAGTAGTGGTAGACGATCAGGTCGCCGTCGACGTCCTTCATGATCGACTGACCGCCCGGGCCGATGACGCTGCCGTGCGACTCGAGGACCGGGGTGCCGCCGTTGTTCATCATGGAGACGCCGTTCCGGTCGACGTAGGGCCCGGTGACGCTGGTGGCGCGGCCGACCTTCACCTTGTAGGTGGAGCTGGTGCCGGCGCAGCAGGTGTCGTAGGACGCGAAGAGGTAGTAGTAGCCGCCCCGCTTGACGATGAAGGGTGCCTCGACGGCCTTGGTGCCGGTCGGGCGGGAGGCGAGCGAGTAGCGGGTGGTGTTGGACGAGAGCTGCTTCCCGGTGGCGGGGTTGATCTGGATCATCTTGATGCCGGTCCACCAACTGCCGAAGGACAGCCACCACTTGCCGTCGTCGTTCACGAAGAGGTTCGGGTCGATGGCGTTGAAGTCACTCGCGGAGTTCGACGTGTAGACCGTGCCCTGGTCGGTCCAGCTGCCCGGCCGGCCGGTGCTGGACGTCGCGAGGCCGATGGCGGACGTGTTCGAGCCGAACTTCGAGACGGAGTAGTACATCAGGTACTTGCCGCCCTGGTAGGAGATGTCCGGCGCCCAGGCCTCCGGGACGGAGGAGTAGTTCCGCCACCAGCTCGGCCTGGCGGTGAACGCGTCGGCGCCGTTGCGGAAGGCGGTGCGGTCGGTGGAGGTCTTGTTGGCGATGCCGCCGCCGGTGGCGTAGAGCAGGTACTGGCCGGACGAGGTGCGGATCATCGACGGGTCGTGTGTGACGACGTCGCCGGTGACGCGGCCGGGGTTGGGGTACGCGGACGCCGCGCTCGGGACGAGGGCGAGCAGGGCGGCGGCGGGGAGGGCGAGCAGGGCGGTTCTCCTGCGCGGGCTGAAGCGGCTCATGACGGTCCTCCTTGCGGTGGGGGTGTCAGTACTGCTCGATATCTCGAACAGCGATCGCAAGTTCGAACGGACCGTAGAATCGAACCTCTTGCGCGTCAATGGCCCGCGCGGCAACGGCTGTGACCGACACGGCGAGATCCGGGGTCGATAAAGTACCTGTCTCATCAGATACTTGACGCCGCAGCACTTTGCCGAACTCACAGCGCACGGACAGAATCCGCCTCTAATCTGCCGTGTCCATGACAGACAAGACGAGCGCCAACTCATCCCCCGTCGGACGCCGCACCGTCCTCCTGGCCACCGGCGCCACCGCCGCGACCCTGGCCGTCGGAGTCGCCGCGTCGACCGACGCCCCCACGTCCCAGGCGGACAACACCGCTCCCGTCGCCGCCGCAGCCGTCTGCACCCTCACGAAGGAGATGACCGAGGGCCCCTACTACCTCGACGGACAGTACGTTCGCGCCGACATCAGCGAGGGCAAGTCGGGCATCCCCCTGAAACTGACCCTCACGGTCGTGGACGACGACACCTGCGCCCCGCTGAACAAGGCCCTGGTGGAGATCTGGCACTGCGACGCTCTCGGCGAGTACTCCGGCTTCGTCGGGAACAACGGCCACAACGAGCCCGACAACGGCACGTTCCTGCGCGGCGGCGTCCTCACCGACGCGAGCGGCGTCGCGAAGATCACCACGATCTACCCGGGCTGGTACCGGGGCCGCTGCCTGCACATCCACATCAAGGTCCACACGAACGTCACCCTGACCTCCGACGGCTCCTTCACCGGCGGCCAGGAACTGCACACCGGCCAGCTCTTCTTCGACGAGACGATCACGGCCAAGGTCGCGCGACTCTCCCAGTACGCGGTCAACACGGTCCCCCGCACCACTCTCGCCCAGGACTCCATCTACGACGGCGGAGGCGCCCGTTCGGGCCTGCTCACCCTCACCGCCCTCGGCAGCACGACATCGGCCGGCTACGCCGGTGCGCTGACACTGGGCGTGGAACAGGGCTGACACCGGCACACACGGCCCCGGGCCCAGCCGCTTCACCGGGCTCCGGGGCCACTCCTCACCGTCGTCCGCCGAACTCCCAGTCGTGCACCTCGATATCGGCGTACCGCCCCCGCGTCAGGACGCCACGCGCCGCCTCCGCGTCGGGCGCCCGCACCAGCGCCGCCGTACCCAGCCAGGCGTTGCCGTCGTCGGAGAGGAGCGGTCCGTACGCGATCAGTTCGTCACGGGTGTCAGAGGGAATTTCGAGGTCCGCCGCCTGGCCCGACCCGAAGCCGAGCACCAGGTAGCGGTTGCCGCCCGTCGGGCCGCCTGGGAAGTCCCACATGGTGCGGCCCAGCAGGTTGCGCCACCGGCGCAACAGTACGTCCCGGTACACGCCCGCCTGGTAGTTGGGCTCGTCGAAGGCGAAGGCCCGGGCGGCGGCGGGGCCCGGCAGATCGACGATGTGGATGCTGCCGGTGGGGGTCTCGCCGTCATCGGCGTAGGTGGGGCCGCGGGCGATCAGCTCGTCGGCGTACCGGTCCATGTAGGACCAGTGGTCCTCCACCAGTTGCTCGCGCAGGGGAAGCGATCCGGGTCTGTCGCGGTGGAAGCAGAGGAACTCCATGGCCGAAGAGCCTCGCCGACCGCACGGCGGATCTCAACCGCCTTTCCGAGCCCGTGGCGGCGGCTCGCGCCGCTGTGGCTACGCTCATGGCTCTCCCCACCCGGACCACCGTGAACAGAGGAGAGCAGACCGTGCGCAGCGCCGCCGTGACCCCCGAGGGCGATCACATCAGATGGGTCGAGTTGCCGGGGCAGGAGCCGCCGCGGGTGTACGTGCACGGGCTGGGCGCCACGTCGCCCGCCTACTTCACGGAAGTCGCGGTCGATCCCCGGCTGGCCGGCCGTCGCTCGCTGCTGATCGACCTCCTGGGCCACGGCCTCAGCGATCGCCCGGCGACCTTCGACTACACGCTGGAATCGCACGCCGACGCGCTCGCCGCCGCCCTGGAGGAGGCCGGTGTCTCCGGCGCCGAAGTCATCGCCCACAGCATGGGCGGCTCCGTCGCCATCGTCCTGGCCGCCCGGCATCCTCGCCTGGTCTCACGCCTGGTGCTGATCGACGCCAACCTCGACCCGATCCCGCGCGCCCCCGGTTCGTCGGGCAGCAGCGGCATCGCCTTCTACTCCGAGGAGGAGTTCGTGAACGGCGGCGGGTGGGAGGAGGTCCGCGACCGGGTCGGGGCGCACTGGTGGGCCACGATGAGACTGGCGGGCCGGGAGGCACTGCACCGCAGCGCGTTCCACCTCACCCGCGGCTCGGTGCCCACGATGCGCGAGATCCTCCTGGAGCTGCGGATCCCCCGCACGTTCCTGCTTCCCGAGGACGACGGCCCGCTTCCGGGCGCCCACGCCCTGGTCGAGGCCGGGGTGTCCGTCGTCGCGGTCCCCGACTGCGGGCACAACATCATGCTGGACAACCCGGAGGCCTTCGTGGTGGCGACCGCGGCGGCGCTCGAAGAGCGGTAGCAGAGCAGCGGACGAGCGGTTGCCGGGCGCGGCCCACCCCGAGGTGGACCGCACCGTTCCTACGGTCACTTCTTCGGCGGGCACTCCTTCCACGCCAGGTGGTACACCGTGCTGATGTCCCCGTCCGTCGAGTCCATGGTCATGAAGCTGACCTTGTTGGCCGACTGGGTACCGGCGGTGACCCGGAGCTCGGTGTTGATGTTGAAGTTGCGCTGGACCCCGCAGGGTGCGTAGACCAGCTGGGCCCAGTCCGTCTCGTCGGTGGCCTGCCAGTTGTCGTTGAGGGGGCCGCTGAAGGGGTGGTTCTTCTGCACCGTGCTCGGTGAGCCCTGGAAGTAGTACGAGGCTCGCTGGGAGCCGCTCGCGCCGGGCTGGAGGGAGGCGAAGCCCCGGTAGTCGGCGCTCGCGATGGCGTAGGTGAAGCCGCCGGGGACGTGGACGATCAGGCTGAGCTGGCAGTTCCTGCGGAACGCGGTCGGGTCGGAGCCGCCGCCGGCCTGGGCGAGGTAGTCGCTGTAGGTGACCGTGAACGCGGTGTTGTCCTCGGAGACGGCGACCGCCGCCGTGCCCGCGGGACAGCCGGAGCCGTTCACCGTGGCGACCTTGATGACGATCTTGTCCGGGGGCGGGTCGTCGAACCCGGAGGACGGGGATTGTGCGGGGAGTGCGCTGGTGAGGAGCGCTGCGATCGCGCCGCTCAGGAGCAGGCCACCGGCCATGGTTCTCCCATCCGTTCGTGGGGGGTGGATCACGAGGCGGGCATGAGCATGTCAAGACGACAGCACATGCACCCCCGACCTGTGACCATTCCATGAAGGAGCTGTGAAGGCCGGGAGCGGTGGCATCGTACGCAGGGCGGGAGGGGTCGGCCAGGGCGCTCTCCGGCCATTCACAGTGGCGTGAATTCACGCGGGATGTCGGTGGACACATAAGGTGCGGTGCAGTGCGTCAGACCCAGGACTCCCCGAGGACGCGATGAGGATCACCCACCGGCACGGACGCGGCCCGTCACGGGTTCTCCCACGCCGCCGGTTCCGCCGCCAGCCGCTCCACCGGCTCGGGCAGCGCCCCGGCCGCGAGGTCGGCGACCGTCACGCCCTCCAGGATCCTGCGCACATTGGCCCGCAGGGCGACCCACAGCGGCAGCAGCGGCTCGGCCGTGCCGGTGTAGGCGAGGCCGGTCGGGCGCTCGCCGCGTACCGAGACGATCGGGCCGTCCACGGCCCGGATCACGTCCGCGACCGTGATCTCGGCGGCCTCCCGGGCCAGCCGGTAGCCACCGCCCCCGCCGCGCCTGCTGTCGACGACACCCCCGCGGCGCAGATCGCCGAGGATCCCCTCCAGGAACTTGTGGGGAATGTCCTGCGCGGAGGCGACGGCCTCCGCCTTGACCGGCCCCTCACCTTGCCGGGCGGCCAGCTCCACGACCGCTCGTACCGCGTAGTCCGCACGTGCCGAGATCCTCATAGCACCATTGTCGCGGTCGGCCTGTAGACAATGACGCACCAGCACCACGTACGGCACGGCAGCACAACAGGAGGCGCTCCCTTGGAGCTCAGCAGGCGTACCTTCCACGCTCTCGCCGGCACGGCGGCGCTCGGCTTCGCGCTGACCGGCAGCGGGTCGCCGACCTCCGCCGTCCCGGGACGCCGCGTGCCCACCGGCCCGCCGCCGCCCGTGCCGAGCGCGGACGGCAGGCGGCACGAGATCGGCTTCGACCGGTACTCGCTGCTGGTCGACGGCCGGCGCCTGGTGCTCTGGTCCGGCGAGCTGCACCCCTTCCGGCTGCCGAGCCCGTCGCTGTGGCGGGACATGCTGGAGAAGATGCGTGCCCACGGCTACAACGCCGTCAGTGTGTACGTCGCCTGGAACTACCACTCCCCCGCCCCGGGCCGGTACGACTTCACCGGTGTGCGCGACCTGGACCTGTTCCTGCGGACGGCCGCCGAGACCGGTCTGTACGTGATCGTGCGGCCCGGCCCGTACATCAACGCGGAGGTCGACGCGGGAGGCTTCCCCGGTTGGCTGACCGCGACCGAGGGCAGGGCCCGGACCTCCGACCCGACGTATCTGCGGTACGTCGACGAGTGGCTGACCGCCGTCAACGCCGTCGTCGCCAAGCGGCTGTTCACCCGGGGCACGGGCACGGTCCTGCTGTACCAGATCGAGAACGAGTACGACGCGCACGTCGACGAGCCGTCCGGGCGCGCCTACATGTCGTACCTGTACGAGAAGGTCCGCGCCGACGGCATCGACGTGCCGCTGTTCCACAACGACAAGGGGCGCAACGGCCACTGGGCCCCGGGGTCGTTCGGCACCGGGGGCGAGAAGGGCCGCTGGCTGTACGGGTTCGACGCGTACCCGGAGCCGGGCGAGGTGCCGCCCGACTGGGGGCACTTCGGGCCCGGCGGGGCGAAGGGCGGGGCCACGGCCGGCCCGAGGACGCCCGGGTTCGTGCCCGAGTCCGGCGGGGGCTGGTTCGACCCGTGGGGCGGGTCCTGGTTCGACGGCAAGGGGTACGCCGAGGCGCGCCGGACCCGGGACGCGGCCTACGAGCGGCGCTTCTACCTCACCCACCTCGCCAACGGCATCACGCTGCACAACGTCTACATGACCTTCGGCGGCACCTCCTGGGGCTGGCTGCCCGCACCGGCCGTCTACACCTCGTACGACTACGGCGCGGCCTTCGACGAGGCCCGCAACGCCACGCCCAAGCTCGCCACGATGCACCAGCTCGGGCAGCTGCTGCGGCATGTGCCGGACCTCGCCAGACTGGACCGGGCGAAGGCCGTACGGGCCACCGACGAGCGGATCAAGGTCTACCACCTGGCCAACCCCGACACCGGCGCGCACGTCTACGTCCTGCGCAACGACTCCGACGAGGCGGTCGCCTCGACGCTGCCGGACGCCGGGATCGACGTGCCGGTCACCGTCCCGGCGCGGGACGCCAAGCTGATCGCCGCCGGGCTGAGGCTCGGGAAGCGGACGCTGGTGCACTCCACCGTGCAGCCCATGCTGAGCCTGACCGCCGGACGGCAGGACATCGCCGTGTTCACGGGCCGGCGGGGCGATCTGGCGCAGGTCGTACTGGACTGCCCGGACGAACCGACACCCATGCGGCTGGACGCGGAGCCCGCGTGGTCCTGGAACCTCAACAAGCTGAACATCACCGCTCCGCTCGGGGCCGGCGGGCTGAGCCGGGTGCGGGTCGAGGGCGACGGCGTGGACACGCCGATGCTGCTGCTCTTCGCCGACGACGCGACGGCCGTGCGGCTGTGGCCGTACGAGACGCCGTCCGGCCGACTCCTCGTCTACGGCCCGGCGCTGCTGCGGTCCGCCACCCTGCGCGGTTCCACCGTCCACCTGACCGGTGACACCGTCGGCGCGACCGGCCTGGAGGTGTGGGGACCGCCCGGGATCACCCATGTGACGTGGAACGGGCGTGCGGTGCCCACGCGGATCAGCGCCTCCGGCAGTCTGCTGGCGCTGCGGCCGCTGCCCGGTGTGACCCGGCCGGCCCTGCCCGCCCTGGACGGCTGGCGGTGGCGGGCGGAGAACCCGGAGTCCGAGCCCGGTTTCGACGACTCCGGCTGGACGACGGCCGACAGGACGACGTCGTTCAGCACGACGCCCGTGCCCGACGGGCAGCCCGTGCTCTTCGCCGACGACTACGGCTTCCACTACGGCGACGTCTGGTACCGGGGCGAGTGGAGCGACGAGAACGGCGTCGAGTCCGTCTCCCTCGCGTACAGCACGGGCACGCAGGGCCTGCTGATGGCCTGGCTGGACGGGGAGCCGCTGGGCACGCACCGGATGCCGGTGCCGGACAAGAAGCGGGCACGGCAGGGCACTTGGACGGCGAAGGCCGTCTTCGACCTGCCGGAGAAGCTGCGGGAGAGGTTCCGCGAGGCGCGGGACGGGAAGCGTGACCGGCACGTGCTGTCCGTGCTCGTCCGGCCGATGCAGCACGACATGGACGGCAAGGCGCTCGACACGCACAAGGCCGCACGCGGCCTGACCGCCGTCACCTTCGAGGGCGGCTCCCCCGAGGTGACGTGGCGCGTCCAGGGCGCGTCCACGCCCGATCCCGTGCGCGGGCCGATGAACAACGGCGGGCTGTACGGGGAGCGCGAGGGCTGGCATCTGCCCGAACACGACGACGCGGACTGGAAGGACGCCGACCTCCCGCGGGACGACCGGCGCCAGGGCGTGACCTGGTACCGGACGGACTTCCGGCTGGACGTCGACCCGGGCGTCGACGCCTCGGTCGGGCTCGTCCTCGACGACGACCCGGAGAGGGCCTATCGCGTCCAGATCTTCCTCAACGGCTGGAACATGGGCCAGTACATCAACGACGTGGGGCCGCAGCACACTTTCGTGCTGCCGAACGGGATTCTGCGCACACGGGGCGCCAACACCCTGGCGCTGGCGGTGTTGTCCGACGGCACCACACCGTCCGGGCCGAAGGACGTACGGCTGACCCTGCTGGGCGCGGCGGCCGGAGGTGTGCCGGTCAAGCCGGTGTGACCGGATCGAGGCGTCCGCGCGCATTGCCTTCTCCGGCGGGCTGGGCCACCGTGTTGTGCCCTTCAGGGCTGTCGACAGGGAGGGGAACCTCGTGCGAAGAAGACGTTTCGTCAGCGGATTAGTCGGTGCGGGGGCGGGTCTCGGACTCGCCTCGGTGGGCGTCGGTAAGGCGGGCGCCGCGTCCGGCCGGGCCGGCGACGCACCACGCGAGTGGGAGGCGGTCACCGCCCCGGAGGCCACCCCGGCGGCCCAGTTGCTCGACGTGGCGGCCGCGGGTCCGGGCCTCGCCTGGGCCGTGGGCGAGGAGGGGCGCGGCGGCAGCGTCCGGGGGACGGCGCTGGCACTCGTATGGGACGGCACGGCCTGGAAACGGACCGTCCCCGGCTTCCACGGCTACCTCGGCTCGGTCGCCGCCACGACCGGGGGTTCCGCCTGGGCCGTCGGCACGGACACCTCCGGCACCGCCCGGCTCCTCGTCGGGGACGGGCTGACCTGGAAGGAGGCCGACTTCCCCGGGCGCGGAACGGCCGGTACCTCCCTCACCGCGGTCGCGACCGGCCCCAGGGGCCACGTATGGGTCTCCGGGCGGAACAGCGCCGGCTCGGTGCTGCTGCACGGCCACGGGGGAGACTGGACCTGGCTGGAGGCGCCCCCGGCCACCACCACCGTCGCCCCCTCGGGCGTGCACCGCGCACCCTGCGGGGACGTCTGGGTCTACGGCGGCGAGCTCGTCGCCCGCTGGGACGGTGACTCCTGGACCGTGCTGCCGGCACCGGGCGGCATCCGGGCGGGCTTCACCGGGCTGCTTCCGGTCGCCCGAGACGACATCTGGATGACGGGCTACGACTACGGCGTCGGCGGCCCGCCCGGCAAGCCACCCGGCGTACGGCTGCTGCACGGGGACGGCACCGGTTGGGAGTACGTCACGGCACCGTTCGGCGTGGGAGTGCTCACCGGCATCGTGGCGGACGCGCAGGGCCGCCCCGACCGCATCTCCGGCTGGGACTTCTGGGACCAGGCCCGGGCCCACTATCTGCGCTGGGACGGCACGGCCTGGGTGAGCGAGCGGGGGCCGCTGGCCACGACCCCCGTCGTCATGAACTCCCTCACCACTGTGCCCGGGTCGGACGCTTACTGGGCGGTCGGCTCGACGGAGACGATGCCGTCCTCGGCCGCCCGGCCGCGCATCGAACGCTGACCCGCCCGGTCCGCCTACGCCAGCCGGATCACGTTCCAGGACAGCGGCTCCAGGACGGTGCTCAGCGTGCCGTCCTGGAGGGCCGTGCCGTCGACCGGGTGCGGGGCGACCCGCTCGGGGTCGTCCAGGGTGTTGCGGGCGTCGGGGTCGGCGTCCGCGAGGGCGCTGTGCTCGACGACCCGGGTGAGGTCGAGGCCGGTCAGGGCGACTTCGAGCGGGAGGGCGTCGGTGCGGCCGCGGTTGACGGCGAAGACCGTGACCGTGCCGTCCTCGGCGCGTACGGCGGTGGCGTGCAGCAGGTCGGTCTCGCCGTACTTCTTCGTCTCGTACGTCGGCGAGTCCACGCGGACGTCCAGGACCTGGCCGCGGCCGTGCCGGGCGGCCTGCGCGAAGGGGAAGAACGTGGTCTGGCGCCAGGCCTTGCCGCCCGGCTCGGTCATGATCGGCGCGATGACGTTGACGAGCTGGGCGAGGCAGGCGACCGTGACGCGGTCGGCGTGCCGGAGCAGGGCGATGAGGAGCGAGCCGAAGACGACGGCGTCGGTGACGCTGTAGTTGTCCTCCAGCAGGCGGGGGGCCTCCGCCCAGTCCCGCGTGCCGGAGTTCTCGATCTCGTGCCACTCCGACATGTACCAGACGTTCCATTCGTCGAAGGAGAGGTTGATCTTCTTCTTCGACTTCAGTTTCGCGCCGATGTGGTCGGCGGTGGCGACCACGTTCTCGATGAAGGACTCCATGTCGACGGCGGAGGCCAGGAAGGAGTCGAGGTCGCCGTCCTCGGGCTGGTAGTAGGCGTGCAGGGAGATGTAGTCGACGAGGTCGTACGTCTCCTCCAGGACCGTCGCCTCCCACGCGGCGAAGGTCGGCATGGACTGGCTGGAGGAGCCGCAGGCGACGAGTTCGACGCCCGGGTCGATCTGGCGCATCGCGCGGGCGGTCTCGGCGGCGGCCCGGCCGTACTCCTCCGCCGTCTTGTGGCCGGTCTGCCAGGGGCCGTCCATCTCGTTGCCCAGGCACCAGAGGTTGATGCCGAAGGGGTCCTTGTCTCCGTGTGCGGCACGGAGGTCGGACAGGGCCGTGCCGGCGGGGTGGTTGGCGTACTCCTGGAGTTCGAGGGCCTCGGCGACACCCCGGGTGCCGAGGTTGAGGGCCATCATGGGCTCGGCCTGGGGGCCGATCTTCTTCAGGAAGGCGATGTACTCGGAGAGGCCGAAGCGGTTGGTCTCGGTGGAACGCCAGGCGAGGTCGAGGCGGCGGGGGCGGTCCTCGACGGGGCCGACGGAGTCCTCCCACTTGTAGCCGGAGACGAAGTTGCCGCCGGGGTAGCGGATGGCGGTGACGCCGAGTTCCTTGACGAGGTCCAGGACGTCCTGGCGGAGGCCGGCTTCGTCGGCTGTGGGGTGGTCGGGTTCGAAGATGCCGGTGTAGACGCAGCGGCCGAGGTGTTCCACGAAGCTGCCGAAGAGGCGGGGGTTTACTTCGCCGATGGTGAAGGCGGGGTTGAGGGTGAAGCGGGCGGTGTGCATGTGCGCCTTTCGGGGGTGGGTGGTTCTGTTTGAGTGGCGGCTGCGGGTTTGTGGGGGCTGGTCGCGCCCACGCGGCGGAGCCGCACATCAGGCACAGCCCCGCGCCCCTGAAAGAAGGTCGTTATTGCCCTGCCAAGCCTGTATGTGCGACGCCCGCCACTATCTGCCTCTGGAAGAAGACGAAGACGATGATCAGGGGCAGGCCTGCCATCAGGCCGCCGGCCATGAGTTGGGCCCATTGGATGCCGTAGGAGTTCATCACGGTGGCTATGCCGTTCGGCATGGTCATCAGGTCGGGGTTGTTGGTCACCATGTACGGCCAGAGGAAGTTGTTCCACGAGGCGATGAAGGTGAAGATCCCGACCGCGGCGAGGGAGGGGCGGGAGAGCGGGAGGACGATGGTGAAGAAGACGCGCCAGCGGCCCGCGCCGTCGATGAACGCGGCCTCTTCGAGTTCGCGCGGGATGCCCTGGAAGAACTTGTAGAGGATGTAGACCATCGCGGCGGGCGCGCACTGCGGCAGGATCATGCCCCAGTAGGTGTCGACCATGCCCATCTGCTGGACGGTGGTGAACAGGGGGACTCCGAGGACGGCCGGGGAGACCATCAGGCCCGCCATGACCAGGCCCAGCAGGACGTTCTTGCCGCGGAACTCGGTGCGGGCGAAGCCGTAGCCGGCGAGGGCGCTGACGAGGAGCACCACCGACGTCACGCAGACCGAGACGACCAGGGAGTTCACGAACCAGTTGGTGATGTTGCCGGACTCGAAGAGGGCCTTCCATGCCTGGCCCGTCCAGTCCTTCGGCAGCCAGTGCGGCGGGACCTCGACGGCTTCGGTCTCCGACTTGAGGGACGTGAACAGACCCCACGCGAACGGGGCGAGGAAGACGGCCGAGACGGCGGTGCCGAGCAGGGTGAGCACGATCTGGCTGGGCGTCCACGCCTTGGTGGTCATCGGGCGGCCTCCTCACGGTTGCGCAGCAGCCACATCCTCGCCAGGGCGACGGCCGCGATGATCACGAAGAAGATGACGGAGATGGCGGAGGCGTAGCCCACGCGGTAGCTGGTGAAGCCCTCTTCGAGGGTGAACTGGACGAAGGTGCGGGTCGATTCCTCCGGGCCGGGGCCGAAGTCCATCATCACGACGGCCTGGTCGAAGACCTGGAGCGACGCGAGGATCTGCAGGGCGATGACGAGGCCGGTGATGTTGCGCAGCATCGGCAGGGTGATGTGGACCATGCGGTGCCAGGCGTTCGCGCCGTCCAGCTTGGCGGCCTCGTAGAGGTGACCGGGGATGGACTGGAGCGCGGCGAGGTAGAGCAGGAAGCTGAAGCCGACGGTCCACCACAGGGTCTCGATGACGAGGGCGAGCATGGCGTACGCCTTGTCGGTCAGCCACGGCGTCTCGATGCCGAAGACGTGGTTGACCATTCCGGTGCCCGGGTTGAACAGCCACTGCCACAGGTTGCCCGCGACGGTGGACGGGAGGAGGAACGGCGCGAAGAAGCAGAGGCGCCACAGCCACTTCCCGCGTTCGATGTGGTGGGCGAGCATCGCGAGGAGGAAGGCGAGGACGGTGATGCAGGGGACGACCAGGAGCGTGAAGTACGCGCTGTGGCCGAGCGCGTCCCACATCAGGGGGTCCTTGAGGGCCTCGCGGTAATTGTCGAGGCCGACGAAGCTCTCGCCCTCGCCGGTGATGTTGGCGTCGGTGAGGCTGAGGTAGATGCCGCGCAGCAGCGGCCAGATGACGAACAGGGCGAACAGGGCCAGGAACGGGGCGACGAACCAGCCGCCGTGCTGGAAGCCCTGGCCGCGGCGCAGGGTGGCGCCCGCGGTGGCCGTTCTCGCGCGTGCGGGTGCTGCGATGGGCTGGGCGCTGGTCGCCGTCACGCGGCCGCACCTCCTTCGGCGGCGGTCATGCCGTCCATGGGGTTCTTCATGGCGAGGAGCTGGGCGAGCGCTGTGCGCATGCGGCGGGCGGCGGTGTCCGGCTTGGCGGAGCCCATCGTGGAGGCGACGACGACGGGGCCGACGCGCTGGGCGAGGATGCCGGTGGACCCGGCGAACCACACCTTCGGCTCGGTGGCCTGGTGGTCCATGGCGGAGGCGTACTCGTTCTGCGGGTCCAGCTTCTGGTAGGCGGCCGTGGAGAGGGTGGCTGTGTGGGCCGGGATGTGGCCGCCGGCCGCCCACTGCCGGGCGTGCTGGACGACGTAGGCGGCGAGCCGGTGGGCGCCCTCATTGGTGGCGCCGCCGCGGTCGGACTGGTGCGGCAGGACGAAGGCGTGCGACTCGGCGTGCGTGGCCTGCCTGCCGAAGACGGGGGGCAGCGGGATCGCGCCGTAGTCGAGCTTCGCCCCGGAGTAGACGGGGACCGACCAGTTGCCCTCCCAGGCGAAGGGGGCGCCGTTGATGAACTGTTCGGCGCCCACGGAGCCCATGCCGGGGGCGGTGTAGCCGTCGGTGACGTGCCTGCGCAGGAACTCCAGGACCTGGGTGGCCTTGTCGGTGTCGAAGGTGACCTCGGTGCGGGCGGCGTCGAACCAGGTGCCGCCGAGCTGGGTGTAGAAGGCGACGAAGAACCACCACTGGAAGTTCTGGTCGTTGACCCACAGGCCGATGGTCTGGAGCCCTTTCCGGGTGGCCTTCCTGGCCTCCTTGAGCACGTCGAACCACTCGTCGGCCGAGGTGACGGGCACGATCCGGCCGTCGTCGCCGAGCAGGCCCGCCTTCTTCAGCACGTCCTTGCGGTAGAAGCAGAGCTGGACGTGGATGTCGAGCGGGAGGGCGTAGAGCTTGCCGTCGACGACGGCGCGCTTCCATAGGGCGGGGTTGAAGTCGGACTCCCGTACGCCGTACTTGGCGAGCAGGCCGGTGTCCCAGGGGTCGAGGAGGCGGCCGGGTGCGAAGCCGGTGACCCGGCCGAGGTGCATGACGCCGAGGTCGGGGGCGCGGTTGCCCGCGGCGGCCATGGCGAGCTTGGTGTAGAAGGGGTTGCCCCACTGGAGGGTGGAGTCCTTCACCGCGATGTCCGGGTTGGCGGCGCGGAAGGCGTCCAGCATGGCGATCATGTTGGAGCCGTCGCCGCCGCTGAAGAGGTTCCAGTACCGCACCCGCGTGTCGGCGCCGGCGGCGAGTGCGTCGGCGCCGGTGCCGAGTGCGGCGAAGCCGAAGCCGCTCGCGACGGAGAGGCCCCCGAGCCCGTAGAGAAGCTGCCTGCGATTCAGGCCAGGTCGTCCCATGCCCTGCCCTTACTGTCGTTGTTCGGTATACCGAAAGGCGCTCGTTACTTCGAACGGGACCGTAAGTTCGAAGGGCTTGCGCGTCAATGGGCGGCCCGGAACTTTGCGCACGTCTTTCGCGCGGAATCAGTCGTTCCTCGTTGAACTACGGGCACCTGAATCGCCTGACGCGAACAGTTTCGGGCGCGTAGTCTCGGACCCGCTGCCAAGCCGTCGGCCGGTGGTGAGAAGGGGGAGCGATGGACATCGCGGGCGCGCGGAGCAGAGCCGCCCGAGTCGCCGCCGCGTTTCGGCGTTCACGCAGCGGTTCCGCCATGCGCGGCCTGGCCGCCGGGCTCGCCGCCGCGGTCCGGGCGAGAGGGCAGGTCCCGGCCGACGTGCCGGCGCTGTGCCGGCTGCTGTGCGAGGAGATGAGCGCGCGGCGCGGCGGGCGCCGGGTCGAACTGCGCTTTGAACGCTTCCCCGACGAGATCGAGGTGACCGGGCTGTGGGTCGAGTTCCAGGACTTCGACCTCGTGATCGTCGAGGAGCGGGCCGAGGCGGTGCAGCAACTGGTCATCCTCGGGCATGAGCTGTGGCATCTGCACGCGGGGCACGGCCACCACCACGCGGTGGGGACGGCGGCGGCCCACGCGTTCGCCGACCGGCCGGGGTGGGAGGACGTCGCGCTGGCGGTGGCCGCGCGCCACGGATCCCGGGAGCGGGACGAGGCCGAGGCGGACGAGTTCGGACATCGGCTGGCGGCGGTCTGCCGTCCGCTGCTGCCGGGCGTGCGCGGTCCGGACGTCCCCCTCGCTCCGGTGCAGCGGTCGCTGGGCTACCGGGGGCCGCGAGGAGGTGCGGCACCGTGACGACGGTGGCACTCACCCCGGTCGAGTTCGTCAACCAGTTCTATCCGAACTTCTGGTGGATCCCCGCCGGGATCCTGGCCGCGGCCCTGGCCATCAAGCTGCCCAGCATCATCCGGCTGTGGAAGGACCCGATGCTGCGCGCGGTCGGCGGGTTGCTGCTGCTGGCCTGCGCGGTGTTCGTGTTCGTGGCGCCTTCGACGATCGCCCGGGTCAACCGGCTGACGGGCGTGGCGAACTTCTCGGGGCCCTGGGTCTACTCGCTGCTCACCGCGTTCTGTGCCTCCTGTCTGCTGCTCATCATCACCTGGCGCAACGGGCTGTCCGACCGCTCGGACCGCACGCGGCGCGCCATGCGTGGGGTCGTGGCGGTCTACTCGTGCGTGATCGTCGCGATGTGGGTGCTGTTCGCTCTCGCGGACGTACCGGTGGAGCGGCTGCGGGACCTGGACACGTACTACGCCAACACCCCGTACATGCGCGAGATGATCGTGCTGTACCTGCTCGCGCACACCGTGGCCGCGCTGGTCACCAACGGGCTGATCTGGAACTGGATCCGCACCGACGGGCTGGACTCCCTGCTGCGCTGGGGGCTGAAGTTCCTCGGCGCGGGCTACGCGTCACAGTTGTTCTTCGACGCCGCCAAACTCACCGCCGTGGCGGCCCGTTGGTCCGGGCGGGACCTGGACTGGCTCAGCACTGCGGTGGCGCCGCCGCTCGCCTGTCTGTCCGCCGTGCTGATCGCGGTGGGCTTCATCCTTCCGCACGCCGGGCAGTACCTGCACGGCCGGCTGCACGTCCGGCTGGCTCACCACGAGCTGCGGCCGCTGTACCTGCTCATGAAGACGGTCAACGGCGGCGGCGTCCCCTTCCTGCTGCGCGCCACGCCGGAGCTGCGGCTGGTCCGCCGGGAGACGTTCATCCGCGACGTCCTGCTCCCGCTCGCCCGGTTCGTCGACGAGGACCGGCGCGCACGGTTCCACGACGCCGCCGTCGCCCTCGGGCATCCACCGGACCGGGCGAAGACACTCGCCGCGACGGCGGCGATCCTGGACGCGATCGACTCCAGGACCCGGACGCCGGAGGACGACGGCGCCGGCGCCCGCGACACCACGGAGTTGCTGCGCGAGATCGGAGCCGTGTCCCGCGCCCTGCGCCACCCGGAGGACCTCCGCGCCATCCGCACCCACACGGAACCCCACCCTGGCGGCCACTCCCTCACGGGATGACCGCACGTTCCCTGTCGCGGTCGACGTCACCCACCGACGCGGGCACCCCGGCCCGACATCGCGCCACACGGGCCGAACCGGGACGCGCCACGCGGGAGGTCGGCGTGGCGGGTGCGGGGCACCGAGGTCGGCGTGGCGGGTGCGGGGCACCGAGGTCGGCGTGGCGGGTGCGGGGCACCGAGGTCGGCGTGGCGGGTGCGGGGCGCCGAGGTGGGCGTGGTGGGTGCGGGGCACCGGGCGGGGCCGTGCGGCAGGGCCCGCCGGACACCGCCAAACCGCCCGGCAACCGGGCATCGCACGCCAGCGCCTCGCCGTCGCGGGCCCCGCGCCGCAGGGGCGACGCGCGCCGCGCGGGCGGCCCGCGCCGATGCTTGCCGTGCCGCACGGAACCGGCCCGGGCCACACCGATGTCTCCCACGGGAGCCCCGAACGCCCTGGGCCGGCCGAGGCGGGGCTTGTGCGACGCGAACCCCGGGGAGCGGGGACGGGCGAAGGGGCCGCCGGAGACCGCCCGGCAGCCCACGGGAGTCCCGGGCGCTGCTCCCCCGTCGGCAGCGCCCAGGACGCCCTGGGCCGGCCGAGGCGGCCTCGTGTGACGCGAAACGGCAGTGCTCGCGTCCCCCCGTGGAGGGTGGCCTCGGCCTCGTACGGCCGCGAGAAGAGGCGGGTGCGCGGCCGGACGTTCGTGAGCCGCGGACCGCTGAAGCGGAATGCAGCTCTCAGTGACGCGATCATTGCCCGCAGCGACAGCACCTGTCAACTATTGCTGCGTAAAACAGCAGCTTTTGCTGCCCTGTTGCTGGCCGCCGACCGGCCGACCCGATACTCTCCCTCCGTCACGGATCGGCGGCCGCGCCCAGGGAGAACAGGGAGAACTCGGTGAGAGACGCCCACGCTTCCCTGGCCGAACTGCGTGCGCGCCTGGAGGAACTGACCGGCCGGCCGGGCCGGCTGTCCGAAGTGCTCGATGTGGCCGCGCTGTCGTACCGCACCGGCATTCCCGCCGAGACCGTCACCGCCCTCCTGGAGGGCCGGCGCCTGCCCGAGACGAGCCTCGGCGACCGGGTCCGGCAGCGGCTCGACTTCGTGCGCGAGACCCGCCGCCGCCCCGACGGCAAGCGGTACTCACTGGACGAGCTGGCCAGGATCGCCGGCACGAGCAGACAGTGGCTGAGCGAGTGGCGCCGCAGCGGACTGCCCAGCCTGGAGCACGCCGACCGGCTCCGCCGCCACTTCGACCTGCCCGCCGGTTTCTTCACCGAGGACGAGGCGGAGGCCCTGCACGGCGCGCTCCAGCCGGTGCTCAAGGAACTGGAGGCGAAGGCGGACCCGTTGGCCCCGCTGCGCACCCCCGGCTTCTACCGGCTGGCCAGACGCGCCCCGCACATGTCGCCGCGCAAACTCCAGGCCCTGGCCGAGTGGGCCGAGATGATCACGGAGCGGAACCCGGTGGACGAGGACGGCCTCTGAGCATCTGACACCCGCGCGCCGCCGTTCGGTTTCGGCCATCCCTGGTGGACCGGCGCCGCGGGAGGTGGCTGAAGCGGCGCGGGAGTTGGCATATTGCACAGCGTCGAACGTCCAGCAGCCACGGGGAGAACCGTGCGAACGAACAGGGAGATGCGTCGCCTCGCTGACGCCCTCATCGGCCCCGTCCGCGTACCCGTACCCGCTGACCCCGAGGTCCTGTTCCGCGCGGTCGTCGACTCGGCCGTCCAGTGGCGCGGACGCCCGATCGTCGTCCACCGCGAGATCTTCCCGCCGCACACCGCGAGCGGGCTGTGGCTGGAGCGCGAGACCCATGACGACGTCATCGTCGACAAGCGGGCCGCCGTGTGGCACCAGATCGTGATCTTCTGCCACGAGGTGTGGCACATGCACCAGCTGCGGGAGAGCACGGCCGGCCGCCGGGCCGCCGCCCGCTCCGACTTCACCCTCGCCGACGAACAGGAGGCCGACCGCTTCGGCATGCTGATGGGCCGTCGGCTGCGTACCTGGCTGGACGCCTCCTCGGACTCCGTGTACGCCACCGGCGAGGGCGCCGACCAGGACATCGCCGGCCGCATCGGAGCCGCGCTCAACTACCGCGGGACCAGGAGATGAGCGGTCTGATCGGCTACGCCAGCTGCGCGGTGCTCTGGCTCGGCCTGGTGGTGAAGGCCCCGGACCTGCTCCGGCACCGGCGCGATCCCTATCTGCGGGCCATCTGCGCGGTGCTGGGCCTGGCCGGCCTGTGCTTCTTCCTCGGCTCGCCGCCCACGATCGGCGCCGTCAACCGCCTCAGCGGCATCCCCAACCTGGCGGCGCCGCTGACGTACGCGGCGATCACCGCGTACAGCGCCGCCTCCCAGATCCTGGTCGCCCTGTGGCGGGGCGGGCCGGGCGCGCACCGCACCGCGCGGTGCTGGGTGGTCGCCTACTGCGGTGTGGTCCTGGGCATCGCGACGCTGTTCGCGCTGGGCGAGGCTCCGGTGGAGCGCCGCACCGACCTGGACACGTACTACGCGGACACGCCGTATCTGCGCGAGATGATCGTGCTGTACCTGACCGGGCACCTCACCGCCATCACCGTCACCGCCGTCTCGGCGCTGCGCTGGGCCCGGGAGGTGCGCGGCTGGCTGCGCGCGGGACTCGTCACGCTGGGCGTGGGCGCCGTGTGCGCCGCCGGGTTCAGCGTGACCAAGCTCGTCGCCGTGGCCGCCCGCTGGTCCGGCCGCGACTGGTCGCTGCTCGGCTCCGAGATCGCCATGTCGGTGGCCGGCCTGGGCGCCCTGCTGACGGCGGCGGGCGTCCTGATCCCGCTGGCCGGCCCCCGGCTGGCCGAGTGGCGGCGGGCCTGGCGGACGTACGTACGTCTCGCGCCCCTGGAGCGCGAGCTGGACGACGTCCTCGCCCGCCGTGCCCTGCGCCTGCCGCGCCCCCGCTGGTCCTCCCCCGCCACCCGGCTGGTCTGGCGCCGGACGAGCATCCACAACGCGCTCAGCCATCTGGACGCCTACGCCGACCGGGAGTTGTACGACGAGACGCTCGCGGCCGCGCTGCGGACGACGGGCGACGCGGAGCGGGCCACGGCGACGGCCTGGGCGGCGGTGATCGCGGCTGCGGCCCGGGGCACGGCGGCGCTCCCCGCCCCGGCCCGGCGGGCCGCGCAGGCCCGTGAGTCGGAGTGGTTCCAGGAGCGGGCGCCCGGTCCGGACGCGCTGGTGCGCATCGCGGACGCGCTGGCGACCTCTCCGCTCGTCCGCAGGGCCGCCGCCGGGGCGCGGGCGCTGGCGACCGAACGGAGCTCCCCGGTATGAGTCTCGTCGTCTATCTGGCGGCCGGGGTGCTGGCCCTGTCCGCCGCGGTGCTGTTCCGGCGACCGCGTACGACCGCCGGGAAGCCGTCGGCCCCGCACAACCCGCTGACCGCGTCCACCTGTGCGGCGATCGTGCTCGGGGCGGTGGTGTTCCTCTGTTCGGCGCCGATGACGCTGGCCGCCGTCAACGGCCTCACCGGCATCCCGAACTTCGGCGCCCCGCTGACCTACGGCCTGCTCTCCGCGTACAGCTGCTCGCTGCTGATCCTGCTGATCAACTGGCGGGGCGGGCCGCGGGACCGGGTACGCGGGCTGGTCCTGCGCAGCATCGCGGCGTACGTCCCGCTGATCGTGGCGATCGTGCTGCTGTTCTCGCTGGCGGACGCGCGGGTGGAGCGGCTGACCGACCTCGACACGTACTACGCGAACACCCCGGGTATGCGCGAGATGATCGTGCTGTACCTGCTGGGGCACAGCGCGGCCACCGTGGCGATGTCCGTGGTGTGCGTGCGGTGGGGGCGTGAGGTCACGGGCCTGCTCAGGACCGGGCTGCGGCTGATCTTCGTGGGGGCGGTGCTGGACCTGGTGGGGTTCCAGCTGGCCAAGTACACGGCCGTGGTGGCGCGTTGGACGGGCCACGACCTGGACTTCCTCTCGACCAGGGTGGCCCCGCCCATGGCCGCGCTGGCGGCGCTGATCTGTTCGGCCGGCTTCGTGCTGCCGAGGCTGCTGCCGGCGGCCGTCGGGCACTGGCGGGGGCTGCGCGACTACCGCAGGCTGGACCCGCTGTGGCACCGGGTCGGGTTCGTGTCGACGGCGCCCAAGCCGCCCGTGTCCTGGTGGCAGTTGCCCGGGGAGCGTCTGCACTGGCGCGAAGTCGCCATCCATGACGCCCTGTTGGCACTGGCTCCGTACTTCGACGACCGGGTGCGCGAGCGGGCGCTGTCGGCCGCCCTGTGCGACGGCCACTCCGCGCACCAGGCGCGGGTCACCTCGGAGGCGGCCATGCTCGCCGCCGCGGCGCACCGGGCGGCCGCGCGGGAGGAGCCGCTGCGGACGCCGAGCACCTACCGTCTGCACGCCATGGAAGGGTCCGGCGCGCGCGGGCTGGTGGAACTGGCGCAGGCGCTGCGCGTACCGCGACAGGGGTCATGAGACTGCTTGCACCGGGGGGTTGTCGCCGCGGTACGTGAAGGTACGGTGAGAGCCTTCCGGGGCCGAGCCCTGGGGCCCGTGTGGCTCGATGCCGGTGCTGACGGACGGTCCCGTGCGGTCCCGGGCGGTGCGGCCGTGGCCGAAAGTCGAGGAATGCCTTCATGGCGGGGGAAGCCTTCATGGCTGAGTGCGAGGAGTCGCATGTCGCGTAGAGCTGTCGTCATCGGTGCGGGGCTGGCCGGCATGCTGGCCGCGGCGGCCCTGTCCGCCGTCGCGGACGAGGTGGTCGTGCTCGACCGCGACGATCTGCCCGAGGGGCCCGAGCACCGCAAGGGCCTCCCGCAGGGACGTCACGCGCACCTCCTCATGGCCGGCGGCCTGGCCTCGATGGAGGAGCTGGTGCCGGGGGTGAGCATGCGCAAGCATCTGCTCGCCGCCGGGGCGCACGAGATACCGCTCGGCTCGGGCATGGTCGCCCTCACGCCCGAGGGCTGGTTGCGGCGCTGGCGTCATCCCGGTCCGCGGATGCTGACGTGCACGCGGGCGCTGCTCGACTGGGCGGTGCGGTCGGCGGTGCTGGACAACACGCGGGTGGTGATCCGCAAGGCGCAGGTGCGGGAACTGACCGGGTCCCGGCAGCGGGTCACCGGGGTGCGTCTGTCGACCGCCGCCGGGGACGAGGAACTGGCCGCCGACTTCGTGGTGGACGCCAGTGGGCGTGGCTCACGGATCGTCACATGGCTGGCGGGGCTGGGCATCGACGGTGTGCGCGAGAAGACGGTGGACGCCGGTCTGGTGAACGCCACCCGCCTGTACCGCACTCCCGAGGGCGCCGAGCGCTTCCCGCTGACCATGGTGCAGGCGGATCCGTACCAGGGCCGGCCCGGCCGCAGCGGCATGGTGCTGCCCATCGAGGGCGACCGCTGGATGGTGAGCCTCGCCGGCACCCGCGGCGGCGGTGAGCCACCCTCCGACCCGGAGGCCTTCCTCCAGTACACCCTGGACCTGCCGGATCCCGTCGTGGGCCGCCTGATCTCCGGTGCGCAGCCGCTCACCGACGTCCACGTCAGCCGCAGCACCAGCAACCACCGGCGGTTCCTGGAGAGGGTCCGCCCCTGGCCCGAACGCCTCGTCGTCCTCGGCGACGCGCTGGCCACCTTCAACCCGGCGTACGGGCAGGGCATGTCGGTGGCCGCGCTGGGCGTCCGGGAGCTGGACCGCGAGCTGCGGCGGGCGGGCCTCGACGGGCCCGGGCTGGCCAGGCGCGTGCAGCGGCGGGCCGCGAGGCCGGTGCAGGCGGCGTGGACGATGGCGGTGAGCCAGGACGTCTGGTTCCCCGGGACGCGCGGGGGATCGCCCGGGGCGGCCGACCGTCTGGTCACCGCCTACACGCGCCGCATGATCCGCACGGCGACCGGCTCGTACACGGCGGCGTCGGCGCTGTGGGACGTGATGAGCATGACGACGGGGCCGACGCGGCTGCTGCGCCCCTCGACGGTGCTGGCGACGCTGAGCGGGCCGCCGTTGCCGGCGGCGGTGGGGGCGCCGCTGACGGAGGAGGAGGCGGGGATTCTGCGCGGTCTGGACCGCACGGGAGGCTGAACCGCACGGGGACGGTGAACCGCACGGGACGCTGAGGCGGGGGCACGCCGGTGCTCGCGCCCGCCCCCGTCCTCGCGTGCTGTCGCCGTGGCGCCCCTCAGCCTCCTCAGCCGGCGAACGCGGGCTGGGCCAGGCCCTTGCCCGCACCGGGCACGACCAGCAGCGAACCCGAGAGCGGAGGCGGTGACGCCAGGCCGACGCGGGCCGTCGTGATGTAGAGGTCGGTCAGGTCGGGGCCGGCGAAGGCGCAGGCCGTCACGCGGGGCACCGGGAACGGGATGACCCGGTCCAGCTCGCCGTCCGGCGTGTAACGGCGTACCGCCGCGCCCTCCCAGAGGGCCACCCACACACAGCCCTCGGCGTCGACGGTGAGACCGTCGGGGAATCCGGCGCCGTCCTCGATCTCGGCGAGGGTCCGCCGCCCCGACACCTGTCCGTCCGCGAAGTCGAAGACGTCGATGCGGCGGGTGGGCGAGTCGATGTAGTACATCAGCCGGCCGTCCGGGCTCCAGCCCGTGCCGTTGCTCACCGCCACATCGTCGAGGATCACCGCGACCGAGCCGTCCCCGCTGATCCGGGACAGGGTGCCGCCGCCCGGTGCCTCGTCGTAGCGCATGGTGCCGGCCCAGAGCGTGCCGTCGGGGGCGACGGCGGCGTCGTTGGCGCGGCGGCCGGGGACGGGCTCGTGGTGCAGCCACCGGAAACCGCCGTCGAGGTCGCCGTCGAGGAGGCCGATCCCGTCGCGCAGGTTCAGCACCAGTCCGCCGCCGGCGCGGGGCTTGACCGCGCCCACGTGCTGTTCGGTGCGGCGGACCGTGCGCCGTCCGGTGGCCGGGTCGTAGGTGTGCACGCGGGAGCCGAGGATGTCGATCCAGAGGAGCCGGCCGGTGGCCGCGTCCCAGGTGGGTCCCTCGCCGAGCTCGGCCTCGGCCCGTACGGCGACCTCGTACGACGTCGTCGTCATGCCACGCTCCGGTGGCCGAGGTGCTCGGACAGCTCGGCGGCGCCCTTCGCGGCGAGCTGCTCCAGCTCGGCGAGGCGCTCCTCGCTCCAGCGGATCATCGGCACGGAGATGGACAGGGCGGCGACGACCTGCCCGGTGCGGTCGCGGACCGGAGCGGCCACGCAGCTCACGTCCGGGTTGGACTCGCGGCTCTCCACGGCGACGCCCCGCTGCCGGATCTCCGCCAGGGCCTCGCGCAGGGCGCCCGGGTCGGTGATGCTGTTGGGGGTCATCGCGACCAGCTCGGCGCCGTCGGGGATCCGCGCGGCGAGCTCCTGCTCGGGAAGGGAGGCCAGCAGCATCTTGCCGACGGAGGTGCAGTGGGCGGGCAGCCTGCGCCCGGCCGCCGACACCATCCGCACGGCGTGCGTGGAGTCGACCTTGGCGATGTAGATGACGTCCGTGTCCTCCAGGATCGCCACGTGCACCGTCTCGTCGCAGGTCTCGGCGACCGACCGGGCGACCTGCTGCCCCTCGGCGGCGAGGTCGAGCTGCTCGGCGTAGCGGGCACCGAGCTGGTACGGGCGTACGCCGAGCCGGTAGCGTCCCGGCTGGCCGGGCACCGGGACGATGTACTTCCGGGCGGCGAGCGTGGTCACCAGCTCGTGCACGGTCGTGCGCGGCAGCTGGAGCTTGCGCACGATGTCGGGGGCGGACAGCGTCCCGTCCCCGTCGAGAAAGAGCTCGAGAATGTCGAGAGCCCGGGTCACGGCTGGCACGAGACGTCCCACGACCGGCCCCCTCCCTATGTGTCTCAGGCGCCTGTGTTCGAGATATCAACAGGCGATCGGCATGACGAACACAGGCTAGCCATAGAGGTTTGCCCGGGCAATGGGCGGGTGCACGGCGCACGTAATTGCACGAGCACACCACGGACACGTTGCGTGCGCATTACAGTGCCCTGCGTGCGACACGTCACATGTGTCGCAAGGTGGGGGGTATCTGTGCACGACATGACCAAGGGCTCGAACGTGTCTTTGACGGCCCTGAGCGAAAACGTCGGTTCCGTGATCGTCGGTCTGGGCTGGTCCAGTCCCACGGGCGAGGGTGACGCCGACGTGTCCGTCCTGCTGCTGGACGCGGGCGGCAAGGTACGCAGCGACGCGGACTTCTGCTTCTACAACAACCCGATGGTCGCCGACGGCAGCGTGCAGCTCCTCGGCAAGGAGCCGACGGCCGACGGCAGCGAGGACCGGATCAGCTTCGACCTGACCGTGGTCCCGGCCGACGTGGAGCGGATGGTCGTGGCCGCCAGCCGCTACGAGGGGGCCCACTTCGGAGAGCTCGACGACCTCAAGGTGACGTTGGCCGACGCGGTGGGCGAGAGCATTCTCCGGTTCGTCATCGAGGACGCGGGTCCGGTCAGCGCGATCATCTTCGGTGAGCTGTACCGGCGGGGCGATGAGTGGAAGTTCCGAGCCGTCGGCCAGGGCTACGACACCGGTCTGGCGGGCCTGGCGACGGACTTCGGTGTCGACATCGAGGACGACGAGGCGGAGGATGCCGCCACGGTGACCGCGGAGGAACCCGCCGCTGACCCCGCCGCCGTCACCGAACTCGAGGCCGCGCCGCCCCAGGCGGTACTGGAGGCGGTACCGGCACCGCGCCCGCCGGTTGAGCAGGAAACCGCGCCCAGGCAGCGGACGGTCCGGCCCCGCACCGCGAAGAAGAAGGTCACGCTCCCCAAGGCGCCCGCGAAGAGCCTGGCGGAGAACGAGTCCTGGAAGCAGGCCCGGCTCTTCCCCGTCTCGGCACTCAAGAGCGACCGGGACCGGGAGATGCGCGCCACTTCCGTGCTGTTGTCGGTGATGGCCCAGGTGCCACGGTTCGGCCGGCGCATCACCGCTCCTTTCGGCGCGCCGTCCGGCCGCATGGAGACGTTCACCGAGGTCTCCCTGCCGCACGGCGACACACCCCGGCGTCCTGACGGAGTCATCCGGGTGGAGCGCGCGGGCAAGCTGTGGACGGCACTCGTCGAAACCAAGACCAACGGCAACGCCCTCAGGTCCGACCAGGTCCAGGCCTACATGGACATCGCGGCCCGGCGCGGCTACGAGGCCGTCATCACGCTGTCGAACGATGTCGCGCTCGAGGGGAGCCCGCTGGTCGACGTCAAGATCGACCGGCGCCGCAAGCACCAGGTGGCGCTGTGGCACCTGTCCTGGGCCGAAGTGGCGCATCAGGCGCAGATGCTGATCCGACATGAGGGCGTCGGCAACGTGGCACGGACCTGGCTGCTCCAGGACCTGCTGTACTACCTCCAGCACGACAACTCCGGTTGCCACGGCTTCCAGAACATGGGTTCGGCCTGGGTGCCGGTCCGCAACGGAATCAATGACGAGACCCTGTGTCAGGGCGATCCGCGCGCCCTGGAAGTCGTCGAGAGCTGGGAGCGGCTCATCCGCCAGGTGTGCCTCCGGCTCGGCGGTGAACTGGGGCAGAAGGTGCTGCCCGCCCAGCGCGCCCGGCGCGGCACCGATCCGGGGGCCCGCCGGGCTCGCCTCGCCGACCAGCTGTGCCTCGAGGGCAGGCTCCAGGCGGAGCTGCGCGTCGAGGGCGCACCCGGCCTGCTCAGCGTCAGCGCCGACCTGCGCACCGCCAAGCTGCGTACCTCCGTGGAGATCCCGGCCCCCGAGCAGGGTTATCCGCTGACCTGGGCCAAACGCCTGATCCGGCGGCTGGCCGAAGCACCCGCGGACCTGCACGTGGAGACTCTGGTGGAGGGCGAAACGGGCGGCCCGCGGGGCACCTTGGAGCGACTGCGTCCCGAACCGGCGGACCTGCTCCCGAAGGACAGCGGCACCCGGATCACGGGATTCCGCCTGTCCCTCTTCAAGGGCATGGGCAGCGGTCGGGGAAACGCCGAGTCGGGCTTCATCCGCAGCGTGGACGACGCTGTGCACCGCTTCTACACCTCGGTGGTGGTCCACCTGGACGGTCCGGTGTCCGGGCGGGCGGCAACGAAGGAACGAGTCGCCGTGGGGTGAAGCGGACGCCCCGCACGGGTGGCGGTGAGTGGGGTCGCTCCGCTCACCGTCGTCCTCGCATCGCCCCCAGCTCCCCCCGCAGCCGCTGCGCCCGCAGTACCAGTTCCAGTTCGAAGCGGCGGTCGGGGTCGTCGATCTCGTCGCCCCAGAGTTCGCGGATCTGGCGGAGGCGGTAGCGGACCGTCTGGGGGTGGACGCCCAGGCGGGTGGCGACCTCGGGGGCTCCGCCGCGGGTTTCCAGCCAGGCCAGGAGGGTCTCGGCGAGGCGGCGGCCGTGGGTGGGGCCGCAGTGGGTCAGGGGGGCCAGGCAGCGCAGGGCCAGGTCGTCGATCAGCTCCTCGGGCTGGAGGAGGACCAGGGCCTCGGTGTGCTCGGTGCAGTGGAGGACCTCGCCCGAGGGGAGCAGGTCGCGTTCCATGAGGCGTACCGCGGCCTCGGCCCAGCGCAGGGACTTCGCCGCGTCGATGAGCGGGACGGGCGGGCCGATCGCGCCGGACCAGCCGGCCAGGGCGCGGTGCAGGAGCTCGGGGCGGCCCTTGGCGTCCGGCTCGGGCACCACCATGCGGGGCTGCTCGTACTCCATGTCGAGCAGGACGCCCTGCCCGACCGCTGGGGCCATGGCCTCCCGGGCGGGGCGGAGCAGGACGCCGACCGCGACCTTGGACGGCAGGGGCCAGCCGATCCGGGCGGCCCGTTCGGTCAGGGCCTCGGAGGGGTCGCCACGGTGGTGCTCGGCCAGGAGGAGTTCCATCAGGCGGCGCTGGAGGCGCAGGCGTTCCCCGGCCTGGCGGGCCGCTGCCTCGGCGTAGCCGCGTACGGACTGGTCGACCAGGCCGTCCAGGTACTCGTAGCCCGCGTCGACGAGTTCGTACATCGCCGGGGGCGGGATCTCCACGCGCTGGCCGATGTCGGCGAGCCGGCGCCAGGCCAGGCGTACGCCCATGCGGTAGATGGCCTGGAGGGAGTCGAGCGAGCGGCCGTTCAGGCCCTCGCCGCGGCCGAAGTCCTGGAAGACGCCGGGGGGTACGGTGGGCCGCCCCTCCGAGTGCTCCAGGTGCTGGACGAAGACCTCGATGGCCCGGCGGATGCCGACGAGGGCCATCGGCTCGCCGGAGTCGTCGACGACGAACGGCAGATGGGGGTACTCGCGCTGGATCTCGCCGAGGATCTCCTCGGCGAGCGCGGGTGCCTCGGCCATGGCGATCGCGGCGAACCGGCGCACCTGGAAGCGCGGTACGTCGTGCCAGGCCGAGCGTGTGGTGACGGTTCCGGTGCGGGCGGCCGTCATCCGTCAACTCCCCTGCCCGGTCCGCTCGTACGTGATCAGGGGCGTGTTCGGCTGCTCGGGCGTGGCTTCGAGCAGTGCGACGACGCCCAGCGCGGCACCCACGGCGAGGGCGGCGGCGAGCGCGACGGTCAGCGTGGCAGCGAGCAGTCTCGACATCGCAGGGTCAGCCTCTCTGTCCGGATCCGTCCGGAGATCGTCCGGAGGTCGTCCCCACCCCGGCACCCCGTCCCTGCCTGTCGCGCCCAGTGTCGACAAGCATTGACACCCCGTCAAGAGCCGCCTACGGTTCCCGGCCCAGCCGCACGAGCGGGCTCCACCGCCGTGCCGGCCTTCTCGTACGTCGAGCCGTCCCAAGCCACTGGAGTGCCCGGATGCGCCGTACAACCTCTCCGTTTTCCCTGGTCCTGCTGGGTCTCGGCACGTTCCTGCTGGTGCTGGCGCCCCTGCTCGCCTGGTACGTGGAACCGCGTGCCGCGGTGAACCCGATCGACATCGACACGACCGCCGTCTACACCGGCAGGGGCAGCGTCTTCGACACTGACCGGATCAAGACCGTGCCCGACCGGAAGATCACCGTGACCCAGCGGGTGCGGGGCGACGTGGAGGACAGCGAACGCAGCGGCAAGGCCGTCTGGGACGTGACGACCACGGTCGACACCGACAAGTCGCTGCCGGCCGCCGATCCGCACGACGCGCTGGAGTTCGTGCCCCACCGCTGGGTGATGGACCGCAAGACCACCCGGCCGGCGCACTGCTGCGGGGAGAAGCCGTACATCGAGGGCGAGGCCTATCTGAAGTTCCCCTTCGACGTGCGCAAACGCTCCTACCAGTGGTGGGACAACTCCCTCGGCGACACCATCGTGCTGCACTACCGGGGCACCGAGAAGGTCCAGGGGTACACGGGCTACCGGTTCACCGGCTCCGTGCCGCCGACCAGGACCGGCACACGGATGGTGCCGGGCAGCATCGTCGACCAGCCGAAGCGGCCGCAGGTGCTGGCCGAGGAGTGGTACTCCAACCACGGTTTCGAGCTGGTCGTCGACCAGGCCACCGGCCGGGTGCTGTACGCGCAGACCGGGCCGAGGCGCACCCTGCGGGCGCCGGGCGGCAAGAAGGACGCGGCGGTGCTGCTGGACAGCCGGAAGATCTCCTTCACGACTGAGACGCAGAAGGAAGCGGTGCGGCAGGCGAAGCGGGAGAGCGGTCAACTGCGGCTGCTCGGCACGACGTTGCCGATCGGGGCCGCGGCGGCGGGTCTGGTGCTCGCGGTGGTGGGTGGCCTTCTGGTGGCCCGTGGGCGGAAGGAGCCGGAGCAGCCCGCTCCGTCCGAAACACCCGATACGCCCCAGCCCACCCTCACGATGTGACACAACGTCAGCTCCAACAAAGCCCGAAATTGTCACGCCGGTGAGTAGCCGTGGAGTTGGTCCGGGCGAAAACTGTCCAACCCCACCCGAGCACAACCCGTCCACACTCCCCTCCCAGGAAGATCCCAGGCCCCCCACAGGCCGACTTCTCCGCGACGACCACACCCCCCACGTTTCCCCACGCTGATTTCCGCACCCCGAGACGAGTTGGAGCACCCATGCCCCAGCACGTACCGTCCTCGCTGCGCGCCACGCTCCCGGGCGTGCCGCAGCACCCCCCGGCGCTCCCCCCACATCCGCGCCGGATCGTCTTCCTCGCTCATCGCGATCTGGACAACCCGTCCGCCGGCGGCTCCGAGCTGCTGGTCGACAAGCTCGCCGACGGCCTGACCCGCCTGGGCCACCAGGTGACCCTGCTGTGCGGGGGCCCCGCGGCCTTCCGCGACTACCGGGTCGTGTCGGCGGGCGGCCCGTACGGCCACTATCTGCGCGCCCGGTCCGCCTTCGCCCGCCAGGTCGGTGACTGCGATCTGCTGGTCGAGGTGTGCAACGGCATGCCGTACCTGGCGCCGCTGTGGCACCAGGGGCCCACGCTGTGCCTGGTCAACCACGTCCATACGGACCTGTGGTCGATGCGCTTCGGCGGACCGCTGGCCCCGGCCGCGAAGATCGGCCGAAGACTCGAGCACTGGGCGCTGACCGGGGCGCGGCAGCGCGGCCTGCTGGTCGCCGTGTCGTCCTCGACGGCCCATGCGCTGCGGGAGATCGGGGTCGAGCGGGAGCGGATCCGGGTCGTGCACAACGGGGTCGAGGAGCCGGGGCCGAGAGCGGACCGGTCGCCGGAGCCGTTGTTCGTCGCCGTCGGGCGGCTCGTCGAGTACAAGCGGATCGATCTGCTGCTGCGGTTGTGGGAGCGGGTGCGGCCGGTGACCGGCGGGCGGTTGGTGATCGTCGGGGACGGGCCGGAGCGGGAACGCCTGGAGCGACTCGCCGGTCCCGGTGTGGAGTTCACCGGGTACGTGTCCGAGGCCGAGAAGCACCGGCTGCTGTGTGCCGCCTGGTTGTTGCTGCACCCCTCCGCCGTGGAGGGGTGGGGGCTGGTCGTGACGGAGGCCGCGGCTCGGGAGACGCCGAGTGTGGCCTTCGACGTGCCCGGGCTCAAGGACTCCGTGGTGGACGGTGAGACCGGGGTTCTCGCGCAGGGTGAGTCGTCGTTCGCCGCGGCGTGGTGTGCGCTGGCCCTGGCCGGGCGGCGGCGGGAGTTGATGGGGAAGGCGGCACGGGAGCGGGCGGCACGGTTTCGGTGGGATCGGACTGTGCGGCAGTTTCGGGTTGTTGCCGCGGAGGCGGTGAGGGGCTGGGCCCCGTGACACCGCCCGTGCGCCCACGCGGCGGAGCCGCACATGTCACAGCCCCGCGCCCCCAAGAAGGCACCTCCCGGCGCCGCGGTGTGAAAGATCCATCCCTTCGACGCTCGGTCGCCCTGTTCCGTGCCTTCCTTCATGAGCAGGGTGATCCCGAGGGCTGCTACTCGTTGCTCGCGCGGGACGCCGTCGATCAGGTGGAGGCGTACGACGGGCCCGTGGACGGGCGTACCGTCCTGGATGTCGGTGGAGGCGGCGGGTACTTCACCGCGGAGTTCCGGCGGCGCGGGGCGCACGCGTTTCTCTTCGAGCCGGACATGGCCGAGTTGGGCGAGAAGCCGCCCGACAGCACAGTCGTCGCCGACGGCTACCTGCTGCCCCTCCGGGACGGTATCGCCGACGTCACCTTCTCCTCCAACGTGCTGGAGCACGTGGCCGATCCGGAGACGTTCCTCAGTGAGCTGGCCCGGGTGACCCGGCCGGGCGGGCTGATCTACGTGTCGTTCACCAACTGGCTGTCGCCGTGGGGCGGGCACGAGTGGGCCCCGTGGCACTACTTCGGCGCCGAGCGGGCCCGGGCCCGGTATCTGCGGCGGACCGGCAGGCCCGCCAAGCACACGCTCGGCGAGAACCTGTTCGCGGTGCACATCGGCTCCACCCTGCGGCAGGTGCGTGCCCGGGACGACGTCACGGTCGTCTCGGCGCGCTCCCGCTACTGGCCGTTCCTCGCGGAGGCCGTCGTCAAGGCGCCCGGGATCCGCGAGTTCGCCACCTGGAACCTCCTCCTCATCCTGCGGCGGTGTCCTACATGACAACCACGGTCCAGGCTCCTCCACCGGCAGCCGTCCCCACCACCGCCACCGCGGCGGGGCCGCCCGAGGGCCCCCGGTCGCGGCGCTGGCTGCTGGGTTTCTGGGCCGTGGTGTTCGTGCTGTTCCTGGTGGTGCACCCGGGACGGCAGACCTTCGACACCAAGCTGGGTGTCACGGTCGACCCGGGTCAGTTCCTCGCCGATCTGGGGCAGTTGTGGCACGACCGGGCCGGGTTCGGCGGGATCCAGGACCAGTACGTCGGCTACCTGTGGCCGATGCTGCCGTTCTACTGGCTGTGCGATCTCGTACGGCTGCCGGTGTGGCTGGCGGAGCGGCTGTGGCTGTCGGTCGTCGTGTCCGTCGCCTTCTGGGGTGCGCTGCGGCTGGCCGAGCGGCTGCGGGTGGGGAGCGGGGCTTCGCGGTTACTGGGGGCCGTGGCGTATGCGCTGTGGCCGCTGTTCACGACCGTCATCGGGTCGACGTCGGCCGCGGCGCTGCCCGGCGCGTTCCTGCCGTGGGTGCTGCTGCCGCTGACGACCGAGCGGTACGCCGCCCGGGTCGCGGCCCTGCGGTCGGCGCTGCTCGTGCCGTTCATGGGTGGGGTGAACGCCTCGGCGACCCTGGCGTCCCTGCTGCCCGTCGGGCTGTACCTGCTGTCCAGACCGCCCGGGCCGCGGCAGCGCAAGCTGATCGCCTGGTGGGCCCCGGCCGTGCTCGTGGTGACGGCCTGGTGGTGGGTGCCGCTGCTGCTGCTCGGCGTCTACGGCGAGAACTTCCTGCCCTACATCGAGACGTCGCAGACGACCACGGACACCATGTCGGCGACCGAGGCGCTGCGCGGCGCCGGGAACTGGGTCGCCTATCTGCACTTCGGTGAGGCGTGGCTGCCCGCGGGGTGGGCCGTGGCCTCGTCGGTCGTGGTGATCGTGGGCTCGGCGCTCGCCGCCGGGCTGGGGCTCGCGGGTCTCGCCCGGCGGGACATGCCCGAGCGGCGGTGGCTCGTGCTGACCGTGCTGGTGACGGCGCTGGTGCTGCTCGCCGGGTACGGCGGGGCGTTCGGGGCGCCGTTCCACGGGGTCGTGCAGGGCTGGCTGGACGGCTGGCTGTCGCCGTTCCGCAACATCTACAAGTTCCAGACGGGACTGGCGCTGGCGCTCGTGCTGGGCCTGGCGCATCTGGTGGGTGTGGCGGCCGAGACGCGCGGTGCCCGGCCGGTGCGCGGGCGGCGTTTCGCCCCACTGGTCGCGGCCGTGCTGATCCTGCCGGGGCTGCTGTGGCCGTACCTCAACGGCTCGATCCTCAACCCGGGTTCGTTCCAGAAGCTGCCGGCGTACTGGCAGGCCACCGCCGACTGGCTGGACAAGTACTCGCCCGACTCGCGGGCCCTGGTGGTCCCGGCCACCGCGCACGGCATGTACACGTGGGGCTCGCCGATCGACCAGCCGCTGGACGTGCTCGCGGAGTCCCGCTGGGCGCAGCGCGACTACGTGCCGTTCGGCACACCGGGCAACCGGCGGGCGATGGACGCGGTCGAGCAGGCGCTGATGACGGGCTCCGAAGTGCCGGGCCTGGCAGACTACTTGAGCCGGGCGGGGCTGTACTACGTCGTCGTACGCAACGACCTCGATCCGGACCAGATCGGGTCCGTGCCGACCGCGACCGTGAAGCGCACGCTGGAGCAGTCGGGGTACGAGCGGGTGACGGGGCTGGGGCCGGTGATGACCGGCGGTCGGATCGCCCAGGACGCCCCGCTCCAGGTCGAGGGACTGTACGCGCGGCAGCGGGCCGTGGAGATCTACCGGCCGACCGGGGAGGACGTGGCACGCCCCGGGCAGGCGGGGCTGCTCCCGGTCTCCGACACGGCCGTGGTGTCCGGCGGCCCGGAGGCGCTGCTGCCGCTGGCGTCCCGGCTGCGCGGGCGGCCGGCCGTCCTGACCGGCGACAACCACCCGGGGCTCGGCACTCCGGCCGTGCAGGTGCTGGGCGACGGGATGCGGCGCGCCGACACCCGGTTCGGCCTGGTCAACGCCAACACGTCGTACACGTACACGCGGGACGAGCGCAACGCGCCCGACGGTCAGCAGGACCCGGGTGAGAAGCCGCGGCAGATCCTGCCCGTCGAGGGGTCCGGCCACCAGACGGTGGCCGAACTGCGCGGCGCCCGCTCGGTGACGGCGTCCTCGTACGGCAACTGGCTCTTCCACCTGCCGCAGTTCGACCCGGTCAACGCCTTCGACGGCAATCCGGACACGGCCTGGACGGAGGGCGCGCCGGACACGCCGGACGGGCAGTGGCTGCGCATCGGCTTCACCGGCTCCTACACCATGCCGTCCTCCTTCAAGGTCACGCCGTTGCCGCAGGAGAGCGTGCGGGCGGCGGCGACGAAGGTGCGGGTAGAGACGGAGAAGGGCTCGCGGACCAGCTTCCTCCAGCCGAACGGCACGACCCAGCGGATCAAGGCACCCGAGGGCGCCACGCGGTGGATGAAGCTGACGATCGTGGACTCGGTCGAGCGGCGGGCCGGTCTCACGGGAGCGGGGTTCTCCGAGATCGACCTGCCGGACGTGCGGGTGACCCGGCTGCTGCGGCTCCCGACGGACGCGCACGACGCGACATCGGACGCCACGGTCGTCTCCCTGCACCGGGCGTCCGACCCGACCGGCCTCTCCGCGACCGGCACCGAGGCCGGCCTGCACCGTCGCTTCACGACACCGGCCGGCGGGACGTACGAGGTGACGGCGAGCGCGGTCCCGGTGCCGGGCGAGGAACTCGACCGGCTGCTGTACGAGGTCGCGCCGGAGCAGCAGTCCCGGATCGTCGCCACGGCCGACTCCACGGCGAGCCTCGGCGCGGGCCTCACGACACGCAACCTCACCGACGGCGACCTGACGACGGCGTGGATCGCGGGCGACCGGCCGACGATCCATCTGAGCTGGGAGGGCAAGCAGCCGGTCGGCGAACTGGTGCTGGCACCCGCCGGGGGGCTGTCCACCCGCGCGTCCGAGGTGCACATCAGCTCCCCGGACGGCGCGGCGATCGCCGCTGTCGACGAGAACGGCTGGGTCCGCTTCCCGCCGATCACCACGGACCGGCTCGACGTCACGATCACCGGGACCGCCCCGCTGACCCTGCACAACCCGGTCGCCGACGAGGATCTGCGCCTCCCGGTGGGCCTGACGGAGGCGTACCTCCCGGCCCTCGACCAGTACCGAACCCCGCAGCCGGACGGCACCCGGAAGTTCTCCCTGCCGTGCGGCAAGGGCCCTGACGTGGCACTGGACGGCGAGCTCTACCAGACGGGTGCGAAGGGAACGGTCCAGGACCTCGTGGAGCGGCGGTCCGTCGAGCTCACGCTGTGTCAGCGGGGGCGGGACGACAGCGAGGTGGAGCTCGGGTCGGGCGAGCACCGGCTGGAGGGCGGTGACGCCGGTCCGCTCGCGCTGACCGACGTGACACTGGCCCGCGGGACGGTCCCTAAGGCCGCCGCGGCCGGGCGCGAGCTGCGGGTGCGGGACTGGCTGGGCGACCGGCGCGAGGTGACGGTCGGCTCGGGCGCGGCCTCGTACCTGACCACGTACGAGAACCACAACGACGGCTGGAAGGCCACGCTGAACGGCAAGGAGCTCGCCCCGCTGCGGCTGGACGGCTGGCAGCAGGGCTGGCGGATCCCCGCCGGGGCGGGCGGCACGGTCAAGCTGTCGTACGAACCGGCCACGACCTACGACGCCGGTCTGATCGGCAGCGGCGCCGGCATCGCGGTGCTGCTGGGGCTGGCCCTGTGGCGCCGCCGGGCCCCCAACCCGGACGCCCCGCAACCGTCCCCGCCGCCGCCCGGCCTGTGGCTCGGCACGGTGGCGCTGACGCTGGTCGGGGTGGTGATCGCGGGCTGGTTCGCGCTGCTGGTCCCGGCGCTGGCGCTCTTGGCCTCGCGGCGGCACACGCTGCTGGTGCCGATC
This sequence comes from Streptomyces venetus, assembly GCF_039540295.1. Taxonomy (NCBI): domain Bacteria; kingdom Bacillati; phylum Actinomycetota; class Actinomycetes; order Kitasatosporales; family Streptomycetaceae; genus Streptomyces; species Streptomyces venetus. Next base: position 375,259 of record NZ_BAABET010000001.1, read on the forward strand.
GCGTTCGTGGCCCTGGCGGGTGCGGGGGTCGCGGCGGCGACCGGGGCCGGTGAGCCGGTGGGCGCGGGCGACGGCGCGTTCGGCCACGTGGCCCAACTGCTGGCGTTGATCGGCCTGTTCGCGGGCCTGGTGAGCCTGCGCGAGCCCGCCCCGGAGAGGACCGACCCCGCATGACGTCTCCGACCCGCATCCCCTTCCCGGTGGTGGACGAGGTCTCCCGGCACTGCCTCCAGGAGGAGGAACCGGAAACCGTCCACATCGAGGTCCACCTGCCCGGCCCGCTCGACGAGCCCCGCTTCCGCAAGGCGTTCACGGAGGCCCTGCACCGGCATCCGCGGATCCTCATGCGGGAGGCACAGGGCCCTTGGTACCGACGCCGCTACGAGTGGGAGCTGACGCGAGAGCCGGACACGGAGGCGATCACCTTCACACCGCCGGACCCGCGCGCGTTACAGGACGCCAGAACCCGGTCCCTGACAGAGGCCCCACCCCTGTCGATGTCACCGCCGATACGCCTGGAGGTAGTCGCCCTAGCTGCGGGCAGTCGTGCCGCTGGGGCGATGGGGGTCCCCCCTGCTCATGGGGGTCCCCCCTGTTCGAGCGCAGCCGAGAACTTGGGGGAGAAGCCGAGAGCTTGGGGGAGGGTGGGCGATGGGGGTACCCCCTGCTCGAGCGAAGCCGAGAGCTTGGGGGAGGCACCCCGCGACGCCGGGCCGCGCGACGCCCCGCCCCCAGCCCCGACACCCAGCACCACCCAAGGCACAGTCCTGGTCCTCACCATCAACCACACCGCCCTGGACGGCCCGGCCTGCCTCCGCATACTCGCCACCGCCGCGGAGCTCTACAGCGGCAGTGACAACTCCCCCACCGCACCCCCCACCCGTACACCCCGAGCCCCTCAGGAAGCCCCTGCCATCCCGACCAGCTGGTCGCCCCCCGCCCGGGTCGCACAAGGCACACCGGAACCGTCCCCCGGCAACGGCGTGCTCGTCACCGAACTCCCCCTGCCCCACCGCCCCAAGGGCTCCCCCTACACCGTCAACGACCAGCTCATGGTCACCACGGCCCTGACCATCGCCCACTGGAACCGGGAGCACGGCATCCGCCCCCGCCGCCCGCTCCGCATCACCATGCCCGTGGACGACCGCCCCCGCGACACCACGATGCCCATCGGCAACGGCACCCGCCTCGTCGAAGTACCGTTTCTCCCAACGGAGTTGCACGTCACCGACATGCCCGCCCTGCTCCGCCGCACCGCGGAGCGGACCCGCGCCCTCAAGTCCCTGCCGCGCCCCCAGCTGGGCCATGGCGCCACCCTCCTCACCGCCCCCTGGGCACCCGTCGCCGTCCGCGCCGCCCTCACCCGCACCCTGCGCAGGGCCGCCGCGCCCTGGACCTCGACGACCTTGCTCAGCAACATCGGCCGTATCCCGTACCCCCTGGACTTCGGCGCGGAGGCGGGCCGCGCGCACGCGGTGTGGTTCTCGGCCCCGGCCCGGATGCCGCGCGGCCTCACCGTCACCACCGCCTCCACCGCCGGCCGCCTCCACCTGGCCCTGCGCTGGTCCCGGGCCCTGCTCAGCCACGGCGACGGCGCCCACCTCCGCGACCTCTTCGAGCACTATCTGCGCACCACGGAGGTGACCCCGTGAAGACGACGGCCTCGACGGCCTCCACCACCGCTCCCCCGCCCCGCGGCCTGCGCGACTTCTACGAGAACCCGGCCGTGCCGGTCGCCTCCGGCACCCCGCGCGGTATCCGCCAGGCCCGCATGCTGGCCCGGGCCCTCGGCCCGGCCGCCGACGGCACCCGCACCGTCGTCGACATCGGCTGCGGCGACGGCACCGCCGCCGCCACCGCCGCGCCCTTCCTCCCCGGCCATCGCATCGTCGGCGTCGACTGGTCCCAGGACGCCCTGCGCCGCGCCCGCACCCGCGTCCCGTACGCGGTGCGCGGTGAACTCACCGGCGGCGGTCTGCCGTTCGCCACCGAGTCGGCCGACGCCGTGCTGTTCAGCGAGGTGATCGAGCACCTCGTCGATCCGGACGCCGCGCTGGACGAGATCCGCCGGATCCTGCGGCCCGGCGGGCATCTGATGCTGTCCACGCCGAATCTGGCCGCCTGGTACAACCGCGCCCTGCTGCTGGCCGGTGTGCAGCCGGTCTTCTCGGAGGTCAGTCTGCGCGGCATCCACGGCCGGCCGGGCAAGGAGGTCGTGGGACACCTGCGCCTCTACACCGCCCGCGCGCTCAAGGAGTTCGTCGCCGCGTCCGGGTTCGAGGTCGTACGGCTCGACGGCGCCCCCTTCCACGGCGTACCGCGCCCGCTGCGGCCCCTGGACCGGCTGGCCTGTGCCCGGCCGCGGCTCGCGTCGATCCTGCTGCTGCACGCCAGGAGGACGTAGCCCATGTGGTGGGGAGTGGCCGCGGCGCTGCTGGCGAACACCCTGTACAGCCTGGGCTTCGTGCTGGAGAAACGGGCGCTCACCGCCCTCCCCGAGGTGACGATCCGGGAGCCGGCCCGGCTGCTGCGCCTCGTCCTCGGCAGCCCTCTGTGGATCGGCGGTTCGCTCTCCCTGGCCGCCGGTTTCGGAGCGCAGCTCGTCGTCTACCGCACGCTGCCGATCGCCGCCGCGCAAGGCATCTTCGTCTCCGGTCTGGTGCTGCTCGTGCTGCTGTCGGCGCGGCTGCTCGGGGAGGAGACGAGCGGCCGGGAGCGGTACGCGCTGGGCGCGATCCTGCTCGCGCTTTTGATGGTGGTGCTGTCGCTGCGCGAGAGCGCGGACCGGGTCGGCCAGGAGGCGCCCTATCCGTTGATCCTGCTGGTGTGCGTGCCGTCGCTGGCGGCCGGGGTGTGGCTGTACGGCTCCGCGGAGCGGCGGGCCCGCAACCGGCACCGGCGTCCGACGACCGGCGTCGAGTACGGCGTGGCGGTGGGCCTGCTGTACGGCGTCAGCTCGCTGGCCATCAAGGGCGTGTCGAGCCGTCTGACGACCAGCGGGATCGGCGGTGCGGTCCTGGGCCTGCTGAGCTCCCCGTATCCGTATCTGCTGTTGTTCACCGGTGTGTTCGGCCTGGTGATGTCGCAGGCCGCGCTCCAGCGCTGCCGGGCCTCGCTGATCGTGCCGGTGTGCACGACCGTGACCTCTCTGTTCACTGCGGTGCTCGGCACGCTGTCGTTCGGCGAGGCCCTGCCGGGCGACCCGCTGCGGCTCGCGCTGCGAGTGGCGGGCACGGCCCTCGCGGTCGCCGTGCTGCTGACCATGCCGAAGCACGACGACGCTCCCCGACCCGCCCCACCCGCCAAGGAGTTGGCCTCACCGTGAAGCCCGACGACCCACTGCTGAAGATCCTGGCCTGCCCGCTCGACAAGGGCCCGCTGCGTCTGCTGGCCGAGACGGCCGGGCAGGAGGAGGCGCTGTACAACCCGCGTCTGCAACGCCGCTATCCGATCGTCGACGGCATCCCGCAGTTGCTGCCCTCCTCGGGCGAACAGGTGCCGGACGACGAACACGAGGAACTCCTCAGGAGGATGGCGCCGTGACCAGTCTGGCCGCCCGCCTCGCGCCCCTCCTGCCCACGCGTCTGGTGGCCGCGACGGCCCGGGCGCTGTATCCCCGGTTCGAACCGGAGCTGGCCCGGCTCGCCGAGTTGTGCCCGCCGGAGTGCGGCACGGCGGTGGACGTCGGCGGCTGGTACGGGCCCTGGACGCACCGGCTGTCCGGTCTCGCCGAGCATGTCGTGACGATCGAACCGGTGCCCCATCTGGCCCGGCTGCTGGCAGCCGGGGCCCCGCCGAACGTTCGGGTGATCCGTGCCGCGGCCTCGGACCGGCCGGGCATCGCCCGGCTGTGGCTGCCGTCGGACGACTCGGGCGACCGGGGTGTGTCGTCGCTGGTGCGGCGCGACATCCACGGCCGGGCGCTGGACGTCCCCTGCGTCACGCTGGACGAGCTGGGGCTGCGCGACGTCGGCTTCGTCAAGATCGACGTGGACGGCAACGAGCCGGCGGTGCTGCGCGGCGCGACGGGCCTGCTGGCCCGGGACCGCCCGGCCCTGTTCGTGGAGCTGGAGTCCCGCATCCAGCCGATCGCGCCGGTGGTGACGTACCTGTCCCTGCTGGGCTACGACGGCTGGGTCCTGCCCCGCGACACCTGGGTGCCGCTGGCGAAGTTCCCCCTGGAGGACCACCAGGCCGGCGCCTCCCACGTCGTCTCCCACGGTCTGCTCCGCCGTGTGCTGCCCTCCCCCGTCCTCAGGGGCCCGCGTTACGTCAACTCGGTCCTCTTCCTGCCGGACGGCCGCCGCCCGGGCTCCGCCCCGGTGGGCGACGATGGGTCCCATGCCCTCCGGAAAGCGCCCCGCTAGCCCCTTCACCCCGCTCGACTTCCAGTTGGTGCTGCTGCGCCGCATGGCCGACCACAACCCCGGCCTGGTCGAGGACGCCCGCCACGAGCTGGGGGTGTCCCTCGCGGACATGCGCGAGGCGAACAAGCGCTGGCAGGCGATGGTCCGCTCGCCGCGCTCCCGCGCGCCCCTCTCCCGGTACCGTTCGGTCCTCGGCGAACCGGAGTCCCGCACCGCCCGCCGGATCGGCGACCTGGACTGCGAGGCCTGGCTCTGGCCCGTGCCGCTCTGGCCCGATCTGCGGTTCGAGGTCCTGACCGCCCCGAACGGCGCCGTGTGGAACGAGTGGCTGGTCCGCGCCCCGGGCGCCAAGGGTCCCGAGTTGCGCACGCTCGACGATCTGACCCCCTGGTGCTGCACGGTCGACGAAGTGGCCCGCGCCTTCGCCCCGGCCCGCCCCCTGGAGGGCACGGCACCGACCCGGTGGGGGCTGGCGTTCACCGCGCCGGACGCGCGGGGCGTGCCGAGGGAGGTCGTCGCGGAGTTCACCTGGGGTCTGTTGCAGCGGGTGGGCGTCACCGGCCGTCCGGGCTGAGACGCTCCGACCCGGTCGAGAGCCGGGGGCCTCAGGCCATCACGGGCTGCCCGGCCTTCGGGGGCACGCAGCGCCACGCGAGGCCCGCGGCGGCCAGGTAAGCCGCGGCCCCGATGAGCATGCCGGTGCGGATCCCGGTGCCGTAGTTCGAGGCGGAGGCGAGCAGGCTGCCGCCGAGTGCCACGCCGGTGGCGCTGCCGACCTGGCGGGTGGTGTTGAACAGGGCGGAGGCGGCCCCCGAGTAGGCCTGGGGGGCCGCGCCCATCACGGTGGCGGTCGAGCCGGTGAGGGCGAACGACGTGCCGAAGCCGGCGGCCATCATCGGGAGCACCAGGAGCCCGTAGGCGGGGTCGGCGCCCGCGGCGGCCCAGCCGGCCAGGCCCAGCGCGGCCAGGAGCATGCCGGAGACGACCAGGGGCCGGTCGCCGGTGCGGCGGCTGAGCCGGCCGGACAGGACGGAGGCGAACATGGTCATCGCCACGGCCGGGAAGAGGGCGAGACCGGTGCCGAGGGCGCTGTAGCCACGCTGGTGCTGGAACTCCAGGCTGGCGGTGAACACCATGCCGTAGAAGCCGAAGTTGAACAGCAGGCCGATGACGGCGCCGCCGCTCATGGCGCGTGCGCGCAGCAGGCTCAGTGGGAGGGCGGGAGAGCGGGCCAGCCGCTCGCGCAGGCCGAAGGCCGCGGCGGACAGCACGGCCAGGCCCAGCCCGGCGAGGACGGCCGGGTCGGACCAGCCGCGCCGTCCGGCCTCGTTGAGCGCCGCGGTCAGCAGTGCCACCGCCGCGACGACCGCGACCTGCGCCGGCCAGTCCAGGGCCCGGTCGGCGCGCCGGGGCGAGCGCGCCACGTGCCGCAGCGTCAGCGCCAGGCAGACCGCCCCGACGGGCAGGTTGATGAGGAACACCCAGCGCCAGCCCACCGTGGAGACGAGCAGCCCGCCGAGCAGTGGTCCGGCGGAGGCCGCGATGCCCGCCATGGAACCCCACAGCCCGAAGGCCCGCGAGCGTGCGGCCCGCTCCGGGTAGGACTGCTGGAGCAGCGCCAGCGAGCCGGGCACGATCAGTGCCGCGCCGAGCCCCTCCACCAGCCGCGCCACCACCAGGAAGGGGGCGTTGGGCGCGAGGGCGCAGGCCGCCGAGGACACGGTGAACACCGTCACGCCCGCGCAGAACACCCGGCGGTTGCCGAGCCGGTCGCCCAGCGCGCCGCCGGTCAGCAGGAACCCGGCGAAGACCAGGGTGTACCCGTCGGTGATCCACTGGATGCCGGTGAGCGAGGCCGACAGCTCCCGGCCGATCACCGGAACGGCGACGTTGATGACCGTCACGTCCAGGATCACCATGAAGTACCCGGCGCACACCGCGAGCAGCGGTGCCCAGGAGTGTCGCTCGGAGGGCATGGTGCTACCACTACACCAAAAGCCTCAAAGAGGGGCGTACGCCCCACAGGTGGTGGTCAGCAGGCGGCGGCCAGGATCGCCTTCACGACCAGCGGCACGGAGTCCGGGTGCAGCCACAGGAACAGGTTCGGCTCGATCAGCTCCAGCTCCATCACGCACGGCTGCCCGTCCTCGCCGGTGACGAGGTCCACGCGCGCGTAGAGCAGCTCCGGCTGCCCGGGGACGGCGGCCAGGGCCCGCTCGGCGACGTCGAGTTCCGCTGCCGTCGGCTGCCAGGGGCGGAGGTCCGGGTGGGCGATCTTGTCGGCGTCGTACGGGGTGCCCGGCTCGAGGACGGCGCCCTTGCGGCTGGCGTGCAGCAGACGTCCGCCGAAGAACTGAAGGGCCCGCTCGCCGTGTGTCTCGATGCCGGTGAGGTACGGCTGCACCATCACGGTGAACCCCTCGGCGTGCATCCGCTCGGTCTGGCGCAGCGCGGCGTCACGCTCCCCGGCCGGGTAGCGGGCGGCGTACCGGGCGCCGGCGCCGGAGGTGGGCTTCACGACGTACTCGTGGCCGTCGGGCAGCTCGACGGGGTCGCCGGGGGCGAAGTACCGGGTGGGCACGGCGGGCACCCCGGCCTCCGCGAGCCGGCCGAGGTACCGCTTGTCGGCGTTCCACCGCACGACGTCCACGGGGTTGGCCAGCCGGGTCTCCCGCCCGCACCGCTCGGCCCAGGCCGTGAACTCCTCGGCCCGCCAGCTGTAGTCCCAGGTGGACCGTATGAGGGCGAGGTCGAACCCGGCCCAGTCCACCTCGGGGTCGTCCCAGTGGACGACGGCGGCCTCGGCCCCGGCCTCCCGCAGGGCGCCCGCGAGCACCGGCATGTCCCGGTCCTTGCTCTCCTCGCCCCGGGGGTCGTAGGTGACGAGCGCGATGCGCGGGGTGCCGGCCACGGCGACTCCATCCTCGGACGAACGATCGATCCCGGCGCAGGCTAACAAGCCGCCCGGGAACCGCGACACCCTGCTTGACCTTCACCTTCGGTGAAGCCCCAGCATCGGTGGCGGAATCAGGAAAGCGCGAGGAAAGCGCGGAGCCCAGGGGGGCGCATGGACATGCTGACGATCGGCGCGTTCGCGAAGGCCTGCCGGCTCTCGCCGAAGGCACTGCGCCTGTACGACGAGCTGGACCTGCTGCCGCCCGCCCGGGTGGACCCGGAAACCGGATACCGGTACTACGCGGTCGCGCAGCTGGAGCGGGCTCGGCTGGTGGCGTGGTTGCGGCGGCTGGGCATGCCGCTGGCCGAGATCCGCCGGGTGTGCCGGCTGCACGACCGCGACGCCACGGCCGCCGCCCGGGAGATCCGCGCCTACTGGGCACGGGTCGAGGCCGAGACGGCGCTGCGGCGGGACATCGCCGCGTTCCTGGTCGATCACCTGACGGCGGACTCGCCAGAGTCCGGAAAGGACACCGCCATGCTGGAACTTCGCTACTCCGCCCACTCGGACACCGGCCGCGTGCGCCCGGCCAACCAGGACACGGCGTACGCGGGCACGCGGCTGCTGGCCGTCGCCGACGGCTTCGGGCCGGCCGGCGGGCCCGCGAGCAGTGCCGCCGTGGAGGCGCTGCGCTTCCTGGACACGGACGAGATCCCGGCGGGCGGGGTCCTCAACCTCCTGGAGGACGCGGTACGGGGAGCGGCCGAGGCCGTCCGGGCCGTGGCCGAGGGCGCCGACGACATCGGCACGACCCTGACCGCCGCGCTGTGGACGGGCTCGCGGCTGGCCCTGGTGCACATCGGCGACTCCCGTGTCTACCTGCTGCGCGACGGCGAGCTGTTCCGTATCACCCACGACCACACGATGGTCCAGTCGATGGTGGACGAGGGCCGTCTGACCGCCGAGGAGGCCACGTCCCACCCCCAGCGTGCGCTGCTGCTGAAGGCCCTGACGGGCGGGGGCTCCGACGCGCTCCCGGACCTCCGCCTGCACGACGCCCTCCCCGGCGACCGGTATCTGCTGTGCTCCGACGGTCTGTCGGGCGTCGTCCCCGAAGACCGGATCCACGGCCTCCTCACCTCGCGGGTCACCCCGGACGAGACGGTCAAGGCCCTGGTCGGGGCGGCGAACAAGGCCGGCGGGCCGGACAACGTCAGCTGCGTCGTGGCGGACGTCGTGGCGGCGTGATCCGGACGCGGGTGTCAGCCGCGGGTCACGCCTCTTCCTCAGGTTCCCAGTCCAGCAGCCGCACCTTGGCCACCGTGGCGACGTGACGCCGCATGGCCGCGGCGGCCTGGCGGGGCTGCTGTGCGGCGATCGCGTCGAGGATGGCCTGGTGCTGGGAGAGCGAGCGGGGCGGGCGGCCGGGCTGGCGGAGGGACTCGGTGCGGCTCTCGGCGATCTGCTCGGCGATCGACCGCATGAACTCGGCGAGCAGACTGCTGTGGGCCGCCGCCGTCACGGCCGCGTGGAACAACCGGTCGCCCTCGACGCCGTGACCGCCCGCCGCGATCTCCTCCGACATGTGAGCGAGCGCCGAGCGCATCGCGGCCACGTCCTCCTCCGTGCGCCGCTCGGCCGCCAGTTCGGCCAGCTTCGTCTCCAGCGCCTCCCGGGCCTCCAGCACGTCCGGGAGGCGCCGCCGGCGTTCGACCATGCGGTCGACGGGTTCGGTGTCGAGGCTGTCCCGGACGAGGTAGGTGCCGCCGCCGTGCCGGGCCTCCACCAGGCCCTGGACCTCCAGCACCACGATCGCCTGCTTCACCGAGGCGCGGCTCACCCCGAGCCGCTGGGCCAGGTCCCGCTCGGGCGGCAACCGGTCACCGGCGCGCAGGCCGCCCTCGGCGACGTACTGGCGCAGCCGCTCCAGCACCTGTTCGTAGAGCCGCTGTTTCGTCATGGGGCGCAGGGCGTCGGTCACGAAGTCCCCCTCTCGTCGGGAGCGTAACACCGGCCTCTCGCACTGGCCGAGTGGCTGAACCAATTCTCGCCGGACCCCTTGACGCGCGCCCGGGCCGCACCCACGCTGTTCGACCAACGCACCTCAAGTGGCTCAGCCACTCGTCCACTACCGGCGGGGTGCTCCCAGTCAGCTCCGGGGCCCAAAGACGGGAGCCCGTATGTCCCCTGAACTCATCTCGATCCTCGTCCTCGTCGTGGTGTTCGTCATCGCCACCACCCGTTCCGTCAACATGGGCGCGCTCGCCTTCGCCGCCGCCTTCGGGGTCGGCGGGCTCGTCGCCGACCTCGACGCGGACGGCATCTTCGCCGGCTTCCCGGGCGACCTGTTCGTCGTCCTGGTCGGCGTCACCTACCTGTTCGCGATCGCCCGCGCCAACGGCACCACCGACTGGCTGGTGCACGCCGCCGTACGGCTCGTGCGGGGGCGGGTGGCGCTCATCCCCTGGGTGATGTTCGCGCTGACCGGCGCGCTCACGGCGATCGGCGCGGTCAGCCCGGCCGCCGTCGCGATCGTCGCCCCGATCGCCCTGAGCTTCGCGGCGCGGTACGGGATCAGCCCCCTGCTGATGGGCGCGATGGTCGTCCACGGCGCCCAGGCGGGCGGCTTCTCCCCGATCAGCATCTACGGCTCGATCGTCAACGGCATCGTCGAACGCGAGAAGCTCCCGGGCAACGAGGTGGTCCTCTTCCTGGCGTCCTTCGCGGCGAACCTGGTGATCGCGGCGGTGGTGTTCGTGGTGTGCGGCGGGATGAAGCTCTGGGCACAGGGGGCGGTGGACGAGACCCCCGCTGCGGGCAGTCGTGCCGCTGGGGCGGCACAGGTGGGCGCAGCGGCACCTGGCACCGCCCAGGTGCGGACCGCCCCGACAGCAACCCCCACGCTGAGCACGGAAACCACCACCCTCACCCCGGCCCGCACAGCCACCCTCACCTCCCTCCTCGCCCTGGTCGTAGCCGTCCTGATCTTCGACCTCGACGCCGGCCTCACCGCCATCACCCTCGCCGTCCTCCTCAGCACCGCCTGGCCGGAAGCCAGCCGCAAGGCGGTGGGCGAGATCGCCTGGCCGACGGTCCTGCTCATCTGCGGCGTCCTCACTTACGTGGGCGTCCTCGACGAGATGGGCACCATCACCTGGGCCGGCGAGGGCGTGGGCGGCATCGGCATCCCCCTGCTCGCCGCCGTCCTGCTCTGCTACATCGGCGCCCTGGTCTCGGCCTTCGCCTCCTCCGTGGGGATCATGGGCGCCCTGATCCCCCTCGCCGTGCCGTTCCTGGAGCGCGGTGAGATCGGAGCCGTCGGGATGGTCGCGGCACTCGCCGTCTCGGCGACGGTCGTCGACGTCAGCCCGTTCTCGACCAACGGCGCCCTCGTCCTCGCCGCCGCACCGGACGTCGACCGCGAGCGTTTCTTCCGGCAGCTGATGGTGTACGGAGGGATCGTGGTCGCGGTCGTCCCCGCGGCGGCGTGGCTGGTGATGGTCGTCCCCGGCTGGGGGTAGCGAGCCGATGACCAGTGGACAGGCAGACATTTAAGGAGATGTGACGCGTGACCTCCCTCTTCCCGGCCCTGACGGGCGGCTCCTGTGACCGGCCCGCCGTACGGTTCGGCGAGCGCTCGCTGACCTACGGAGAACTCGCCGCCGCGGCCGGTGCGACCGCCGCACGCATCCGGGACGCCCGCCGGGTCGCCGTCTGGGCGACCCCCACCATGGAGACCGCCGTGGCCGTCGTCGCCGCGCTGCTGGCCGGCGTGCCCGCCGTGCCGCTCAACCCGAAGTCGGGTGAGAAGGAACTCGGGCACATCCTGTCCGACAGCGCACCCGACCTGGTGCTCGCGGCACCGGACGACCAACTGCCCGCCCCCGTAGGGGACCTGCCCCGTCTCGACGTGGACGTGCACGGCACCGGACCCGTCCCCGAGGACCGCACCCGCGCGTCCGACCCGGCGCTGATCGTCTACACCTCCGGCACCACCGGCCCGCCCAAGGGCGCCGTGATCCCGCGCCGGGCGATCGCCTCGACCCTGGACGCGCTGGCCGACGCCTGGCAGTGGACCGGCGACGACGTGCTCGTCCACGGGCTGCCGCTGTTCCACGTGCACGGCCTGGTCCTGGGCACGCTCGGCCCGCTGCGGCGCGGCGGCTCGGTGCGCCACCTGGGCCGGTTCAGCACCCAGGGCGTGGCCCGGGAACTGAGCGGCGGCGCGACCATGCTGTTCGGCGTGCCGACGATGTACCACCGCATCGCGGAGGCGGTGACCGGCGACCCCGACCTGGTCAAGGCGCTGACCGGGGCGCGGCTGCTCGTGTCGGGTTCCGCCGCGCTGCCCGTGCACGACCACGGCCGGATCGCGACGGCGACCGGGCGGCGCGTGATCGAGCGGTACGGCATGACGGAGACGCTGATGAACACCAGTGTCCGGGCCGACGGCGAGGCCCGTCCGGGCACGGTCGGGGTGCCGCTGCCGGGCGTGGAGCTGCGGCTCGTCGAGGAGGACGGCTCGGAGGTCACCGGGTACGACGGGGAGACCGTCGGAGAGATCCAGGTGCGCGGCCCGAACCTGTTCACCGAGTACCTCAACCGGCCCGACGCGACCGCCGCCGCCTTCACCGCCGACGGCTGGTTCCGCACCGGCGACATGGCGGTGCGCGACCCCGACGGCTACGTCCGGATCGTCGGCCGCAAGGCCACCGACCTGATCAAGAGCGGGGGTTACAAGATCGGGGCCGGGGAGATCGAGAACGCGCTGCTGGAGCACCCGGGGGTGCGGGAGGCCGCCGTCACCGGGGAGCCGGACGCGGATCTGGGTGAGCGGATCGTGGCGTGGATCGTCCCGGCCGAGCCCCAGTCGCCGCCGTCCCTCGACGAGTTGGCGGACCACGTGGCCGGGCGTCTCGCCCCGCACAAGCGCCCGCGGGTCGTCCACCACCTCGACGCCCTGCCGCGCAACGACATGGGGAAGATCATGAAGCGGGCGCTGGGCCATGGCTGAGCGGCTCTCGGCCCGCGAGGTCGTCGCCGCCGTCACGGACGACTCGACCTTCGCGGAACTTCCCGCGGTGATACGGGACGCCAAGCCGGACGGCCCGCTCGCCTGGCCGGGCTACGACGCCTCGCGCGACCGTGCCGCCGAACGCACCGGCGAGCAGGAGTCCGTGGTCTGCGGCACCGCCCGCGTCGGAGGCGTCCGGGCCGTGCTCATCGCGTTCGAGTTCGGCTTCCTCGGCGGCTCGCTCGGCGAGCGCACCGGAGACCGGCTGGAGGCGGCGTACACGTACGCCCGGGAGCACCGCCTGCCGGTCGTGCCGCTGGTCGCCACGGGCGGCAGCCGGATGCAGGAGGGCATGCTCGCGCTGGTCCAACTCCAGCGGGTGGCCCGCCAGTCGGCGTTGACCAGGGAGGCCGGTCTCGCCCAGGTCGCGGTGGTGCGCGACCCGACGACCGGGGGCGGCTGGGCCACGCTGGGGGCGGGTGCCGACGTGGTGCTCGCGCTGCCCGGCGCCCAGGTCGGCTTCGCCGGCTCGCGGGTGCGGCCGGCCGACGCGGACCCGGCGGCGTACACGGCGGAGGCGCAGGTCGCGGCCGGGGCGGCGGACGCGGTCGTAGAGCCGAAGGAGCTGCGCGAGACGCTGGGGCGGTGGCTGCGGCTGCTGACGTGCCCGTCCGGCACGCCCGCCCCGCCGCCCGAGCCGCTCGGTGACACCGCGGTCCTGCCGGCCACGGGCTGGGACGCCGTCCGGCGGGCCCGCTCGCCCCGCCGCCCGCGCGCCGCCGCCTACCTGGACGCCTACTTCACCGAACGGGCCGCGATCAGCGGCGACCGCTGCGGCGGCACGGACCCGGACGGCATGCTGTGCGGGTTCGGCGTGCACGAGGGCCGTACGGTCGCGTACGCCGCGCAGACCGGGACGGCGACCCGCCCCGCCGGGTACCGGACCGCGGCCCGGCTGATCCGCCTCGCGGACCGGCTCGGCATCCCGGTGCTGACCCTGGTGGACACTCCGGGCGCCGCCAACGACGCGGAAGCGGAACGGCAGGGCGCGGGTGCGGCGATCGCGGACCTGTTCGGCGCGGTGGCGGGCGCCCGCACCCCGGTGACGACGCTGGTGATCGGCGAGGGCGGCTCCGGCGGCGCGCTGGCCCTGGCCGCGCCCGGCAACACCTGGGCCACTCCCGACAGTTACTTCTCGGTGATCGCGCCGGAGCTCGCGGCGGCCATCCTCAAGCGGCCGCCGCGGGAAGTGGAGGCGACGGCGGACCAACTGCGCATCCGGCCGCAGGACCTGGTGGAGCTGGGGGTGATCCGGGGGACCGTCGGGCCGTGAGGGTTCGGTGATGTCCCACGCGCCATCAAGTACCTTCCGTCACAATGGAAATGCGCAATGCGACAGGACGACGGGGGTGCCGTGGACGGAGTGGTCGAGTTCAGGACCGGTGACGGTGCGGTGGTCGCGGTCGAGGCGGTGGAGGAGCGCTCCGGTTCCCGCCTGGTCTCCCGCGGCGACGGCACGGTCCAGGCGGCCCGCACCTTCGAGGGCGCCCTGGACGGGGTGCGTGCGGCGGCGGAGTCCGCGCTGCGGGTGTTCCGGGACGGCTCGCTGCGGCCCGACGGCGTGGAGATCGAGTTCGGGGTGAAACTGTCCGCCGAGACGGGTGCGATCATCGCCAAGGGCACCGCCGAGGGCCATCTGGTGGTCAAGCTGTCCTGGTCCCCGGCCGCCCCGGAGGCCGGCGCAGCGTCATGAACAGCGCCGAGTGGCACGCCCGGATCGAATTACGGGGCCGCGTGGCCGGAGCGGGCTTCCTGGTCACCCCCAGCACGGTGCTGACCTGCGCCCATGTCGTACAGGACGGTGACGGCCTCACCGTGACGCTCACGGAGCTGCCCGGCTCCCCGCCCGTGCCGGCCCGGGTCGTCGCCCACGGCGGCTGGGCCGGCGGCAGCACCGACCTCGGTGACCTCGCCGTGCTGGAACTGGACCGGGAGCTGCCCGTCACCCCGGCCGCGCTGGCCCCGGCCGACGCGGCGCACGGCACGAGTCCCCGCAAGCTCGTCGTCTACGGCTTCCCGGCCGGCTTCGACGAGGGCACCCTCGCCGAGTACCGCGTCACCGCACCGCAGTTGATCAAACGGGAGTGGATCCAGCTGGAGGCCTGGCACCCGGGGGGCCAGCCCCTGGCTCCCGGCTTCAGCGGGGCCGCCGTCACCCTGGCCGACACCGGCGAGGTCGTCGGCATGGTCACCGCCGCGGCCGGCACCTCGGGCGTGCGCAACGGCCGGATGATGCCCACCGAGGTCATGTCCCGCTACTGGCCCGGACTCCAGGGTCTCGTCCCCACCTCGGACCACGCGAGCGCCGACCGGGCCCGGCTGCGCGCCCTGGTGGAGAAGGCGGCCCGCACGGGCGTGGACTGCGACCCGGTACGGCTCTACACCGCGGCGGCCGACCCGTTCGACCCCCCGCCGCCCGAGGAGGGGTTCGACTCGCTGTGGTCGGCGGCCCTGTTCGTGCTGTGCGAACTCGACGGGCCGGGCGCCGCGGCGACCCTGGCCCGGTTCGCCGACCGGCTGGAGGCCCTGCTGCACACCCCGGCCGTGGAGCCGGAGGCGCCCGAGTGGTCTCCCATCCTCGTCGAACTCGGGCACAGCGGCGCGGGCGACGGCCTGGTCCGCGTCGAGGTGTCCGCGCACAGCGAGGGGCGCCGGCACCCGGTGGACTCCGGCACGGTCGAGCAGCACCGGCTGCGCGCGTACGTGCGGGACCGCATCGAGGAGGCCTTCCGGTTCCTGACGCCCGGGGCCGACGAACTCGTCGCGTTCGCGCTGCCCCGGGACTGGCTGGACTGGCCCGTCGACCGCTGGGAGAGCGCCCCCGACGACGCCACCCCGCTCGGCTGCGTCTACCCGCTGGTCGTCACCGACCACGCCCGCCGCAAGGCCAGCACCCGGCACGTGCTGACCCGGGCCTGGAAGCGCCTCGACTCCCTGCCGGGCGCGCGGATGCACCGGGTGGAGTGCGGCGGGCCGGAGGAGCCCGGGCGGCTGCGGATGCGGCTGCGGCGGCCCGACGCCTGCCTCGCCGGGTTCGGCACCGCCCCGGCCGCCTCCCGCACCCGGCCGCAGTTCGACACCTCGCTCACCGCCCCGGCCCCGGTGATCGTGTGGTCGCGCGGTGGCTGCGGCTCGGGGCAGGAGGACTGCACCGGAGCGGACGGCTGCACCGGCAAGGCCTTCCTGGACGCGCTCGACGCCTGCGTCGCGGGCGTACCGCCCGCCGAACTCCCCCGCCACGTCCTGGCCCTGCGCGAGGAGGCCGCAGCGGAGGAGGACCACTGGGCCCACGGCATCCAGCTGCTGTGGGACGACCCGCGGGTCTTCACCGACCCGCACGCCGTCGCCGGGGCCCACACACGAACACCGGTGGCCTGACCCACCGGGAAGCCACCCGGCGCGCCCGAGGAACACCCGCACGAAAACGGAGAGCGGAGACACACCCCCATGCCGCACTGGTCCGTCTACACCGGCAGCAACGAGCCGCACGACGGCATCGACGACCTCCCCGCCCCACCGCCCTGGCGCGCCTTCGACGGCGGGCCCGCCCTGCCGCCGCCGCACGACGCCGACGACGCGACGGCCGTCTCCCCCGACCGGGTGCACCGGGCGAAGTCGTACGTGGCCACCCCCGAGAGCGTCCGGCTCGTCAACGCCGCGCTCTGCCTGCGCCGCCCGCTGCTCGTCACCGGCCCGCCCGGCACCGGCAAGTCCTCCCTGGCCTACGCGGTCGCCCGCGAACTGCGCCTCGGGCCGGTCCTGCGCTGGAACATCACCAGCCGCAGCGCCCTCGCCGACGGCCTCTACCAGTACGACCCGCTGTCCCGGCTGTACGCGGCCCGGGAGGGGCAGGACAGGCGGGACCGGCCCGACGGTTCCGGCCGTTCGGCCGCCGAGGTCGAGGACCACCTCCGCCTCGGCCCGCTCGGCACGGCCCTGCTCCCCTACGACCGGCCCCGCGCCCTGCTCGTCGACGAGATCGACAAGAGCGACCTCGACCTGCCGAACGACCTGCTCAACGTCCTGGAGGAGGGCCAGTACGAGATCCCCGAACTGGTGCGGGCCGCCCGTCACGCGGGGGGCGGCGCGGCCGAGGTCCTCGCGGACGGCACGGACACCCCGGTCACCGTGCGGCGCGGCCGGGTGCGCTGCCGCGCCTTCCCGTTCGTGGTGCTGACCAGCAACGGCGAACGCGAGTTCCCGCCCGCCTTCCTGCGCCGCTGCGTCCGGCTGAAGCTGCGCCGCCCCGACCGGGAGCAGCTCACCGACATCGTCCGCGCCCACCTCGACACCCCGGACGGCCACGCCGACCGCCTGATCAGCCGGTTCCTGGAACGGGCCAGCGGCGGCGAACTGGCCACCGACCAGCTGCTGAACGCCCTCTACCTCACCGGGGTCGCGGGCCTGGACGCCGACTCCCGCGACGACCTCGCCGAGCAGCTGATGCCGTACCTCAGCTCGACGGCCGACGGCGATGGCTTCTGACCCGGAAGCCGGGCGGCCGTCGCCGGTCGCCCGGCTGGCCGCGGCCCTGTCCGCGGCGGGCTCGTCGCCGACGCCGCGGGAGCTGGCGGAACTGCTGTGGATGGCGACCCTGTTGGCGCCACCGGACCGGCCGGAGGAGACGCCGTCGGGGGACGTCGGGTCCGGCGGCCTCGCCGACTCCCCCAGCACCGCCGGCGTCGCCGACGTCGCCGACATCGCTGACGAGAACGTCGCTCCGGTCCCCCCACCGGTGGACCCGCCCCGCCAGGCCCCGGAGCCAACCGACCCCACCCCCGGCCGCGTTCCGCTCAGCCTGCCCGCCCCCCGCTCTCCGCAGCACCGGCCCGACCACCCGGGCGGCGGCGGATCGCGCCTCCTGGCCCCCGCGCCCCCGATGCTCCCGCACCCGCTGGCGCTGCAACGCGCCCTGCGCCCGCTGAAGCGCAAGGTGCCCTCCCCGCACGCCCGGGTGCTGGACGAGCGGGCCACGGCCGACCGGATCGCCCGGCTCGGCGCCCACCCCGACGTGTGGTTCCCCGTGCTGCGCCCGGCCCCCGACCGCTGGCTGCGCCTCAACCTCGTGCACGACACCGGCCCCACCATGCCGGTCTGGCGCCCTCTCGTGTCCGAACTGCACGCGGCTCTCGCCCAGTCGGGCATCTTCCGCACGGTCGGCCTGCACCCGGCCACCCCCGACGGCCGGGCCCGCCAGGTCCCCGTCCTCGACGACGGCCGCACGGTCACCCTCGTCCTCAGCGACTGCATGGGCCCGCAGTGGCGCCCGGGCGAGGCGGGCGACCGCTGGTACCGCACCCTGCGGCACTGGGCCCACCACATGCCGCTCGCCGTCGTCCAGCCCCTCCCGGAACACCTCTGGCCCACCACCGCGCTCCCCGCCGAACCGGGCCTGCTCACCGCGCCGTCCACGGCGGCGCCCTCGGCGACGCTGGACTTCACCCCGTACGACCCCGCGCCCGCCCCCGAGCAGGCCCTCCCGGTCCCCGTCCTGGAACCGGGCGCCCCCTGGCTCGCCCACTGGGCGGCCCTGGTGGCCGACCCGGGCGGTGCCCGCACACCCGGTGCGGCGGCCTGGCTGCCGCCCGCCCCCGTACCGCCCGCCGAACCGGCCCCCGACCTCGCCTCGTCCTCCCCGGAGGACCTGGTGCTGCGCTTCCGCGCCACCGCGTCCCCGGAGGCCTTCCGCCTCGCCGGGCACCTCGCGCTGGCGGTCCCCTCGGTCCCGGTGATGCGTCTCGTGCAGCGCACCCTGGACCGCGACCCGCGCCCCCAGCACCTCGCCGAGGTGATCCTCAGCGGCATGCTGACCTCCGTGCCCGGGCCACCGGGCACGTACGAGTTCCGGCCCGGCGTACGGGAGTTGCTGCTGCGCTCCCTCCCGCGCACGGCCCGCGGCCGGACCCGCGAGTTCCTCGCGCGGGTCGGCGGCCTGATCGACGAGCGGGCGGGCCTCGCGGCCGGGGAGTTCCGGGCCCAGACGGCGGGCGGCCGGGGCGACGACCCGGGCACGGCCTTCGCGACGGTGAGCGAGGAGACGGTGCGGCGGCTGGGCGGGGAGGGGGCGCAGGAGCGGCTGATCGGCGGGCGGTACCGGCCGACCGGGTCGCGCGGAGCCGACCGCCGCCTGTGGAAGGCCGTGGACGTCCGTACCGGCCGGCAGGTGGTCGTACGCCGGTACCGCGAGCAGCCCGCACCGCACGAGCGGTTCCTGCGGGAGGCGGGTGCGCTGGCCGGGCTGGACGATCCGCACGTCGTGCGGGTGCTCGACTTCGGGGTGGAGGACGACACGCCGTACGTGGTCACGGAGTTCGTGGACGGACTGACGCTGGCCGAAACGCTCCAGGCCGTCTCCTTCCGGACGTTCGTCCGCCTGGTGTGCCAGGGCCTGGCCGGCCTCGAAGCCCTCCACGCCCACGGTCTGGTGCGCGGGGAGCGCGGGGCCGACGGCCTCCTGCTGCGGCCCGACGGCACCGTGATGATCAGCCGGATCGCGTTGGGCGAGGAGTCGCGGGGCAAGGACCCCGAGTCGGACCTGACCGAGTTCCGCTGGCTGCTCAAGCAGTTGGGCGCGGGCTTGTCGGTCCCCGCCGAGTACCGGAAGCTGCTCGACCTGATCGAGGGGCGCAAGCTGCGCGAAGCCGCCCGCTACGCCGCCGAACTCCCCGCGATGGCCCAGTGGTCGGCCCCGCTCCACATCACGGTGCTCGGCCCCCTGCGCATCAGCGACGCCATGTTCCCCCGCGAACTCCCCTCGCCGGAAGCCCAGGCCCTGCTGTGCATGCTGCTCTTCCGTCACGGACGGCGGGTGTCCGGCGCCGAGCTGGCCCGGGGACTGTGGGGGGATCCCCCGGGGGAACGCCAGGCCGCCGCCCGCATCGAGAACCTGGTTCTGGAACTACGACCGCTGCTGCCCCCCGGCGCCCTCGTCACCCTCCAGGACGCCTACGCCCTGCACGTCCCGGACGTCTACGTCGACGCGTTCCACTGCGAGGAACTCCTCGGCACCACCACGCGCGGGCCCGCCGAGCTCCGGCGCGCCCTCGACCTCTGGTACGGCGACCCGCTGGACGGCGTCCCGGGCCCCGCCGCCGCGGCCGCCCGGGACCGCCTGCGCGCCCTCAGGCTGGACCTCGAGACCATGCGCGACGGAGGGGACCAGGGGGCGTCCGCGACGGCCGCCGCACCCACGATCCGTTTCGAGGCCGACGACCTCACCGGCCACCCCGAGGCCCGCATCACCCTCGAGTACGCGGTGCACGAGATGCTCTCCCGGGGCGCCCTCGCCCCCCACCGGTTCGAGGTCCGGGTCCTCGACAACGGCTACCTCGTCGACACCGAGCCCGGGACCTACGTCCTCCCCGTGCTGGTCGCGGTCCTGCGCGGCCTCCCCGAGGTCCTCACCGGGCTGGTCGACGCGCCGCCTCTCACCGTGACGTTCTGGGACGGGCCGCCCCCGCCGCCGCAGGCACCGCCCGTGCCCGCAGACATCCAGGTCCTCCTCTCCCCGGCCCTGTACGAGGAGTTCGCCGCCAGCTCGGCGGCCCAGGGTCCGCAGCGGTTCCAGCCCGTCTACGAGGGCGGTGCCGCGGACACCCCGCCCGTCGCCTGGTACTGCCCGCTGTCCCCCGCCACGGCCGCCCCCGAACCCGAGGCCCGTGACCTGGTGCGGGGCCCCTTCATCACGCGCGACCTGCGCCGGCTCGGCATACCGGCCCCGGGCCGCACGGCCGTCGTCCACACACGGCCCGACGGCCCGCTGACCCTCCTCAACCCCGCCCAGCCGCACGGCGACGGGCCGCCCCGGCACGTGACGTACTACGAGGTGGACCTCACCACCCACCAGGCCCGCCACCGGGTCTCCCTGCCGGGCTCCGGCAAGGCCGTCTTCGCCGCGTCGGTCGAGCTGTCCTGGCACGTGGACGACCCGGTCGCCTTCGTGCGCGCCGAGGCCGGCCGGGTGTCCGAGCAGTTGCTCGGCCATCTGCTGGAGGAGGCGGCCCGCATCACCCGCCGTCATCCGCTGCGCCGGGCGGGCGCGGCCCAGCGGGCGGTCAACGCCGGGCTGCGCCGGTGGCCGGTGCCGGGGCTGTCGGTGACGGCGTCCGTGCAGCTGGCCCCGGAGGGTGCGGCGCTGCCCGGCCCGCAGGACGCGGCCCCGTCGCCGCCCCCGCCGGCCGGTCTCCTCGGTGACGCCGAGACCGTGCTGCTCGGCTTCGACGGGCCCGTGGCCCGCCTGTTCTCGGCGAACGCCGCCCACGAGGCCGTGCTCGACCTGCTCGGTCTCGTCGCCGAGCACCGCGGCCCGGACGCCGTGGCCCCCGGGTGGCGGGAGACGTTCACACACCCGCTGGACGTGCTGCGGGCCTTCGCACAGGACCCGCTGGGGCCGGTGCTGCGCGAGCGTCTGGACGCCCTCGAACTGCGGGCGGTGCCCCACGCCCCGGCGACGCACAACGCGGTGCCCCTGCTGCGCGCCCTGTACGCCGCCGGTCGTCGCGTGTGCGTGGTCACGGACGCCTGCGCCGACGTCGTGCACCGCTATCTGAGGCCCTACGGCACGCTCCCCCTGGCCGGCGTCCACGGCCGCGCCGAGGATCCCGGACTCCTCACCCCGCATCCGGACTGTCTGCTGCGTGCCCTGGACTCCTGCGCCGGGTCCGCCGCCACGGGCCTGGTCATCGGGTCCACGGTCGCCGAGCTGGCCGCCGCCCAGCGGGCCGGGCTGCGTTTCATCGGCCTCGCCCGCAACGCCACCATCGGCCGGGAGCTCCGCGAGGCGGGCTGCGAAACCACCGTCACCTCCTTGGCCCCACTCCTGGAGGCCGCCCGCTCCCTCTAGTGCCCCGACAGGCAACGTTCGCCCCGTCGCGACGCCCGGCACGCTCCCCCAAGCTCTTCGAGCAGGGGGTACCCCCACTCGCCGCACCGGCCGAAAGCCCAAGTACGTCCAGTACGAGGACTTCCGGCCGGCACGCCGAGAGCACGCACCGGACGCCGCTCCTTGACGGGCAAACGTTGCCTGCCGCGGCACTGGGTGATCAAACCCCCCGTTCGGCGGCGCCCCGCCCGGCCCCCCAGGAAAGGCGGCCTGGGCGCCTCGCGCGCACGATGCGAGGGAGGCCCGCCGCCCGGCGGCCCCACGTCTGCGAGGCCCGCCACCTGGCGGCCCCCCACGGTCTGTGCTCTCGGGAGGACCTGCCATGACCGCCAGTCTGGAGCAGTTGCGCCGCTGCCACTTCGCCGTCGACCTGGGAGCGGCCCGCACACGCGTCTTCGTCAAGGGAGCCGGGCTCGTCGTGGACCAGCCGTCCGCCGCCGCCGTGAACACCCGCACCGGCGCGCTGATCGCGGTCGGCGAACTCGCGGAGAAGATGACGGGCCGCACACCCGACTACATCCGGGTCGTACGGCCGGTGAGCGGCGGCACCGTCGTCGACATCGAGATGGCGCAGCGCATGCTGCGGCACCTGCTCGGCGACAAGATGCGCCGCAGTCTGCGCCGCAAGCCGATCCTGCGGGCGGCGGCCTGCACCCCGCACGACGCCGACCCGCTGGCCCAGCGCGCCGCGATCGAGACGCTGGTCGGTCTCGGGGCCCGGCGGGTGGAGCTGGTGGACACGCTGATCGCCGCCGCCGTCGGCTGCGGGCTGCCCGTGGAGCAGCCCGAGGCCACGATGATCATGGTGTGCGGGGCTGCCGCCACGCAGGTGGCCGTGCTGTCGCTGGGGTCCATCGTCACCGCCGAGCGCATCCCGGTGGGCGGCGAGGCCGTCGACCACGCGATCGTGCAGCACCTGCGCCACGAGCACGAGCTGATGCTGCCCAGCCAGTCGGTACGGCCGTTGCAGCTCGCCCTCTCCGGCAACGGCCTCACCCCGCACGGTCCGGCCGTGACGGAGATCCACGGGCGGGACGTCGCCACCGGCCTGGCCCGCTCGGTCCAGGTCGACACCGCCGCCGTCCGGGACGCGATCCAGACGCCGCTCACCGCGATCCTGGACGGCATCGGCAAGGTGCTGCGCGACTGCCCGCCCGACCTGGTCGCCGACCTCGCCGACCGGGGAATCATGATGGTCGGCGGCAGCGCGCTGCTGCCGGGCCTGGACCAGATGCTGCGGCAGGCGACCGGCATGCCCGTGCACATCGCGGAGCGCCCGGACGTGTGCGCGGTGCAGGGCCTCGGCGCGATGCTGGAGGGCCGGATCGAACCGCTGGCGCTGGATCCGCTGGGGGCGTGAGCGCGGGGGCACGGGCCGCCGGGGCGTGCCCCCTCAGCGGTCGAACCAGCAGCGTACGGTCGTACCGCTGTCGGCCGTGTGCACCCGCACCAGGTCGGCGATCAGGTTGACCAGCAGCAGCCCGCGCCCGCCGCGCTGGTCGCGGGGCACGGGCCGGCGCCCGGCCAGGGGGTCCACGAGGCGCCCCTCGTCGCGCACCTCGCACACCACGTACCCGTCCTCGGTCCACACCCGCAGCACGCCGGAACCGCCGCCGTGGATCACGCTGTTGGTGGTCAGCTCGGCCATGGCGAGGGCCAGGTCGTCGAGCTTGACGCCGGCCAGGCCGTGCCGCGCGCCCTCCCCGACGGCCACGTGCCGGGCCTCGGGGAGCGAGGCGGAGTCGAAGGGGAACGTCAGCGCGTCCGGCACGGGCGGCAGCGGCTCGTTGTAGCGGGCGACGATGTCGGCGGGCGCGTACGCCTCGCTGTCCTCCGCGTGGTCGGTGCCGGAGCGGATGACCTTGGGGTGGGTGGCGTAGGCGTCGGCGAGGACGTGCTCGGGCAGCTGCCCGACGTCGTACGGGCACAGGATGGTCGCCGTGCTGCCCTGGAAGGACGCGTTGATGAGCGCCTCGTGCTGGACGCAGGCGGCGTACTCGGTGCCGGAACGCCCGGCCCAGACGGGCTCGCCGATGATCCGCACCCGGCTGCCCGGCGGCTGGGCGTCGGCGAAGGCGCGGAGCACGCCGGGGATGATCCGCCCGGGGTTGCGTCCGGCCTCGCGCATGTCCAGGAGCCGCACGGCGCCGGCGGCGTCGCCCAGGGCGTCCCTGATCAGCTCCAGGTTCTTGCCGGGCACCGCGACCGCGACCGGGTCGCCGGCCGCCAGGGCCTCGCGCACGAACGGGACGGTGCCGCCGAGGTACTCCTGCTCGTCCCGGTAGAAGAACGCGGGGTGGACGAAGGACTCCGAGGGCGCGAAGGGGTCGGTCACCGCAGCGGTCATGACGTCGTCACCTCGATCCCCGTCTGGTCGGGCCACAGCAGGTCCAGCGTGCGCCGCAGCGCCGACGGGGGCCGCCGCACCACGAACCGCCGGCCGTCGGTAAGCCGCCCGGCGGCGTCCGCGAGCGCACCCGCGCCGGCGACGTCGACGAAGGTCACGTCGGACAGCTCCAGGTAGTACACGTCGTCATCCTCGCGAACGGCCTCTTCCAGTACAGCTTCCCAGATCGCACGGGTGGTCAGGCCGACCTCCCCGGCCGCCCGGACCCCGCTCCGCCCGGCCAGCGGGAACACCGAAAGACCCGGCACGGAACCACGGTGACCGGCGCCCGGCACCTGATACGGAGTGTTCACGCCCCTCTCCCCACGTTCTGGACCACAGCGCTCGTACCCGCCCGGGGACAGCTCATTCCCCACATCCGGGTGTAGTAAGCCGTACGGCGGGCAGGCGCACCTCACACCGACGTCCACGGGGGCGAGTGACGTCGTGCAGATCCGGTGAGGACGAACACGACCGACGAGGACCGAGAAGGCGGTGACATGACCACTGCGGCATCACCACATCTCACAGGAGGGCTGAATCCACTGGTCATCAGTGGTCGCGTGGACGCGGAACGCGCCGAGCTCACCCCGCGTGGTGAGCTGGTACACGGCTGCGCGGAAACTCTGGCCAGAACGCTGGCCGAGCTGCCGCACACCATCACACGGGTGGACCTGGACATGGGGGGCGTGCACTTCATGGACACGGCCGGTCTGCAGTTCCTGGACATGCTCGGCGACTACGGCCGGCAGCGCTCGCTGACGGTCACGACCACGAACTGGAACGGCCAGCCGCGTCGGATCCTGGAGCTCGCGGGCCTGGACACCACGGACCCGCTGCGCTCCGAGCCCACCCCCGACGCCCCGGCCCCGGCCCTGGGCTCCTCCGTGGTCTACCTGGAGCGTGCGGAGCGGCTGCACGTCCTCCAGGAGGAGGTCGAGCAGCTGCGCCAGGCCATCGCCTCCCGCCCGGTCATCGACCAGGCCCGAGGGATCCTCATGGCCACCCACGGCTGCACCTCCGACGAGGCCTGGCACATCCTGCGCGAGACGTCCCAGCTCTCCAACACCAAGCTGCGCGAGGTGGCCGCCGCGGTGACCGCCAGCGCCGAGACGAACGCGCCACCCCCGCCCCCGGAACTCCGCACAGCCCTCCAGCGGGCCATCGCCCGCCGCCGGGGCTGAGTCCGGGGCGCCCCTGCTCCGGCCACTCCGACCGTGGCCGGGGCACCCGAAGGCACCGGCGACCAGCGGCACACCCGCGCCCGCGTGCACCGGCCCACCCGCTCGCCGCACAACCTGGACCGAGCCGTCCTCGTTGGGAGTCGTGTGCCTCGCGCGAACACACGACCGGCAGACCGACGAGCGACCACCGCAGGGGCGGTGATCGGCGACGACCCGGCGCTGCGGGCGGCCTACGGGCTGTGCCGGCGCCGGACCCGGGAGCAGGATCCGGCGGAGTACGCGCTGATCCAGCTGGTGCCCTCGGCGCTGCGTCCGGCCTGCTGGGCCCTGTGGGCGGCGGCCAACGCGCTCGACGACCTGGGCGACGACCGCACCGCGCCCGCGGCGGAACGCGCCGCCCGGGTCGAGGAGTGGATCAGCGCGCTGCGCCGTGAACTGCCCACCGGCACGAGCCCTGACCCCGTCCGCCACGCCCTGCTGGACACCACGGCCCGCTGGCGGCTGGACCTGTCCGAACTGCACGGCGCCCTGGCCCAGGTGCGGGACGACACCCGCGGCAGGCGCTTCGACGACTGGGCCGCGTGGCGCACCTGGGGCCGGGACAACCTGCTGCCCTGGTTCGGCCAGGTCCGCACCCTCTTCGACCGGGCCGGTGTGCCCGTGGCCCTCCGCCTGGACACCCGGGAGACCTACGAGGAGTTCCTCGACGGCGTCCGGCTCACCGACATCCTCACCGACCTGTCCGCGGACCTCGCCCAGGGCGACCTGCTCCTGCCCGACGAGGCCGTGCGGCCCTTCCCGGGGGCTGCGGAGGACCTGGCCCACCGGCGCTGGAGCCCCGCCGTCGCCGCCCTGGTCACCCACCTGACCGGACTGGCCCGCCAGTGGGTGACCCAGGACGGCCTCGGCCGCGGCATGCACCCCGGCCCGGCCACCGTCCTCGACACCATGGCCGCCCTGCTGCGCGCCCAGCTGGACGCCATCGGCACCGCCGGTCCGGCCCTGCTCCGGCGCCCGCCCCGGCCGGCGTTCCCGGCCCGGGCCCGGATCCTCGCCCCCGCCCGGGTGCGCGCCGCCCTGGCCTGGAGCCTGACCCCGCTGACGGTGCCACCCGCCCGGCGCGCCGGCCAAGCCGTCCCTCCCCCGGCCGACCGCCCGGCCCTCACCACGGTGCTCCGTCCCCCACCGCCCCACCCCACCGGCCTGCGGCCCCCGTCGATCCCCCCGGGGCAGCTCCCCACCCACGTCGCCGTGATCATGGACGGCAACGGCCGCTGGGCCCAGCGGCGCGGTCTGCCCCGGTACGAGGGCCACCGCGCCGGCGCCGCCGCCGTCCGCGAGGTGGTGCACGGCGCCCTGGACATCGGTCTGCGGCACCTGACGCTCTACACGTTCTCCACCGAGAACTGGAACCGCGGCGCGCAGGAGGTCGACGCGATCCTCGGCCTGCTGCGCCGCGAGGTGGCGGACGACCCGTTCCGCGAACTCGACGTCCGGCTGCGCTGGCACGGCCGATCCCGCCGTCTGCCGCCCGACCTGGTCGACCTCCTGCACCTGCGGGAGCGCACCACCCGCACCCGCACCGGCCTCACGCTGACGATGTGCATCGACTACGGCGGCCGTGACGAGCTCACCCGCACCGCCGCCGCCCTCGCCCGCCGGGCCCGGGCCGGCCGGCTGGATCCCGACCTCATCACCGAGGAGGACTTCGCCCGCCACCTGCCCCACCCCGACATGCCGGACGTCGACCTGCTCTGGCGCACCGGCAACGAGCAGCGGACCTCCAACTTCCTGCCCTGGCACACGGCCTACGCGGAGCTGCACTTCACCCCGGAGCTCTGGCCGGACGTCGACCGCCGCCACCTGTGGCAGGCCATCACCACGTACACCCACCGCCAACGCCGCCTCGGCACCGCTCCGGTGGACGGCGAGGATGAGGCCGGCGACGCCTAGTGCCCCGACAGGCAACGTTCGCCCCGTCGCGACGCCCGGCACGCTCCCCCAAGCTCTTCGAGCAGGGGGTACCCCCACTCGCCGCACCGGCCGAAAGCCCAAGTACGTCCAGTACGAGGACTTCCGGCCGGCACGCCGAGAGCACGCACCGGACGCCGCTCCTTGACGGGCAAACGTTGCCTGCCGCGGCACTAGGTAGATGAACAGGTTGATCAGCGCCTGGCTGGTTCCGTGACCGCCGAAGTAGATCGTGTGGTGCAGCGGGATGTAGCCGTTGCGGGGCGGCAGCCAAGGTCCGATGTCCCGTGGCCGAACGGGTCCTTCATGGACGGCACCACGATGAGAGTGTTCGGCCGCCGCCTCTCCGATGGGCTCTCCGGGGCGTCGGACCGGTGATCACCGTGCCGCGCTCGCCGGGAAGTGCGCCGTGGCCAGGACGCTCCCGTCCGGGGCCACCAGACGGGCGCCGGTCACCGTCGCCGGATCGACCTCGGCCGGTGCCCCCCAGGATCCGTAACCGCCCTTGAGCGGGAACGAACCCACCGAGGCCGTCGACCCGTCGGCGTGTACGAGCAGACACCGCACCGGGCCCCGGCCGGCTTCGTCGAGGTCGACGGACATGTACACCCAGCCCTCGCCCCCGGCATGAGCGAAGATGCGGCCGATCTCATGGCCGTCGGAGACCAGGGCCGCCTCCCGGATGCGGTCGTCCGTCCGCTGCGAGGCCGCCGGCGGCGTGCCCTCGATCGCCGTACCGACCGCCCATCCGCCGAAACCACAGGCCAGGGCCGTGGCGACAGCGGCCGCCGCCAGCCGCAGCCGGCGCCTGTGGGGCTTCGGCGCGGGTGTCGCGCCCAGGGCCCGTACGACCCGGCTCTCGAAACCGACCGGTGGATCGGCGCCCGGCAGCAGCGCGAGCAGACCGTCGCCGACCGCTGTCAGCCGCTCGACGTGCTCCCGGCAGTCCGGGCAGCGGTCCAGGTGGGCGACCGCCTCGGCCCGCTCGCGGGCCGGCAGGACACCGAGCGCCAGTTCGGCGTCCAGTTCCCGCAGCCGCTCGCACTCCATGGCGCTCACCGCTTCTCCTCCGCCTCGAGGAGGGCTCGTATCTTGAGCGTCCCGGTCCGGATCCGGGTCTTCGCCGTGCCCAGTGGAACGTCCTCGGCGTCCGCGACCTCCCGCGCCGTCATCCCGTAGATCCCGGCCATCACCAGGGCCCGCGCCTGCTCCCGGGGCAGTGCCGCCACCGCTCGACGGACCCGCTCCGCGCTGTCGTCGGCGAGCGCTCGCCGCTCGGGCGTCTCGGTGACGATGCCGAGCAGTTCGTCCAGGTCCTCCGGGTCGGCCGGGCTCGCCCGCCGGGCCCGTACCGTGTCGATCGCGAGGTTGTGCGCGATGGCCGTCAGCCAGGCCCGTACGGAGCCGCGCCGGGAGTCGTACACCTGTGCGTGCCGCCAGGCCCGCTCGAACGTCTGCTGAGCGACGTCCTCGGCGAGTTGGGGGTCGCCGAGGACGGCGAGGGCCACGCCGAACACCGTGCGCTGGAAACGGCGTACGAACGCGACGGCGAGCTCGGGATCGCCCGTCGTCAGACCGGTGAGCAGTGCCTCGTCAGGCATCCGCCCGTGGGAAAGGCCCATGCGCCGCACACCAGGGATACGTTCCGCCGCCCGGATTGGATTGCCTCACCCCCATTCTCCGCCCGCGCGATCCCGCGGTCCGCAATCCCTCGTCCCGTCAGCTCCGTATCTCTTGCGGGGGGACGATCCGGAGGACCGATTCATGACCATCCCGCACACCCGCCAACGCGTGCTCCTCGGCGTCGCCGCAGGCGGCCTGACCGCCCTGCTCGCCGCCTGTGGAGGCGGTGGCAACGGCAGCAGCGCCGGTGGCACCACGACCTCGCCCCCGCCGAAGTCCACCACCTCGGGGACCCCGGTCACGGCGGAGCTGACCGACTTCCACATCGCGCTCTCGACGGGGAAGTTCCAGCCCGGTCAGTACACCTTCACCGCGAAGAACATGGGCCAGCACGAACACGCCCTGGAGATCGAGGGTCCCGGCGGCGAGAACCGCAGCAAGACGCTGGACCCGGGGCAGTCCACGACGCTCACGGTGACGCTGAAGTCCGGCTCGTACGAGGTCTACTGCCCGGTCGACGGACACAAGGACCTGGGCATGAAGACGAGCATCACCGTCGGCGGAGCCCCGGCATCGTCCGGCGGCAACACCTCCCAGAACAATGGCTACTAGGGAGACGGCCGCCCGGCTCGTCCTGCGTCTGGCCGGCGCGGGCCTGACGGCGGCGATGGCCGCGATCCATCTGCGCCTGTGGGCCGAGGGCTACCGGGGCCTCGCCACCATCGGCCCGCTCTTCCTGCTCAACGGCGTCGTCGGCATCCTGCTCGCCGTGGCGCTGCTTGTCACCCCCGTGCGCCGGCTCGGCCCGGTCGCCGCCGTCACCGCACTGTTCACGGCCGGCACTCTGGGCGCACTGATCCTGAGCCTCACCACCGGCCTGTTCGACTTCACCGAGTCGATCGACGCGGAGCTGGTCCGCCCGACCCTGTACGTCGAGACGGCGGGTACGGCCGTCCTGACCGTCCTGGCGGTGGCCGCCCTCCGCCACCGCTCCCCCGGCGAGCACCACCACCGCCACCGCCCTCGACAGGACCGCACGCGCTCCACGCCCGAGCACGAAGACCTCAGGAAGTAGCCGATCTTGTACAGCGGCTGCGCCCGCTACCGCGCCCACTCCTCCGGCACCCGGCCCTCCCGGCTCAGCATCTGTGTCGCCAGCACCCGCAGAGCCGCCGCGAAGATCGCCGGATTGCGCAGGAACTCCATGTGGATACCGGGGAACTCCACCCACGGCACACCGATCCGGCGGGCGATCTCGACGGAGGGCCGCGCGTAGTACGCGCCCCGGTCGGCGGCGCCCGCGCCCAGCACCATCGGGAACGGCGCGGCCTTCAGCGCGGCTTCGTCGGGAAGGAAGCCGGCGAAGCCGGGCCACTCCGTGCCGAACAGGTGGTCCTGGTTTCCCAGGAACCGTTTCCAGAGGTCGTCGGGCCAGCGGTACGTCCCCTCGCCACGCGTCGTCGCCGCGAACCGGCGTCCCGCCGCCGAACCTCCGCCCTCGGCGTACAGCGCGGCCATGTCGTCGAAGAAAGAGCGGTCGGGATCGCCGTCGGGCAGGACGTTCACGGCCGGTGGCTCGTGCGCGACCAGACCGGTCAGCACCTGCGGGTGCGACGCGGCCAGCGTGAGCCCGATGATCGCGCCTGCGCTGTTGCCGAACACGAGCGCGCGTCCGCCCGCCACGGACTCGATCAGTGCGCGAGCGTCGGCCGCCTGCTGAGCGAGGTCCATCGGTTCGGCGGAGCGGCCTGTGCTGCGGGAGTTGCCTCGCCGGTCGTAGGTGATCACGGTGAAGGCGTCGGCCAGCTCCTCGGCGACACCCGAGTAGTACCCGGCGTCCCCTCCCGCCCCACTGATCATCAGCAGGGCGGGCCCGCTGCCGCGCACTTCGTGGTGGAGCAGCGCTCCGTCGGTCTCGAACACGTCACTGCGCACGGCAGGGCTCCGATCCACGGTGAAGGGCGGTGTCAGGACCGGGCGAGCCGAGGGACGAGGAGTTCGGCGTTGCCCCGGTTGACGGCGTGGAGCTGCCCGGGTTCCCAGTCCGGGTACGTGTCCAGCCCGCTGTCGAATCCGGTGGCCCAGTCCTCGGGAAGCATGGGGAAGTCGCTGCCGTACAGGACGTGTCCGGGCTCGGCGAAGGCGAGCAGTGAGGGCAGCGCGGCCGGGCCGGCGGAGATGGCGGTGTCGAAGTAGAAGCGCCGGAGGTCGCTCAGCAGGCCCTCGGGGGTGGAGCCCGGGTGGAGCCGGGCGGCGACCGCGAAGCGGTGGGCGGCATACGGCAGGAAGCCGCCGGCGTGGGGAAGGATCATCTTGATCCGTGGGTATCGTCCCGGCACCCCGTTCAGTGCCAGGTGGAGGGCCGTGCGGACGGTGTCGTAGGGGAAGTCCACCAGAGGGCTGGGCAGTCCGGGGACCGGCGCGACCGGCGGCGCGGTGGGGTGGACGAGGACGACAGCGGCGCGGGCGTCCAGCTCGGCCCAGAGCGGTTCCAACGCCGGGTCGCCGAGATAACGGCCGTGCACGTTGGAGAGGACGATCAGCCCGTCGGCGTTCAGCTCGTCCAGTGCGTGGGCGGCCTCGTCGAGTGCGGCGTCCACGTCGGGCAGCGGGAGGACGGCGAAGTGACCGAAGCGGTCGGGCCGGTCCTTGACGACTTCGGCGGTGCACTCGTTCACGCTCCGGGCGCCGGCGCGGGCACCGGCGGGGTCGTCCGGAGCCGCGACCGGCGCGGGGAAGGACAGCAGACCGGTGGCGATCGATCTGCGGTCCATCATCGCGATCGCGCTCTGAACGTCCCACGCGGGAGCGGGCCAGCCGAGGGCCTCGGCCCGCTCGGCCATCGCACGGCTGAGGTCCGGTGGGATCAGGTGTTGGTGTACGTCGATGCGCGCGGCGTCCGGCATGTCTGTCCGAGCCTCCTCGGGTACGGGATGCGGTGAGCGAGGCTGCGGCGTGGCAGCCCGCATTCCGGAGGTACCCCGTGGGGAGGGGCGGCGGAGGTGAACGGCGCGCTCCGGCCCCGGACAGCGGGTGCCGCCCGGCGGGGAATCACCCGAGCGGGCCAACCCGGAGCGGCGTGGCGAGGAATCCGGCTCCGACACAGGTGAGAACGTTCCTGCTGGGGAGCGCTCGATGTCCTATATCACCGTGGCACGAGGTAGGGGCCGAAAATTACCATCAGACAGATACATTCCGCTGCGGCGCTAGCTTGGGCCGATGCACACCCATGCTTCGCCCGCGTCCCTGCTGTCCGCCCTGAGGCCCCGGACCCAAGAGCGCCTCTACGACTTCTACAAGGAGCTACGGAGCGCCGACGACCTCTTCTGGGACCCCCGCCTGGATGCCTGGATCGCGACCAGCCATGCAGTGGTCAGCAGCGCCGCCGGCGACCCGCGGTTCTCCTCGGTGCGCTATCCCGACATCGGGGCCGTCTCCGAGGAACTACGGCCGCTGGCCCGGGTCCTGAGTCGGCAGATGCTCTACAGCGATGCCCCTGACCACTCCCGGCTGCGAGCCCTGCTCAGCAGAGCCTTCACCCCCCGGGCAGTAGCGACGCTCCGCGACCGGATCTCCGGGGCTGTCGAGGAGATCATCACCCGTGCGGCGCCGACCGGGCGGTTGGACATCGTCGCGGAGCTCGCCCGCCCCCTGCCCCTGACCATCATCTGCGACCTCCTGGATGTGCCGGAACAGGACCGACCCGCCTTGTCTTCCTGGTCCGACCCGATCGCCGCGGCCATCGGCAGTTCCAGACTCGACGCCGATGACAGCCGTGCCGCCTCGCAGAGCATGGCACGCATGCTCGCCTACCTCCGGGAACTCCTCACCAGCCAGGACTCCCCGCCCGCCCCCCACACCCTGCGCGCACTGTTGACCACGCGGGCCGAGAGTACCGACCAGGACTTCGACGAACTCCTCGCCAACTGCGCCCTGCTCCTGATCGCCGGCCATGAGACCACCACCCACTTCATCGGCAACGCCGCTCTCGCCCTGCTGCGCCACCCCCAGGCAGCCGATCAACTGCGCCGGCGGACCGACCTGATCCCCGCTGCGGTCGAGGAACTCCTGCGCTACGACAGCCCGGTGCAACTGATGCTGCGCCGGGCGCGGCACGACCTGGACCTGGCGGGTCGCTCCATCGCTGCCGGGCAGGTGGTGCTCCTCGTGTGTGGTGCCGCCAACCGGGATCCGGCCGCTTTCCCCGATCCGGACGTGCTGGACTTCCAACGGCCTGATCGGCGGCACGTCGCCTTCGGATACGGGCCGCACTTCTGCCTCGGCGCGGCGCTGGCCCGGCTGGAGGGCGCTGTCGTCCTGGAGGCACTCCTCACCCGGCTTCCCGACCTGAGGCTCGACGGCATTGCGCCTCAGTGGCAGCGCAGCCTCAACTTCCGCGGGCTCACCCGCCTGAACGTTGCCTTCACCCCCGTCTTCGAGTGATCACGGCAGCGCCACGCAAGCCTCGCTGACCGATGGCCGGTTGAGCGACTCATGGTCTCCGCGTGGCGCCGCCGCCTGGGGCACCGGCTGGTGTCGGACCGCGTCTCCTGGTTCCGTTACCCACCGTCAGCTAGTGCGGAAGGAGAGCGCTGGCGGTCCGGCTGGCGGCTGTGGAGCCCCGGCCACCATCGCTACCGGCTGCGCGCCAAGGTCCGGGAGGTGCTGGGCCGGGATGCCGAGCCGAGTGCCGGGTGATCGACTCGCAGTCCGGTCATCGGCGCCCTCTGGGAGATCGACGACGGCATGGCCGTCACGGTAGCCGACAGGTTTCACTCCCGGCTCAGGGCTGGGGCGCCTCGGACACCAGCCGGGCCGCCCACGCACTCCACACGGCGGTACGAGCCGTCCGCGCCGGCCGCGGCCGCCCCGATGGCCTGAACCTGACCCGCACTCCCTCCCTGTGGGCCGCGTACATCCACGCCGGTGCCTGATCTTGTCCAACGTGGGACGGGCCGGTCATGTGACCACGTCGCGGTTCGCGATCAGCC
Organism: Streptomyces venetus; assembly: GCF_039540295.1. Classification (NCBI taxonomy): domain Bacteria; kingdom Bacillati; phylum Actinomycetota; class Actinomycetes; order Kitasatosporales; family Streptomycetaceae; genus Streptomyces; species Streptomyces venetus. The sequence goes on from NZ_BAABET010000001.1 coordinate 408,632, forward strand.
GCCCGCCGAGCATCATGGTCGCCACGCAGGCAACGCGCAGTCCTCTCAGCCCAGCGGACGGCGCCTCCGGGGGCGTGGGTCCCGCAGGATGTCGGTGAGGGCAGCAGACCAGCGATCCACGTTTCCGCAGGTCAGAGACCTGCATGGTGGGGCGGGTGGGACTCGAACCCACGGCCGACGGATTATGAGTCCGCTGCTCTAACCGGCTGAGCTACCGCCCCATAGCGGCGTGTCGCGTACATGTGTGCGCGCCGTCTGCCGCAGCATAGCCGCTCATACGATCTCCTGCTTCGGCTGGGCGGCTTCGCACGGCCTTCGTGACCATGAGGACTGCGCCTGGTGCCGCGCGGTTCCCAGGAGCTCGGAACAGACATGAAAAAGGACCCCGGTTGGGGCCCTCGTTCACCATGCTCCCCCGACTGGACTCGAACCAGTAACCTGCCGGTTAACAGCCGGCTGCTCTGCCAATTGAGCTACGGAGGACCGAGCTCCCCGGACTGGACTCGAACCAGTAACCTGCCGGTTAACAGCCGGCTGCTCTGCCAATTGAGCTACCGAGGAAGGTCTCGTTTGCATCGAACGTACCTACCTGGGTATCCGCCAGGGGGCGCGCGCTCGCTGCGACACATACATTAGCGCAAGCAGGGGGGTGCTTTGCCAATCGGTACTCCCCGGCGCCGACGCCGCACCGGAGACCTACGCAAGGAAAGGGTGGCCGCATGCGTTACCGGCTCACGTTCGTCGCCGGAGTCGTCCTGGGTTACGTGCTGGGCACGAGGGCCGGACGCGAGCGCTACGAGCAGCTGAAGAAGACAGCCCAGCAGTTCGCACAGAACCCCGCCGTCCGCAACACCGCGGAGACCGCCGCCCACCAGGGCCGTGAGTTCGCGGGCAAGGCGTACCACGTGGTGAGCGACAAGGTCGGCGACCGAGTCCCCGACTCGGTGGCAGACCGCGTCCGCCACCTCCGCGACCGAGCCACCCACAACGGCGGCGAGGACGACTGGGGCACCAGCAACACGTAACAGTTCCTTCTCAGGCGCGGGGCGCGCCCCTGACCTTTCAGGGGCGCGGGGAACTGCGCGACCAGCCACGACGCGGCCGCACCCGGGACTCGGCGCACACCCCTCACAGTCTCCCCTGCTCAACCCAAGCGGAGTGTGCGGCAGAATTTTGGCCATGGGGATAGTCGCCGGGTTGGACAGTTCACCCGATTTCACTCGTATCGTCGTCTGTGACACGGACTCCGGAGCCGTGCTCAGGCAGGGATATGCACCGCATCCGGTGGAGAGCCCCGAGGGCGGCGGCCGGCCGTCCGACGTCGACCCTCAGGCGTGGCTGCTGTCCCTCGGCGAGGCCGCCGGCGGCGGCCTGCTCGAGGGCGTGCAGGCGATCGGCGTGTCGGCGCAGCAGAACGCCGTGGTGCCGCTGGACGCACAGGGGAACACCGTGCGTCCGGCGATGGTCGGCGGCGACAAGCGGACGCAGGTCGCCGCGGCCGATCTGGTCGACGCGCTCGGCGGGCGCGAGGCGTGGGCGCAGGCCGTGGGGTGTGTGCCGCAGGCCGCGCAGCCGGTGACGAAGCTGCGCTGGCTGGCCCGGACCGAGCCCGAGAACGCGCAGCGCACGGCGATCCTCCTCCAGGCGCACGACTGGCTGGTGTGGCAGTTGCTGGGCCGGCCGGTGCGCAGAACGACCGACCGGGGCGGGGCGTCCGGCACCGGGTACTGGTCGGCGGCGACCGGCGCCTACCGGCCCGACCTCGTCGAGCTGGCGCTCGGGCACCAGGTGATGCTGCCGGAGGTGATCGGCCCGGCGGACGCGGCCGGTACGACGCCGGAAGGGCTGCTGATCTCCGTCGGGACCGGCGAGACCATGGCGGCGGCGTTCGGACTGGGCATCGGCCTCGGGGACGCGGTCGTGTCGCTGGGCGCGTCCGGTTCCGTGATGGCCGTGCACCCCGAGGCGCTCGTCGACGGCTCCGGGATGATCACCGCGCTCGCGGACGCGACCGGCATGCACCTGCCCGTCGTCACCACGCTGAACGCCGTACGGACGCTGCGCGGGGCCGCCGAGCTGCTGGGGCTGCCCGATCTGGAGAGTCTGTCCGACCTGGCGATGAAGTCCACGCCGGGATCGCACGGCCTGGTGCTGCTGCCCTATCTGGAGGGTGAGCGGACACCGAACCTGCCGCACACCGCCGGGACCCTGGCGGGGCTGCGGCGCGAGTCGATGAAGCCGGAGCATCTGGCGCGGGCCGCGTTCGAGGGCATGCTGTGCGGGCTCGCGGACGCCCTGGACGTGCTGCGCGGCCGGGGCGTGGAGGTACGGCGGGTGTTCCTGCTCGGACCGGCCGCCGAACTGCCCGCCGTGCAGGCCGCCGCGCCGTCGCTGTTCGGGACGCAGGTCGTCGTGCCCCAGCCGGCCGACTACGCGGCGATCGGCGCCGCCCGGCAGGCCGCCTGGGCGCTCGGGGTGTCCCAGGGCACGCTGGACTCGCGGAACCCGCCGACCTGGCAGGGAGCGGTCGCGCAGGTACTGGAGCCCGGGGACGAACTGGCCGTGGGGCAGGCGGTGCGCCAGCAGTTCGTGTCGGTGCGGGAGCAGACGCACCCGGGGGCTCTGCGGCCGTAGCGGTCGGTCAGGGAGATCCGGTGCGCTCCTGGGGCCTTTTGACCGCCTGTTGGGTTAATTCGGTTGAGGTAACGCGGGTGGAGTGTTCGACGATAGGGGCCAAGGGCAACCAACCGCCCCGTCGCCCACTCCGAGAGAAGCAGCGTGCTCATACGACTTCTGCGGACCTATCTCAGGCCCTACAAGAGACCCATCACCCTGCTGGTGCTGCTGCAGTTCCTGCAGACCTGCGCCACGCTCTACCTGCCCACGCTGAACGCGGACATCATCGACCGGGGTGTCGTGAACGGGGACACCGGCTACATCCTCGGCTACGGCGGCCTGATGATCGGCATCTCGCTGACCCAGGTCGTGTGCAACATCGGTGCCGTGTACTACGGCGCCCGTACGGCGTCGGCGCTCGGGCGGGACGTGCGCGCCGCCGTGTTCGACCGGGTGCAGTCGTTCTCCGCGCGTGAGGTCGGTCACTTCGGGGCTCCGTCGCTGATCACCCGTACGACGAACGACGTCCAGCAGGTGCAGATGCTGGCGCTGATGACGTTCACGCTGATGGTGTCGGCGCCGATCATGTGCGTGGGCGGCATCGTGCTGGCGCTCGGGCTGGACGTGCCGCTGTCGGGCGTCCTGGTGGCGGTCGTGCCGGTGCTGGGCATCTGCGTGACGCTGATCGTGCGGCGGCTGCGGCCGCTGTTCCGGGCCATGCAGGAGCGGCTGGACACGGTGAACCGGGTGCTGCGCGAGCAGATCACCGGCAACCGGGTGATCCGTGCCTTCGTCCGCGACGAGTACGAGCAGCAGCGCTTCCGGAAGGCCAACACCGACCTCACGGACTTCGCGCTGGGCACCGGCAACCTGCTCGCGCTGATGTTCCCGATCGTCATGACGGTGGTGAACCTGTCGTCGATCGCCGTGGTGTGGTTCGGTGCGCACCGGATCGACAGCGGCGGGATGCAGATCGGCGACCTGACCGCGTTCCTCGCCTATCTGATGCAGATCGTCATGTCCGTGATGATGGCCACCTTCATGTTCATGATGGTGCCGCGCGCGGAGGTGTGCGCCGAGCGCATCAGCGAAGTGCTGGACACCTCCTCCAGCGTCGTGCCGCCGTCCGCGCCCGTCACGGAGCTGCGCCGGCACGGGCATCTGGAGATCCGCGGGGCGGGCTTCCGCTACCCGGGTGCCGAGGAGCCGGTGCTGCGGGCCGTGGACCTCGTGGCCCGGCCGGGCGAGACGACCGCCGTCATCGGCTCGACCGGCAGCGGCAAGTCGACGCTGCTGGGGCTGGTCCCGCGGCTGTTCGACGTGACCGACGGGCAGGTGCTCGTGGACGGTGTCGAGGTGGCGGACATCGATCCGCGGCTGCTCGCGAGGACCGTCGGGCTGGTGCCGCAGAAGCCGTACCTCTTCGCGGGCACGGTGGCGACCAACCTGCGGTACGGCAAACCGGACGCCACCGACGAGGAGCTGTGGCACGCGCTGGAGGTGGCGCAGGGCAAGGACTTCGTGGAGCGGCTGGAGGGCGGTCTCGACGCGCCGATCGCGCAGGGCGGGACGAACGTCTCCGGTGGTCAGCGGCAGCGCCTCGCGATCGCCCGCACCCTGGTGCAGCGGCCCGAGATCTACCTCTTCGACGACTCGTTCTCCGCGCTCGACTACGCCACGGACGCGGCGCTGCGGGCCGCGCTCGCGGAGGAGACCGCGGAGGCGACCGTGGTGATCGTCGCCCAGCGGGTGGCGACCATCCGGGACGCCGACCGGATCGTCGTCCTCGACGAGGGCCGGGTCGTCGGCACCGGACGGCACCACGAGCTGATGGCGGACAACGAGACCTACCGGGAGATCGTGCTCTCCCAGCTCACGGAAGCGGAGGCTGCCTGATGGCCGGTCCGATGGGGCGGATGATGGCCGGGGGCGGCCCCGACCAGCGCTCACTGGACTTCAAGGGGTCCGGCAAACGGCTCGTCGCGCAGTTCCGGCCGGAGCGGCTGACCATCTACGTGCTGCTGCTGTGCGTGGTGCTGAGCGTCGGCCTCAGCGTCGTCGGGCCGAAGATCCTCGGCAAGGCGACCGACCTGGTCTTCGCGGGGATCGTCGGGCGGGGCATGCCGGAGGGGGCGAGCAAGGAGCAGGTCCTCGACTCCATGCGGCAGCGCGGGGACGGTGACGTCGCCGACATGCTGCGCAGCACCGACTTCACCCCGGGCGAGGGCATCGACTTCACCGCCGTCGGGCATGTGCTGCTGCTCGCGCTGGGCGTGTTCACGGTGGCCGGGCTCCTGATGGCGGTGGCGACGCGCCTGGTCAACCGGGCCGTGAACCGGACCATGTTCCGGATGCGCGAGGACGTGCAGACGAAGCTGTCGCGGCTGCCGCTGTCGTACTTCGACAAGCGCCAGCGCGGTGAGGTGCTGTCGCGGGCGACCAACGACATCGACAACATCGGGCAGACGCTCCAGCAGTCGATGGGGCAGCTCATCAACTCGGTGCTGACCATCATCGGTGTCCTCGCGATGATGTTCTGGGTCTCCTGGGTCCTGGCGCTGGTCGCGCTGGTGACCGTGCCGCTGTCGTTCGTCGTCGCCACGCGTGTGGGCAAGCGGTCGCAGCCGCACTTCGTGCAGCAGTGGCGTACGACGGGCAAGCTCAACGCGCACATCGAGGAGATGTACACCGGGCACACCCTGGTGAAGGTGTTCGGGCGACAGGAGGAGTCGGCTCAGCAGTTCGCCGAGCAGAACGAGGCGCTGTACGAGGCCGGGTTCAAGGCGCAGTTCAACAGCGGGGTCATGCAGCCGCTGATGATGTTCGTGTCGAACCTGAACTACGTGCTGGTGGCGGTCGTCGGCGGGCTGCGGGTCGCCTCCGGCTCGCTGTCCATCGGCGATGTGCAGGCCTTCATCCAGTACTCGCGGCAGTTCTCCATGCCGCTGACGCAGGTCGCGTCCATGGCGAACCTGGTGCAGTCGGGTGTCGCCTCGGCGGAGCGGGTCTTCGAGCTGCTGGACGCGGAGGAGCAGAGCGCGGACCCGGTGCCGGGTGTGCGGCCCGAGGAGTTGCGCGGGCAGGTGGCGCTGGAGAACGTGTCGTTCCGGTACGACCCCGAGAAGCCGCTGATCGAGGACCTGTCGCTGAAGGTCGAGCCCGGGCACACGGTGGCCATCGTCGGCCCGACGGGCGCGGGCAAGACGACGCTGGTGAACCTGCTGATGCGGTTCTACGACGTCACCGGCGGGCGTATCACCCTCGACGGGGTCGACATCGCGCGGATGTCCCGGGACGAACTGCGGGCCGGGATCGGCATGGTGTTGCAGGACACGTGGCTGTTCGGCGGGACGATCGCGGAGAACATCGCGTACGGGGCGTCCCGTGAGGTGACCCGGGGCGAGATCGAGGAGGCGGCCCGGGCGGCGCACGCGGACCGGTTCGTGCGGACGCTGCCGGACGGGTACGACACGGTGATCGACGACGAGGGAACGGGGGTCAGCGCGGGTGAGAAGCAGCTGATCACGATCGCCCGGGCGTTTCTGTCGGACCCGGTGATTCTGGTGCTGGACGAGGCGACGAGTTCGGTCGACACCCGTACCGAGGTGCTCATCCAGAAGGCCATGGCGAAGCTCGCGCACGGGCGTACGTCGTTCGTCATCGCGCACCGGCTGTCGACGATCCGGGACGCGGACGCGATTCTGGTAATGGAGAACGGGGCGATCGTGGAGCAGGGGGCGCACGAGGAGTTGCTGGCGGCGGACGGGGCTTATGCGCGGCTGTACAAGGCACAGTTCGCGCAGGCCGTGGCGGAGGTCGACTGAGTCGCGTTCCGGGGTGCCATGGGGCGTCGTGGGCGGCTGCGGATCCGGTGGGGGCGGATCGCGCAGTTCCCCGCGCCCCTGAAGGGGCGTCAGCCGCACGCACCCAAGGGGCGCGGGGAACTGCGCGACCAGCCCCCACCGGGCCCGCGGACGGCGTCAGTCCAGGTAGCCCCTCAGCTGGTCCGCGAAGGCGTGGTCGCGGAGTTTGTTCAGGGTCTTCGACTCGATCTGACGGATGCGTTCCCTCGTCACGCCGAAGATCCTGCCTATCTCCTCCAGCGTGCGGGGGCGGCCGTCCGCCAGGCCGTAGCGGAGTTGGACGACCTTCCGCTCCCGCTCCCCCAGGGTCGACAGGACCGCCTCCAGGTGCTCCCTGAGCAGCAGGAACGCCGCCGACTCGACGGGCGATGTCGCGTCGCCGTCCTCTATGAGGTCGCCCAGCGCGACATCGTCCTCCTCGCCCACGGGCGCGTGCAGCGACACCGGCTCCTGGGCGAGCCGCAGCACCTCGCCGACCCGCTCCGGGGGCAGTTCCAGGTGTGCGGCGACCTCCTCGGGGGTCGGCTCGTAGCCCCGTTCCTGGAGCATGCGGCGCTGGACGCGGACGACGCGGTTGATGAGCTCCACGACGTGGACCGGGACCCGGATGGTGCGGGCCTGGTCGGCCAGGGCGCGGGACATGGCCTGGCGGATCCACCAGGTGGCGTAGGTGGAGAACTTGTAGCCGCGGGCGTAGTCGAACTTCTCGACGGCCCGGATGAGCCCGAGGTTGCCCTCCTGGACGAGGTCCAGCATGGTCAGGCCGCGCCCCACGTAGCGCTTGGCGACGGAGACGACGAGCCGCAGGTTGGCCTCGATGAGCCGGCGCTTGGCCATCCGGCCCATGACGACGAGCCGGTCGAGGTCCACCGCCAACTGGCTGTCCAGATCGGGGGTGAGCCGCAGTTTCTCCTCGGCGAACAGGCCGGCCTCGACACGGCGGGCGAGTTCGACCTCCTCGGCGGCGGTCAGCAGGGGGATGCGGCCGATCTCCCGCAGGTACTGGCGGAAGAGGTCCGAGGAGGGGCCGCTGGTGTCGGGTCGGGCCGGTGGGGGTTCGACGGCCTCGGGGGGTTCGGCCGTCTCGACGGTCCCGGCCGGCGGCTCCTTCGGCTCCGGTTCCGCCTCGCCTTCCGTCTCGGGGTGGAGCACGGCGCGGCTCTGGGCCGGGACGGCGGAGAGGACGTCGGCCTCCGGGTCCGGCGCGGGGTCGCCGGCGTCGGCGGCGGCACTGACGGCGGTCTGGGTGAGGGTCTGGGTCTGCACGGGGGCGACCTCCAGGATGATCGCTGCCAAGGGGGGCGGCAGCGGTACTTCGGGAGCGGAGTCGGCGGCCTCGCCGCTGTCCGTCCCGTACGCGATGAGCGGAACCGCGGGGGTGTGGGACCCGCCGGTGACGGATCGGCCGCGCTCCGAGGACTCAGGCACCGCAACCCAGTGTGGGGGAAGACACACAGTCCCCACGAGGGGCGTGCGATGACTTTTTGCGTCCGGTCCGTGACCGCGCGGTGACGTCAGAGCGCGGCGGCGCCGTGCACCCGGAGGGTCTGGTCGTACTGCTGGAGGACCCAGAGTTCGTTCTGCACGGCGGCCAGCTGGGCCGGGTCGCCGTGGGTGCCGAGGCGGGTGAGCTGGCTCTGGATGTCGCGGATGCGGCGTTCGACGGCGCGGCGGCGGACGGTGACCAACTGGGCGCCCGCGTAGACCTCGTCGACCCCCTTCGTGCCCTTGTGCAGCAGGATCGCCTCGACGGCCAGTTCCGTGACCATCGCGCGGACCGCGTCGTCGGGGGCGGCCTCGCGGACCTTGACCAGGTAGCCCTGGGGGTCCTCCACGCCCGGTTCGCAGCCCCCCGCGTCGAGGATGGCCTGGCGTACGGCGGCGTAGGGCGGGGCGGTGAACTCGTCGATGCCGTACGCGTCGAAGGCCGGGGAGACCAGCTCGGGGCGCTGGAGGGCGAGTTTGAGGAGTTCTCGTTCGGTGGCGTAGACGGGGTTGCGGAGGTTGAGGGCCGGGCCGCGGGGGGCGGCGGACGACTGGGCGGCGTACTGCTGTGCGGCGTGCTGGTGCCGGTCCGGGGCCGGGCCCTTGCCGCCGCGTTCACGGGCCCAGCGGGCCAGCTGGGCCACGCGCTTGACCACGAACTGGGTGTCGAGGATGCCGAGCATGCCGGCGAGCTGGACGGCGACCTCGTGCTGGGCGCCGCTGTTCTTGATGCGGGCGACGACGGGGGCCGCCTCGTCCAGGGCGGCGGCGCGGCCCGCCGGGGTGTCGAGGTCGTAGCGGCTCACGATCTGGCGCAGCGCGAACTCGAAGAGCGGGGTGCGGGGTTCGACCAGGTCGGCCACCGCTTCGTCGCCCTTGGCGAGGCGCAGGTCGCAGGGGTCCATGCCCTCGGGGGCGATGGCGATGTAGGTCTCGGCGGCGAACTTCTGGTCGTCCTCGAAGGCGCGCAGGGCCGCCTTCTGGCCGGCCGCGTCGCCGTCGAAGGTGAAGATGACGCGGGCCGAGCCGTTGTCCATGAGGAGCCGGCGGAGGATCTTGATGTGCTCGCCGCCGAAGGCGGTGCCGCAGGTGGCGATGGCGGTGGTGACGCCGGCGAGGTGGCAGGCCATGACGTCCGTGTAGCCCTCGACGACGACCGCGCGGGACGCCTTGGCGATGTCCTTCTTCGCCAGGTCGATGCCGTAGAGGACCTGGGACTTCTTGTAGATCGCCGTGTCGGGGGTGTTGAGGTACTTGGGGCCGTTGTCCGCCTCGTACAGCTTGCGGGCGCCGAAGCCGACGACGTCGCCGCCGATGTCGCGGATGGGCCACATCAGACGGCCCCGGAAGCGGTCGATGGGGCCGCGGCGGCCTTCCTGGGCGAGACCGGAGAGGAGGAGCTCCTTGTCGGTGAAGCCCTTGCCGCGCAGATAGCGCGTGAGGTGGTCCCAGCCCTGGGGGCTGTAGCCGACACCGAAGTGGACGGCGGCCGCCTGGTCGAACCCGCGCTCGGCGAGGAAGACCCGGCCGGTGTCCGCCTCGGGGGACATGGCGAGCTGTTCCGCGTACCACTCCGCGGCGATCTTGTGGGCCTCGACCAGGCGGATGCGTTCGCCGCGCTGGTGGGAGGGGTTGTAGCCGCCCTCCTCGTAACGCAGGGTGATGCCCGCCTGGCCGGCCAGGCGCTCGACCGCCTCCGAGAAGGAGAGGTGGTCGATCTTCATCACGAACGTGAGGGTGTCGCCACCCTCCTGGCAGCCGAAGCAGTGGAACAGGCCCTTGCTGGGGCTGACCTGGAAGGAGGGCGACTTCTCGTCGTGGAACGGGCAGAGCCCCTTGAGGTTGCCGCCGCCCGCGTTGCGCAGCTGGAGGTACTCGGACACCACGGCGTCGATCGGGACCGCGTCCCGTACCGCCTTCACGTCCTCGTCGTTGATCCGTCCTGCCACGCGTGAATTCTACGGTGGCCCGCCGACAGTCCTGACGGCTATGAGGCGAGGCTCTCCAGCGGGACGTGCGGGTCCGCCAGCGACTCCGTGTTCACCTGGGCCCCGGAGCGGATCAGGCGCTGGATCTTGTCCGTGACATCCCACACGTTCACGTTCATCCCGGCCAGCACCCGGCCGTCCTTCACCCAGAACGCGATGAACTCGCGCTTGCCGGCGTCGCCGCGGATCACCACCTGGTCGTAGGTGCCCGCCGGTGCCCAGCCGGAGTACTCCATGCCCAGGTCGTACTGGTCGGAGAAGAAGTAGGGCACCCGGTCGTAGGTCACGTCGTGGTCCAGCATGGCGCGCGCCGCGGCCGGTCCGCCGTTCAGCGCGTTGGCCCAGTGCTCCACCCGCAGGCTCGTGTCGAACAGGGCGTGGTGGAAGGAGGCCACGTCGCCGGCCGCGTAGATGTCGGGGTCGGAGGTGCGCAGCCGCTCGTCGACCACGACGCCACCGCCCTGCGCCCGGTCGGCGATCTCCAGCCCGGCCGCCTCCGCGAGAGCGACCCGCGGGGCCGCGCCGATCGCGGCCAGGACGTCGTGCGCGGGGTGCTCCTCGCCGTCGTCGGTGCGGGCCGCGAGGACCATGCCGTCCTGGCCGACGATCTCCGTCAGCCGCCTGCCGAAGTGGAAACGCACTCCGTGCCCACGGTGCAGTTCGGCGAAGAGCCCGCCGAGCTCCGGGCCCAGCACACCGTGCAGCGGGGTCGGCCCGTGCTCGACGACGGTGACCTCAGCGCCGTACTCGCGGGCCGCCGCCGCGACCTCCAGGCCGATCCAGCCGGCGCCGGCGATCACGAGGTGGCCGTTGTCGCGGCCGAGGTTGGTCAGGACGTGTTTGAGGCGCTCGGCGTGGGCGAGGCGGCGCAGGTGGTGCACTCCGGCCAGGTCCGTGCCCGGGATGTCGAGGCGGCGCGGCTCGGCGCCGGTGGCCAGGAGCAGCTTGTCGTAGCGGACGACGGTGCCGTCCTCGCCGAAGCGGACCGTCTTCGCCGTGCGGTCGATCGCGTCGACGGTCTGGCCGAGGTGGAGCTCGATGTCGTGGGCCGCGTACCAGGCGGGCTCGTGCACGAAGACGCTGTCGCGTTCCTCCTTGCCGAGGAGGTAGCCCTTGGACAGCGGTGGGCGCTCGTAGGGGTGGTCGCGTTCGTCGCAGATCAGTATCACGCGGCCGGTGAAGCCCTCCGCGCGGAGCGTCTCGGCCGCCTTGGCGCCTGCCAGTCCGCCTCCGACGATGACGAATGTCTGATCCGCGTCGACCACTTGATGCCTCCTCGTAAGGGTGTCGCCACTTGCGAGCGTCCCGCACGGAGCGTGATGCGGGAAGAGGGAGTGACCCGATCAGGCCACGGAGGGTCACCTTCGGGGGCACTCGCGCCCCCCGTGTCGCGTCAGTCTCATGCCTGCCCCGTCAGACGGGCGTGAAGCGAGCGGGCCGAGGTGTCGGTGAGGGAGGCGATCTGGTCGACGATCACCCGTTTGCGGGAGCGGTCGTCGCCCGCCTGCTCGAACAGGGCGCGGAACTGCGGGTCCAGACCCTCCGGCGCGCGGGCGGTGAGCGCCTCGGCAAGGCCGGCGACGACGACTCGCTGGTCGGCGCGCAGGACTTCCTGCTCATCGCGCTGCATGACGTACCGGTCGGCGACCGCCTTGAGGACGGCGCACTCCATCCGGGTCCCGCGCGGGACGACCAGTTCGGCGGCGTACCGGGTGAGCCGTCCGGCGCCGTAGGCAGTGCGGGTCGCGGTCTCGGCGGCCAGGCAGAAGCGGCCGATGAGCTGGCTGGTGGCATCCTTCAGGCGGGCCTGGGCCACGGCGGTGCCGTCGTAGCCGTGCGGCCACCACTCCTCGGCGAGGAGCCGGTCCAGGGCCTCGGCGAGCTCGGCGGGGTCGGTGTCCGCCGGTACGTAGCGGCCGAGGGCGACCTGGAAGACCTCCTGCCGTTCGGGGTCGGCGTGCAGGCAGTCCGGGTCGATGTGGCCGGCGTGCAGGCCGTCCTCCACGTCGTGCACCGAGTAGGCCACGTCGTCGGACCAGTCCATGACCTGCGCCTCGAAGCAGGTGCGGGTGCCGGGGGCGTCCTTGCGGACCCAGTCGAAGACGGGGCGGTCGTCCTCGTAGACACCGAATTTGGGTGATGCCGGGTCGGTGGGGTGGGCGCCGCGGGGCCAGGGGTACTTCGTGGCGGCGTCGAGGGCGGCACGGGTGAGGTTGAGGCCGACGGAGCCCTCCGGGGTGAACCGTTTGGGTTCGATGCGGGTGAGGAGCCTCAGGGACTGGGCGTTGCCCTCGAAGCCGCCGCAGTCGGCCGCGAACTCGTTGAGGGCCTGCTCGCCGTTGTGGCCGAAGGGCGGGTGGCCGAGGTCGTGGGAGAGGCAGGCGGCTTCCACGAGGTCCGGGTCACAGCCGAGGGCCGCGCCGAGCTCGCGGCCGACCTGGGCGCATTCGAGGGAGTGGGTGAGGCGGGTGCGGGGGCTGGCGTCCCAGGCCGGGCCCAGGGTGCCGGGCGTCACCACCTGGGTCTTGCCGGCGAGGCGGCGGAGGGCGGCGGAGTGGAGGACCCGGGCCCGGTCGCGCTGGAAGGCGGTGCGGCCGGGGCGTTTGTCTGGCTCTTGGGCCCAGCGGTCGACTGACGTCGGGTCGTAGGCCGGGGGGTTCTGTGCGGTGCCGTCCATGTGACGACAGTAAGCGCGTCTGCGTGTGCCGGGTTCCCATTTCGGGCGGGTGCGGGTGGGTTGTGGCTGGTCGCGCCCACGCGGCGGAGCCGCACAGGGAGACAGCCCCGCGCCCCTTCAGGGCGTCACGCCGAGGCCAGTTCCCGGGCAGCGGGTGACGTCGCCAGGGCCTCGTCGTAGCGGTGGAGGAGGAGGTGGGCCATCGACGGGTGCGTGCCGAGGGGGGCCGCCGCTATCCAGGGGGCCTGCTGGGCGCACTCCGTGGCGAAGCGGCCGGGGGCCGTGAAGTAGGACGCCAGGGCTATGTGGCGCCGGCCCCTTGCCAGGAGCGTGCGGACGGCCGTTTCGACCGTCGGGGTCGCGGCGGAGGCGTAGGCCGGGACGACCGGGACGCCGAGGCGGGCGGCCAGGAGGTGGGCCGTGCGGGCGGTGTCGGCCTTGGAGTCCGGGTCGCGGGAGCCCGCCGCGGCGAGGACCACCGCGCTGGTGCGGCGGGGCGTTCCGCCCCAGCCGGCCTCCGTCAGGCGGGCCTCGAGGGCGTCCACGAGGTGGGGGTGCGGGCCCAGGGGGGCCGCCACGCGGGTGCGGGCCCGCGCGGCCGCGGCCATCTCGGGGATGTCCTGCTTGACGTGGTAGCCGCGGCTGAGGAGGAGCGGGACGAGGACCGCTTCCGTGTCCCCGAGGGCGGCGAGCGTGTCGGGGAGCAGCGGGGCGTTGAGTTCGATGTGCCCCAGGTGCACCGGCAGGCCGGGGCGCAGCGCGCGGACCCGGTCGAGGAGGGCGCGGACCGTGCTCAGCGCGCGTGGGTCGCGGCTGCCGTGCGCCACGACGACGAGGGCGGGCGGCGCCGGGCGACGTGGGGCGGCCGGCGGGACGAGGCTGAGCTGGCTGGGCATGGATCGATGGTCGCGGCACCACGTTGCCTGCCCGTTGCGTGGGGGTCACGGGTGTTTTCCGGCTGTTCACCGTGTGGGACAGGGTCGGTGTGAGCGCCTTTGAACTGGGGTTTCGGGGTTTCGCGTGAAGCTGGTCACCTGCCGTGGGGTGAACCGGAGGGTCCGAACAGGCGTCCTCGAATGTCGAGAGCCGTCCTGGGGAGGGACCGTCCGATGCGCCGTCCGAAGTTCCGCAGACCGAGGCTGCCGCGTACCCGGAAGGGGCAGCGGCGGCTCGTGCAGGCCGTGATGGGCGCGTGTGTGCTCGCGCTGCTTCCGGCGGCCTGGATGTACGTGGTGGCGGGTGACCGGCTGCGGACGGCGGCGGAGGTGCCGCGTACCGATGTCGCCGTGGTGTTCGGTGCCGGGCTGTGGGACGGGGAGCCCTCGCCGTACCTCGCGCACCGGCTGGACGCGGCGGCCGGACTGTACCGGGAGGGGCGAGTCGAGGTGGTGCTCGTCACCGGGGACAACAGCCGCGAGGACTACGACGAGCCGGACGCGATGCGCGCGTATCTGACCCGGCACGGAGTGCCCGACCGGCGGATCGTCAGTGACTACGCGGGGTTCGACACCTGGGACTCGTGCGTGCGCGCGAAGAAGATCTTCGGCGTGGACGAGGCCGTGCTGATCAGCCAGGGGTTCCACATCCGGCGGGCGGTGGCACTGTGTCAGGCCGCGGGGGTCGAGTCGTACGGGGTGGGGGTGGACGCCGTGCACGACGCGACCTGGTACTACGGGGGTGCCCGGGAGATCCTGGCCGCCGGGAAGGCCGCTCTGGACGCGGTGTTCCGGCCGGATCCACGGTTCCTCGGGCCTCAGGAGCCGGGTGTGGAGCGGGCGTTGGCCGTGCCCTGACCAGGCACGGTGGCGCCGGCCTTCCGCAGCCGTGAGCGGCGGGCATGCCGGGTTGTCGAACGCCGTGCGGAGTCGTGCGAGCGCTGCGCGTGAAGGTGGGCGGGACTGTGCCTCACGCCGGAGGCTCGGCGGCGGGGAGGTGTGCGTCCCGGCGGCGTAACAGGGAACCGTGCCGGGTGTAACACGGCCGAAGCACGCTGAACGGTATGCAGACCACCGTGACGCCCACGCACTGCCCGTACTGCGCCCTGCAGTGCGGGATGAACCTGACTCCCGCGCCGGACGGGACCGTCGAGGTGAGCGAGCGCGCGGACTTCCCGGTGAACCGGGGCGCGCTGTGCGGCAAGGGCCGTACGGCGCCGGCGGTGCTGGCCTCGAACGTGCGCCTGACCTCGCCGTTGGTGCGCTCCGGTGACGCGCTGGTGCCCGCCTCCTGGGACGAGGCGCTGGACCGGATCGCCGCGGGGCTGCGCCGTACGCGCGAGGAGTACGGGCCGGACGGGGTCGGGGTGTTCGGCGGGGGCGGGCTGACGAACGAGAAGGCGTACACCCTCGGCAAGTTCGCGCGGGTCGTGCTCGGCACGTCCCAGATCGACTACAACGGCCGTTTCTGCATGTCGTCGGCCGCGGCGGCCGGCATCAAGGCCTTCGGTCTGGACCGCGGGCTGCCCTTCCCGCTGGAGGACGTCCCGAAGACGGGCTGCGTGATCCTGGTCGGCTCGAACCTCGCGGAGACCATGCCGCCGTCCCTGCGTTTCCTCACCGAGCTGAAGGAGAACGGCGGGACGCTGATCGTCATCGACCCGCGCCGCACGAAGACCGCCGAGCAGGCGGACCTGCACCTGGCGCCCCGGCCGGGCACGGACCTCGCGCTGGCGCTGGGCCTGCTGCATCTGGTGATCGCCGAGGGGCGGGTGGACGAGGAGTACGTCCAGGAGCGGACCGTGGGCTGGGAGGACGCCCGGGCCGCCGCGATGGCGCACTGGCCGGAGCACGTGGAGCGGATCACGGGGGTGTCCGTTCCCGAGCTGCGGGAGACCGTACGGCTGTTCTGTGAGCCGGAGTCGGCGATGGTGCTCACCGCCCGGGGGCCGGAGCAGCAGTCCAAGGGCACGGACACGGTGGGCGCGTGGATCAACCTGTGCCTGGCGACCGGCCGGGCGGGCCGCCCGCTGTCCGGGTACGGCTGTCTGACCGGGCAGGGCAACGGCCAGGGCGGGCGCGAACACGGGCAGAAGGCCGACCAGTTGCCGGGCTACCGCAAGCTCGACGACCCGGCGGCGCGGCGGCATGTCGCCGAGGTGTGGGGCGTGGACCCGGACTCGCTGCCCGGGCCGGGGCGCAGCGCCTACGAGCTGCTGGACGCGCTGGGCACGGACATCAGGTCCCTGCTGCTGATGGCGTCCAACCCGGTGGTGTCGGCGCCGCGTGCCGCGCACATCGAGGAGCGCATCCGGTCACTGGACTTCCTGGCCGTCTGTGACGTGGTGCTGTCGGAGACGGCGGCCCTCGCGGACGTGGTCCTGCCGGTCACCCAGTGGGCCGAGGAGACCGGCACGACGACCAACCTGGAGGGCAGGGTCCTGCTCCGCCGCCGGGCCATCACCCCGCCGGACGGCGTCCGCACCGACCTGGAGGTCCTCCACGAACTGGCCGCCCGCCTGGGCGTGGAGAAGGGCTTCCCGACCGACCCGGAGGAGGTCTTCGAGGAACTCCGCCGTGCGAGCGCGGGCGGCCCGGCGGACTACTCGGGGATCACGTACCGGAGGCTGGCGGAGGAGAACGGGGTGTTCTGGCCCTGTCCGTCGGGCGAGACGGAGGAGCCGGCGGACCGGCCCTCCCCCGCGACCGAGCCCGCGGGCGCGGCGCCCGGCCGGACGGAGGGGGCCCCGGCCGGGGCGGCAGCGACGGCGGGGGGACCCGCCGGGGTGACGGGCGCGGCAGCGGCACCCGCCGGATCGGCAGCGGCAGCGCGGGGACCCGCCGGGCCGGCAGGCGCGGCAGGAGAACCCACCGGGGCGACGGGCGCGGCAGGCGGCACGGACGCGCTAGCGAGCGCGCCGGAGCGCCCGGCCGTCACGGGAGACACGACGCATCACCCCGTCACCACGACCGGCCCCACGAGCTACCCCGCCGCCGCCCTCGGCACGACGAGCCAGCCCGCCACCACGCCCGGCACGACCAGCGGCCCCGCCACCACGCCCGGCACGGCCAACCGCCCAGACGCCGCCGGTGGCGCGGCGGGCGACGGGCGTGCCGTCCATCCCGGTACGCCGCGCCTCTTCCTCGACCGTTTCGCCACGCCCGACGGCCGGGCCCGGTTCGTGTCCGTCTCGCATCGTGCGACCGCCGAGGAACCGGACGACGAGTACCCCGTGCTGCTGACCACCGGGCGGGTCGTGGCGCAGTACCAGTCCGGGGCGCAGACCCGGCGGGTGGCGGAGCTGAACGCCGCCGCGCCCGGGCCGTTCGTGGAGCTGCATCCGCGACTGGCGGCGCGCCTCGGGGCCGCCGAGGGCGACCCGGTGGCCGTCGTGTCCCGGCGGGGCCGGGCCGTGGCCCCCGCGCGGATCACGGCCGCCATCCGCCCCGACACCGTCTTCATGCCCTTCCACTGGCCGGGCGAGGGCCGCGCCAACACCCTCACCAACCCCGCGCTCGACCCGACCTCCCGGATGCCGGAGTTCAAGGCGTGCGCGGTGCGGCTGGAGGCGGTGCGGTCCTAGGGCCCGTCTTCAAAACGCACGATGTAGGCGGCGCCTCCCACGACGTTCTCCCCGTCCTCCTGGAGGATGTGCAGTTGACCCTCGCTGCCCTCGTCCATCCCCTCGGGGAGTCGCACGTTGAGAGCTACGGCGCGGGAGTGGTGGAGCGGAATGCGCAGGTCGGACAGCCGGGTCTGATGGTCCTGGGCCGCGGACAACTCGTAGGCGTGGCGGAAGTCGAAGTTCCGTACCCGGCCTTGGTGGTCGGTGAACCGGGCGGGCAGGACCGCGGGTCCGTCATCGATCGGTCTGGCGCCGTCTCCCGGCCGGGGCCCCTGGCCGTTCTCCCCCTCCTCGAAGACGGTGAACAGCCGGGAGCCGTGCGGCAGTCCGGCCCACTGGACCACGAGGGTGAACGAACGGTCGATGTGCGCCGGGTTGTTCAGGAGGAGAACGAACGCGTCGTCCGGGGTGGTCGCGCCCCTGGACACGCTGACGACCTGGAGGTTCTTGAGCGTGACGTGTTTCCTCTCGGGCACCAGGGTGCTGACATCGAAGATGCCGGCGCCGTTCAGCGGGTCCTGTGCGCAGGTCGTCACCGCCAGGATGCATGAATGCTCGGACGCCGAGGGGGGAGCCGTGTAGTCCCAGGCGACTACGCTCGGCTCCGCCGGCTTCAGCAAGGGCACCGTGCGGGTGGGCCCGATCGGGGTCCAGGCGCCGGCCGCCGGGTCGCCGGTGAAGGGCTTGCCGCCCGTCCAGAAATCCGCCGGCAGCGCGGGAAGGCCCGCTGAGGCGTCAGCGATGAAGGCACGTACCTGGACGTTGGTCGCCGCGGCGGCTCCGCGGTTGTGCAGCTGCACGTAGACGCGGTTGACGCGGCCACGCTGGATGCTGCGGTGCCGGAGGCGGCTCAACGCGACGAAGTCGGTGACCGGCGACGGCGTCTGATAGTCCGGCACGGGAGCGTCGACGAGGATGTCCGGGCTCTGCCACCACCACAGCCGGTTCGCGCCGGTCGGGTCGAACGGGTCGGTCACGCCGGTCGGCGTGTAGCCCCGGCCGGAGTCGAGCATGTTGTCGCGCATGTACAGGTCGACCGCAGGGGCCGTGGTCACGTCGATCGGCCGTTCCCACACACTGCGTCCGTGCGTCGCGGCTCGCAGCAGTCTGCGCGGGCCGTGTACGACGAGGTCGAAGACGGGGACGTTGGGAAGGCCCTGGTCCCACGGGTACCAGTTCTGGCCCGCGTTCTCGGTGCGGAACACCCCGACGTCGGCTCCGCAGAAGAGCCGGTTGTTGTTGTTCGGGTCGATGACGATGGTGTTGACGGGGTTGGCCTGGGCCAGCCCGTTGGAACGCGGCGTCCACCGGTTGTCGTTCGGCCCCAGGCGCCAGACGTGGTCGCTGCTGAACTCTCCCCCGCCTTCGCTCTGCCTCACGGATCCCAGCGTCACCCATGCCGTTCCGGTGTTGTCCACGGCGAGGTCGGAGATGCAGTTGACGGGCATGGGGGCGGTCACGTCGGTGCGGGTGACGTCCGCCGGATTCCACGTGGCGCCGGTGCGCCGCAGCCGGTAGACATTGCCGCCGTTGGTTCCGACGTAGATCGTCCTGTTGTCGGAGTGCACCGCGATGGCGGTGATCGCCGTCTGGATGCCGGAGGTGACGGGTGACCAGTTGTCGGCGTTGTTGGTGCTGCGCCAGAGCTCCGTGCCGCCGAAGTAGCAGATGTTCGGGTTGCCAGGGTCGAAGGCGAAGGGCGCGTAGAACCCGGCGCCGCTGTCGATCCCCTCGTTCTTCGGCATCCAGGACATGCCGGCGTCGTCGGAACGGTAGAACGTGGTGTAGATGTACTGGTGGTACATGCGGGTGGGGGTCTGCGGGTCGATCGCCGTGAACCCCCCGTCGCCGCCGTCGACCACTCTCCACGCGGGCAGACCTTCGTAGCGCTGGGTGCCGTTGTCCTGCGTACCGCCCAGCATCACGTTGTCCCAGGTCGAGTGCTGTGCGAGGGAGATGTACTGCAGGGTGGCCAGGTGCCGGTTGCGGGAGGTCCAGGTCAATCCGGAGTCCGTCGACACGTAGACCCCGCCGTCGTTGACGTCCCAGCAGGTTCCGGGGGATGCCGGGTCGAAGGCGAAGGCATGGTGGTCCGAGTGGATACCGGAGGCGGGGTTGAAGATGCCGCCGCCGGTGAGGCTGCGGTGCAGATTCACTTCGCCTATGAAGAGGATGTTGGGGTTGGCCGGGTTTATGGCGACATGAAGGTCATAGCTGGTCTGGCGGCAGACGCCGAACCGGATGGTGTGCGTGTGGCCTGTGGCGTCGGCGTTGGTGTCGGCCACGACGACACCCCCGGCCGCCATGGTGGCTGTCTGCTGTGCGGTGAGCGAGATCGTATGTGTGTGGGCAGGTATTCCGGCTCCTCCGCCCTGTGTGGTCGTGTAGGTGTGGGCGGCCGCCGCGGCGATCAGGTCCGCACCCGGCACCTGCACCGAGTGGAGGTGGTTCGCCGGGTCGGATTTGTACGAGGCCGTGACGTTGAGGCGGACGGGAACGGTCGTCCATGTCGTTCCCCCGTCCGTCGTCCGTGCCAGGCCCGCGAGGCCGCCGTTCGAAGCGAACACCGCGATGATCACTGAGGGGTTGGACCGCCGCTGGGCCAGCTCCACCCGGTCTTCCACGGTCGGCAGCGCGGACGACGTGATCCGGACCCAGGCCGACCAGCTGCCTGATGTGCGGGTACTCGTCCACAGGCCGAACCCTTTGAACGCCGCGACGAGTTTCACGGTGCCGGAGGAGTCCAGCGGGATGGCCACCAGGTCGCTGACATCACCGGCCCTCAGTTGCAGCCAGTTCACCCCGTCGTCGGTGCTCTCGTACACACCGATGCTGGAGGAGAGGAATTGGCGCTGCCCGCTGGTGTCCGTCGGGTCGAACAGGATCCGGGAGATCTCGTCCCGTTCGAAGACGGTGGTTCCGAGTTCTGCCCAGGTCGTGCCGCCGTCCCTCGACCGCAGCACGCCGTTGCCGTAATAGGTGCCGACGTAGATGTTGTTGTACTCACCGGTGCCGGCGATGATGTGATTCCGGTTTCCGGGGTCGATGGCCACGGTGCCGATGGACAGACTTCGTTGGAAATCGGTCTTGGGCGACCACGTCAGGCCTCGGTCGGTGCTTTTCCACAATCCGCCGCCGGCCGTGCCGACGTACAACGTGTTCCCGTCCGTCGGGGCGACGGCTATGGCAAGAGCACGGCCGCCGTTCGTGTCGTTCGGCCACAGGACCGGGCCGGGACCCACCGGCGTCCAGTTCGCTCCCCCGGGCACCGGTGCCGACCGGTCGAACCCGCCCGTGTCCTCTTCGTTCTCGTTCGTGGCCGGACGTTCCCTCGCCAGCAGGTCCCGGCGCGCTCGCAACGCGCGTATCTCCTCGATCTGCCGCGCGCGGACGCCCGGCGGCACGTGCCCGATGTGGCCGAAGCGCCGCTCGAAGTGGTAGCGGTCCCGTGCGAAGGGATCTTCGAACTCGCCGTGCTCCAGCCCTCCGGGCAGGTCCACCGCGGGGTCGTGGAGATCAGGAGGGAGCCCGCCATGGCGTTCGCGCAGGACGAGCGTGCGGTGGGCGACGACCCTGGCACCGTCGCCCGAGGAGGAGGCCGTGAACGTGTGCTCTCCCGGTTGCAGCCGCATGGTCGACACCTGGACGACAAAAGCCCCGGATCCGTCCGGCAGGATCCCTTCAGGTCCGGCCAGCCCGAGTGACACGCGCTCCACGTGGGCGGGATGTCCGTCGACGGTGAGACGCACGCTCCAGCCGTGCCACCCTTCACCCCGGACATCGACTCTCGTTCCGTACAGACAATCCGGCGGCAGGACCTCGAGCGTGGCCGCGGCCTCCGCGTCGCCCGCCCCGCTGCTTCCGTAAGCGTCCATGTCCAAACAACCCTTGGAGAACTACACGGCGTTGACCATTACCCGGATCGGACGTCGGCTTCCTTGACCTTTCGCCATTCACTGCGCGCGAGCAGCGAGAATCCCACCGTGGCACAGAAAGCGACAGCGACGATCCCCCATTCCAGGGCGCCACTGCCCCTATCCGGCTCCACGCCGAAAACGTGCTCGATCCAGTCGCGCCAGACAAGGGTGACAACGAAAAGGATTCCACTGATCGCAGCGGCGATGGTCTCTGTCCACGCCCGCGTTCGCGCGTTCCGCATCACGATGGGCACCCCGGTTACGATGTTGTCACGCAGACTTCACTGGTGTACTTCCAGTAAGCGCCCGCATGCGGTTTTCCACAACTTTTGCGCAGGGGTGGCCAGTCCGGTTTCGCTTTCACCAATTGGGCGGGCCTGGTAGCGGAGCAGCACGCTCCGACACAGACCTCGGTGGTGTCCGCACCCGAACTGCGGACACCACCGAGGGTCGGAAGGGGCGGGGTCGGGAGGGGCGACTCAGCCCACGTCGACGGCGCTCCAGGCGGCGGCCACCGCCTTCTGCTCCGCGCTGTCGGTGCCGTAGAGGTCCTTGGCCGCGTTCAGGGTGGCCGTACGCGCGCCCGCGTAGTTGGTGGAGGACGTCATGTAGACCGTCAGGGCGCGGTACCAGATCTTGCCGAGCTTGGCCCGGCCGATGCCCTGGACCGTGGAGCCGTCGCAGGTCGGCGAGTCGTGGCTGACGCCGTTGATCGTCTTCGCGCCGCTGCCCTCCGCGAGCAGGTACGCGAAGTGGTTGCCGACGCCCGAGGAGTAGTGCACGTCGAGGTCGCCGAGCTTCTCGCTCCAGCAGTCGGCGGACTTGCCGTCCCTCGACGGCTTGTCCATGAAGCGCAGCGCCTCCCGGCCCAGGCCGGAGCGGACGATCTTCTCGCCGATGCGCCAGTCGCCCGGGTCCTTCGTGTTGTCGGCGTAGAACTCGACCAGCGTGCCGAAGATGTCCGACGTGGCCTCGTTCAGGCCGCCGGACTCGCCCGAGTACCGCAGCGCCGCCGTCTTCGACGTCACGCCGTGGGACATCTCGTGCCCGGCCACGTCCAGCGACACCAGCGGGCCGAGCTGCTTGCCGTCGCCGTCGCCGTACGTCATGCAGAAGCAGTTGTCGTCCCAGAAGGCGTTGTTGTAGTCCTTGCCGTAGTGGACGCGGTTGAAGGAGCCCTTGCCGTCGCCGGCGATGCCGTTCCGGTCGTGGACCTTCTTGTAGTAGTCCCAGGTGACGTCCGTGCCGTACTGGGCGTCCACCGCCACCGTGGAGCGGTCGGAGGCCGCGCCCGAGCCCCAGTGGTTGTCGGGGTCGGTGAAGAGCGTCGCGGGGGCGCGGGTCAGGCAGACCGTCAGCAGGCACTTGTCCGTCTGGTTGGCCGCGTCGCCGGTGTACGTGCCGCCGCGCGTCGCGTCCTTCAGCTGGTACGACGACCCGGACAGGGTCGTCTCCAGCGGAACCGTGCCGCCGTAGAGGGACTTGCCGTCGCCCGAGGCCGATTCCATCGTGTCCCAGGTGTCTATTCGGTCGCCGGTCGTCGCGTCGGTCAGCACCGTGCGCCCGACCGGGTTGCCGAGCCCGTCGTGCGCCACCGCGTCGGTCTGCCAGGCCAGTCTGGGGGCGCCGTGCAGGGCGTCGACGACCAGCCGGGGCTTGGCGCTCAGCTTCTTCAGGGTCTCGCCGAGGTGCGCGGCGCGCAGCAGGCCCGCCGCGAGGTCGGCGGCCTTGGGGGCGCTCACCTTGGGAGTGACGGTGGCGAGGGAGAGTTCGGACTTCGTCGCCCGGCTGGTACCGCGGTACGTGCCGTCCGGGTTCAGGTGGAGGACGAAGTCGCCGCCGAGGACCGGGAGCCCCCGGTAGGTGCGGTCGTAGCGGACGTGCCGGGTGCCGTCCTCGTCGATGACGACGTCCCGGACCTTCGTCTCCTGGGCCGAGGAGAGGCCGAGAGCCCCGGCCCGGTCCGCGAGCACCGTCTCCGCCTCCTCGATCACGCTCGACCTGGCCGGTCCGTCGACCGCGCCGGCGGTCGGGGAGAGCACGGCGGCCAGCAGGGCGGCGGTGCCGGTGACGGCCACACCGGCGGTGGCGAGACGGGAACCGCGGACATGACGTATCCGACTCATCGGTCTCCTCATACGGGCGCACCCGGTCGCGTGGGGTCGACCGGGTGCGGCGCTGATGTTGACCGCGAGTTAATGCGGCCCGTACATGCCATGTCCATAGGCCCGCTGTGCAGGTGTGTGAGGGTGGAGAATCGTTCCTGTGACCCTCCCCTTCTTCGTCTACGGCACCCTCCGTCCCGGCGAGGTCAACCACGACCTCTTCCTGCGCGGCCGTACCCGCTCCGCGGAGCCCGGGCGGCTCGTCGGGGCGGTGCTGTACGACGGGCCGGGCTACCCCTACGCGGTCGAGGAACCCGGCGACGGCGAGGTGAGCGGGGACCTGGTGACCGCGCCGCCCGAGGGGTACGCCGAGCTGCTCGCCGAGCTCGACCGGCTGGAGGAGTACGTGCCGGGCGACCCGCGCAGCCTGTACGAGCGCGTCGAGCGGAAGGTCGTACGGGAGACGGACGGGGCGGCGGTCCGGGCCTGGGTGTACGTCGCCGCGCCCGCCGTCGCCGCGCGGCTGCGGGCCCGTGGGAGGGCGATCGCGGGCGGGGACTGGCGGGCGCGGGGGTGAGACCGGGGCGTTCCGGGAGGACGGCGGCCGCGCCTCAGCCCCCGTAGGGCCACTTCTGCCTGCCCTCCCGCAACGCCCGCCCCCACCAGACCAGTTGGTCCAGCATGGTCTTGGCCGCCGCGTCCGGGCCCGCCGGGTCCCTGAGGGCGCCCTCGTCGTCGAAGGACGCGCCCGCGTTGTGGAAGGAGACGGTGTCGCGGACCGTCACGGCGTGGAGCTCGGCGAAGACCTGCCGGAGGTGCTCCGCGGCGCGCAGGCCGCCGGCCAGCCCGCCGTAGGAGACGAGGGCGACGGGTTTGGCCCGCCACTCGCCGTAGTGCCAGTCGACGAGGTTCTTCAGGCCGGCCGGGAAGGAGTGGTTGTACTCGGGCGTGAGGACCACGAAGGCGTCCGCTCCGGCCAGCTTCGGGGTGATGCCGGACAGGGCGGCGGTCGCCTCCGGGGTCGGCTCGAAGGAGGTCGGCAGCTCGGCTTCCGCGACGTCGACGACGTCGGCGACGATGTCGTCCCGGTCCCGGAGACGGCCGAGGAGCCAGTCGGCCACGACAGGGCCGAAGCGGCCGTGGCGGTTGCTGCCCACGACGAGGGTCACACGGAGAGGGCCGGCCTCGGTGAGGGCGGCGGTGGACTTGCCGGTCAGGGTTGGGTTCATGCCGCAGAGCCTCGTACCTCAACCTTTCTTGAGGTCAAGTCGCGCCACGCGTCACGCTCGGGTCACCCGTTCACACGCGCGCCCCGCGGTTTTCCGCACATCGCCTGACGAACACCTGTGACCTGCCCAAACAGGCTCGACGGGCCGCCCTGTCGACCGGTCCTGACACCCATTCACCCCAATTCTGACACGCCATCAGAAAGCGCGGTCGCCCCGCTGCCCGTTACCTCGGAAGGGCACGTGCACGACCGACAGCTCGAAGGAGCACCGATGCGACGTACCGTCCGGCCGCTGACCGGGGCCGCGCTCGCCGTCGCCGCCGCGGCACTCGCCGTCGCCCCCGCGTACGGCGCGTCGGCGGGTGACCTGGAGGTGTCCCCGGCCTCGGTCGTGCCGGGCGGACAGGTCACGGTGCGCACGGCGGCCTGCGGCGACGGCGGCGCGGCGACCGGTGACGCCGACGCGGTCGGGGCCGGTTTCCTCAGCCTGGCGCCGGGCCCGGACGAGCAGGACGCGAGCGGGCGGTTCAGGGTGCCGCCGAGCGCGCAGCCGGGGACGTACGAGATCACCGCGACCTGCACCGGGAGCGGCCACCGGGTCACCGGTGACCTGGTGGTCACGCTGACGGCCGGGAACCGGCAGGTGCAACCGAGAGGGAGTGTGAAGACGGGGGTCGGCGGCGCCCTGGGCACCGATCCCGTGCAGACCGCGGGTGGTGTGGCGGCCCTGGCCGTCGCCGCCGCGGGCGGTACCTGGCTCCTGCATCGCCGGGCGAGAGGCGACGGGATCTGACGGACACCCTCCGCTGTCCGTCGCCGGTACCGCATGTCCCTCCCCCTCCGGGTCCGACGCCCCTCGCGGCCCGGAGGGGGCACGGGGCGACCATCAGGAAGGGGTCGGTCATGCGTGGATTCCCCGGACACGGCACCGGGTTCGGTGATCCGGCCACCGCCGCCATAGCAGCCGTCACGGTGTGCGCGCTGTGCTCCGGGGCGTGGCTGCTGCGCGACGGCGCCGGGACGCACGCCCCGCCACAGCCGTCCGCCGCACAGGCCCGCGACGGTCACGCCGGGCAGGACGGCCGTGCCCGGGAGCGGCCCGCCGCCCCCGCGCTGCCACCGTCGCCGCCCGACCGCGTCCGCATCCCGGCGATCCGGGTGAACGCCCCCCTGACCGGACTCGGCCTGACGAAGACCGGCGGTCTCGACGTACCGCCGGCCGCGCGGAAGAACCTCGCGGGCTGGTACGAGGCCGGCACCACGCCCGGCGAGCGGGGCACCGCGATCGTCGCCGGCCACGTCGACAACGCCGACGGCCCCGCGGTCTTCTACGACCTCGGCGCCCTGGCCAAGGGCAGCACGATCGAGGTGGACCGGCGGGACGGCGGCGTCGCTGTGTTCACCGTGGACGCCGTCGAGGTGTACGCCGCGAAGGACTTCCCCGACGAGAAGGTCTACGGCGCCGCCGACCGCCCCGAGCTGCGCGTCATCACCTGCGGCGGCGGCTGGTCGCGCGGCACCGGGTACCAGGGGAACGTGGTCGTGTTCGCACACCTGACCGACAGCCGCTGACCGACAGCCGCTGACCGCCGCCGTGGCCGGGGGTTCCTCTAGGCCACCCACTGCTCGTACGCCAGGTTCGCCACCAGCGCGAACACCACCGTCAGCAGCACGACGCGGACGAAGCCGCTGCCCTTCTTCAGGGCGGTGTGGGCGCCCAGGGTGCCGCCCACGAGGTTGAAGACGGCCATCACGGCGGCCAGTTGCCACAGGACCACGCCCTGCCAGGCGAAGGTGGCGAGGGCGCCCGCGTTGGTGCAGCAGTTGACGATCTTGGCGGTGGCGGAGGCGGTGACGAGGTCGAGGTGGAGGACGGCGGTGAGGGCGAGGACCAGGAAGGTGCCGGTGCCGGGGCCGATGAGGCCGTCGTAGAAGCCGATGCCGAGGCCCGCGAGGCCGATCGCCGCGAGGATCTGCCTGCGGGTGACCGGGCCGGTCGCTGGGGCCGTGCCGAAGGCCGGGCGCAGGATCACGAAGGCCGCGACCCCGAGCAGCACCACCATGATCACCGGCTTGAGGACCTCGGTGCTCATCCCCGCCGCGAGGAAGGCCCCGGCGGAGGATCCGGCGAGCGCGGCCAGACCGATGCGGACGGCCGTGCGGACGTCCACCGGCGCCTTGCGGGCGTACGTCACCGCCGCGCCCGTGGTGCCGACGATGGCGACCGCCTTGTTGGTGCCGAGGGCGTGCGCGGCGGGCGTGCCGGACGGCAGTCCGAGCAGCAGCACCGGCAGCAGGAGCAGCCCGCCGCCACCGACCACGGCGTCGATCCACCCGGCGGCGAGCGCCGCGAGGCAGAGCAGGGCGATCATGGTCAGTGATATGTCGGGCATGATCGAGACCCTATGCGAGGCCGGTACGGCGCCCCTCACAGCCCGCTCTCTGCACACCCTGGGAACCCTCACACCCGGCCCCCGCTCCCGCTGAGGGCAGCGTTCCCCGTGGGAAACAGACGTGATGCTGCCGGGTAACACCGGCACCGCACGCTCAAGGACATGACCTCGAATGAGCGTGTGGTGGTGATCGGCACCGGCCTCGCGGGCGTACGGCTCGCCCGGCGGCTCGGTGAGCTCGGCACGCCCGCGTCGCTGATCGGCGAGGAGGAGCACCGGCCGTACAACCGGGTGCTGCTCGCCGAGGTGCTGGCCGGACGGTACGGCCCCGAGGTGATCGCCCTGCCGGCCCCCGCGGAGCTGCGGCGCGGGCGGGTCACCGGCATCGACCGCGACGGGCGGACCGTCACCTGCGCCGACGGCACGGTGATCGCATACGACCGGCTCGTCCTGGCCACCGGATCCAACCCCGTTCTGCCGCCGCTGCGCGGACTGTTCACCCCCGACCACGTCCTGCCCGAGGGCGTCCACGCCTTCCGGACCATGGACGACTGCCTCGGCCTGTCCAAGGCGGTCCGGCCGGGGGCGCGGGCGGTCGTCATCGGCGGCGGGCTCCTCGGGGTCTCCGCGGCCCGCGCGCTCGCGCTGCGCGGCGCCCAGGTCGTCCTCGCCCAGCAGTCCGAGCGGCTGATGGAGCGCCAGCTCGACCCGGCCGCCTCGAAGCTCGTCAAGCGGCATCTGACCGACCTGGGCGTCGAGGTGCACACCGAGTGCCGCGTGCGGGACGTGCGCTGCGTCGGCGGCGCCGTCCGCTCCGTGGAGATGGCCGACCGGTACGCGCTCGACGCGGACCTGGTCGTCGTCTCCTGCGGCGTCCGCCCCCGGGTGGGGCTCGCCCAGACCGCCGGCCTCGACGTCCGCAAGGGCGTCGTCGTCGACGACGAGCTGCGCACGTCCGACCCCTACATCCACGCGATCGGCGACTGCGCCCAGCACGACGGGGTCGTGTACGGCCTCGCCGCTCCGGCACTCGAACAGGCCGACGCGCTCGCCGAGCTGCTCGCCGGTGACGCCGACGCCCGCTACACCGGCACCCGCTCGCTGACCCGGCTCACCCTGAACGGGCACGACAGCCCCTTCGACCTCGCCGCGTTCGGCGAGACCGAGGCGCTCCCGGGCGACGACGTCGTCCAGCTCGCCGACGCCACCCGCGGCACCTACCGCAAGGTCGTCGTCCGCGACGACCGGCTGGTCGGCGGGGTCCTCGTCGGCGAACTCGGCACCGTCGGCGCGCTCGCCCGCGCCTGGGAGGGAGCAGAGCCGCTCCCCTCCGACGGCGGCCCGCTGCTCCACCTGCTCACCAACGATGGAGGCTCCTGATGACGGCCACCCTGGGGGCCACCCCCACGATCGTGCTCGTCGGCCACGGCATGGTCGGCCAGCGCTTCCTCGAAGCGCTCGCCGAGCGCGGCCTGACCGCCACGCACCGCGTGGTCGTGCTCTGCGAGGAGCCGCGTCCGGCCTACGACCGCGTCGCCCTCACGTCGTACTTCTCGGGCAAGACGCCGGACGACCTGTCCATGACGGACATGGAGTTCATCAAGGACCACGGCATCGAGCTGTACGTGGGCGACCCGGCGGTCTCCGTCGACCGCGAGGCGAAGAAGGTCACCGCCCGGTCCGGTGAGGTCTTCGAGTACGACACGCTCGTCCTCGCCACCGGCTCGTACCCGTTCGTGCCGCCCGTCCCGAACAAGGACGCCGAGGGCTGTTTCGTCTACCGCACGATCGAGGACCTGCTCGCGATCGAGGAGTACGCCAAGTCGAAGGCCACGGTGGGTGCCGTGGTCGGCGGCGGTCTGCTCGGCCTGGAGGCCGCGGGGGCGCTGAAAGGCCTCGGACTCACCTCCCACATCGTGGAGTTCGCGCCCCGGCTGATGCCCGTCCAGGTGGACGACGGCGGCGGCGCCGCCCTGCTGCGCACCATCGAGGAGATGGGCCTGAGCGTCCACACGGGTGTGGGCACCCAGGAGATCGTGGTCGGCGAGGACGGCGCCGTGACCGGCATGAAGCTGTCCGACGGCTCCGAACTCGCCACCGACATGGTGGTGTTCAGCGCCGGTGTCCGGCCCCGCGACCAGCTCGCCCGGGACTGCGGTCTTAACGTCGGCGAGCGCGGCGGCATCACCGTCGACGAGCAGTGCCGTACGGTCGCCGACCCGCACGTGTTCGCGATCGGCGAGTGCGCGCTGGCCGCCGACGGCCGGGTCTACGGCCTGGTGGCCCCGGGCTACGAGCAGGCGGAGACGGCGGCGGCGACGATCGCCTCCGACGAGGCGTCCTTCACCGGCGCCGACCTCTCCACCAAGCTGAAGCTGCTCGGCGTGGACGTGGCGTCCTTCGGCGACGCGCACGGCACCGCCGAGGACTGCCTGGACGTCGTCTACTCCGACTCCCGCGCGGGTCTGTACAAGAAGCTGGTCATCGGCCGCGACGGGACGCTGCTCGGCGGCATCCTGGTCGGTGACGCGGAGGCCTACGGCACGCTGAAGGCCTTCACCGGCTCGGTCCCGCCGGTCTCACCCGAGTCGCTCGTGCTGCCGGCCGGGGCCGGGGAGTCCGTCCAGCTCGGCCCGTCGGCGCTGCCGGACGACGCGGTCATCTGCTCCTGCCACAACGTCTCCAAGGGCACCATCCGCGGCGCGGTCACCGACCACCAGTGCACGACCGTGCCCGAGGTGAAGAAGTGCACCAAGGCCGGCACCGGCTGCGGCTCCTGCGTCAAGGTCCTCGGCCAGCTCGTCAACGCCGAGCTGGAGGCGAGCGGCATCGAGGTCGACAAGGGCCTGTGCGGCTGCTTCGCGCAGACCCGCGAGGAGCTCTACGAGATCGTCCTCGCCCTGCGCGTCAACAGCTATCAGGAACTGCTGGACCGGCACGGCCGCGAGGAGGCCCGGGGCGGTGACGGCTGCGAGGTCTGCAAGCCGGCCGTCGGCTCGATCATCGCCTCCCTCGCCCCGGCGATCGGCGCGAGCGGCTACGTCCTGGACGGCGAGCAGGCGGCCCTTCAGGACACCAACGACCACTTCCTGGCGAACCTCCAGAAGAACGGCTCGTACTCGGTCGTGCCGCGCATCCCCGGCGGCGAGATCGCCCCGGAGAAGCTGATCGTGATCGGCGAGATCGCCCGCGACTTCGGTCTCTACACGAAGATCACCGGCGGTCAGCGGATCGACATGTTCGGCGCCCGCGTCGAGCAGCTGCCCTTGATCTGGGCCCGGCTGGTCGACGCCGGCTTCGAGTCCGGCCACGCCTACGGCAAGTCGCTGCGCACGGTGAAGTCCTGCGTCGGGCAGACCTGGTGCCGCTACGGCGTGCAGGACTCGGTCCGTATGGCGATCGACCTGGAGCTGCGCTACCGCGGCCTGCGCTCGCCGCACAAGCTCAAGTCGGCGGTCTCGGGCTGCCAGCGCGAGTGCGCGGAGGCCCAGTCGAAGGACTTCGGCGTGATCGCCACCGCCAACGGCTGGAACCTGTACGTCGGCGGCAACGGCGGCGCCACGCCCCGCCACGCGGACCTGCTCGCCCAGGACCTGTCCGACGCCGAACTGGTCCGGCTGATCGACCGGTTCCTGATGTTCTACATCCGTACGGCCGACCGCCTGGAGCGCACGTCGACCTGGCTGGAGCGGATCCCCGGCGGCCTCGACCACGTGCGGGACGTCGTCGTCCACGACTCGCTCGGCATCTGCGACGAGCTGGAGAAGCTGATGCGGGACCACGTCGCGCACTACCGCGACGAGTGGGCCGAGACCATCAACGACCCCGAGAAGCTCGCCCGGTTCGTGTCCTTCGTGAACGCCCCGGACACCCCGGACCCGGTCGTCGCCTTCGTGCCCGAGCGCGACCAGATGAAGCCCGACCTGCCGCTGCTGTCCATCGGTATGCGACCCGCCGACGTTCTGGAAGGAAGCACCCAGCGATGACCCTGGCACCCGAGACCACCGAGCTGAAGATCGAACTCGCCCTGGACGGGGACTGGTTCACGGTCTGCGACCTGAGCACGCTGCTCCCGGGCCGCGGGGTGGCGGCACTGCTGCCGAACGGCCACCAGGCCGCGATCTTCCGCGACCGCTCCGGCGAACTGTTCGCCATCGACAACCGCGACCCCTTCACCGGCGCGGCCGTCCTCTCCCGCGGCCTGACGGGCACCCACCAGGGCCGCCCGTTCGTCGCCTCCCCACTGCTCAAGCAGCGCTTCGACCTGGCGTCCGGGCAGTGCCTGGACGACGAGGAGGTACGTGTGACGGCGTACCAGGTGCGCGCCGCGTAGGAGTGCCGGGCTGAGACACCCCTCTTCCGGAGGGGTGTCTCTTCTGTTTCGAGACCACGTTCGACGCGGTGGCCGTACCCCTGTGAGCGTTACGCCTTCCAAGCTCCGTACGTCACCCCGGTCAGCTCCTCCGACGCGGCCCACAGCCGTTCCCCGGCCGTGTCACTGAGGGTCCAGGGCGCTCGCCAGGACGGTGCGGGCGCGCCGCGCCACATCGCGAAGGACGGGCCGGTGAAGGAGTCCGGCCGTACGCCCGGTTCCGTCGCGGCGTACAGGACGGGCACGGCGCCCGCCTCGGCCGACTGCGCGAAGATCCGGTTGCCGATCGACATGAACCGCTCGGCGGCCCGGCGGCCCTCCGCGCGCGGCCCGGCCGTCTGGAGGTTGGTCGCGGCGTACCCGGGGTGCGCCGCGGCCGCCACCAGGTCGCTGCCGTGCGCCGCCGCCCTGCGCGCCAGCTCGTGGACGAACAGCAGGTTCGCCGTCTTGGAGCGGGCGTAGGCGATCCAGCGCCGGTAACGCCGCTCACCGTTGAGGTCCTCGATATCGATGTTGGCCAGCGCGTGCGCCGGGCTGGAGACGGCCACGACCCGCGCTCCCGGTGCCGCGAGCAGTGCGGGCAGCAGCAGGCCGGTGAGCGCGAAGTGCCCCAGGTGGTTGGTCCCGAACTGCGTCTCGAAGCCGTCCGCCGTACGGCCGTACGGCAGCGCCATCACCCCGGCGTTGTCGACGAGCACGTCCAGCCGCTCGTACGGGAAACCGGCCGCGAAGTCGCGCACGGAGGCCAGGTCCCCGAGGTCGAGCCGCCCCAGCTCGACCCGGGCCCGCGGCAGCTCCGCCCGGAGCCGGTCCACGGCCGCGTTCCCGCGGGCCTCGCTCCGGCACGCGAGCACCACCCGCGCCCCCTTGCGCGCCAGCTCCCGCGCCGTGACGAACCCGAGCCCGCTGTTCGCGCCGGTGACGACGGCGACGCGGCCGCTCTGGTCGGGGATGTCCTGCGTGGTCCAGCCCGGCATGACGGCCTCCCTCCACGGTGGCGACGACGACCAGCCTACGAGGAGTGACCGGGCGACGGTGTGGCCCCGGCGGCCCGGGCGCAGTGCGGCCAGTCCCCGAAGTCGCGCTCCTTGCTCCACAGCTTCCGCGCCGCCTGGATGTTCCACTCCGGGTCCAGGGCCTGGCGCGGGGTGCCGCCGAGGTCGCGCAACCGGGCGTCGGAGATCTGGAACAGGCCCCAGTTCCGGGTGCCGTTGGTGTTGGGCAGGATGTGCAGCGGGTCGAGGAAGGACTGGCAGTCGGCGATGGCCACCGCCTTGTCCGGCGCCTCGGGGAACACCTCGCGGACCCGCTGCCGCACCTTCTTCTCCGGCCACACGGTCATCCGCACCCGTGAGGTGTACAGCGCCTTCTTGGTGGGCTCCTCGACGACCCCGTTGGGCTGGAGTCCCGCGAGCACCTGGAAGGCGGTGACCCGGCGCAGGGTCTGCGGCCCGAAGTCCCCGTCGACGTCGATGTCCGCGCCCTTGGTGTGCAGGAGCCGCTGGACCTCCTTCACGCACGCGTCGTGCTCGCCCATGGCGATGGTGGTCGGGCAGCCGGCCGAGAACAGGGGGCGGCTGTCCCCGGTGCCGTGCCCGCCGCCGTGCCCGCTGCCGTCGCTGTTCGACGACGCCCGGCCGTTCGACAGCGTCCAGGTGGCGACGCCGACGGTGGCGAGGAGCACGGCGGCGACGACGGCGGCGCGGAGCCGGCGTCGGTGCGACCGGGCGTCGGGGCGGGCGTCACCCTGGGCATCGGGCCGGTCGGGCGCGGCGGTGCCGTCCGGCTCGGCGGGCCGGTCGGTCGCGGCGGTGGCTTCCGGCTCCGTGGCCCGGTCGGGCGCGCCGGCGGCTTCCGGCTCCGTGGGCCGGTCAGGTGCCGGGTCCGCACCCGCTTCCCGGGCTCCGGGTCTCCTCGCTTCGGCTCCCGGTCTCCGCTCTTCGGCTCCGGGTCTCCTCCCTTCGGCTCCGGGTGCCCTCGCTTCGGCTTCCGGTGCCGTCTGCACCGTCTCCTCTTCCGCTCCGGCCGCCTTCGCCGCGTCCGCCAGGGCCCACAGCCGGTGCAGGGTGCGCAGTTCCTCCGGAGTCGCCCCGCACACCGTGGCGAGCCGGTGGACACTGCCGTAGTCCTGGGGCACCGAGGTGCCACGGCAGTAGCGGTGCAACGTCGAGCCGGCCAGTCCGGACTTCCTGGCGAGGGCCTCGTAGCTCAGGCCGGACCGGCTCTTCAGCGAACGCAACAGTGCGGCGAACCGTTCCGTTTCCGGGCACTCAGGCATCGGGTTCCCCCCTCGGATACCCCCACAGGGCGCTGGTCGGGCGCCTCGGAGCGCCACTGTGCCACCAAAGGCGTCCCGTGGCCGTCCCAACCGTCGTGGAACGCGCCAGTTGGGCCGCGTCCCGGCATCCCGGCGTCCCAGCGGGCCCCGCTCTCCTTGCCCGTCCCGGTCGTGCCTTGCCAGCGTCGGGCCGTCCGAACCACCGGGTCACGACCTCCGAGGAGACCAGGCTCATGCGCCTTCCCGTACGCCGGCACACCCGTACGAACCCGCTGCTCGCGGTTCTCGCCGTCAGCGCGGCGGCCGTCACCGCCCTGGCCGTTCCGAGCACCGCGTCGGCAGCCCCGGCCGCGCCGACCGCGGTGGACTGCGCGTCCGGCCACGTCTGCTTCTGGACCGGCTTCAACTTCACGGGCAGCAAGTGCTCGTGGGACGTGGCCGACCCGGACTGGCAGAGCGGTTCCATCAGGTGTTCCTGGGCCGCCACGACCAACGTGAAGTCGGTGTGGAACGCCGGCACCAGCAGCTCCACCGGCGTCGCGTACTACCGGGGCACCGACTACTCCGACCGGATCGGCTGCACCCGCCAGCAGCACGGCGGCAACCTGGCCGGTACGTACAAGGTCCGCTCCCACAAGTGGATCTCCGGCAGCTGCGGCTGAACCGGCCCCGGCACGAACGCGGTGGCGTGCACGCCTGCTCGGGCGTGCACGCCACCGTGGCATGTCCCAGGGGAGGTCAGCCCACGAAGGGCGAGCGCGAGTGCTCCTCCGGGAGGGGCCGGGTGTCGAGGTAGAACCACTCGGCGTCGGCGGTGGGCCAGGGGGAGGGTTCGGCCGCTTCCTCCTCCGTGGTGGCGACCGGGCGCCGGGGCAGAGGCGCCGTCGCCGGAGCCTCGAAGCCGGGCGCCGCGGACCCGGCCGGCTTCGCCTCCCCCGGCATCAGCAGTTCCACCCGCAGTCCCAGGCCCCGTTGCTGGGCGGTGAACTCCTCGACCTGGCTGCGGCAGGCGTGGTCCAGGTGGGTCACTCCGGTCAGGTCGAGCCGGATCCGCTGCTTGCCGGACGCGGCGGCGGCCTCCAGCGCCTCGATGACCTGCGGAAGCCGCAGGAACGTGGCGTTGCCCGCCATGACGATCTTCGCCGTGTCGGCTTCGACGTGCTGACGGATCACGGTCTGCGACATGCGCAGCGCGGCCAGCACGATCCCCGCGGCGACGCCGAACAGCACGCCCTCCAGCAGCGCGGTCGCCACGATCACCAGCATGGTCATCGTCATCACCGCGAACTCGCCCCTGTCCTGCCGCCACATCTTCGGGAACTCGGCGGGCGCGAACAGCTTCCAGCCGCTGTGCACGAGGACACCGGCGAGCACCGAGATCGGGATCAGCGCGAGCACCTGCGGCAGCAGCAGCGCGAACGCGAGCAGCCACAGGCCGTGCAGGGTGCGGGAGAGCCGGGTCTTGGCCCCGGCCTGGACGTTGGCCGAACTGCGGGCCACGACCGCGGTGATGGGGAGCGCGCCGAGGATGCCCGCGACGGTGTTGCCGGCGCCCTGGGCGATCAGCTCGGTGTTGTAGCGGGTACGCGGGCCGCTGTGCATGCGGTCCACGGCGGCCGCGGTGAACAGGCTCTCGGCGGACGCGATGACCGTGAAGGTCAGGATGGCGGTGATGATCGCCCCGTCCGCGAGCCGGGCGAACTGCTCCGGCCCCGGCACCTGTACGGACGCCAGCAGGTTGCCGACCTGGAGGGTCTTCACCTCCACGCCGGGCAGGGCGGCGACCACGATGCCGATGCCCACGGCGACCAGCGCGGCCGGTATCTTCCCGGCCGGCCCCGGCACCTTCTTCCACAGGAAGCTGAGCACGATGGTGGCGACACCGAGCAGGGTGGCGATCAGCGCCTGCGGGTCGGTCAGGATGCCGGCCAGCAGGCCGGGGATCCCGGCCATGTTCTCGAGCGCGGTGCCGGGGGCCTTGGCGTCGGCCATCGGATAGGCCTGGCTGAACATCAGCGGCACACCGATACCGGCCAGCATGCCCTGGACGACGGCGACCGAGATGGCCTGGAACATCCGGCCCAGTCGCACCAGTCCGAGCACGATCTGGAGGACGCCGGTGAACAGCACGATCACGCCGAGCATGGCCACGCCGACCTCGGCGACGGTCTCCGCGACGAGTGCGGCGAGTCCGGCGGCCGGTCCGCTGACCTGGAGCGTGCTCCCCCGGACCACGCCGACCACGAGACCGCCGATCACCCCGGAGATGATCCCCAGCTCGGGCGGGACGCCGGAGGCGACGGCGACGCCGATGCACAGCGGCAGGGCGACGAGGAAGACGACGAGGGAGGCGGTGATGTCGGTGGCCAGGTCACCCTTGGCCCCGCCCTTGCCCCCGGCGCCCTTCGCACCACCCGTCACACGGCCGAGCAGCCCACCCAGCACACCACCGGCCGGCCCCCCTCCCGGCCACCCGGCTCCACCCGCTCCCGGACCGCCACCGGGACCACCTGCCCCACGCCCCGGAGGTCCACCCCCGAGTCCGCCCGTCCCACGCCCCGGGGGACCGCCCACCGTGCCCCCGTACGGACCGCCCATCGGGCTCCCCAGGCGCCCGGTCACCGTCCCGGTCGCCTGCCGCCCCGCGGCACCTCCGACATGGCCTCCGGTCCCCCAGTCCGCGTCACCCCCCGCGTGGCCACCGGTGGACCCCCATCCCGCGGAGCCCTCGCCGCGACCGCCCGGCCCCCAGTCCGTGGCACCGCCCGAGGAAGCGCCCGGCCCCCAATCCGCGCCCCCCGCCTGGGGCCCCGCCGACGACCGACCCGCCGCTCCCGCCCCGCGACCACCCGTCCCCCAGTCCGCACCACTCCCCGAGAAACCGCCCGTCCCCCAGCCGGTATCAGTCCCTGAGGAACCGCCCGTACCCCAGCCGGCATCACCCCCACCGGAACCGGCGCCCCTCCAGTCCGCACCGCCGCCGGCGGAACCACCCGCCCCCCAGCCGGCATCACCCCCACCGGGACCGGCGGCCCCCCAGTCCGTGCCACCCCCCACCGGCCCCTCCGACCGGCCGTCCGGCGCGCCGCCGCCGCGTACCCGGCCCCGCGCGTGTGCCCCGCTCACGCGGCATGCACCCGGAAGTCGCCGTCGTCGCCGAGTTCGTAGACGAAGCCGGTGTCGATCTCGTAGTACCAGCCGTGCAGCCGCAGCCGTCCCGTGTCGAGCCGCTGGCGGACCCCGGGGTAACTCCGCAGGGCCGCCAGCTGGTTGACGACGTTGCCCTGGGACACCTCCGGCAGCGACGGCTCGTCGGGAGCCGACTCCAGGACGGAGGTGAGTTCGGGGCGGGCGATGCGGAGCCAGGCGTCGACGCCGGGCAGCGCGGACAGGTCGTCGCCGGACATCAGCGCGCCCATCGCGCCGCAGTGTGAGTGACCGCACACCACGATGTCCTGAACTCCCAGCACCTCCAGTGCGTACTCGATGGTGGCCGCCTCGCCGGAGGCCCCGGGCCGTCCGTAGGGCGGCACGATGTTTCCTGCGTTGCGCAGCTCGAATATCTCTCCGGGCCGCGCACCCGTGATCAGTGCGGGTATCACCCGCGAGTCCGAGCAAGTGATGAACAGCGCCTCCGGGTATTGCCCTTCAGCCAGTTTCCGGTATTCGCCGCTGTCGAAATCGATGCGCGTCCTGAACGTACGGGCGCGGTCCAGCAGTGCCTTCAACTCCGCCTCCTGAGCTGCGAGTTCTTCCTGTGCACCACACCGTAGACGGACGACCTACAGAGGAAGGTTAAGCGGACTCCAGAGCCCGGCCAGGAATTGAACATTCTTTGTCCCGGATATACAGACGAACGGTCGTCTTGTAGCGTGTGAACTCCTGGGCAGGGAATGAGAATTCACGCTGCCCGGATTCATGCCGGCTCACGGAGAGACAGGACGAATGGGCATACGAGTACTGCTCATCGAAGACGACGAGACGATCGCCGAACCGCTCACCGAGGGCCTGGGCCACTTCGGGCTGACGGTCGACCACGTCGCCACGGGCACGGACGGCCTGAGAGGCCCGTACAACGACGTCGTCCTGCTCGACCTGGGGCTGCCGGACATGGACGGCATCGACGTCTGCCGCGGTATCCGGCAGGTCTCGGACGTGCCGATCGTCATCCTCAGTGCCCGCGGCGAGGAGGCCGACCGCGTACTGGGTCTGGAACTGGGCGCCGACGACTACCTGGCGAAACCTTTCAGCGTGCGGGAACTGGTGGCCCGGGTCCGTGCCGTGACCCGCCGTACGCAACGCGGCCGGCAGGCGTTCCCCGAGCCCGCGCAGACCGCCGAGCCGCCGTACGAACCGCCCGCCCCGGCCTACGCCCACGAACCGGCCCCGGCCCTCTCCTACGACCCCCCTGCCACACCGTCGTACGACCCCGCCCCCGATCCCCCGCTCGACCCGGGCCCGCTCGTGGTGGACCGCCGGACCCGTCAGGTCTGGGTCGGTGACTCGCCCGTGCTGCTCACACCCAAGGAGTTCGACCTGCTGGCCCTGCTCAGCGAGGACCCGGGCGCGGTCTACTCGCGCCAGCAGATCCTGGACCGCGTCTGGGACCCGCACTACGACGGCCCGACCAAGACCCTGGACGTCCATGTGGCCGCGCTGCGCCGCAAACTGGGACACCCGGCGTGGATCCGGACGCTGCGGGGCGTGGGTTTCCGACTGTCGGTGCACACGGGGCCGAACGCGCCGCAGGTGGCCTCCCCGTGACCCGCCGGCTGCTGCTCAGCTACCTCAGCCTCGCCGCACTGGTGCTGCTCTGCCTGGAGATCCCGCTGGGCTTCGTCTACTCGCGCGGCGAGCGGGAGCGGGTGGTCAACGCGGCGAAGGACGAGGCCGAGTCGGTCTCGGCGTACGCGGCGCTGTCCCTCGCGGCGGGGCGGGCCGAGCGCGACCTGCCCGCGCGGGTGGTGCACTGCGCGCACCGCATCGGCGGGAAGGTGGTGATCGTCGGCGCCTCCGGCTCGCCGCTCGCCACCTCGCACCCGATGGACCCGGAGATGTCCGGCGCCCTGGCCGCCCGGCCGGGGATCGCGGCGGCGCTGCGGGGCACCTCCAGCGTGGACGTGCGCACCTCGAAGATCGGCGGGGTCGAGTACCTGTCGGTGGCCGCGCCGGTCGGCCAGGAGGCGCGGCCGGTGGGTGCCGTGTGGCTGACGGTGCCCACGCGGACCGTGCACGAGCGCGTCCACCACGTGTGGCTGCTGCTCGCCCTGGGCGGACTGGCCGTGCTGACGGCGGTGGCCGTGGTCGGCTTCGCCTTCGCCCGCTGGGCGGGCCGCCCCATTCGCGAACTGGAGCACGCCACCCACGAACTGGCCGAGGGCGGCGGGCGGTTCACCCCGGTGACGATCACCAAGGGCCCGCCGGAGGTACGCAGCCTGGCCGCCGCGTTCAACCGCACCGCGGCCCGGCTCGCCCATCTGCTCTCCTCCCAGCGGGCGTTCGCGGGCGAGGCCTCGCACCAGCTGAAGACGCCGCTCGCGGCACTGCGGCTGCGCCTGGAGAACCTGGAGCCGGACGTGGCCGCCCGAGGCCGGGGCAGCCTCACGGCCGCCGTCACGGAGACGGACCGGCTGGCGCGGATGGTGGGCCACCTGCTGTCGATGGCCCGGCTGGAGGAGCACGCGGCGATCCCCGCCACCGTCGATCTGGGCGCGCTCTGCGCGGAGCGGCACCGCACCTGGCAGCCGCTGTTCGCGCGGGAGGGCGTCTCCCTCGCGCTGTTCGCGGGGAGTGTGGGACCGGTGCTCGCGGTGCCGGGAGCCGTCGAGCAGATCATGGACAACCTGCTCTCCAACGCCCTGCGGGCGTCCCCGCCCGGCAGCACCGTCACGATCGAGCTGCGGGTGCTGGCCCCGCCCCGTCGCGCCCTGCGCGACAGCCGCCCCGGCTGGGTCGACCTGCATGTCACCGACGAGGGTCCCGGTATGACGGAGGAGCAGCGGGCCCGCGCCTTCGACCGCTTCTGGCGCGCCCCGGGCGCCCCCAAGGGCGGCACGGGACTCGGACTGGCCCTGGTGCAGCGCCTCGCCCATGCCAGCGGCGGCGAGGCGACGCTGCGCGCGGCGGCGACCGGCGGCCTGGACGTGGTGATCCGGCTGCCGTCGGCGCGGGTACAGGCCGAGGGCGGCGGTCCGGGCGGGGACCGCCCGAGGAGGCCGAGACAGCAGGCGCCGGCGCTGCCCGCGTAGGCCGTCCGGACACCGGCGGGCACGGGCCGCGCCGCCACGTACAGGCGGCACACAGCATGCCGCTCCCCGGCCATGAGTTGTCCACGGCCCGTCAACCCCGCGCCCCTAGCGTTCCTTCCGCCTCCCCCCAACGCACAACCCCGCCGCCGACCGGCGGCGGGGCGGTACGGCACCCTTGGAGTGAGAGTGGAACGTCGTAGCCTTCTGCGTGCGGCCGTCCTCGGCGGTACTACGGCCGCGCTGGGCGGAACCCTGTGGCGCGGCGCCGCGTACGCGGCCCCCGCCCAGCCGGGCGCCGGCCCCTACGGGGCGCTGGGCTCCCCCGATGCCAACGGCATCCGGCTCCCGAGCGGCTTCACCAGCCGGGTGATCGCCCGGTCGGGCCAGCAGGTCGGCAGCACGTCGTACACCTGGCACAACGCCCCGGACGGCGGCGCCTGTTACGCCGACGGCACGGGCTGGATCTACGTCTCCAACTCCGAGATCAACCCCTCGGGCGGCGCGAGCGCGGTGAAGTTCTCCTCGACGGGCACGATCACCGGCGCGTACCGCATCCTCTCGAACACCCGCCAGAACTGCGCGGGCGGCAAGACACCGTGGAACACCTGGCTGTCCTGCGAGGAGGTGTCCCTCGGCTACGTCTACGAGACCGACCCGTGGGGCACGAACGCGGCGGTGCAGCGCGCCGCGATGGGCCGCTTCAAGCACGAGGCGGCGGCCGCCGACCCGGTGCGCAAGGTGGTCTACCTGACCGAGGACGAGACGAACGGGCGGTTCTACCGCTTCGTGCCGACCACCTGGGGCGACCTGGGGTCCGGAAAGCTTCAGGTGATGGTCGCGGGCAGCGCCACGAGCGGCTCCTTCACCTGGGCCGACGTCCCCGACCCGGACGGCTCCCCCACGGCCACCCGCTCCCAGGTCTCGGGCTCGAAGTCCTTCAACGGCGGCGAGGGCTGCCACTACGCGAACGACACCGTCTGGTTCACGACCAAGGGCGACAACCGCGTCTGGCAGGTCAATCCGCAGAACAACACGTACGAACTGGCCTAGACGACTCCCTCGTCAACGGCACGGCTCCCCTCACCGGCGTCGACAACATCACCGGCGCCTCCTCCGGTGACCTCTTCGTCGCCGAGGACGGCGGCAACATGGAGATCTGCGTCATCACCCCGGACGACGTCGTCGCCTCGTTCCTGCGCATCGACGGCCAGTCGGGCTCGGAGATCACGGGCCCGGCGTTCTCCCCGGACGGCACCCGCCTGTACTTCTCGAGCCAGCGCGGCACCACCGGCAGTTCCTCGGGCGGCATCACGTACGAGGTGACGGGCCCGTTCCGCTCGTAACCCCACGTCTGTTCTTCACGTGACCATCACAAAATGGTCACCCCTCCCTCATCCCGGGCCGCCCGGATCTACGGTCATCCCTCCACGTACCACCTCTGGGGGGATGACCATGACCAATCCGTACACCGGCCCGCACACCAGCCCGTACCCCGCGCCGCCCATGCCGCGGCCCGGCGGACCGGCACCCCGCTGGGCCCGGAAACGCTACGTACTGCCCGCGCTGGGGCTGGCCCTGTTCCTCGGCATCGGGATAGGCGCCGGCGGCGGGGAGACCACCGCCGACGCGAAGCCCGCGTCCGCCGAGCCGCGGCCGACCGTCACGGTCACCGCGACGGCCACGGCCACCGCGACCCCGCCCGCCGAGGAGCCGGAGCCCGCTCCCACCGTGACCGCCACGAAGACCGTCAGGGTCACCACCACGGTCACGGCCCAGCCGGCGGCCGGCGGCGGAGGCGGCGGCTCCGACGACAGCGGCTCGGGCGGCTCCCAGGACGTCTACT
This sequence comes from Streptomyces venetus, assembly GCF_039540295.1. Classification (NCBI taxonomy): domain Bacteria; kingdom Bacillati; phylum Actinomycetota; class Actinomycetes; order Kitasatosporales; family Streptomycetaceae; genus Streptomyces; species Streptomyces venetus. The sequence goes on from NZ_BAABET010000001.1 coordinate 450,206, forward strand.
ACGGCAACTGCAGCGAGGTCCGCGCCGCCGGCGCCGCCCCGATCCACCGGGGTGAACCCGGGTACGCCTCCCACCTGGACCGTGACAACGACGGGGTCGCGTGCGACGTGTGACCCCGGTGCGCCGGTGCGCCGGTGACCATCGGCGTGTCCGGCCGTTCCACCGGTTGGGCAGCTCGCACCGGGCTGCCCGGCCGACGGAAGGAACACCACCGTGGACACGACCGTTCCGGCCCCCGACGCGCAGCCCGTGCTGCCGCGTGCCGAGTGGGTCAAGACGCTGCCGCAGACCATCGTCGCGTCCTGCGTCCTGTTTCTCGACGCCGAGGACCGGATCCTGTTGCTGCGCTACGCCGAGGGCCAGCCCGGTGCCGGGCTCTGGGGGCTGCCGGGCGGGATGCTCGACCACGGGGAGGATCCCGTCGGCGCCGCCTGCCGGGAGGTGTGCGAGGAGACCGGCATCGTGCTCGACCGCCCGCCCCGGTTCCTCGGGTACGACCACCGGGCCGACGTGAAGGGCACGGGCCCGGTGATCGACTTCTACTTCTACGGCGGCCGCCTCCCCGCCCCCCTGTCCGTCCGGCGCAGCGCGGAGCACGACGACGACGGCCTGTTCGCCCTCGCCGACCTGGGATCCACCGAGCTGACGCCCCGGCTGCCCGCGCTCACCGCCCTGCACACCGCCGCGCTGACCGGGACCGTCGTGTGCCTGCGGGAAGGACTGCCCCGGTGACCGCGCCGCGCCGCAGGGCCGTGGTCGTCCTGGCTTCCCTCGCGCTGTCCCTCTCGCTGTCCCTCGCCCTGCACACACCGTCGGCCGGTACCACCACGGGTCCCGTCACCGCCGAGGAGGTGCGGCGCGAGGCCGCCACGCTCCTGGAGACCGCCCGGTCCGTCAGCGTGCACGTCCGCGTGCGCGACGGGCGGCACACGGTCGCGGCGGGTGCGGGAGAGGCCGTTCTCGGCACCGGCCGGCCCGTGCCGCGGGGCGCGCACTTCCGGGCCGCCAGCGTCACGAAGTCGTTCGTGGCGGCGACGGTGCTGCACCTGGTCGCCGAGCGGCGGCTGTCCCTGAACGACACGGTGGAGCACTGGCTCCCCGGCCGCGTCCGGGGCAACGGCAACGACGGCAGCCGCATCACCGTCCGGCACCTGCTCCAGCACACCAGCGGCCTGTACGACTACGACTCCACCGAGCTGACGGGGAAGACGGCCCCGGACTTCGGGCGGCACAGGTTCGACCACATCAGCCCCGAGCAGCTCGTCACCGCCGCGCTGCGACACGCCCCCGACTTCCCTCCGGCCGACCCCGACGACCCCGAGCCCCGCTGGAGCTACTCCAACACCGGCTACTTCCTCCTGGGCGCCATCATCGAGCGGGTGACGGGACGCCCCTGGGCCGTGGAGGTGCACAACCGGATCGTCCGCCGCGCCGGTCTGCGCGGCACCCGGTTCCCCGGGGACGATCCGCACCTGCCGGAGCCCTACGCGCGCACCTACCACCGGTTCGCCGGATCCGGCGGCTACACCGACACCACCGTCCGCAACATGTTCTGGGCGGGCCCCGCCGGCGCGCTGGTCTCCACCTCCCGCGACCTGGACCGGTTCTTCACGGCCCTGCTCACCGGCGAACTGCTGCCGCCCCGGGAGCTCGCCGCGATGCGCAGCACCGTCCCCAGCAACGAGGAGCACCAGCAGTTCACGCCCGGGATGCGCTACGGCCTCGGCCTGATGCGGCAGCCGCTGAGCTGTGGCGGCAGCCGCTGGGGCCATCACGGCGACCTGGAAGGCACCTTCGTCAGAACGGGATTCACCGCCGACGGGGAACGGTCGGTGGTCCTCACGGTCAACGGCCGCACCACCGACGACACCCGGCTCCTCACCACGGAGAAGGCCATGCAGGGGCTCATCGACCGGTTTCTGTGCCGACGGTGACCACCGCTCAGGACAGCAGGTCGACGGCCCGCACCCGGTCCTGATGGATCAGCACGTCGAAGCAGCGGCCCAGCGCGATGTCGTACCAGTTCCGCTCCTCCGGGTAGGAGGTGCCGACGCTGCGGGTGGGCCGGGCCACGGCGAGCCAGGGGCGGGCCGGCCCCGGGGCGGTCCGCAGGTCCAGGACGTAGCGGTCGTGGCGCACCTGGTCCAGGGTGTGCTCGTTGCTGCCGGGAGGGGCGGGGTCGACCGTGTGGGTGAGCATGTGCGCCTCCTCCGGGTCGGTGGCCTTGAACGAGCCGGCGCCGAAGGTGAGTCCGACGCTCACATAGCCGCCGAGCCGGTCCCGGAGGACGGCGCCCTGGGTCCTGGGCAGGACCTGCGGGTCCTCGGGCTCGTAGCCGACGTGGTTGTTGTGACCGGACAGCAGGATCCGGTGCCCGGTGTGCTCACGCCACCAGACGACGTTGTCCGCCATGACCTCGTCCCGCCAGCGCATGGCCTCGGCGCGCTGCCGCGGATCCGTGAAGTCGAAGCCGTAGCCGGTGGCCGTCTGGTCGATCACCGTGGCGTGTCGCAGCACCTCGGCGAACTCCCGCCGCCCGGCCCCGCCCCGCGGCTCCAGTGACCTCAGCAGCGCCAGTGCCCGTCCGGTCCGGGACGCCATCTCCTGCCGTTCGGCGAGCGGCCGGGCCAGGTACGCCTTCTGGTACGCGCCGGAGGGGGCGGTCGGCCGCAGCCCCCGGTACAGCTCCTCGAAGCGCGGCGTGAGGTCCGGGCGGACCCGGGCCACGTGGTCCGTCACCCGGTCGTACAGCTCCGGCCCGGTGTAGCCCCAGTCGTCGCCCATGAAGCGGACCGGGTCCTTCGGGTGGCGGCGGTTGTGGTTCCGCATCCACGCGACCAGCGCCAGGTTCTCGGCGGTGGGGTTCAGCGCGTACGTGTACTGGAGGTCCTCGCGCATGATGCGCGCCGGGTCGCCCTTGCCGTGCACGACGTAGTCGTCGAGGCGCACCCCGGTGCTCCAGGCCGTCTCCAGGGCGAAGGTGCGAAAGCCCCGGTGCTCCACCAGGTACCGGAAGACCCGTTCCTTCATGGTGAGGAACTCGTGCGAGCCGTGCGTCGCCTCGCCCATCCCCACCACGACCGCGTCCCCGACGGCTCTGCCGACCGGGCGGAGGTCGCCGGTGTTCCCGCCGGGCTCGGCGCTGCGCAGTGGACTCGCGGCCCGCTCCAGCACGGGCACGACCGGGTCCCCCGCGGAGCCGGCGGCGGCAGCGACGGGGGCGGGGAGAAGCAGCGCGAGAACGAGGACGGTCCACGGACGCAGGCACGACATGTCCGCATACGTGCCCGGTTGCCGATCTCCGCGAACCCACCGGTACCTGAACGGATCGCAAGGGAACGGGAGAACGGGAGGGGGCCAAAGGCGAGAGAGCGGGGCGGCACCTCCGCACAAAGGTGCCGCGCCCGCTCTTCTCCGTGAGCCGGAGCCGCCGCGATCGGTGAGGGTGGTCGGGGACCGCCGACGGCTCCGGGTTCTTGGGTGGCCCTGCGCGGGCCACGGTTCTAGCGGTGGTCGCTGCCCTGCGACTGGACCGCCGCCCGGCCGGCCTCCAGGCGGGCCACCGGGATGCGGAACGGGGAGCAGGAGACGTAGTCGAGCCCCACCTCGTGGAAGAAGTGGACCGACTCCGGGTCGCCGCCGTGCTCGCCGCAGACGCCGAGCTTGAGGTCGGGACGGGTCTCGCGGCCGGCCTTGGCGGCGAGCTTCACCAGGGAGCCGACGCCGTCCTTGTCGATCGTCTCGAACGGGGAGACGCCGAAGATGCCCTTCTCCAGGTACGCGGTGAAGAAGCTCGCCTCCACGTCGTCCCGGGAGAAGCCCCACACCGTCTGGGTCAGGTCGTTCGTGCCGAAGGAGAAGAACTGGGCCGCCTCGGCGATCTGACCGGCGGTCAGGGCGGCGCGCGGCAGCTCGATCATCGTGCCGATGGACAGCTTGAGCTGCGCGCCCGAGGCCGCCTCCACCTCGGCGATGACCTTGTCGGCCTCCTCGCGCACGATCTCCAGCTCTTGCACCGTGCCGACGAGCGGGATCATGATCTCCGCGCGCGGGTCGCCCTTGGCGGCCTTGCGCTCGGCCGCGGCCTCGGCGATCGCCCGGACCTGCATGGTGAACAGGCCGGGGATGACCAGGCCGAGACGGACGCCGCGCAGACCCAGCATCGGGTTCTGCTCGTGCAGCCGGTGCACGGCCTGGAGCAGGCGCAGTTCGTTCTCGTGCGGCTCCTGGCGGGACTCGGCGAGGGCCACGCGGACGGACAGCTCGGTGATGTCCGGGAGGAACTCGTGCAGCGGCGGGTCCAGGAGGCGGATGGTGACCGGGAGGCCGTCCATCGACTCGAAGAGCTGCACGAAGTCCTGCTTCTGGAGCGGGAGCAGCTGCTTGAGGGACTCCTCGCGCTCGGCGTCCGTGTCGGCCAGGATCAGCCGCTCCACCAGCTCGCGCCGGTCGCCGAGGAACATGTGCTCGGTGCGGCACAGGCCGATGCCCTGGGCGCCGAAGCGGCGGGCGCGCAGCGCGTCCTCGGCGTTGTCGGCGTTGGCGCGCACCCGCAGGCGGCGCTTGCGGTCGGCGAAGGCCATCATGCGGTGGACGGCCTCGACCAGCTCGTCGGCGTCGTCGGCGCCCGGGTGCATCCGGCCCTCGAAGTACTCCACGACCGGCGACGGCACGACCGGTACCTCACCGAGGTAGACCTTGCCGGAGGAGCCGTCGATGGAGACGACGTCGCCCTCCTCGACGACGTGCCCGCCCGGGACGGTCATCCGGCGGCGCTTGGTGTCGACCTCCAGCTCCTCGGCGCCGCAGACACAGGTCTTGCCCATGCCGCGGGCGACGACGGCCGCGTGGGAGGTCTTGCCGCCGCGCGAGGTCAGGATGCCCTCGGCGGCGATCATGCCGTCCAGGTCGTCGGGGTTGGTCTCACGGCGGATGAGGATGACCTTCTCGCCGGAGCGGGACCACTTCACGGCCGTGTAGGAGTCGAAGACGGCCTTGCCGACGGCCGCGCCCGGGGAGGCGGCGATGCCGCGCCCGACCTGCTCGACCTTGGCGGTCTCGTCGAAGCGCGGGAACATCAGCTGGGCGAGCTGGGCGCCGTTGACGCGGGTGAGCGCCTCGGCCTCGTCGATCAGGCCCTGGTCGACCAGCTGGGTCGCGATGCGGAAGGCCGCGCCCGCGGTGCGCTTGCCGACGCGGGTCTGGAGCATCCAGAGCACACCGCGCTCGATGGTGAACTCGATGTCGCAGAGATCCTTGTAGTGGTTCTCCAGCGTCTCCATGATCTGCATCAGCTGGTCGTACGACTTCTTGTCGATCCGCTCCAGCTCGGCGAGCGGCACGGTGTTGCGGATGCCCGCGACGACGTCCTCGCCCTGCGCGTTCTGGAGGTAGTCGCCGTAGACGCCCTGGTGGCCGCTGGCGGGGTCGCGGGTGAAGGCGACGCCGGTGCCGGAGTCGGGGCCGAGGTTGCCGAAGACCATGGAACAGACGTTGACGGCCGTGCCCAGGTCGTGCGGGATGCGCTCCTGGCGGCGGTAGAGCTTGGCCCGGTCGGTGTTCCAGGAGTCGAAGACCGCGTGGATGGCGAGGTCCATCTGCTCGCGCGGGTCCTGCGGGAAGTCCCGGCCGGCCTCGGTCTTGACGATCTTCTTGAACTTGGTGACGAGCTTTTTGAGGTCGGCGGCCTCCAGCTCGGTGTCGACCGTGACCTTCTTGGCCGCCTTCGCCGCTTCCAGCGCGTCCTCGAAGAGCTCGCCGTCGACGCCGAGGACGGTCTTGCCGAACATCTGGATGAGGCGGCGGTAGGAGTCCCAGGCGAACCGGTCGTCGCCGGCCTGCTTGGCGAGCCCCTGCACCGACTTGTCGGAGAGGCCGATGTTGAGGACGGTGTCCATCATGCCGGGCATGGAGAACTTGGCACCGGAGCGCACCGACACCAGCAGCGGGTCGTCGGCCTGGCCGAGCTTCTTGCCCATGCGGGCCTCGAGGGCGTCGAGGTGCGCACTCACCTCGTCACGCAGTGCCGCCGGCTCCTCGCCGCTGTCGAGGTAGACCTTGCAGGCCTCGGTGGTGATCGTGAAGCCGGGCGGGACAGGAAGACCGAGGTTCGTCATCTCGGCGAGGTTCGCGCCCTTGCCACCGAGGAGGTCCTTGAGGTCCTTGTTGCCCTCGGTGAAGTCGTAGACGAACTTCACGCCCTCAACGCTCGCGGCCTGCTCGGCTACCGGGAGATCTTTGTTTTCCGACACGGGTCTCGACTCCTCGAGGACGCGGTGGCTGCCCTGACGGCGAGGAACATACCCAGATCAAAGGCGTCTGGGTACGTCCACTCGTGCGTCATGCGCCCGTAACCACTCGTCCGCCAGCGGATCGAAAGTCAAGGCTCGGCAAGCGATCACGGGCGTATGTTTTCACTTCTTGAACGCAAGAACCTCCCCAGGCCCTCTGGGCGCTCATATGAGCGGTGATACCGCACGCTTGATTTCGCTCGATGAACGATCAAACGGTGGCACTCAGTGCCACCCTTTGGAGAAGTGCAGCCGCTCAAGATCCGCTCATCTGAGCGCAACCCTTATCAGGGGTGGCGAGAATCACGCTGCCACAGCCCGGCGGATTTCACCATGCGGACGTGTCGCGCGACTGAAATGTCCGCGTCACACCCCGAGCGCGCGCAGCCGCTCCTCGACCCGTTCCGGGGCGTAGAGGTACTCCACGACCATCGCACCGGCCCCCACCAGCCCGGCTCGCTCACCCAGCCGGGACGTCACCACGTCGAGGTGGGCGGTGGAGCGGGGCAGCGCCCGCTGGTAGAGCAGTTCGCGCACACCGGTGAGGAAGGCGGTTCCGGCCAGATCCCCGGCGATCATCAGCACTCCGGGGTTGAGCAGCGTCACGACGGTCGCCAGCACGTCCCCGACCCGGCGCCCGGCCTCCCGGGCGAGGCCGACCGCCTCGGGGTGCCCGGACGCCAGCAGGTTCCGCACGTCCGAGCCGGAGGCCGCCGGGACCCCGGCCTCCGCGAGCCGCCGGGCCACCGCGCCACCGCTCGCGACGGCGGCCAGGCAGCCGTACGAACCGCACCGGCACAGCGCCTGGGCGCCCTCCGGCACCCGGATGTGCCCGATGTCCCCGGCGCCGCCGTCGATGCCCCGGAAGACCGAGCCGCCGACCACGACCCCGGCACCGATGCCGGTGGAGACCTTCACCAGCACGAAGGCGGAGCAGTCGGGGTAGCCGGTGCGCTGTTCGCCGTACGCCATGAGGTTGGCGTCGTTGTCCACCAGCACCGGCAGGGGGCCTGCGCCGGTGTGCTCGGTGAGCGCCCGGGCCAGCCGGCCCCGTATGTCGTAACCGTCCCAGCCGGGCATGATCGGCGGCTGGACGACACGGCCGGTCTCGGTGTCGACCGGGCCGGGTACCGCGAGCCCGACACCGCAGACCGCCTCCGCCCCGTGCCCGGCCTTCTCCAGCAGCTCGGCGAACCAGCGGCCGAGTTCGCCGAGCACGGCGTCCGGCCCGTCCTCCACGACCAGGGTGCCGGAGTGCTCGGCGAAGATCTCGCCGGACAGCGACAGCACGGCCGCCCGCGCGTGCCGGGTGTCGAGGTCGGCGGCCAGGACCACCGCGTGCTCGTCGTCGAACTCCAGGGTGATGGAGGGGCGTCCGCCCAGCGGGGAGTCGACCGGCCCCCCGGCACCCTCGCGCAGCCAGCCCGCGCGGAAGAGCCGGTCCAGCCGCTGGCCGACCGTGGCGCGGGACAGTCCGGTCGCCCGTTGCAGCGCACCCCTCGTCACGGCGCGGCGACTGCGCACCAGTTCGAGCAGTTCGCCGGCGCTCGCCTGGCCCACGCCTCTGCCGGTCCTCCCGGGACGTCCGGTCATGCACACCCCCTTGTGTTTCTCAACCTTGCCTTACATAGTGGGTTTTGCGTGTTAAATAGACGTAACCTCACCGTAGCCGCAGCCGAACCGGCCGGCCGGACGTCTCCCGGAGAGTTCCGAGTGGACCGCACCGCCCGACGCGCCCCCCGCCCCACGGGAGGCACCATTGCATACGATCCGTCCCGTACCGCCCTTCCCCTGCACCTCAGGGCGGCCGCCGTGCTGGAGGCCGGCTGGACGGGTTCCTCCACCGTGCCCTCGCGCAGCCTGTATCCGCACCAGTGGTCGTGGGACTCGGCGTTCATCGCCATCGGCCTGCGCCACCTGTCGCCGTTACGGGCGCAGACGGAGCTGGAGACGCTGCTGGCGGCCCAGTGGGCGGACGGGCGGATCCCGCACATCGTCTTCAACCCCTCCGTCCCGCTCGACGCGTACTTCCCCAGCCCCGACTTCTGGCGGTCCGCCACCGCGGGGCGTGCCGCGGGCGCCCCGCGCACCGTACAGACCTCCGGGATCGTGCAGCCACCGGTGCACGCGCTGGCCGCCTGGCTGGTGCACCTCGCCGACCCGGGCCTGTCCCGGGCCCGCGGCTTCCTCACCCGGGCGTACCCCCGACTCGCCGCCTGGCACCGGTACTTGCTGCACCGGCGCGACCTGGGCGGGGGCGGGCTGGTGTCCGTGGTGCACCCCTGGGAACAGGGTATGGACAACAGCCCCTGCTGGGACCGTCCGCTGTCCCGGGTCACTCCGGCCCCGGCCCGCTCCTTCCGCCGCGCCGACCTCGACCACGGTTCCCCCGAGGGCCGGCCGACGGATCTGGACTACGGGCGGTACGTGCGGCTCGCGGCGGACTACCGGGACCGGGGCTATGCGGACGGGCCCGGGGACTTCATGGTGGAGGACCCGGCGTTCAACGCCCTGCTCATCACCTCCGAGTACGCCCTGGCCCGGATCGCGCACGAGCTGGGCGCGGCGGGCTCGGCCCGGCGGACCCGCGCCGAGCGGCTGACCGCCGCCCTGGTGGAGCGGCTGTGGGACCCGGCCGCGGGGATGTTCCTGTGCCGGGACGTACGCGCCGGGGAGCTCGTCCCCGAGCGCGGTGTCGCCGGGCTGGTCCCCCTGCTGCTGCCGACCCTGCCGCGCGACCTCGCGGCCACCCTGGTCCGTACCGTCTGCGGCCCGCACTTCGGCCTCGGCGGATCGACCCGCCTGGTGCCCAGCTACGACCTGCTCGGCGAGGCCTTCGACCCGCACCGCTACTGGCGCGGCCCGGCCTGGTTCAACACCAGCTGGCTGCTGGAGCGCGGACTGCGGCTTCAGGGCGAGCGCGGCCGGGCCGACGCCCTGCGCAGGGGCATCCTGCACACCGCCGGCGCCTCCGGCTTCGCGGAGTACGTCGACCCGTACACGGCACAGGCCTGCGGCGCCACCGGCTTCGGCTGGACCGCCGCGCTCACGCTCGACCTGCTGCACGACCGGCCCGCATGGGACAAGAACGGTGTCACGGCGACCAAGGGAGAGGACCGGCTATGACGGACCGGCATCATCTGCTCGTGCACGGCGGGACGTTCGCCGCCGTCGGCGACCGCGGCGACATCAGCGGCTACCGGGGCGGCAGCGCCCCGGACGGCATGTTCGTACGGGACGCGCGGCACCTGAGCCGCTGGCAGCTCACCGTCGACGGGGCCGTGCCCGACACGCTCACCCCGGTGACCGACGGGGACACGGCGGCCTGCGTGCTGGTCCCGCGCGGCGGCCGCGACGAACCGCCCGCGTACACGCTCTTCCGTGAACAGGCCGTCGGCGACGCCTCGTTCGTCGAGTCGCTGCGCGTCACCAGCAACCGTCCCGTACCGACGACGGTCCGGCTCGCGGTCACCGCCGACGCCGACTTCACCGACCAGTTCGAACTGCGCTCCGACCACCGCACCTACTCCAAGGCGGGCGCCGTCCGCTCCCGCAAGGTCCTCGGGCACGGGGTGGAGTTCAGCTACCGGCGCGGCGAGTGGCGGTCCGTCACGACCGTGACGGCCGAACCGCGGCCGGACGCGGTGGAGGAGACCGGCACCGGTGCCCGCCGCATGGTGTGGACCCTGGACCTCGATCCGCACGGCACCGCCGAGCTGGTCCTGCGGGTCATCGCCCGCCCGCACGGTGACAGGCGCGCCCTGCGCGTGCCCCGCTCCCCCGCCGCGCTCCAGCGGCAGCTCCGGGAGCGGGAGAGCGAGTTCATGGAGGGCGTGGCCTTCCCGAGCGGCCGGCCGGAGCTGGCCGCGGCCTGCGCCCGGGGCCTCGCCGACCTCGCCGCGCTCCAGGTCCCCGCGACCGGCCCGGACGGCGAGGAACTGCGCGTTCCGGCGGCCGGCGCACCCTGGTTCCTGACGCTGCTGGGCCGGGACGCGCTGCTGACCTCGCTGTTCGCCCTGCCCTACCGGCCCCGGCTGGCCGCGGCCACGCTGCCCGCGCTCGCCGCGACCCAGGCGACGGGCGCGGGCGTCGACGAGGTCGCCCAGCCCGGCAAGATCGTGCACGAGGTGCGGCACGGCGAACTGGCGCACTTCGGCCAGGTCCCCTACGGCCGTTACTACGGCTCGGTCGACGCCACGCCGTTGTTCCTCGTGCTCCTCGGCGCCTATGTGGAGCAGACGGGCGACACCGCTCTGGCCCGCCGTCTCGAACCCCACGCCCGTGCCGCCGTCGGCTGGATGCTCGACCACGGCGGCCTGACCTCGCGCGGCTACCTGGTCTACCGCGCCGACCGGGGCGGCCTCGCCAACCAGAACTGGAAGGACTCCCCCGGCGCGATCTGCTCCGCCGACGGCACCCGGCCCCACGGCCCGGTGACCGCCGCGGGCGCCCAGGGCTACGCGTACGACGCGCTGCGCCGCACGGCGTGGCTGGCGCGCACGGTGTGGCAGGACGGGACGTACGCGGACCTGCTGGAGCAGGGGGCCGGTGACCTGCGCGACCGTTTCCAGCGGGACTTCTGGATGCCGGAGCGCTCCTTCCCTGCGCTCGCCCTCGACGGCCGGGGCGAGCGGGTCGACGCCCTCGCCTCCGACGCCGGGCACCTGCTGTGGTCGGGGCTGCTGGACAAGGAGTACGGCGAACAGGTCGGCCGGCGGCTCCTCGAACCGGACTTCTTCTCGGGCTGGGGCGTGCGCACCCTGGCCGCCGGGCAGCCGGCCTACCACCCGCTGTCCTACCACCGCGGTTCGGTCTGGCCGCACGACAACGCGCTGATCGCGCTGGGCCTGGCCCGCTACGGGCTGCACGACGAGGCCCGCGCGATCGCGGGCGGTCTCGTCGACGCGGCGGCCGCGACCGGTCACCGGCTGCCGGAGGTCCTCGCGGGCTACGACCGCGACACCCACCCCGAGCCGGTGCCGTACCCGCACGCGTGCGTCCGCGAATCCCGCTCGGCCGCGGCCCCGTTGGCGCTGCTCACGGCGGTCGGCGGCGTCTGAGTCCCGGTTGGCCGAGCGTTTGCCGGGTGTTTGCCGAGCGCTGGCCGCGGGCGCTGAACACACCCGCTGAACGCCCCGTACGGAACTGAGGCGGACCCGCACCCCCACACGGGTCCGCCACCTCACCGGTTTCCGTACGGGAAGGACCTCTCCGGGTGCCTGTCTTCACACGCTTCAGCGAGTCATCGGGGTCAGGTGACGTGCCCTCAGAGGCCGTGACAGAGACGCGGCGTGACGAGACGGAGGGGGAGGAAAGGAAACCGGGTGCCGGGGGGCCAGGCGACACGGAGGAAGCGGAGCCGGAGTCGGCACCAGCACGCGACCGCGTGCCGGGCCCCACGCGGACGCCCGAGCCGGAGCTGAAGCCGGCGCCGGAACTCGACTCGTCAACGGCACCCGCAGCGGCATCGTCGTCGCAGCCCACGCCGGAGGCGAAACCCGCGCCCCCACCGATACCCACACCCGAGCCGGAACCCGCACCCGTATCCGCACCCGCCGCAACATCGGAACCCGCGCCGGACCCCGCAGCGACACCGACACCGGAACCCAGCCCCGAGGCGAGGCCCGCAGCGACACCGACAGCGGACCCCACACCCGAGCCGGAACCGGGACCGGCACCGGAGCCCGCACTGGAACAGGAACCCGCACCGGCACCGGCGCCCGCAGCGGCATCGTCGTCGCAGACCACGCCGGAGGCGAAAGCCGCACCCGAGGCGGAACAGGCGTCGGCGGTCGGGAGACCGGCCGGCGGCGCCCTAGCCGTCACACCCGAGCCTGTCACCGCCGAGTCCGTCGCGGACGAGCCCGTCACCGCCGCTCCCCGGGCCGGCCGGAGATCCCGCCTCGCTCGCCTCACCGGAGTCACCTACCTCCGCACCCGCCACCCCCGGGTCGCCCGAGTCCTCTCCTGGAGCGTCACCGCCCTCGCGGCCGTGCTCGTCCTCGGGGCTCTGCTGCTGCCCAACACCCTGCCCGGTGTGGAGCCGCGGAGCTTCACCCGTATCCCGGCGGAGGCGGTGCTCGGGGCCGGCGTCGTGCTGGGGCTGCCGCGGCGGCCCCGGGTGGTCGCGGCGGTGCTGTACGGGCTCGGCCTCACCGCGCTGACCGCGGTGAACCTGCTCGACATGGGGTTCAACGAGTACCTGGGCCGTGGCTTCAACGCCGCGCTCGACTGGGACCTGCTGCCCGACGCGCAGGCGTACGTCGAGGACACGCTGGGCAGCGGCGTCGCGACCGCCGCCGCCGTCGGCGCGGTCGTCCTCGTCCTGCTGCTGGCGGTCGTCATGGTCCTGGCGACGATCCGGCTCAGCGAGCTGCTGGTCCGCCACCGGCCGCGGGCGGCCCGGGGCGCGCTGATCGCCGGCACCATCTGGATCACCTGCTCGGCCCTGGGCCTGACGCTCTTCGGCGGGCCGATCGCCTCCGAGCGCGCGGCCGGTGCCCTCCGGGTGCACGCGCAGCGGACGGTGGAGTCGCTGCGGGACGAGGCGGCGTTCGCGCAGGAGGCGAAGGCGGACAGCTTCGGCAACACCCCGCCCGACCAGCTGCTGCCCGACCTGCGCGGCAAGGACATGATCTTCACGTTCATCGAGAGCTACGGCCGCAGCGCCATCGAGGACCCGATCATGGCCCCCGGCGTCGACCGGACCCTCGACACCAGCACCAAGGCCCTCGCGAAGGCCGGTTTCGCCGCCCGGAGCGGCTGGCTGACCTCGGCCACCTACGGCGGCAGCAGCTGGCTCGGTCACTCCACGACCATGTCCGGCCTGTGGATCGACAACCAGCGCCGCTACCGCACGGTCAGCGCCGGCGACCACCTCACCCTCACCAAGGCGTTCCAGAAGTCCGGCGCCTGGGACACGGTCGGTGTCATGCCGGGCGTGCAGAAGGGCTGGCCGGAGGAGAAGTGGTACGGCCTCGACAAGCTCTACGACGCGTACGACCTGGGCTACAAGGGCCCGAAGTTCAGCTGGTCCACCATGCCCGACCAGTACGCGCTGGAGGCGTTCCAGCGCCAGGTGCACGGCCGGAAGCGCGACAAGCCGCTGATGTCGTTCGTCATCCTGACCTCCAGTCACCAGCCCTGGGCGCCCATCCCGAAGACGGTCGGCTGGGACGAACTGGGCGACGGCTCCGTCTTCGACGCGATCCAGAAGGCCGGCAACAAGGCGTCGGACATCATCACCGACACCACCAGGTCCCGCGAGGAGTACGGCAAGGCCGTCCAGTACTCGGTCACCAGCCTCACCCAGTGGCTGGAGCGCTACGGCACCGACGACACCGTCCTGGTCTTCCTCGGCGACCACCAGCCCATCGCCCGGGTCAGCGGCGAACGCGCCAGCCGGGACGTGCCGGTGTCGATCGTCGCGAAGGACCCGAAGGTCCTGGACAAGGTCGCCGGCTGGAACTGGACGGAGGGCCTGAAGCCGGACCGCGACGCGCCCGTCTGGAAGATGAGCTCCTTCCGCGACCGCTTCCTGAAGGCGTTCGGCTCGACACCCCGCCCGTCGGGCTGATCAGCCGCCGGAGGTGTCCAGTTCCGCGTCCTCGCCGACGCCCGCGCAGTCGTAGGGGTCCTTCAGCCAGCCGTCCGGCAGCACCACCCGGTTGTTGCCGGACGTACGGCCCCGGGGCCCGTCGGCGCCGGTGGGCCAGGGCTGGTCGAGGTCGAGTTCGTCGAGCCCGGCCCGCAGTTCCTCCAGCGAGGAGGTGATCGCGAGGCGCCCCCGCATCTCCGAGCCGACCGCGAACCCCTTGAGGTACCAGGCGACGTGCTTGCGGAAGTCGACGACGCCCTTGGACTCGTCGCCGATCCACTCGCCGAGCAGCGTGGCGTGCCGGACCATGACGTCGGCGACCTCGCGGAGCGTGGGCCGGGCGATGTCGTCGTGCCGTCCCTCGAAGGCGGCGACGAGGTCGGAGAACAGCCAGGGCCGCCCCAGGCACCCGCGCCCGACCACGACCCCGTCGCAGCCGGTCTCGCGCACCATCCGCAGCGCGTCCTCGGCCGACCAGATGTCGCCGTTGCCGAGCACGGGGATCTCCGGCACATGCTCCTTCAGCCGGGCGATGGCGTCCCAGTCGGCGGTGCCGCCGTAGTGCTGGGCGGCGGTGCGGCCGTGCAGCGCGATGGCGGTGACGCCCTCCTCGACGGCGATCCGGCCGGCGTCGAGGAAGGTGATGTGGTCGTCGTCGATGCCCTTGCGCATCTTCATCGTCACGGGCAGGTCGCCGGCGCCGCTGACGGCCTCGCGCAGGATGGCGCGCAGCAGGTTCCGCTTGTACGGGAGCGCGGATCCACCGCCCTTGCGGGTCACCTTGGGCACCGGGCAGCCGAAGTTCAGGTCGATGTGGTCGGCGAGGTCCTCCTCCGCGATCATGCGGACGGCCTTGCCGACGGTCGCCGGGTCCACGCCGTAGAGCTGGACGGACCGGGGGCGCTCACTCGCGTCGAAGTGAATGAGCTGCATCGTCTTCTCGTTGCGTTCCACCAGCGCCCGGGTGGTGATCATCTCGCTGACGAACAGGCCCTTGCCGCCGCTGAACTCCCGGCACAGCGTGCGGAAGGGGGCGTTGGTGATCCCGGCCATGGGGGCCAGGACGACGGGCGGCTGGACGGTGTGCGGGCCGATGCGCAGGGGCGTGGTGGGCGTGGACATTCCTCCATTGTGCCGTGCGGCGCGAAGGCACAATTCATTAGTTAGCCGCACTATCGAACTCGGCGTACGATGGAGCGCATGCCCGAGCTCAGCCACCGCCGCCGCATGCTGGTCCTCGCGATCTGCTGCATGAGCCTGCTCATCGTCAGCCTCGACAACACGGTCCTGAACGTGGCCCTGCCGTCCATGCAGCGGGACCTGCACGCGAGTACGTCGGGCCTTCAGTGGACGATCGACGCGTACACCCTGGTCCTGGCCTCGCTGCTGATGCTCGCGGGCTCCACGGCCGACCGGATCGGCCGCAAGCGCGTGTTCATGGCGGGTCTGGTCGTCTTCACCGTCGGCTCGGTGCTCTGCTCCCTCGCGCCGAACCTGGAGGCGCTGATCGCCTTCCGGATGGTGCAGGCGGTGGGCGGCTCCATGCTCAACCCGGTCGCCATGTCGATCATCACCAACACCTTCACCGACCCCCGTGAGCGCGCCCGGGCGATCGGCGTGTGGGGCGCGGTCGTCGGCATATCGATGGCCGCCGGCCCGCTGGTCGGCGGCCTGCTGGTGGAGTCGGTCGGCTGGCGCTCGATCTTCTGGATCAACCTCCCCGTGGGCCTCGCCGCCCTCCTGCTCACGCTGCGCTTCGTCCCCGAGTCCCGGGCCGGCCGGGCCCGCCGCCCCGACCCCGTCGGCCAGCTCCTGGTGATCGCCCTGTTCGGCTCCCTGACCTACGCGATCATCGAGGCGCCGACCACACCGTTCGCCTCGACCGCCCCGCTCGTCGTGGTGGCCCTGGCCGCGCTCACGGGCCTGCTCCTGTACGAGCCGCGGCGCGCGGAGCCGCTGATCGACCTGCGGTTCTTCCGCTCGGCACCCTTCAGCGGCGCCACCGTCATCGCGATCAGCGCGTTCGCCGCACTCGGCGGCTTCCTGTTCCTGTCCACGCTGTACCTCCAGAACGTACGCGGTCTGACCGCCCTGGAGGCCGGCCTGTGGATGCTGCCGATGGCGGCCCCGACCTTCCTGTGCGCCCCGCTCTCCGGCCGTCTGGTGGGGACCCGCGGTCCACGCCTGCCGCTGCTGATCGCGGGCGGCGCGATGACGGCCAGCGGCCTCCTCTTCGCCGCGTTCGACGCCGAGACCTCGAACGTCACGCTCGTGGCCGGGTACGCCCTCTTCGGCATCGGCTTCGGCTTCGTCAACGCCCCCATCACCAACACGGCGGTCTCCGGCATGCCCCGCGCCCAGGCGGGCGTCGCCGCGGCCGTCGCCTCCACGAGCCGCCAGCTCGGCCAGACGCTCGGTGTCGCGGTGGTGGGCGCGGTGCTCGCCGCGGGCGTGGGCGCGTCCTCGTCGTACCGGGAGATGTTCGTCACGGCCGCGCGGCCGGGCTGGTGGATCCTGACGGTCTGCGGTGCCGCGGTGCTGACGCTGGGCGCCCTGACCAGCGGACACTGGGCCCGCCGGACCGCCGAGCGAACAGCTGAGCAGTTGGAGGCCGCCGAGGTACGGGAGGCCGCAGGCGTCAGGGCTTGAGGGCTGCTGCTGCCCCTCGCCCTATCTTGCGGACACCCCCTAGTCCTCCTGCACGGCACGGCCCTCGCCCGCCATGAACCGCCAGACGAGGGCGTGGCCCAGGACGACCAGAGCGATCAGCAGCAGGGCCTCGGCCTGGATGGGGCGCAGCCCGACATGGTCGGCGAGTCCGGGGAACGCGCCCACGACCGCGATCACGGCGTAGAGCAGGGTGGCACCGGCCTGCTGCCAGACGACGAAGCCGTCGCCGCGGGTGCGGGCCAGCAGCCGCAGGGTGCACGCGCAGCCGATCAAGGCGAGGAAGACGAAGGCCGCCCGCCAGATCCGCGGCTGTTCGGCGCCGCCGACCTGACCGAACAGGCCCATCACGGCGGGCAGCAGGAAGGACAGGTAGACCCCGCCGACGACGCGGCGCTGGGCGGGGTCGCGCATCCATTCGTCATGACTCTGGACGACGTTCCACCAAAGGCCTACCAGGGTGAAGCAGGTCGCGGAGAAGAGGGCGTAGAAGGTGGCGATATCCATGGACGACGAGGGTCGCAGTGCTCGCGGCCCTGAGGTGTGCCCCACGCCCTGCACCCGCTGGAACGGACTAGCCAGGGCCCTTCTTCCGGAGCTGACCCCGCCGCATTGAGGCGATCGCCTGGAGCTCCTCCAGGCGCTCCCTCGACTCCGCGTCCGCCGGTACGTACGTCACGATCCTCGGCCCCACGCCGGGCGTCAGCCACAGGTCGGTGTGGTCGACGGTGATACGGCCGACGTGCGGGTTGAGGAACTCCTTGCGCTTGGTGCGGTGGGCGACGACCTCATGGCGGTCCCAGGCGGCGCGGAACTGGGGGGACTCCGTGCGCAGCCGCTTCAGCAGCATCTTCCAGGCGGGCTCGGTGAGATGACCGGCCATGGCCGCGCGGAAGCGGGCGGCCATCAGGCGCTGCGTCTCCTCCAGGTGCACGATCGACGACTGCCATCCGGGGTGCGTGTAGGACAGGACCATGCAGTTGCGGTCCTCGGGCGGCACCGTGTCCAGGTCGCACAGCAGCAGTCCGTAGGTGCGGTTGTAGGCGAGGATGTCGTAGCGGCTGTTCTGAAGGCACGCCGGGAACGGCTCGACCTGTTCCAGCACCGCCCGCATGGCCGGCGTGACCGACGGGCAGGTGGTCGCCGGCGTCGGGTCCGCGGCCCCCGCCAGCTGGAAGAGGTGGGCGCGCTCACCGGGGTCGAGCAGCAGCGCGCGGGCGAGCGCGTCGAGGACCTGGACGGAGACCTGGATGTCCCGGGCCTGCTCCAGCCACGTGTACCAGGTGACGCCCACGGCGGAGAGCTGGGCGACCTCCTCGCGGCGCAGGCCCGGTGTACGGCGTCGGCGGCCCCGGGGCAGGCCGACCTCCTCGGGGGCGATCCGCTCACGGCGGCTGCGCAGGAAGGCCGCCAGTTCGTGCCGCCGGACGTCCGTGTCACGGAGCGCCCCGGGCGCGCGTACCGGTGTCTCCTGAGCCATGGTCACCATGCCCTCCAGCCTGCCGCCGCCCGGACCCTGTTTCCAGGTAGTGCTTCTACCAGGATAAGAACACTCTGGTACCAGCCTGGGACGGGTCGCAGGATCGTGACCGTGACCACGGAATCCCTCACCCCACGCACTGTTCGCCCACCGGCCGCCCCGGCGCCGGTGCTGGGCGGCCTCGGCCTGTTCACGGTGCTGCTGGCCGCCGCGCTGCCCCTCGTCGACTTCTTCATCGTCAACGTCGCTCTGCCCACCATCGGCACCGACCTCGCCGCGAGCGAGTCGGTCCTCGAACTGGTGGTCGCCGGTTACGGCGTGGCGTACGCCGTCCTGCTGGTCCTCGGCGGGCGGCTCGGTGACCTGTTCGGGCGGCGGCGGCTGTTCCTCGTCGGTATGGCCGCCTTCGGGCTGACCTCGCTGGCGTGCGGACTGGCGCCCGGCGCCTGGTCGCTGGTCGCGGCCCGGGTCGCGCAGGGCGCGTCGGCCGCCGCGATGCTGCCGCAGGTGCTCGCCACCATCCAGGCCACCACGACCGGCCCGCGGCGGGCGAAGGCCATGGGCCTGTACGGCGCGACGGCCGGGCTGTCCATGGTGGCCGGGCAGATCCTCGGCGGGGTCCTGGTCGCGGCCGACATCGCCGGTACCGGCTGGCGTTCGGTGTTCCTCGTCAATGTGCCGGTGGTCCTCGCCGGGCTGGTGCTGGCCGTCCGCGCGGTCCCCGAGACCCGTTCCCCGCGCCCGGAGCCGGTCGACGTCCCCGGCACGGTCCTCCTCGCGGCCTCGCTCCTCACCCTGCTCGTCCCGCTCACCGAGGGCCGGGCGGCGGGCTGGCCGCTGTGGACGTGGCTGTCGCTGGGGGCGTTCCCGTTCGTGGCGGCGGCGTTCTACGCGGTGGAGCGCCGGGCCGACCGCGAGGGCCGTACGCCGCTGGTCCCGCCGAGCCTGTTCGCGCTCGTCTCCCTGCGCCGCGGACTGCTGCTGATCCTGCCCTTCTCCATCGGCTTCAGCGGTTTCATGTTCGTGATCGCGGTGGCGTTGCAGCAGGGCGCCGGGCTCGATCCGGTGGCCGCGGGGCTGGCGCTCGCGCCCCTGGCGGTGGTGTTCTTCGTCTTCTCCCTGCTGGGCCCGCGCCTGGTCGCCCGGTACGGGACCCGCGTGGTGACGGCGGGCGCCGCGCTCCAGGGCCTGGGCCTGGCCCTGATGGCACTCGCCGCCTGGCGCTTCTGGCCGCATCTCGGCTTCGTCGAGCTGCTCCCGGGTGCGGCGGTCGCCGGCGCGGGCCAGGCGCTGCAACTCCCGGTCGTCTACCGGGTCATCCTCTCCGAGGTGCCGCCCGCCCGGGCCGGGGTGGGCAGCGGTGTGATGATCACCACCCAGCAGTCGGCGCTGGCGCTCGGTGTGGCCACCCTGGGCACGCTGTTCCTCTCCCTGGTCCCGGGGACCGGCATGCGGGACGCCCTGGTCACGACGCTGCTGGTGCAGCTCGGCGGGGTGGTGCTGACCGGGCTGCTGAGCCTCAGGCTGCCGCGCACGGTCGTCTGAGGTCTCTCACAGCCTGGTAACTCGCTGCCCCGGGAGCCCCGTTGATATTGGTCTTGCTGCACACTCCTTGCTGCGAAACGGGCCGGAACCGCCGGATTCCCGGACGCGGGAGGCGTCATGAGGCAGAACGACACGAGCAAGGTCAGCCGCTGGGACCAGCACGGCCGGGAGCACGTGGTGCGGGTGCGGCGCACGGGCGTGCAGCGCACGATCAGATGCGACACCTGCGGCTGGCGCAGAGGAGCCCAGTTCCTGCCGTGGCTCAAGGCGGAGGAGCACCTGGCGGAGGCCCACCAGGCGACCGTTGATCCGACGGCGGCCTGAAGGGCCCGCCGGTCAGGGCGGGCACCTCGGCCCGAGGCGGGTCCTAATAGAGGATCGAGGGCAGGTACGCCCCCTCGGGGCGGTGGTACAGGCCGATGGTCATCAGGCTCATCAGCTGCACGACCTTGAGGCCGTTGGACAGGCACCACCTGAGCAGCACGCTGTCGCCCGCCGGTACCAGGATGCCCGGTCCCCCGAACCGCTCGGCCGACGCGATCAGAGCCTGGAGGTCCGGCACGGTCTCGCCCACGGCGTGCCCGAAGAAGGCCAGGTCGGTGGCGTACCCGGTGACGCGTCCCGCGCGTTCGACGACTCGGGCGGTGCCCTGTTTGAGCGCGTCGGCGACCTCACCGCCACGGTCGACGCCGTGGACCTGCCGGCACACGTCGTTGCAGGGGCCCAGATCCGCGTCGGTGGCCTCCCGCACCGCGTACCCCGGCATCGCACGCCGGATCGGCGGGCCCTGCACACAGGCCATGGTGGCCCGATGGGCGAAGCCGAGGCTCACGTACAGCGAGAACGACCTGTTGTGGTAGCCGCTCTGCAACAACCGGATGCCCGGCGCTCCCCGCTCGTCGGCCCGCTCCATCACGTCCCGCATCAGGCGGCGGCCCACGCCCGCGTTCTGCACGGTGGGATCGACGGTGACCGGCCCGACCCCGACGACGGTCGAGCGCTCGTCGAGGAAGTTGCTGCCCACGATCCGTCCGTCGAGTTCGGCGACGACACCGTAGAAGCCCGGGTGTGTCAGGGCTCCTTCGATCAGCGCGACACTCACGTCGGGGCTCGGAAAGTCGGGAGGGAACGCGTGCTCCTCGGCGATGCCCGCGAAAGCCTGGTAGCAGATCCTTCCGCACTCCGCGGCGTCGTCCGCGGTGCCCGGACGCAGTACGAGATCCACGATCGCCATCCCCTTCTCGGCGCCCCCGCGCGGCGACCCGCCCCTCCCTTCCCATCCTGTGCTCCTCGGGGCCGGGGCGCACTCCGGCATGGCGATGCGGCTAGGGCCGCAGCCCTCGCACCACCAGGTCCAGGACCGCCGCGAAGTCCGCCTCGATCCCGGGCTCTTCCCACTCCCGGGCGTAGCGCGGATCATGGAAGCGGCCCGTGGCGTCGAAGACTGCGCGGGCGGTCTTCTCGGCGTCGGTGGTGCCGGCGAAGCAGCCGGACTCGACGCCGGCCTCGATGATGCGGGCCAGCTGGGCGGTCAGGTCGGTGATGTGTTCGCCGACCGCCGTGCCGGTCTCGCCCGTGAGCACCATGTACGTGGCGAACAGCTCCGGGTCGTCGCCCGCCTTGCGGCGCTTGGCGGCGAACAGCGCGCCGAGCCAGTCCCTCAGCCGGGCCTCCGGGTCGCCCTCCGTGGCGACTATTCCGGACAGCTCCCCGGACGTGCGGTCCAGCCAGCGCTTGGTGACCGCTTCGCGCAGCGCCGCCTTGGTGCGGAAGTGCCGGTAGACGCTGCCGTGGCTGACGCCGAGCGCGCGGGCCACGTCGACCACGGTGGCCTTGGCCGGGCCGTGGCGGCGCAGCACCTCCTCGGTGGCTTCGAGGATGCGCTCGGCGGTCAGGGTCTCGGTGGTCGGTGCCATGCCCTGACCGTACCCGGGCCGCGGTTCAGCTCTCGAGGTGCGCCATCTGTGCCGCCGGGTAGCGGTCACCGGCCGCGGCACCGGCGGGCACGGCCTGCTCGATCGCGGCCAGGTCGGCCGCGTCCAGGGTCACGTCGAGCGCGCCCAGCGCCTCGGTGAGCCGGTCGCGGCGGCGGGCTCCGACCAGCGGCACGATGTCCTCACCGCGCGACAGCACCCAGGCGATCGCGATCTGGGCGACGCTGACGCCCTTCTGCTCGGCGATCTTCCGCAGCGCCTCGACGAGGCCGAGGTTGTGCTGGAGGTTGTCGCCCTGGAAGCGCGGCGACATCGCCCGGAAGTCGCCCGCGCCGAGCTGCCGGTCCGCGGTGAAGTGGCCGGAGATCAGGCCCCGGGAGAGCACCCCGTACGCCGTGATCCCGATGCCCAGCTCGCGCGTGGCCGGGAGGACCGCGTCCTCGATGCCGCGCGAGATGAGGGAGTACTCGATCTGGAGGTCCGCGATCGGCGCCGTGGCGGCGGCCCGGCGGACGGTGTCGGCGCCGACCTCGCTGAGGCCGATGTGCCGCACGTAGCCCTTCTCGACGAGCTCCGCGATCGCGCCGACCGTCTCCTCGATCGGCACGTCCGGGTCGAGACGGGCGATGCGGTAGACGTCGATGTGGTCGACGCCGAGCCGCTGGAGGGAGTACGCGGCGAAGTTCTTCACGGCGGCGGGACGGCCGTCGTACCCCAGCCAGCTGCCGTCCGGGCCGCGCAGGGCGCCGAACTTCACGCTGACCAGGGCCTGTTCCCGCCGGGCGGCGGGGGCCGCGCGCAGGGCCTCGCCGATCAGCAGTTCGTTGTGGCCCATGCCGTAGAAGTCGCCGGTGTCCAGCAGGGTGACGCCCGCTTCGAGCGCCGCGTGGATGGTCGCGATGGACTCGGCCCGGTCCGCCTCGCCGTACAGCGCGGACATACCCATGCAGCCGAGGCCGAGGGCGGAGACCTGGGGGCCGGTCTTTCCGAGGGGGCGGGTTCGCATCGTCATGCCCTCCACCCTGCCAGCACAGCTGACAGATTTCAATATCTGTCAGCTGTCAGATGTCATCGAGTTGCGACCCGGCACCGGGGACGGGAAATTTGGGGAGGTGGAGCACGAGATGCCCGAAACGGACGCCGAGGTGGCGGTACTGATCGTCGGCGGTGGGCCGGTGGGCCTCACCGCCCGAGCGCTCCTCGCGCGCTGGGGCGTACCGACCCTGCTGGTCGAGAAGCATGGAGAGCTGTCGCCGTTCCCCCGGTCCCGGCTGATCAACGTGCGCTCCATGGAGATCTTCCGCGGACTCGGCGTCGCCCCCGCGATCACGGCCCGCGCGTTCCCGCGCGAGTACGGCCGTGTCCGTTTCCGCGACACCCTGCACGCACGCGACTTCGCCACGGAGGCGATGATCGGCATCCACGCGCCGGTACCGGAAAGCCCCGCGCTCGGCGTGGTGACCTCACAGGACCGGCTGGAGCCCACCCTTCTCGGCGCGGCGGACGCACCGGTCCGGTTCGGGGCCGAGCTCGTCGACCTGGCCGAGGAGGCCGAGGCCGTCGTGGCCGTGCTCGCCGACCACCGACGCGGTACGCGGACCCGCCTCCGCGCGCGTTACCTCCTGGCCGCCGACGGCGCCAACTCCTTCGTGCGGCAGCGGCTGGCGATCGGCACGTCCGGTCCCGGCGCGGTGGGGCGCATCACCACCGTCGTGTTCGACGCCGACCTCAACGACTGGCGCGCCCGACAGCCCGCCGGGGTCTACTTCACCTCGCACGGATCGCTCCTCCCCCTGTACCCGGAGGGAGGGTGGGGCCTGCTCGTCCCCACGCCCGAGGATGCCGCGGACGCCGACTGGTCCGACCTCGCCTCGCGCGCCCTCGGCACGGACGGCGGCTCACGCGCCGAGGTGCTGCGGGTGCAGCACTGGGTGGTGAACGCGTTCGTCGCCGAGCACCTCCGCGACGGCCGGGTCCTGCTCGCCGGCGATGCCGCGCACGCGATCCCCCCGGCCGGCGGTCTGGGCATGAACACCGGCGTCGCCGACGTGCACAACCTGTGCTGGAAACTGGCAGGCGTCCTGCGCGGGTGGGCGGGACCGGACCTGCTGGACACCTACGAGACGGAACGGCTGCCCGTCGCCCACCGGACGCTCCGCCAAGCGGTGGCCAACACCCGGCTCATGTTCCAGGTGCAGAGCCTGCGCGACAAACAGCTCATGGCCGGCGCCTCAGCGCCTACCGAGGTCGAACTCCCCTGGTCAGAGGAGTACTTCGCCCAACTCGGCCTTGTCCTGGGAGTCGCTTACGGCTCCCACGCGTCGTCCGGCGACGGCGTGGACTACGTCCCCACCGCCGAACCGGGCCACCGCATGCCGCACCTCTGGCTCACACCGGGCCGCTCCACGCTCGACGCGTTCGGCGAGTGGTTCACCCTGCTCACACCGGACCCCGAGGGCTGGGGGCAGCAGGCTGCCACGGCATGGCCACTGCGTGTCGAGCCCCTGTCGGCCGAACAGGCGGAACTCTGCGGCCTGAGTACGCACGGGGCGCTGCTGGTCCGGCCGGACGGTCACGTCGGCGCCCGCTGGGGCCACCGCCCGCCGGACGGCTCCGCCCTCCGCGACACCCTTGCCGCGCTCACCGGCTCAGGCCGATAGACGGCCGTACGCCGGGCAGCCCCACCACCCCAGCCGGCGCCCCTCCAGCACCCTGCACCGCCGGCGCCGCCCGTGACAGACGAAAGGCCGGCCCGGCGGGATCCCATCCCCGCCAGAGCCGGCCTCGTGCGTACGTCGCGCCTAGCAGCCGACCAGGCGGGCCGCCAGGTAGCCCTCGATCTGGTCGAGGGAGATGCGCTCCTGCTTCATGGAGTCACGCTCGCGGACGGTGACCGCGTTGTCCTCCAGCGTGTCGAAGTCGACGGTCACGCAGAACGGCGTACCGATCTCGTCCTGACGGCGGTAGCGGCGGCCGATGGCGCCGGCGTCGTCGAACTCGATGTTCCAGTTCTGGCGCAGGGCCTGGGCGAGACCCTTGGCCTTCGGCGACAGCTCGGGGTTGCGGGAGAGCGGGAGCACCGCGACCTTCACCGGGGCCAGGCGGTGGTCCAGGCGCAGGACCGTGCGCTTCTCCATCTTGCCCTTGGCGTTGGGCGCCTCGTCCTCGACGTAGGCGTCGAGCAGGAAGGCGAGCATCGCCCGGCCGACACCGGCCGCGGGCTCGATGACGTACGGGGTCCAGCGCTCGCCGGCCTCCTGGTCGAAGTAGGTGAGGTCCTGGCCGGAGGCCTTGGAGTGCGCGCCGAGGTCGTAGTCGGTGCGGTTGGCGACGCCCTCCAGCTCGCCCCACTCACTGCCGCCGAACTGGAAGCGGTACTCGATGTCGGCGGTGCGCTTGGAGTAGTGGGAGAGCTTCTCCTTCGGGTGCTCGTACCACCGCATGTTCTCCTCGCGCAGGCCCAGGCCGGTGTACCAGTTCCAGCGCTGCTCCATCCAGTACTCCTGCCACTTCTCGTCCTCGCCCGGCTTGACGAAGAACTCCATCTCCATCTGCTCGAACTCGCGGGTGCGGAAGATGAAGTTGCCGGGCGTGATCTCGTTGCGGAAGGACTTGCCCATCTGGGCGATGCCGAACGGCGGCTTGCGCCGCGAGGTGGTCTGCACCTGGGAGAAGTTGGTGAAGATGCCCTGCGCGGTCTCGGGCCGCAGGTAGGCGATGGAGCCGGAGTCCTGCGTCGGGCCGAGGTGGGTCGACAGCAGGCCGGAGAACTGCTTGGGCTCGGTGAAGGTGCCCTTGTTGCCGCAGTTGGGGCAGTTGAGGTCCGCGAGCCCGTTCTCCGGGGCGTGCCCCTTCTTCTCCTCGTAGGCCTCCTCCAGGTGGTCCGCGCGGAACCGCTTGTGGCAGGAGGTGCACTCGGTGAGGGGGTCCGTGAAGGTGGCGACGTGACCGGAGGCGACCCAGACCTCGGGGGCCAGGATCACGGACGAGTCGATGCCCACGACGTCCTCGCGCGACGTCACCATGTAGCGCCACCACTGGCGCTTGAGGTTCTCCTTGAGCTCGACACCCAGGGGGCCGTAGTCCCAAGCGGCGCGCTGACCGCCGTAGATCTCACTACAGGGGAATACGAAGCCACGGCGCTTGCTCAGGCTGACGATGGTGTCGATCTTGTCGGCGGCCACGGTGCTCTCTTCATTACGACGACGGGCGACGGAGCGAGTTGCTTCCAGCGAATGCTTCAGGTTACCGGCGGGGGCGCCCCCTCAATCAAATCGCTCCCCCTCCGGCGATCTCAAGGCCCTGCTCAGAGGCTTTGTTGACAACGGTTTCCATATTTGTTGAAAATGAGTGTCATGAACGTACGACGACTCATACCCGCCGCCGCGGCCACCGCTCTCGGCCTCGGCGCTCTGACCGCCTGCTCCAGCGACAGCGCGGCGACGGGCAACACGGACAAGTTCGACGTCGTCGCCTCGTTCTACCCCATGGCGTTCCTCGCCCAGCAGATCGGCGGCGACCACGCGAACGTCATCAGCCTGACCGAGCCCGGCCAGGAGCCGCACGACCTGGAGCTCAGCACCAAGCAGCGCGCGCAGCTGGAGGAGGCCGACGCGGCGCTCTTCCTCAAGGGCCTCCAGCCCGCCGTCGACGAGGCCGTCTCGCAGACCGGCATCAAGACGAAGATCGACGCGGCCACGCTGACCCACCTGGAGGACCACGGCACCGGCGGCCACAGCCACGAGGGCGAGGAAGGCCACTCCGAGGGCCACTCCGAGGAGGAGGAACACGGCCGCGACCCGCACGTCTGGCTCGACCCGGTGAAGTACGCCGAGATCGCCCAGGGCGTCGGCAAGGCCTTCGAGAAGGCCGACCCGGACCACGCGGCCGACTACAAGAAGAACACCGAAGCCCTGGTCACGAAGCTGAACGGGCTGAACAGCGACTTCGAGAACGGCCTGAAGGACACGAAGACCAAGGTCTTCTTCACCAACCACGCCGCCTTCGGCTACCTCGCCGAGCGCTACGGCCTCACCCAGGAGGCCATCTCCGGCCTCGACCCCGAGAGCGAGCCCAGCGCCGCCCGGGTCCGCGAGCTCCAGCAGGAGGCCAAGGCCGACGGCGTCACCACGGTCTTCTACGAGACACTGGTCTCCGGCAAGACCGCGAAGACCCTCGCCCGGGACGCGAACCTGAAGACGGACGTCCTCGACCCGCTCGAGGGCATCACCGACCAGTCCCGCGGCGACGACTACTTCCAGGTCATGGAAGCCAACCTCAAGGCCCTGCGGACGGCCATGGGCGCCAAGTGATCGACTCAACGGAGGACGGCATGACCGAGTCCGTCATATCCCTGCGCGGCGTCCGCGCGGACCTGGGCTCGCGCCCCGTCCTGCGCGGAATCGACCTCACCGTGCGGCGCGGCGAGGTCGTCGCCCTGCTCGGTGCGAACGGCTCCGGCAAGTCGACGGCCGTGCGCAGCATCATCGGCCAGGTGCAGACCGGCGCGGGCGAGATACGGCTGTTCGGCACGGACCGAGGGCGGTTCCGCGACTGGCACCGCGTGGGCTACGTCCCGCAGCGCACCACGGCCGCGGGCGGGGTGCCCGCCACGGTGACCGAGGTGGTCTCCTCCGGCCGCCTGTCGCGGGCCCGCTTCGGCGTGCTGCGCAAGGCGGACCACACGGCCGTACGGCGGGCCCTGGAGCTCGTCGGCATGGCGGACCGGGCCAAGGACTCGGTCGACGCGCTCTCCGGCGGCCAGCACCAGCGGGTGCTGATCGCCCGCGCCCTCGCCGCCGAACCCGAGCTGCTGATCATGGACGAGCCGATGGCGGGCGTCGACCTGGCCAGCCAGGAGGTGCTCGCGCACACGCTGCGCGAGCAGGTCGCCCAGGGCACCACCGTGCTGCTGGTGCTGCACGAGCTGGGCCCGCTGGAGCCCCTCATCGACCGGGCGGTGGTGCTCCGCGACGGCTGCGTCCTGCACGACGGGCCGCCCCCGAAGGCCGTCGGACAGCACGCCCTGCCCGGCCACGACCACGTACACCCGCACGCGCCGGCGGGCGCCGAACCGATCCGTACGGGACTGCTGAGCTGATGGACATCCTCGACTACGCCTTCATGCAGCGGGCGCTGCTCGCCGCCGTCCTCGTCGGCATCACGGCCCCCGCGGTGGGCATCTACCTGGTCCAGCGCCGCCAGGCCCTGATGGGCGACGGCATCGGCCACGTCGCGATGACCGGTGTGGGCCTCGGCTTCCTGCTCACCTGGTCCCCGGTGTGGATGGCGACCCTCGTCTCGGTCCTCGGCGCGATCCTCATGGAGCTGATCCGCTGGTACGGCAGGACCCGCGGCGACCTCGCCCTCGCGATGCTGTTCTACGGCGGTATGGCGGGCGGTGTGATGTTCATCAACCTCGCGCCGACCGGCTCCAACGCCAATCTGACCTCGTACCTGTTCGGCTCCCTGTCGACGGTGTCCCCGTCGGACGTCACGGCGATCTGTGTGCTGGCCGCCTTCGTCGTGCTGGTCACCCTCGGCCTGCGCCGGCAGCTGTTCGCGGTCAGCCAGGACGAGGAGTTCGCGCGGGTGACGGGCCTGCCCGTGCGCGTCCTGAACCTGCTGACGGCGGTCACCGCGGCCGTCACGGTGACGGTGGCGATGCGCGTGGTCGGCCTGTTGCTGGTCAGCGCGCTGATGGTGGTGCCGGTCGCGGCCGCCCAGCAGATCACCCGCAGCTTCGCCGCCACGTTCGCCGTCGCCGTCGCCATCGGTGTGAGCGTGACGATCGGCGGCACCGTCACCTCGTACTACCAGGACGTGCCGCCCGGCGCGACCATCGTGCTGCTGACGATCGGCGCTTTCATCGTGCTGACGGCGCTCGCCACGCCGCTCGCCCGGCGCCGCGCCCGTGCCCGGACGGCCGCGGATGCCGCCACCGACCCGGCGGAGTGCGCGATTCCGGGCACCCGGGAGGCAGCCGACGAAGTCGGCGTCTGACCGCCCCCACCCCGGGCTGGCACAATGGCCCGGGCAAGGCAGACGTGAGGAGGCAACGGTGACGACCGCTGGACCGTCCGTGAAGGGCCGCGCCACCAAGCAGCGGGCCGCTGTGGCGGCGGCCCTGCAGGAGGTCGACGAGTTCCGCAGCGCGCAGGAACTGCACGACATGCTCAAGCACAAGGGCGACTCGGTCGGGCTCACCACGGTCTACCGCACCCTCCAGTCCCTCGCCGACGCCGGCGAGGTCGACGTCCTGCGCACCGCCGACGGCGAGTCCGTCTACCGCCGCTGCTCCACCGACGACCATCACCACCACCTCGTGTGCCGCGGCTGCGGCAAGGCCGTCGAGGTCGAGGGCCCGGCCGTGGAGAAGTGGGCGGAGTCCATCGCCGCCGAGCACGGCTATGTGAACGTGGCTCACACGGTGGAGATCTTCGGCACCTGCGCGGAGTGCGCCGCGGGTTGAGCCGCGCGCCGGTTCGCCGTGGAGCTACGGCGCGTCGGCGGCCGCGGGTGCGTTGCGGCCGGCCGCGCCCACGCGGCGGAGCCGCATATGAGAACAGTCCCGCGCCCCTGGGGCGTATCCGCGGCTAGCGCACACGCCCCAGGGGGCACAGCTCAGCGTGCCTCAGGGGAACGCCCCTCCATGGCCAGCAGCTCCTCGTTCGGGATGGCGCCGCCGAAGCGCCGGTCCCGCGAGGCGAACTCCAGACACGCCCGCCACAGGTCACGCCGGTCGAAGTCCGGCCACAGCACGTCCTGGAAGACCATCTCGGCGTAGGCGCTCTGCCAGATCAGGTAGTTGGAGGTCCGCTGCTCGCCGCTGGGACGCAGGAAGAGGTCGACGTCCGGCATGTCCGGGTAGTACATGTACTTCGCGAAGGTCTTCTCGTTGACCTTCGACGGGTCGAGCTTCCCGCTCTTCACGTCCTCGGCGAGCGCCTGCGCGGCGTCGGCGATCTCGGCGCGCCCTCCGTAGTTCATGCAGAAGTACAGGGTCAGCCGGTCGTTGCCCTTGGTCTGCTCCTGGGCGATCTGGAGCTCCTTGGCCACGGACCGCCACAGCTTGGGCATACGGCCCACCCAGCGCACCCGGATGCCCAGCTCGTCGAGCTGGTCGCGGGTCTTGCGGATGAAGTCCCGGTTGAAGTTCATCAGGAAGCGCACCTCGTCCGGCGACCGCTTCCAGTTCTCGGTGGAGAAGGCGTACAGGGAGATCGCGCCCACGCCCATCTCGATGGCGCCCTGGAGCACGTCGAGCACCCGCTCGGCACCGACCTTGTGGCCCTCCGTGCGCGGCAGCCCCCGGTCCTTGGCCCAGCGTCCGTTGCCGTCCATGACGATCGCCACATGCTTGGGTACGAGCTCTCCGAG
Organism: Streptomyces venetus; assembly: GCF_039540295.1. Taxonomy (NCBI): domain Bacteria; kingdom Bacillati; phylum Actinomycetota; class Actinomycetes; order Kitasatosporales; family Streptomycetaceae; genus Streptomyces; species Streptomyces venetus. The sequence goes on from NZ_BAABET010000001.1 coordinate 480,098, forward strand.
CTTCGGCGGCCGCGCGCCGGACGGGTGCGGCTCCGGCGTCCTGTACTCCCGGCGCTGCCGCCCCAGGATCCCGCGTACGGCCATGTGTCTCTCGCTCCTCGTGCTCGCTTGCTTACTTCTGTACGGCTTGCTTGTGGACGGGCCTACTTCTCGACGTAGCGCAGGGAGCGCAGCCCGCGCTCCATGTGCCAGTGCAGATACGCGGACACCAGCCCGCTGCCCTCCCGGACGTACCGCGCCTCGCACGCGTCCGCGGTCTCCCAGTCTCCCGTGAGCAGGGCGCCGAGGAGTGCCAGGGCCTGGGGCGAGGGTACGACGCTGCCGGGGACCCGGCAGTCCACGCAGACGGAACCGCCCGACGCGACCGAGAAGAACCGGTTGGGCCCGGGCATACCGCATTTCGCGCAGTCGGTGAAGCTCGGGGCGTACCCGTTGACGGCGAGGGAGCGGAGCAGGAACGCGTCGAGCACGAGGTGCGGCGCGTGCTCGCCCCGCGCGAGGGTCCGCAGTCCGCCGACGAGCAGCAGGTACTGCTGCACGGCCGGCTCGCCCTCGTGGTCGGTGAACCGCTCGGCGGTCTCCAGCATGGCGGTCCCGGCGGTGTACCGGGCGTAGTCGCTCACGATGCCGCCGCCGTACGGGGCGATGGTCTCACTCTGCGTGCACAGCGGGAGCCCGCGCCCGACGAGCTCGCTCCCCTTCGCGAAGAACTGCACGTCGACATGGGAGAACGGCTCGAGGCGCGCACCGAACTTCGACTTCGTCCGGCGCACGCCCCGGGCCACGGCCCGTACCCGTCCGTGACCGCGCGTGAGCAGCGTGATGATCCGGTCCGCCTCACCCAGCTTCTGGGTGCGCAGCACGATGCCGTCGTCGCGGAACAGACTCATGGCGCCATTCTCGCAGGGTCATCGCGTCAAGGGACCTCACCCCTGCTGCGTGCGTTGGCGTACGCCGTCGCCGCGCGCAGCCGCTCGGCCGGGGTGGCGTGCCGTACGGCACCGGGGTCGACGTCCCACTCCCTGCCGCCCCCGTGTGGCCTTAACTGCACATAGGGCCCCTCATGCCCCATGACGATGCCGATGCGTCCGCTGATCGTGTCCACGACGTACACACCGACCGGGGGTTTCATCGCAACACCGCCGCGAGCCGGCGGGCGGTCTCCACGGAACATCGGCCCAATTCCACGAGCGGGCAGGGCGCTTCCCGCGCAAGACTCACCGGGTCGAGCCCCAGTGACGGCAGGACGATTCCGGCCTTGGCGAGTTCTGCCCGCAATTCTTTCACCGCATCCTCCGCTTCTTCGGCGCAGAGCGCCGAGTGTCGTGCCTCCACCGTGCTCCCCTTCCTCCTCGGGTTTTACTCTTCGCGTCTCCACGGTGACACTCCGCATCTACACTCGGGAGGGGCTGAGCCCTACAACTGCGGGGCAGTGCAAAGGGGTCCGGTAATGGCCAACGGTTCTCGGCAGGCGGCATGGGAGTTCTTCGGCGCGGAGCTGAAACGACGCAGGGAGGACGCGGACCTCACCCAGGTGGAGCTGGGCTCCCGGGTATTCGTCTCCGGCGGCTACATCGGCCAGTTCGAACAGGCCATTCGCAAACCACAGTTGGATGTCGCCCATCGCATCGACGGGGTACTGCAAACCGACGGTATTTTCGAGCGGTTGTGCAGGAAGCTGATTGACGACAAGCGGTATGCGGAGTATTTCGCGGGGGTTGTGGAGCTGGAGAGGCAGGCTGCGCAGATCTGCGAGTTCGAACCGACCGTCGTGCCGGGGCTCCTCCAAACACCGGCGTACACCAGCGCTCTCACTCTGGCGACGCATCCGTTCGCGGCAGACGAGTTCATCGAGGAGAGAGTCACCGCCCGCGTAGAACGTGCCCAGATCCTCAGTGGCCCTACAAGGCCGCTGTATTGGGTGGTTGTGCACGAGACCGTGCTCCGCGTACCGGTGGGTGGGCCGGACGTCACGGCTCGGGCCCTCGACCACATGGCCGACCTCGCCGACGCACGCAGGGTGGTGCTTCAGGCGCTTCCGTTCTCCGCGGGTGCGCCGGCCAACAACGGCTCGCTACGGCTCATGGAGTTCGAGGACGCGCCGCCTGTCGCCTACACAGAGACCTCGTTCTCGGGGACGTTGGTCGACGACCCGGCCATGGTGAAGCGTGCGGAGCGCGCTTACGATCTGCTCAGGGGCGCCGCACTGTCGCCGGAGGCGTCCCTCGCCCTGGTCCGATCGGCGGCTGAGGACTTCAGACGATGCACGAGTACGACCTGAGCAACGCCAGCTGGCGAAAGAGCAGTTACAGCAACGGCGATGGCGGCAACTGCGTCGAAGTCGCCGACGGAACCCCCGGGACGGTCCCCGTACGGGACAGCAAGCTGACATCCGACAGCGGACCCGTGCTCCTGGTCGGGTCGGATGCCTGGAGGGCGTTCATAAGCACCGTCGGGGCCGCCCGCTCCTGACGGTGATGCGGAATGATCACCCCGTGGACACGAGGGCATGGACCATGCGCCCGGCGGAGCAGGCGGACGTCGAGGCGATAGCGGAGCTGCGGGCGGTGGTGATGCGCCCGGACCTGGAGCGGCTGGGCCGCTACGACGCCCACCGGGTCAGACAGCGCCTGCGCGACGGCTTCTCCCCTCAGCACACGTCCGTCATCACGACCGACGGCACCTTCGCGGGCAGCGTGGCGCTGCGTCCCTCGGAGGACGCCCTGTGGCTGGAGCACTTCTATCTCCGTCCGGAGGTCCAAGGCCGAGGCCTTGGCTCGGCAGTCCTCCGCACCCTTCTCACCAGCACGGACGCCACGGGCGACCGCGTCCGCCTGAACGTCCTGCGGGGCAGCCCGGCCCGTCGCCTCTACGAACGCCACGGCTTCACCGTCGAATCCCAGGACCCGATCGACGTCTTCATGCTCCGCCTCCCGGCGCCCGCGGCGTCCCGAGGGGCGGGCGGGGGGTAAACCCCCTGCGTTTTCCTCCAGTTGGCCGGATGTGACGTGGGGTGGCGAACCGCCAGGCTCATCCCATGAAGAAGATCAAGCGCAACGCCTCACTGCTTGCCGCCTCCGCGGTCCTGCTCGGGCTCACCGCCCCGGTGACCGCGTCCGCCGCCGGGGGCGAGGCCCTCCAGTGGACCAGGTGCACCGGCCCCGGCCTCGACCCCCGCCAGCAGTGCGCCACCGTCGACGTTCCCCTGGACTACTCCGACCAGAACGGCCGGAAGATCCAGATCGCCATCTCCCGCATCCCGAGTGAGAAGCCCTCCGCACGCCGCGGTGCGCTGTTCCTCATCCCGGGCGGCCCCGGTGGGGTCAGCCTCGGGGATCCCTCCGGCAAGGGGCAGACGCTGCCGCAGAAGGTACGGGACACCTACGACCTGATCGGGTTCGCACCCCGCGGAATGGCCCCGTCCAGTGCCGCCACCTGTGGGCTCGAGAGCAAGGACCTCGCCCTCGCCAAACTGGCCTGGCCCACCCCGGACGGTTCCGTCAACGAGTCCATGGCCACCGCACGGCGTATGGCCGACGCCTGTGCCCGTAACGGCGGAGAGCTGCTGCGGCACCTCAGCAGCGCCAACGAGGCCCGTGACCTCGACCGTGTCCGGGCCGCGCTGGGCGAGAGCCGGATCTCCGCGTGGGGCGACTCGTACGGCACGTACGTCGGCTCCCTCTACAGCCAGCTGTTCCCGCAGCGCACCGACCGCATCGTGCTGGACAGCAACCAGAACCCCGACCCCACCCGGGTGGGACGCGCCTGGCTCGCCGCGTTCGAGGACGGCGTGGAGGACAACTTCCCGGAGTTCGCCAAGTGGGCCTCCCGGCCGGGGAATCCGCACCGGGTCGCCCGTAAGGCCGCGGACGTACGCCCCCTCTTCCTGCGGCTGGCCGAACGGCTCGACCACGAGCCCCTCCCCTGGCCCGGCGCCACCCCGGCGGAACTGAACGGCAACGTCCTGCGCCAGACCATGCTGAACAGCCTGTACGACCCCGACGACTACCCCGCACTGGCGAAGATGATCCTGGCCGCGCGCAAGGGCACCGTGCCGCCCGCACCCCAGCCCCCGAACGCAGACGGGGACGAGTCGATGATGCAGAACGCCGCAGCGGTCGGCGCCGGCATCCTCTGCAACAACGTCACCTGGCCCAAGTCGGCCGCCCACTACCAGAAGGAGGTCGACGAGAGCCGCGCCGCGTTCCCGCTGACGGCGGGCATGCCGCGCGGTCCGATGCTGTGCGCCGCCTGGCCGTTCGAGCTGCGGGAGCCCGCGGTCCGGATCACCGATCGCGGGCCGTCCAACATCCTGCTCGTCCAGAACGAGCGGGACGTCTCCACCCCCCTGAGCGGGGCCCGAGTGCTCCGGCGGGCCTTCGGTGACCGGGCCGTCATGGTGACGGTGAACTCCACGGGCCACGGGGCCTACCTCGCCAACGGCAACACCTGCGGCGACCGGACCGTCTCCCGCTTCCTGGCGACGGGCGAACGTCCGGACCGGGACACGTACTGCGCCTAGGCGCCGACGCTGGTCGAGGGGTGCCGCGGCCTCCCCTGCGCCGGCCGTTCATCCCTCGCCGAACCGGTGCACGTACCGCCGCTGCCAGGGCGTTTCCACAGCATGCCGGTCGTAGTGCCGCCGGACGTACGCCACCGCCTCCCCGCCCGGTACACCGTCCAGGACGGCGAGGCAGGCCAGGGCCGTGCCCGTCCGGCCGCGTCCTCCGCCGCAGGCGAGCTCCACCCGCTCCCCGGCGGCCCGTTCCCAGGCGTCCGCCAGCGCCCCGCGGGCGGCCACCCGGTCCGACGGGAGGCGGAAGTCGGGCCAGCGGATCCAGCCCGACTCCCAGGGAACCTCGGGCGGCTGCCGGCCGAGCAGGTAGAGACCGTAGGCAGGAAGGGGCGCGCTGGGGTCCACGGGGTGGCGGAGACCTCGCCCTCGGACCAGCCGGCCGGAAGGCAGTCTCAGGACGCCGGGGTCACTCTCGTTCCACAGCTCGCTCACGCCCTCATCATGCTGCGCGCTCGCTCCGCGGGGAGCGGAATCAGCTCACCCCCCGCGACTCCTCCGCCGCCCGCGCCTCGATCCCCCGGAAGTGGACCGCCATCGCCCGCTGCGCCCCCTCCACGTCACGCGCGCGCAGCGCCGTGACGATGTCGCGGTGGCGGCGGACGGTGATCTCGGGGGACGGGTCGTCGGTCCAGCCGCGGGCGCCGGAGACCCGGCGGAACACCGTCCAGAAGGCGGCGAGGAGCTGCGGGACCAGCGCGTTGCCCAGGGAGGCGTACAGGACCTCGTGGAACTCACGGTCGAGCTCCGGGAAGGAGCGGCCCGTGCCGCCGGCGGACTCCATACGGGTCACCACGCCTTCCAGTCGGTCCAGTTCCGCTTCCGTGACCGTCGTGGCGACCCGGCGGATGAGCCCCTCCTCCAGGACCTCGCGGACCTGGAGGATCTCGGCGAGGGCGCCGGTGTCGTCGTCGTGCCGGGCCAGGGTGCGAAAGGTGAGGCCGTCGACGAGCGGGGTGAGGGAGGCCTGGCCGACGTAGGTGCCGTAGCCGTGGCGGATCTCGACGATGTCGAGGGCCTGGAGGGCCTTGAGTGCCTCGCGGACGGAGTTGCGGCTGACGCCGAGGGCCTCCATCAGTTCGGCCTCGGTGGGCAGCGGCGCGCCGGGGTTAAGTCTGCGGTCGAGGATGAGCTGCACGACCTGGCGCTGTACCCGGCTGGTCCTGGGCTCCTCGGACATGCGCCGCATCGTACGCGCCCCGGACGTCCCACGTCCCACCTCCGGCGGTACCCGGTGTGATCCCGTCCTGATACGACGTCAACTCCCGTCGCATGCGGCGCCATTGGTGCGACCTCTGGCGGATACGCCATTCGTGTGCGATCCCTTGACCGGCCTCACGGCCCCTCCTATGGTCGCGCTGACCGCAGGACGTAGGACGTCGTATCTCCTCAGCCAGTCCCTTCCCCGCAGATCTCTCGCTGGAGGACCCGTGCGCGACGTGACCCATGACGTACCGGCGCCGCACCGCCGGTCGTTCCTGAAGTACACCGGCGCGCTGGGCGCGGCCGCCGCCGTCTCCGCGTCGCTGTCGGCCTGTTCGTCCGGGCCGGAGTCCACGAACGACACCGGCGGCGGGGGCGACGGCGCGAACCGGACGCTCACCGCGGTGATCGGCTACGGCAACGACGGCAGCTGGGACCCCACCCAGACGGCCTCCGCGTTCTGCATGGCCGCCAACAACCACATCTACGAGGGCCTGCTGGACACGGATCCGATCTCCCGCGAGCCGTACGCGGCCCTGGCGACCGAGGTGCCGAAGGACCCGAACAGCACGTCCTGGAAGTTCGCGCTGCGGGCCGGGGCGACCTTCCACGACGGCAAGCCCGTCACCGCCGACGACGTCGTCTTCGTGTTCGAGCGGATCCTCGACCCGAACACCCAGACCCTCGCCAAGGGGTTCTTCGCGAGCTGGCTGAAGGAGGTCCGGAAGATCGACGCGCGGAACGTCGAGCTGGTGCTCAAGTTCCCGTTCCCGGACGGCCTTTCCCGGCTGACGCTCGCCAAGATCATGCCGAAGCACGTGTTCTCGAAGCCGGGCGCGTGGGACGACGCCATCAAGGGCAAGGCGATCGGCTCGGGTCCCTACCGGCAGACCGCGCACCACCCGAAGTCGAACACGACCTTCGAGGCGTTCGACGGCTACAACGGCCCGCGCAAACCCGCCTTCCGGAAGATGAACTGGCTGACGATCGTGGACGCGGCGCCCCGCGTCGCGAAGATCTCCGGGTCCAGCGCGGGCGCGCAGATCGCGGACAACATCCCGTACGCCAACATCGGGCAGTTGGAGAGCAGCGGGCTGACGGTCGCCGGCGGTGCCGGGATGAACAACCTGTTCCTGATGTTCAACACCAAGCACAAGCCGTTCGACGACGTGCGCGTGCGCCAGGCCCTGCACTACGCCATCGACACCGGGAAGATGGTGGAGGTGGCGCTCAAGGGCCATGGAAAGGCGGCGACTTCCTTCCTGGACGAGAGCAACCCGTCCTACCGCCGGGCGAAGACGGTCTACGACTACGACCCCGACAAGGCGAAGGCGCTGCTCAAGGCCGCCGGGGTCAAGGGGCTGAGCGTCGAGATCCTCGCCGTGAACGTCAGCTGGATCGTCGACTGCCTGCCGACCGTCAAGGCCTCCTGGGACGCCATCGGTGTCCGTACCACCCTGTCCCCGCAGGAGACCACGGCCGTGTTCACGAAGATGGACCAGAAGCAGGACTACCAGGTCGTCGCCGCCGCCTCGAACCCCAACCAGTTCGGCCTCGACGCCGACCTGATCATGCACTACAACTACGGGCCCGAGAACCTGTGGATGCAGTACACGCGGTGGGCCGGCGACCCCGTCGCCAAGGCGCTCTTCAAGGACATGGACCGGGCCACCCGGGAGCCGGACACCGCGAGGAAGAAGGCGATGGTCCAGGACTACATCGACGTCGTCGCCGAGCAGGCCGTGCTCTACCCGGTCGTCCACAACGAGCTGATGACCGCGTGGGACCCGAAGCGGCTCAGCGGGATAAGGGCCCAGCCGTATCCGGGCATCAACCTCCTCCAGGCCAAGTGGGCCTAGCGGTATGACGGCCGTCCTGCGGATCCTGCTCCGCCGCGTCGCCCTGCTCGTGCCGCTGATGCTGGGCATCGTGCTGTTCGTGTTCCTGGTGATGCGTTTCTCGGACGTCGACCCGGCGTCCGCGTTCTTCCAGGGCGCCAACCCGACACCGGAACAGTTGCACGACTTCCGGGAGGAACACGGCCTGCTCGACCCGCTGCCCGTGCGCTACGTGGACTTCGTCGCCGACCTGCTGCACGGCGACATGGGCACCAGCGCGCTGACCCGGGCACCGGTGCTCGACCAGGTCACCACCGCGCTGCCGCTCACCCTCCAGCTGACCTTCCTGGGCCTGGGCATCGCGGTGGTGCTGTCCCTGGTGGGCGGGGTCACCGCCGCGATCTACCGGGACCGGCTGCCCGACCAGATCATCCGGGTCGTGTCGCTGACCGGTGTCGCGGCGCCCGGCTTCTGGCTGGCGCTGCTGATGATCCAGTACCTGGCGGTGGACCTGGGCTGGTTCCCGACCGGCGGCTACATCAACCCGGCCGACTCCTTCACCGGCTGGCTGAAGACGATGACGCTCCCCGCCCTCGCCCTCTCGCTCCCGGTGGCGGCACAGCTGACCAGGATCGTGCGGACGGCGGTGGTGGAGGAGCTGGACAAGGACTACGTACGGACGGCGATCGGGAGCGGTCTGCCACCCCGGGTCGTGGTCGGGCGGAACGTCCTGCGCAACGCCCTGATCAATCCGCTCACCGTGCTCGGTCTGCGCGTCGGCTACCTCCTCGGCGGCGCGGTCGTCATCGAGACGATCTTCTCGCTGCCCGGCATGGGCAAGCTGATGATCGACGCCGTGAAGAACGGCGATCCGGCCGTCGTCCAGGGCGTCGTCCTGACCACGGCGGCCGGCTTCGTCGTGGTGAACCTCGTCATCGACGTCCTCTACCTGCTGGTCAACCCGCGACTGAGGGATGCGGCCACATGATGACCCGTAAGAGCATGGCCACGGCGCTGTCCCGGCCCGGAGTCCGGCTGCGCGGCTGGCACCGGCTGCCGTCGCTGTCGAAGGTCGCCGTCTGCTTCCTGGCGGTCGTCGTCCTGGTGGCGGCCCTCGCGCCCGTCCTCGCCCCGCACGACCCGCTCGACCAGCAACCGCCCGTCGACGGCACCGGGCATCCGTCCGCCGAGCACTGGATGGGCCAGGACAGCCTCGGCCGGGACATCCTCAGCCGGCTGATGTACGGGGCGCGCTGGTCGCTCGCGATCGGACTCGGCGCCACCGCCCTCGCACTGGTGGTCGGCGCGCTGCTCGGCGCGGTCGCGGCCACCTCGCGCAAGGCCGTCGACGAGACGCTGATGCGCTGTCTGGACGTGGTGATGGCGTTCCCGGGCATCGCGCTCGCGGCCGTGCTGGTGGCGGTGTTCGGCGGCGGGATCACGGTGCTGATCTGCGCGATCGCGTTCCTGTTCACCCCGCCGGTGGCGCGGGTCGTCCGGGCGAACGTCCTCGACCAGTACGGCGAGGACTATGTGACGGCCGAACGGGTGATCGGCGCCCGGACACCGCACATCGTGCTGAAGCACGTGGCGATCAACTGCGCCGCGCCCGTGCTGGTGTTCTGCACGGTCCAGGTCGCCGAGGCGATCGTCTTCGAGGCGTCCCTGTCCTTCATCGGAGCGGGCGTACGGCCGCCCGACCCGTCCTGGGGCAGCGTCATCGCGGACGGCAAGAACATGGTGCTGACCGGGGGCTGGTGGGCGACCGTGTTCCCCGGTCTGCTGATGCTGGTCACGGTGCTGTCGCTGAACATCCTGTCCGAGGGGGTGTCCGACGCCTGGGCCGCCCCGTCGGCGCGGGAGGTGGACGCGCCGGAGGACGACCGGCTCGAGGCGCCGGAGCCGGGCAGCGGGGAGGTCGTCCAGCTGCCCGGTCTCGTGGAGGCGGCGCGACGGCTGCGGGCCCGGGCCCGTGACCTGCCCCGGGACGGACAGCCGGTGCTCGCGGTGGAGAACCTCGCCGTCGGCTTCGAGCAGCGGCACGGCGGCGTGGACGTCGTGGACGGCATCAGCTTCGAGGTGCGTCCCGGCGAGGTGCTCGGGCTGGTCGGCGAGTCGGGGTGCGGAAAGTCGCTGACCGCGCTCGCGGTCATGGGGCTCCAGCCGAAGGGGGCGCGCGTGCGGGGCCAGGTCCGTTTCGACCAGCGGGACCTGCTCGCCGAGCCGATGCGCGTCCGCCGCAGGCTGCTCGGTCACGAGATGGCGATGATCTACCAGGACGCCCTGTCGTCGCTGAACCCGGCGATGACGATCCGCGCCCAGCTGGGGCAGGTCGTCCGGCGCGGCGGCCGGCGCACTCCCGCCGAGCTGCTGACGATGGTCGGCCTCGACCCCGAGCGCACCCTGCGCAGCTACCCGCACGAACTCTCCGGCGGCCAGCGCCAGCGCGTCCTGATCGCCATGGCCCTGTCCCGCGACCCGAAGCTGATCGTCGCCGACGAGCCGACGACCGCCCTCGACGTCACCGTGCAGGCGCAGGTCATAGAGCTGCTGCTGCGGCTGCGCGAGGAGCTGGGTTTCGCCCTGATCCTCGTCTCGCACGACCTGGCGCTGATCGCGGACGTCACCGACCGGGTGGTGGTGATGTACGGCGGGCAGATCGTGGAGACGGGCGTGACCGCCGACCTGGTGGAGGCACCGGCCCACCACTACACGCGCGGCCTGCTCGGCAGTGTGCTGTCGCTGGAGTCCTCGCAGGAGCGCATGACGCAGATCAGGGGGGTCGTGCCGTCCCCGGCCGACTTCCCGGCGGGGTGCCGGTTCGCCGACCGGTGCCCGCGCGCGAGCGAGACCTGCCGTACGACGGCTCCCGTCCTGGCCGGTCCTCCCGCGCACACGGTGGCCTGTCATCACCCGGCCCTGGAACTGGCGACCACCGAGACCGAGGCGGTGTCATGAGCGCGCTGGTGGAGTTGGCGCAGGCGCACGTCGTCCACAAGGCCCGCAGCGGCGGCCTGTTCACCCGGGACCGGGTGTACGCCCTGACCGGCGCCGACCTGGCCGTCGCGCCCGGCGAGACGGTCGGGGTGGTCGGTGAGTCGGGCTGCGGGAAGTCGACGCTGGCGAAGGTGCTGGTGGGCGTGGAGCGGCCGACCCGGGGGACGGTGTCGTTCCGGGGCCGCGACCTGTGGGCGATGCCGGCGGCCGAGCGTCGCCGGGTCGTCGGCGGCGGCACCGGCATGATCTTCCAGGATCCGTCGACGGCCCTGAACCGCCGCCTGACCGTCCGGCAGATCCTGCGGGACCCGCTGGACGTGCACGACCGGGGCACGCGAGCCCAGCGGGAGGAGCGGGTGCGGGAGCTGATGGCCCTGGTGGGCCTCCCCCGGGCCCTGGCCGAGGCCCTGCCGGGTCAGTTGTCGGGCGGGCAGCGGCAGCGCGTGGCGATCGCCCGGGCGCTGGCACTGGACCCGGACCTGGTCGTGGCGGACGAGCCGACGAGCGCCCTGGACGTCTCGGTCCGCGCGCAGATCCTCAATCTCCTGCTGGACCTGAAGGAACGCCTCGGGCTGGCCCTGGTGTTCGTCTCGCACGACATCCAGACGGTACGCCGGATGAGCGACCGTGTGATCACCATGTACCTGGGGCGGATCGTGGAGGAGACCCCGGCCGCCCTGGTCACCGACCGGGCCCGGCACCCGTACACCCGCGCCCTGTTCTCCGCCACGCCCGGCCTGCTCGACCCGATCGATCCCATCCCGCTGACCGGTCCGGTCCCGTCGGCGACGCGCCCGCCGAGCGGCTGCCCGTTCCGTACCCGATGCTGGAAGGCGGACGGGCTGTGCGGGCGAGAGATGCCGGGCTTCTCCACCGCGTCGTCCCCCGGACACCGCTTCCGCTGCCACCATCCTGTCCAGGAGGACGAGTCGACCCGCGACCTCGTCCGCCGACGCGCCCCGATGGAGGCTCCGTGACCCTCACCTCGCCGACCGGTGTCATCCCGCCCGTCTGCACGCCCCTGACACCGGACCGCGAGGTGGATGTTCCCTCGCTGCTCAGGCTGGTCGATCATCTGGTGGCCGGTGGGGCGCACGGCCTGTTCGTGCTCGGCTCGACGTCGGAGGCGGCGTATCTGACGGACGAGCAGCGCAGGCTGGTGGTCGAGTCGGTCGCGGCGCACGTCGGCGGAGAGCTTCCGGTGCTGGCCGGGGCGATCGACATGACGACGCCCCGGGTCCTGGACCACGTCGCGTCGGTGACGGCGGCCGGCGCGGACGGCGTCGTCGTCACCGCACCCTTCTACGCCCGCACCCACCCGGCGGAGATCTCCCGCCACTACCGGCGGGTCGCGGCGGCGAGCCCGGTCCCGGTCATCGCCTACGACATCCCGGTCGCCGTCCACACGAAGCTGCCCGCGGACGTCGTCCTGGAGCTGGCGGCGGACGGTGTCCTGGCCGGGCTGAAGGACTCCAGCGGCGACCTGGCGGCGTTCCGCACCGTGGTCAGCGGCGCCCGGGACCGTCAGGGCCTCACCGGCTTCAGCGTGCTGACCGGCTCCGAGCTGGTCGTGGACGCGGCCCTCACGCTGGGCGCGGACGGCGCGGTCCCCGGCCTCGCCAACGTCGACCCGCACGGCTACGTGCGCCTGTACGACCTGCACCGCTCCGGGGATCCGGAGGGTGCCCGTGCCGAGCAGGAGCGGCTGTGCGCCCTGTTCGGCCTGGTGAGCGTCGGCGACCCGGCCCGGATGGGTCCCGGTTCCTCGGCGATCGGCGCCTTCAAGGCCGCGCTGCACCTGCGGGGCGTGATCGACTGCCCGGTCACGGCGGAGCCGCAGGTGCCCTTGGCGCAGGACGAGGTGGAGCGGGTCGGGAAGTACCTGGCGGCGGCCGGGCTGCTCTAGAGCTCGTCGACGGTCAGGCGGCGGAACTCGATCGTCTCGTAGGTCCCCTGCGCTCCCGTCTCGTAGAGGATCCCCACCGTCCTCGGGCCGAGCGGCACCAGGTCGGAGTAGGCGGCGGGCTGCTGGGAGAGCGTCAGCACCTTGGTGAAGCCGGTGCCGCCGTCCGTGCTGCGCCACACGGCCATGGCCCGGCGGGCGGTGGGCACGGACGGTCCGGAGAACAGCAGGGGCGCGCGGCGGCCGGGGAGCTGGAGCACGCTTCCCTGGACCACGGGGACGTCGTTCAGGGTGGGCTGGACGGTGTACGGCCGGTCGAGGGTCCGGCCGCCGTCGCGGGAGTGACTGTCGAGCCGGTTGCCGGCGCTCGTGCCGTGCTGGTCGCGCGCGTTGAAGTACACCCTGCCGTCGGGGAGCTGGGCGGCGGTCGATTCGTTGGCGTTGTGCACGCCTTCGTAGGAGTCGTCGACGAAGCCGAGGCGCCAGGTCCGGCCGCCGTCGTCGCTGAGGAGGGCGTGGGCGCCGTAGTACCGGGGCTCCTGGCCGGTGTCCGGGGAACCGGCCGGCGGGGCCGCCGAGTGGTTGGCGGGGACGACCAGGCGACCCGCGTAGGGGCCGTGGGTCAGGGCGATGGCGTGGCCGGGGCCGGTCGCGTACCAGCGCCAGGACGGGAGTCTCGCCTGCCGCGTGATCTCGCGGGGTGCGGTGAAGTGCCGGCCGTCGTCCCGGCTGTGCTGCACGAACACGCGGCGGCCCTGCTCGGGCGTGACCTCACCGCGCATGATCTGGGCCTCGGTCACCTTGCCGCTGTTGTAGCAGGTGAGCAGGACGACCGCGCCGGTGCGCGGGTCGACGACGGGCGCCGGGTTGCCCCGGGTGTCGCCGTTCCCGGCGGCCACGACGACGAGCGGGCCCCAGGTGCAGCCGCCGTCGGTCGAGCGCCTGAGGACGACGTCGATGTCGCCGGTGTCGCCGGCGCCCCCGCGTCGCCCTTCGGCGAAGGCGAGGACGGTGCCCCTGCCGGTGACGACCGTGGCGGGGATGCGGTACGTGTCGTAGCCGCCCTCGCCCGCGACGTACGGGACGGAGGAGACGCAGCCGGGGGTGGCCGAGGCGTCGGTGGCGGCGGTGAGCGGGGTGAGGAGGACCGCGGTGGCGAGGAGTGTGCGGCTGAGGAGTCTCATCCTTCTCCTGACGGAACGTGACGGTGTGTCGGACCGTGCCTGTCCGTCAGATGTTCCCCGCTGCCGGATCAGGAGGGCGTGCGCGCCGCGGCCGCCATCAACCGCGTCACATCGTCGGAGCAGATGGTGAGCGCGGCCCCGACCGTGGCGAGGACGTCGCGTTCGGCGGGGGTGTAGGGCCCGTCCGCGAGGGCGATCCGCGCTCCCTGGAGCAGGATCGATTCGCGGCCGACGGTGGCGAGGTGCGGGGCGAGCGGATCCAGCGCCTCGTGCAGCTCTATGGCCAGCCCCGCGCCGCAGGGCTCTCCGGTGATCCGCCCGGTGTCCGCCTCCAGTGCCTCGACGAGGGCGGCCAGCCGCTCCTCCGTGCAGTCGTCGGACCCGGCCGCGCGCACGGCGAGCACGGCGGTCTCCAGGGCCGTACGCGAACCGGCGCCGCCCGCTGCCAGGACCGCGAGGGCGACGGTGTGCACGGCGTCGCGGAGCATCGCGGAGAAGCGGGTGGTGGTCGGATGGTCGAGGACGTCGGTGCCGAAGTGGCGGCGGCAGGCGGCGCACTCCACGACCGGGCCGGTGTCGCCGCGTGGCAGCACGGGCAGGCCGAGCAGGGTGAAGCGGCGCTGTCCGGTCAGCCGCTGGTAGTTGCGGTCGCCGCCGCAGCCGGGGCAGAAGAACTCCCCGTCACCGGCGGCCGTCCATGCGATACGGGTGCCCAGGATGCGCGAACACCTGGCGGCATGGCCGTTTCGTCCCCGTCCTGGCAGCACGTCGCACCTCCGTCACGCCGCACGGCAGCGTCGCCGCGCTTGCGTGATGTTAGCCACATCCATGAGCAGGAGTCAGCACCCCGGAGGAGACCTTTCCGTGACCCTCACAGGGATTGGCCGGTATACGACGGGGCTCCGTCCGCCGGACATCGGCGGACGGAGCCCTCAAACCGCCTTCAGGGCTGGTCAGCGCGTGGCACGGTTGACGGCCGAAACGACCGCCTTCAGCGAGGCGCGCGTCGTGTTCGCGTCGATTCCGATCCCCCACAGGACCTTGCCGTCGATCGCGCATTCGATGTAGGAGGCGGCCTGCGCGGACGCGCCCTCGCTCATCGTGTGCTCCTGGTAGTCCAGCAGGCGTACGTCGATGCCGATGGACTGCAGCGCGTCGAAGAAGGCCGAGATCGGACCGTTGCCGGAACCGGTGAGGACGGTGTCCTGGCCGTCGACCGTGGCCTCCACCTTCAGCGTGTCCACACCGTCGGTGTCGGTGGTCGACTGGTTGTTCTTGACCTGGATCCGGCCCCACGGGTTCTCCGGGTTGGGCAGGTACTCGTCCTGGAACACCGCCCAGATGTCCTTCGGCGTGACCTCGCCGCCCTCGGCGTCCGTCTTCGCCTGGATGACCTTGGAGAACTCGACCTGCATACGGCGCGGCAGGTCCAGGCTGTGGTCGTTCTTCAGGACGTACGCGATACCGCCCTTGCCGGACTGCGAGTTGACCCGGATGACCGCCTCGTAGGAGCGGCCGACGTCCTTGGGGTCGATCGGCAGGTAGGGGACGGCCCACTCGATGTCGTCGACCGTGACGCCCTTGGCGGCCGCGTCGGCCTCCATGGCGTCGAAGCCCTTCTTGATGGCGTCCTGGTGGGAGCCGGAGAAGGACGTGTAGACCAGGTCGCCCACGTACGGGTGGCGCGGGTGGACCTCCATCTGGTTGCAGTACTCCCACGTCCGACGGATCTCGTCGATGTCGGAGAAGTCGATCTGCGGGTCGACGCCCTGGGAGAAGAGGTTCATGCCCAGGGTGACCAGGTCGACGTTGCCGGTGCGCTCGCCCTGCCCGAACAGGCAGCCCTCGACGCGGTCGGCACCGGCCATCAGGGCCAGCTCGGCGGCGGCGACGGCCGTGCCGCGGTCGTTGTGCGGGTGGATGGACAGGCAGACGTGCTCGCGGCGGGAGAGGTTGCGGCCCATCCACTCGAAGCGGTCCGCGTGCGTGGACGGCGTCGAACGCTCCACGGTGGCGGGCAGGTTCAGGATGATCTCGCGGCCCGGACCGGGCTCCCAGACGTCCATGACCGCCTCGCAGACCTCCAGGGCGAAGTCCAGCTCGGTGTCGGTGAAGATCTCGGGGCTGTACTGGTAGCCGAACTCGGTCTCGGGGCCCAGCAGCTTCTCCGCGTACTCCATGACCAGGCGGGTGCCGTCGACGGCGATCTGCTTGATGTCGTCCTTGGAGCCGCGGAAGACGACGCGGCGGAAGACGGGGGCCGTGGCGTTGTAGAGGTGGACGGTCGCGCGCTTGGCGCCCTTCAGGGACTCCACGGTCCGCTCGATCAGGTCCTCGCGGGCCTGGGTCAGTACGGAGATGGTGACGTCGTCGGGGATGGCGCCCGGCTCCTCGATGATGGAGCGCACGAAGTCGAAGTCGGTCTGGCCGGAGGCCGGGAAGCCGACCTCGATCTCCTTGTAGCCCATCTTGACCAGCAGGTCGAACATGGCGCGCTTGCGGGCGGGCGACATGGGGTCGATCAGGGCCTGGTTGCCGTCACGCAGGTCGGTGGAGAGCCAGCGGGGGGCGGCGGTGATCCGGTTGCCGGGCCAGGTGCGGTCGGGGATGTCGACCTGCTCGTAGCGGCCGTACTTGTGGATCGGCATGGAACTGGGCTGCTGGCGGTTCGCCATGATGCGGGGGCTCCTCAGAGTGTCCGGAAGGACGGCCGACGACGCAGCACCAAGCTCCGCGGGGAGGGAGTCGGCCTCGACTACAGGCCCTCGCCGCGGCAGCTAAGGAGAAGCAGCCCGAAACGCATGATGCGCAGCATGCTAGCCGAGGCTCTCCGTAGTGCGGAGGTCCGTATCAGTATGCGGGACCGGACGCCCATACGGGACAAAAAGTGCGCTATACCACGTGGCCACGGAGCGTGAAGGCCGTTGTCCCGGTATTTCACCAATCATGGTGGCGACTAGTGACAGGGTCGTCACGCAGTGCAAGGGTGCCGGGCATGACGACTCACGGGGGCTTCGAGCCCGTCTTCTGCACCATCGTCCCGCCCCACGTCCTCGACAAGCTGTCCCAGGCCGAGGACCCCGCGCTGGCCGGTCCGGCCCGCCGCACCCTTCAGCGCGACGCCTACGAGCGCACCCAGCGCCGCCTCACCACGGTCATCGGCGCGAGCGCCGTCGCCTCGGTCGCCGACGGCAAGCCGCAGCGCACGGTCTACGACGCCCGGCACGGCACCGACCTGCCCGGCCGCAAGGTCCGCGGGGAGGGCGAGGACCCGGGCAGGGACGCCACCGTCAACCGCGCCTACGCCGGCCTCGGCGCGACCTTCGAGCTGCTGCTCACGGCGTACCAGCGCGACTCGATCGACGGGAACGGGCTGCCGCTGGACGCGACGGTCCACTACGACCGGGACTACAACAACGCCTTCTGGAACGGCGAGCAGATGGTCTTCGGCGACGGGGACGGGGAGATCTTCCTCGACTTCACCATCCCGATCGACGTCATCGGCCACGAACTCGTCCACGGGGTCACGCAGTACACGGCCAACCTCACCTACTTCGGCCAGCCCGGCGCGCTGAACGAGTCGGTCTCGGACGTCTTCGGCTCGCTCATCAAGCAGTACACGCTCGGCCAGACCGCCGCCGAGGCCGACTGGCTGATCGGCGCGGGCCTGCTCGCCCCGCGGGTGACGGGCGTGGCGCTGCGCTCCATGAAGGCGCCGGGCACGGCGTACGACGACGACGTCCTCGGCAAGGACCCGCAGCCCGCGTCGATGGACGACTACGTCCGCACCGGCCGCGACAACGGCGGGGTCCACATCAACTCGGGCATCCCGAACCACGCCTTCTACCTCGCGGCCACGGCCCTCGGCGGCCACGCCTGGGAGCGGGCGGGGCAGGTCTGGTACGACGTGCTGACCGGCGGCGAGCTGAGGCAGGACGCGATGTTCACCGACTTCGCCACGCTCACGGTCAAGGCCGCGCGGGAGCGGTTCGGCGACGGGGAGGAGCTGGACGCCGTCTCCAAGGGGTGGGAGCAGGTCGGGGTGCGGACCCTGTAGTTCCGTACTAGACAGGTGCCATGCGGATTCAGGTGAGGCGCACGGGCGGGTTCGCGGGCATCGAGCGGTACGCCGAGGTGGACACCTCGGGCCGCCTCGATGCCCCCGAGTGGCACGCCCTGGCCGAGCGGGCGGTGGCCGACGGCCGGAGCACACCGCCGGTCGGGGTTCCGGACGGGTTCGGCTACCAGCTCACGGTGGACGGGAAGACCGTGTACTGCGCGGACCCCCGGCTGACCGACGAGCAGCGGAAGCTGATCTCGCGGGTGCTGAAGGAGGGGGCGTAACGGGTCCCTCCCGCCTGCCCGTTGACTTCTGTTACCGCCGGTACGGATGATCCAGCGCATGGCGACTGACGCAGGCAACCCGATCCCCCGCTTCCCGGCCGGCTTCCTCTGGGGCGTGTCGACCTCGGCGCACCAGATCGAGGGCGCGGCGGAGCTGCGCGAGCCGTCCGTGTGGGACGCCTTCACGGCCGGACCGGGACGGGTGAAGGACGGCTCGACGGCGGCGGTGGCCTGCGACCACTACCACCGCCACCGCGAGGACGTGGCCCTCCTCGCCGACCTGGGCGTGAGCGCGTACCGCTTTTCGGTCTCCTGGCCCAGGGTGCGCTCCGAGAAGGGCCTGGACTTCTACGACCGGCTGGTGGACGAGCTGTGCGCGGCGGGCGTCCGCCCGGTGCCGACCCTCTTCCACTGGGACCTGCCGGCGGACCTGGACTGGCTGGAGCGGGACACGGCGGAACGCTTCGCGGAGTACGTGTCGCTGGTCGCCGGCCGCCTCGGTGACCGGGTGACCAAGTGGATCACCCTGAACGAGCCCGCCGAGCACACCCTGCTCGGCCACGCCCTGGGGGTCCACGCACCGGGCAAGCGGCTGCTGTTCGACGCGCTCCCGGCCGCCCACCACCAGCTGCTGGCCCACGGCCTGGCCGTACGGGCCCTGCGCGCCCGCGGCGCCGGTGACATCGGCATCGCCAACTCGCACGGCCCGACCTGGGCGGCGTCGACCGAGGCGGCGGACGTGGAGGCCGCCGACTTCTACGACCTGCTGCTGAACCGCCTCTTCGCGGACCCGCTGCTGCTGGGCCGGTACCCGGACGGCATCGGGGAGCTGATGCCCGGGGACGTCGAGGCCGACCTGAAGGTGATCGCCGAGCCGCTCGACTGGTACGGCGTCAACTACTACGCGCCGACCCGGGTGGGCGCCCCGCAGGGCACGGAGATCGAGTTCGGCGGCGTCACCATGCCCGCCGAACTCCCCTTCTCGGTCCGGGAGATCGAGGGCCACCCGGTCACGGACTTCGGCTGGCCCGTCGTCCCCGAGGGCCTCACCGAACTCCTCACCGGCTTCCGCGACCGCTACGGCGACCGTCTGCCGCCCGTCGTCATCACCGAGAACGGCTGCTCCTACCCGGGCGTCGACGACCAGGAGCGCGTCAGCTACCTGGACGGCCACGTCCGGGCGCTGCACCGGGCGATCGAGGCGGGCGTGGACGTGCGCGGCTACTTCGTGTGGTCCCTGCTCGACAACTTCGAGTGGGCCGAGGGCTACGCACGCCGCTTCGGCCTGGTCCACGTCGACTTCGAGACCCTGGAGCGGACCCCCAAGGCCTCGTACCGCTGGTACCGGGAGATGCTGAGGGCACAGGCGCCTACGGCTTGATGCCCACTCCGGTCCACAGGCTGACCTCGGCGTCCGTCGGGACCTCGCCCTCGGTGGCGTCGGGCCGCCAGCGGTGGCCCACGGTGACGCCCGGGTCGAGCAGCTCCAGCCCGTCGAAGAAGCGGGCGACGTCCTCCCGGGAGCGGAACCGCACCGGGGTGCCGGCCGAGGTGTAGATGTCCGTGACCTTCTGCCACGTGGCCGGGTCGAAGTCGGGCGTGCAGTGGCTCAGCGCCAGGGCGCTGCCCGAGGGCAGGACGTCCAGCAGGCGGCGCACGATGCCGTAGGGGTCCTGGGCGTCGGTGACGAAGTGCATCAGGGCGTTGAGGGAGAGCGCGACCGGGCGGTTCAGGTCCAGGACCTCGGCCAGCTCGGGCGCGTTCAGCAGGGTCCGGGGGTCGTTGACGTCCGCCTCGATGTACGTCGTGCGGCCCTCGGGCGAGCTGCGCATCAGGCGCTCGGCGTACTTGAGGACCAGCGGGTCGTTGTCGGCGTAGACCACGCGGGCGTCGGAGACGACCGACTGGGCCACCTGGTGCAGGTTGGGCTCGGTGGGGATGCCGGTGCCTATGTCCAGCCACTGGCGGATGCCGTGCTCGCGGGCGAGGACCCGGGTGGCGCGGTGCATGAAGGCCCGGTTCTCGCGTGCGCAGACGAAGATGGCGGGATAGGCCTCGGCGACCCGCTCGGCCGCCTGCTTGTCGATCTCGAAGTGGTCCTTGCCGCCGAGGTAGTAGTCGTACATGCGGGCGGAGTGCGGCCTGCTGGTGTCGATGACCCGCGCGGCCTGCGAGTGGGTCATGCTGTGCCTTTCGAGTGTGGGGGGAGGGTGGTGCGCGTAAGGCTCAGTGGTGTCAGTGCGCCGTCAAGTGGTCGGCGAGACCCTTCTTGACCCCCGCGACGAACGCGGTGATCTCCTCGGGCGTGTAGATCAGCGCCGGACCGGCCGGATCCGTGGACTGCCGGACCGCCACGCGGCCGTCGGCGAGTTGCTTGGTCTCCACGCACTGGCCGCCGTTGGGACCGCTCCAGGGCCGTTCCCAGCCCTGCTCCCCCAGGTCCGACGCGGGCATCCCGTTGTAGACGGTGCCCTCGGCGATGGTCATGAGTACTCCTTCCGCATGCGGTTCAACAGCGCCTTGCTGTCCGCGGACGAGGTCTTCAGCGACAGCCGGTTGTGCGCCTCCAGATGGGCGACGACGTCGGCGCGCTGGTCGAGGTAGACGGAGGCGGAGAGGATCTCGCTGTAGACGATGTCGGGCAGTTCCCGCTCCTCGAACCGGAAGTAGGTGAAGGGCGCGCACGCGCCGACGTGGGCGCCGGCGGAGAACGGAACCACGTCGACGCTGACGTGCTCCAGCTCGGACGCCTCCAGGAGCCGGTCGATCTGCTCCCGCATCACCTCGGGGCCGCCCACCTCCCGGTGCAGTACGGCCTCCTCCATCACCACCCACAGGGTGGGCGCGTCCGGCTTGGTGAGCAGGCTCTGGCGGCGCAGCCGCAGCTCCACGCGCCGGTCCAGGTCCTCCTCGTTCTCGTTCGGGAACCCACCGCGCAGCACGGCCCGCGCGTACCCGGGTGTCTGGAGCAGGCCCGTGACGTACTGCGGCTCGTAGGTGCGCACCGTGCTCGCGCCGGTCTCCAGGCTCACGTAGGCGGTGAACCACGACGGCATCACATCGCGATACGGGTGCCACCAGCCGGGCTCGTTGGCCCGCTCGGCCAGGGCTACGAACTCCTCGATCTCCTGCCGGCCCGCCCCGTAGGTCTGGAGCAGCTTCTCGACGTAGAGGATCTTCAGGCCGACCTCGGCCTTCTCCAGACGGCGGATGGTCAGCGGTGTCACCCGCAGGGCCTTGGCCGCGTCGTCGAGGGACAGGCCCGCGGACTGCCGGGCCTCCTGGAGCCGACGGCCGAGGATCATGCGGAGAACGGTGGGTGCGCCGGCGCCGGTGCCCGGTCTCGCGTCGTTCACGCCCTACCTCCTGAGGGGTCGTCACGGGCGCAAGCCTGAACAGGACTTGATCGTTCCGTCAGACGTCCAAGCGGGACGATACGTTCCGGTTGAAATTATCAGGGAGATGGTTGCAGCGTGAACTGCTCTGCGAGCATAGTTACTTGTGTGAACAGGGCTCCGGAAGCCCGAACCCCACTTTCCGGCCGGTCCGTTGCCCGCTCCCCCTTCCTCGACTCGCCCACCCCCCACGGAAGGCGACCGCCGTGTCCCCCCACACGACTTCCACTCCCCGTTCCCTGGACGCGGTGCGCCCGGACCGCACGCACTGGCTGGAACTACCGCCCCACCGGACCAGCGTCAGGGTCGCCCGTCACGCCACGCAGGCCCGGCTGGCCTCGTGGCGGATACCCGACGAGGCGTGCGCGAACGCCGTGCTGCTCGTGTCCGAACTGGTGACCAACGCCGTCCTGCACACCCTCAGCGAACGCATCCTCTGCGGCGTCGCACGGATGAGGAACGACCGCTTCCGGCTAGAGGTGCACGACGGCGACCTCACGGGCCGCGGCATCCCCGATCGCCGCCCCGGCCCCGACGACGAGCACGGCCGCGGACTCCTGCTCGTCCGCGAGATAGCCGACTGCTGGGGCATCACCCGCTCCCCTCTGACGGGCGGCAACGCGGTGTGGGCGAGCCTGGCGACGGTGTTATGAGCACGGCACACTGAGAAGGCCTAAATATTGAATCCGCAACAGAGCTGGACATCTTGGCCATTTGGTTGAATCGATGCCTATTGTGGAGGAGATAACCGATAGCGATGTGCGCAGTTCAGGAGGTGCAACGAGATGCGCACCTACGAGCGTCCGACGCTGACTGCGGTCGGCTCCTTCCGCAAGACCGGTCTGGGCTTCAAGGACGGACCGGAACGGTTCTGGTTCTTCCGGAGGAAGTTCTCCTGATCCGCCGGTTGTGCCACCGGCACGGGATATCCAAGCGGCGGTAGGGCGTCAGTCCTGCCGCCCCCCGCGTGCAGGAAGGGACCGACATGGTCGGTTTTCCTGATTCCGGCGAGGGGCCGGGCTGGTTCGTCGTCCTCCCGGACTGTGCTTCGGCGGCCCCGGTGGCCGCCGCACTTCGCGTCCGGAACATCCAGGAGGTCGGCCACCCGTCCGGACGGTCCTGGCTGCTCGGCCGCTGGTCCCCCGGTGCCATGACCGTCGGGGAGGCGGGCCGGACGAAGATCGTGGTCGTCGGTGAACACGCCGTCACCGCCGACCGGCTCGGCCCGGCGGCGGGCCGGATCAACACGGTCGCCGACCTGGACGGGCCGGCTCGTGACATGGTCGGGAGTTCTCACCTGATCGCATCTGTCGCCGGACGTGTGCGGGTCCAGGGAAGCATCAGCGGCTTCCGGCGGGTGTTCCACGCCAGGATCGGTGACGCCACCGTGGCCGCGGACCGGGCCGACGTCCTGGCCGCCCTGCTCGGCGCGGAGGTCGACGAGCAGCGGCTGGCAGTCCGCCTGCTGAACCCGTACGCGCCGCACCCGCTGGCCGGCGAGCCGGTGTGGCGTGAGGTGAACGCCCTGGAGATGGGCCGCTACCTGGCGCTCGACGCGGACGGCCGGGGACGGCCCGTCGCGTGGTGGACGCCTCCCGAGCCGGTGGTGCCGATGGCCGAGGGCGCGCCGGCCTTTCGGCAGGCGCTCTCGGCGGCGGTGGAGGTCCGTGTCCGGGGCCGGGAGGTGGTGAGCTGCGATCTGGGCGGGCTGGACTCGACCTCGGTGTGCGCGCTGGCCGCACGCGGCACGGCGAAGGTCATCGCCTACACCGCCGACGGCCTCGATCCCCTGTGCGACGACGTGACCTGGGCTCGCCGGACGGTCGCGGGACTGGACGGCGTCGAACACCACACCCTCGCCGGAGACCGGTTGCCGATGGTCTTCGAGGGCCTTCGGGACGTGGTCGAGCGCTTCGACGAGCCGTGCCCGGCGATGATGCATCCCAGCCGCTGTCTGGCCGTTCCACGGTTGGCCGCGGAACACGGTTCCCGCATGCACCTGACGGGCTTCGGCGGGGACGAGTTGCTCGCCGGCTCGCCCGCGCATCTGCACACGCTGATACGAACCCACCCCAGGGTCGCGTGGCAGCGCCTGCGTGGCTTCGCCGCGCAGGGCCCCTGGCCGTACCGGGAAGCGCTCCGGCAGTTGTGGGACAACAGTTCCTACCGCTCGTGGCTCGCCCGGGCCGGCGATCTGCTCACCGGCCTGCCGCCCCCCTTGGAGGCGCCCGCGCTGGACTGGGGCACGCCTCCGCGGCTCCCCCCATGGGCGACACCGGACGCCGTCGAAACCGTACGAGAGCTGATCCGCACCACGGCACGTACCACCGAACCCCTGGCGGAAGGGCGCGGACAGCACGTCGAGCTGGACGCCCTGGGAAACAACTCCCGCATGGTCCGGCAGGTGAGCCAGCTGGCCGGCCGCACCGGGCTCACCTTCGCCGCCCCCTACTACGACGACCGCGTGATCGAAGCGGGCCTGGCGGTGCGGCCGCAGGACCGGATCACCCCCTGGCGGTACAAGCCGCTCATCGTCGAGGCGATGCGCGGCATCGTTCCCGACGAGAGCCTGACCCGCCACACCAAGGACGAGGGCTCCTACGAGGCGGAGGCCGGGATGCGGGAGCAGCGTGCCGAGTTGCTGGCCCTGTGCGAGGACTCCCGGCTGGCCCGGGCGGGTCTGATCGACGCGAGGGAGTTGCGCGAGACGTGCGGTGGCCCGCTGCCCCCGACCCTGCCGTTCGACGCGCTGTACCAGACCGTGGTGTGCGAGCTGTGGCTGCGCACGCTGGAGCTGGAGAGGGCCGATGACATTCAAGCTGCGTGAAGGTGTGTTCACGGCCGAGACGGACTACGGGATCGCGCTCCTCGACGAGGACCGCGACCAGTACTGGACCCTCAACCCCACCGCCGCCCTCGCCTTGCGGACGTTGCTGGACGGCGGCACCGAAGCCGATGCCGCGCGGAAACTCAGCGACGAGTACGCGGTGGACATCGGCACCGCGCACCGGGACGTCCGGGAGCTGGTCGGCCAACTGCACTCGGCGGGCCTGGACGAAGGCGAGCGGGGCCGCAGTGCGCACGACCGATGGCCGCACGGACGCGCACGACGGGCGGGGAGGAAGCGGCGATGACCTCACCGGAGGTGATCTTCCACGACCCGCGCTCGGTGCCCCTGCGGCGCCGGATCCCGGTTCGGCTCGCCGTGGGCGCCGCGCGGCTTCTGGCCCACCGACGCCCCCGGCGCATACGGGCCGTGCTGGAGTGGCTGCGCCGGGGCGCCCGCCCGGCGACCCTCGAACAGACCCGGGCCGCCCGGGACTCCGTGGTCGCGGTCAGCCTGGCGTGCGGGGGCCGGGAAGGGTGCCTGCCCCGGTCCCTGGCCACGATCCTGCTGTGCCGCCTGCACGGCCAGTGGCCGACCTGGTGCGTGGGCGCGCGGCGTCTGCCGCCCTTCGGCGCGCACGCCTGGGTGGAGGCGGAGGGGGTGCCGGTGGGAGAGCCCCACCCGCCCGACTACTTCCGCCCCCTCTTCACCGTGCCCTGCGCTCCCGGTTCCGTCAGCCGCGAGGCCGTGATCCATGAAGCCCGAAGCGACCGGTGAGACCGGCGAGCGGAGCCGGACCGCCCCGCTGGACTTCCTGCGTCTGCTGCACGGCCACCGGCGGTGGGTCGCCCTCGCCGTCCTGCTGACGCTGGGGGCCTCGGCCCTGAGCCTGGCCCAGCCGCTGCTGGTCAAGCAGGTGATCGAGTCGACCGCGTCCGGCAGCTCGATCGGGCCCGCCCTGGCGCTGCTGGTCGTCCTCTTTCTCGCCCAGGCACTGGTGCAGGGCCTCGCCCAGTTCGTCCTGGCCCGCACGGGCGAAGGGATCGTCCTGGGGATCCGGATCGGCCTGATCAAGCACGTACTGCGGCTGCCCATGGCCGTGTACGACCGCCACCGCATCGGCGATCTGATCTCGCGCACCAGCACCGACAGCACCACCTTGCGGCTGCTCGTCGCGGAGGGCTTCACCGAGGCGATCACCGGTGCCATCGGGCTGATCGGCATCGTGGTGCTGATGGTCTGGCTCGACTGGCTGATGTTCCTCGTCGTGCTGGGCATGGTGGCGATCGCCACCGTGGTCGTCGTGTCGGTGCTGCACGGCATCGAGGTGGCGTCGCTCCTCACGCAGCGGGCGACGGGCGCGATGACCGCCGATCTGGAGCGCGCCCTCGGTGCCATCCGCACCGTCCGGGCCAGCCGCGCCGAGCAGCGCGAGACCGACCGCATCGCGGGTGGCGCCAGATCGGCCTACGTGGGAAGCGTGCGGATGGCGAAGCTGGACGCCGTGGTGGCACCGGCGATCCAACTGGCCGTCAAGGGATCGTTCGTCGTCGTCCTGCTCATCGGCGGCATGCGGGTCGCCGACCGGCAGGGGTCGATCGCCGACCTCGCCGCCTTCCTGCTCTACATGATCTACCTGGTGGAGCCGATCGGCATGCTGTTCCAGTCGCTCAGCACCATGGAGCAGGGCGTGGGGGCGTACCGCAGGGTCACGGAAGTGCTCGAGCTGCCCACGGAGCAGGACGCCGTGTCAGCGGCCGGGGCTCCGGCGGCCGGCCCGGCGGGTGGCGGCGGCCGGCCACGAGCGCCCGCGCTGGAGTTCCGTGACGTGTGGTTCGGCTACGAACCGCGGCGCCCCGTCCTGCGCGGCGTGACCTTCGAGGCACCGGAGCACTCCCATGTCGCCCTGATCGGCAGCTCGGGAGTCGGAAAGTCCACCGTGTTCGCGCTGATCGAGCGGTTCTACGACCCGGATCGCGGCCACATCCTCTTCGGCGGCGGTGACATACGGGAGATCGGCCGGGCCGCGCACCGGGCCCGGGTCGGTCTGGTGGAACAGCACGCCCCGGTGCTGTACGGCACGCTGCGGGAGAACCTGACCTACGCCGTCCCGGACGCCGGGCCGGAGGAGCTGGACCGGGTGGTCGAGCTGGCACACCTCACGGATCTGATCGACCGTCTGCCGGAGGGTCTGGAGACCGACGCCGGGGAGCACGGCATGGCGCTCTCCGGTGGTGAGCGCCAGCGGATCGCGATCGCCCGGGCTCTGCTGGCCCGGCCGCGCCTGCTCCTGCTGGACGAGCCGACCGCCCATCTGGACGCGGTCAGCGAAGCGGCGCTGCGCAGGTCGATGCGGGAAACCGCGCGGGAGTGCACGCTGCTCGTGATCGCGCACCGCATGTCGACCATCCGCGCCGCGGACCTGATCGTCGTCCTCGACGCCGGCCGAGTCGTCGCCACGGGCAGCCACGGGGAGCTCCTCGACAGCAGTGAGCACTACCGGTCGCTCATCCGCGCTCAGCAGACCGGGGATCTCCGCGTGCCGCGCGCAGCGGGCCTGAAGGGCGGAGCCGGGTGACCGATCGGCCGACCCCTCAGAAACCCAGCTTGCGCAACTGCCTGGGATCCCGCTGCCAGTCCTTCGCGACCTTCACATGGAGGTCCAGGAAGACCGGCGTGCCCAGCAGGGCCTCGATCTGTTTGCGGGACTTGATGCCGACCTCCTTCAGGCGCTTGCCCTTGGGGCCGATGATGATGCCCTTCTGGCTGGGGCGCTCGATGTAGACGAAGGCGTGGATGTCGAGGAGGGGCTTGTCGGCGGGGCGGTCCTCGCGGGGGAGCATCTCCTCGACCACGACCGCGATGGAGTGCGGCAGCTCGTCGCGCACACCCTCCAGGGCCGCCTCGCGGATCAGCTCCGCGATCATGACCTGCTCGGGCTCGTCGGTCAGGTCGCCCTCGGGGTAGAGCGCGGGGCCCTCGGGCAGCAGGGGGACGATCAGGTCGGCCAGCAGGTCCACCTGCTTGTCGCCGACCGCCGACACCGGGATGATCTCGGCCCACTCGAAGCCCAGGTCCTTGCCGAGCTGGTCGATCGCGATGAGCTGCTCGGCGAGCGTCTTGCCGTCGACCAGGTCGGTCTTCGTGACGATCGCGATCTTCGGCGTCTTCTTGATGGACGCCAGTTCCTTCGCGATGAAGCGGTCACCGGGGCCGAGCTTCTCGTTCGCCGGCAGGCAGAAGCCGATCACGTCGACCTCGGCCCACGTCGTGCGCACGACGTCGTTGAGCCGCTCGCCCAGCAGTGTGCGCGGCTTGTGCAGCCCCGGGGTGTCGACCAGGATCAGCTGGGCGTCCGGGCGGTGCACGATGCCCCGCACGGTGTGCCGCGTCGTCTGCGGCTGGTTCGCAGTGATCGCCACCTTCTGGCCGACCAGAGCGTTCGTCAGGGTCGACTTGCCCGCGTTGGGGCGGCCGACGAAGCAGGCGAAGCCGGCACGGTGGACGGTCTCGCCCGACTCTTCGGATGACTGGGTACGCACGCTCATGCCGCCCATTCTCCCTGATCCACGAGACCCCTCCGCACCGCGGCCCGCGCACCCCCGGCCCGGTGAGCTTTCCGAAACCCTCACGCAACGAAACACCGTGGAAACACGGCCGTGCACCGCCGGAAACGCGGGGCGGTGAACCTCTGACGAGCCCCGGAGAGCCCCACCCGTTGGAGACACCGTGCCCCTGGCCGCCGCAAGCGCCGACACCGGCGATACCGCCTGGCTGCTCGCCGCCACCGCCCTCGTCCTGCTGATGACCCCGGGCCTCGCCCTGTTCTACGGCGGCATGGTCCGCACGAAGAGCGTCCTCAACATGCTGATGATGAGCTTCGTGTCGATCGCCCTGGTGACCGTGGTGTGGCTGGCCGCCGGCTACTCGCTCGCCTTCGGCGAGGACGCCGCCGGGGGACTCATCGGCGGTCTCGACCACGTCGGCATGAGCGGCCTCGGCCCGGACAGCGTCCAGGGCACCGTCCCCACCTTCCTCTTCGCGACCTTCCAGCTCACCTTCGCGATCATCACGGCCGCCCTGGTCAGCGGCGCGGTCGCCGACCGGGCGAAGTTCGGGGCGTGGCTGGTCTTCGTCCCGGTGTGGGCGCTGCTCGTATACGTTCCGGTCGCGCACTGGGTGTGGGGCCCGGGTGGCTGGATCCTGGAGAAGCTCGGCGCTCTCGACTTCGCCGGCGGACTGCCCGTCGAGATCGTCTCCGGTGCCTCCGGACTGGCGTTGTGCCTGGTCCTCGGCCCGCGGCTCGGTTTCAAGAAGGACTCCATGCGTCCGCACAACCTGCCCATGGTGATGCTGGGCGCCGGTCTGCTCTGGTTCGGCTGGTTCGGCTTCAACGCCGGTTCCGCCCTCGGCGCGAACGGTCTCGCGGCCGCCGCGTTCCTCAACACCCTCGCCGCGGGCTGCACCGGCCTGCTCGGCTGGCTCTTCGTCGAGCAGAAGCGCGACGGCCACCCCACGACCCTGGGCGCCGCGTCCGGCGCGGTCGCCGGTCTGGTCGCGATCACCCCGTCCTGCGGGTCCGTCTCCCTGCTCGGCGCCCTGGTCGTCGGCCTCGCCGCCGGCACGGTCTGCTCGTACGCCGTGAGCTGGAAGTTCAAGCTGAACTACGACGACTCCCTCGACGTCGTCGGCGTCCACCTGGTCGGCGGTGTCATCGGCACGCTCCTCATCGGCGTCTTCGCCGTGGACTCGATGACCGGCGGCGCCGAGGGCCTCCTGTACGGCGGCGGCCTCGCCCAGCTCGGCAAGCAGCTGCTGGCCGTGGTCGTGGTGGGGGTGTACGCCTTCGCCGTGACGTACGGCATCGGCAGGCTGATCGACGCCACGATGGGCTTGCGCGCGAGCGAGGAGCAGGAGCAGACCGGCCTGGACCTTACGGTGCACGCCGAGACGGCCTACGATCACGGGGTCCTGGGCCACGGCGCCCCGGTCTCCTCCTCCGTCGTCTCCCCCGCCCAGAAGGTCACCCCTCAGGCATGAAGCTCATCACCGCCATCGTCAAGCCGTACCGCCTCGACGAGGTCAAGAACGCCTTGCAGGAACTCGGCATCCAGGGCCTGACCGTGAGCGAGGCCAGCGGCTACGGCCGGCAGCGCGGTCACACCGAGGTGTACCGCGGCGCCGAGTACCAGGTCGACCTGGTACCGAAGGTCCGTGTCGAGGTCGTCGTCGAGGACGCGGACGCCGAGGCCGTCATCGACGCGGTCGTGAAGGCCGCACAGACCGGCAAGATCGGCGACGGGAAGGTCTGGGCGCTGCCCGTGGACACCGTCGTCCGGGTGCGGACGGGCGAGCGCGGCCCCGACGCGCTCTGACACCGGGGCCGCCTCGCTTCGGTCAGGGCTGTCAGTCGAACACGAACGGGCCCGGCGACTGCGGCCCGGCCGCCGTGCAGGTGATCGTGATGCCGAAGACGGTCATCCTCAGCGAGCCGCCGAAGGCCTCCAGGCTGTCGCCGGAGGCCACGGTGCCGCTGAGGGGACCGACCTCGACGGGGGCACCGGCGGCGATCGCCGGGTTCTCCGTGCCGGTGAAGTCGACGGTGCCGCCGCCGGCCTTCACCAGGGTGAGGGTGGACGTGATCGAGTCCTCGCCGAGCGCGATCGGCGCGGTGATGGCGGAGGACTTGACGGTGACGGTGGCGGCGGTGCCGTCCTGTGTGGCGGTGAGCGTGGCCTCGCCGCTGCCGAACGCGCCGCAGTCCGCGCTGATCGTCGCCGTCTGGGGGGTGACGGCGAGAGCTGCCGGTGCGAAGGCGAGCCCGGTGACCGCGAGGGCCCCGGCCGCCAGTGCCGCACCTGCTCCGATTCGCTTGCGTCTCATGGGATTCCGGCTCCCTTTTCGTGGTGGGGGGACCGCTCGGCAGGTGAGTGCGGGCACGCTGCGCGAGAGCCGAACCTGACGGTCCGTCGGAATTTACGGTTCCATTGATGCGTGTGGGGCAGACGGCGGCAAGGTTGAAATCTGGCCTAATTACCGCCGGTTACAGCGAAGTTCGGCCAGGGCTCACCGGACAGCCCGGTGGGCACCAACCAGACCGTCCGGCGATTGAGGACGAGGCCGTCCAGGCCGATGGGGGGTCTGGGGGCGCAGCCCCCAGGTCCTCAGCCCGCAGAGACCCTCAGCCGGACAACCCCGTCGGGCCCGGCCACCAGCACCGGCGTCTCCGCACCGCCGAGATCCCGTACCGCCGCCCGGTCCTCCGCGGTCGCGGTCTCCGCCTCGGTCACGACGGCCGCCGCCTCCAGGGACGTCGCGCCCGAGGCCACGGCCATCGCCACCGCCGTCCGCAGGGCACTGAGCTTCAGGGAGTCGAGGGCCACGGTGCCCGCGACATAGGTGCGTCCGGTCTCGTCCCGTACGGCCGCGCCCTCGGGCACGCCGTTGCGGGCCCGCGCGGAACGGGCCAGGGTGACGATCTTGCGGTCCTCGGGGTCGAGCGCGTTGCTGTCGGTCATGCCCCGAGCATACGAACAGGTACCGCCGCTATCCCGCCACGGGGTACATCGCCCCGCGCCGTCCCTCGGGCGACGCCAGCCACTCCAGTTTGGCCGCGGTGTCCGCCTCGTTCAGCGGCGTGTGCAGCACGACCGCCAGGTCCGGCCGCGCCGGCAGCTTCATCACGCTGGACTCGAAGCACAGCAGCCCCACCACCGGGTGGTCCATCTCCTTGCGGATCTGCCCGGCCTCCTCGATGTCCCGCCGCTCCCACAGCTCGGCGAACTCCGCGCTCGCCGCCTTCAGTTCGGCCACCACCTCCTGGAACCCCTCGTCGTCCGGGCTGGCCAGGCAGGCGGCCCGGAACTGCGCGACGACCGTGCGCGCGTTCCGCTCCCAACTCAGCGCACGGGAGCGGTACATCGGGTCGGTGAAGAAGTCGATGATGCAGTTCTGCGTGATGCCGGGCCGCATTCCGAGGACGGACGCGGCCGCGTCGTTGTACAGCACGCAGTTGTAGTACGAGTCCATGATGTGCGCCGGGTACGGCATCCACGCGTCGATCAGCCGCCGCAGCCCCTCGCACATGTCCCGCTGCTTGTCCGGCTCGGCCTCGGGCACGGGCGGGTTCATGCCGGCGAGGGCGTAGAGGTGGCGGCGCTCGGCGTTGTTCAGCCGCAGGACCCGGGCGACGGAGTCGAGGACCTGCGGGGAGACCGAGATGTCCCGGCCCTGTTCCAGCCACTGGTACCAGGAGGCGCCGACACCGGCGAGCACCGCGACCTCCTCGCGGCGCAGCCCCGGGGTGCGGCGGCGGGCGCCACCGTCCGGGAGTCCGGCTTCGGCCGGGCTGATCCGGGCCCTCCGGCTCATCAGGAACTCGCGCAGCTCACTTCGCCGCCGGGCCTTGAGCTCGTCCACGGGCACGGACCCGTCCCCCTCGTGTCTGGTGGTGTGACCACCAGGACAACCTGCCGCTACCCACGGCTATTCCGCCGGCCGCAGGCTCTTGCCCATGGCGATCGACACCACACCCGCACCCCCACCGCTCGACACACCACGGCTGTCGACGCGCGACAGACTCGTCCTGTTCGTCCTGTGCGCCGCCCAGTTCATGGTGGCCCTCGACTTCTCCGTGCTGAACGTGGCACTGCCCGTCCTCGGCGCCGACCTCGGCATGAGCCAGTCGGCGTTGCAGTGGGCGGTCACCGCGTTCGCGCTGCCGTCCGGCGGCTTCCTGCTCCTCTTCGGCCGCGTCGGCGACCTGTACGGCCGCCGACGGCTGTTCCTGACCGGACTCGCCCTGTTCGGGGCGGCCTCGCTGCTGGCCACCTTCGCCTGGGACCCCGCGTCGTTCCTGACCGGGCGGGCCCTGCAGGGGATCGGCGCGGCGGCCATCGTGCCGACCGGGATGTCCCTGCTCACCACGACCTTCGCGGAGGGGCCGGCCCGCGACCGCGCCCTCGGCATCTCGGGCACGCTGCTCTCGCTCGGCTTCACCGTCGGCATGGTGGCCGGTGGTGTCCTGACCGACCTGCTGGGCTGGCGCTCCACCATGGGCGTGCTCGCCCTCTTCGCGCTGATCGTCCTGCCCCTGGCCCCCGGTCTGCTGCCGGAGTCCCGCACCCCCGAGCGCGGGCGCCTGGACGTGCCGGGCGCGGTCACCGTCACCGGCGGTCTGCTCTGCGTGATCTACGCCCTGTCGACGGCCGCCGACCGCGGTTTCGGCCATGTCGACGTCATCGCGACCCTGGTCGCGGGTTCGGCACTGCTCATCGCGTTCGTGCGCGTCGAGTCCCGCACCGAGGCGCCGCTGGTCTCCCTGCCGATGCTGCGCCGGCGCACCGTGGCGTGGGGCAACGTGGGCGGTCTGGTCACCTTCTCGATGATGTCGACGGTGGTGTTCGTGCTGACCCTGTACTTCCAGGAGACCCTGCGCCTGTCCGCCTTCGAGACCGGGCTGGTCTTCGGCGTGCAGGGCGTGCTGTCGGCGGTCGCCGGGACCCTCGCCGCCCGGGTCATCGGGCGTTTCGGCGCCCGCCGCACGCTCGTCGGCTCGCTCGCCGGGCAGGGTGTGCTGACCGCCGCGATGCTGGGGCTGGGCACCCACGTCTGGTCGGTGTGGCTCGCCACGGCCGCCGTCTCGCTGGCGAGCATGTGCCACCTCGGCGCGATCGTCTCCTACGGCCTGACGGTCACGTCCGGAGTTCCCGACGCGGAGCAGGGCCTGGCGACCGGTCTGGTCACCTCCACCCAGCAGGTCGGCATCACCATCGGCATCCCGCTGCTGGGCGTCCTCGCGACCACCTCGTCGGACCTGCTGACCGGCCTCCACACGGTCCTCGCGGTGGAGACCGCGATCGTGCTGGCGGCGGCCGTCCTCGTCGGCCTCGGCCTGCGGGGCCGCAGGGCGGATGCGCAGAGGGCCTCAGGAGCGGTCGAGCCGGAGGCGCTCGGCTCGCGGTAGGCCCGCCACCACCAGGTCGTACGAGTCCTCGATGAGCTCCCGGACCAGCTGATCCGGGAGCTCGCCGTCGGCCGTGACGGTGTTCCAGTGGCGCTTGTTCATGTGCCAGCCGGGGACGACGAGCCCCTCGTGCTCGCGGCGCAGCCGGATCGCGTCGTCCGGGTCGCACTTGAGGTTGACCTTCAGGGGACGCGCGTCGAGGTGCGACAGGGCGAACAGCTTGCCCCGCACCTTGAAGACCGAGATCTCCGGGCTGAACGGGAAGTCCTCCACCGCCGCGTTGAAGGACAGGCAGAACGCGCGCAGTTCCTGGGGAGTCACTCCGGCTTCTCCTCCTCCGCGGGGTCCGCCGGGGGCACCGGCTCCGCGAGCACCGTCACGATCTTGTTGCGGCGGCCTGCCGCGGCCTCCGCGGTCAGCCGCAGTTCCCGGCCGTCGGGGAGGGCGACGACGGACGACGCCCCGGCGATGGGGACGCGGCCCAGCGCCTTCGCCAGCAGCCCGCCGACCGTCTCGACGTCCTCGTCGTCGAACTCCTCCAGGCCGTACAGCTCGCCCAGGTCACTGATGTCGAGGCGGGCCGTGACCCGGTAGCGGTCCTTGCCGAGGTCCTCCACCGGCGGCAGTTCGCGGTCGTACTCGTCGGTGATCTCGCCGACGATCTCCTCGAGGATGTCCTCGATGGTGACGATGCCGGCGGTGCCGCCGTACTCGTCGATGACGACGGCGACGTGGTTGCGTTCCTTCTGCATCTCGCGCAGCAGGTCGCCGGCGTTCTTGGTGTCGGGCACGAAGAACGCCGGGCGCATGGCCGTGGACACCTGCTCGGACTCGGCGTCGCGGCTGATGTGCGTCTTGCGGACCAGGTCCTTCAGATACACGATCCCGACGATGTCGTCCTCGCTCTCGCCGGTCACCGGGATGCGGGAGAAGCCGGAGCGCAGGGCGAGGGTGAGGGCCTGGCGGATGGTCTTGAAGCGCTCGATGACCACGAGGTCCGTGCGCGGGACCATGACCTCCCGGACGAGGGTGTCGCCCAGTTCGAAGACCGAGTGCACCATGCGGCGCTCCTCGTCCTCGATGAGGGACTCCTTCTCGGCGAGGTCGACCAGCGCCCGCAGCTCCGCCTCGGAGGCGAACGGGCCGCGCCGGAAGCCCTTGCCGGGGGTGAGCGCGTTACCGATGAGGATGAGCAGCGACGGGATCGGGCCCATGACCCGGGCCAGCGGCACCAGGACGTACGCCGAGACCGTCGCCGTGTTCAGCGGGTGCTGGCGGCCGATGGTGCGCGGCGAGACCCCGACGGCCACGTAGGACACCAGGACCATCACCGCGATGGCGACCAGCAGGGCCTCCGTGGTGCCGTCGAACGCCTTCAGGCAGCCGTAGGTGATCAGCGCGGCGGCGGCCATCTCGCAGGCGACGCGGACCAGCAACGCCACGTTGAGGTAGCGGGTCGGGTCGGCGGCGACCTGGGAGAGCTTGGCGCTGCCGCGGCGGCCGGAGCGCACGGCCTCCTCGGCGCGGAAGCTGGAGACGCGCGCGAGGCCCGCCTCCGCGCAGGCGGCCAGCCAGGCCACGACGACCAGGGCGATGGCACCCAGGGCGAGTTGCGGACTCATCGGCGGCGCTACGAGACCGTCGGCGCCGGGGAGGGACCGGTCAGGCCCCGCTCCGCGCGCCAGCCGTCCACGATGGCCGCCTGGAGTCCGAACATCTCGGCCTTCTCGTCCGGCTCCTCGTGGTCGTAGCCCAGCAGGTGCAGCACGCCGTGGACGGTGAGCAACTGGAGCTCCTCGTCCATGGAGTGCTGCGTCTCCGCTTCCTGGCCCTGCTTGGTGGCGACCTCGGGGCACAGCACGATGTCGCCGAGCAGCCCCTGCGGCGGCTCGTCGTCGTCCTTGGACGGCGGACGCAGCTCGTCCATCGGGAAGGACATGACATCCGTCGGGCCCGGCAGGTCCATCCACTGGATGTGGAGCTGCTCCATGGCGTCGGCGTCCACGACGATCACCGAGAGCTCGGAGAGCGGGTGGATGCGCATCCGCGCGAGTGCGTAGCGGGCGATGTCGAGGATCGCCTGCTCGTCGACCTCGGTGCCGGACTCGTTGTTGACGTCGATCGACATGGTGTTGTGCTTGTCTACTTCCCCTTGTGCACGGACTTGCCGCGGCTCTTGTTCCCGCCGTTCTGGGTGCCGTGCGTGGTGTCGTACTTCTCGTACGCGTCGACGATACGGCCCACCAGCTTGTGCCGGACCACGTCGTGGGACGAAAGCCGGGAGAAGTGGACGTCCTCGACGCCGTCCAGGATGTCCTGCACCTGCCGCAGACCCGACTTCTGGCCGTCGGGCAGGTCCACCTGGGTCACGTCACCCGTGATCACGATCTTCGAGTCGAAGCCGAGGCGGGTGAGGAACATCTTCATCTGCTCGGGGCTCGTGTTCTGGGCCTCGTCCAGGATGATGAAGGCGTCGTTGAGGGTGCGGCCGCGCATGTAGGCGAGCGGCGCGACCTCGATGGTGCCGGCCGCCATCAGCCGCGGGATGGAGTCCGGGTCGAGCATGTCGTGCAGCGCGTCGTAGAGCGGGCGCAGGTAGGGGTCGATCTTCTCGTAGAGCGTGCCCGGGAGGAATCCGAGCCGCTCTCCGGCCTCGACCGCGGGGCGGGTCAGGATGATGCGGTTGACCTGCTTGGACTGCAGGGCCTGCACCGCCTTGGCCATCGCCAGGTACGTCTTGCCGGTGCCGGCGGGGCCGATGCCGAAGACGACCGTGTGCTTGTCGATCGCGTCCACGTAGCGCTTCTGGTTGAGCGTCTTGGGGCGGATCGTGCGGCCTCGCGAGGACAGGATGTTCTGCGTGAGCACCTGGGCCGGGGTCTCCTGGCCGTCGCTCTCCCCGTTCTCGCTCGCCTTCAGCATGGCGATCGAGCGTTCCACTGCGTCCTCCGTCATCGGCTGCCCGGTGCGGAGCACCAGCATCATCTCGTCGAACACGCGCGAAATGAGGGCGACGTCCTTCGGGTCGCCGACCGCGCTGATCTCGTTGCCCCGGACGTGGATGTCGGCCGCCGGGAAGGCCTTCTCGATCACGCGCAGGAGGGAGTCGCCGGATCCCAGCACGGTCACCATGGGGTGCTGGGCGGGGACGGTGAACTGCGCTCTCGCCTGCTCCTGCGCGGCGGTGTGAGCTGTCGATGATTGAGTCATGGGCCGGCGCTTAAGGCCTGCGGATCCTCCTCTTCACGGCCGCGTAGCTGAGGGCGGCCTCGCGATTCCCAGGGTACGACGGGGGACTGACAACGCCGTAGGGGTTTTGGAGGCGGGGCCGGAAACGGAAGGCGACAGCCAGGCTCGGCCGGCCGTGTCGGGAGGCGACGGTGCGTCTTGGCCGGCCGTGTCGGGTGGTGGATGGGCACAGGCCGGGGGTCCAGGGGGCGGAGCCCCCTGGCAGGCCAGGGGGTCACGCCGAGCGCCGGAAGCCGATCGTGGGAACAGCTCTCCGCAACGGCCAGGGTCTCACCAACTCCTCCGGCACGAGCCCCGCGAGGAACCCGTACCTCCGCAACGCCGCCTGCGACTGCCCCTCCACCGACTGCACCCTGCGCCACCACGCCGCGATCTCCGACCACCCGGGCGCCGACAACGACCCCCCGAACTCCTGCACCGACAGCGCCGCCGTCAGCCCGGCGAAGGCCAGCCGGTCCGCCAGCGGCCAGTCCGCCAGCGTCCCGGCCACGAACCCGGCGACGAACACGTCTCCGGCACCCGTGGGGTCGAGCGCCTCGACGGCGATGGCCGGCACCTCGGCCGTCTCCCCGGTGCGCCGGTCCACCGCGTACGCTCCGTCCGCCCCGAGGGTCACCACGGCGACCGGCACGTACTCCGTCAGGGCGTGCGCGGCGGCCCGCGGGCTGTCCGCCCCCGTGTACCGCATCGCCTCCTCCGCGTTCGGCAGGAACGCCTCGCAGTGCCGCAGGTCGGGCAGGCCCGCCAGGTCCCACGCGCCGGTGTCGTCCCAGCCGACGTCGCCGAAGACGCGGGTGCCCTTGCCCGCCGCCTGGGCGATCCAGGGCGCGCTGACACCGGGCGAGAGGGAGGCGACGGCGGCACGGGCGCGGGGCGGGCAGTCGGGGGCGGGTTCCTCCGGGGGCGGCTCGTGGCCGTGCGAGACCATCGTGCGCTCCCCCTCGTACGCCATGGAGACGGTCACCGGGGAGTGCCAGCCGGGCACCGTGCGCGACGGGGAGAGGTCGATGCCCTCGCCGTGCTCCAGGGCGTCCCAGCAGTAGTCGCCGTAGTGGTCGTCGCCGAAGGCCGCCGCGAGGGAGGTGCGCAGGCCGAGGCGGGCCAGCGCGGTCGCCATGTTGGCGACGCCGCCGGGGCTCGACCCCATCCCGCGGGCCCAGGACTCCGTCCCGCGCACCGGGGCGGAGTCGAGCCCGGTGAAGATGATGTCGAGGAAGACGGTGCCGGTGAGGTAGACGTCCCAGGGCGGGTCGTCCGGGGCTCGCAGCGAGGCGAGGGGATCGACCTGGGTCTGGCGGTGCGATCCCTTTCTCGGGCCCTTTCCGGCCGGGACGGTGGACGCGATCACGGTGCGCTCCCTGACGTGGTGCGGATCAGCCCAGTCTGCACCACACCACCGACAACGTGACGCCGGTCACGCATGCATCGGTGTCACCAGCGCGGCATCGAGGGCGTCACCCACTCGGGATCGGCGACCCGCATCGCCGCCGCGTCGTCGCGGTCCCGCAGCGCGCCGGCGTCGTCCAGCCACCGCTGGTGCAGCTCGGCCAGCCGGTCACGGTCGAGCTCCACACCGAGCCCGGGCGCGTCGGACACGGTCACCTTGCCGCCCTCGAAGGTGAGCCGCTCGGTGAGCACGTCCTCCGACTGCCAGGGGTAGTGGGAGTCGCAGGCGTGGTGCAGATCCGGGACGGTGGCCGCCACGTGGGTCATCGCGGCGAGCGAGATGCCCAGGTGGGTGTTG
Organism: Streptomyces venetus; assembly: GCF_039540295.1. Classification (NCBI taxonomy): domain Bacteria; kingdom Bacillati; phylum Actinomycetota; class Actinomycetes; order Kitasatosporales; family Streptomycetaceae; genus Streptomyces; species Streptomyces venetus. The sequence goes on from NZ_BAABET010000001.1 coordinate 518,320, forward strand.
GAGTGCATCGACACACCGACGCCGAAGGTGCGGCAGACGGCGGCGAGCTGCTGGGTGTTGCGCAGCCCGCCCCAGTAGTGGTGGTCGGAGAGCACGACCTGGACGGCGTTCTTGGTGAACGCCTCCTTGATCTCGGCGAAGGTCGTCACGCACATGTTGGTCGCCAGCGGGACCCCGGTCCGCTCGGCGACCTCGGCCATGCCGGGGGTGCCGAGGGTCGGGTCCTCCAGGTACTCCAGGACGTCCCCGAGCTCCTGCGCCACCTTCAGCGAGGTCTCCACGGACCAGGCGCCGTTGGGGTCCAGCCGCAGCGGATGCCCCGGGAACGCCTCGGCCAGCGCCTTGATCGCGGCGATCTCCTCGTCGGGCGGGAAGACACCGCCCTTGAGCTTGAAGGAGGTGAAGCCGTACCGCTCGGTGAACCGCCGGGCCTGTTCCACCACCCCGGCCGGGTCGACGGCGGCCCCCCAGTCGTCCTTCTCGCAGGCGACGCCCGCCGGGTGGTCGGCCCACTTGTAGAACAGGTACGCGCTGTACTCGACGGCGTCGCGCACCTTGCCGCCGAGCAGCGCGTGCACGGGCAGCCCGAGGGCCTTGCCGAGGGCGTCGAGGCAGGCGACCTCGAAGCCGGAGACGACGGACAGCCGCAGTTTGTCGGCGGTCTGGACCCCGCGCAGCCCGCCGACGTCCACGGCGTTCTCGACCCGGGAGGCGTCCACCGTGACCTGGTCCGCGACCGTGAACAGCCCGCCCAGGTCGCTGACCCGCCGCCCCTTCAGCCGCTCGGCGAAGGGCCGGGCCAGCTCCAGGTACTTGGTGTCGCCGTAGGTCTCCCCCACGCCCGTGACCCCGTCCGCGGTGACGACCTCGACGATCAGCCGGGGCGTGTACGGCTGGTGCACGCCCTGGGTGTTCAGCAGCGGCGGGTCGGCGACCAGGATCGGCGTCAGCCGGACGTCGGTGATGGTGAGGTTCACAGGGCTGCTCCTACGAGGTCGAGTCCGGCGGCGAGGAGGGCGGTGAGGGCGGCCAGGTCGGCGGGCGAGGGGTCGGTGAGCGGGGCGCGTACCGGTCCGACCCGGTGGCCGCGCAGCCGGGCCGCCGCCTTCACCAGCGACACGGCGTACCCGGGGACGCGGTCGCGCAGTTCGACGAGCGGGACGTAGAAGCCGCGCAGCAGTGTGTCGACGGTGGCGTGGTCGTCGTCGCGCAGGGCGGTGAAGAAGGCGTCGGCGATCTCGGGGGCGAAGGCGTGCACGGCGGAGGAGTAGGCGGGGACGCCGACGGTCGCGTAGGCCCGGGCCTGGATCTCGGCGGTGGCGGCGCCGTTGAAGAACAGGAAGTCCTCGGGCGCGGCGAGCGTGAGGCGCTGGAGCCGGTCGAGGTCGCTGTGACCGTCCTTGAGGCCGATGACGTTCGGAAGGGCGGCGATGCGCTCGACCGAGGCGGCGGTGAAGGCGACCTGGCCGCGCTGGTAGGCGATCAGGGGCAGCCGGGTGCGGGCGGCGATGTGCTCCAGCTGGGCGACCAGCCCGTCCTGCGGAGCGGCGACGAGGTAGTGGGGCAGCACGAGGAGCGCGTCGGCGCCGGCCTCCTCGGCGATACGCGCGAACCGGGCGGCCTGTGCCCAGCCGTATCCGGTCCCGGCCACGACCGGTACGCGGCCCGCCGCCTCCTCGACGGCGATGGTCACGACCTGCCGGTACTCGTCCTCGTCGAGCGAGAAGAACTCGCCGGTGCCGCAGGCGGGGAAGACGGCGCCGGGCGAGGCGGCGAGCCGCTGTGCGACGTAGGCGCGGAAGCCGTCCGGGTCGAGGGTGCCGTCGTCGCGGAAGCTGGTCAGCGGGAACGACAGCACGCCGCCGGCCATGCCCTCCCGCAGCCGGTGCGCGACCGTGCCCGGTCCAGCGCTCGGGGTCATCTCCGCGCTCATCTCCTTATGTAGACGCCATCTATGTATGAGAATGCTGGTTGGGTACGCGCACGTCAACCGTCACGGCGGCCGGATTACCATCGGGCCATGCCAGACACAGGGGGCGTCCGCGAGGTGAAGTCCGCGGCCCGCACGGTCGAGCTGCTGGAACTCCTGGCGGCACGCGGGGACCGCCCCGCGCGGCTCCAGGAGCTCGCGGACGAACTCGGCGTGCCGCGCAGCTCGATGTACGCGCTGCTCCAGACCCTAATCTCGCGCGGCTGGGTCCGCACCGACATCACCGGCTCCCTGTACGGCATCGGCATCCACGCTTTGCTCACCGGCACGAGCTACCTGGACTCCGACCCGCGGGTCCGGGCGGTGCGGCCGTACCTCGACGAGGCGTCCGAGGCGCTCGGCGAGACGATCCACATGGGCCGGCTGGACGGCAGGGACGTGACCTACCTGGCGACGCGGGAGTCGCACGAGTACCTGCGTACGATCAGCCGGGTGGGCCGACGGCTGCCCGCGCACGCCGGAGCCCTGGGCAAGGCGCTGCTGGCGGAGCGCCCGGACGAGGAGCTGCCCGAGGGGCCGTACGCGGCGCTGACCCCGAACTCGCACACGACCCGGGAGTCCCTGGCGGCCGACCTCGCCGGTGTCCGGGCCCACGGCCACTCCGTGGACCGGGAGGAGGGCGTGACGGGCATCGTCGGCTTCGGGTTCGCCCTGCGCTACGACACCCCGGCACAGGACGCGATCAGCTGCTCGGTGCCGGTGGCCCGGCTCACGCCGGAGCACGAGGAGCGGATCATCGCCGTGATGCGGGAGGTCCGGGCGAAGGCCGAGGCGACGGTCCCGGCAGGCGGCGGAACGGTGCACTGGCGGTAGCGGGAGAGTCCTGAAACACCGCTCGAAAGGCTCTCGTCTACCCGGGGTTCAGCACCCCAAACGCAACGTGCCCCACATCACACCCCCCGGGTTCTCGTCCCCGACTACTTGCTTGATACAAATTGCCCGCGCGTTCCTGTCCGTCGACGGTCGTCGCCCCCTCCCCCTTTTCTTCCGCTCCTTTCGCATGCCCTGGGAACGCCCGTGTTCGCCCCCCGCACCACCCCCTGGCCCCTCGTCGCCCTTTTCACGGCCGGGTACCTCGCTCCGTATCTGCTGCCGACCACCGTCGGCCGGCTCGATTCGGGCCTTCCGCTCTCCACCACGCAGGCCGGCGCCGTCGGCAGCGCGCTGCTGCTGAGTTCGGCGACCGCCGGATTCGTCCTGGCCTCGCGCGTCGAACGGATCGGGGCCCGCACCCTCGCCCGGCTCGGTCTCGCCCTGGCCCTGCTCGGCTACGGCGCCGCCGCGCTGACCACCGCCGTCCCGGCCGTCGTCACCGGCGCGGTCGTCGGCGGGTTCGGCTCCGGCACGGCCACCACCGTCGCCGCCACCCTGATAGCCGGGCAGCGGGATCCGCACCGGGCGTCCACGGCCGGTCTGCTCAGCGTCTCCGCCCTCGCGGGCGCCGTGTATCTGACGGTCCCGCACCTCGGTCCGGGGCACGGCCTGCCGCTGGCCGCGATCGCCCTCACGGCCCTGGCCGTCTGGCCGCTCACCGGCCGGCTCCCCGCCGGTGCCCCCGCCGCGCCCACCCGGCACGACAAGGCCCGGCTGCCGCACGCCCGTTCCGGGCTGCTGCTGGCCGCCGCCATGCTGTGCTGGTCGCTCGCCCAGAACTCCCTGTGGGGCGTGAGCGGACAGATAGGCCTGGCACAGGCCGGCCTCGGCGAGGCCACCGTCGGCGCCGTCTTCGCCGTGGCCCTGGTGGCCGGGCTGACCGGTGTCCTCGCGGCGGGCGCGCTCGGGGCGCGACTGGGACGCGCCGTGCCGATCGGGGCGGGCACCGTCCTCATCGCCGGCTGCATCGTGCTCAGCGCCTCCGCGACCGACCTGACGAGCTTCGCGACCGGCGAGATCGCCTGGAACACGCTGTACCCGGTGGTGCTGTCCTACCTGATCGGCCTCGCCGCCTCGCTCGACCCGCGCGGCCGCTGGGCGGTGCTGGTCGGCTCGGCGTCCTCGCTGGGCACGGCCGCCGGGCCGCTGACCGGCAGTGTGCTGTCGGCGCAGGCCGGCTTCCCGGTCATGGGCACGATCCTGGCCGCCGGTCTGCTGGTCATCGCCCTGCCGATGACCGCCGTCGCCCTGCACACCGGCGGACGCCCGCTGCTGCCCGGCGCGATCCGCCGCCGCGGCGGTCACCCGGCCGCCCTGGTCGCCGCCGCCACGGGCACCCCCACCGGCGCCGTCCCCGAGATCGGCGCCCCGGAACAGCCGGTGGTGGAGATCCCCGTGGAGACCCCTGCCGTCCCCGCCCAGCGTGACTACGACAAGGCGGGGTCGGAGGTCTTCTAGGCCCTAGGTGAAGGTGTACGCCTCCACCTCGGCGAGATACCGCGCCCGCAGCTCCTCGTCGTCGTCCAGGAAGGAGGCGAGGAAGGAGTTGCGGGCGAGCTCGCGCAGCCGGTCCTCGGTCAGGCCGAGGGTCTCGCGCACGGCGTCGAAGTTGTCGCCGGCGTAGCCGCCGAAGTAGGCCGGGTCGTCCGAGTTCACCGTGCACATCAGGCCGGCGTCCAGCATCGCGGGCAGCGGGTGGTCGGCGAGCGTGTCGACCGTGCGCAGCCGGACGTTCGACAGGGGGCACAGGGTCAGCGGCACCCGGTCGCGCACCAGCCGCTCCACCAGCGCCGGGTCCTCCACGCAGCGCAGCCCGTGGTCGACCCGCTCCACGCCGAGGATGTCCAGCGCCTCGATGATGTACTCCGGCGGCCCCTCCTCACCGGCGTGCGCGACCCTCCGCAGCCCGAGCGCGGCGGCGGCCTCGTAGACCTCGCGGAACTTCACCGGCGGGTGCCCGACCTCGGCCGAGTCGAGGCCGACGCCGGTGATCCGGTCCAGGTACGGCTTGGCGGCGTCCAGCGTGGCCAGGGCCGACTCGGCGGACTCGTCGCGCAGGAAGCACAGGATCAGCCGGGTCGAGACGCCGTGGTTCGCCTCACTGTTCCCCAGCGCGCGCCACAGCCCCTCGACGACCGTGCCGAGCTCCAGACCGCGGCTGGTGTGGGCCTGCGGGTCGAAGAAGATCTCCGCGTGCCGCACGCCCTGGGCGGCGGCACGTTCGAGGTAGGCGTTCGCGAGGTCCTCGAAGTCCCGCTCGGTGCGCAGGACGGCCATCAGCTCGTAGTACAGGTTCAGGAAGGACTGGAGGTCCTCGAACCGGTACGCCTCGCGCAGCTCGTCCGTGGACGCGTACGGCAGCGTGACGCCGCCCCGCGCGGCGAGCTCGAAGGCGAGTTCCGGTTCCAGGGTGCCTTCGATGTGAAGGTGCAGTTCGGCTTTGGGGAGGGACATCAATTCATCGTACGGCTGTTTCACCGACGCTTCGGTACCGGCACCCTCAGCAGATCATGCGCCACGGTGAGCTCACCCTCGTACCCGGCGGCCCGGGCCTGCCGCTCGAAATCGTCCGGGTCGGTGTAGCGCTGGCTGAAGTGGGTCAGCACGAGGTGCCGCACACCGCCGTCCCGGGCCACCCGGGCGGCCTGACCGGCAGTCAGATGCCCGTGCTCGACGGCGAGTTCCTCGTCCTCGTCGAGGAACGTCGACTCGATGACGAGCATGTCGCAGCCCTCGGCGAGCGCGTGCACGCCGTCGCACAACCGGGTGTCCATGACGAACGCGAACCGCTGCCCGCGCCGCGCCTCGCTGACGTCGTCGAGCGAGACCCCGCCGAGGGAGCCCTCGCGCTGGATCCGGCCGACGTCCGGGCCCTTGATGCCGTGCGCGGCGAGCCGCTCGGGCAGCATGCGGCGGCCGTCGGGCTCGATGATCCGGTAGCCGTACGACTCCACCGGGTGCGACAGCTTGCGGGCCTCCAGCGTGTAGCCCTCCGTATGGGCGAGGGGCCCGTCGGCAGCGACCGGGGCCTCGGTGATACCGACGGTCTCGCGGTAGGCGGTGGCGTACCGGAGCCGGTCGAAGAAGCGCTGCCCGGAGCGGGGGTAGTGGGCGGTGATCTCGTGCGGGACCTTGTCGAGGTTGATGCGCTGGATCACGCCGGCGAGGCCGAGGGAGTGGTCGCCGTGGAAGTGCGTGACGCAGATCCGGTCGAGGTCGTGCGCGGCCACCCCGGCGCGCAGCATCTGGCGCTGCGTGCCCTCGCCGGGGTCGAACAGGATGCCCTCGCCGTCCCAGCGGAGCAGGTAGCCGTTGTGGTTGCGGTGCCGGGTCGGGACCTGGCTGGCGGTGCCGAGCACCACGAGTTCACGTACGGACAACGCGGATCATCCCGGGGGCCATTCGAGGCCGCGGCCGCCGAGGATGTGGGCGTGCACGTGCCAGACCGTCTGGCCGGCGCCGCTGCCGGTGTTGAACACGAGGCGGTAGCTCTCCAGCTTTTCCTGGTCGGCGACGGCCTGGGCCTCGCGGAGCACGTCCGCGGTGAGGGCCGGGTCGGCGGTGGCGAGGGCGGCGGCGTTCTCGTGGTGCGCCTTGGGGATGATCAGGACGTGGGTGGGGGCCTGGGGGTTGATGTCGCGGAACGCGACGGTGGTGTCTGTTTCGCGGACGATGGTCGCCGGGATGGTGCCGGCGACGATCTTGCAGAACAGGCAGTCTTCCTGGGGCTCCCCTGCCATGGTCCCTCCGGGGGTTGGCCGATCTTGTGTCCGACTCGGGCATCGTATCGTCGTCGGGTGCGGGTGCGTTGTGGCTGGTCGCGCAGTTCCCCGCGCCCCTAAAGGGTTGGCATGGCCGGGGGCGTTTTCGCCGGTGCTGTCTCCAGGCTCTCCAGTGCCAGTCGGATGGCCTCGTCCAGTTGGGTGTCTCTGTCTGCCGCGTAGTCCTGGGGGCGTTGGACGATCTCCACGTCGGGGTCCACGCCGTGGTTCTCCACTCCCCATTCGTAGCCCTCCAGCCAGAAGGCGTACTTGGGCTGGGTGACGAGGGTGCCGTCGACGAGTCGGTAGCGGCTGTCGATGCCGATGACGCCGCCCCAGGTGCGGGTGCCGACGACCGGGCCGAGGCCCAGGGCCTTGATCGCGGCGTTGACGATGTCGCCGTCGGAGCCGGAGAACTCGTTGGCGACGGCGACGACGGGGCCGCGGGGGGCGTCCTCGGGGTAGCTGTAGGCGCGCATCCCGCGGGGCACGGCCCAGCCGACGACACGGCGGGCGAGTTTCTCGACGACCAGCTGGGAGGTGTGGCCGCCGCGGTTCTCGCGGACGTCGACGACCAGGCCCTCGCGGGCCACCTCCACGCGCAGGTCACGGTGGATCTGGGCCCAGCCGGGCGCCTGCATGTCGGGAACGTGCAGGTAGCCGAGGCGGCCGCCGGACTTCTCGTGGACGTAGGCGCGCCGGTCGGTGACCCAGGCGTGGTAGCGCAGCGGTTCCTCGTCCGCGACCGGGACGACGACGGCGTGCCGCGGGTCGCCGCCGCCGGACGGGGAGATCGTCAGCTCGACGGGCTTGCCCGCCGTGCCGATCAGCAGCGGGCCGGGGCCGGTCACCGGGTCGACCGGCTGTCCGGCGATCGCCAGGATCGCGTCCCCGGGGCGCACCGCGACGCCGGGCGCGGCCAGCGGACTGCGGGCGTCCGGGTCGGAGGTCTCGGAGGGCAGGATGCGGTCGACGCGCCAACTGCCGTCCTCGTGGCGGGAGATGTCGGCGCCGAGCAGGCCCTGGCGGGGTCCGCCGCCGAAGCCGCCGCGCGGGGTGACGTAGGCGTGCGAGGTGCCGAGTTCGCCCTGTACCTCCCACAGCAGGTCGACGAGGTCGTCGTGGGTGGCGCAGCGGTCCACGACCGGGCGGTAGCGGTCGAGGACGCCGGCCCAGTCGACGCCGCTCATGTCGGGCCGCCAGAAGTGGTCGCGCATGATGCGGCCGTTCTCGTCGAACATCTGCCGCCACTCGGCGGCCGGGTCGATGAACTGGCGTACGCGGCTGAGGTCGACGGTGATGTTGCTGTCGCTGTCGTCGTCGTTCGAGGCGCGCCGGTCGCTGGGCACGACCTTCAGCCGTCCGTCGGTCCACAGCAGGACCCGCTTGCCGTCGCCGCTCACCTCGAAGTGGTCGGCGTCCACGGCGAGATGCTCCACGCGCTGCTGGGCGAGGTCGTACCGCTCCAGCTCGGACTTGGGGTCGGGGTCGTCCGGGGTGGCCCGGGACGCGCCGAGCACACCGGCGACCGGGTGGCGCAGCCACAGGACGCCGTCCTTGGCGGCGCGCAGGTTGGAGTAGCGGGCGGCCTCCACCGGGAACGGCACGATGCGGTCGGCGAGCCCCTCCAGGTCGATGCGGGTGGTGGGGGTGCCCTCGCTGTCCGGGGTCTCCTCCCGGTCGGGTGTCTCGAAGGACCGGCCGTGCCGCTGCGGCCCGAACGGGGAGGGGGTGGTGGCCGCGAGGGTGATGAGGTGCGGCCGGGCGCCCTCCACGAAGGCCAGGTCGAAGACGTGCTCGTCGTAGACCGGGTCGAAGGAGCGGGTCGACAGGAACGCGAGGTGCTTGCCGTCCACCGTGAACGCCGGCGCGTAGTCCTGGAAGCGCAGCGGGGTCGCCTCGGTGACCGACAGGTCGGTGGTGTTGGCGAGCTTCAGCTGGCACAGGGGCCGCGGGCCGGGGTGGGACCAGGCGAGCCAGGACGAGTCGGGCGAGAAGACCAGCCCGGACACGTCTCCGTCCTCGCTGCGGTCCAGCTCCCGCACCTCGCCCGTCTCCCGCTCGACGAGCAGCAGACGGCCGTCGTGGGAGGCCACGGCGGCGCGGCTGCCGTCGGGCGCCATGGCGAGGTCCAGCACCCGGCCGAGCTGCCCGGCGGCGAGCCGGCGCGGTGTCGCCCCCGGGGCGAGGCCGGTGGCGGGCGCGAACTCCAGGGCGTCGTCGCCCTCGGCGTCCGTCACCCACACCACCCACTCCTCGCCGTCGGCGCGGAACGTCCGCGGCAGCCGGGCCCGCACCCCGGGGGTCGCGGCGAGCGCGCGGGCCGGTCCGGAGCGGTGGGTGACCCAGTGGACGGAGCCGCGTACGGAGACGGCGCTGCCGCGCGCGGTGTGGTCGGGGGAAGCCGCCCCGAACCACCGGGAGGCGTTCACCGGGAACGGCTGAAGGTCGACGCGCTGCCCACCGAGCCGTACGTCGAGCCGGCGCGGCTCGGCACCGTCCAGGTCGTCGAGCATCCACAGCTCACCGGCGCTGGCGTAGACGACCCGGGTGCCGTCGCCGGCGGCGTGCCGGGCGTAGAAACCGTCGAGCGGCGTGTGCCTGCGCAGGTCGGACCCGTCGGCGAGGGAGGAGTACAGCGCGCCGGTCCCCTCGTGGTCGGAGAGGAACGCGATCCTCTCTCCCACCCACAGCGGGTACTCGATGTTCCCGTCGAGCTCCTCGTGGAGCCGTACGAACTCCCCGTCGCCGTCGCGGTCGATCCACAGCTTGCCGGCCGTGCCGCCGCGGTACCGCTTCCACCAGGCGGCCTCGCGGCCCATCGGCGCGGACAGGAGCACCGGGTGCGGCCCGAAGGCGACGTCCCCCACCGGCCCGTACGGCAGGGTGGTGGCCGGGCCGCCGTCGAGCGGGACGGCACGCGCCCAGGTGCGGCGCAGGCTCGCCTGGCCCTGGGTGCTGATCACCAGGACCTCGCCGTCCGGGGTCCAGCCGCACACCCGGGTCTTCACACCGCCCCAGTACGTCAGCCGCCTGGCGGGGCCGCCGTCGACCGGGGCGATGTGCACCTCGGGGGCGCCGTCGCGGGTGGAGGTCCAGGCGACGGTGGTGCCGTCGGGCGAGATGCGGGGCTGGGTCACCGGCACGTTGTCGGCGCTGACCCGCCAGGCCCGGCCGCCGTCGAGTGGCGCGAGCCACACGTCGTCCTCGGCGGTGAAGGCGACCAGGTCGCCGTGCACATGGGGGAACCGGAGGTATGCGGGCGATGTCACCTGATCACCCTATGCAAGGACGGCGTCGTGGGGACAGGGTTCGGATCACTTGCCCTCGACGGGGCGGCAGTCCGGGTACCGGTCGCACCAGATGGTCTGGGTGACGGTCACCGTGACGGTGGGGCCGGGCTGCCCGTTCGAGGGTCCTCCGCCCACGGGCGGGGGGCTGGTGCTGTCGCAGTCGCCGAGCCCGTCGACCTCGAACCACACCTTGCCGTCCACCTTGGCGGTGATGTTCCCGCGCACACAGGCACCGTCCACGGCGTGGGTCACCTCGCCGTCGACGGTGATGTCCTTGCCGTCCTCCGTCTCGCCCTCGCAGTCGACGGTGGCGACGGTCCGCCGGCTCGCGGAGGGCGTCGACTTCGCGCTCGTGCCGCCCTCGCCGTAGGAGGCGGTGCAGGTGAGCCAACGCACGCCCGCCTTCTGGCGGTTGAGTTCCTTGGTGACGGTCTCGTCGGTGGTGTAGGCGACGGAGGCGGAGCTGATGGCGCCGGGTTCGCAGGCGACCGCGCCGCCCACGGCGACGACCGCGAACGTCGCCGCCAGAGCCATCCGCCGACCGCGCGTGCCCCTCCGGACCCTCCTCGAAGCCCCCATGGAGGGCAGCCTGCCACCGACGAGGGCGGTGCGGTAGGGCGCAAAGGCGTCAGGTGCGCAGCAGCAGCCACTCCTGGAGCTCCACCAAGTTGCCCTCGGGGTCCTTGAGATGGGCCACGCGCATGCGGTCCGTCATCGGGGCGGGGCCGTGGAGGATCCTGGCGCCGCGTCGGGTGATCTCCTCGCAGTAGGCGTTCAGGGCGTCCACGCGCAGGACCACCAGGGAGCGGTGGCCGGCCGCCTCGTCGCCCAGCTCGCCGAGCACGCCGGCCATCATGGACCGGTCCTGCAACGCGATCCCGGCGGAGCCCACCGTGGGGCTGAACTTCTCGTAGGGGCCGTCCACGGCGCCCGACTGCGGCTTGAGGCCGAGCACCTCGTCGTAGAAGCGGTAGCAGGCGGCGAAGTCGTTCACGAGCAGTCGTACCTGGGCGAGTTCCACGGTGCCTCCGAGGTGGTCAGGACCAGCGGCCGGTCCGAGCCAGGAGCACGGCCGCGGCCGCGGTCCCGGCGGTCGATGTGCGCAGCACACTGCGCCCGAGGCGGTACGGCTTCGCCCCGGCCCCCTCGAACAGTGCCAACTCCTCCGGCGCCACGCCCCCTTCGGGCCCCACGACCAGCACGATCTCGCCGGACGACGGCAGTTCGGCGGTCGCCAGCGGCTCGTCCCCGCTCTCGTGGAGCACGGCGGCGAAGTCGGCTCCGGCCAGCAGCGCGGCGACCTGCTTGGTCGTCGCCGCCTCCGTGACCTCGGGGAAGCGCACCCTGCGGGACTGCTTCCCGGCCTCCCGCGCCGTCGCCCGCCACTTGCCCAGTGCCTTCAGGCCGCGGTCGCCCTTCCACTGCGTGATGCAGCGCGCCGCCGCCCACGGCACGATCGTGTCGACGCCGACCTCGGTCATGGTCTCCACGGCCAGTTCCCCGCGGTCGCCCTTGGGCAGGGCCTGGACGACGGTGACCCGGGGCTCCTCCGGCGGCTCCTCGGTCACCGAGTCCAGCTGGACGATCAGCCGGTCCTTGCCCTCGGTGTCGAGCACCACGCAGTCCGCCCAGCGCCCGGCCCCGTCCGTGAGGACGACGTCCTCGCCGGGGCGCAGCCGCTTCACGGAGACGGCGTGCCGCCCTTCCGGCCCTTCGAGGACGTAGCGGCCGCCGCCGCCCGCGTCGAAGTGCTCGACCACGAAGACCGGAGCTGTCATCGAACGCCCCCGCCCGCCAACGCCGACCTGGCCGCCGCGAGTTCACCGGCCAGCACCTCCACCAGCTGCCCCGCGGGCAGCTCCCGCGCCATCCGGTGTCCCTGCCCGGCCCACAGCGCCATGCCCTGCGCGTCGCCCGCCTTGGCGGCGGCCTTGCGCAGCGGCGAGGTGAGGTGGTGGATCTCGGGGTAGGCGGCGGGCGCGTACGGTCCGTGCTCGCGCAGGAAACGGTTGACGAGGCCGCGCGCCGGGCGGCCCGAGAAGGCCCGGGTCAACTCCGTACGGACGAACAGGGGGTTGGTCAGCGCCTGCTTGTGCAGGGCGTTCGCGCCCGACTCGGACGTCGCGAGGAACGCGGTGCCGAGCTGCGCCGCGCTCGCGCCCGCCGCGAGCACCGCGGCGATCTGGCCGCCGCGCATGATGCCGCCGGCGGCGACGATCGGGATGCTCACGGCCTCCCGGACCTGGGCGACCAGGGACAGCAGTCCGATACCGGAGCCGTCCGTCTCGGGGACGTCCCGGTGCGTGCCCTGATGGCCGCCGGCCTCGACGCCCTGCGCGATGACCGCGTCCGCGCCCGAGCGCTCGACGGCCCGGGCCTCGTCGGGGGTGGTGGCGGCGGCCAGGACGAAGGTGCCGACCCGGTGCAGGGCGTCGACGACCTCCCGGCTCGGGGCGCCGAAGTGGAACGACACCACGGGCACGGGGTTGTCGCGCAGCACCGCGAGCTTGGTCTCGTAACCGTCGTCACGGCCGCTCTCGGGATCGCCGAGCTCCGCCTCGTACCAGGAGGCCTCGCCGGCCAGCTGGTGGGCGTAGACGTCGACGGCGGCGGGGTCGGCGTACTCCGGCTGCGGCATGAAGAGGTTCACGCCGAACGGCCTGTTCGTGAGGGACCGGAGCTGCTTGATCTCCTCGTACATCCCGTCGGCGGTCTTGTACCCGGCGGCGAGGAACCCGAGCCCGCCCGCCTCGCACACGGCGGCGGCGAGCCGCGGCAGGGAGACTCCGCCCGCCATGGGGGCCTGCACGATCGGGTGCGGGAAGAGATCGGTCAGCGCGGAGGACATGACCGCATGTTGTCACGTCCTCCGAACAACTCCGAAACCGGCCTGCCGTGTGGCATAGACCAGAGGGAAGGCCACTCGCCGATCCCCTGGGCGAGCCTCGTCAGCGCCCGTTGAACGCGTCCTTCAACCGCGAGAACAGCCCCTGCTGCCCGGGCTGGAACTGCCCCGTGGGCCGTTCCTCGCCGCGGAGCTTGGAGAGCTCGCGGAGCAGGCGTTCCTGTTCGGGGTCGAGCTTGGTCGGGGTCTGGACCTCGACGTGGACGATGAGGTCGCCGCGTCCGCCGCCCCGCAGGTGGGTGACGCCCCGGCCGTGCAGCGGGATCGACTGGCCGGACTGGGTGCCCGGGCGGATGTCGACCTCCTCCATGCCGTCGAGCGTCTCCAGCGGCACCTTCGTGCCGAGGGCCGCCGCCGTCATGGGGATCGTCACCGTGCAGTGCAGGTCGTCGCCGCGCCGCTGGAAGGTGGAGTGCGGGAGTTCGTGGATCTCCACGTACAGGTCGCCCGCCGGACCACCGCCCGGCCCGACCTCGCCCTCACCGGCGAGCTGGATCCGCGTGCCGTTGTCGACACCGGCCGGGATCTTGACGGTGAGCGTACGACGGGAGCGGACCCGGCCGTCGCCGGCGCACTCCGGGCACGGGGTCGGGACCACCGTGCCGAAGCCCTGGCACTGCGGGCAGGGCCGCGAGGTCATGACCTGGCCGAGGAAGGACCGGGTGACCTGGGACACCTCACCGCGGCCGCGGCACATGTCACACGTCTGAGCGGAGGTGCCCGGCGCCGCGCCCTCACCGCTACAGGTGTTGCAGACGACCGCCGTGTCGACCTGGATGTCCTTCGTCGTGCCGAAGGCCGCCTCGTCGAGCTCCACCTCGATACGGATCATCGCGTCCTGGCCCCGGCGGGTGCGCGAGCGCGGACCGCGCTGCGACGCCGTGCCGAAGAACGCGTCCATGATGTCCGAGAAGTTCCCGAAGCCACCGGCTCCGAAGCCGCCCGCGCCGCCGCCTCCGGCCTGCGAGAGCGGGTCGCCGCCGAGGTCGTAGACCTGCTTCTTCTGCGGGTCCGACAGCACCTCGTAAGCGGCGTTGATCTCCTTGAACCGCTCCTGGGTCTTCGGATCGGGGTTGACGTCCGGATGCAGCTCGCGTGCGAGCCGCCGGAAGGCCTTCTTGATCTCTTCCTGCGACGCGTCGCGGCGCACGCCGAGTACGGCGTAGTAGTCCGTGGCCACTACGACTCCGCCAGGATCTGTCCGACGTACCGTGCCACTGCGCGTACCGCTCCCATCGTTCCCGGGTAGTCCATGCGGGTCGGTCCGACCACGCCGAGCTTGGCGACAGCCTCGCCGCCCGAACCGTAGCCGACCGACACGACGGACGTGGAGTTGAGTCCTTCGTGGGCGTTCTCATGACCGATACGTACGGTCACGCCCGGATCCTTCGCCTCGCCGAGCAGCTTGAGGAGCACGACCTGCTCCTCCAGCGCCTCCAGCACCGGCCGGATCGTGAGGGGAAAATCATGCCCGAAGCGAGTGAGATTGGCGGTGCCGCCGATCATCAGCCGCTCCTCGTTCTCCTCGACGAGCGTCTCCAGAAGCGTGGAGAGCACCATCGAGACCGTACCCCGGTCCTCGTGCTCGAACGCCTCGGGGAGATCCTCCACCAAACTCGGCACATCCGCGAAACGGCGGTTCGCCACGCGGCTGTTGAGCCGCGCCCGGAGGTCCGCGAGCGAGGCCTCGCCGAACGGGGCCGCGCAGTCGACGACGCGCTGCTCGACCCGCCCGGTGTCCGTGATCAGCACGAGCATCAGCCGCGCGGGCGCGAGGGAGAGCAACTCCACGTGCCGCACGGTCGACCGGGTCAGCGACGGGTACTGCACGACGGCGACCTGCCGTGTGAGCTGGGCGAGCAGCCGTACCGTACGCGCCACGACGTCGTCGAGGTCGACGGCGCCCTCGAGGAAGTTCTGGATCGCGCGCCGCTCGGGCGCGGTCATCGGCTTGACCCCGGCCAGCTTGTCCACGAACAGCCGGTAGCCCTTGTCGGTGGGGATGCGCCCGGCGCTGGTGTGCGGCTGGGCGATGTACCCCTCGTCCTCCAGGGCCGCCATGTCGTTGCGGACGGTGGCCGGGGAGACGCCGAGGCTGTGCCGCTCGGTGAGGGCCTTGGAGCCCACCGGCTCCTCGGTGCCGACGTAGTCCTGGACGATGGCGCGCAGCACCTGAAGCCTGCGTTCACTGAGCATCGCGCACACCTCCAGAAGTCGTCCGCCCGTTGTCCTGCCTGTCGAGCCTGGCACTCTGCGCGTGCGAGTGCCAGCTTTCCCCGGCCCAGTGTACGGCGGTGGGGTACACCCCCGGCAAGGCTGGTCGCGCGCTGTCGTGCCCGCAGCGGGTGCCACCGCTAGCGTCGCCGTATGACGGTGACTTGGGAAGAGCTTGGCTGGGAGCGCGTGGCCGCCGGTGTGGGGCGGTGCCGGCTCCCGGTGTGGGACTGCACGATCGGGCTGGTCGCCGGTGAGGGGGCGGTCCTCATGATCGACGCGGGGTCGAGCCTCGCCGAGGGCGCGAAACTGGGCGCGCAGGCGCGGGCGCTCACCGGCCAGCGTGTGACGCATCTCGCGCTGACCCACCCGCACTTCGACCATGTCTTCGGCGCCGCGGCGCTGCCGGACACCGAGGTGTTCGGCGCGGTGGGCGTGGACGCGCTGCTGGCACGGGCGCGGGACCGCGAGGAACTGCGCGCGGACGGGGTGCGCCAGGGCCTGGCGGCGCCCACGGCCCAGGAGGCGGCGGAGCGGCTGGTCCCGCCCGGCCACCTGGTCTCCGGCGAGTGGACGCTCGACCTGGGCGGCGGCCGGCAGGTGCTGCTGGCGAACGTCGGCCCGGGGCACACCGCGCACGATCTGGCGGTGCTGGTGCCGGGCGATCCGGAGGTGGTGTTCTGCGGCGACCTGGTCGAGGAGTCGGGCGAGCCTCAGGCGGGTCCGGACGCGGTGCCGTCGCAGTGGCCTGCCGCCCTCGACCGGCTGCTCGCCCTCGGCGGCGAGGACGCGCTGTACGTGCCCGGTCACGGAGCGGTGGTGGACGCGGCGTTCGTGCGGGAGCAACGGGACGCGCTGGCGGCGCGTTTCGGCGTGTCGCGGTGATCGCGGTACGCCTTCTCCTATCGTCATCCGAATGCGCCAGTACTCCGCCGATCTGACCCCGCCGTGGAAGAAGCCGACGCCGGTGCCCGAGGTTCCGGCGGAGCCGGGCCTGGTGGTCGAGGAGCCGGGGACCGGGTTCTGCGGGGCGGTGATCCGCTGCGAGGCCGGCACGGTGACGCTGGAGGACCGCTTCGGCAAGCACCGGGTGTTCCCGATGGAGCCGCGCGGGTTCCTGCTGGAGGGCAAGGTGGTGACGCTGGTGCGGCCGTCGTCGGGCGGTCCCGCGCGTCCGACGCGCACGGCCTCCGGATCGGTCGCCGTCCCCGGCGCCCGCGCACGCGTGGCCCGCGCCGGCCGCATCTACGTCGAGGGCCGGCACGACGCCGAGCTGGTCGAGAAGGTGTGGGGCGACGACCTGCGCGTCGAGGGCGTGGTGGTGGAGTATCTGGAGGGCGTCGACGACCTGCCCTCGATCGTCGAGTCCTTCGCCCCCGGCCCGGACGCCCGCCTCGGCGTGCTGGTCGACCACCTGGTCCCGGGCAGCAAGGAGTGGCGCATCGCCGAGTCGGTGACGAGCGAGCACGCGCTGGTCGTCGGCCACCCGTACATCGACATCTGGGAGGCGGTGAAGCCGTCGTCCCTCGGCATCGACGCCTGGCCCCGCGTCCCCCGCGGCCAGGACTGGAAGACGGGCGTGTGCCGGGCCCTGGGCTGGCCGGAGAACACGGGCGCGGCCTGGCAGCGCATCCTGTCGGCAGTGCACTCGTACAAGGACCTGGAACCGCAGCTCCTGGGCAGAGTAGAAGAACTGATCGACTTCGTAACGACTTAGCTGCGGGCAGTCGTGCCGCTGGGGCGATGGGGGTCCCCCCTGCTCGAGCGAAGCCGAGAGCTTGGGGGAGGGTGGGCGCAGCGGCACCCCGCAACGCGGCCTAGCTGCGGGCAGTCGTGCCGCTAGGGGCGGCACGGGTGGGCGCAGCGGTACCCCGCTACGCCGGGCTGCGCAACCCCCCGCCCCCAGCCCCGACCCCGAGCACCTCAGTCCACCAGGTCTCGCACAACCCCGTCCGCCAGCAACCGCCCCCGCAACGTCAGCACAGCCCGCCCCTCCTCGTACGGCCCGGCCTGAAGAAGCCCCTCCGACAACGCCCTGCGCGAGGCAGCCACCCCCTCCTCCCGCAGCAGCGACAGCGGCACCCCCTCCCGAAGCCGAAGCTCCAGCAGAATCCGCTCCACCCGCCGATCCTCCTCCGCCAGCACCTCACGCCCGGCCCCCGGCGACCGCCCCGCCGCCAGCGCCCCCGCATAAGCCCCCGGGTGCTTGACGTTCCACCACCGCACGCCCCCCACATGGCTGTGCGCCCCCGGCCCGGCCCCCCACCAGTCGGCCCCCCGCCAGTACAGCTCGTTGTGCAGACAGCGCCCCGCCTCCGAGGTCGCCCAGTTCGACACCTCGTACCACTCGAAGCCCGCCGCCGAGAGCGTCTCCTCGGCGATCAGATACCGGTCGGCATGCACATCGTCGTCCGTCATCGGCACCTCGCCCCGGCGGATCCGGCGGGCCAGCTGCGTACCCTCCTCCACGATCAGGGCGTACGCGCTGACGTGATCGGGCCCGGCCCCGATCGCCGCCTCCAGCGAGGCCCGCCAGTCGTCGTCGCTCTCCCCCGGCGTGCCGTAGATCAGATCCAGGTTCACGTGCTCGAAGCCCGCCGCCCGCGCCTCCGCCACGCAGCGCTCGGGCCGCCCCGGCGTGTGCGTACGGTCCAGCACCTTCAGCACGTGCTGCCTGGCACTCTGCATCCCGAACGAGATCCGGTTGAACCCGCCCTCCCGCAGCGCGGCCAGATACGCCGGATCCACCGATTCCGGGTTCGCCTCGGTCGTGATCTCGGCATCCGGCGCCAGCCCGAACTCGTCGCGGATCGCGCCCAGCATCCGTACGAGATCACCGGCGTCCAGCAGCGTCGGCGTCCCCCCGCCGACGAACACGGTGCGGACGGGCCGCGGGTCGTCACCCAGCACCTTCCGGGCCAGGCGGACCTCCTCGACCAGCGTCTCGGCGTAGTTGTCGCGGGAGGCGAGCACACCGCCGGTGCCGCGCAGCTCGGTCGCCGTGTAGGTGTTGAAATCGCAGTAGCCGCAGCGGGTCGCGCAGTACGGAACGTGCAGGTAGAACCCGAGCGGGCGGTCGGCGGCCCCGGCGAGTGCGGACGCGGGCAGTGCGCCGTCGTCGGGGACGGGCTCGCCGTCGGGGAGTGCGGAAGGCATGCCTTCCATTGTCCAGCACCCGCGCGGTCGCTCCCCCTCCGCACTCGGCCCGCTCAGTCCGCTCAGTCCGCCTGGAGCACCAGCAGCGCCAGATCGTCCGCCGGGGGCCGCGCCCCGAACTCGTGCACCAGCCGTTTGATGCGCTCGGCTATCAGCTCGGCGTCCAGCCCGGCGCACCCGGCCAGTGCCGCCGCGAGCCCGTCCTCGTCGTCGAACTGGCGGGAGCCGGAGCGGCGCTCGGTGACACCGTCGGTGACGCACAGGAGCGTGTCGCCGGAGAGCAGCTCGAAGGTGTCGCTGGTGTACGTGGCGTCCTCGACGACGCCCAGGAGGGTCTGCGGCTGCGCGGCGGTGTGGACCTCACCGCCCGCGCCGAGCAGCAGGGGCAGCGGGTGCCCGGCGGAGGCGACGGTGCAGCGGACACCGCCGTCGAAGGGGACCAGCTCGCCGTAGAGCAGGGACAGGAAGCGCGTCTGGGGGCCGTCGCCGGGCGGGGTCGGCCGGGCGCCGGCCGCCACCAGCGCCCGGGCCGCGGCGTCCGCGGCCTCCGTGGCGTCGTCGAGCAGGAGCTGGTTGAGGCGGTCCAGGACGTCGGCGACCCGGTAGCCCTCCCGGGCCAGCAGCCGCAGCCAGGGCCGGGCCAGGCCGATCACGACGGCCGCCTCGGGGCCCTTGCCCTGGACGTCGCCGACGGCGAAGCACCAACGGCCGTCGCCGGCCGGGAACAGGTCGTAGAAGTCGCCGCTGGGCCCGCCCTTGTCGCACGGCTCGTAGACGAGGGCGCTGCGCACCCCGGGGATCTCGGCCACGGCGCCGGGCAGCAGTCCGCGTTGCAGGACGGCGCTGATGGTGGCCTGGCGGGCGTACTGCCGGGCGGCGCCGATGGCGAGCGCGACGCGGCGGGTGAGGTCCTCCAGGAGGCCGGTGATCTCGTCGGGGAAGGCGAGCGTCCCGGACCTCCCGATCACCAGGGTGCCCAGCGGGCGTCCCCCGGCGATCAGCCGGTACGCCAGGGCCGAGCCCGGTTCGCCGGGCGCTTCACCGAGCGCCTCGCCGGGCCAGGGGTAGTCCAGGGGCCCGGACCGCAAGGGGTCGGACGGGGGCGGTGGCTCCTTCTCCAGGGCCTGGCGCAGCTCCTCGATGCGGTTCTCGCTGGCGTGCCAGACCCGGGCCAGCCGGGGTCCGCCCGCCGCTGCCCCGCCGTTCCAGCCGCCGCCGGTGGCCTCGTCCTCCAGCCACACCGCGCACCAGTCGGCCAGCCGGGGCACGATCAGCTGCCCGGCGAGGGCGGCGACCAGGTCCTCGTCGAGCTGTCCGGCGAGCAGGTCGGAGGCCTCGGCGAGGAAGGACAGGGCACCGTGCCCCAGCCAGGCACCGTCCTGACCGTCCCGGCGGCCGTACCGCTCCTGCCAGTCCTGGTCGTACCAGTCGCGTACGTCCTGCGCGTCGCGTAGGTCCCGTGCGTCGCGCAGGTCCCGTGCGTCGCGCAGGTCCCGTGCGTCGCGTAGGTCCTGCCGGTCGTGGACGCCCTCCGCCGGCCCCTCGCCCTCGCCCTCGCCCGGGAGCGGCTCCGGCGCCAGGATCTCCGCCACCCGCAGCCCGCGCGCCAGCGCCTGATCCCCGGCGTACGCCTCGATCTGCTCGTCCGCCTCGCACCCCGCGGCGGGCAGTCGCGCCCACACGGTCTTCCGGCCCGTGCGGTAGGTGATGCCCCAGGCCTCGGAGAGCGCGCCGACGAGCCGCAGGCCGCGCCCGTACTCGGGTGTCTCGTGCGGGGATTCCGGCTCGCCGCCGCGCGGGGCGCGGGAGGGGTGGTGGTCGGAGACCTCCACGACGAGGGCGGCCGTGTCCTTGTCGTCGCCTTCCAGCCGGCACTCGAACTCGACGTCGGTCCCCGCGTGCACGACGGCGTTGGTGACGAGTTCGCTGACGATGAGCAGGGCGTCGTCGGCGAGGCGTTCGGTGAGGTGCTCGGCGCCGGGCAGGCCGAGTCCGGTCCACTCGGCGAGCGCGTCGCGGACCAGGGCGCGGGCGGCGCCCGGCGCGAGGGAGCTGCCGGACAGGGCCGCGTACGCCCGCGCGCGCTCCGGCACGGGCGGTGCGGGATCCTCGGAGACGGATCCGTCTTTCTGGATGGGCACAGGCATTTCCGAAGCGGGTGCAGGCGCCTCTGATGCACGGGAGGCGGTCTCCCGTTGCGTCGGAATGGCCCCCATGGACAGCTCCCCGGGCAGTTCGTACGAATACGCCACAGTCGATGCCGACAGAGTGACAGACTGGCCACGCCCATAAGCATCGAGTTACCGAAGTGGGCCGCCATGAGTGAGAACAGTGCTACTCCTGTGGTCGAAGACAGGTACGAAGACGGTCAGATTCGTGCATCCGATCTGCGTCCCCTGCTCGCCGCGATGACAGCCGCGCGCGACGGCGACTTCACGCGGGCGCCGGAATCCGGCCACGGGATGGTGGCCGAACTCACCGCGGTCTTCAACCAGATCATGGACCGCAGCGTCCACTTCACCACCGAGGTGCAGCGGGTGAGACGGGAGCTGGTGCGGCACGGCCGGCTCGACGAGCGGCTCTCGGCCAGTCCGGGGCAGGGCCTGTGGACGTCCCGCGTCAACGACGTGAACCAGTTGCTCGACGCCCTGGTCGCCCCGGCGGCGAATGCGACACGTGTTCTGGACGCGGTGGCCGGCGGTGATCTGACCCAGCGGGTCGATCTGCACGACGGGACCCGGCAGTTACGCGGCGATCTGCGTCGCCTGGGCCGGGCCGTGAACACGATGGTGGACCAGCTCTCCCTGTTCACGGGCGAGGTGACGCGGGTCGCGCGCGAGGTCGGCACCGAGGGGCGGCTCGGCGGACGGGCCAAGGTGCGGGGTCTGTCGGGCAGTTGGCGGGACGTGACGGAGGCCGTCAACACGATGGCGTCCCGGCTGACGGCGCAGGTGCGGGACATCGCGGCCGTGACGACGGCCGTGGCGCGTGGCGATCTGACCCGCACGGTCAAGGTCGAGGCGACCGGTGAGCTCCTCGAACTGAAGCTGACCGTGAACACGATGGTCGACCAGCTGTCCGCCTTCGCCGACGAGGTCACCCGGGTGGCCCGCGAGGTAGGCACCGAGGGCCAGTTGGGCGGCCGGGCGCAGGTGCGGGGCGTCTCCGGGGTCTGGAAGGACCTCACCGACAACGTCAACTTCATGGCGTCGAACCTGACCTCCCAGGTCCGCAACATCGCCCAGGTCACCACGGCCGTCGCCAACGGCGATCTGTCCCAGAAGATCACGGTCGACGCGCAGGGCGAGATCCTGGAGCTCAAGTCGACCATCAACACGATGGTCGACCAGCTCTCCGCCTTCGCCGACGAGGTGACCCGGGTCGCCCGCGAGGTCGGCACCGAGGGCAACCTCGGCGGCCGGGCCCAGGTGCGGGGCGTCTCCGGGGTCTGGAAGGACCTCACCGACAACGTCAACTTCATGGCCGACAACCTCACCTCCCAGGTGCGGAACATCGCGCTCGTCTCCACCGCCGTGGCCCAGGGCGACCTCGGCAAGAAGATCACGGTGGAGGCCAAGGGCGAGATCCTGGAGCTCAAGTCCACGATCAACACGATGGTCGACCAGCTCTCCGCCTTCGCCGACGAGGTGACCCGCGTCGCCCGCGAGGTCGGCACGGAAGGCAACCTCGGCGGCCAGGCCCAGGTCCGCGGCGTCTCCGGCGTCTGGAAGGACCTCACCGACAACGTCAACTTCATGGCGCTGAACCTGACCTCCCAGGTCCGCAACATCGCCCAGGTCACCACGGCCGTCGCCAACGGCGACCTGTCGAAGAAGATCACGGTCGACGCCCGCGGCGAGATCCTCGAACTCAAGGACACCGTCAACACGATGGTGGAGCAGCTGCGCGCCTTCGCCGACGAAGTGACGAGGGTCGCCCGCGAGGTCGGCACCGACGGCCGGCTCGGCGGCCGGGCGCAGGTCCTGGGCGTCTCCGGGGTGTGGCGGGACCTCACGGACAACGTCAACTCGATGGCCGACAACCTCACCTCCCAGGTGCGCAATATCGCCCAGGTCGCCACGGCCGTGGCGCAGGGCGACCTGTCCCGGAAGATCGACGTGGACGCGCGCGGCGAGATCCTGGAGCTGAAGACGACCATCAACACGATGGTCGACACGCTGTCCTCCTTCGCCTCGGAGGTCACGCGCGTGGCCCGCGAGGTCGGCTCCGAGGGACAGCTCGGCGGCCAGGCCAGGGTGGAGGGCGTCTACGGCACGTGGAAGCGCCTGACGACGAACGTCAACGAACTCGCGCTCAACCTCACCACCCAGGTCCGTGCGATCGCCGAGGTCGCCTCCGCCGTGGCCCAGGGCGACATGTCCCGCTCGATCACGGTGGAGACGCAGGGCGAGGTCGCCGAGCTGAAGGACAACATCAACCTGATGGTGGCCAACCTGCGCGAGACCACCCGCGCAAAGGACTGGCTGGAGTCCAACCTGGCCCGTCTCGCCGCGCTGATGCAGGGCCACCGCGACCTGATGGAGGTCGCCGACCTGATACTGCGCGAGCTGACGCCGCTGGTGAGCGCGCAGTACGGCGCGTTCTACCTGGCCGACCCGGAGGAGGACGGGGCGACGGTCCCCACCAAGGGGCTCGCCTTCATCGCCGGCTACGGCGCCGCGCAGGACGCGACCGTCGAGACCGGCGGCCTCCCCGTGCACGGTCTGGTCGCGCAGGCGGCCCGGGAGAAGAAACGCATCCTGGTGGAGGGCGCTCCGCCGGACTACATCAAGATCAACAGCGGTCTGGGCGAAGCCGCTCCCACCACGATCGTGATCATCCCGATCCTCTTCGAGGACAAGCTCCTCGGTGTCATCGAACTCGCCTCCTTCTCCCGCTTCTCCGATGTGCACCTGGCCTTCTTCGACCAGTTCGTCAACACCATCGGCGTCGCCATCAACACCATCATCGCCAACTCCCGCACGGAGTCCCTGCTCGGCGAGTCCCAGCGCCTGGCCCGGCAGCTCCAGGAGCGCTCGGACGAACTCCAGTCGCAACAGGGCGAGTTGCAGCGCTCCAACGCCGAACTGGAGGAGAAGGCCGCCCTGCTGGCCACGTCCTCGCAGTACAAGTCGGAGTTCCTCGCGAACATGTCGCACGAGCTGCGCACCCCGCTGAACTCGCTGCTGATCCTGGCCCGGCTGCTCTCCGACAACCCGGACGGCCACCTCTCCGACCAGGAGGTGCAGTTCGCGACGACGATCCACCGCTCGGGCTCGGACCTCCTCCAGCTGATCAACGACATCCTGGACCTGTCGAAGATCGAGGCCGGCCGGATGGACGTACGCCCCAAACGGCTGCCCCTGATCAAGCTGCTCGACTACGTTCACGCCACCTTCCGCCCCCTCACCCTCGACCGGGGGCTCGCCTTCGAGGTGGCGGTCGGCGAGGACGTGCCGCGCGAGGTGTACTCGGACGAGCAGCGCTTGCAGCAGATCCTGCGCAACCTCCTGTCCAACGCGATCAAGTTCACCGCGACGGGCAAGGTCGAGCTGCGGGTGGACCGGGTGCGGGACACCGAGCACCGCTTCGTACGGGACGCCGACGAGGTGATCGCGTTCTCCGTGTCCGACACGGGCATCGGTATCGCACCGGAGAAACTCCCGGTGATCTTCGAGGCGTTCGCGCAGGCCGACGGCACCACCAACCGCAAGTACGGCGGCACCGGCCTCGGACTGTCCATCAGCCGGGAGATCGCCGGCCTGCTCGGCGGCCGGATCGTCGCCGAGAGCGAGCCCGGCAAGGGCTCCACGTTCACCCTCTACGTGCCGGTCGTCAGCCCCGGTCACACGGTGCCGCAACCCCGCCCCGGGGACCGACCCGAACTCCCGCTGCCCCTCCAGCCCGCCGTCGCCGGACCGCTCCCGGCGACGCCCGACACGGACGACGCCTGGCCCTCACCGACCAGGCTGGAGGCGTGGACGTCCGGCAGGCCGGGCCGGATCCTGGCCGGGCGGCGCGTGCTGATCGTCGACGACGACATCCGCAACGTCTTCGCCCTCACCCATGTCCTCGGCCGGGTCGGCATGACCGTGCTGTACGCGGAGAACGGCCGCGAGGGCGTCGAGACGCTGGAGCGCAGCGGGGCGGTCGAACTGGTCCTGATGGACATCATGATGCCGGAGATGGACGGCTACGAGACCATCTCCGCCATCCGCCGCACCCCGCGCTGGGCCGACCTGCCCATCGTCGCCCTGACCGCGAAGGCGATGCCCGGCGACCGCGAGAAGTCCATCGCCCGCGGCGCCAACGACTACGTGCCCAAGCCGGTGGACATCGACCGGCTGCTGACGGTCGTGTGCGAACTGCTGGACCCGCAGGCCACGCCGTCATGAACTCGAGAGATCCAGGACCTCGAACGCCGAGCGGACAAGGGCACTCAGGGGCGCGGGGAACTGCGCGACAAGCCACGACGAACCCGCGGCCGCCACGCGATCCCCGCCACTCCCTACGCCTCGCGAGAGCCCTCGTACATCTCATCGATCAGATGCTTGTACTCCCGCTCCACCACGGGCCGCTTCAGCTTCAGACTCGGCGTGATCTCCCCGTGCTCCACATCGAGATCCCGCGGCAGCAGCCGGAACTTCTTGATGGTCTGCCACCGCTGAAGCCCCTCGTTGAGCTGCTTCACGTACCCGTCGACCATCTCCACCGTGACCGGCGAGGCGACGATCTCCGCGTACGACTTCCCCTCCAGCCCGTTCTCCTTCGCCCACTCCGTGAGGGCGACCTCGTCGAGCGCGATCAGCGCCGTGCAGAAGTTCCGGTCGGCCCCGTGCACGAGGATGTTGGACACGTACGGGCAGACCGCCTTGAACTGCCCCTCGACCTCCGCCGGCGCGATGTACTTGCCGCCCGAGGTTTTGATGAGGTCCTTCTTGCGGTCGGTGATGCGCAGGTACCCGTCGGGCGACAGCTCGCCGATGTCCCCGGTGTGGAACCAGCCGTCCGGCTCCAGCACCTCCGCCGTCTTCTCGGGCAGCCCGTGGTAGCCCTCCATGATCCCGGGCCCGCGCAGCAGGATCTCCCCGTCGTCGGCGATCCGCACCTCCGTGCCGGGCAGCGGCTTGCCGACCGTGCCGGTGCGGTAGGCCTCGCCCGGGTTCACGAACGAGGCGGCCGAGGACTCGGTCAGGCCGTAGCCCTCGAGGATGTGGATGCCGGCGCCGGAGAAGAAGTACCCGATCTCGGGTGCCAGCGCCGCCGAGCCGGAGACGCACGCCCGCAGGTTCCCGCCGAACGCCTCCTTGATCTTGGCGTACACCAGCGCATCGGCGACCTTGTGCTTCACGCCCAGGCCGAACGGCACGGACGCGGTGCCGGTCCGCCGGAAGTTGTCCTGCGCGACCTTGGCGTACTCGCGCGCGACCTCGGCCGCCCACTGGAAGATCTTGTACTTGGCGCCGCCGCCGGCTCGGGCCTTCGCGGCCACGCCGTTGTATACCTTCTCGAAGATGCGCGGCACGGCCGCCATGTACGTCGGCTGCACCACCGGCAGATTGTCGATGATCTTGTCGACGCGGCCGTCCACGGCGGTGACGTGCCCGACCTCGATCTGGCCGGAGGTGAGCACCTTGCCGAAGACGTGCGCGAGGGGCAGCCACAGGTACTGCACGTCCTCGCCGCTGACCAGGCCCGTCGCGGCGATGGCCTTCGCCATGTAGGACCAGTTGTCGTGCGGGAGGCGCACGCCCTTGGGGCGGCCGGTGGTGCCGGAGGTGTAGATGAGGGTGGCCAGCTGATCCTTGCTGATCGCCCCGACCCGCTCCTTGATCAGCTCGGGGTCCTTCTCCAGCCGGGCCGCGCCGCGCTTCTCCAGCTCGTCGAGGGTGAGGATCCAGTCGGCGGTCTCGACACCGGCCGCGTCGATGACCACCACATGGGTGAGGTCGGGCAGCTCGGCGCGCTTCTCCCGCGCCTTGGCCAGCTGCTCGGCGTTCTCCGCGATGAGCACCCGGCTCTCGGAGTCCGACAGGATGTACGCGGACTCCTCGGCGTTGGTCTGCGGATACACCGTGGTCGTGGCCGCGCCGGCGCACATGATGCCGAGGTCGGCGAGGATCCACTCGATCCGGGTACTGGCGGCGAGCGCGACGCGCTGCTCGGGCTCGACGCCCAGCTCGATGAGGCCCGCCGCGATGGCGTAGACCCGTTCGGCGGCCTGCGCCCAGTTCAGCGACTTCCAGTCGTCTGGCCCCTGCCCGGAGCCAGAGGGCACCGGATAGCGGTAGGCCTCGGCGTCCGGCGTGGCCGCCACGCGCTCCAGGAAGAGGCCCGCCACGGACGGCGGACGGTTCTCGATCAGGGTCTGTGTGTCGCTCACGACATCCTCCGGGCCCGCGACAGTGCGGCTGGCTCAGGTGCGGCTGGTTGATACCCACGAGTTGCTGGTCACGCGCTCTTGTTTAACTCGCGAGTAACTATGGAGCAGGGATCAGAGTAAAGGCCGACCGCTCCCCGCGTAAGGGTCCGCGGCCTGTCATTTCATACAGAGAGCTACCCCGTATACGCACAGGAGCCCGCCGCACTTTCGCACGACGGGCCCCTGTTCTACCCGGTTTGCCGCGTAACCGACGGTAACCAGTCGTTACTTCTTGCTCTTGGCCGACCCCGCGCTGTCATCGCTCGACAGGACGGCGATGAAGGCCTCCTGCGGAACTTCCACGGAACCCACCATCTTCATCCGCTTCTTGCCCTCCTTCTGCTTCTCCAGCAGCTTCCGCTTACGGGAGATGTCACCGCCGTAGCACTTCGCGAGGACGTCCTTGCGGATGGCGCGGATGGTCTCGCGGGCGATGACCCGGGAGCCGATGGCGGCCTGGACGGGCACCTCGAAGGCCTGCCTCGGGATCAGCTCCTTGAGCTTGGCGACGAGCCGCACGCCGTACGCGTACGCCTGGTCCTTGTGCGTGATCGCCGAGAAGGCGTCCACCTTGTCGCCGTGCAGCAGGATGTCGACCTTGACCAGGCTGGAGGTCTGCTCGCCGGTGGGCTCGTAGTCGAGCGAGGCGTAGCCGCGGGTCTTGGACTTCAGCTGGTCGAAGAAATCGAAGACGATCTCGGCGAGGGGCAGGGTGTAGCGGATCTCGACCCGCTCCTCGGAGAGGTAGTCCATGCCGAGCAGCGTGCCGCGCCGGGTCTGGCAGAGCTCCATGATCGAGCCGATGAACTCGCTGGGCGCCAGGATGGTGGCCCGCACGACCGGCTCGTAGACCTCCGAGATCTTGCCCTCGGGGAACTCGCTCGGGTTGGTGACGGTGTGCTCGGTGCCGTCCTCCATGAGGACGCGGTAGACCACGTTCGGGGCGGTCGCGATCAGGTCGAGCCCGAACTCGCGCTCCAGCCGCTCACGGATCACGTCCAGGTGCAGCAGGCCGAGGAAGCCGACGCGGAAACCGAAGCCGAGGGCGGCGGAGGTCTCCGGCTCGTAGACCAGCGCGGCGTCGTTGAGCTGGAGCTTGTCGAGGGCCTCGCGCAGCTCGGGGTAGTCGGAGCCGTCCAGCGGATACAGACCCGAGAAGACCATCGGCTTGGGGTCCTTGTAGCCGCCCAGCGGCTCCTCGGCGCCCTTCTGCTGGCTGGTGACGGTGTCACCGACCTTGGACTGGCGGACGTCCTTCACACCCGTGATCAGGTAGCCCACCTCGCCGACGCCGAGGCCGTCGGCCGACAGCATCTCCGGCGAGTTGGTGCCGATCTCCAGCAGCTCGTGCGTGGCGCCCGTGGACATCATCCTGATGCGCTCGCGCTTGTTGAGCTGCCCGTCGATGACCCTGACGTACGTCACCACGCCGCGGTAGGAGTCGTAGACGGAGTCGAAGATCATGGCCCGCGCGGGGGCGTCCTTCACACCGACCGGGGCCGGGACCTGCTCGACCACCTTGTCCAGCAGCGCCTCGACACCGAGCCCGGTCTTGGCGGAGACCTTGAGCACGTCGTCGGGGTCGCACCCGATGAGGTGGGCCAGCTCGTCGGCGAACTTCTCGGGCTGCGCGGCCGGCAGGTCGATCTTGTTGAGAACGGGGATGATCGTGAGGTCGTTCTCCATCGCCAGGTAGAGGTTGGCGAGGGTCTGGGCCTCGATGCCCTGGGCGGCGTCGACCAGGAGGATGGTGCCCTCGCAGGCGGCGAGCGACCGCGAGACCTCGTAGGTGAAGTCGACGTGACCCGGGGTGTCGATCATGTTGAGGATGTGCGTGTTGCTCTTGTCGTGGGTGGGAGCCCACGGCAGACGCACGGCCTGGGACTTGATCGTGATGCCGCGCTCGCGCTCGATGTCCATGCGGTCGAGGTACTGAGCGCGCATCTGCCGCTGCTCGACCACCCCGGTGAGCTGGAGCATCCGGTCGGCGAGCGTGGACTTGCCGTGGTCGATGTGCGCGATGATGCAGAAGTTGCGGATCAGAGCCGGGTCGGTACGGCTCGGCTCGGGCACATGGCTAGGGATCGCGGGCACGCAGGGTCCTGATTCTTGAGGCGTCCGCAGTGTCTGCGGTCTCGGGTCGGATCGGATCGATACGTAGCCTCCATGGTCCCACGGGTGCGGACCATGGACGGGTTTGGGCCGTGGAAGGGCCCGCTGGTAGCCTGGGTGGCTGTGTCTCATGCCCTCTCGCACGAGGCACGTCATCAGAAATCACACCTGAAAAGGCTCATTCGTGGCGAACATCAAGTCCCAGATCAAGCGGATCAAGACCAACGAGAAGGCGCGGCTGCGCAACAAGGCCGTCAAGTCCTCCCTCAAGACCGCGATCCGCAAGGCCCGTGAGGCCGTGGCCGCGGGTGACGTCGAGAAGGCCACCGAGTACCAGCGCGTTGCCGCGCGTCAGCTCGACAAGGCCGTCTCGAAGGGCGTCATCCACAAGAACCAGGCCGCCAACAAGAAGTCGGCGCTGGCTCAGAAGGTCGCCGCGCTCAAGGGCTGACGTTTGATGTGACGCCGGAGGGAATCGAGCGGGCCCTCTCTCATCCGCTCCCGTCCGGCACCCCTCGGATCCACGCGCGGCCTGCGTTCGCCACGCGGGCGTGGATCCAGCAGCTTGAATCGAAGGCCGGGTGTTCTCCTGTTCCCCATGGGAGGGCACCCGGCCTTCGGCCTGCTCAGGACCAGAACGCGTCGTTCTTGTCGATGTCCTCGACGCACTCGTCGAGGTCCGTGACCCGGTCCCCGACGATCCGGAAGACGATGCAGCCGGTGTCGTCCAGGCGCTTGCCCTGCCGCTCGGCGGTGACCCGGCACATGCCGACCGCGTGACCACGGCCGTCCACGGCGATCCCGAGCACGTCCAGACGCATCGACCCGCCGGTCTCCTCCCCGATCCGCCGGTACATGTCGATGATCGCGTCCTGGCCCTTGAAGTCGCCCGAGAGCGGGTGGCTGCCGGGCACGTGGTGCGTGGCGTCCTTCGCGATCAGTTCCCGCAGGGTGTCCAGGTCGCCTCGGGTGAAGGCCTCGAAGCCCTTGCGGACGAGCGCTGCGTGCGGGTGTTCAGCCATGTCCCTCGCCACCTCTCCGTCTCTTGGCGACGTACGGCTGACACAACCGATTCTCCCTCCGGGCGGGTTTCGCGGCACAGTGGAGACATGGACGCAGTCTGCGGGAACGTGCTGGCCGGGGCCCGGGTGGCGACCCGGCTGCCCGCCCAGGACCTGGACCGGGCGCGGCGCTTCTACTCCGAGAAGCTCGGGCTCGACCCCGTCGACGAACGGCCCGGCGGGCTGCTGTACCGGTGCGGCGGCGCGGACTTCGTGCTGTTCCGCTCCACGGGGGCTTCGCCCGGCACCTTCACGCAGATGGCGCTGGAGGTCGACGACATCGAGGCCGCCGTGGCCGAGCTCAAGCGGCGTGGCGTGGTCTTCGAGGAGGTCGACGTGCCCGGCTTCCGCACGGAGGGCGGAATCGCCGAGATCGAGGGCAACTACCCGAGCAAGGGCGCCCGCGGCGAGCGGGGCGCCTGGTTCCACGACAGCGAGGGGAACCTGCTGGGGATCGGGGAGCCGGTCGTCTGAGCCCGACTCGGTCCGAATTGCGCCACTGCCCCGGCACGGCCCCCGGCCCCCGGCCCCCGGGAAACCGGTCGCCCCGGCGAAGCCGTGCCCGAGAGGCACCGCCGCCCGACCTCCGGGAAGTCCGTCTTCCGGCAAGCCCGGCCCGAGAGATCCGCCGGGCCCGCCGGAGCAGCCGGTCGTCCGAGCGCGACCCGGACCGAAGGGTGCCGCTAGCCCCGGCCCCTGGAGCGTGCTGCCCGGGCGATGGCGACCACGGCCTTCTCCAGGGCGTACTCGGGGTCGTCTCCGCCGCCCTTCACTCCCGCGTCCGCTTCGGCCACCGCTCGCAGGGCCACGGCGACCCCGTCCGGGGTCCATCCCCGCATCTGCTGCCGTACCCGGTCGATCTTCCACGGCGGCATCCCCAGCTCCCGCGCGAGATCGGCCGGCCGACCGCCCCGGGCCGACGACAGCTTCCCGATCGCGCGGACTCCCTGCGCCAGCGCACTCGTGATCAGCACCGGCGCCACCCCGGTCGCCAGCGACCAGCGCAACGCCTCCAGCGCCTCCGCCGCCCGCCCCTCGACCGCCCGGTCGGCGACCGTGAAGCTCGACGCCTCGGCCCGGCCGGTGTAGTACCGCCCGACGACCGCCTCGTCGATCGTCCCCTCGATGTCCGCGACCAGCTGCGACACCGCCGACGCCAGCTCCCGCAGATCACTCCCGATCGCGTCGACGAGCGACTGGCACGCCTCCGGCGTGGCGGACCTGCCCGCCGCCCGGAACTCTCCCCGCACGAACGCCAGCCGGTCCGCCGGCTTCGTCATCTTCGGGCAGGCCACCTCGCGCGCCCCCGCTTTGCGCGCCGCGTCGAGCAGCCCCTTCCCCTTGGCCCCGCCGGCGTGCAGCAGCACCAGGGTGATCTCCTCGGCGGGCGCCCCGAGATACGCCTTCACGTCCTTGATCGTGTCGGCCGACAGGTCCTGGGCGTTGCGTACGACGACGACCTTGCGCTCGGCGAAGAGCGACGGACTCGTCAGCTCGGCGAGTGTGCCGGGCTGCAACTGGTCCGGAGTCAGGTCCCGTACGTCCGTGTCGGCGTCGGCGGCCTTCGCGGCGGCCACCACCTCCTGCACGGCGCGGTCGAGCAGCAGCTCCTCCTGGCCCACGGCGAGCGTCACCGGGGCGAGAGGGTCGTCATTCGCAGTCTTCCTGGCCATCGCGACAAGCATCCCACGCACCACTGACAGCGATGCCCGCGAGGACCACGCGTACGAAGACGTGCGAGGACGCCGTGCGAGGACACCGGACGGGGAAGCTACGGCTCCTCCCGCCAGCCCTCCCACTCCCCGGCGAACCGGTCCAGCTCCGCGGCGTCCAGCCGCCCGGCCTCGTCCCGCAGGACGACCAGCCACTGGGCGTCCTCGGCGTCGTCCTCACCGGCCAGTGCGTCCCGCACCAGCTGTGGCTCCTCCACGACCCCGAACCGCTCCCCGAGCGCCTCCACCACCTCTTCCGCGGCATCCCGGTCGGGTAGCACCAGCACATGTCGCACATCACTCACGCCGGACATTGTCCGTCACGGCACCGGAGCCGGGCCGCCGGCTCAGCCCTTGCGCACGACCTGGACGTCGAGGTCGACCTTGATGCTCGGCCCGACCACCGCGATGCCCCGCGCGAGCATGGTCTGCCAGCTCACGGTGAAGTCGTCCCGGTGCAGTTCGGTGGTGGCCCGGCAGGCCGCCGACCCGAACGGATCGGCGCCACCGCTGACCACCGCACACCCCATGGCGTCGGTGACCGCGAACTCCGCGTGCCTGACCGGCTCGTCGACCGGATCGAGCACCCGGCTTTGATCACTGTTCGTCGAGGACGCATTCGACCACTGATGAGGTTTTCGAGGCAACACGGGAACACATCATGGGAATCCAGCACTTGTGATGGGACTAGGCACGAGTAGAACCGACAAGAACCATGTGAACCATGTGTGGACGGTGTGACCCCTCTGGTCCGGTTCAGTCACGGTCCCGGCCGGTGTCCCGGGTCGTCGCGCCGCGGACCGTCGGCACCTCGCCGAGCTCGATGCCGAACCGCTCCCGGTACACCCCCAGCACCTCCCCGTCCGTCGCCAGTTCCCGCTCCTCCCGCGTCCCGTCGGCCCCCGTCACCGTGTATCTGCGGCCGCTGAGGGTGATCCTCCCGCCGTCCTCCGTGACCCGCGAGCAGACCAGCGACCGCGTGAAGTGCGACACCGACGACGTGCTGTGCCACCACGCCCCGGCCACGAAGTCGCCCAGCGCCCGCGGCCGTACCTCCAGGCGGTACCGCGGGCTGCCGTCCCGGATCACGTCCAGGTCCGCCGCCTCCACCGTGTCGTGCCCTCCACGGACCCCGGCCGCGTCGGGCCGCGCCTCGACGATCCGGAAGGTGCCCGCGGGGTCCTCCTGCGATCCCCGGTCCCCGAACGCCAGCGGCAGATGGCTGTGCGCCCCGAACCCGACGTCCGCCAGCCAGTCGCCCCCGTCCACCGTCCGCACCCGCAGCGCGAGATGGTCGTACGGGATCCCGAGCCGCTCCCCCTCCCCGTACACCCGCCCCGCGAGCAGCGCCACGTCGTATCCCAGCGCGGCGAGCAACGCCCCGAAGGCGCCGTTGAGTTCGTAGCAGAACCCGCCCCGCCGCGCGCCCACGACCTTGTCCAGCAGCCGCTGCTCCTCCAGCACGATCTCCTCGCCCAGATGGACGGAGAGGTTCTCGAACGGCACGGTCCGCAGATGACGCAGATGCAGATCGCGCAGCGCGTCGACCGTGGGCCACGCCGGGTGCTCGGCTCCCAGGCGGCGGAGATAGGCATCAATCTGTGCTGGATTCATGCCCTCAGTCTCGCGCCACTCTCAGCCCCCCGTCCCCTTCCAGCACCGCCAACGCGCCGTCCCGGTCCGTCCGCAGCACCGCCGCGCCCCCGGCGCGCAACGCCGCGACCGTGCCGGGCGCCGGGTGCCCGTACGTGTTGTCCTCGCCGCAGGAGATGAGCGCCAGCCGCGGGGCCGCCCGGCGTATGAGGCCGGGGTCCTGGTAGGCCGAGCCGTGATGGGCGACCTTCAGCACGTCCACGCGCCGCAGCGCCTCGGCCGCCGGTGACCTGGCCAGCGCCCGCTGGGCCGGGGGTTCGAGGTCCCCGAGGAGCAGCAGACGCAGTCCCGCGGACCGGACCAGCATGGCGACACTGGCGTCGTTCGGCCCCTCCGGCTCCGGGTGCCCCGGGAGCACCTGCGGGGGCGAGCCGGGTGAGGGGTTCGGCGGCGGGCTCGGGGGCGGCCACACCACCTGCCAGGACAGCTCCCCCGTGCGGCGCTGCTCCCCGGCGGCGGCCCGCGTCACGGGGATCCTCCGGGCGGCCGCCTGTCTCCGGACGAACGCGGCCTGTTCGGCGGGCTCTTCGAAGCCGGTCGTCTCGATCGCGCCGACGGTCCGTCCGCGCAGCACGCCGGGCAGACCCGCCACGTGATCGGCGTGGAAGTGGGTGAGGACGACCAGCGGGACTCTGGTGATGCCGAGGGCGCGCAGGCAGTGGTCGACGAGCTGCGGGTCGGGCCCCGCGTCCACCACCACACCGGCGCCCTCGCCCGCCGCGAGCACCATGGCGTCGCCCTGCCCCACGTCGCACATGACCAGCCGCCAGCCCGGCGGCGGCCAGCCCGTGAGCACCCGGGTCAGCGGCGGCGGCTGCACCACCGCCAGCGCCAGCAGCAGCCCGCAGACCCCGCACCACCAGGGATGCCGGAGCAGCCGCCGCCCCACGAGCAGCACGGCCGACGTCACGACCGCGAGCAGCGCGGCCCCCGTCCAGCTGCCCGGCCAGTCCACTCCCGCACCGGGCAGCGCCGCCCCGGTACGGGCGATGGTCGCGATCCACTCGGCCGGCCAGTGCGCGCACCACGCCAGGGCCTCGGCCACCGGCATCACGGCCGGTGCCGCGGCCAGCGCGGCGAAGCCCAGTACCGTGGCCGGCGCGATCGCGAACTCCGCGATCAGGTTGCACGGCACCGCCACCAGGCTCACCCGCGCCGAGAGCACGGCGACGATCGGCGCGCACACGGCCTGCGCCGCGCCGGCGGCACCCAGCGCCTCGGCGAGCCGTGGCGGCACTCCCCGCCGTCGCAGCCCGGCGCTCCAGCGCGGCGCGAGCGTGAGCAGGGCGCCGGTGGCGGCGACGGAGAGCAGGAACCCGTAACTCCGCGCCAGCCACGGGTCGTACAGCACCAGCAGCAGGACCGCCGTCGCCAGCGCCGGGATCAGCGATCTGCGGCGGCCGGTGGCGAGGGCGAGCAGCGCGACGGCTCCGCAGGCCGCGGCCCGCAGCACGCTCGGGTCCGGTCTGCACACGACGACGAACCCGAGTGAGAGCACGCCCCCGAGCACCGCGGTCGCCCGCAGGGAGATGCCGAGGCGAGGCGCGAGTCCCCGCCGCTCGACGCGCTGCGCCAGGCCCGGTGGCCCGAGCAGCAGGGCGAGCAGGATGGTGAAGTTGGCCCCGGACACGGCCAGGGTGTGGGTGAGGTCCGTCTCCTTGAAGGCCTCCTCCAGCTCCGGGGTGATCCGCGAGGTGTCCCCCACGACCAGTCCCGGCAGCAACGCCCGGGCATCCGGCGTCAGCCCGTCGGTCGCCTCCCGCAGCCCGGCACGCAGCCGGCCGGCGAGTCGTTGCGCGTCCGAGGGCGCTCCCACCACCTCCGGTTCGGTCTCGCCCCGCACCCGCAGCACGGCCGCGATCCGGTCACCGCCCGTCAGGGCGGGCGCCGATCGCGCGCTGACCCGCAGCCGGGTCGAGGGCAGCAGCCCGAGCCACGGCGACCGCCCGGCCTCGTCGGCGGCCGGCCGCCCGCCCCGCCGGCCCGAACCCACGTCGACGATCAGCAGCACCGGTGTCCGCGTCGCCGCCGTCGCGCCACCGCTGTCGTGGACACGCCGTACTTCGGCGTCGATCAGTACGGCGGTCGGAGTGACGTGATCGCCGCGGACCCTGGGCCGGGTGAGGCGTGGGTCGGAGGTGAGTTCGACCTCGGCGGTCACGGTCGCGTACGACCGGGCCAGTCCGGGCACGGGCCCTCGCCGCAGATCCGCCCCGTGCAGCCCGGCCGAAGCAGCCGCAGCGGCGACGCACAGCAGCACGGCCGCGGCGGACGCCCGCGACCAGGACGCCCACCCCGCTCGCCGGGTCCACGGCAGCAGCGCGACGGCGGCCAGACAACCGGCCACGATGCCCGTGGACCCCGGTGAGGCGTCGAGCATCAGGGCGGCAGTGGCCCAGGCCGCCAGGGCCGGTGGGACCAGCCGCAGGTCCGTGGGGCCCTCCTGCCGTGGACGGGCGGCGCCGAGGCGCTTCCCGGAGGCGGCGTGTACCGCCGACCGGCCGCGCGTCAGGTCGGGCGCGCTCGTCATGGCCGCACGAGGTTGCGCAGGTCGGCGAAGCGGCGGTCGCCGATGCCGTTCACCTCGCGCAGCTCGTCCACGGAGCGGAATCCGCCGTGCTGCGTGCGGTAGTCGATGATGTGCTGCGCCAGCACCGGGCCGACACCGGGCAGGGTGTCGAGCTGGTCGGCGGTGGCCGTGTTGAGGGAGACCGGAGCCGGTGGCCCGCCGCCCGCCGCGCCACCGGCCGTGCCACCGGAGGCCGTTCCGCTCGTGCCGGTCCCCGCGGCGGGAGCCGGTGCACCGACGATCACCTGCTCGCCGTCCACGAGGAAGCGGGCGCGGTTGAGGCCGTCGGTGTTCGTGCCGGGCTTCACACCGCCCGCCGCCCGCAGGGCGTCCGCGACCCGGGAGCCGGCCGGCAGCCGGTGGACTCCGGGATCCCGGACCTTGCCGCCGACGTCCACGACGACCTCGGCCGCCGCTGCTCCACCCGCCGCCTTCGCCGCCCCGGCGGGCACACCAGGCCCCCGCTTCTCGCCGGTCTGCCCGGTCCGCCCCTGCTCCGCCCCGTACGGTGCCGCCGCGCGCACCACCTCGGGCGGCCGCACGGACTGGGTGCGGCCGGTCCAGAAGTGCTGTACGGCGAACGCCGCGCCGAGGCAGAGCACGACGGTCAGCGCGAGCACGCTCCGCCGCTCCAGGCCGCATCTCGCCTGCAACCACAGCGGCATGCGCTCCCGCAGCGCCAGCCCGGCCCGCTCCCGCCAGGCACCGTCCGCGCCACGCCCGTCCCGGCGGTCATCCGCGGTGTCCGCCTCGGCGCGGGCCCCGGCCTCACCCCTGAAGGGTTCAGCCTCATCCCTGAACGGCCCGGCCTCGTCACTGAAGGCCCCGGCCCCCTCACGCCTGAGTGGCCCAGTCTCGTCCCTGGAGGCCCCGGCCTCACGCCTGAAGGCTCCAGTCTCGTCCCTGAAGGCCCCAGCCTCACCCCGTAAAAGCCCACCCCCGCCCCCGGCAAGGGGCTCGGCCCCCTCGGCACACCGTTCGCCGCCCGGCGGGCCATGGCCCGACTCCCCCCGCTCCCCGGCCCGTTCGGCAGACTCCCCGGCCCGTTCGGCAGGCTCGCCGAACAGCACCTCCGCGCGCCGCCGGAGGTCCTCCGCGGAGGCGTGACGCTGCCGTGCCCGACCCCGGGCGGCAGGCCGGTGACGGCGGTGGCGGACGCGGCCGTCGGACGCCGGGCCACGGCCCGGGCCACTGCTCGCGGGCGTTGTGCGTGAACGTGATCGAAGTGCCATGCGACGAGGATCGGCCACATCGGCCCCCTCGCGATGATCTTGTTCAATTCCCGGGGACAACACCCCACTTGTGGATAACTCCCCCACTCATCCGAGTGAGTCAGGGCCCGCGGTGACCGTTCACCTCGGCGAAATCACGACTCCCAGCAACCCGGGCCCCGTGTGCGCCCCGATCACCGCCCCGACTTCGCTGACATGCAGATCGGCCAGCCCGGACACCCGTGTCCGCAACCGGTCGGCGAGGGCCGACGCCCGGTCGGGCGCGGCGAGATGGTGGACGGCGACATCGACCTGGGCGCCGGCCGCCCGGTCCGCCGCGATCTCCTCGAGGCGGGCGATCGCCTTCGACGCGGTCCGCACCTTCTCCAGCGGTTCGATACGGCCGTCGGCCAGTTGCAGCAGCGGCTTCACCGCGAGCGCCGAACCCAGCAGGGCCTGCGCGGCACCGATGCGACCGCCGCGGCGCAGGTAGTCGAGGGTGTCGACGTAGAAGTAGGCGGACGTGCCCGCGGCCCGCTTCTCCGCGGCCGCGACGGCCTCGTCCACCGTTCCCCCGGACTCCGCGGTCTGTGCCGCGGAGAGCGCGCAGAATCCCAGCGCCATCGCGATCATGCCGGTGTCCACCACGCGCACCGGCACCGGCGCCTGCCGGGCGGCGGCGACGGCGGCGTCGTACGTGCCGGAGAGTTCGGCGGAGAGGTGGAGGGAGACGATGCCGGTGGCGCCGGACTCGGCGACCTTGCGGTAGGTCTCCTCGAAGACCGCGGGGCCGGGTCGCGAGGTCGTCACCGGGCGCCGCTTCTGCAAAGCCTGGGCGAGCGCGCGGGTCGAGATCTCGGTGCCCTCCTCCAGCGCCCGGTCGCCCAGGACGACCGTCAGAGGTACCGCGGTGATGCCGTGACGCTCCATCGTCCGGGCCGGCAGGTAGGCCGTTGAATCGGTGACGATCGCGACATGGCGGGACATGAGCTGGAGGTTACCTGCCGTAGCGCGCGTGCGGCAGCCCGGCCCCTGTGCCCTGTACCGCGACTGGCCGGATCAAGTGGTGCTCTCGGGGCGGGGCTTCTTCTGCCAGGGGTAGGTGGGGCGCGGTCGGGCCGGTGCGATGGCGGGCTGTGCCGGCTCCTGTGCCGGGCTCGACTGCGGGGTCTCCGGCCAGGTCTGCCCGGCCGTGGGGGCGTCGGCGGCGGGTGCGTCGGGCCACGGCGGCGGGGCGGGCCGGGACTCCGGTTCCGTCGTCCAGTGCCGCAGCGCGCCGGCTTCCACGTCGATCTGGGCGC
Source organism: Streptomyces venetus (assembly GCF_039540295.1). Taxonomy (NCBI): domain Bacteria; kingdom Bacillati; phylum Actinomycetota; class Actinomycetes; order Kitasatosporales; family Streptomycetaceae; genus Streptomyces; species Streptomyces venetus. The sequence goes on from NZ_BAABET010000001.1 coordinate 556,553, forward strand.
TGAGCGTGTCCAGGTCGTCCTCGGCGAAGCGGCGGGCCCGGTCGCGGGCCGCCCAGCGCAGGGCGTCCGCCGACTGCGTGATGCGTTCGGTGCGCTCGCGCAGCCCGGGCAGCCGCTCGGTCAGTGCTGACCGGTTCGGCTCGGACTCCAGGCGCTTCAGCTCGTCGTCCAGCTCGTGCCCGTGCGCACTGAGCCGCTCGAAGAGGCCGACGGACTCCTTCATGGACTGGTCCTCGGCGGCGGCCGCGTGCAGCGCGTCCTGGGTGGCGCGCAGGGAGGTGCGCAGTTTCAGCCTCAGCTGGGCGAGTTCGCCCGCCGCGCCGGGCTGGGCGAAGGACTTGGCCCGCAGGGTGTGGTCCTCGACCGTGCGGCGGGCCTGGGTGATGCCTCGGTCCACCCCGCGCTTGGCGGCGCCGACCACCTTGACCGTGGCGTACACGCCGAGCCCGAGAAAGAGCACGAAGAGCAGAGCGAATACTGCGATCACTGCTTCCACCGGCTTCTCCTCAGGCTGTCGCGGCACACCTCACGTCGCTCTTCAACGGTAAACGCAACAGGCAGGTCCGGAGTTCCAGAAAAACCCCGAACCTGCCCGTAGGGGACTACCCCGAGCCCGGCGAAACGCCAGGCCAGACGCTCCGCGGGACGAACGTCACGCCGGAACGGAGTTCGTTCACGCCGGAACGATGTTCACCAGCTTGGGCGCCCGCACGATCACCTTCCGGATGCCGGCCCCGCCGAGAGCGGCGACGACCTTCTCGTCCGCCAGCGCGACCTTCTCCAGCTCCTCGTCGGAGATGGCCGGCGAGACCTCCAGCCGTGCCTTGACCTTGCCCTTGATCTGCACGACGCAGGTCACGGTCTCGTCCACGACGTACTCCGGGTCGGCCACCGGGAAGTCCTGGTGCACCACCGAGTCCTCGTGCCCCAGCCTGTGCCACAGCTCCTCGGCGACGTGCGGGGCCAGCGGCGCGACCATCAGCACCAGCGGCTCGGCGACGGACCGCGGCACCGGCGTTCCCGCCTTGGTCAGGTGGTTGTTCAGCTCGGTGACCTTGGCGATGGCGGTGTTGAAGCGCATGCCCTCCAGGTCGCCGCTCACCCCGTCGATGGCCTTGTGCAGGGCGCGCAGCGTCTCCTCGTCCGGCTCGGCGTCGACGACGGTCACCTCGCCGGTCGCCTCGTCGACGATGTTGCGCCACAGCCGCTGGAGCAGACGGAACTGGCCCACCACCGCGCGCGTGTCCCACGGCCGGGAGACATCCAGCGGGCCCATCGCCATCTCGTACAGCCGCAGCGTGTCGGCGCCGTACTCGGCGCAGATCTCGTCCGGGGTGACCGCGTTCTTCAGGGACTTGCCCATCTTGCCCAGCAGCCGGGAGACCTTCTCGCCCTGGTAGTAGTACGCGCCGTCGCGCTCCTCCACCTCGGCGGCGGGCACCGCGATGCCACGGCTGTCACGGTAGACGTAGGCCTGGATCATGCCCTGGTTGAACAGCTTGTGGAACGGCTCGGCCGAGGAGACGTGCCCCAGGTCGAACAGGACCTTGGACCAGAAGCGCGCGTACAGCAGGTGCAGCACCGCGTGTTCGGCGCCGCCGACGTACAGGTCGACACCGCCGTGCGGCTGGCCCTCGCGCGGGCCCATCCAGTACCGCTCGATCTCGGGGTCGACCAGCTGCTCGCTGTTGTGCGGGTCCAGGTAGCGCAGCTCGTACCAGCAGGAACCGGCCCAGTTGGGCATGGTGTTGGTCTCGCGGCGGAACTTGCGGGGACCACGGCCGTCGCCCAGGTCCAGCGTGACGTTGACCCAGTCCTCGTTGCGGGACAGCGGCGTCTCGGGCTGGGTGTCGGCGTCGTCCGGGTCGAAGGTGCGCGGGCTGTAGTCCTCGACCTCGGGCAGCTCCAGCGGCAGCATCGACTCGGGCAGCGCGTGGGCGATGCCCTCCTCGTCGTAGACGATCGGGAAGGGCTCGCCCCAGTAGCGCTGACGGCTGAACAGCCAGTCGCGCAGCCGGAAGTTGACGGTGCCCTCACCGATGCCCTTGCTCTCCAGCCACTCGGTGATGCGCGCCTTGGCCTCGGCGACACCCAGCCCGTCCAGGCTGACCTCGTCGTTCGACGAGTTGATGATCTTCGCCTCGTACGACGCGAAGGCGTTCTCCCAGGTCGTGGTGTCGGTCCCACGACCGTCGGTCGGCTCGACGATGCAATGGATCGGCAGCTCGAAGGCGCGGGCGAACTCGAAGTCGCGCTGGTCTCCGGCCGGGACGGCCATGATCGCGCCGGTGCCGTAGCCCATCAGCACGTAGTCGGCGATGAAGACCGGGACCTGCTCGCCGTTGACCGGGTTGGTCGCGTACGCGCCGATGAAGACGCCGGTCTTGTCCTTGGCCTCGGCCTGCCGCTCCACGTCGGACTTGGACGCGGCCTGGGCGCGGTAGGCGGCGACGGCCTCGGCCGGGGTCGCGTGGCCTCCGGTCCACACCTCGTGCGTGCCCTCGGGCCAGGCGGCCGGGGTGAACTTCTCGACCAGCGGGTGCTCGGGCGCCAGCACCATGTAGGTGGCGCCGAACAGGGTGTCGGGGCGGGTGGTGAAGACGGTGATGCGCTCGCCGTCGATGGGGAAGTCGACGCGGGCGCCCTCGGAGCGGCCGATCCAGTTGCGCTGCTGGAGCTTGATGGCCTCGGGCCAGTCCAGCTCCTCCAGGTCCTCCAGCAGCCGGTCGGCGTAGGCCGTGATGCGCATGTTCCACTGGCGCAGCTTGGCCTTGAAGACGGGGAAGTTGCCGCGCTCGGAGCGGCCGTCGGCGGTGACCTCCTCGTTGGCCAGCACGGTGCCCAGCCCGGGGCACCAGTTGACCGGCGCGTCGGAGGCGTAGGCCAGCCGGAACTCGCCCAGGACGTCGGCCTGCTCGGCGGCGCTCAGCTCGCTCCACGCGCGCGTGTGCCCCGGGACGGGGCGCTCACCCGACTCGAACAGGTCGACCAGTTCGGCGATCGGGCGGGCCTTGCGCGCCTCGTGGTCGTACCAGGAGTTGAAGATCTGCAGGAAGATCCACTGGGTCCACTTGTAGTAGTCCGGGTCGATCGTGGCGAACGACCGGCGCTTGTCGTGGCCCAGGCCCAGCCGGCGCAGCTGGGACTTCATGTTCTCCATGTTGGCCTCGGTGGACACGCGCGGGTGCGTGCCGGTCTGCACCGCGTACTGCTCCGCGGGCAGGCCGAAGGCGTCGAAGCCCAGGGTGTGCAGGACGTTGTGGCCGGTCATCCGCTGGAAGCGCGCGAAGACGTCGGTGGCGATGTAGCCCAGGGGGTGCCCGACGTGCAGGCCCGCACCCGAGGGGTACGGGAACATGTCCATGATGAACTTCTTGGGCCTGGCGACGGTCCCCGGGTCGCCCGCCAGGTCACCCTTCGGGTTGGGTGCGGCGTAGGTGCCGTCGACGTCCCAGAAGTCCTGCCAGCGTGCTTCGATCTCGGCAGCCATGGCGGCCGTGTAGCGGTGCGGCGCCACCTCCGCCGGCGTGGCGGCGGCAGCGGCGGGGTTCGTCTCGCTCATGATCCTCAAAGCTCCATCGATCGTCTCTGCCTGCGGCTGTCTGGTTCGAGAAACGAAAAATCCCCTCACACAGGAGGGGACGCCGCGCCGATGCCGGCCACTCGACTCGTCCGGTGGCCGGGACTGATCAGCGCGGCCCGCTAAGCAGAAGGCGTACGGCACGCATGGCGTTAGGGTACCGCAGGCCTCCAGCGGCCCGCGACGCGCTTCCGGAGAGCCGTCTCGGCGCCACAAACACTGAACCAGGGTCAAAAGTTACTTCGCGTAACAGTAACTAAGGGACATCACAACAACCACATTGTCCTTTGATAACAACGCAATAACTCAAACCTCGTACCCCTCGGTATGGCGCGGCTTAGAGTTCAGCAGCGGGACCGCCTTCCCGAACCGCTCGGAGTTGCCCCCATGAACCCTCATCGCAGTAACCGCTCGCCCCACCCGGCCGCCGGGACGTGGGGAGGCCGGCCGTGACGAACGACTCCACAGTCGACGACTCCTTCGCCGACTTCCTCAACTTCGGCGCCGGCGTGCTGTCCCTCGTGTCCCTCACCTGCTCGGTGATCTGGGGGCTCGTCGCCCAGGACCGGGTCCTCCTCGACACCCGCAGGCGCATCCTGGCGCAGGCCGTGCACCGGACCACGGCCGTCGCCTCGATCGTCTTCCTCCTGGTGCACATCGGGGTGAAGCTGGCGCTGGCGCACACCTCCTTCGTGGCCGCAGTGATCCCCTTCGGGCTGCTCCTCACCGACGAGATCGACACGGGCCGGGCATACCTGATCGGCCTCGGCACCCTGGCCGGACTGCTCATGATCTTCGTGGGCGTCACGGGCGTCCTGCGCAATCGTTTCGCTTCCCCGGCACCCGTCGCGGCCCGCTGGCGGGCCATGCACATGCTGGCCTATCCGGCCTGGTGCGCCGCGCTGATCCACGGGCTCTACGCGGGTCGCTCGGCCAAGCCGATCTTCGTCATCCTGTACTGCCTGTCCCTGGCCGGGGTGGCCGGCGCCCTCGCCCTGCGCGCCGCTCCGCGCCCCGTCAAGCGCAAGGTCGCCGACAAGCTCACCAGCATCTTCGGCTCCCCGGAGGGCCAGGCATTCAGGGACCTGGAGGAGAGCCGCTCCCGTGCGACCGGCGGCTCCTCGCTGCCCGGCTACGAAGGCCGGGAGGCGTTCGCGGGCGCCAAGGCGTCCCCGTCGGGACCGCTGTACGAGAGGGCGGAACGCCCCGCGCCCCAGGAGTCCGCGAACGGCTTCGCCGCGGCCTACCGGGCCGTCTCCGGCCCGCCCCAGGGGCAGGCCTTCGCGGCGCCGGGGCCGACCACCCGCACCGAACTACCGCTGGACATGCAGCCCACCCAGACCATCCCCACCGTGGACGGCCCCTCCAGCACCTCGGGCAGCTGGCCGATCCCGTCCCCGCCGCCGGTCGGCGAGGCCCCGCCGTCGGCCTACGACCCGCTCCAGGACACGGGCTTCAACATCCCGCCCTACGACCCCCTGCAGGACACCGGACAAAGCATCCCGGCCTATGGCAATCCAGGCGCCGCCGGCTACGGATCGAGTGACGTGTACGACACGGGTGAGACGAACGCGGTCTACGACACGTACTACCCGAACGACACGTACAACAGCGGTCCCGCCAATGAAACAAACCCCGGTGCGCCCTATGACTTCGACGCACCGGGATCGGGCGAACCTTGGAACACGCCTTCCGGAGGCTTTAAGTGAACGAGGCCCTGCCCGACGTACCCGAAGTCCGCGTGGTCGGACTTCCTCAGCTCACGTCGGGCTTCGACCTTGTCGATCGGCTCGATCTGCCCATGCACCTGAAGGTGCACGGGCCCCTCGAACCGATGGGCGGCGAGCAGCTCGCGCAACTCGCCGAACGCATCAACCTGAAGGGCCGCGGCGGCGCGGGCTTCCCCTTCCACAAGAAGCTGCGCTCGGTCGCCGAATCGGCGATCAAGCGCGGCGTCCGGCCGGTCGTCGTCGTGAACGGAAGCGAGGACGAACCGGCCTGCCGCAAGGACACGGTGCTGATCAACCGTGCTCCGCACCTGATCCTGGACGGCGCACTGCTGTGCGCCGAGGCGCTGGGTGCCCGCACGCTCGTGGTGGGGGTCACCCGTGAGTCCACACAGCGCTCCATGGAGGCCGCCCTGGCCGAACGCGGCCTCAACAACGGCCGCCGGTCGGCGCTCCGGGCGCGCGTCCAGCGCAACCCGGTCCGCATGGTCACCGGTGCCGCCGCGTCGCTGATCCGCTCCATCGACGGCGGCCCGGCCGTCCCGCCCGGCCGCAAGGTCAGCGCCTCGCAGAACGGCGTCGGCGGCGCACCCACGCTGCTGTCCAACGCCGAGACCTTCGCCCAGCTCGCCATCGCCGCCCGCATCGGCCCGGAACGCTACGGCAACACGGGCCTGTACGACGAGCCGGGCACCGTCATGCTCACCGTCTCCGGGGCGGTCGCCCGCCCCATGGTGGTCGAGGTGCCGACGGGCGTGCCGCTGCGGTACGTCCTCCAGCTCGCCGGCGCGCCGCCGGTGCCGCAGGGCGTCCTCACCGGCGGCTACCACGGCAAGTGGATCGACGCCGCGACGGTCAACGAGGCGATCGTCTCCCGCAACTCCCTGGACGCGGTGGGCGGCGCCCTCGGCGCCGGCGCGATTCTGCCGATCACTCAGGACACCTGCCCGCTCGGCGAGTCGCTGCGGGTGGCGCAGTGGCTGGCCGAGGAGAGCGCCGGCCAGTGCGGCCCCTGCTACCTCGGCCTGCCGGCCGCCGCGCGCGGCATGGAGGACATCCTCAACGGCGGCGGGCCGGCCGCCCTGGAGGCGCTCAAGCAGGTCGCCAAGAACGTGAAGCGGCGCGGCGCGTGCTCGCATCCGGACGGCTCCGCGATGTTCCTGGAGTCGACCATCAAGGCGTTCACGGACGACTTGGCCGCCCATGTCCTCGGAAACGGCTGCGGACGGCCCGTGGAGGGCGTTCTGCCGCTCTTCGAGGGCGGCAGGGCCCCTACGGGCATCCCGGGCGGCGGCGAGTCCGAGGAGAACGGCGCCAGCCGTCAGAAGATCTACGTGGACTGGACGTTGTGCCGGGGCCACGGCCTGTGTGCCGACATCCTGCCCGAGGTGTTCCAGCTGGGCGCCGACGGCTTCCCCACCGTGGCCCAGGCGCAGGTGCCGCGGTACGCCGAGGCCAAGGCTCTACGCGCGGTGCGCCGCTGCCCGGCGCTGGCCCTGCGCATCGAGGAGTCGGGCGCACCCGGTGCGCCGTCCCGCAACCTCCCGGTCCTCTCCCAGGGCCGGGGGCGCCGCGCTCTCGGCCGCTGAACGCACGTACGGCGGGCTCCCCTCCGGGGGAGCCCGCCGTACGTGTACGCACGACAAGAAGGCGGGCCATCCGATCGGATGGCCCGCCTTCTCATCTACTGTGGAGCTAAGGAGAATTGAACTCCTGACCTCCTGCATGCCATGCAGGCGCTCTACCAACTGAGCTATAGCCCCTCGTTGTGTTGCCCCCGGTTTCCCTGGCGGCGACGCCAACATTACTGGCCCATCGGGCCCAACACCAAATCGATTTCCTCTTGCCCGAAATGCCCGTTATGACGGGCCTCAGGCCGTGACGAACGAATAGAACCGCTTGAGCGTGCAGTGCTCCTCCAGAAGCCGGCCGTAGATCGGCTCGCCCTCCAGTTCGCGGTACGTCACGATCGGGTCGCCTTTTATGATCAGCGCCCGCGCGCACTCCTCGCACCAGTACTGGTAGTCGGGATTGATCGGCTCCATGTCGCGGACGATCGGAGTCCCGCTGCCGCACCAGTCGCACTTCCGCCTGTGGGCACCCATCGATCAGCTCCAGCTGTGGCCGCAGGCGGTGCACACGTACGAGATCCCCCCGTTGTCGCCGAGCATCTGGGCCACGTGCGCGGAACCACAGGAAGGGCAGCTGAGCCGGGTGGACAGATCTCGTGTCACCGCTGCTCCGAGGAGGTGGTCGACCTCCTCGAGGATGCTCGCAGGCATCGCTACTCCTCCCGTCGGGCCGCGCCCCCTTCCGGCCGTTTGATTCTGCCACGGCCGGACCAATACGGTCAGCGACGCCTCAGTACCAGTCCGGACACGGCAGGCGTCGTGACCGTAGAGGTATACGCCTCAGCAGGCCCGACCGACTCAACCCGGGGCACGAAAAATCCCGCCCCCTGGACGGGAACGGGATCTTGACGTGGAGCTAAGGAGAATTGAACTCCTGACCTCCTGCATGCCATGCAGGCGCTCTACCAACTGAGCTATAGCCCCTCGTGTTCATCCCCGTCGGGCGGGGCGAACAAGAAGAACTTTAGCCTGCGACCTGCCAGAAAGTGAAATCCGGGGTCAGTCGTCGTCGCCGAGCACCGGTTCCGGCAGGGTGCCGGCGTTGTGCTCCAGCAGGCGCCAGCCGCGGGCGCCTTCGCCGAGGACGGACCAGCAGCAGTTGGAGAGGCCGCCGAGGCTCTCCCAGTGGTGGGGGTCCAGGCCGAGGAGGCGGCCGATGGTGGTGCGGATGGTGCCGCCGTGGCTGACCACGACGAGCGTGCCGCCCTCGGGGAGCTTCTCGGCGTGCCGGAGCACCACGGGGGCGGCGCGGTCGGCCACCTCGGTCTCCAGTTCGCCTCCGCCGCGGCGCACCGGCTCACCGCGCTTCCACGCGGCGTACTCCTCGCCGTACCGGGCGATGATCTCCTCGTGCGTCAGGCCCTGCCAGAAGCCCGCGTAGGTCTCGCGCAGGCCCTCGTCGTGGATCACGTCGAGGCCGGTGAGCGCGGCGAGCTCGGCGGCCGTGTGCGCGGCCCGCTTCAGGTCGGAGGCGACTATCGCGTCCGGCTTCAGCGCGACCAGCAGGCGGGCGGCACGGCGCGCCTGGGCGACGCCGGTCTCGGTGAGTTCGACGTCCGTGGTGCCCTGGAAGCGGCGCTCCACGTTCCACGAGGTCTGGCCGTGCCGCCAGAGGATGACGCGGCGGCCCCTGCCCGGCCCGGAGGCCTCGCCGAAGGGGCTCACCGCCAGTCTCCGTCCAGCTCCGCCGCCTCCTCGGCCGCCCGCAGCTTGGCGTGCTCCTCGGCCTTGCCCCGGGTGGCCTTGGCGTCCTCGGGCAGCTCGAGCTCGGGGCAGTCCTTCCACAGCCGCTCCAGGGCGTAGAAGACGCGCTCCTCGCTGTGCTGGACGTGCACGACGATGTCGACGTAGTCGAGCAGGACCCAGCGGGCCTCGCGGTCGCCCTCGCGGCGCACCGGCTTGGCGCCGAGTTCCTTCTGCAGCCGCTCCTCGATCTCGTCGACGATCGACTTGACCTGACGGTCGTTGGGTGCCGAGGCCAGCAGGAAGGCGTCCGTGATGGACAGCACGTCACTGACGTCGTAGGCGACGATGTCATGCGCCAGCTTGTCGGCGGCCGCGTGGGCGGCGGTGTTGATGAGCTCCTGAGAGCGGTCGGTGACGGTCACTACACGGCTTTCGGTCGGCGGTCACTTGCCCCCAAGGGTCTCACGGACCGCCGCGCGCCCCCCACGCGATTACGGGGATCACGTGGGGGGCGCGCTCCTGCCGCGCCTGGTCGGACTAGGGCTTGTAGTCCTGGCCGAGCACCACGGCGATGCCTGCGTTCGAAGAGATCTTGCCCTTCGTGACGGAGCCCGGGGGCAGGCCCAGGGTCTTGGCGACCTCGGCGGCGTCCGCCTTGTGGGCGGCGTCCGCGTAGACCACCTCGGAGGTGGCCCGGGCGGCGCCCGGCGTGCCGCCCTCCAGGAAGGTGAAGCCGCCGTTGAGGAGCACGACGCGGGCCTTCTCGGTGTTGTCCTTGACGCCACTGGCGTTCTGGACGGAGACGCTGACCGCCGCGTCCTTGTCGGGGCTCTTGGCGGTGCCGCCGAGGACGTTCTTGACCACGCCCGCACTGGCCTGGGCGCTGAGGGTGCCGTCGTTCTGGACGGGCAGCAGGTCCGTCTTGTAGTCGCCGCCCTTGGCGAGGTCGGAGAGTCCGGCGAGGAAGGAGCCGAGGTCCTTGTCGGTCAGGGACGGGTCCAGGATCTGCGACAGGGTCTGGATCGTGGTCGTCGCGCCCTGCGGGTCGGAGGAGATCTTGCGCAGGACGGCCTGCATGACCTGCCCGAACCGCTCCAGCTGGGCGTTCTGGGCCTCGCCGGGGGCGCGGTAGGTGGCGTAGGCGACGGCCATCTTGCCGCTGAGGGTCTGGCCCTCGCCCTTGCTGACCAGGGGGGCCTGGCCCTTCTTCTTGGCGGCCGGGTCGGGGACGTCGGTGTCGGTGTCGACCTCGATGTTGCCGACGAGGTCGACGAGGTTCTGGAGGTAGGGGGTGTCCAGGCGCCAGGTGCCTTGGATGTCGGTGCCGAGGACCGAGTCGAGCGCGTCGCGGGTGCCGTCGGAGCCGTCGTCGTCGACCGACTCGGCGAGGGTCGTCGTGGTGCCGTCGTCGCTGGTCAGGGCGAGGGAGTTGGGCACCAGGACGGTCGTGCCCCGCTTGGTGGTGGTGTTGTCGACGAGGAGGGCCGTGGAGGTGCCGCCCTTGGTGTTGTGCAGGTGCACGACGATCACGTCGCGCTTCTGGGCGCCGGCCGCGGTCGCGGTGCCCGTCGCGGAGTCCTCGGAGGACAGGGCGGGCAGCTTCCCGGCGTACCAGAGGTAGCCGACACCGCCGACCGCCGCGAGCGCGAGGACGACGGCCAGCGCGACGAGCCGGCTGCGGGCGCGGCGCCGGGCCTCCTCGCGGCGCTCGGTGCGGTTCTCGGTGAACTTCAGCCAGTCGATGACGTCTTCGGAGTTGTCGTCGGGCTCCTCGACGAAGGCGAACTGCTCGGTGTGGTAGTCCGGTTCGGACCGGTCGGGGACTTCGCCGTCGGCCGGTCCGGCCTGCTGGGGGATGTGCGCGGTCTGTTCGGCGACGCGCGGCTGCTGAGCCGTGCCGGCGCCGGCCGCGCTCTGGCCGTAGGGGTCGTGGGCCGCCGGGCCGCCGCTCTGGTGGGCGCCCGGGGCGTACGGGTCGTAGGAGCCGTACTGCCCGCCGCCGTAGTCGTACGCGGGCGGGGTCTGCTGCCCGGCCGCGTAGGGGTCGTAGCCGTAGCCCTGGTGCCGGCCCGGCTGGCCCTGCTGTCCTGGCTGCCCCTGCTGGCCCTGCTGGCCCTGCTGGGCGTACGGGTCGTAGGTCTGGGTCTGCTGTGCCGGGACCTGCCGGTAGACAGGCCGGCCGTACTCGTCGTAGCCGACGAGCTCGTACTGGTCGCCCCCGTACCCCGGGTCGTATCGGTCGTTCACCGGTGCCCCTCTCGGCTCACTCGCCGCGGTACAGCTCGCGCTTGTCGATATAGCGCACGACTCCGTCCGGCACCAGGTACCAGATGGGGTCGCCCTTGGCGACTCTCGCACGGCAGTCCGTGGAGGAGATGGCCAGGGCGGGAACCTCCACCAGCGAGACGCCGCCCTCCGGGAGTCCGGAGTCGTCCAGGTGGTGGCCGGGGCGGGTGGCCCCGATGAAGTGCGCGAGGGAGAACAGTTCCTCGCTGTCCCGCCAGGTGAGGATCTGGGCGAGCGCGTCGGCGCCCGTGATGAAGAAGAGGTCCGTGTCGGGGTTGAGCGCGCGCAGGTCCCGCAGGGTGTCCACGGTGTAGGTGGGGCCGCCGCGGTCGATGTCGATGCGGCTCACGGAGAACTGCGGGTTCTCGGCCGTCGCGATGACCGTCATCAGATAGCGGTCCTCGGCCGGGGACACGCTGCGGTGACTCTTCTGCCAGGGCTGGCCGGTGGGGACGAACACCACCTCGTCGAGGTGGAACGCCGCGGCGACCTCGCTGGCCGCCACCAGGTGCCCGTGGTGGATCGGGTCGAAGGTGCCGCCCATGACGCCGAGGCGGCGCTTGCCGGGCCGCGGCCGGCCGTTTCCGGGGCCGTCGGTCGGGCGGGGGCCCGCGGCGGCACGGCGGGGCTCCGAGTGTCGCTCGGTGCCGCTCGCCGTGTCCTGTGCCGGGTCGTGCGGCGTCTCGTTCGCCGGACCGGTAGGCATGTCCTGCTCTCCCATGCGTGCAGACCCTACCGGCCCCGGCTGAGGGCTCCGGTCGCGCCCATGGCCCCCGGGGCACCCCGCGCGGGGCGCCCTGCCGGGCTCAGCGGTCGCGGTTGAAGCGGGTGGTGATCCACAGCAGGAGCAGCAGGATGAAGAGGGCACCGCCACCGGTGAGGTAGGGGCTGAGGCTCTCGTGGTTTCCGCCGTGCTCCTCGCCCTCGGCGGCGAGGGTGACCAACTGGGCAGCGGTGCTGTGGAAGCTCATCTTCGGCAGGACCTATCGCGTGTGGGCGGGATAAAGACGTCGGCTCATCGTAAGCGGGCGCCTCGACCGCGATCACGCCGACTCCGCCTCATCGGGCCGCGGGTGGTGGTGCGCGGCGCCGCCCGGCCCGGTCCCGGGGCCCGGCGGGGAACCTTCCCGGTGGCTCAGTCGTCCTTCCGTCTGTAGCCACGCAGCAGGAACCACCCGGTCAGCACGCATCCCACGATCATCACGAGGAGCACGATCCGGAGCACCCCCGGTCCCCCGTGCCGATCGGCGGCGGTCGCGGCCTCGGCGAGCCAGGCTGCCGCGGGGTGGTGCTGCATGGCGGTGGTCTCCTTCGCTGTACTGCCCGACCACCGTAACTCCGCCTAGGCTGGGCTCTGCCTCGGGGAAGCAAAGGGCCGCACAAAGGGCCGCAAAGGCCACACAGACGCATGGGGGAAGACATGTCCGACGGCCACGAGCACACCGGGCACGAGCACGTGCCGAGCAGGCAGCGCAGGCGCTTCCCCGGGATCTCCTCACGTACCTACGAGCACCCGGCCGACCGCTCCGCCCTGGTGGCGCTGCGCAAGCTGAGCGGGTTCGACACGGTGTTCAAGGCGCTCAGCGGCCTGCTGCCCGAGCGCAGTCTGCGGCTGCTGTTCCTGTCCGACTCGGTGCGGGTCTCGGACCAGCAGTTCGCCCATCTGAACGTGATGCTGCGGGACGCCTGCTACATCCTGGACCTGGAGAAGGTCCCGCCGATGTACGTGAACCAGGACCCGCAGCCGAACGCGATGTGCATCGGGCTGGACGAGCCGATCATCGTCGTCACCACGGGCCTCGTCGAGCTGCTCGACGAGGAGGAGATGCGGGCGGTCGTCGGGCACGAGGTCGGGCACGCGCTGTCCGGGCACTCGGTCTACCGGACCATCCTGCTGTTCCTGACCAGCCTCGCCGTCCGCGTCGCCTGGATCCCGCTGGGCAATCTCGCGATCATGGCGATCGTGACCGGGCTGCGCGAGTGGTTCCGCAAGTCGGAGCTGTCCGCGGACCGGGCCGGCCTGCTGGTCGGGCAGGACCTCCAGGCGTCCATGCGGGGCCTGATGAAGATCGCGGGCGGCAACCATCTGCACGAGATGAACGTGGACGCGTTCCTCGAGCAGGCCGAGGAGTACGAGGCCGGGGGCGACCTGCGCGACTCCGTGCTGAAGATCCTCAACGTGCTGCCCCGCTCCCACCCGTTCACCACCGTGCGGGCGGCCGAGCTGAAGAAGTGGGCCGAGTCGCGGGACTACCAGCGGATCATGGACGGCCACTACCCGCGGCGCGACGAGGACAAGGACACCTCGGTCCGGGACTCCTGGCGGGAGTCGGCGAACCACTACACGACGCATGTGAAGAGCTCCAAGGACCCGCTGATGAAGCTGGTCACCGACCTCGCCGGCGGCGCGGGCGACCTGGGCGACCGGGTCCGCCGCGGCTTCGGCGGCTTCACGAACCCGTCCCCGAAGCCGTCGCAGGGCCCGGAGACCGGCCCGGAGACCGGCCCCGAGACCGGTTCGTCGGAGGCCCCGGGGGACGACCGGCCGCCGCGCGACGGCGGGTGAGTCACCAGCCTGTCCAGGGAGCCTGCGCAGGCCCGCCTCACACCTTCGGCTGCGCGCTGGTCGCCAGCGAGCCGCACAGGGCCGTGGCGCTGCCCGTGGCGTAGGGGTCGGTACCGGCGGGGCCGCCCTCCTTGGCCGTCTGGCCGGCGAGCAGCGGGCGCAGGTGGTGCGTGGAGTCCTCGGCGCAGGAGAGCGGTCCGGCCTGGACGTAGGAGACGACGAGCTGGGCCTGGTGCAGGCGCAGGTCGTCGCGGTCGAAGCGGAAGTGCAGCTCGCGCCGGACGGTGAACAGGGAGGCCTCGGCCTTGTCGTCGGCGCCGGCCGGCCGCAGCGCGTAGACGAACGTATGGTCCGCGGTGACCTCGAGCGTGGACGAGTCGGTCTCGGCGGCCTGAAGCGTGCCCTGGGCCCGCACCCGCCGGTCGGCCAGCTCCGCGCGGGAGGGGTCGAAGCGGACGAGCCAGCCGGTGGGCGCGTGCCGGCCGTCCGCGGTGGGGCGGGCGAAGCTCTGGTCGAACTGGTCCAGTTGGCCGGGGTCGAGCAGGACCCGGACGGCGCGCACCTCACCGCCGGTGAGCACCTCGGGGTCGAGGGCGGACCGGACGATGTAGTCCTTGGCGGTGCTCAGGGCGGTCACGACCTGGCTGTCCGAGAAGTGCTCGGTGCGGCGCGAGGCGGGCAGCGGTACGCCCTCCGCGCCGGTTTTGAACTGTGCGGCCGGGCTGTGCTCGTACAGGTAGGCCGCGTCGGCCGTGCCGGGCACCTTGCCCTCGGGGACGAGCGGGATGACGGTCATCCGCAGGGGCTCGACGGACTCCCGGGCGGCGGGGCTCTGGTACGGGTGCCGTACGCCCATGTAGATCGCGGTGCCGAAGGCGACGGCGATCAGCAGGACCAGGACCAGCGCCTGCCGGGACAGGCCCCGGCGCAGGGGCGGCCGTCGGCGTACGGCGGGCGCGTGGTCGGCGATGCGCTCCTGCGCGGAGAACTCCTGGAGGCGGGCAGCACGGACGAACGACTCGTCGAAAACGACGGATCGGTACTCGTCCTCTCCACCTCCGGGAGCGCCCTCGGGCGTCCCCTCAGGTGGGTCCGCTGGCCCGCCCATATCTTCAGGGTAGGTCTCGGGGAGGTCGGGTAAACGCCCTGCTCCACCACAAGTTCTGACAGGTTCTCACCCGTACGGGCGGGTTCCGGTCAGGGGTTGCGCGGGATCACCGAGATGGCAGGCTGGGAGTGGTCGGCGGAGGCCGAGGGGGTCACTCCGCTGCCCTGCTCCAGCCCGGTCGAGGCGGGCGGTGGGGCGGGTTCCTGGCGACCGGAGTTCGCGCCCCGGTAGACCGCCGTGAAGGCGAGCGCGACCATGCCGACGCCCATCACGAGGGCGAGCACCCAGGCGACGGGGCGGTGCCAGCGGACCTGTTTGGCGTACGGGCCCGTGCCGTAGTGGTCATCGAGGAGGTCGGGGTCGTCGAACTCGCCCAGGTCGGGATCATGGCCGAAATCGCCGGGTCCGTCCGTGCCGTACCCGTCGTCGTACCGCTCGCCTCTGGAGTGGGCGCGGCGCGCCTCCGCCTCGGAGGCCTCGGCTCTCGCCTGTGCCGCGGCCAGGAGGCGCTCCACGGCGGTCGGCTCGTGCACCACGGCCGCGCGTACGAAGGCCTCGTCGAAGACCACGGAGGCGAACTCTTCGTCCGACACCCCGCGGTCGTGGTCGTCGTCGGGCTCGCGGCCGTCCGGAAACGGCGTGCCCCCCACGTCCTCCGGCACGGATCCAGAGTAGACCTGGGGGGTCAATTTGGGCAGACGGTATGGAAATTCATCCACCCGTTGAGACGGCGTTCACAGGGTGCCGCACGGCGCGCGCCCGGTGGGTCCGCCCCTGCCGCGCGCATATGCGCCCGCACGGTTATGCGGCTGCCCGCATGACGCCTTAGGCCGTCCGTGGCTCAGCGCCGTACGTGCCCGTCACCGGTGACGATGTACTTCGTGCTGGTCAGCTCCGGCAGGCCCATCGGGCCGCGGGCGTGCAGCTTCTGCGTGGAGATGCCGATCTCGGCGCCGAAGCCGAACTGGCCGCCGTCGGTGAAGCGGGTGGAGGCGTTGACCGCGACCGTGGTCGAGTCGACCAGCTGGGTGAAGCGGCGGGCGGCCTGCTGGGAGGTCGTGACGATGGCCTCGGTGTGGCCGGAGGTCCACAGCCGGATGTGCTCGACGGCCTTCTCCAGCGAGTCCACCACGGCCGCGGCGATGTCGTACGACAGGTACTCGGTCTCCCAGTCCTCGGTCGTCGCCTCGACGACGGTGGCCTTGGAGTCCTTGGCGTAGCCCTGCACGCGCTCGTCGGCGTGCACGGTGACCCCGGCCTCGGCGAGGGCGTCCAGCGCCCGGGGCAGGAACTCGGCGGCGATGTCCTGGTGGACGAGGAGGGTCTCCGCGGCGTTGCAGACCCCGACCCGCTGGGCCTTGGAGTTGATCAGGATCTCGACGGCCATGTCGACGTCGGCGGCGGCGTCCACGTAGACGTGGCAGTTGCCGGTGCCGGTCTCGATGACCGGGACGGTGGACTCCTGGACGACCGTGTTGATCAGGGAGGCACCGCCGCGCGGGATGAGCACGTCGACCAGGCCACGGGCGCGCATCAGCTCGCGCACGCTGTCACGGCTCTCGCCGGGCACGAGCTGGACGGCGTCGGCCGGCAGCCCGGCCCCGCCCACGGCGTCGCGCAGGACGCGCACGAGGGCGCTGTTCGACTGGTAGGCCGAGGAGGAGCCGCGCAGCAGGACCGCGTTGCCGGACTTCAGGCAGAGGGCGGCGGCGTCGACGGTGACGTTCGGCCGGCCCTCGTAGATGATCCCGACGACGCCGAGCGGCACGCGGACCTGGCGCAGGTCGATGCCGTTGGGCAGCGTGGAGCCGCGCACGACCTCGCCGACCGGGTCGGGCAGCGCGGCGACGTCGCGCACGTCGGAGGCGATGGCGCGGACCCGCTCGGGGGTGAGCGTGAGCCGGTCGATCATGCCCTCGCTGATGCCGGCCTCGCGGGCCTTGGCGACGTCCTTGGCATTGGCCTCCACGATCTCGCTCGTACGGACCTCCAGTGCGTCGGCGATGGCGAGCAGCGCGTCGTCCTTCTCGGCCCGCGGCACCGGAGCGAGGCTCGCGGCGGCGGCCTTGGCCCGGTAGGCGGCCTGGGTGACCGGGGTCATGGAGTCGTACGGCGAGAGCGTGGTCATGAGGGAAGGGTAGTGCGCCGGGCCGGTCGGTTCATCGTTCGTTCCACACCCCGAGACACGCTTTGGACCGGGGTGGGACCAGGTCAGAAGGGATGGACTCCGACCGGGGAGGCGGGCGGCGGGCCGTACCCCTCGGCGATGCGCTGGTGGTAGGTCACGCGGTCGATGACCTCCAGGCCGACGATCTCCCAGGGCGGCAGGCCGGCGGTCTGCCGGTGCTCGCCCCACAGGCGCAGGGCGACGGCGGCCGCGTCGTGCAGGTCGCGGGCCTCCTCCCAGTAGCGGATCTCCGCGTGGTCGACGGCGTACCGGCTGGTCAGGAAGAAGGGGTGGTCGTGGGCGAGCTGCTCCAGGGCGCGCCGGACCTCCTTGATCGGGGCCTCCTTGCCGGAGACGCTGAGGGTGACGTGCCACAGGCGCGGGGTGTCACCGGGTTCCTCGCCCTGGAACCGGTCCTTTGCGGCCTGGAACCGGTCCCCTGCCGCCACGCTCGTCAGGGCGCGCTCCTCACCGGCCGCGCGGGAGCCGGCACCACCACGGGACAGCGCGGCCCCTTGGCGTACTCGTCTCACGACGGCCTCCTTTGCACAGTGGCGCTGCTGTCGGATTGTCCCCGGGGAACGCGCGTCCCCGATACAAAGTTGAGCAGGCCACAAGAGATCGCGTGGCGGTTTTGCGGAACGTCCACCACCGGGGGCGGATGTTTCGGCCTATTACGGGTGCAGAACCACCAGGTCGTCCCTGTGTACGACCTCGCGTTCGTACGCGGGTCCGAGCTCGCGGGCCAGTTCGCGGGTCGAGCGGCCGATCAGCCGGGGGATCTCCTTGGCGTCGAAGCTGACGAGCCCGCGGGCCACCGCGTGCCCCGTGCCGTCCCGCAGCTCCACCGGGTCGCCGGCGCTGAACTCGCCCTCGACGGCCGCGATACCGGCCGGCAGCAGTGACTTGCGGCGCTCCACGACGGCCTGCACGGCACCGTCGTCCAGGGTCAGCGCGCCCTGCGGGGTGGAGGCGTGCTGGAGCCAGAGCAGCCGGTCGGCGGAGCGCTTGCCGGTGGGGTGGAAGTAGGTGCCGGTGTCCTCGCCGGTCAGGGCGTCGGCCGCGTGGACGGCGCTGGTGAGGACGACGGGGACACCGGCGGCGGCCGCGATCCGGGCGGCCTCGACCTTGGTGACCATGCCGCCGGTGCCGACGCCGGCCTTGCCCGTGCTGCCGATCTCGACACCGGCGAGGTCGGCAGGGTCGCGCACCTCGGCGATCCGGGAGGTGCCGGGCTTGCCGGGGTCGCCGTCGTAGACGCCGTCCACGTCGGACAGCAGCACCAGCAGGTCGGCGTGGACGAGGTGGGCGACGAGGGCGGCCAGGCGGTCGTTGTCGCCGAAGCGGATCTCGTCCGTGGCGACGGTGTCGTTCTCGTTGACGATCGGGAAGGCGCCCATCGCGAGCAGCTTGTCGAGGGTGCGGGAGGCGTTGCGGTGGTGGGCGCGGCGGCTCATGTCGTCGGAGGTCAGCAGCACCTGGCCGACGCGGACGCCGTAGCGGGCGAAGGAGGCGGTGTAGCGGGCGACCAGCAGGCCCTGGCCGACACTGGCGGCGGCCTGCTGACGGGCCAGGTCCCTGGGGCGGCGGCGCAGTCCGAGGGGGGCGAGGCCCGCGGCGATGGCGCCCGAGGAGACCAGGACGATCTCCCGTTCACCCCCGCCCGCCCGTCTCCCGCCACCACCCTCGACCGAGGCCCTACGGGCCGCCCCTTGGTTTCGGACCTTGGCGAGCACGTCGACCAGCGCGTCCACGCGGTCCGCGTCCAGGCCGCCGGACGCGGTGGTCAGCGACGAGGAGCCGACCTTGACGACGATCCTGCGGGCCTCGCCCACGCCCTGTCTTGCCCCTGCCACGTCGCCGCCCGTCCCCTCACGTCGTTCCGGTCCTCACCAGGAAATCTACGGGACCCGCGGGTACGGCGCGGAGCCGGTCCACGCTACGGACGGTGCGGGAGGGGTCACGCAAGGGTCGGCGCCCTGATTCGGCCCCACCCGCGACAGGAACGCGATCTTCCGCTACGGTCCGACGACACGGCGGGCGGCAATCGCCTCTTGGGCCCCCCGACATGCGCGTGTCGTCCGGTGGTCGCCACGCGTTAACCCGGACGGCCGACCTGCGCCGACCCGACGCTCCTGGAGTGACCGCAGTGCCCGTACCTCTCCCCCGCCCGCCGGCCCTGCTGAAAGGGCTGGTCACCGTCGTCCTGGCCGCCGCGTTCGCCGCTCAGGCGGTCGCGGCGCTGCTGCCCCACGTACCGTTGCTGCTCGCCGCGACCGCCGTCTCCCTGGCCACCGAGGGTGCCCTGCACCGGTGGCAGCGCGGGGTGCTGTCGCTGTTCGCCAAGTCGCACGCGGACATCACCGTGCGGCACGTCCTGCGGGACCTGCTGCTGGTCGTGGGCCTGCTGCGGCTGGGCGAGCAGGAGCGGGAGACGGTGTACGTCCCGCTGGTGGCCGGGCTGCTCGCCTTCTACGCGCTGCACTGCGCGATCCAGGCGGTCTCCGTGCTGGTGCGCCGGACCCGCACCCTGCCGGTGGTGACCCGGAACATCGACGCCTCGGCACTGCGGCTGTCCCCGGCCCCGTCCGTGCTGCTGCGCCGCCCGGGCCAGCGGCTGCTGGTGTTCGGTCTGCCGGCGACGGCCGGACTGCTGGCCGCCGCCGCGGCCGACGAGCCCCGGTACGCGGCCGCGGGCATCGCGCTCTCCGTCGCCCTGTCGCTGGCCGGCCTCGGCGCGCTGCTGTTCCGGCTGCTGCCGTCGCGCCGTCCGGCCGGCGAGCAGGAGGTGCTCGACTGGTTCGACGCGTGGCTGGCCTCGTACCGGCCGACCGTCGGCCTGTACTTCTCGGGCGGCGCCTCCTCGGCCTACCAGGTGAACATGTGGCTGGAGCCGCTCGCCCGGACCGACGGCCGGCCGGTCATCGTGCTGCGCGAGCGGTTCATGGTGCAGAAGATCGCGGCGACGGACATCCCCGTGGTGTGCCTGCCGAAGGTGTCGACGCTGATGCGTCTGGAGCACTCCACGCTCCAGGTCCTCATCCACCCGTCGAACTCCGGCAAGACGTCCCAGGTACTGCGCATCCCCACCATCAAGCACACCTTCGTCAACCACGGCGAGAGCGACAAGCTGTCCTCGTGCAACCCGTACGCGAAGGCGTACGACCAGGTGTGGGTGGCCGGGTCCGCCGCGCGGGAGCGGTACGCGCTGGCCGAGGTGGGGGTCGAGGACAAGGACGTGGTGGAGACGGGCCGACCGCAGCTGGACGCCGTACGGCCGGCCGCGGCCCGTCCGTCCGAGCCCGGCGGCGAAGCCGCCGGGGGACGCGTCACGACGGTTCTCTACGCGCCGACCTGGGAGGGCTGGGACGGCAACCCCGGCAACACCTCGGTGATCGCGGCCGGTGAGAACCTGGTGCGGGCGCTGCTCGCGGACCCGGGCGTGCGGCTGCTCTACAAGCCGCATCCGCTGACGGGGTCGGTGGACCCGCGCGCGGGCGCGGCCGATCTACGCATCCGGGAGCTGATCCGGGCGGCCAACCGGGAGCGGACGGGGGCGCGCGTCCCGGACGACGCGGAACTCGCGCGGTGCACACGGGAGCTGGACCGGCTCACCACGGCCGTCTTCCGGGCCGGCGCCGACACGGTGGAGCGGATGCTGGTGCAGTCGGCGCCGGAGCCGGGCCGGGCCGAGGCGGTGCGGCGGGCGACGGCCGCGTGGGAGGAGGCGTACTGGGCCTCGCTGCCGGAAGGGGAGCACCAGGTCGTCACGGACGCCCGGCCGGCGCTGTACTCCTGCTTCAACGCGGCCGACCTGCTGATCAGTGATGTGTCGAGCGTGATCAGCGAGTTCCTGGCGAGCGAGAAGCCGTACGCGGTGGCCAACACCAGCGGGCTGCCCGAGGAGGTTTTCCGTACGGCGTTCCCGACGGTGGCGGCGGCGACCGTGCTGACGCCGGACGCGGCCGGGGTGCCCGCTCTGCTGGAGACGGTCCGGCACCCGGCGAAGGACGTACTCGCCGAAGCGCGCGCCGAGTTGAAGCTGCGCCTGCTGGGTCCGGCCGACCCGCCGTCGCAGCAGCGCTTCGACGCGGCCGTACGGGCCCTGTGCGCGGCGGCCCGGGAGCACCGGGCCCGGATCGCGGCGCGCCTGACGGCGGAGCGGCCGACGGCGGACCTGCCCGGGCAGCGCACGGAGACCACCGGCGACGGCGCCGGACTGCCGGTGACCCCGACCGCACCCCGCTGACCGACGGCACGACGGGGTTCACGCCGCCGGTCGTACCTCACGGGACGTCAGCACGCGGCGTGCCTTGCGCACCGCCCGGCGTACGAGGGTGTCGACGCCGCCCTCGCGGTAGCCCGGGAAGGCGCGGGCCTCGCGGGGCTCGGCGAGGTAGACCGCGTCGGGGACACCCGCGGCGCGGTCGCGGAAGTGCGGGTAGGCCAGGTAGACACGGCGCCCCTTCTTCTCCAGGAGGGCCGCCGCCTGCTTCTTGGCCTTGACGAACTTCACGACCTCCAGCAGCAGGTCGGGGCGCTGCTCGGCGACCAGGTGCAGCCGCAGCCGCTCGTGGACCTTGAGGCGCTGGGCGACGCCCTCCGTCCAGTAGGTGTCCATCAGCGGCTTGGCCAGCTCGAACTTGTGCCGGCGTATCTCCTCGCTGTCCGTGAGGTACTTGGGCCCGAACTGCGGCAGCAGGGTGACCAGGAAGGGCCGGATCATCAGCTGGTCGCGCCGGGCACCCGCGGGGACGAGCTCGGCGATGAGCCGCATCAGGGCCCGCGCGGAGTCGAACCGCAGGGTGTAACTGCCGCTCTTGGTCACGTGCTTGCCGTCGTCGCGGCCGACCAGGTAGTAGCAGGTGTGGTCGGCGACCACGGAGACACCGTCGGCCCGCAGGTACGCCTCCATCGTGAACAGCGCGTCCTCGCCGGTGAACAGCGACTCGTCGAACCGCATGCCGTGCCGGTCGAGCAGCTCGCGGCGGAACAGCTTCTGCGCGCTGAGCGTGAACTTGATGTTGGACGAGTAGACGTCCGTGCGCTCCACCGTCTTGCCCCACATGGACTTCGGCGCGGAGCGGTTGACGCCCTCGACCTTGCCGAGGACGACGTCCGTGCCGGCGCGGTCGGCCATGCCGACCATGCGTTCCAGGGCCTCCGGGCCCAGTCGGTCGTCGGCGTCGAGGAAGAAGACGTAACGTCCCGTGGCCTTGGCCAGGCCGACGTTGCGCGGGCCGCTGGGGCCGCCCGAGTTCTCCTGCCGGATCACCAGGACGTGCATGGGAGCGCGCTCGGCGAACTCCTCCAGGTACTCGCCCGTCCCGTCCGTGGATCCGTCGTCCACCGCGATGACCTCGACGCGCTCCGGATCGATGGTCTGCGCCTCGACGGAGGAGAGGCACTCGATCAGGTACGGCATCGCTTCGTACGCCCCGATGATCACACTCACATCAGGTTGCGCAACGGTCACGTCGTTTCCCCCTAGTCAACAGGATATTCCCCCTGTATCGCCTCATTCGCTACTTGGAAGACGGGTGACCCGGGCAAGCGGTTGCCTCGATCACACGTGTTAGTGAGTCACCTCACATGCTGAACCGGCGCAAACAGGGAAAACGAAAGGGCCCGGCCCCCGAGGAATACGCTCCTCGGGGGCCGGGCCCTCAACTCGGCGGGGTGGTCAGCCCGTTCCGACACCGTCCGTGTCACCGGCCGCGGACACCCGCTGCCCGGGCACGGCGTTGGCCAGCTCGGCCTCGGCGCCGGCCGCCGCGGCCCGTGACTCCTGACCGACGTTGCGCGTCTCGGCCTTGAGCGCGAGGTTCGCGACGGCGGTGTTGAACTGGACGAGCGAGGTCGGCTCGTCCGGGCCCAGCAGGTACTGCTTGAGCTCCTTGCGGTCCTCGGCCAGCGGGTCGGCGGCCGGGTCACGGACCGCGCTGAGCAACTCGCCCAGCTCCTCGGCGCTGTTGGACAGGATCACCGCGGCACGCACCGCCGTGTTGTTCCGCTTGAACTCCTCGACACCCACCGCCGCGGAGTCGGTGACCGCGTAGGGCTTGCCGCTCGCGATGAAGTCGGAGACCACGCTGGAGATGTCGGAGACCATCGCGTCGGAGACGTTGAAGCAGTCGTACAGGCGCGGCTGGGCGCCGGTGATGACGCGGTGCTCCCAGGCGGGGAAGGAACGCCAGTAGGCGTCGTTCCACTCGGCGCGCAGCCGGGCGACCTCCTCGTGCCGGGCGACGTCGACCAGGCCGTCACGGGTGGCCTCGGCCTCGTCGCGCCCGCTGCCGCCGGAGCCGGACAGCTCGGCCAGCCGGGCCTCGATCCGGGCCAGCTCGGTCTTGGCCTGCGCCTGGGCGGCCGTGTCGGGGGTGAACCGCGTGTCGATGGCGCGCGCGGCGGCGGCCTTCTGCACCAAGGCCGTGATGCGCTGGTGGGCGGCCTTGGCCTCCTTGCTGACGTTGCCGGTGAACGGGTGCGGCTTGTACAGGACGCGGACCGGCGGGTCGGCCTGCACGAGCCGCTGCACGATGTTCTCGCCGGCCAGCACCACCGAGGTGTTGCCCGGGTTGCCGTCCCAGCCCTCCCAGGTGGGGGCGTACAGGACGGTCGGGATCCGCCCGTCGGGCACGCCCTGCCAGGTCTGGATCGGGGCGAGCTGCGGGCGGCCGACCTCGACGATGTCCTCGTCGCGGACACCGACGTCGGCGATGGCGTAGCGGTCGCGGCCCGCGCGGCCGGCGGTCCACACCTCGTCGTAGACCTTGCTGTACGGGTTGACGCTGGCGAGCTTGTCGCTGTCGCCGTGGCCGATGAAGACGTGCTTGATGGTGGGCACGCGCAGCATGTGGATGTTCTTGCCGACGTTCGCCGCGTAGAGCGCGACGCGCACCGTGGACAGGTCCAGGTTCATCAGGTGCACCCCTCCGGGCACGCAGATGACGGGGACCGTGGTGGGCGCCAGATTGTTCAGGATGGCCCGCTCACGCAGGATGATCAGCGGCTTGGAGTCCAGCTTCTCCATGGTGTCCAGCCACATGTTGACCTGGTACGCGGAGTCCTTGGAGCCGGAGAAGTACAGGACGGTCTCCGGCTGGTACTCGGCCAGCCAGTCGTCGACGGCCGCCAGGACCTTCTCGGCGTTCGGCGGGATCCTCCGGCCGCGCACGTACGGCACGAGCGCCAGGACGTACAGGGTGGCGACGGCCACCGTGATGCCGATGCCGACGAAGCCGACGAGGGCCGACTTCACCTGGGCGGCGAGCAGGATGCCGGCGACCGCCGCGAGGTCGAGGTGCAGCATCTTCTCGGCGGAGCGGTGCAGCAGCTTGCGCGGCGGGGCGTCCGGGATGCGGATGCGGGACTTGAGGTCGACGTTGCGCGTGGCGACCGGCATGCGGCGGCGGTTGCGGATCAGCTGGACCAGCGCACCGTGCGGGGCCTGCAGACCGTAGAAGGCGATGAAGCAGGCGATCGCCCCGTAGTAGATCAGGTTGTCCGCGAGGGACAGCCGGGCCAGCAGCAGGACGAGCAGCAGCTGCCGGATCAGGAAGCGGATCGACAGGCCGGCCCGCACCTTGCCGAGGCGGTTGATCAGGTAGCTGCCCTTGCGGTGCAGATAGTGGTCCGCCAGGTACGTCACGGCGGCCGCTGCCGCGAAGGCGGGGACGCTCGGGACGAGCGCGGCCAGCATGAGGCAGGGGAAGCCCAGCATCATGAGGACCGCCGCGGCCAGCTCGGCCGCGCTGCCCACCCGGGCGACGCGAATAGCGGTGGATATCACGGAGAAACCTGCTCTTGGGAGGGGTGTGCCGGTCTTGGTTCGAGAATGCGGCTGGTCTGTGAATATTCGCTTGGGGTATGGATTCAGGCCCCTGCGAACACTCCTGTTGACGAAACCCGTTAACAGGAGGGCGCAGAGGCCTGAATTACTGAAGTCTATTTGGCGCCAATTATTACACGCCGTCCTGCCGGTCCAGCACCGTCGCCAGTGCCTGCTCGAAGCCGGAGGCCCGGGCCGCGCCGGCGGTCGGGTCCTGCTGGCGGACGTCGATGACGTGGCCGGTCAGCTCGGAGAGCAGCACGTCGAGCGAGGTGCGGGCCACGGCCTCGGAGGACAGCAGGGAGCCGGCCGGCTCCTGGCCGAAGGCCTTGGTGCGCATGGGGGTGGCGGTGCGCTCGGGGTTGATGCAGTTGACGCGGACGCCGTCGCCGGCCCACTCGTCGGACAGCGCCTGGGTGAGGTTCACCATGGCGGCCTTGGTCGAGGAGTACAGGCTGTACTCGGCGCGACCGCGGGTGTAGCTGCTGGAGGTGTACAGCAGCAGCTGGCCCTTGGTCTCGGACAGGTACTTGTACGACGAACGGGCGATCTGCACCGGGGCCAGGTAGTTGACCTTCAGCGCCTCCTCGATGGTGGCGTTGTCGGTCTCGGCGAGCTTGCCTATGCGCAGCACGCCGGCGGTGTTGACCACGTAGTCGATACGGCCGGTCTCGGCGTACGCCTTGGACAGGGCGTCGTCGACCTCCTCCGGGTTCTCCACGTGCGTGCCGGTGGTGGAGCGGCCGAGGGCGTAGACCTTGGCGCCGTAGGACTCGGCGAGTTCGCCGATGTCCTTGCCGATGCCGTAGGAGCCGCCGAAGACGACCATGGTCTTGCCGGTGAGGAGCTCGCGGTAGGCCTCCTCGGAGACCTGCTCGGGCGCGGCGGTCGAGGCGAGCTGGAAGAGCTTGTCGGCGATGAAGACGTCGACGGGCTGGGTGACCTTCATGTTGTACTCGTCACCCGCGACGACGTGGATCGGCACGTCCGGCAGGTACTTGAGCACGACGGTGCAGTCGTCGGTGGCCTGGAAGTTGGGGTCGCCGGCGGCGACCTCGTAGGCCCGCTTGATCGTGGACAGCTTGAAGGCCTGCGGGGTCTGGCCGCGGCGCAGCCGGGAGCGGTCCGGGATCTCGGTGATGAACTCGCCGTCCTCGCCGTGCGTGCGCGTGACGATGATGGTGTCGGCGGAGGGGATGGCCACGTCGACGGCCTGGTAGCGCTCCAGCGCCACGACGCAGTCGTCGATGACGCGCTGCGACAGCAGGGGGCGCACGGCGTCGTGGAAGAGGACGTTGGCGTCCTCGCCCTCGGCCAGGCCCTCGCCCAGCGCGGCGATGGCGCGCTCGGTGGTCTCGTT
Organism: Streptomyces venetus; assembly: GCF_039540295.1. Classification (NCBI taxonomy): domain Bacteria; kingdom Bacillati; phylum Actinomycetota; class Actinomycetes; order Kitasatosporales; family Streptomycetaceae; genus Streptomyces; species Streptomyces venetus. The sequence goes on from NZ_BAABET010000001.1 coordinate 582,495, forward strand.
CCGCGTGGAGCCGCCCTCGATGACCCTCGAGACCTTCTTGAATCCGGCCTTCGCGACGATCTTCTCGACGTCGGGCACGTAGCCCGGCGCCATCAGCACGATGATGTCGTCGATCGAGTCCGCGTTCTCGAAGGTGGTCAGCGTGTGCTCGATGACTGCCTTGCCGGCGATCTTCAGCAGCTGCTTGGGGATCGACAGACCCACCCGCTGACCGGTGCCACCGGCCAGGATCACTGCGGTGGTACGGGGCTTGGCTATGTGCTGGGACACAGGTGACCTACCTTGGGGCGACAGGGAACTTGGAAATGGTCCCACTTCGGGTTACCGCAGTGCAAGGTGAGCGACCTCTGCCGCATATGTGCGCGCAACCTGTCATTCACCTCCCACTCCTGGTGATTGGTGAGACGGTTCCGCGGGCCTCCGGGAAATGCGCTGTGAGTAACTCCACAGGGGCTCAGCGACGTCGGAGACGCTTGGGACAGCGGTGCCCGAGGACCTTCACGAGTTCCTTGGACGATGTCTGGTGCACGGTACGCGCTTTGGCGGTGTGGGCCGCATCGGCGAGTGCTCCGTACAGCGTCGACCGCTCCGTACGGCGGCGGCGGGGCGGTGACGGACGGCACGGTGTGCCGATCTTCACGCCCGCGGGCGTGGGACCGCACGCGTTCTTCATATGGATGACCGCGCCGCTGCGGACAAGTCGTGAATACCGCTCGTCCGGCGTCTCCTCCGGCGTCTCCTCCGTTGTCTCATTGCCGCGGGAATTCCCGGTCAAGATTCCGCAGCATTTCGGTCTCGGCGAGGTAAGGGAACCGATTCGCCGCGGGACGAACCGAGAAGAGCCTGGGACCCGCACGGGTCCCAGGCTCTTCGGCCGTCATCCGGAAGGGGGTCAGACGACCTCGACGCCCGGCCGGCCCGCCTCGACCCTCAGCCGGGCCAGCGTGCTCGGCGTCGCGGTGGGCTGCCGCACGGTGTCGACCACGCGCACCTGCGCGTCGATGCCGTCCCGGCCGACGTCGAACAGGTGGTAGCCGCGGTGCGCGTCGAGCAGCTTCCAGTGCGGGTTGTCCGGCCGCCGCGGGTCCCACTCCTTGCGGAAGGCCTCCTGGTTCTGGTCGCCGTTGCTGGAGATGGAGGTGCCGACGAACTCGGCGCCGACGACGCCGGATTCCGGGTCGGCGTAGTCCTCCTTGAGGTCGCTGATCATCGTCAGGTGCCGGTCGCCGGAGAGCACGACGGGGTTGCGGACCTGCTTGAACTCCTGGAGGAACTGGTTGCGCTCGGCCTGGTAGCCGTCCCAGGCGTCGTAGAACCAGAGCTTGCCCTCGCCGACCTGGAGGTCCGTCTCCGCCATCATGATCTGCGAGGCGATCAGGTTCCAGCGGGCGGGCGAGTCCTGGAGCGAGTTCAGCAGCCACCGCTTCTGCTGCGCGCCCAGCATGGTCAGCGAGGGGTCCTGGGCGCCGGTCTGGCTGGTGGCCTGGTCGCTGCGGTACTGCCGGGTGTCCAGGACGTTGAGCCGGGCCAGGCCGCCGAACTCCAGGCGGCGGTACATGCGGATGTGCGGGCCGTTCGGGACGGCGGTCGCGCGGACCGGCATGTGCTCGTAGAAGGCCTGGTAGGCCGCGGTCAGCCGGGCGACGAACGCGTCGTGCGGCTGCTTGTCCGGGTCCTGCGGGATCTCGCCGGCGAAGTCGTTGTCCACCTCGTGGTCGTCGAAGGTCACCACGAAGGGCGCGTGCGCGTGCATCGCCGCCAGGTCGGGGTCGGTGCGGTACTGGGCGTACCGGTTGCGGTACTGGGCGAGGCTGAACGGCTCACCGCTCCCCTCGTGCCGGCGTACGGCCGTGGCCGACGGGGTGGACTCGTAGATGTAGTCGCCGACGAACACCACGACGTCCGGGTCCTGCTCCAGCATGTCTGCGTATGGCGTGAAATAGCCGTGCTGCCAGTTCTGGCAGGAGGCGAGAGCCATGCGCAGGGAGCCACCGGAGCTGTGCGGGTGGGGCGCGGTACGGGTGCGGCCGGCGGGCGAGAGCTGGCCGCCGGTGCGGAAGCGGTACCAGTAGACGCGGTCCGGGCGCAGCCCGCGTACGTCCACGTGAACGCTGTGCCCGTACTCGGGCCGGGCCTGGGCGGTGCCGCGACGGACGAGCTTTCTGAACCGGTGGTCCTCCGCGAGCTGCCACTCCACGGGCACCACCCGGTCGGGCATGCCGCCGCCGTTCAGCGGGTCCGGGGCGAGCCTGGTCCACAGCACGATGCCGTCCGGCAGCGGGTCACCTGAGGCGACGCCGAGGCTGAACACACCGTCGGGCAGTGGCGTCTCGGCCGCGTGCGCGGCGGCCGGGAGCCACAGCTGGGCGGAGGCCGCGGCACCGACCACGGCGGCGCCGGCGGTCAGGAAGCGGCGTCGGTCGGGGGAAACTGCTCCGGTCATCAGGTGACTCCCTTACCTCGCTGGCCACTTGGACTCTGGGAAGCTTCACGTTCGCGGGCGGTCCGCCCGCTGAACGCCGGGGTTCACGTACATGACAACTAAGCAGACAAAAAGAGACTCGCCGCCAGCACCGGAACAAGCCGTTGCTGGGGCGAGTCTGACAGGTGATCAGTCGGCGAAAGCGGTGCCGAGCCTTGCGTCCGTGGCGGTCGTGCCGAGGAGCGTGTTGCCGAAGGTGGTGGTGCCGTTGGGGCTCACCACGGTGGTCGGACCGGACCTGAAGTACCAGACGGACCCGGCCTTGCCGTTCTCCCCCGGCGCGCCGGCGGCCAGGTCGGCCAGGCCGTCGTGGTCGGCGTCGGCGAGGTGCACGGCCCCGCCGAAGGTGTCGCCCTGTTCGGCGGCGCCCGGCACATTGGGCGTGTTCTGCGTGACCACCTGTGCGCCGGTGCCGGTGAGGCCCTGTGCGGTGCCGCGCAGGACGACGACCGCGCCCGCGCCGGTCACGCCGTCCAGGTCCTCGCCGGGAAGGCCGGTCGCCACGTCCGGGTATCCGTCGCCGTTGACGTCGGCGATCCGGACGTCGGTCCCGAAGCCGTCGCCCCGCTCGGCGCTGCCGGGCACGCCGGGGCTGTCCTGGTTCAGGAACGTGGCCTTGGCGCCGTCGGGTCCGTCCGGGGTGCCGGGGATCCAGGCGACCCGGCCGCCCTTGGCGAGCGGGGTGTCGAGGTCGCTGTCGTACCCGTCGACGGCCCGGCCGACCACGATGTCGTCGACACCGTCCTGGTCGACGTCCCCGATGTCGAGGTTCTCGCCGCCCTGGAGCCGGTGGCCGTCACCGCCCTGCACGGTGGTGTACGGCGAGAGTCCCTGCTCGGAGCCCGGCCAGTACACGACCCGCCGGGCGTCGTACTCGTCGCCGTCGTTCTCGGTGGCGGCGATGTCCGTGACGCCGTCGCCGTTGACGTCACCGGCGGCCAGGTCGAGGACGCGGCTGTCGAACTCGTCCTTGACGACCTGCTCGCCGTGGGCCGTGCCGCCGTCCCGGGTGAACGGGCCGCTCAGCACGCGCAGGTCGTGCTGGTTCGCCACGGTCACCAGATCCGCGGCTCCGTCGCCGTTCACGTCCCCGACGGTCAGGTGGCCCTTGCCGCCGAGCCCGTCGTACGCCTTTCCGGTGGCGAGGACGGGACCGCCGGTCAGCCCCTCGGGGCCGCCCCACAGGACCTCGGCCATCCCGGACTCGGCACCACCGTCGGCCGTGTCCTCACGGCCGACACCCACGACCAGGTCCGCGTACCCGTCGCGGTCGAGGTCGGCGGTGCTGAGCGCGCTGCCGAACGCGTCGTCGGTCTCGGGACTGCCGGGCACACCGGCCGTGCTCTGGCTGAGGACCTGCCTCGTCGAGATGTTCAGCCCGTTCTTCGAGCCGTAGACGACGGCGACGTAGCCGGCGCCCTTCTTGCCGTCGACGGTCGCGCTCGGGGCGGCCACCGCGAGGTCGGCGTAACCGTCGCCGTTGAGGTCGTCGTGGAGCTTCGTCGCGGCGGACTCGGCGGCGCCGGCGCCGGGGGCGGCGTGCGCGGCCACCGGGGCGGTGACGGCGGCGACGACGGCGACCGCCGCCGCGACTCCGACGCCCCGGCCGATCCTGCGCTTGCTCGTGGACTGAGGCACGTACGTCAACTCCGTTGATCGCATGGGCAGTTGCTACACGGCGAGGAACAAGATCCTCATCCGCTCTGCCCTGTACGACACACGGACGAGCGACTTGGTTGCATCAAAGTCGGTCGCAAATTTGCTTTTTGTTAACTCAGAACGGCTCGAAGTCGTCGAACTCCCGCTGCGCCTCGTCCCGCTCGGCCTGGCGGTCCCTGCGGCGCTGCGCGGCCGGACGCTCCCCTTCGAACCGGTGGTCCTCGCCCCGTCGGCCGAGCATCTCCGCCCCGGCCGTCAGGGACGGCTCCCAGTCGAAGACGACGGCGTTGTCCTCGGGCCCGATGGCGACTCCGTCCCCGCCGCGGGCGCCCGCCTTCACGAGCTCCTCCTCGACGCCGAGGCGGTTGAGCCGGTCCGCGAGGTAGCCGACCGCCTCGTCGTTGTTGAAGTCGGTCTGCCGCACCCAGCGCTCGGGCTTCTCCCCGCGCACCCGGAACAAACCGTCGGCCTCGCGCTGCACGGTGAAGCCGGTGTCGTCCACGGCCTTGGGCCGGATCACGATCCGGGTGGCCTCTTCCTTCGGCTTCGCCGCCCGCGCCTTCGCGACGAGCTCACCGAGCGCGTACGACAGCTCCTTCAGGCCCATGTGCGCCACGGCCGACACCTCGAAGACGCGGTAGCCGCGCGCCTCCAGGTCGGGCCGCACCATGTCGGCCAGGTCCTTGCCGTCCGGTACGTCGATCTTGTTCATGACGACGATCCGCGGCCGGTTGTCCAGACCGCCGTACTGCCGCAGCTCCTCCTCGATGATGTCGAGGTCGGAGACCGGGTCACGGTCGGACTCCAGCGTGGCGGTGTCCAGGACGTGCACGAGCACACTGCACCGCTCCACGTGCCGCAGGAACTCCAGGCCGAGGCCCTTGCCCTGGCTGGCTCCGGGGATCAGGCCGGGCACGTCGGCGATGGTGTAGACCGTCGAACCGGCCGTGACGACGCCGAGGTTCGGCACGAGCGTGGTGAAGGGGTAGTCGGCGATCTTCGGCTTGGCGGCGCTCAGCACCGAGATCAGGGACGACTTGCCGGCGCTCGGGTAGCCGACGAGCGCCACGTCGGCGACCGTCTTCAGCTCCAGGACGATATCCCGCAGGTCTCCGGGCTCGCCGAGCAGCGCGAATCCGGGCGCCTTGCGCCGCGCGGATGCCAGCGCCGCGTTGCCGAGCCCGCCCCGGCCGCCCTGCGCGGCGACGAACGACGTGCCGTGCCCGACCAGGTCGGCCAGGACGTTGCCCGCCTTGTCGAGCACGACCGTGCCGTCCGGTACCGGCAGCACCAGGTCCTGGCCGTCCTTGCCGAAGCGGTTGCCGCCCTCGCCGGGCTTGCCGTTGGTGGCCTTGCGGTGCGGGGAGTGGTGGTAGTCGAGGAGCGTGGTGATCGACTGGTCGACGGTGAGGATCACGTCCCCGCCGCGACCGCCGTTGCCGCCGTCGGGCCCGCCCAGCGGCTTGAACTTCTCGCGGTGGACGGAGGCACAGCCGTGACCTCCGTTACCCGCGGCGACATGCAGCTCGACGCGGTCCACGAAGGTGGTCATGGTGTGTGCCTCCAGTTACGTACGGGTTCTTCTTTTTGGTACGGGTTGTTCTCGGACCAACACGCGAAAGGCGGACCCGCTTCCCGTGGGGGAAGTGAGGTCCGCCTCGCGAAAGTCTCCGGTCAGGCGACCGGAACGATGTTCACGACCTTGCGGCCACGGTGGGTGCCGAACTGCACCGAACCGGCCTCGAGGGCGAACAGCGTGTCGTCGCCACCACGGCCGACGCCGGCGCCCGGGTGGAAGTGGGTGCCGCGCTGGCGGACCAGGATCTCACCCGCGTTGACGACCTGACCGCCGAAGCGCTTCACGCCGAGCCGCTGGGCATTGGAGTCGCGACCGTTCCGGGTGGACGATGCGCCCTTCTTGTGTGCCATTTCTCCTCAGTCCCTTACTTCGCAGCCGTGGGGATCTCGGTGACCTTGATCGCCGTGTACTGCTGGCGGTGGCCCTGCCGACGACGGTAACCGGTCTTGTTCTTGTAGCGCAGAATGTCGATCTTCTGGCCCTTGTGGTGGTCCACGACCTCGGCCTGGACCTTGATGCCGGCCAGCACCCACGGGTCGCTGGTCACGGCCTCGCCGTCGACAACGAGCAGGGTCGAGAGCTCGACCGTGTCGCCAACCTTGGCAGTGGAAATCTTGTCAACCTCAACGATGTCGCCGACAGCAACCTTGTGCTGGCGACCACCGCTGCGCACGATGGCGTACACGCGGAACTCACTCTCTCGCTCGGGAAACGGCACCCCCGCAGTCCAGTCACCCGCGACAGCGCGCGAACGACCTCTCCCGATCACGGCCCGTGTCCGGGAGGATGAGGTTTACGGGGATGTGGCGCGCCTGACGACACGCCGACGGTCAAGGTTACGGGGCCACGGCCGAGAGGGTCAAACCGGGCCCCTCGAAGCTCAGGATCCGAGGCTCTCCCGGTAGGCCACGCACGCCTCGTACGAGGGCAGCAGCCCCTGTTCCCGGGCCTCGGCCAGGGTGGGCGCCTGCTCGTCCTTGGCGGAGAGCAGCGGGGTGATGTCGGCGGGCCAGTCGATGCCGAGGGCCGGGTCGAGCGGCTGGATGCCGTGCTCCCGCTCGGGGGCGTAGCCCTCGGAGCAGAGGTAGACCACGGTGGCGTCGTCGGTCAGCGCCATGAAGCCGTGGCCGAGCCCCTCGGAGAGGTACAGCGCGTGGTGGTCCCGGTCGTCGAGACGGACGAGCTCCGACTGGCCGAAGGTGGGTGAGCCGGTCCGGATGTCCACGACCACGTCGAGCACCGCACCGCGCACGCACTTGACGTACTTGGCCTGGCTGGGCGGCACGTCCGCGAAGTGGATGCCGCGCAGGGTGCCCCGGGCGGAGACCGACATGTTGGCCTGGGCCAGCTTCAGCGGGTGGCCGACCGCCTCGGTGAAGAGCGGGGCCTTGAACCACTCGTGGAAGCTGCCACGGCTGTCGGGGAAGACCTTCGGCTCGTGCACCCAGGCGCCGGAGATGGAAAGGGGCCGCATCACAGTCTCCTCAGCTCTTCTTCAGCGCTCTTCTTCCGGGGATTCGATCAGTCTAGGGACATGCGCCGCCGCCGGGGGCCGAAGGGCGTGAGGAAGCGATCCGCCCCCGGCCGTCGGACCGGGGGCGGATCACTTCCTGCGTTCGGCGCGGGGCGTCAGGCCTCGTCCGCCGGGCTCGACACGGACGGGACGGACTGCTGCTCCGCGGCCGCCGTCTTCTTCGACGCCGCCTTCTTCGCGGTCGTCTTCTTCGTGGCGGTCTTCTTCGCGGCCGTCTTCTTGGCCGTCGTCGTCTTCTTGGCCGCCGTCTTCTTGGTGGCGGCCTTCTTCGCCGTGGCCTTCTTGGCCGTCTTGCGGGCGGCCTTCTTGGCCGGGGCCGGCTCCTCGGACACCTCGCCCGCCTCGGCGGCGGCCGGGGCCTCGTCGGCGGTCGCGGACACGACCACGACGGCCGCCTCCTCGGACGCCGTCGGCGCGGTGGACTTGCGCACGGCGCGGCGACGCGGCCGGGCCGGCGCGGCGCTCTCGGCGGGCGCCTCGGCCGCTGCTGCCTGCTCGGCAGTCGCCCCGCCGGACGTCGGCTCCACGGACGTCGGCTCGCCGGACCGCGGCGCTTCGGACCTGTGCTCCGAAGCCGACTCCGAGACCGTCACCACGGTCGCCTCGGCCCCTGCCGGCGAACCGGCCGGAGCGGACACCTTGCGGGTGGCCCGCCGCCGGGTACGGCCCTTCGGCGCGGCCTCCTCCGCGGCCGGGGCCGCAGCCTCGACCACCGGGTCCTCGACGGCCATCGGCTCGGCCTGCGCCTCGGCGGCCGGCTCGGGCAGCACCGGACGTGCGGCCTCCTGCTCGGCCGTCACGTCCTGAGCCGTCGGCGCCTGCGCCTCGGCCTGCCCGGCCTCGCTCTTCCGGCCGGACCTGACCGGTTCGGGCGTCTGCTCGGCCGTCCTGGCGGCGTCACCGCCGCGCGGCGCACCCGCCGGAGCCGACGCCCGCCGGCTCGCCCGGCGTCGCGACCGGCCACGGCCGGCGGCGGCCTCCGCCTCGGCGGCGCTGCTGTACAGCTCCTCGTCGGGCTCGAAGGCCGGCCCGGGCAGCGCGATCGGCTCGGCGACCTCGGCACCCACCTCCGCCTCGGTCTCCGCCTCCTGCTCGGCGGTCTCGGCGACGGCGGCCTCGTGCACGTGCGGCTGCTCGGCGGCACCGGCGCGGGCCCGCTTCTTGCGCTTGCCGCCGCCTCCGGGGGAGGTCGGCTGTTCCATGTGCACGATGACACCGCGCCCGTTGCAGTGGACGCAGGTCTCGGAGAAGGACTCCAGCAGCCCCTGCCCGACCCGCTTGCGGGTCATCTGCACGAGCCCCAGCGAGGTCACCTCGGCCACCTGGTGCTTCGTACGGTCACGGCCCAGGCACTCGAGCAGGCGCCGCAGCACCAGGTCCCGGTTGGACTCCAGCACCATGTCGATGAAGTCGATGACGATGATGCCGCCGAGGTCGCGCAGCCTCAGCTGACGGACGATCTCCTCGGCCGCCTCCAGGTTGTTCCTGGTGACGGTCTCCTCGAGGTTGCCGCCCTGGCCGGTGAACTTGCCGGTGTTGACGTCGACGACGACCATCGCCTCGGTCCGGTCGATCACCAGCGAACCGCCGCTGGGCAGCCACACCTTGCGGTCGAGGGCCTTGGCGAGCTGCTCGTCGATCCGGTACGTGGCGAAGACGTCGACCTCGGAGGTCCACTTCGTCAGCCGCTCGGCGAGATCCGGCGCGACGTGCGAGACGTACCCGTGGATGGTCGACCAGGCCTCGTCACCGCTGACGACGACCTTGGAGAAGTCCTCGTTGAAGATGTCGCGCACGACCCGGACGGTCATGTCCGGCTCGCCGTAGAGCAGCGTCGGGGCGTTGCCGCTCTTGGCCTTCTTCTGGATGTCCTCCCACTGCTGCTGCAGCCGCTCGACGTCCCGGCGCAGCTCGTCCTCGCTCGCGCCCTCGGCGGCGGTGCGCACGATGACGCCCGCGTCCTCGGGGACGATCTTCTTGAGGATGGTCTTCAGCCGCGACCGCTCGGTGTCGGGCAGCTTGCGGCTGATGCCCGTCATGGAGCCCTCGGGGACGTACACGAGGTAGCGCCCGGGGAGGGAGACCTGGCTGGTCAGGCGGGCGCCCTTGTGACCGATCGGGTCCTTCGTCACCTGGACGAGCACCGACTGGCCGGACTTCAGGGCCGACTCGATACGGCGCGGCCCGTGGGCCATGCCGAGCGCCTCGAAGTTGACCTCACCGGCGTACAGGACGGCGTTGCGGCCCTTGCCGATGTCGATGAAGGCGGCCTCCATCGACGGCAGCACGTTCTGCACCTTGCCGAGGTAGACGTTGCCGACGTACGAGGTCGCCTGCTCCTTGTTGACGTAGTGCTCGACGAGCACGTCGTCCTCGAGGACGCCGATCTGCGTGCGGTCGCCGTGCTGGCGGACGACCATCACACGCTCGACGGCCTCGCGGCGGGCCAGGAACTCGGCCTCGGTGATGATCGGCACGCGCCGGCGGCCCTGCTCGCGGCCTTCCCGGCGGCGCTGCTTCTTGGCCTCCAGACGGGTCGAGCCCTTGATGGACTGCACCTCGTCGGACGGTTCGGCGCCCTTTTCCCGCGGGGGCCGGGGCTCGCGGACCTTGACGACCGTGCGCTCCGGGTCGCTCTCGGAGGGCTCGGAATCGCCCGTGGCGTCACCGGCACGGCGACGGCGGCGACGGCGCCGGCGGCTGCTGCTGGAGCCGCCCCCGCCGCCCGACTCGTCACGGTCGGCGTCCTCGGCGTCCTCCCGGTCCTCCTCGGTCTGCTCGGCGGTGTCCTCGGCGTCCTGCGCGGCCTGCTCGGACTCGGCGTCCTCGCCGTCCGTGTCGGACTCGGCGGACTCCCCACGCCGGCGGCGGCGACCGCCCCGGCGACGGCGGCGGCGCGAGCCGGCCCCCTCGGATTCGTCCTGGTCGTCGCCCTCGGCGGACTCCTCGGGCTCCTCGGGCTCCTCGGGCTCCTCCGTCTCGTCGACGGTGCTCTCCGCGGCGGCGGGCTCGGGGGCCCGGGCCGCCTCGGACTCGTCCGCGGAACCCCGGCGGCGGCGCCGACGACGCGATCCGCCGGACTGGTCCTCGCGCGTGCTCTCGGCCGCGGCGGACTCCTCCGCCTCCTCGGGCTCCTCGCTCCCGGCCGCCTCGGCGGCGGCAGCGGCGGCGGCCCGCTCCGGGGTCTGGAACTGGGGCTCGGTGAACACCGGCGCCTGGAACAGGGCGACGGCGGGCCGCGCGCGACGCGCCGACGAGTCGCCCTCGCCAGCGGCGTCCTGCGAAGCCTCGGCGCTCTTCGCGGCCTTCGCGGCCTTCGTGGTCTTGGCGGCCTTCGACGTCTGCCCGGGCTCGGCGAAACCACTGGCGGCCCGGCGGACGACCCGGCGGCGGCGACGCGGCCCGGCCTCCTCGTCCTCGCCGGTCTGGGCGGCGGGCGCGACGGCTTCGGCGGTGGTCTCGGAGGTGGCGGCCTCGGCGGCGGGGGTCTCGGCGGCAGCGGCCTCGGGGGCGGAGCTCTCGGCAGCGGTGGCCCTGGACGCGCGGGCGGGCTCGGCGGCGGGGGTCTCGGCCTCGGGAGCCTTCGTCTCCTCGGCGGTCACGTCCGCAGCAGCGGGCGCCTCGGTGGGCGCGGTGACCCGGCGCGTGGCACGACGCCGCGCCCGGCGCGGAGCGGCCTCCTCGGCGGGCTCCACGGCCTCGGCACCCTCGGCGGCACCGGCCGCGACGGGCTCGGCAGCGGTCGCCGCGGATGCCGCCGTCGTCTCGCTCGGCTCCGCCGGAGCCGCAGCAGGCGTGGCCACGCTGCGCGTCGCACGACGCCGGGTACGCCGGGGAGCGGCGTCCTCGGACACCTCGGCGGACGCGGGTGCCTCGGCCTGCTCCGACGCCTCGGAGGCGATCGGGGCGGCGGCGGTCACCGGCACCACGGTCTCGGCGGCCTCGGCGGCCTCCGGAGACCCGGCGGGCGCGGAGGCGCGGCGGACGGCGCGACGCCGCTTACGGGCGGCAGGCGCGGCGTCTTCCGCGGGCTCGCCGCTCTCGGCAGCCTCGGGGGTCTCCCGCGCGACGGCTTCCTCGTTCTCCTCGATCTCCTCGAGGTCCTCGGGATCCGCGGCCGGTATGGCCGGCGTGACGGTCTCCGCCACCGCGTCGGAGGCGCCGCCGACGGGCGGACCCGCCGGGCGGGACGCGGCACGGCGCCGCCGGCGGGGCGGCAGGGTGTCGCTGGGGGTGTTGTTCTGTTCGGAGCCCGTGGAGGAGGACTCTGTGGGTTCGGTCGGTTCGAGCATGCGGGCTTGTCTCCCGTCAGGCTCCCGGGCGCCGCGCCTGGTCCGGCGGTGCCGGTGACGTCCGCGGCTCGCGCTGTGCGCGTCGCCGCCGTCCGGGGCGCGGGCGCCGCACGGGAGCTCTCCGTGTCCTGTCTCGCCGGTTCCGTACACCGAATGCGTACGGCCTGGCGAAAGTCTTCTGGTCGGTGCGCTGCCCGACCCAGGTGGCTCCCGAGTACGAGGGCGGCGCTACGACGTCCGTCCCTACGCGGAACCTTCCTTACGCCGGCGCCGTCGCGGCGGCAGGCGGTTCGGCCGTTGAGCGGGCCTCCGCTGCCTCGCGGTCGGGCGCGAGCGGGTCGGTCACCGTGCCGGTCTCTTCATCGAGCAGCCCCTGCGCCAGCCTGGTCACCGCTGCGGGGACCGGCGGCGCCAGGTCGGCCACGGCGCGGAGACCGGACAGGACGTCGTCGGGTCGTACGGCAGGCGTCACGTGCCGAACAACCAGCCGCAGTATCGCACAGGGCTGGTCGGTCGGCCTATCAGCCTGCGAACTGTGCGTTTCTGTGTGGTCGGGGATCTCCAGGCTGACGACGGCGGAGCGGGCGTCGAAGGTACGGACCCCGTTCTTGGCGAGGCGCTGGACCTCCACGGTCTCGGCCGCGTTGAAGACGTCCGCCGCGCGGCGGGCCTCCTCCTGCGGCACGCCGTCCAGCCGCAGCTCCCACACGGAAGCCGTGAGCCGGTCGGCGAGGCCCGAGGTGCGGGCCTCGACCGCCTCGACGATGTCGAGCCCGGTGGGGAGCGACTCGTCGAGAAGGGCCCTCAGCTGCTCCGGGTCGCGGGGCGCGGTGAGCGCGATCTCCAGGTACTCCGCCTCACTGCCCGTGCCGGTGGGTGCGGCATTGGCGTACGACACCTTCGGGTGCGGTGTGAAGCCCGCCGAGTAGGCCATCGGCACCTCGGCACGGCGCAACGCACGCTCGAAGGCGCGCTGGAAGTCACGGTGGCTGGTGAACCGGAGGCGGCCGCGCTTGGTGTAACGCAGTCGGATGCGCTGCACCGCGGGTGCGGGCGGCGGGCCTTCGGGCTGTCGCTTGCCCAGTGTCGTTCAGTCCTTCGTGAGAGCGGTCGTACTGCTACCTAGAGTACGTGCCTCGCGGTCCGAAGGTTCCCTCCGGTCGACCGGCCGCGGCTGCCTCGGCTCCCCGAAGAGCATCCGCCGGACGTCGGCGCGGGCCTGCCGTACGGACTCACCTGCGGAGGCGAGCGCCTGCCGGGTGGCGCGTCCCACACCGCGGGCGGCCTCGGCGGCGGGCCGCAGGACGGCGTCCCGCACCACGTGCCCGACAGGTGTCAGCACGCTGCGGTACACCCACCGCACCGGCTCGACGAAGATCCACCGGAAGAGGGTGCCGAGGAACCGCCCGACGGCGAGCGAGACGTACCCGGCGACGCGCCACGCGTGACCGAGTGCGTCCCAAACCTCCCGTCCGACGACGGCCAGGACCCGGCCGACCGGCACCAGGACCCAGCGCCAGAGGGCGAGCGCCGGAAGGACCAGCAGGATCCGGGTGATCCAGTGGAGGACGATCCCGATGCCGGTGACGATCGTGCGCACCAGCCACACGAGTCCCTTGCCGCACCAGACGATCGCGCGCCCGACGGGCGCGAGCACCCACGTGTACAGCCAGACGGCGGGGACCACGAGGAGGTAGCGCACGAGCCACGCCAGAGCCGTGTACAGGCCGATCCCGATCGCGGCCAGCACCGCTCCGAGCCCCTTGAGCACCCACATCACGGCGTGCCCGACGGGCGTGAGCACGGACGAGTACACCCAGCCGAGTCCGGCCCCCACTCCCCGCGCGACCCAGGCGATCGCATGCCCCACCGGGGTCAGCACGTACCGGTGGCACCACACCGCCGGCACGACGACGAGGACGTACCCGAGCCACCCGAGGGCCTTGGCCACGGGCACCACGACATACCGCCACAGCCCCACGAACGGCCAGACGAACAGCGCCCGCCCGAGCCACAGCAGCGCCCGCCCCAGCGGCCGGAACAGCACGTCGTTCAGGAACCGCCCGGCCACGACGAGCGCGTCCCACACCATCCGCACGGGGACGACCAGCAGGAGCACGACGATCCGCACGGGAATCCGGATCGCGACGACCAGACACCCCTCGGGCGCGTCCGGCTCCCGCCGAACGGCCGGCACGGTCCGCCCGTTCCGCCCGTTCCGCTCGTTCCACTCGGCGGGCTCAGTCGCGGACTTGCGCAGATCGACCCGCGCCTCGGGACCCTCTCGGGCCGGCTTCTCCAGATCCATACCGTCGAAGACGCCTCAGCGCCCCGCCCGGATCCAGCACCGCACAGTCCCGCCCCGTTCTCCCGCACATTCTCCACTCGGCCCCGTGGTCGTACGACTCACCCCTGTGCGACACGCACTTGCCCACGGCTTCGATGAGCCGCCCGCCCAGTCCGGCGCCCCGCGCCCCGGGTACGACGTACACGCACTGGAGGTTGCGACCCGGCGTTCTCCTCGGCCCAGCCGGCGAAGTGCCTGACGAAGTCCTCGCGTTCACCGGGGCGAGCCGGGCGGATGCTGATGTTCTCCATCAGGGCATCGTCCGGTCGGCGGCGCCGTCCGCCTCCCAGCGCAGCAGGTCCCCCGGCTGGCACTCGAGCACCTCGCAGAGGGCTGCGAGGGTCGAGAAGCGGACCGCCTTGGCGCGGCCGTTCTTGAGGACGGCCAGGTTGGCGGGGGTGATGCCGACGCGTTCCGCCAGCTCGCCCACGGACATCTTCCGTTTGGCCAGCATCACGTCGATGTCGACGGCGATCGGCATCAGATGACCTCTTCCAGCAGCACGAGCACGGCCGGCTTCCCCATCGCCACTCCTCCGATCGAACTCCGATTGAAATCTATCGAGACTCGATAGGCCCTGCAAGAGGTGCCGTGCGCCCGGAGCCGAGAGGGCCGAAAGTGGAGCCCACCGAACACGACGCATGAAGGCACATCAGACGTGTGCCAGGCGTGGCACCGTGGGCAGGAGGCACTGAAGCACCCGCTGCACCCGGACCGAGGAGGACGACAGTGGACTGGCGCCTGTTCGCACAGCAGATGGCTTCCATGTCCCGGGAACTGCTGGCCCAGGACTCGGTCGACGCCACCCTCGAACACATCACCCGCTCGGCCACCGAACTGGTGTGGGGCTGCGACGCGGCCGGCATCCTCCTCCTGCACGGCAAGAAGGTGGAGACCCTCGCACCCACCCACGACCTGGTCACCGAGAGCGACCGCCTCCAGGAGCGCCTCGCCGAGGGCCCCTGCTTCGACGCCGCGCGCGGCGACACCGACGAACGGGTCTTCCGCATCCACGACTTCACCCACGAGGTGCCCCGCTGGCCCCAGTACGCCTCACGAGCCAAGGAACTGGGCGTGGGCAGCATGATGGGCTTCCTGCTCTACACCGAGGAGGAGGAGCTCGGCGCACTCAACCTCTACTCCGGCCACCCCGGGGCCTTCACGGAGGACAGCGAAACCGCCGGCTGGCTGCTGGCCTCGCACGCGGCGATCGCCTTCTCCAGCGCCCGCAGCCAGGCCCAGCTGGAGCAGGCCATCGCCACACGTCACCTCATCGGCGAGGCCATGGGCATCCTCATGGGAAGCCACGACCTCACCGAGAAGGAGGCCTTCGACGTCCTGCGCCGCTTCTCCCAGGACAACAACATCAAGCTCCGCGAGGTCGCCCGCCGCGTCTGCGAACACGGCAGCCTGGCCTGACCCGCGAGTCCCCGAGAACCGGCCCGACGGTCAGTGTGAGTGCCCGCTCGGCGCCGGCGCCGCGTTCTTGACCGTCAGGGGCAGGAGCTTCTTGCCCGTGGGGCCGATCTGAATGTGGGTGTCCATCTGCGGACACACCCCACAATCGAAGCAAGGCGTCCAGCGGCAGTCCTCGACCTCCGTCTCGTCGAGGGCGTCCTGCCAGTCCTCCCAGAGCCAGTCCTTGTCGAGGCCGGAGTCGAGGTGGTCCCAGGGGAGGACCTCCTCGTACGTGCGCTCGCGCGTGGTGTA
This sequence comes from Streptomyces venetus, assembly GCF_039540295.1. Classification (NCBI taxonomy): domain Bacteria; kingdom Bacillati; phylum Actinomycetota; class Actinomycetes; order Kitasatosporales; family Streptomycetaceae; genus Streptomyces; species Streptomyces venetus. The sequence goes on from NZ_BAABET010000001.1 coordinate 598,098, forward strand.
CCAGTCGACGTCCACGCCGAACGGCTCCAGGGCCTTGTCGGCGCAGGCCATCCAGCGGTCGTACGAGAAGTGCTCGCGCCAGCCGTCGAAGCGGCCGCCGTCGTCGTAGACCGCGCGGATGATCGCGCCGGTGCGGCGGTCGCCGCGGGACAGCAGGCCCTCGACGATGCCGGGCTTGCCGTCGTGGTAGCGGAAGCCGATGGAGCGGCCGTACTTCTTGTCGCCGCGGATCTTGTTGCGCAGCTTCTCCAGGCGGGCGTCCGTCTCCTCCGCCGACAGCTGCGGTGCCCACTGGAAGGGCGTGTGGGGCTTGGGGACGAAGCCGCCGATGGAGACCGTGCAGCGGATGTCGTTGGACTTCGACACCTCGCGGCCCTTGGCGATGACCCGCGTCGCCATGTCCGCGATCTGCAGGACGTCCTCGTCGGTCTCCGTCGGCAGGCCGCACATGAAGTAGAGCTTCACCTGGCGCCAGCCGTTGCCGTACGCCGTCGCGACGGTCCTGATGAGGTCGTCTTCCGAGACCATCTTGTTGATGACCTTGCGGATGCGTTCCGAGCCGCCCTCGGGGGCGAAGGTGAGGCCGGAGCGGCGGCCGTTGCGCGTCAGCTCGTTCGCCAGGTCGATGTTGAAGGCGTCCACGCGGGTGGAGGGGAGGGAGAGGCCGATCTTGTCGTCCTCGTAGCGGTCCGCGAGGCCCTTGGCGACGTCGCCGATCTCGCTGTGGTCCGCCGAGGAGAGCGACAGCAGGCCGACCTCCTCGAAGCCCGTCGCCTTCAGGCCCTGTTCGACCATGTCGCCGATGCCGGTGATGGAGCGCTCGCGGACCGGGCGCGTGATCATGCCGGCCTGGCAGAAGCGGCAGCCTCGGGTGCAGCCGCGGAAGATCTCCACCGACATGCGCTCGTGGACCGTCTCGGCCAGCGGGACCAGGGGCTGCTTGGGGTACGGCCACTCGTCGAGGTCCATCACGGTGTGCTTGGAGACCCGCCACGGCACACCGCTGCGGTTCGGTACGACGCGGGCGATACGGCCGTCCGGCAGGTATTCGACGTCGTAGAAGCCGGGGACGTAGACCCCGCCCGTCTTCGCGAGGCGGAAGAGGAGCTCCTCGCGGCCGCCGGGGCGGCCCTCGGCCTTCCAGGCGCGGATGATCGCGGTGATCTCCAGGACGGCCTGTTCGCCGTCGCCGATCACCGCGCAGTCGATGAAGTCCGCGATGGGCTCGGGGTTGAACGCGGCGTGGCCGCCGGCCAGGACGATCGGGTCGTCCGGGCCGCGGTCCTTGGCCTCCAGGGGGATCCCGGAGAGGTCCAGGGCCGCCAGCATGTTGGTGTAGCCCAGCTCCGTGGAGAAGGAGAGGCCGAGCACGTCGAACGCCTTGACCGGGCGGTGGCTGTCCACGGTGAACTGCGGGACGTCGTGCTTGCGCATCAGCTCCTCGAGGTCCGGCCACACGCTGTAGGTGCGCTCGGCGAGGACGCCCTGCTGCTCGTTGAGCACCTCGTAGAGGATCATGACGCCCTGGTTGGGGAGGCCGACCTCGTAGGCGTCCGGGTACATGAGCGCCCAGCGGACGTCACAGGACTCCCAGTCCTTGACCGTGGAGTTGAGCTCTCCGCCGACGTACTGGATCGGCTTCTGCACATGCGGGAGCAGAGCTTCGAGCTGCGGGAAGACCGACGCAGCGACTTCGGCAGGCATGTCGCGCACCTTCGTGAGCTGGACTGAACTGACAGGGGTGACCATCCAGACTAACGCGACCGCGGGGTGCCCCCGTACGCCGGAAGATCTACAGGCCCGCCGTGGCGTCCTTGATGCCGTCCCAGAACGCGGGCAGCTCGGCCTCCACGCGCAGGGCCCGCTGCTCCTCGCGCTCGTGGAGCAGGCCGTAGGTGAAGGTGTCCTGCCCCGCCGCGTGGGCGACGGCCGACAGCTCGCGGAGGGTCTGCCGGGCCATCACGCTGTCCTGGTGGTCGCCGAGCAGGTTCTGCAGCCCCTTCATGGTCTTGACCAGGTTCTTGGCGGGTTTGCCGAGGGCCGGTTCGCCGGCTTCCGCGGCGTAGCGGGTGCGCTTGGTCTTCTTGCGGGCGTTGTGGATCGCGACGTCCCGGTCGGTGCCGGGCTCCAGTTCCCGTGCCCGCTGGACCAGCCCGGCGACCTTGCGGACGTCCTTCTTCACGGCTTTGGCGAGCACCTTGCGCGGTTTCCTGCCGGCGGCCTTGCGCAGCGGCGGGTCGGCGATCAGCGCGTCGAGGGTGTCGAGCAGGTCGAGGTAGCGGCGGGAGTCCAGGACGCCGAGGAGCCGGCCGCGGGCCCCGTCGTGCTCGGCGCGGGACCAGGTGGTGATCCGCTCGGACACCGGGCCGCGGACCAGGTCGGCGGGCACCCCGTCGAGGGTCGTGGTGAGCCGTTCGGTGAGCACCTCCCGGTCCCGGTCCCGGCCCAGCTCGCCGGCCAGCCACTTCAGCTCGTCGCCGACCGGGTCGGTGACGGCCCGGTCGAGGACCTTGCCGAAGGACTTGAAGGTGCTGCGCAGCCGGCGGGTGGCCACGCGCATGCTGTGCACGGAGTCCTCGGCGTCGCGGCGGACGGCCGGGTCGAGCTCGACGATCGCGTCGCGCTGGGCGCGCAGGTACGCGAGCACATGGTCTCCGGCGGTCACGGGCTTTCCGGCGGGCACGGGCTCTCCTGCGGCGGTCGCGCGCTGTTTCGGCGGTGCCGTCTCGGCGAGGGCGCGCGCCAGCTTGGAGGGCGAGGCGGACGGCCGTACGCCCGCCTTGCGCAGCCGCTTGTCCACCTTGTCGAGGAAGGCGGGGTCTCCCCCGTCGGCGAGTTCGACCTCGATCTCGGTCCACTCGGCGGTGCCCTCGCCGCCGTGGAGCCGCTCCGCCCGTACGGCGTCCACGCTCGTCTCGGCGAGCGGCCGCCCGCCGTGGTCGAGGAGTTCGCGTACGTCCCGTCGGGAGCGCAGCCGGACGACGGCCACGATCTGCCCGGTGCGGACGCGGGAGCGGACCAGCGCCGCGATCTCGTCCGGGACCGTGTCGGAGAGGGGGGCCTGGATCTCGTCCCGGACGCCGGGGGCGACCGGCAGCTTGAGGTGCCAGCCGGCGTCGGAGCCGCCGGTGCGGCGGCGCAGGGTGATCGATGCCGCTGCCAGGCGAAGGTCGGCCGTGTCGTAGTAGGTGGCGTCCAGTTCCGTGACGCCCTTGTCGAGGACGTCCGCGACACCGGCGACGCCGGTCAGGTCGGGAAGGCCGCTGTCGTCGGACTCGTACTTGCGCTCGACCTCGCGTTTCGTCTCCGCCATGCCATGAATCTAATGGCTGACCGGCCGGGAGGGCAGTGGTGGGCGCCGCGAGAGGGTCGTCGGGTTCAGGTGGTCAGCAGGGCCCGCATCTCCTCGCCGTCCGGGAACGGCGCGTCCTTCGCCGTCCGGGAGACGAGGTACACGTGGGCGTCCTCGAACTGGTGGTACGACAGCGGCTCCGGGCCCTGTCCGACGATCAGCACGTTGTGCTCCAGGCGCCAGCTGACGTACCGGGTGTCGTACTTGGGCTGCCGGATGTCGTGGTCGGGCAGGCCCAGCCGGTCGGTGAAGTACTGCGCGACGGTGGCGAAGTGGGCGTCGAACTCGGGCCGCCAGGCGCCCTCCTGGCTGGTCCAGCCGGGCAGGGGGCCCCAGCAGTCCTCGTCGAGCAGGCCGCCGTCGACCGAGTAGAGGTAGGCGAAGGGCAGGTAGAGCGAGCCGTCGCCGTCGCAGGTGACGAAGTGGCCCTGTGGGGTGACGTGGGTGGCCTCGGGAACGTCGGGCGCGTCCTCGTACGCGGATGCCCGCACCGCCTGCGACCAGTCGGGCCAGCCTGCCTCGCGCATCCGCGACTCGATGGCGTCGTCGTCGGTGAGGTCCAGCTCCGCCATCGCGAGGAGGTGACTCACCAGTTCCTCGGTCACCGGGCACAGGGCCACATACTCTTCGGACATTTCACTCCCCCGTTTGTGCCGCTAGGCCGACATCGGTCGCTGTACCCGGATCGACTGCAGCAGGCCGACCGCTATCCATACGGCGAACATCGACGAGCCGCCGTACGACACGAACGGCAGTGGCAGGCCGGTGACGGGCATGATGCCGAGTGTCATGCCGACGTTCTCGAACGTCTGGAAGGCGAACCAGGCGACGATGCCGGCCGCTACGACCGTGCCGTACAGGTCGGTGGTCTCGCGGGCGATACGGCAGGCCCGCCACAGGACGATGCCGAGCAGCAGGATGATCAGGCCGCCGCCGAGGAAGCCCAGTTCCTCGCCCGCGACGGTGAAGACGAAGTCGGTCTGCTGCTCGGGCACGAACTGGCCGGTGGTCTGCGAGCCGTGGAAGAGGCCGGAGCCGGTCAGTCCGCCGGAGCCGATGGCGATACGGGCCTGGTTGGTGTTGTAGCCGACGCCGGCCGGGTCGAGTTCGGGGTTGGCGAAGGCGGCGAAGCGGTTGATCTGGTACTCGTCGAGCACTCCGAGCTGCCAGACGGCGATCGCGCCGGCCGCGCCCGCGCCGAGCAGCCCGAACACCCACCTGTTGGAGGAGCCGGAGGCGAGCAGCACACCGAGCACGATGATGACCATGACCATGACCGACCCGAGGTCGGGCATGAGCATCACGATGAGCATGGGCACGGCGGCCAGGCCCAGGGCTTGCAGCACCGTGCGGTGGTCGGGGTACTGCCGGTCTCCGGCGTCGACGCGGGCCGAGAGCAGCATCGCCATGCCCAGGATGATCGTGACCTTCACGAACTCGGAGGGCTGGAGGGAGAAGCCGCCGGGGAGCTTGATCCACGAGTGGGCGCCGTTGATCGTGGAGCCGAGCGGGGTGAGCACCAGCAGGATCAGCAGGACCGAGACGCCGTACAGGAACGGCACGGCGGTGCGCAGGCCGCGGTGGCCGAGCCAGATGGTGCCGACCATCAGGGCGAGGCCGATGCCGGTGTTGAGCAGGTGCCGGATGAGGAAGTAGTACTGGTCGCCCTGGTTGAGCTCCGTGCGGTTGCGGGTCGCCGAGTAGACGAGGAGCGTGCCGAGCAGCGACAGGGCCATCGCCGACAGCAGGATCGGCCAGTCGAGCCGCCGCGCCACCGAGTCGCGGGCGAGGAGCCGGTTCCAGCCGGAGCGCTCGGGGCCGTAGCCCGAGACCTGGAAGCTGTTCACACCGCCGGTCATGTCGGCAACCTCCGGCTTCCCCGCCGGCGCCGGCGCCTTCGGGTGTCACGGTTCTCGGGGGACGGCGGGGCCGAGGTCGCCGGCTGGAGCGGGTCGGCCGGGGCGTTCGGGTCCTTCTTCTTCGCCTGCGGGTCCTTGGCCGGGTCCTTGGCGATCTTCGGGGTGGCGATGGTGCCGTCCGTCTTGACCTTGGGCAGGGCCTTCTCGGGGGTGGGCAGCAGGGCCTTCTTCGAGTTGATCTTGCCGTCCTCGGAGACGCCGTACAGCGCGTTGTAGATGTTGCGGACGGCGGGGCCCGAGGCGCCGGAGCCCGTACCACCCTGGGAGATCGTCATGACGACCGTGTAGTCCTTGGTGTACGTGGCGAACCAGGAGGTCGTCTGCTTGCCGTAGACCTCGGCCGTACCCGTCTTGGCGTGCATCGGGATCTTGTCCTGCGGCCAGCCGCCGAAGCGCCAGGCGGCCGTACCGCGGGTGGCGACTCCCGCGAGGGCTTCGTCTATGCGGTCGCGCGTCGTCCGCGTCATCGGCAGCTTGCCGTGCGACTTGGGCTTGATCGGGGTGATGGTCCTGCCGTCGGCGCTGATGACGGCCTTGCCGATGGAGGGGTCGTACAGCGTGCCGCCGTTGGAGATGGCGCCGTAGATGGTGGCCATCTGGATGGGCGTCACGAGCGTGTCGCCCTGGCCGATGGAGTAGTTGACGGAGTCACCGGCGCGCATGCGGTTGCCTTCGAGGCAGTTCTCGTAGGCGATCTTCTCGGCGTAGCTGCCGTTGCGCTTGCCGGTGCGGCACCAGGCGTCCTTGTTGGCCTTCCAGTAGTTCAGCTTCCACTGGCGGTCGGGGACGCGGCCGGTGACCTCGTTGGGCAGGTCGATGCCGGTTTCCTTGCCGAGGCCGAACTGGTGGGCGGTCTTGTAGAACCAGTCGTGGGGCTTCTTCTTCGGCTTGGCGCCGCCGTCGCGCTTCCACTCCTCGTGGGAGAGCCGGTAGAAGACGGTGTCGCAGGAGACCTCCAGGGCGCGGCCGAGGCTGATCGGGCCGTACCCCTTGGACTCGAAGTTCTTGAAGACCTGGCCGCCGAGGTTGTACGAGCTGGAGCACTCGTAGGGGCCGTCGAAGGAGTAGCCGGCGTTGATCGCGGCGGCCGTCGGGACGACCTTGAAGATCGAGCCGGGCGCCGACTGGCCCTGGATCGCGCGGTTGAGCAGCGGGTAGTTGGAGCTCTTGCCGGTGAGCCGGGCGTAGTCCTTCGCGGAGATGCCGCCGACCCAGGCGTTCGGGTCGTAGTCCGGGTTGGACGCCATGGCGACGACGCGGCCGGTCTTGGCCTCCATCACCACGACGGCACCGGAGTCGGCCTTGTAGTTGGTGCCGGTGTTCCGGTCGTGCTGCTTGCGGGCCTCCTTCATGGCCTCGTTCAGCTGGTACTCGGCGATCCGCTGGACGCGGGCGTCGATGCTGGTGACGAGGTTGTCGCCCGGGTGGGCGGGGTCGGCCTCGGCCTGGCCGATGACGCGGCCGAGGTTGTCGACCTCGTAGCGGGTGACGCCGGCCTTGCCGCGCAGCTGCTTGTCGTACTGGCGCTCGATGCCCGAGCGGCCCACCTGGTCGGAGCGCAGGTACGGCGAGTTGGTGTCCTGCGCCTGCTTGATCTCCTCGTCGGTGACCGGCGAGAGGTAGCCGAGGACCTGGGCGGTGTTGGCCTTGCCCGGGCTCGGGTAGCGGCGCACGGCCTGCGGCTCGGCGGTGATGCCGGGGAAGTCCTCGGCGCGCTCGCGGATCTGGAGGGCCTGCTTGGCGGTGGCCTCGTCGGTGATGGGGATGGGCTGGTACGGCGAGCCGTTCCAGCAGGGCTGGGGCGTCTTGGCGTCGCACAGCCGGACCTTCGCCATGACCTCCGCGGGGGTCATGCCCAGCACGCCGGCGAGCTTGGTCAGGACGTCCTTGCCGTCGTCCTTCATCTTCAGCAGGTCGGTGCGGGAGGCGGAGACGACCAGCCGGGTCTCGTTGTCGGCGAGGGCCACGCCCCGCGCGTCCAGGATGGAGCCGCGGACGGCCGGCTGGACGACCTGCTGGACGTGGTTGCCGGAGGCCTCCTTGGCGTAGGCCGCGCCCTCACGGATCTGGAGGTACCACAGGCGTCCGCCGAGGGTGAGCAGGAGGGAGAGGACGAGCACCTGGATGACGACGAGCCGGATCTGGACCCGTGTGCTCCGGCCGGTCTCGGGAATGTTGGTCACTGCTGCTGCCTCCCCCTCTCCGTACGCCTACGACTCTGTGATGACGGGCTGAAGTCCTCGGTGTGCACAGCCGCTTGTCCCGTCACCGCCGCTCGACCGTTCACAGCCGCTTGACCCCCTTGATGCGCCCGGCGCGCGCCATGCGTGCGCGGGCCGCCTTCACCCGCAGTCCGTTCCGCTGGCTGCCGATCTTCAGGCCGGTGCCGCCGGAGAGCCAGCCGGAGGAGATGTCGGTGGCCGTGGCGGCGGAACCGGACTCGGCGAGCGGATCGTTCTCGGCGCGCCGGGCCAGTGCCATCACCCCGGGCACGACGAACGGGGCGAGCAGCAGGTCGTACAGGGCGGCCGTGAACAGCAGGCTGCCCAGGCCCACGTGGCGGGCGGCGGTGTCACCGACGAGGGCGCCGACCCCGGCGTACAGCAGGGTGGAGCCGACGGCGGCGGCGACCACCACGACCATGGGGCCGGTCGCGGACTTCAGCCGGCCCGTCTCGGGCTTCACCAGGCCCGCGAGGTAGCCGATGACGCACAGCACGAGGGCATAGCGCCCGGCCGCGTGGTCCGCCGGCGGGGCCAGGTCGGCGAGCAGCCCCGCGCCGAAGCCGACGAGGGCGCCGCCGACGTGCCCGTACACCAGGGCGAGTCCGAGGACGGTGAGCAGCATCAGGTCGGGCACGGCGCCGGGCAGGTGAAGGCGGGCGAGGACGCTCACCTGGATCACCAGGGCGACGACGACCAGGACGGAGGAGAGCAGGATCCGGTTGACGCGCATGAGGTGACAGCTCCTACTGCTCTGGCTGGTTCTGGCCGTCTGCGGATGCCTCGGCCGACGGGGTCACGGTCACCGTCACCGTCGGCCTGGGGGTCGGCTTGGGCTTGGGCGGGAGCACCGTGTCGCGCGGGTCCTTCTTCGGGGCCTCGACGACGACACCGACGATGTCGAGCTTGGTGAACCCGGCGTACGGCGTGACGTACAGCGTGCGGGTCAGGCCCCCGCCGGAGGGGTCGACACGGGAGACGACGCCGACGGGCACGCCGGGCACGAACGGCCGGTCGGCCTGCGAGCCGAAGGTGACCAGGCGGTCGCCCTTCTTGACCTCCGCCTTGCCGTTGAGGAGTTCCACGCGCAGCGGGCGGTCGCCCTGCCCGGAGGCGAAGCCGAGTTCGTCGCTGGACTCCATCCGGGTGCCGACCGTGAAGTCGGGGTCGCTGGCGAGCAGGACCGTGGCGGTGTCGGGCCCGACGGTGGTGACCCGGCCGACGAGCCCGTCCCCGTTCAGGACGGTCATGTCGCGCTTGATGCCGTCGCGCGCGCCGACGTCGATGGTGATGGTCCAGGAGAATCCCTGCGCCGCCCCTATGGCGATGACCTCGGCGCCCTTGATGCCGTACTGGCCCCGGCCGGCCGTCTTCAGCATCTTGTCGAGCTGCTTGAGGCGGCTGCGGCTGCGGTCGTCGCTGCCGAGCCGGGCCTTCAGGGCCGCGTTCTCCTCCTCCAGCAGCTTGAGCCGGTCGTGCCGCGCGCCGGAATCACGGACGGCGGAGACCGCGTTGCCGATCGGGTCGACCCCGGCCGACACACCGCTCTCGATCGGGCCGAAGACCGTCGCCGCGGCCTGCCGGGCGCCGTCCACGGGCGAATCCTCCCCGCCGCGGATGTCCACCGTGATCAACGCGAACGCGATGGCGATCAGCAGCACCAGGAGCAGCCGGCTCTCTCGTGTGTCCCTCACGTGCGGCGGCCGTGCCCTTCCTCATAGGAATTCGGGAAGCCCCAGGGAAACCCGAGGGGCTGCTTTGTGGGAGCTTATGCCTCTATATCAACGATCCGCCGTACGAGAGGAGATCGTCCCGTACGGCGGAATCGAAGAGTTACGTCATCTGCGCGGCTGAGCGTCCAGCACCTGCTGGAGCGCCTCGAACTCCTCGACGCACTTTCCGGAACCGAGCGCCACGCTGTCCAGGGGATCCTCGGCGATGTGGATCGGCATACCGGTCTCCCGGCGCAGCCGCTCGTCCAGGCCCCGCAGCAGCGCCCCGCCGCCGGTCAGCACGATTCCCCGGTCCATGATGTCGCCGGACAGCTCCGGCGGACACTTGTCGAGGGTCGTCTTGACGGCGTCGACGATCGCGTTGACCGGTTCCTCGATCGCCTTGCGGACTTCCGCCGCGGAGATGACGACGGTCTTCGGCAGCCCGGAGACCAGGTCCCGGCCGCGGATTTCGGTGTGCTCGTCGGAGTCGAGGTCGTACGCCGAACCGATCGTGATCTTGATCTGTTCGGCCGTGCGCTCACCCAGCAGCAGGGAGTACTCCTTCTTGATGTGCTGGATGATCGCGTTGTCCAGTTCGTCGCCCGCGACACGGATGGACTGGGCGGTGACGATGCCGCCGAGGGAGATGACCGCGACCTCCGTGGTGCCGCCGCCGATGTCGACCACCATGTTGCCCGTGGCCTCGTGGACCGGCAGGCCGGAGCCGATGGCCGCGGCCATGGGCTCCTCGATGATGTGCACCTGGCGGGCGCCGGCCTGGGACGACGCCTCGATGACGGCGCGGCGCTCGACGCCCGTGATGCCCGAGGGCACGCAGACGACGACCCGCGGACGAGCCAGATACCGCCGCTTGTGGATCTTCAGGATGAAGTAGCGGAGCATCCGCTCGGTGATCTCGAAGTCGGCGATCACGCCGTCCTTCAGTGGACGTACGGCAACGATGTTGCCGGGCGTGCGCCCGATCATCTTCTTCGCTTCGGCGCCGACCGCGAGGATGCCACCGGTGTTGGTGTTGATCGCGACTACGGACGGCTCGTTGAGTACGATCCCACGACCCCTGACGTACACCAGCGTGTTGGCGGTCCCGAGGTCGACAGCCATGTCACGGCCGATGAACGACATTGAGTTCCCCATCAGGATTCGTCTGGCCTTCCCAGGAGCTTTTGAGGGCTTTTCAGGTAGGCAAAGGTGGGTGCTGTGACGTGAAGGCTTCCATCGTAGACGCGCCTTCGCGAACACTGCGGGAGGGTCTCCGCCAATGTCAGCAGATGCTGCGCGGGTTCGCTTGTGGAGACGGGCGTTCGGGGGCGATCGTTCCCTCGATCGGCACGCATATGCCAGAAAAGTCTGGGAGCGGCGCCCCCAGACTTTGCTCGCCCTTCGCGCTTTACGCGCGACCCGGGAAGAAGATCTTCACTTCGCGCTCCGCGGAGTCCTCCGAGTCGGAGGCGTGGATCAGGTTCTCCCGGACGATCACGCCGTAGTCGCCGCGGATGGATCCGGGGGCAGCGGCGATCGGGTCGGTCGGGCCGGCGAGCGCGCGCAGCCCCTCGATGACCCGCTCACCCTCGACGATCAGCGCCACGACCGGGCCGGAGGCCATGAACTCCACCAGCGGCTCGTAGAAGGGCTTGCCCTTGTGCTCGCCGTAGTGCTGCTCCAGCGTGTCCTGGTCCAGGGTGCGCAGTTCCAGCGCGGTGATCGTCCAGCCCGCCTTGCGCTCGATGCGGCTGATGATCTCGCCGGTCAGTCCGCGCCGGACGGCGTCGGGCTTGAGCAGGACGAGGGTGCGCTGGGTCACGACGGGGCTCCTTATGCGTCAAGGTTGTGCGGTTGTGCGGTGAGACGAGGTTACCCGGCGTGTCGGGGCACCTGTTACGCAGCGTCAGGTGTGGAGGAACCGGCCTCGGCCGCCGCGAATCTCGCCTTCGCGGCGTCGACCTTCCGCCCGTAGTGCACGGACGCCCACCACAGGGCCGCGAAGACCGCGCCGAGGAAGAACATCATGGGCACGACGAAGCCCGAGGCGATGAGCCCGAGCTGCAACGCCCAGCCGAGCACGACCCCGCCGGGACGCGTCACCAGGCCGCACAGGACCAGGCACAGGAACATCGCGACACCGCTGACCGTCCACACCGTGGTCATGGACAGGTCGGGGTCCTTCATGGCGACCAGCCCGGCGAAGCCGATGATGAAGAACTCGCCGATCAGGGTCGAGGAACAGAGGGTACGCACGGGATCTCAGCCCCTCCCCAGGAGCAGTCGGGCCTCGCCGACGGTGATGACGGAGCCGGTGACGAGCACACCGCCGCCCGCGAACTCGCCCTCCTCCTCGGCCAGGGTGATCGCGGCCTCCAGGGCGTCCGGCAGCCGCGGCTCGACCTGGACCCGCTCCTCGCCGAACACCTCGACGGCGATACCGGCCAGCTCGTCGGCGTCCATCGCGCGGTGGGTCGAGTTCTGCGTGACCACGATCTCCGCGAAGACCGGCTCGAAGGCCTCCAGCAGCTCCCTCACGTTCTTGTCGCCGCTCGCGCCGACCACGCCGATGAGGCGGCTGAACTGGAAGGCCTCCCCGATCGCGGCGGCCGCCGCCCGGGCGCCCGCCGGGTTGTGGGCGGCGTCCAGCACGACGGTCGGTGAGCGCCGCACGACCTCGAGCCGCCCGGGCGAGGCGACCGCCGCGAACGCCTTGCGGATCGTGTCCAGATCCAGCTGCTCGGCCCGCTGGGCGCCGACCCCGAAGAACGCCTCGACGGCGGCGAGCGCGACGGCCGCGTTGTGCGCCTGGTGCGCGCCGTGCAGCGGCAGGTACACCTCGGGGTACTCGCCGCCGAGCCCGCGCAGCGTCACCAGCTGGCCGCCGACGGCCACCTGCCGGTCCACGACACCGAACTCCAGCCCCTCCCGGGCCACGGTCGCGTCCACCTCGACGGCCTTCTTCAGCAGCACCTGGGCCGCGTCGACCGGCTGCTGCGCCATGATGACCGTCGCACCCTGCTTGATGATGCCGGCCTTCTCCGTGGCGATCTCGGTGTGCGTGCCGCCGAGCCGGTCGGTGTGGTCGAGGTCTATCGGCGTGACGACGGCGACGTCACCGTCGATCACGTTCGTGGCGTCCCAGGACCCGCCCATGCCGACCTCGACGACGGCGACGTCCGCGGGGGCGTCGGCGAAGGCCGCGTAGGCCATGCCGGTGAGCACCTCGAAGAAGGACAGCCGGTACTCCTGCGACACGTCGACCATCTCGACGTACGGCTTGATGTCCTGGTACGTCTCGATGAACCGCTCGGCGGAGATGGGGGCGCCGTCCAGGCTGATGCGCTCGGTGATCGACTGCACGTGCGGCGAGGTGTAGCGGCCGGTCCGCAGCTCGAAGGCGCCGAGCAGGGCCTCGATCATGCGGGCGGTGGAGGTCTTGCCGTTGGTGCCCGTGATGTGGATGGACGGGTACGACCGCTGCGGCTCTCCCAGCACGTCCATCAGCGCGGCGATACGGCTGACGGACGGCTCCAGCTTGGTCTCGCCCCAGCGGGTGGCCAGCTCGGCCTCGACCTCGCGCAGGGCCTTGTCGACCTCGGGGTCGGCGGGGCGGGCGGGGATGTCCGCGTCCGGGGGACCGCCCTGGGTGCGGAGGGTTCGGCTGCCGGCTTCGATGACCGCGAGGTCGGGATCGCGGTCGGTCTCCTCCGCGATGATCTCGTCGAAGGAGTCGAGGGGGTCGGGCTGGTCGTCGGCGTTGTGGTCTGGAGGGAGCTCGCTCACGGGGCCCAGTCTACGGAGCGGGGGTGACAAAGGTCGGGGGTGGTTTGTGTCGTCGTCTGTGTGCGGGTTCGTCGTGACTTGTCGCGCCCACGCGGCGGAGCCGCAGATCGATACAGCCCCGCGCCCCCGAGAGAGCAGGTGCGTGCCCCTGAGCGACGTCAGAGGCCCCCGGGCCTGACAGGTCCGGGGGCCTCTGACACCGTGCGCGCCCTTACGCCTGCGGCAGCCTCTCCAGCTGGGACTGGATGCGGGCGATGTCCTCCTCCGCCTTGGCGAGGCGGGTGCGGATCTTGTCCACGACGTGGTCGGGGGCCTTCGACAGGAACGCCTCGTTGCCGAGCTTCCCCGTCGCCTGGGCCTTCTCCTTCTCCGCCGCCGCCAGGTCCTTCGCCAGGCGCTTGCGCTCCGCCGCCACGTCGATCGTGCCGGAGAGGTCGAGGGCGACCTCGGCGCCGGCGACCGGGAGGGTCGCCGTGGCCGTGAACGCGTCCCCCTCCGGCTGGAGGCGCAGCAGCTGGCGGATGGCGGCCTCGTGGGTGGCGAACGGCGTGCCGTCCAGGGTGAGGCGGGCCGGGACCCGCTGGCCGGGCTGGAGGCCCTGGTCGGCGCGGAAGCGGCGGACCTCGGTGATGACCGACTGGAGGGACTCGATCTCGCGCTCGGCGCCGGCGTCCCGGAAGCCGCTGTCCTTCGGCCACTCGGCGATGACGACCGACTCGCCACCGGTGAGGGTGGTCCACAGGGTCTCGGTGACGAAGGGAACCACCGGGTGCAGCAGCTTCAGCGTGACGTCGAGGACCTCGCCGAGGACGCGCTTCGAGACCTCGGCCGCCTCGCCGCCCGCCTGGAACGTCGTCTTGGACAGCTCGACGTACCAGTCGAAGACCTCGTCCCACGCGAAGTGGAAGAGCGCGTCGGAGAGCTTGGCGAACTGGAAGTCCTCGTAGAACGCGTCGACTTCGGCGACGACGCTGTTCAGGCGGGAGAGGATCCACCGGTCCGTGGCGGACATCTTCGACGGGGCGGGCAGCGGGCCGTCGATCGTCGCGCCGTTCATCATCGCGAAGCGCGTCGCGTTCCAGATCTTGTTGGCGAAGTTGCGGGAGCCCTGGACCCAGTCCTCGCCGATCGGGACGTCGACGCCCGGGTTGGCCCCGCGGGCGAGGGTGAAGCGGAGGGCGTCGGAGCCGTACTTGTCCATCCAGTCCAGCGGGTTGACCGCGTTGCCGAAGGACTTCGACATCTTCTTGCCGAACTGGTCGCGGACCATGCCGTGCAGGGCGATGGTGTGGAACGGCGGGGTGCCGTCCATCGCGTACAGGCCGAACATCATCATCCGGGCGACCCAGAAGAAGAGGATGTCGTAGCCGGTGACCAGGACCGAGTTCGGGTAGAACTTCGCGAGCGACTCGGTCTGTTCGGGCCAGCCGAGCGTGGAGAAGGGCCACAGGCCGGAGGAGAACCAGGTGTCGAGGACGTCGGTGTCCTGACGCCAGCCCTCGGCCTCGGTTCCGGGCGGCTGCTCGTCGGGGCCGACGCAGACGACCTCGCCGTTCGGGCCGTACCAGACCGGGATGCGGTGGCCCCACCACAACTGCCGCGAGATGCACCAGTCGTGGAGGTTGTCGACCCAGTCGAAGTAGCGCTTCTCCATCTCCTGCGGGTGGATCTTGACGCGCCCGTCGCGGACCGCGTCACCCGCGGCCTTGGCGAGCGGGCCGACCTTGACCCACCACTGCATGGACAGACGCGGCTCGATGGTGGTCTTGCAGCGCGAGCAGTGGCCGACGGAGTGGACGTACGGCCGCTTCTCGGCGACGATCCGGCCCTCGGCGCGCAGCGCGGCGACGATCGCCGAGCGGGCCTCCAGGCGGTCCAGGCCCTGGAAGGGGCCGTGGGCGGTGATGACCGCGTGCTCGTCCATGATCGTCAGTGCCGGGAGGTCGTGGCGCTGGCCGATCTCGAAGTCGTTCGGGTCGTGCGCCGGGGTCACCTTGACGGCACCCGTGCCGAACTCGGGGTCGACGTGCTCGTCGGCGACGACCGGGATGGAGCGGTCGGTCAGCGGCAGCTTGACCGTCTTGCCGACCAGGTGCTTGTAGCGCTCGTCCTCGGGGTGGACGGCGACGGCCGTGTCACCGAGCATCGTCTCGGCGCGGGTGGTGGCGACGACGATGGTGTCGTCCCCGTCGCCGTACTTCATGGAGACGAGCTCGCCGTCGTCGTCCTGGTACTCGACCTCGATGTCCGAGATGGCCGTCAGACAGCGGGGGCACCAGTTGATGATGCGCTCGGCGCGGTAGATCAGCTCGTCGTCGTAGAGCCGCTTGAAGATGGTCTGGACGGCCTGGGAGAGGCCCTCGTCCATGGTGAAGCGCTCGCGGGACCAGGCGACGCCGTCGCCGAGGCGGCGCATCTGGCCGCTGATCTGGCCGCCGGACTCGCCCTTCCACTGCCAGACGCGCTCGACGAAGGCCTCACGGCCCAGGTCGTGCCGGGACTTGCCCTCCTTGGCGAGCTCCCGCTCGACGACGTTCTGCGTGGCGATGCCGGCGTGGTCCATGCCGGGCTGCCACAGCGTCTCGTACCCCTGCATGCGCTTGCGACGGGTCAGGGCGTCGATGAGGGTGTGCTCGAAGGCGTGCCCCAGGTGGAGCGAGCCCGTGACGTTCGGCGGCGGGATGACGACGGTGTACGGCGGCTTCTCGCTCTTCTCGTCCGCCTCGAAGTAACCCCGCTCTACCCAGCGCTCGTACAGCGGCCCCTCTACGTCGGCCGGCGCGTACTGGGTCGGCAGGTCGGTGCTGGGCGCTGGTGGCTGCTGCTGAGCGTTCTCGGTCACGGGGGTCAGTTTAGAGGCGTCACGTCCGTGTCCCGAAACGCGTTTCGTTTGTAACGGTGGGGGGCCCGATGCCATGCACACGGCGGGTCTGCGCCAGGATGTCTCGAACGCACAAGCATCTGGAGGGGAACCCAGAACATGAGCTACAACCAGCCGGGCCCGTACGGCGGGCAGCCTCAGCAGCCCGGTCCGTACGGCCAGCCGGGTCCGTACGGCCAGCCGCCGCAGGCGCCCCAGCCCGGCTACGGCTACCCCCAGCAGGCCCCTCCGGCCCAGCCCGGTTACGGCTACCCGCAGCAGGCCCCGCAGGGCGTCCCGCCCCAGCAGGCCCCCTACGGCCAGCAGCCCCAGTACGGTCAGCAGCCGCCCTACGGCCAGCAGCCCCAGTACGGCGTCCCCCAGCCCCCGCCCCCGGGCGGCGGCAAGAAGAAGACGGGCATCGTCATCGGCGCTGTCGCGGTTGTCGCCGCGATCGCCGTGGGCGCCTACTTCGTGATCGGCGGCGGTGGTGGCCTGGAGGACGACGGGCCGCACAAGCTGACGACGCCGGCGACCGTGCTCACCGACTACAAGCGCAGCACGAAGGACGGGGCGTCCGCCGGCAGCGACTCGACGGCGGAGCTGGAGAAGAGCGGCGTCAAGAACGCCAAGTCCGCGGCGGGCATCTACAACACGGTGGACCTGAGCGACTACGACCCCGACGACCCGTCGTCCGCGGCGAAGCTGGCGACGGCCAAGACGCTCACGATGGCCGGCGCCTACGGCGAGATCTCCGACCCGGAGGCGACGCTGGACCTGTTCTTCGCCAACTTCAAGAAGTCGGCCGAGAAGGAGTCCGCCACCGGGTCCGGCAAGCCCGAGGTGATCGGCGAGCCCGAGGCGGTCGACCTCGACGGCGCGGTCATGAAGTGCCAGTCGGCCAAGGCTCAGGACCGGCTGACCAAGAAGGAGAAGACCAACTGGTTCTGCGCGTGGGCCGACTACAGCACCATCGCCATCGTGTCGCCGGGTGACGCGGCGCAGGGCGTCACCAAGGACGTGGCGGTCGACCTGACGACCAAGGTCCGCAAGGAGGTCCGCGTCGCGGCCTGACGCCGGACACGACGAAGGCGCCCGGCAACAGTGCCGGGCGCCTTTCGCGTGCGGTGGGTGACGGGCCGTACTAGGCCGTCTTCTGCTCGCCCGGGCCGCGTCCGCGCGCGTCCCGCGGGATCAGCGTCGGGTTGACGTTCGACTGGACGACGTCCGCCGTGATGACGACCCGGGCCACGTCCTTGCGGGACGGGACCTCGTACATCACGCCCTGGAGGACCTCCTCCATGATGGCCCTGAGGCCACGCGCGCCGGTCTGGCGGAGGATGGCCTGGTCGGCGATGGCCTCCAGGGCCTCGCGCTCGAAGTCCAGTTCCACGCCGTCGAGTTCGAAGAGGCGCTGGTACTGCTTCACCAGGGCGTTGCGCGGCTCGACGAGGATCTGGAGCAGGGCCTCGCGGTCCAGGTTGTGGACCGAGGTGATGACCGGCAGACGGCCGATGAACTCGGGGATCATGCCGAACTTGACCAGGTCCTCCGGCATGACCTCCTGGAACTGGTCCTTGGACTCCATCTCGCGCTTGGAGCGGATCTGCGCGCCGAAGCCGATGCCCTTGGCGCCGGCCCGGGCCTCGATGATCTTCTCAAGACCGGCGAAGGCACCGCCCACGATGAACAGCACGTTCGTCGTGTCGATCTGGATGAACTCCTGGTGGGGGTGTTTGCGGCCGCCCTGCGGCGGGACCGAGGCCGTGGTGCCCTCCAGGATCTTCAGCAGTGCCTGCTGGACGCCCTCGCCCGACACGTCGCGGGTGATCGAGGGGTTCTCGCTCTTCCTCGCGACCTTGTCGATCTCGTCGATGTAGATGATCCCGGTCTCGGCCTTCTTGACGTCGTAGTCGGCCGCCTGGATCAGCTTGAGCAGGATGTTCTCGACGTCCTCGCCGACGTATCCCGCCTCCGTGAGCGCCGTGGCGTCGGCGATCGCGAAGGGGACGTTCAGCATGCGCGCGAGGGTCTGCGCGAGGAGGGTCTTGCCGGAGCCCGTGGGGCCGAGCAGGAGGATGTTGGACTTCGCCAACTCGATGGCGTCGTCACGGCCGTTCCCCCCGCCGTTCTCGCCGGCCTGGACGCGCTTGTAGTGGTTGTACACCGCGACCGAGAGGGCCTTCTTGGCGGCCTCCTGGCCCACCACGTACCCCTCGAGGAACTCGTAGATCTCGCGAGGCTTCGGGAGTTCCTCCCAGCGGACCTCGCTGGTCTCGGCCAGCTCTTCCTCGATGATCTCGTTGCAGAGATCGATGCACTCGTCGCAGATGTACACACCGGGCCCTGCGATGAGCTTCTTGACCTGCTTCTGGCTCTTGCCGCAGAACGAGCACTTGAGCAGATCGCCGCCGTCACCGATGCGTGCCACGGTGTGCTTCCCCTTCGCCTGGGAGACTCCTGGACGCCGACGTCCAGCGGACTCCTGGTGCTGCCTTATGTCCGACGGTACCTTGCCGGGCCCCTCGTTCGGGCCCCCCTTGGCGCGGTTCACTTTGACGTGGACCGTGCCAAACCGTGCCAAGGGGCGGCAGACGATACAGCCTCTCGCCTCAGCGCAGGCTCGAGTTGTCCATCTTCCGGGTGGTGATGATCTGGTCGATCAGCCCGTAGCTCAGCGCGTCCTCGGCCGTGAGGATCTTGTCGCGCTCGATGTCCTCGCGGATCTTCTCGACCGGCGTGGTGGAGTGCTTGGCGAGCATCTCCTCCAGCTGCGAGCGCATCCGGAGGATCTCGTTGGCGGCGATCTCCAGGTCGGACACCTGGCCGCGGCCGGTCTCGCTGTACGGCTGGTGGATCAGCACGCGCGCGTTCGGCAGGGCCATGCGCTTGCCCGGCGTACCGGCGGCCAGCAGGACGGCGGCGGCGGAGGCGGCCTGGCCCATGCAGACCGTCTGGATGTCCGGCTTCACGTACTGCATCGTGTCGTAGATCGCGGTGAGCGCCGTGAAGGAGCCGCCGGGGCTGTTGATGTAGACCGAGATGTCACGGTCGGGGTCCATCGACTCCAGGCACAGCAGCTGCGCCATGACGTCGTTGGCGGAGGCGTCGTCGATCTGGACGCCGAGGAAGATCACGCGCTCCTCGAAGAGCTTCGCGTACGGGTCGTACTCGCGGATGCCCTGCGAGGTGCGCTCGACGAAGCGCGGGATGACGTAGCGGGACTCGGCCTGCGGTCCGGTGTAGCGGCCCTGTGAGTCGCTCATGTCCTGCACGGCGCTCATGCGGTCGTAGAGGCCGCTGCCGGGGAAGTGGTTCACGGTGTCTCCTGAAAGGGGCTGAGGCGGTCGGCTGGGGCTGCTGGGGCGTCCTGGGCCCCGCACGGGGCCAGGTGGGGTCCTACGGGGCTCTGGGAGCCTCGTGGGCCCGCTCAGGCCCCGGTGCCGCCGCCGCCCGGCATACCGGCGGCCGTGGGAATCACGTCGTCGATGAGGCCGTACTCCTTGGCCTCGAAGGCGTCGAACCAGCGGTCGCGGTCCGAGTCGCGGGTGATCTGCTCGACCGTCTGGCCGGTGTGCTGGGACGTGAGCTCGGCCATGCGCTTCTTGGTGTGCAGCAGCCGCTCGGCGTGGATCTTGATGTCCGACGCCGAACCGGCCAGGCCCGCGGAGGGCTGGTGGATCAGGATCTCGGCGTTCGGCAGGGCGAAGCGCTTGCCGGGGGTGCCCGCGCTGAGCAGGAACTGGCCCATCGAGGCCGCGAGGCCCATGGCGATGGTCACCACGTCGTTCTTGATGTACTGCATGGTGTCGTAGATCGCCATGCCGGCCGTGATCGAACCGCCCGGGCTGTTGATGTACATGTAGATGTCCTTGTCCGGGTCGGCGGCAAGGAGCAGCAGCTGTGCGGTGATCTTGTTCGCGATGTCGTCGTCGACCGGCTGGCCGAGGAAGATGATCCGCTCGTTGAGCAGCCGGTTGTAGACATGGTCGCCGAGGCCTCCGCCAATGGAAGGCTCGCCGGCGGCGGAGGGCATCAGATTCGTCACGTATCCACCTGCTCGTCTTACGACGGCGCCGGGCCGTCTCACGTTTCCCTGCGGGGCTGGAGCCGTTCGCAGACTCCACTGCCCTCGTATTCATGGACCCTAACGCGCGGGTCCCTTCGGGGAATCCCGGAGATGGGAGTGTTCGCCGGGGGCGTAGCGCTGCGCGGCGGGGCCGGGGTGGTTTCGGGCCGTGGGCGGCTGCGGGCGCGTGGGGGCTTGGCGCGCAGTTCCCCGCGCCCCTGAGGGCGCTGCCCCCGCGGGTGACAAGAAGGCCCCGGGGTTTCACACCCGGGGCCTTCCTACGATCTACGCGGTGCCGGGGGCTCAGCCCTCGGTCTTCTCCTCGGCGGACTCGGTGGTCTCGGCGGCCTCGGCCTCGGGGGCCTCGGTCTCCTCGTCCTCGTCGTCCAGGTCGATGACCTCGCCGTTGGTGTCCTTGACCGTGGCCTTCTCGACCACGACGGCCAGGGCCTTGCCGCGGGCGACCTCGCCGACCAGGAGCGGAACCTGGCCGCCCTCGACGACGGCCTGGGCGAACTGGTCGGGGGACATGCCGGAGGAAGCGGCGCGGCGCATGAGGTGCTCGGTGAGCTCCTCCTGGTTGACGTTGAGCTTCTCCTGCTTGACGAGCTCGTCGAGCACGAACTGGGTCTTGATGCCCTTGACCGCGGCCTCACGGGTCTCGGTCTCGAACTCCTCCTCGGTCTTGCCCTGGATCTCCAGGTACTTCGCGAGGTCGAGGCCCATCTGGCCGAGCTGGTGGTGCTCCAGGTTGTGCTTGCGGGTGTTGACCTCGTCCTCGAGCAGCTTCTCGGGGACCGGGACCTCGACCAGCTCGAGCAGCTTCTCCAGGACACGCTCCTGGGCCTGCGTGGCCTGGTCGTACTGCTTCATGTTCTCCAGGCGCTTGCGGCTGTCGGCGCGCAGCTCCTCGATGGTGTCGAACTCGGAGGCGAGCTGCGCGAACTCGTCGTCCAGCTCGGGCAGTTCGCGGGCGGCGACCTGGGTGACCTTGACGGTGACCTCGGCCTCCTTGCCGGCCGCCGAGCCGCCCTTGAGCTCGGAGGTGAAGGTGGCCTCGCCACCGGCCTCCAGGCCCTTCACGGCGTCGTCGATGCCGTCCAGCAGCTCACCGGAGCCGATCGTGTAGGAGACGCCGTCGGCGACGCCGTCCTCCAGGACCTCGCCGTCGACCTTGGCCTCCAGGTCGATCGTCACGACGTCGCCGTCCTCGGCGGCGCGCTCGACCGGGGAGGTGGAGGCGAAGCGCTCGCGGAGCTCCTCGACCGCCTTCGCGACGTCCTCGTCGGTGACCTCGACGGCGTCGACCTCGACCTCGATGCCGGAGAAGTCCGGGATCTCGATGGAGGGGCGGATGTCGACCTCGGCGGTGAAGTTCAGCGTCTCGCCGTCCTTCAGCTCCGTGATGTCGACCTCGGGCTGGCCGAGCACGTTGAGCTCGGCCTCGTTGACCGCGTCGGTGTAGAACTTCGGAAGCGCGTCGTTGACGGCCTCCTCCAGAACCGCACCGCGGCCGAACCGCTGGTCGATGACCCGGGCCGGGACCTTGCCCTTGCGGAAGCCCTTCACCGTGACCTGCTGGTTGATCTTCTTGTACGCCGCGTCGAGGCTGTCCTTGAGCTCCTCGAAGGGCACCTCGACAGTGAGCCGAACCCGAGTCGGGTTCAGGGTCTCCACGGCGCTCTTCACGGTTCGGTCTCCTTGTGGCTGACTTCTTGGTTTCTGCCGGGGCCAGAACGGCCCGGCGGATTTCGCCGCCCGGAGGACTTCAGACGCTGAGACACACGGGCGTGCAGCTTGCATAGTAACGGCAGCGACTACACCGCCCAAAAGGCGATCACATAAGTGATCCGATGGGCGATCACGCGAGGTGATCGGGTGGCTGGTCGGGGTGGCGGGATTTGAACCCACGGCCTTCCGCTCCCAAAGCGGACGCGCTACCAAGCTGCGCCACACCCCGTCTGGTGCGACACGTAGGGTACATGCCGACGGGCGGTGTGGCCGCCGCATTTCCACCGGGGCTCCGCCTCGTCGGCCCGGGCCGGAATGCGGTGTGCGGCGGAGGGGTCCGACCCGCTACGATGCCTTCTGTGCCGCGGTCACCCGACCTGCGGCGCATGCCGTGCGGGCGTAGCTCAATGGTAGAGCCCTAGTCTTCCAAACTAGCTACGCGGGTTCGATTCCCGTCGCCCGCTCTGAAGGCCGAAGGCCCGGGTGAGAGGTTGTTTTCCTCTCCCCGGGCCTTCCGCGTACCCGGGGCATTCGCCCGTCCGGGGGACCGTGGGCCTTGTCCGAGGCGCTCTGAAATATCTCCTGCCGGTTCAGGCGCCACTATGGGTGCCAAGCAGGAGGCCCGCACCACCGAACGGGCTTGGCGGCTGATCGGTGGGGCGGGCACCGAGTACCAGGAGGTACCGCTATGAGTGTGGTTCCCACCCGCTCTGTTCTGTCAATCGCTCGCCCGAGGGACTGGGCGGCCCTGCTCGTCGTCATCGTGATCGTCTACGCCCCGGCGGCACAGGTCCAGGACATCCTGACCAGTCTGATCGCCCTGTCAGGAGTGCTCGTCTCGGGCTCCGCGGTGAGGGCCGTCTCGCTGCGGCAGCCGCAGGCGACCGTCTGAGGGCTGGTCGCCCGCTCGGTACGGCTCGGGCCCGGTCCCCGTGGACCGGGCCCGACGTGTTGTCCGGGACCTTCCCGGCTCAGAGGTCGCGTACGTCCACCGTGTAGACGGAGCGGACGCCGTAGGGGACGTACAGGGCGTCGCCGACGAGGACCGGCGGGGCTCCGGAGGTGACGAGCGCGCTGTCGACGCGGCCGCCGTCGTCGCGGCCGGGCCGGGTGTCCTCGACCTCGCCGGTGCCCGTGTCCAGGGCGGCCAGGCGGCCGCTGGGGGACGCGAAGTACACGTGGGTGGCGGAGGCGGTCGGCGGGCCCTGCTGCTCCACGGTGGAGTTGGACTCCCACAGCGTCCGGCCGGTGCTCGGGGAGACCGCGCGGACGCCGCCGCTGCTCCGGGTGAAGTAGAGCGTTCCGCGGACCAGGTACACGTTCGCGTCCTCGGGCCGGGGCTGCGCGAGCCGGCGCACGGTGAGCACGTGCGAGGAGACGTCGATCAGGGTCAGACCGCTTCGTGTGGTGAAGGCGTCCGCGAGCACCAGGCGTCCGTCGTGCTGGCCGAGGACGTCCGCGGCGCCCTTGATCTCGACGGACCAGCGGGCCTTTCCGGTGGCCGGGTCGAGCTGGGAGACGGTGGTACGGGCGGCTTCGCGGTCTTCCGGCGAGGTCGCGCAGATGAGGTAGGCGCGGTCGGCCGCGGTGCGCAGCAGGCAGTCGCCCCGGTCGTCCGGCTTGGGGCGCTTCCAGCGGACCTCGCCGGTCCCGGCGTCGAGCAGGGCGTACTCGTCGCCCTGGGGTCCGTAGAGGGTGATGACCCCCTCGGGCACGGCCGTGGACGCGCCCTGCGTGCTGTCGGGGGCCGTGGCCATGAATCCGCTGCCGGTCGGGGTCCGCCAGAGCACCTTGCCACTGCCGGGGGCCAGGGCGAGGACCCGGTAGCTGCTCCATATGCCGTTCGCCGCGTCCCGCTCGTCGGCCTCGTAGGCGTAGACGCGGCCGTCGCCGGTGCCGATGATCGCGCCCTCGTCGCCGAAGCTCGCGTCGGGTGTGGGGTCGACGGGCATGGACCAGGTGTTGCGGCCGTCGGCGAGACCGAAGCGGGTCGCCGTGAGGTAGGCGCCGGCACAGACCAGGGAGGTGTCGACGGCGGCGCAGCCCGCGAGGGGGCTGTCGGACCCGCCCAGGACGCGCTCGCTGCCCTCGGGGGCCTTCGCCGTGGTGGCCCAGGGCTTCCAGCCCGCGGGGAGGTCGCTGCGGGCGGCGGGGACCGGTGAGGGGGCGGAGTCGCTGTCGCGGCCGAGGGCGTCGGTGAGGACGACGGTGGTGACGGCCAGTACGGCGGTCAGGGCCGCCATGACGGCCGCGGCGAGGAGGTACCGGCGTGCGCGGCCGCCGGACGGCCGGGTGGGCTCGGGCGCTGCGTCGCCGGAACGGGTCGCCGGGGTCCCGCCACGAACGGGTTCGGCTCCTCGGCTCGCCGGGCGGCCGGACGGGGCCGGGGCCCCGGGGCGGACCGGGTCGGTCCTCAGGCCCTCGGACGCCGAACGGCGGGACGGGGCCGGGGCCCCGGGGCGGACCGGGTCGGTCCTCGGGCTCTCCGGTGCCGGGCGCGGGGCGGGGGCGTGGCCGTCGCGCAGCAGGGTCAGGAGTTCGTCGGCGGTGACGCGGGACTTGGGGTGCTTCTCCAGGCAGAGGCGCAGGAGCGGAAGCAGTTCGTCCGGTACGCCGGAGAGTTCCGGTTCGCCCTCGACGACCCGCAGGGCCGTTTCGTAGGGGCTCGGGCTGTCGAACGGTCCGCGGCGGGTCGCGGCGTAGGTGAGGACCGAGCCGAGGGAGAAGACGTCGGCGGCGGGGCCGACGTCCTGGGGGGAGGCGAACTGTTCCGGGGACATGAAGGGCGGGGTGCCCATCACGCGGCCGGTCTGGGTGAGGACCTCTGCGGCGGCGAATTCCGCGGCGCGGGAGATGCCGAAGTCGATGACGCGGGGGCCGTCGTCGGCGAGCATCACGTTGGCCGGCTTCAGGTCGCGGTGGACGACTCCGGCCCGGTGAATGTCGCGCAGCGCCTCGGCGAGGCCCGCGGCGAGTTCGCGCAGGCGGGGCGGCGGGAGCGGGCCGTGCCGGCGGATGTGGGTGCCGAGGTCGGCGCCGGGGATGTAGAGGGTGGCCATCCAGGGGCGCGGGGCGCCCGCGTCCGCGTCCACGACCGGTGCCGTGAAAGCGCCGCTGACCTGGCGTGCGGCGGCCACCTCGCGGCGGAACCGGGCGCGGAACTCGTCGTCGTCGGCGTACTGGCCGTGCACGACCTTGATCGCGAGGCGCCGGCCGGAGGCCGAGCGGGCCAGGTAGACCACACCCATGCCGCCGGAGCCGAGGCGGTCCTCGATGCGGTAGCCGCCCACTTCCGCCGGGTCGGAATCGCGCAGCGCCATCCCCGTACGTTCCCCCCGTCACGCACCGTCCTGTGGTCGGGGCGAGCGTATCCGCCCGCGCCGGAGACCCGCCGCGCGGGGCTCTGGAGGGGGCGCGCTCCTCCCGGTCAGAAGCTGATGGAGTTGATGGTCTCCGCTATCGAGTTGAGGAACCGCTGGATGTCGTCGGCCATGCCGGTCGAGGCGAGGAAGAAGCCGAAGAGGACCGCCACGATCGCGGGACCGGCCTTGATGGAGCCGCCTCTCAGCAACACCACAAGGATGATCGCCAACAGCAGCACCACAGACAGTGAAATGGCCACAACTGATCACACCCTAGGTCGGTCCGCTCTCCCGGCCCGGGGACGCGACCCCGCGCACCCCCGCCAGAACCATCGTGCCACCAACCCGGCCCCGCTATGCGGCCGGTGACGCATCGACCACCTCACCCCTGTCCGGAACCTCGGGTACCAGGTGTGTCGCGGGCCCGACGGCAGGATCCCAACGGCGGAGACTCGTACGGCAATTCGAGACACCACCCGGGCTGGGAATTCACCTCGGTCGTTTCCGTATCCACACAACGCGTTCGCAGCTAATTCGAATTGCCGCCACGGGCTTCCCAACGACCCTGTGAGCAGGCGCCGAAGGGGGGCGGAGGCGGACATTCCACCAGAGTCGCCTGCTGGTCTTATGCACTGCTTAGTCCGGAAGTATGCCGACAAGGAGGGCCTACGCCGTGGACGCAATCCACCCTCGGACGATGTGTCGGCCATCACGCCGACAGTGATGTCAACTACCCGTAATCCGGGGTACTCACAGCGAATAGCCAGGATTAACGTCCGGCGTTTTACGAATAGCCGCAGGGAACGCTAGGGTGCCTCAGATGTTCCACGCTGCCCCGTCCCCCGCACGCGCAGCGAGGTCCCGGATCGTCTTCCCGAACTCCTGGTGGGAGGGTCTGTGACGAACTCGCTGCGACCGAACGGCGACCGCAAGGCGCCACTCCCCCCGGCCCGGTCATCGGCCGACGGAGTGCCGAGCCCGCGCTCGCCGCAGAGCCCGCAGAGCCCGCAGAGCCCGCAGAACGGCAAGCAGCGCGACGCGTTCTTCGACAACGCCAAGTACCTCGCCATCGCGCTGGTGGCCATGGGCCACGCCTGGGAGCCGCTCAAGGGCGACAGCCGGATCCTCGAGGCCGCGTACCAGGTCGTCTACGCGTTCCACATGCCGGCGTTCATCATCATCTCCGGCTACTTCTCGCGCAGTTTCGACATGCGGCCCGACCGGCTGAAGCGCCTGATCACCGGCGTCGCCGTGCCGTACGTCGTCTTCGAGACGGCCTACCCGCTCTTCAAGCGCTGGATCGACAACGACCCGAGTCAGGAGATCAGCCTCCTCGATCCCTGGTACCTGACCTGGTTCCTGGTCGCGCTGTTCATCTGGCGGCTGACCACCCCCATCTGGAAGGTGGCGCGCTGGCCGCTGCCGCTCGCGCTCGGCCTCGCCATGCTGGCGACCGTCTCCCCCGAGATCGGTGACGACCTGGACCTCCAGCGCGTCCTTCAGTTCCTGCCGTTCTTCGTGCTGGGCCTGGTGATGAAGCCCGAGCACTTCCAGATGGTGCGCCGCCGGTCGGTGCGGATCGCCTCGGTGCCCGTGTTCGCCGTCGCGCTGGCCTTCAGCTGGTGGGCGGTGCCGCGCATGAACACCGCGTGGTTCTACCACCGGGACGCCGCGCAGGAGCTGGGCGCCCCGTGGTGGACCGGCCCGGTCATGGTGCTCGCGATGTTCGGCTGCTCCCTGGTACTGACCGCGTGCTTCTTCGCCTGGGTGCCGCGCCGCCACATGTGGTTCACCGCCCTCGGCGCCGGCACGCTCTACGGCTACCTGCTGCACGGCTTCCTGGTGAAGGCCGGCGACTACCAGGGCTGGTTCGAGGCGACCTGGTTGCACCAGCCGCTCGGTGAGATCGCCGTGACCGTCCTCGCCGCCGCCGTGGTGACGGTGTTGTGCACCAAGCCGGTGCAGCGCGTGTTCCGGTTCGCGATGGAGCCGAAGATGGAGTGGGCCTTCAAGCGGGACGCGGCCGAACTCGCCCGCGAACGCCAGAGCTCCGAGCGGCGCGAACGCGAGAAGGTCAGCGCCTGACGGCCGGAGCGGAACTCACCTGACGAGACCGAGAAGTACGCGCATCCGTGCGTACTTCTCGGTCAGTCGTGTCCGGGTGTCCGCGTCGAGGACCGCGAGGCGGGCCGGGTCCGCGTTGTGCGCCAGGTCCGCCTCCTTCACCAGCAGCGCGCCGGGCGTGGCGAGGATGCGCGCGGCGTACGCCTCGGGCGGCTCCCCGGACCGCTTGGTGACCGCGAGGACGATGTCCTTGGTACGGCTGCTCAAGCCCGCCTCGCGCAGCCACTCCGGCGACAGCGCCTCGTCCTCGACGGCGTCGTGCAGCCAGGCCGCCGCGATCTGCTCCTCGTCACCGCCCCTGGCCCGTACCCCCTCCGCGACGGCGCGCAGATGCTCGGCGTACGGCCGCCCCGCCTTGTCGGTCTGGCCGGCGTGCGCGGCGCGGGCGGTGGCCTCGACCTGGGCCAGGGGCAGCGGGGTGCGGGGTGTCTCGGTCACCGCCCCAGTGTCCCCCCGCGCAGCGCCGCCCGGGCACCCGCCTCAGCGGATGGCGGCGGCCGTCGGGCCCTCTCGGCAGATCAGCAGCAGGGCCCGGTCGTCGTTGACGTCCTTGGCCACTGCCTCGATGAGGTGCCAGGCGGCGCCGTGGAAGCCGCCGGGCACGTAGCGGTCGGCCTCGCCGGTGAGGCGGTCGATGCCCTCGACGATGTCGCGGTCGGCGGTCTCCACCAGGCCGTCCGTGAACAGCATCAGTACGTCACCCGGCCGCAGCGAGCCCTTCACCGGATCGAACTGGGCACCGTCGTACACCCCGAGGAGCGGTCCCTCGGCCGCCTTCTCCTCCCAGCGGCCGCTGCCGGCGCTGAGTTGCAGGCCTGGCGGATGCCCGGCGGAGTAGAGCTCGTAGTCGCCGGAGTCCAGGTCGAGGACGAGGTGGATGGAGGTCGCGAAGCCCTCGTCCCAGTCCTGGCGGAGCAGGTAGCCGTTCGCGGCGGGGAGGAAGGCGTGCGGCGGCAGGGAGCCCAGCAGGCCGCCGAAGGCGCCGGACAGCAGCAGAGCGCGGGAGCCCGCGTCCATGCCCTTGCCGGAGACGTCGGTGAGGACGACCTCGAGCGTACGGCCGCCGTTGGTGCGCGCCGCCACGACGAAGTCGCCGGAGAAGGACTGGCCGCCGGCGGGGCGCAGGGCCATCTCCCGGTGCCAGCCGTCGGGCAGGTCGGGCAGCTTGCTCTGCACCCGGATGCGTTCGCGCAGGTCGAAGAGCATGGTGCCGCCGCGCCGCCAGGGCACACCGACCCGGCTGCGGAACTGGGCCAGCAGCAGCCCGAAGAAGCCGCAGGCCGCGACCACGAGCACCACGCCCGGGGTGACCCTGGACGGGCCCTCCGTGTACGGGCCCAGCCGCACCGACTCCACGATCAGCGCGGTGGCCGCCGCCGCGTACAGGCCGAGCAGGCTCGCCGGGCGCAGCAACAGGCCGCCCACGACGACCGGCAGGACCAGCGCGGCCGGTGAGAACCACACCGAGTTCGCCAGCGTGGCCGCGGCGATCAGCGGGACGGTCAGGAACAGTCCGGCCAGGGCGATCCAGTCCGAGCCGTCGCCGCGGAAGTAGTCCACGGCGGCTCGGCGCACGCCGACGCGGGCCCGGTGCCACTGCTTCTTCAACCGGGCCGTGAACGTGTCGGCTTCCGCGCGCCGCTCTCGTCCTGATGCCATTAGTTCGGGACCCTATCCATCGGACCAGCCGCTTGGCACGGGAGGTCCCACTTGTCCCCCGTCCGAGGGCCGACTTCACAGTGAACTTCACCACGTGCCGCCCCGCCGCCGCCCGGGGGAAATTCCCTCGCTCGTCCCGCATTGCCCTGGTAGGCATGGCCCATGGCGACTGACTCGGCCGGTTCCGCGGCGACCCCGCGGGTGCTTCGGCAGGACGACTGGGACAAGTGGTACGACACCCTCATACGGGGCTTCGGCGGGGTGCCGGAGGCCGCCGAGGAGCGGGAGTTGTGGAACTCGCTGACCGAGTTCGACCGTTCACTCGGGGTGTGGGACGGGGCCGAGTGCGTGGGGACGGCGGGGGCGTTCGGCTTCCGGCTCACCGTGCCCGGCGGGGCCTCGGTGCCGGCCGCGGGCGTCACGATGGTGAGCGTGGCCGCCACGCACCGGCGGCGCGGGGTCCTGACGTCGATGATGCGGCGGCAGTTGGACGACGTCCGGTCCTGGGGCGAGCCGCTGGCCGTGCTCACGGCTTCCGAACCGGCGATCTACGGGCGCTTCGGATACGGCGCCGCCTCCTTCCATCTGAACGCCGAGATCGACACGAGCCGGGTGCGCCTGCCGTCCCTGCCCGCGGGCACGGACGAGGTGCGGGTGCGGTACGCCGACCCGACCGAAGTGCTCGGCGCGTGCGAGGCCGTGTACGCGCGTCTGGTGCCGTCGCGGCCGGGGATGCTGGCCCGGCAGCCCGGCTGGGAGCGGCTCGGGGTGCTCGATCCGGAGAGCCAGCGGGAGGGCGCGTCGCCGTTGCAGTGCGTCCTCGCCGAGCGGGACGGCGAGACGGTCGGGTACGCCCGGTACCGCGTCAAGCCGAGCTGGGAACCGGCCGGGCCGGAGGGCACGGTGATGCTGAAGGACTCGGCCGCGCTGGACCCGGCGGCGGACGCCGCGCTGTGGAGCTTCCTGTTCGGTATCGACCTGACGTCGAAGCTGGTGATGTACGGGCGGCCCGTCGACGACACGTGGCAGTACCTGGTGTCCGACATACGGCGGTGCCTGCCGCGCTTGCGGGATTCGCTCTATGTGCGTCCGGTGGAGGTGGGCGCCGCGCTGGAGGCCCGGACCTATCAGGCGCCGGTGGACGTGGTGTTCGAGGTGGAGGACGCGTTCTGCCCCTGGAACGCCGGGCGTTGGCGGCTCAGCGGCGATGCGAAGGGGGCGTCCTGCGCGCGTACGACGGACGCGGCGGACGTCGCGTTGTCCGTGCGGGAGCTGGGGGCGGTGTATCTCGGCGGGGTGAGCCTCTCGGCGCTGGCGGCCGCGGGGCGGGTACGAGAGGTGCGGCGGGGGGCGGTGGCGGAGGCCTCGCTGGGGTTCGGGACCGGCGTGGCGCCGTGGCTGCCGCACGGGTTCTGACCCGGCGGGGTGTTCAGCGGCGCTGGCAGCCCGGGCACCAGAAGAGGTTGCGGGCGGCGAGATCGGCGGTGCGGATCTCGCCGCCACAGATGTGACAGGGCAGGTCGGCCCGGCGGTAGACGTACACCTCACCGCCGTGGTCGTCCACGCGGGGCGGCCGGCCCATCGCCTCCGGGGTGTGTTCCGGGCGGACGGTGTCGATGCGGTTGTTGCGGACGCCCTCGTGCATGAGCTCGACCAGGTCGGTCCAGACGGCCTTCCACTCGGCCGGGGTGATGTCCCTGCCCGCGCGGTACGGGTCGATGCGGTGCCGGAAGAGGACCTCCGCGCGGTAGACGTTCCCCACGCCGGCGATGACCTTCTGGTCCATGAGGAGAGCGGCGATCGTCGTACGGCTGCGGGCGATGCGGCGGTACGCGGTGTCCGGGTCGGCGTCGTCACGGAGCGGGTCGGGGCCGAGGCGGTCGTGTATCGCCTGCTTCTCCGGGGGTGTGATCAGGGCGCAGGTGGTGGGGCCGCGGAGGTCGACGTACGCCGTGTCGTTCGCGAGGCGCAGGCGGACGGTGTCGGTGGGCGGGGGCGCGGGGGCCGGGCCGAAGGTGACCTTGCCGAAGAGGCCGAGGTGGATGTGGACCCAGTCGGTGTCGCGGAAGCCGAGGAAGAGGTGCTTGCCGTGGGCTTCCGTGCGGGTCAGTTCCGCGCCGGCGAGGAGGGTGGCGGCGGGGGTGAACTTGCCCTGCGGGCTGGTCGTCCGCGGGGTGGTGTGGAGGAAGGCGGCGGCGTAGTCCTGGGCCAGCCGGTGAATGGTGTGGCCTTCCGGCACGGGTCTCTCCAGTGATCGTCGCCTTGCCCCAGCGCCCGGAGCGGACCTGCGCCCGGACGCCGCGTCGCCCCCCTGGCCCGTGTGCGCAGGGGAGCGGTCCCGTTACTGCTGGGGGTGGTGCGGGGGGATGGGGGGCAGGTCGCCGGTCGTCTCGTAGCTCTTGAGCATGTCGATGCGCCGGATGTGACGCTCGTCACCGGAGAACGGCGTGCTGAGGAAGACCTCGACGAACTTCGTCGCCTCGTCCTGCGAGTGCATGCGCGCGCCCACGGCGACGACGTTGGCGTTGTTGTGCTGGCGGCCGAGCCCGGCCGTCTCCTCGCTCCAGGCGAGGGCCGCGCGGACGCCCTTGACCTTGTTCGCGGCGATCTGCTCGCCGTTGCCGGAACCGCCGATGACGACACCGAGGGCGTCGGGGTCGGCGGCCGTGCGCTCCGCGGCGCGGAGGCAGAACGGCGGGTAGTCGTCCTGGGCGTCGTAGATGTGCGGGCCGCAGTCGACGGGGTCGTGACCCGCCGCCTTCAGCCACTCGACGAGGTGGTTCTTGAGTTCGTAGCCCGCATGGTCCGAGCCGAGGTACACGCGCATGGGATGAGTGTGACACGGGGGTTTCGGGGAAGGTGCGCGGGGTGGCGCTCACGAAAACCTGAGCCGAATGTGAGGCGCATTACGGAAGCTCAGGAAAACCTCAAGTAACAATCTGGATTCAAAGGTTCTCCTATTCGTTCGCCTCCGATTCACTGGACCGGCTCGTACACCGCTCGTACGAGCCTCTGTACGCCGTCACACCACGACACACCCCGTTCGTGCGGCTCGTGCGGTCCGTACAAGTACAGCCCCCCGGCGCAAAGGAAATCCGTTCCATGACCTCGCAGCCGACGACGAAGACGACTGGAAACGATCGCGGCCCCGGAGAACCCGGCGGCCCCGGCGGCAGCGGCGGAGCCCACGACTCCGGACTGCAGGCCGGCCTCAAGAACCGGCACCTGTCGATGATCGCCATCGGCGGTGTCATCGGAGCCGGCCTCTTCGTCGGATCCAGCTCCGGCATCGCCACCGCCGGCCCCGGCATCCTCCTCTCCTACGCCCTCGTCGGCACGCTCGTCGTGCTGGTGATGCGGATGCTGGGCGAGATGTCGGCCGCCAACCCGACCTCCGGGTCCTTCTCCGCGCACGCCGACCGCGCGCTCGGATCCTGGGCCGGGTTCTCCATCGGCTGGCTGTACTGGTTCTTCTGGGTCGTCGTGCTCGCGGTCGAGGCGACCGCCGGCGCGGTGATCCTGGAGGGCTGGATACCGGCCGTGCCGCAGTGGGGCTGGGCCCTGATCGTGATGCTGGTGCTGACCGCCACCAACCTGGTCTCCGTCGGGTCGTACGGCGAGTTCGAGTTCTGGTTCGCCGGGATCAAGGTCGTCGCGATCGCCGCGTTCATCGTCATCGGCGGACTGGCCGTCTTCGGGCTGCTTCCCGGCGTCGACAGCGAGCAGGCCGGACTGAGCAACCTCACCGCGCACGGCGGCTTCCTGCCCCACGGCGCGGGCGCCATCCTCACCGGTGTGCTCCTGGTCGTCTTCTCCTTCATGGGCAGCGAGATCGCCACCCTGGCCGCCGGTGAGTCCGAGAACCCGCAGCAGGCCGTCACCAAGGCCACCAACAGCATCATCTGGCGTGTCGCCGTCTTCTACCTCGGCTCGATCCTCGTCGTGGTCTCCCTGCTCCCGTGGGACAGCAAGTCCATCACCGACGACGGCTCCTACGTCGCCGCGCTGGACTCCCTCGGCATTCCGCACGCCGGCCAGATCATGAACTTCATCGTGCTGACCTCGGTGCTGTCCTGTCTCAACTCCGGCCTCTACACCGCCTCCCGCATGGCCTTCTCGCTCGGCCAGCGCGGCGACGCCCCGAAGGGCTTCGCGCGGACGACCGGCCGTGGTGTGCCGCGCACGGCGATCCTCGTGTCCGTCCTGTTCGGCTTCGTCGCCGTCTTCTTCAACTACAAGTTCCCGGACTCCGTCTTCCTGTTCCTCGTGAACTCCTCGGGAGCGGTCGCCCTGTTCGTGTGGCTGGTGATCTGCTTCTCCCAGCTGCGGATGCGGAAGATCATCCAGGCCGAGGCGCCGGAGAAGCTCGTCGTGAAGATGTGGCTGTACCCGTACCTGACCTGGGCCACGGCCGGGCTGATCGTGTTCATCCTCGGTTACATGCTCACCGACACCGAGCACGACGGGCGCACCACCATCCTGCTGTCGCTGCTCGTCGCGGCGGTCGTCCTCGTCATCGCCTTCGTGAAGGAGAAGACGCGCGGCAGGCGGCGCGCCGCCGAAGCCGCGCAGGCCCGGGACGAGGTCCCGGCCGGCTGACCGCCGGGCGCATGCCCTCGGTTCGCGGGGCCTGCGGTGCGCGTCCTTCCAGGACCCGCACCGCAGGCCCCCTCCTTTTTCCCGCTCTTTCCCGAGCGGTCCCTACAGCACGGTGAAGCTGTCCTTCACCCGCTCGTAGGTGGCCAAAGCAGCCGTTTCGATGCTCGACTCGTACCAGGTGTTGACCTGGTAGGACTTGCCGCCGACGTTGAAGCCGAGCAGACGGGCGTGCCAGCCGACGCCCTTCAGCGTGAACGTGTACTCCCAGACCACCGCCGGGTGGCCGCGGAACGTCGTCTCCTCCAGGCGGATCTTGCGGTAGTCCTCGCCCTGGTGGGCGTTGCGCTCCGAGGTCTGCCAGGTCTCCAGCAGGTCGCCACGCGCCAGCGACGACTTGCCGACCAGTTCCTGCGCGCCGTCCGGGGAGGTGTAGTGCACCTCCGCGCCCGTCTTCACGTCCCTGCGCCAGCCGTCCGGTGTCGACCAGGCGAACCCGCCGGCCTCCCGGTGCGCGCCGGGCGGCAGGCTTCGGGGCCTGGTGGTGCCCTCGACGGTGGGTGAGGGGGCGGGGGTGGGGCCCGTGGTGGGCGGGGCAGACGCCGAGGAGCCTGCGCGGGGCTCGCCGTCGCCCGGTGGGCCCGACTGCGCCGCCAGCAGGATCCCCACGACGGCACCGGCTGTCGCGACCGTGGCCGCCACGGCGGCGAGCACCGTACGGCGGTGGCCCGCGCGGGGGCGGGTGGCGGCCGGGGCGGCCGGGCCCGGGAGTTCACCCGGCGGCATCGCAGGGGGCGTGGGGTGGGGGCGGCCCTCGGTCGCCGCCCGGGCCCGGGCGAGGGAGACGGGGCTGGGACCGTGGTGCGCAGGGGCGGGGCCAGTTGACGGGTGGGTGCTCGGCTGGGCTTTCGCCGCGGGTCCGATGGGTGTCGCGGGGATGGGCGGTGCTGCTGTGCCCGGCGTGAGCGTGGGGGTGGGTGCAGCGTGCTCGGGCTGCTGGGGTGGTGCCGCTCCGGGGGCGGGGGCCGGGCGGCGGGGGTCCTGTGGGCCCGGTCGCCGAGGGGACTGTGGCGCCGCGGCATGGTCCCGGGCCGGTTCGTACGACGGCCGTGCCTCCGGGCCGGGCTCCGGTTCCGGCTCCCCGTCCCGTGACGGGTCCGGCGTCGGCCTCAGCGCTGGACCTGGACCTGGATTTGCACTTGGACCTGGCCTTGGCTCCGGTGCCGGTGCCGGTGCCGGTGCCGGTCCCGGCATCGTCGCCGGCGGCTCCGGGAACGCCACCGGTTCCAGGGCCGTTTCCAGGTCCTCCAAGCCAGGGCGGGTCGACGGGTCCTTCGCCAGGAGGGCGGTGAGGATGCCGCGCAACGGGCCCGACGCGGCGGGGAGTTCGGGCTCCTCGTACAGCACCGCGTGCAGGGTCGCCAGCGTGGTCTCACGGGCGAAGGGGGAACGGCCGCCGAGGGCCGCGCAGAGCGTGGCGCCGAGGGACCAGACGTCGGAGGGCGGGCCCTGCGGGTGGCCGGAGATGCGCTCGGGCGCCATGTAGTCGGGCGAGCCGACCAGCATGCCGACCATGGTGAGCGCCTTGGCGTCCTGGATCGCGGCGATGCCGAAGTCCGTGAGGACGACTCGCCGTTCAGCAGGACGGGGGCCCGGGCCCTGGCCGGATACCAGGCCTCTGACCCGTCGGGATCCGGCCGCCCCTCCCCCGTTCTCGACCAGCACGTTCCCGGGCTTGATGTCCCGGTGCAGCACTCCCCCCGCGTGGACCTGCCGCAGCGCCGCGACCAGCCCGAGCCCGATCCGCGCCGTCTCGCGGGGGCTCAGCGGGCCCTCCTGCGCGAGGATCCGTTCGAGGGAGCGGCCGGCGACCAACTCCATGACGATCCACAGGCGTTCGCCTTCGTCGACCACGTCGTAGACCCGTACGACGTTGGGGTGGTCGATCCGGGCCGTGGCCCTGGCCTCGCGCAGGGTGCGTTCACGGCGCGTCCCGCTGTCCTCCGCGTCCAGGCCGTCGATACGCATTTCCTTGACGGCGACCTGCCGGTCGAGTATTTCGTCGGCGGCTCGCCACACCCGTCCCATTCCCCCCTGGCCGATACTTTCGACCAGCCGATAGCGCCCCGTCACCAATATCCCTGGAACACCGCCACTGTTCGCATTCCCCGGCAATCCGCTGCACCCCCTCCACGACGCCGCGACCGGCTCCCAGTGAAACACAACGGTCACACTTCGTGCCGTACCAGGATAGTGCGGGGAAATCTTGTGGTACCTCTTTCAGTGCTGCGAATTCAGGCGCAGTCCAGGGGGACGCAAGGGGGGACGAACATGAGTTCTCGTCGTACGGTGGCGGTCGCGGGATCGCTGGTGGCCGCATCTTTCTCGGCACTGGTGATCTTTTCCGGAACCGCCGGAGCGGAAGACGAAGGGCCCGCGAGCGGCAAGGGAGGAAAGGCCGTTGACGAGGCGCCTGCGGGGGTGAAGCTGACCACGCTGCTGCCCAGGAGGATCTCGGTCGACAACAGCTCCGAAAAGACGTCGCTCACCGCCACGGTGAAGAACGAGGGGAGCAAGGACAGCGGGAAGATCAGGCTTTTGGTCGTCGGTTTCGACGGACTCACCGTCAAGAACGTCCAGGGCTGCTCGACTATAGCCGAGAACAATCTTCCGGAGGGATCGAACAGCGGTTTCAGCTGCCCGATCGACAATCTCGCCGCCGGTAAGTCGAAGTCGTACGCCGTCGACGCGACATACGACCTGGGCAAGACCGGGAAGATCTGCCTGCCCGTCCAGACGAGCGACGGGAAGAAGACCTTCTGGCAGCAGGGCCCGGTGCCGTTCGGCACGACCAACCCGTCGCCGGACGCTCCGGCGACGCCCCTGCTGCTCGGCACCGACAACGAGCCCGTCTCTCCCGACAAGCCCAAGTCACCGGACCGCGAGGAACTGCCGAAGACCGGTAAGGAACTGCCGAGGACCGGTCCGGCCCGTGACCTGCTGCCGCTGGGCGCGGCCGGCGCCTCGCTGCTCGCGGCGGGCGCGGCCGGAATGTGGTGGTCGCAGCGGCGGCGGCCGGCGCGGCAGGAGGGCTGATTCGGCCCTCGGTGGTCTGAGCCCACACATGTTCTGAGCACACACATGTTCTGGCCCAGACCTGTTCTGAGCACACGCGAGAGGCCCGCCGGGGAAGCTCTCCCCGGCGGGCCTCGGCGACGTCTTCGACGTCCGCGACGTCAGCGCTTGTTCGCGAACTTCCAGGCCGTCGGCAGGGCTCCCATGGCCAGCGCCGCCTTCAGCACGTCGCCGATCAGGAACGGCGTGAGCCCGGCCGCGATCGCGGCGGCGGCGGACATGCCGGTGGCGAGGGCCAGGTAGGGCACGCCGATGGCGTAGATGATCGCCTCGCCCACCAGCATCGTGCCCGCCATGCGCAGCATCGAGCGGTCGGCGCCGCGGCGGGCCAGGGCGCCCACCACGGTGGAGGCCAGGATCATGCCGAGGATGTAGCCGAACGACGGCGCGACACCGGAGGTGGCGGACGCGAACCACGGCATGCCGGCGAGGCCGGCCACGGCGTACAGCGCGAGCGAGAGGAAGCCGCGGCCGGCGCCGAGGGCCGTGCCGACGAGCAGCGCGGCGAAGGTCTGTCCGGTCACCGGCACCGGGGAGCCCGGGACGGGCACGGCGATCTGGGCGGCGATGCCGGTGAGCGCGGCGCCGCCGAGCACGAGGGCCGCGTCCCGGACACGGGAGGCGGGGAGCAGGTCGGCGAGGACCTGTCCGGTGCGGGCGGGTGTGGCGGCAGCGGTGCTCATGGGGACTCCGCGAGGGTGAGGGCCGATGGGACACCGTGACGCTATCCCAGCGTCCCCGCCCCGATCACCGTCAGCGATCGACAAAGGCGCGAACCGGCTGTTGGTCGGCTCCGGACAAAGAGTGGGCCGTACACCGAGCGCGGCGTGACGCCAGTCACGGTGGTGAGGTGGCGTCCGGCACGGGAGCCCGGCCGTGGGGCAACTGTCGGTTCCCGCCAAAGGCGCCGGGCCCGCCGTCTCGCCCGTCGGTCACCGTCTGGGCAGCCCCGGGCCGTTTTGCTAGCGTCGCGGACATGGTTGCCCAGGCCCGGTACTTCTCGTCGCGTCGCTACGTCGACCTGCGGCGCCAGGGCACGGCCACCTGTCGCCGCCCGGTGTGAGGCGGGGCGGAGCGGATCCGGCTCGCCGATCGAGACGGCGCAGTGTCGGACCGGCCCCAGGAAGACTCCCATGCCTCGTACCGCGGCTCCCCTTCTGACGTCCCCCATTCCCCGTGTCGCCGACAGCGACCGGCGCCGCACCAGCGCCAGTGTCGTCCTGCGGTCCGTGCTGGAGCACGGGCCGGTCGCGCGCAGCACCATAGCCCGGCTGACCGGCCTGTCGCCGGCGTCGGTGACCGACTACTGTGCCCGCTTCGCCGAGTTGGGGCTCATCCGCGAGTCCGCCGTGCCGCGCCGGTCCCGGGGCGTGGGGCGACCGCATCTGCCGGTCGACCTGGACGACTCCCGGTTCGTGGTCGGCGGAGTGCACGTGGCGGTGCCGTACACCACGGTCGCGCTGCTGGATCTGCGCGGGCGGGTGGTGGCCCGGCGCGAGGTGAAACACGGACGCACCGAGCCCGCGGAGGTGCTGGCCCGGGCCGCCGACGGGCTGCGGGCGCTGCTCGCCGGGGCTCCCGGCAGCACGGCGCTGGGCGTCGGTTTCGCGGCGGGCGGCTGGGTGGACCGGGACTCGGGCACCGTCGTCGAGCATCCCCTGCTGGGCTGGCGCGAGGTGCCGGTGCGGGAGGTGCTCGGCGGGCACACCGGGCTGCCGGTCCATGTGGACGGGCACGCGCGGGCGCTGGTCAACGCGGAGCGCCTGTTCGGCGGGGCGCGGAGCAGCCGCAGCGTGCTGCACCTGTTCGCGGGCAACGTGGTGGACGCGGCGTTCGCCACCCACGACGAGGTGCACCACGGGCCGCGCTCGCAGGCGGGGGCCATCGCCCATCTGCCGGTGCCGGGCGGCACGGAGAGCTGCGACTGCGGCCGGGTGGGCTGCCTCCAGGCCGAGTTGAGCGAGCGGACGCTGTGCCGGCAGGCCCGCGAGGCGGGGGTCGTCGACGGAGTGAACCCGATGCACGTGGTCGGCGCCGCCGCGGCCGGTGACCCGGTGGCCGTACGGCTGTTGCTGGAGCGGTCCCGGAGGGTCGGGCGTGCGGTGGGGCTGCTGCTCGACGTGCTCAATCCGGAACGGGTGGTCGTGACGGAGATCGGGATCATGTACCGGGAGGACTGCCTGACCGCGTTGCGCGAAGAGGTCGAAGCCGGCCGCGCCGCGACCGTGTCACCGACCAGTTTCCCGGATTCCGTCCTGGCCGTGGCGGGTGGTTCGGTGGCGCTCGACGTGCTCTATCGCGATCCGCTGGGCGCGTCACCTGAGGTCATTTAATTCAGAAACTCGGAATGTTGACAGGAGTCGTGCATGGCCGGGAACATCCTGTTCATGACCCCGCTCACGAGCTGTCGCACTCTCTGTTGCTGACCCGTTGACGCGCCCCCGGCGCCCGTTCACGGAGCGCCTTCTCCTTCCCGTGTGAAATTCATGTGAATTCCCCTGCCCGGCTTTTGCCTGCCCGGAATTCCGTGTGCTGTTCCGCCCTTCCATACCCAGGGAGTCCTCCCATGCCCTCGTCCCCCGTGCCCGGTGTCGACCGGCGTCTGTTCCTGACCTCACTGCTCGGCGCGACGGCCGCCGCGGCCGGACTGAGCGGCTGCGCGGACAACAGCGCCGCGGCCGAGGCGGCGTCCGACGCTCCGCTGGCCTCCAAGGTTCCCGCCGGTACGAGCCTGAAGATCGCCTCGTTCCAGAACGCGCAGCAACTCCAGTTCAAGCTGGCCGGGTTCCACGATCTGCCGTTCAAGGTGTCCAACTGGCTGAACATCGGCGCGGGCCCCGATGTCATCAACGCTTTCCGCGCGAAGTCGCTGGAGGTCGCCAACAACGCGGGTGTTCCGCCGATCCAGGCGCACTTCCAGGGCTTCGACGCGAAGATCGTCGCGATCAACATCACCCGCAAGCCCAACTATCTCTTCGCCACCAAGCCCGGCAGCGACATCCGCTCGGTCGCCGACTTCAAGGGCAAGCGGCTGGCCTTCTCCCAGGGGCAGGCCCAGGGCGTGGTGCTGCTGCGGGCGCTGAAGAAGGCCGGGCTGGCGTACGACGACGTGGAGCTGGTGCCGTTGACCAGCAACCAGTTCCTCACCGCCCTGCAGTCCGGGCAGGTGGACATCGCCCCGCTCGGCAACACGCAGGCGCCCGCGTACCTGGCGCAGTACAAGTCCGCCCGGACCATCACGACGGACGTGGTGGACCTGCTCAACCTGCTGTGGGCGCCGGTCTCGGTGCTGAACGACAAGGCGAAGGCCGCCGCGATCGCCGCGTACATCCCGTACTGGGCGAAGGGCCAGGTGTGGACGTACGAGCACCCCGACGAGTGGAACGAGCAGTTCTACGTCGGGACGCAGAACCTGACCCTGGCCCAGGCGAAGGGGATCACCGAGCTGGCCAACAAGCCGCTGTTCCCGCCGCGCTGGGACGAGGCGATCGAGTGGGAGCAGGAGACCGCCGATCTGCTCGCGGAGGGCGGCTTCGTGAAGAAGTTCGACGTCTCCGGGCTCTTCGACCACCGATTCGAGTCCATCGCGGCGAAGGCCGTACCCGCGGAGTACCGGAGGTGACCGCCGTGACCACCACAACGCACACGACCACGACCGCCGCCGCACCGCTCGCCGCCGCCGAGGAGACGCGCCAGGTGCGCAGGCGCCGGCGGCTGGCCCCGGGCAGGCGGCTGCCCGCCACCCGGCTCATCGGGCCCGCCGTCGTCCTCGCCCTGTGGGTCGTCGCCTCCGCGGCCGGACTGCTCGACCCGGGCGCGATCCCGGCGCCCTGGACGGTGCTGGAGACGGGCAGCCGGCTGTGGGGCGCGGGCACGCTGCCGGACGACATCCTGACCTCGTTGCAGCGCGCGGCCACCGGCTTCGCCATCGGCCTGACCGTGGGGATCGTGCTCGCGCTGGCGTCCGGGCTCACCCGGACCGGCGAGGCGCTGATCGACGGCACGGTCAACCTCAACCGGGCTATCCCCACCCTGGGTCTGATCCCGCTGTTCATCCTCTGGCTGGGCATCGGCGAGACCTTCAAGATCGCGATCATCGCGATCGTCGTCTACATCCCGATCTACCTCAACACGCATGCCGCGCTGTCCGGTATCGACAGCCGTTTCGTCGAACTCGCCGAGGTGCAGGGTCTGTCGAAGCTCCAGTTCATCCGGCAGGTCGTCATCCCCGGCGCGCTGCCCGGCTTCTTCGTCGGGCTGCGGCTCGGCGTGACCGGCTCCTGGCTGGGCCTGGTGGTGCTGGAGCAGATCAACGCCACCAGCGGCCTCGGCTACATGATGTTCCAGGCGCAGAACTACGGCCAGACGGACGTCATCCTCGTCGGCCTGGTCGTCTACGGCATCTTCGGCCTCATCTCCGACAGCGCGGTCCGCATCGTCGAACGGAGGGTGCTGTCATGGCGCCGCACACTGAGCAGCTGACCCGCCCGGCCGTCCAACTGCGCGGCCTGACCCGGTCGTTCGACGGGCGTACGGTCCTCGACGGCATCGACCTCGATCTGCCCGCCGGGCAGCTGACGGCCCTGCTCGGGCACAGCGGCTCCGGCAAGAGCACCCTGCTGCGGGCGATCGCCGGACTCGACCACGGCGTGACGGGGAGCGGGCAGCTGACCGCGCCCGAGCGGGTGTCGGTGGTCTTCCAGGACTCCCGGCTGCTGCCCTGGCGGCGGGTGCTCCCCAACGTCCTGCTCGGTCTGGACGGCAAGGACGCCGAGCGACGGGGCCGTGAGGCCCTGGAGGAGGTGGGGCTGAAGGGCCGCGAGCGGGCCTGGCCGGGCGAGCTGTCCGGCGGGGAGGCCCAGCGTGCCGCCCTGGCCCGATCCCTGGTGCGTGAGCCGGAACTGCTGCTGGCCGACGAGCCGTTCGGGGCGCTGGACGCGCTCACCCGGATCCGGATGCACGGTCTGCTCAGGGAGCTGTGGGAGCGCCACCGGCCCTCGGTGCTGCTGGTCACCCACGACGTGGACGAGGCGATCGTGCTGGCCGACCGGGTGCTCGTCCTGGAGAAGGGCCGGATCGGCCTCGACCTCACGATCGACCGCGCGCACCCCCGGTCGTATCGCGACCCCCTGCTCGGCGAGTACCGGGAGCGGTTGCTGGCCGCGCTCGGTGTCACGGAGGACCATCGATGACCGGCAGACAGCTGCACCTCAACGCGTTCCTGATGACCACCGGCCACCACGAGGCGTCGTGGCGGCTGCCGGAGAGCGACCCGTACGCCCACGTGGACCTGGCCCACTACGTGCGGCTCGCCCGGATCGCCGAGCGCGGCACCTTCGACTCGCTGTTCCTCGCCGACGGCCCGCAACTGTGGAGCAGTGTGGCCCAGCGGCCTGCCGGGGCACTGGAGCCGATCACGCTGCTGACCGCCCTGGCGACGGCCACCGAGCACATCGGCCTGATCGCCACGGCCTCCACCTCGTACAACTCGCCCTACAACCTGGCCCGCAAGTTCGCCACGCTGGACCACATCAGCGGTGGCCGGGCGGGCTGGAACATCGTCACCACCGCCGGTGCGGAGGCCGCCCGCAACTTCGGCCTGGACGCCGAGCCGGCACACGCCGAGCGGTACGCGCGGGCCGCCGAGTTCGTCGACGTGGCGCTGAAGCTGTGGGACAGCTGGGAGGACGACACGATCGTCGCCGACAAGGCGGCGGGCGTGTGGGGCGACGACGCGAAGATCCACCCGCCCCGGCACAAGGGCCGCTACTTCAGCGTCGAGGGGGCGCTCAACGTGCCCCGCACGCCCCAGGGTTACCCCTTGCTCGTGCAGGCCGGCTCCTCCGAGGACGGCAAGCGGTTCGCCGCGCGGTACGCGGAGGCGGTGTTCACCGCCCAGCAGACCGTCGAGGACGCGCGGGCCTTCTACACCGACCTCAAGTCCCGCACGGTCGCGGCCGGCCGCGACGCCGACCACATCAAGGTGCTGCCGGGCATCGTCCCGGTGATCGGCTCGACGGAGGCCGAGGCACGGGCGAACGAACAGGTCCTGGAGGACCACATCGTGCACACGCACGGAGTGAACCACCTGGAGCGGCTGCTGCAACTGGCTCCGGGGACCCTGGATCTGGACGGTCCGCTCCCCTCCGACCTGCCGCCGGAGAGCGCCGTCGAGGGCGCCAAGAGCCGCTACACGCTCGTCGTCGAGCTGGCCCGGCGCGACCGGCTCACCGTGCGGCAGCTGATCGGGCGGCTCGGCGGCGGGCGCGGGCACCTCACCTTCGCCGGGACGCCCGAGCAGGTCGCCGACACGATCGAGCTGTGGTTCGGCTCGGGCGCCGCCGACGGCTTCAACATCATGCCCGCCGTGCTGCCGTCCGGCCTGGAGGCCTTCGTCGAGCACGTCGTCCCGATCCTGCGCGCCCGGGGCCTGCTCCGCACCGAGTACGGCAGCCCCCGCCGGACCCTGCGGGAGCGCTACGGCCTCCCGCGCCCCGCCAACCAGCACGTCGTCACCCCCGCTCTCGTCTGATACGGAAGGAACCCGTCATGGCCATCGAGATCCACAAGGTCACCGCGAACATCGGCGCCCGCGTCGAGGGCGTCGACATCACCCGTCCCCTCGACGAGGAGACGTACAGCGCCCTGCGTGAGGCGCTCAACACCCACAAGGCCCTGGTCTTCGACGCGGAGGGCCTCGACGACGCGGGCCAGCAGGCCTTCGCACGCCACTTCGGCGACATCACCACCGCCCATCCGACGGTGTCCGCCGTGGACGGCGCCCCGAACGTGCTGCCCGTCGACAGCGAGCGGGGCCGGGCCGCCAACCACTGGCACACCGACGTCACCTTCGTCCTCAACCCGCCGCAGGCCAGCACCCTGCGCAGCATCACGGTCCCGCCGTACGGCGGCGAGACGCTGATCGCCAGCTCGGCCGCCGCCTACCGGAACCTGCCGGAGCCGCTGCGCCACCTCGCCGACACCCTGTGGGCCGAGCACACCAACGACTACGACTACGCCGTCGCGGACGAGGACGTCGACGAGGAGCAGGCCGCCCGGCGCGCCCAGTTCACCTCGATCAAGTACCGCACGGTCCACCCGGTGGTCCGCGTCCATCCGCTGACCGGCGAGCGCGGGCTGTTCATCGGCGGTTTCGCACAGCGGATCGTGGGCCTGTCGCCGGGCGAGTCGCGCAAGATCCTCGACCTGCTCCAGGCGTACGTCACCCGGCCGGAGAACCTCTTGCGCCATCGCTGGTCGCCGAACCAGCTCGTCCTGTTCGACAACCGCATCACCCAGCACTACGCCGTCGACAACTACGACGGCCTGCCCCGCCGCCTGCACCGGGTCACGGTCGCGGGGGACATCCCCGTCGGGATCGAGGGTAAGGAGAGCTACGTCATCGAGGGCGACGCCTCGCACTACACGCCGGTCGCCGCGTAGCCACGGAGAGCTACACGGCCGTCCATATGCTGGGATGCCTCTTCGTCTCGACGGGGAGGCATCCGACACTGTCGGCGTTTTTGCCCATCCACGCCTCTCACGCATTGGACGAGCCGCGCCCATGCCCAGCAGCACCACCACGGAGACGTCTCCCAGCAGGGACGACGTCTCCCTCTCCCATGGCCTGAAGCAGCGCCACCTGTCGATGATCGCCCTCGGTGGTGTGATCGGCGCCGGTCTGTTCGTCGGCTCCGGGGCCGGCATCGCCGCCGCCGGTCCGTCGATCGTGGTCGCCTACGCCCTCTCCGGTCTCCTCGTGATGCTGGTGATGCGGATGCTCGGCGAGA
This sequence comes from Streptomyces venetus, assembly GCF_039540295.1. Taxonomy (NCBI): domain Bacteria; kingdom Bacillati; phylum Actinomycetota; class Actinomycetes; order Kitasatosporales; family Streptomycetaceae; genus Streptomyces; species Streptomyces venetus. Next base: position 642,418 of record NZ_BAABET010000001.1, read on the forward strand.
TGTCGGCCGCGTATCCGTCGTCGGGGTCGTTCTCGGCGCACGCGGAGCGGGCGATCGGCCCCTGGGCCGGGTTCACCGCCGGGTGGTCCTTCTGGGTCCTGCTCTGCACGGCCGTCGGCCTGGAGGGCATCGGCGCCGCGAAGATCGTCAGCGGCTGGCTGCCGGGCACCCCGGAGTGGGTGTGGGTGGCGCTGTTCATGGTCGTCTTCTGCGGTACGAACCTCGCGGCCGTGAAGAACTTCGGGGAGTTCGAGTTCTGGTTCGCGGCCCTGAAGGTCGGCGCGATCACCCTGTTCCTGGTGCTCGGCGTCCTGGCGATCGCCGGCGTCCTGCCCGGCACGGACTCGCCGGGCGCGAGCCACCTCGACGACTTCCTGCCGAACGGCGGCGAGGGCCTGGTCATCGGCCTGCTCGCCTCGGTCTTCGCCTACGGCGGCCTGGAGACGGTCACCATCGCGGCGGCCGAGTCGGAGAACCCCGTCAAGGGCGTGGCGAGCGCGGTCCGTACGGCGATGTGGCGCATCGCGCTGTTCTACGTCGGCTCGATGGCCGTCATCGTCACGCTCGTCCCCTGGGACTCCAAGGAGGTCGTCGAGAAGGGCCCGTACGTCGCCGCCCTCGACGAGCTCGGCATCCCGGGCGCCGGGCAGCTGATGAACGTGGTCGTGCTGGTGGCCCTGCTGTCCGCCATGAACGCCAACGTCTACGGCGCCTCCCGCATCGCCTACTCGCTGGTGGGCCGCGGCCAGGGCCCGAAGGTGCTGGGCCGGGTCTCGGGCGGGGTGCCGCGGATCGCCGTCCTGGCGTCCTCGGTCTTCGGCTTCCTGTGCGTGCTGCTCAGCTACTGGCGGCCGAACGACGTGTTCGCCTGGCTGCTGAACATGATCGGCGCGGTGATCCTGGTCGTCTGGATCTTCATCGCCGTGTCCCAGCTGCGCCTGCGCCGCCGCCTGGACCGCGAGGCCCCCGAGAAGCTCGTGGTCCGCATGTGGGCGTTCCCCTGGCTGACCTGGATCGCGCTGGCCGGCATGGCCACGATCTTCGTCCTGATGGCCCGGGAGCCGGACACCCGGGTGCAGCTGTACTCGACGGGCGGCATGACGCTGGCGCTGGCGGCCGTGGGGTACGCCTGGCAGAAGGCGCGGGCGAGGGCCCAGGGCTGATCAGCCCCGGGCCTCGGCCTGCCAGGCGGCGACCCAGGCCCGGTCGTGTTCGGCGAACGGGTGCTCGTGGCCGAGCACCCGCGCCCGGCGTTCGGACAGCTCCTTCATCATCCGGACGGCCTCGTCGATCCTGCCCAGACCGTGGGTGATCCGGGCGGTGAGGGAGGTGGCCGACAAGGTGAGGGGATGGTCCGGGCCCTGGAGCCGGTTCCGGTCGGCCAGCACCTGGCGGGCCATGGGTTCGGCCTCCTCATGGCGGCCGAACTCGAACAGGCCGCCGGCGTAGTCGTGCCGGGCCAGCACCGTCGTGGGATGGTCCGGCCCCAGGGCCCGCTCGCAGGCCTCGACGAGGGCGAGGCCCTCCTCGGCGAACTCCCGTTCCTTGCCGAGCTGGGGCAGGATCTCGATCAGCCCGCACCAGATGAACAGGGCCTCCGCGCTGTCCACCCCCAGCGTCCGCCGATAGCCGTCCAGCGCCCGCCTGCCCCAGCTTTCGGCCTCCTCGTCCCGGTCGAGCAGATCGAGCGCCTGGGAGAGCGCGGCACAGCTGTGCAGCGTGTCCACGTCCTCGGCGCCCAGCAGGGTCTCCCGGCGTTCCAGCACCCCGCGGTGCAGGGCCTCGGCCTCGGCGAACCGCCCCATCCGGAACAGGGCCGTGCCCTGGAGGTGCTGGGCGTTCAGCACCAGCCTGTGCTCAGCGCCCAGGACGCCCCGCACGGCTTCGACGACCGTGGGCGCGAGCGCCAGCGCCGCCGCGTAGTCCCCCGAGTCGTAGACCTGCCGCAGCACCCGCACCCCGAGGGTCGCGGTCCGTTCGTCCGCGGCCACCGCGAGCAGTCTCGTCGCGTGCGGGGCCAGCAGCGCGAGCCGGCTGCGACTCTCGGGAGAGTCGGCACCCTCCTCGGGCAGGGCGGCCTCCAGGAGGGAAGCCGCCGCTTCCGCGACGGCCGGCCGCCGGTCGTCCGGCACTCCCGCGGCGACGCTGTCGAGCAGCACTCCGTGGGCCCGTACGCAGCGCACCCCCTCCACGGTGACCAGTTCGGTCAGGGAATGGTCGATCAGCCCCTTCAGCGCCGGTTCCAACCGCTGTGCCCGAAGGGCGGGTTCCAGTCCGTCGAGGGTCACCTCCGCGCGGGCCACCGGCAGCAGCACGCTCAACGGCAAGGGATCCGCGGCCAGGAACGACAGCAGCCGCAGGAGCGTCGCCGCCTCGGGAAGCCCTTGTCCGGCCAGCGCGTCCAGCGACAGCTGCCAGGTCCGGCCCACCAGCTGGCGGGACTGGCTGCCGCCCCGCCCGGCCGCGCCCTGGTCGACGATCACCGTCGACTCCTCGCCGAGCTTGCGGTCGTACTCGTCCATGGACCACGACTCCAGAAGTTGGTGGGCAAGGTGGGACCCGGCGAGTGTGAGCGCGAGCGGCAGGCGCCCGAGGCGCTCGGCGACCTTCCGTGCCGACTCCACGTCGCCCGCCTCCGGCGCCAGGTCGCACAGCACCTGGGCCGCCTCCTCCAACGGCAGGAGGCCCAGGGCATGCCGGTGCACGCCCGGTCCCCGCCACAGCGGCGACGTGGCGTGGCGGGTCGTGACCAGCACCGTGCCGCGACCGCTGGGCCGGAGCCACGCACCGTTCTCCAGGACCGTCGGATCGTCGGCGTTGTCGAGGACGAGGAGCCAGGGGTCGGCGGAGTGGTCGAGGTAGTGCCAGACGAGGTCGGCGGCAGCGCGCCGGCCCGCCGCGGCAGCCGCGAGCTCACCGGCCTCCGCACCACGGTCTCCGGCCACGGCCAGCATCCCGGCGCGCAGGGACATCAGCTCGGACGCGTTGACCCAGAAGCCGACGCGGCCGTGCTCGCGCACCGCCTCGTCGAAGAGCCAGTACGCCAGCGCGGTCTTGCCGCAGCCGCCCATGCCGTACACCACGTGGATGTCGCCGCCGGGGCCGGCGACGGCCGCGCCGAGCGTCTCGCGGAGTTGTTCACGGTCGCGCAGGATGCCCGGTGGCCGGCCGACCAACGGCATCCGCACGGAGTCGGGGGCGGCCTGCCCGGCCCCCGCCGAGGCCACGACCTCCCGCCCGAAGAGCGGCCCGCCGGCGCCGTAGTGATGGTGGTGCTCCTCGATGTACTGGTCACCCGACGTCTGGAAGATTCGCCCCTGCCCCGAGGCCCGGGCGCCGAGTTCGCTCATCGTTCGGTGATGTGCTGGTCGCGGCCGGCCTGGTAGACCCGGCCGCTGCCGGAGGCCTCGGCGCGCAGCCGGACCTTCACCGTCGAGTGCGCCGGGGGGAGCTCGGGGTCCAACTCGGCGAGGATCCGCCGGAGTTCGTCGGCGACCTCGGGCCGGGCCACCAGGAGGCGGCGCAGCCTCGCCTGCCATTCGGCGGTGAGTTCGGCCTCGGTGTCGGTGTCTCCCGACTCGCGGGCGAGCAGCAGGTCCTCGCGGGTGGCCTCGAGTTCACCGCCCACGGTCTCGGCCCGATCGGGCTGGAAGCGCCGCCAGAGGGTGAGAACTCCCTCGCGGGTGGACTCCCAGGCCTGGCCGGCCATCAGCGTCACCATCGTCGTACCCGCTGTTCTGGCGAGTTCGGCCATCTCCGGACCCACGGCATCCCCCTGTCGCGTTCCTACCGATGGTAGGTCGCGTCCTCCGGGCCTGCCGAACGCATTCACCCAACGCTTTCGACCCTCCCACCTCCGACGCCTTGATGCTGCTAGCCTGCACTTGCAAGTGACTTGCAATAAGAGGTTCGAAGGGGTCCTGTCATGCCCGTCTACACGCTGCCCGAGCTCCCGTACGACTACTCCACGCTCGCCCCCGTGATCAGCCCCGAGATCATCGAGCTGCACCACGACAAGCACCACGCGGCCTATGTGAAAGGGGCCAACGACACGCTGGAGCAGTTGGCCGAGGCGCGGGACAAGGAGAGCTGGGGGGCGATCAACGGGCTGGAGAAGAATCTGGCGTTCCATCTCTCCGGGCACATCCTGCACAGCATCTACTGGCAGAACATGACCGGCCCGAAGGACGGCGGCGGGGAGCCGCTGGCGCAGGACGGGGTGGGTGAGCTCGCGGACGCGATCAGCGAGTCGTTCGGGTCGTTCGCGAACTTCAAGGCGCAGCTGACCAAGGCGTCCGCGACCACGCAGGGGTCCGGCTGGGGCGTGCTCGCCTATGAGCCGCTGAGCGGGCGGCTGATCGTGGAGCAGGTCTACGACCACCAGGGCAACGTCGGCCAGGGCTCGACGCCGATCCTGGTCTTCGACGCCTGGGAGCACGCCTTCTACCTGCAGTACAAGAACCAGAAGGTCGACTTCATCGAGGCGATGTGGCAGGTCGTCAACTGGCAGGACGTGGCCCGGCGTCACGCGGCCGCGAAGTCCCGGGCGGACGTGTTGCTGCTGGCCCCCTGAGGCCGCTCGGAGCGTCCTGCCTCGTGATCGTCTTCTCACCCTTCACGGCGGCAGGCGGAAAGAGGGAGGCCCCCGCGAGGACGTGACTCGCGGGGGCTTTCCCGTGTGCGGGCCACGGCTTGCGGCCCAGGCCGCCGCGCTGGGCCCCGCCGGGCTACGGCGCGTCCGGCTCGCACGGCACATTGAGGGAGAGGAGTGCGGCGGAACCGTCGGGGTTCATGCGCAGTTCGCTGATCGCCGCGTTCCGCAGCCGTGGGAGCACCCTGCGGTACTCCCGGACGGGGATCGACAGCAGGGTGCACAGCACGAGGCGCAGCAGGGTGTTGTGGGCGACGACCAGGACGCGTCCGCCGGGATGCTCGGCGGCGATCTCCCGCAGGGCACGGATCGCCCGGGCCGCCGCGGCCGACGGGTCCTCGGCTCCGGGGAAGGAATGGGCCACCGGGTCGGCGCGGTAGGCGGCGGCCCACTCCGGGTCCTCCGTCTCGAACTCGGCGAGCGTACGGCCCTCGACCACGCCGAAGTCGCACTCGCGCAGGTCCGGTTCGATCCGCGGGGTGAGCCCCAGGGCGCGGCAGGCGGGGTCGGCGGTGGCGACGGCCCGGGACAGCGGGGACGTCCGGATCGCGTCCACGGGGTGGGCGGCGGCCCAGCGGCCGAGGGCCTCGGCCTGGGCGCGGCCGGTGTCGGTGAGAGCGATGTCGCTGACGCCGGCGTACCGGTTCTCGGCGTGCCAGACGGTCTGCCCGTGCCGGGCCAGCAGGAGGGTGGTGGTCATGATTCCCCAGTGTCCCTGCGCAGACGGCTCCGCGCGTGTTGCGCCACGGGTCCGGGCAGCCAGCCGCGTTCCCGGAGGGCGTCGACGAGCCGGGCGTACGGCTCCGCGTAACGGGCCGTGCGTCCGGGGCGCGGTTCGACGACCGTGCGGAGGCGGACCATGCGCTCGGCGACGTCCGCCAGCGTTCGGGCCTCCGACGCCCCGTACGCGGCCAACGCGGCCATGCCCAGGGCCGGTTCGGTCTGCTCGGGGACACGGGCCGGGCGGCCCAGGATGTCGGTGCGGAGCTGGTTCCAGTACGGGCTGCGGGCGCCGCCGCCGGTGAAGGTGAGCGGGCCGTCGAGGGGCGCGCCGAGGTGGTGCAGGTAGTCCAGGCACAGGCGTTCCGCGAAGCCGACGCCCTGGAGGAGCGCGGCCCACAGGTCGGCGTCGTCCGTGGGTTCACCGAGGACGAGTCGCGTCGCCTCCGGCGCCCGGAACGGGAACCGCTCCCCCGCGGACACCAGCGGGTACGCGACCGCCCGGGACGGTTCGAAGGCCGCGGCCCGCTCGTCCATCGCGGCGGGGTCGGCGTCCGGGAACCGTGCCGTGAGGGCTCCGGCGCCCACGCTCGACGCCCCGCCGGGCAGCCAGGTGCCGTCCGGGGCACGGTGGTTGTAGACCACGCCGGTGGGGTCCCGGACGGGGTCGCGGGCGGCGCCCTTCAGCACCAGCGTGGTGCCGAGCACCGAGTTCCAGGAGCCGGGGCGCAGCGCGCCCGAGGCGATCTGGGCCGCGCAGCCGTCCGTCATCCCGGCGAACACCGGGGTGCCGGCGGGGATACCGGTGGCGTCCGCCGCAGCCGCGCACACCTCGCCGAGGCGCGTGCCGGGGCGTACGACATCGGGCAGGAGGCGTTCGGGGACGCCGAGTTGGGCCAGCGCCGCCTCCGGCCACGCCTCGCCCCGCAGGTCGTAGCCGGTCTTGAGGGCGTGGCTGGAGTCGGCCGGGGGCACCTCGCCGATGAGGCGGCTGATGATCAGGTCGGGCTGGTGGGCGAGGCGCAGGCCCGGGCCGTACTCCCCCAGCAGCCACAGCGCCTTCGGCAGCGCCCAGGTGTCCTGGACCGCGAGCCCCGCCTCCCGGGCCCGGACCGCCTCCTTCGCCGCGCGTCCGTCGTCGTACATCAGCGCGGGGCTCACCGGCCGTCCCGAACCGTCCGTCAGCAGCACCGTGCCGGACGTGCCGCAGACCGCGAGACCGCCGATCGGCAGGCCGGAGGGCGCGCAGGCGAGGGCCGCCCGGGACGCCGTGCGCAGCGCCGCCCACCAGCGCACCGGGTCCTGCTCGTGCCGCACACCGTCCCGCCGCCCGGACAGCGGGGCCGAGCCGCTGCCCAGCACCGTGCCGTCGGCGGTGACGAGCAGCACGCGGACGCCCTGCGTGCCCAGGTCGACGCCCAGCCAGCCCACACCTTCGCCGGCACCCTCGTCCACCATCCGGAACCTCCCACGCCGTCGCAGCCGGATCTGTGAACTTCTCACTGTGCCCCGATATTTTCCCGTGCGCGAGGGATTGACGCCCAACTTCAGCCGTTCCACCCTCTGTTAACGAGTCGACTCGACGTGTTAACCAGCCCCCACGTGGAGGTACGGATGGACACGCACGTGCACGACCGCCGGAGGTTCCTCGCGCTCGCCGCCGGGGCTGCCGCGGCGCCCCTGCTGACGGCCTGCGGCGCCGGGTTCGGCGGGGACGACGGCAAGAGCGACGGGTCCGCCGCGGACGACGTCACCGGCTCCTTCGACTGGAAGCGGGAGAAGGGCACCACCGTCAAGGCGCTGCTCAACAAGCACCCGTACACCGACGCCCTCATAGCCGACCTCAAGTCCTTCACCGAGAAGACCGGCATCAAGGTGGAGTACGACGTCTTCCCCGAGGACAACTACTTCGACAAGCTCACCGTGGACCTGTCCAGCGGACGTGCCTCCTACGACGTCTTCATGCTGGGCGCGTACATGGTGTGGCAGTACGGGCCGCCGGGCTGGCTGGAGGACCTCGGCCCCTGGATGCGCAACTCCTCGGCCACGGGCGCCGAATGGGACCAGGCGGACTTCTTCCCGAACCTGCTCCAGGCCGACCAGTGGTCGCTGAAGGCGGGCGCTCCGCTGGGGCAGGGCGGGCAGTACGCGCTGCCGTGGGGCTGGGAGACCAACGTCGTCGCCTACAACACCGAGGTGTTCCGCAAACTCGGGCTGAAACCCGCCGAGTCCTTCGACGAGCTGGCCGAACTCGCGGGCACCATCAAGCGCAAGGCGCCGGGCGCCGGCTACGACGGGATGTACGGGATCGCCGTACGCGGATCGAGGAGCTGGGCCACCATCCACCCCGGCTTCATGACGATGTACGCCCGCAACGGGCTGAAGGACTTCACGGTCGACGGCGGGAAGCTCACCCCCGTCATGAACAGCCCCGAGGCCGTCGCGTTCACCGAGGACTGGGCCGACATGGTCAAGCGGGGCGGGCCGCCGTCCTGGACCTCGTACACCTGGTACCAGTGCTCCAGCGACCTGGGCGCGAAGAAGGCCGGGATGCTGTTCGACGCCGACACGGCCGCCTACTTCCAGGCGGTGAAGGGCGCCAGCCCCGCCTCCGGGAAGATCGCCTTCCACCCCGGGCCGAAGGGCCCGGACGGCTCGCTCGCCACCAACATGTGGATCTGGTCGCTCGGCATGAACGCCAAGAGCAAGAAGAAGAGCGCCGGTTGGCTGTTCCTCCAGTGGGCCACCGGCAAGGAGCACCTGCGCAAGAGCGCGATCACGCACAACCACATCGACCCGGTGCGCAAGTCGGTCGCCGACGACGCCGCGTACAAGGACAAGATGAAGCACCTGCCGGGCTTCCTGGAGACCTTCGAGACGGTCGTCGACCAGACGAAGATCCAGTTCACCCCGCAGGCACAGTTCTTCGACGCGACGACCAGCTGGGCGGCGGCCCTCCAGGAGATCTACGGCGGCAAGGGCGCGAAGTCGGTCCTGGACGGGCTGGCGGACGACCTCGCCGGCAAGGTGGGCTAGCCCATGGGGTGGCGGCTCACCCTGCGCCCGTACGTCCTGATCGTGCCCGCCCTGCTGCTGACCTGCGGGATCCTCTACCCGTTCGGGCTCGGGCTGTACTACACGCTGTTCGACTTCTCGGCGAGCAAACCGCAGCCGGACATGGTGCGGTTCGAGAACTACACGACGGTGTTCACGCAGGAGGCCTTCTGGAACTCGGCGTGGGTGACCGTGCTGTACGCGGTCGGGGCGGCGTTCGTCGAGACCGTGCTCGGCGTGGCCGTCGCCCTGCTGCTGCACCGGTCGACGCTCCTCGGCAGGGTCCTGGAGAAGATCCTGATCCTGCCGCTGATGATCGCCCCGGTGATCGCGGCGATCATCTGGAAGCTGATGCTCCAGCCGTCGGTCGGGGTCGTCAACCACCTGCTGAAACCCTTCGGTCTCGGCGGGGTGCAGTGGACGGACACCCCGACGGGCGCCCTGCTGTCGTCGATCGCCGTGGACGTGTGGGTCTACACGCCGTTCGTGGCGATCCTCGCCCTCGCCGGTCTGCGGTCGCTGCCCACCTCCCCGTTCGAGGCGGCGGCCGTGGACGGCGCGGGGTGGTGGTACACCTTCCGGCGGCTGACCCTGCCGATGCTGTGGCCGTACGTGCTGGTCGCGGTGATCTTCCGGTTCATGGACTCGCTGAAGGTGTTCGACATCATCTACGCCCTGACGGAGGGCGGGCCGGGCGACTCCACCGTCGTGCTCCAGATCCGGGCGTACCTCGAAGCCATCCGCTTCCAGCGGTACTCCTTCGGGATCAGCTACACGATCGTGCTGTGGGCCGTGGTGTATCTGGCCGCGATGGTGCTGGTGAAGCACCTGGGGAAGATCCAGCGGAAGGCCGCGGAGGTCACCACATGAGGAAACGCGTCCTGGGGTGGCTGGCCGACGCCGCCCTCGTCCTCTACTTCGTCTTCGCGCTGTTCCCGATCGCCTGGATGGTGATCCTGTCGCTGAAGCCGACCGACCAGCTCTTCTCCACCTACTTCTCCTTCTCCCCCACCCTGGACGGCTACCGCACGGTCCTCGGCGACAGCGAGGGCATCCCGTTCGTGCGGTTCTTCGTCAACAGCCTGGTGGTGTCGGTGGGGGCGGTCGCGCTGTCCCTGGTGGTGGGGCTGCCGGCGGCGTACGCCTCGGCGCGGTGGCGGTTCAGGGGCTCGGAGAACCTGATGTTCACGCTGCTGTCGTTCCGGTTCGCACCCGAACTCACCGTGATCATCCCGCTGTTCGTGCTGTATCAGAAGCTGGGTCTGTTCGACACGTACGTCGGCATGGTGTGGGTGCTGCAACTGGTGACGCTGCCGCTGATCGTGTGGATCATGCGGTCCTACTTCGCCGACCTCACACCCGAGCTGGAGCAGGCCGCCCTGCTGGACGGCTACACCCGCAAGCAGGCCTTCTTCAGAGTGGCCCTCCCGCTGGTGAAGCCGGGCATCGCGGCCGTGTCGCTGCTGGCGTTCATCTTCGCCTGGAACAACTTCGTCTTTCCGCTGATCCTCACCTCCAACGAGGCCCAGACGGTGACCGTGGGCGCGTTGTCCTTCCTCGGCGGGGACCGGCCCAAGTACAACCTCACGGCCGCCGCGGCGCTCGTGTCCGTCGTCCCGCCGCTGCTGCTCGCGCTGACGATCCAGCGGTACCTGGTGCGTGGCCTGTCGTTCGGGGCGGTGAAGTCATGATCACGCTGAGCGGGATACGGAAGACCTACGGGAAGACCGTGGCGCTCGACGGGCTCGACCTTCAGGTGCGGGAGGGCGAGTTCTTCTGTCTGCTGGGCCCCTCGGGGGCCGGCAAGACGACGACGCTCAAGACCGTCGCCGGGCTCGAACAGCCCGACTCCGGCACGGTCCTGCTCGGCGGCGAGGACATGCGGGGCGTGGAGCCGTACGACCGGGGTGTGGCGATGTGCTTCGAGAGCTACGCCCTCTACCCGCACCGCTCGGCCTACGACAACCTCGCCTCGCCTCTGCGCTCCCCCCGCTACCGTCTCCCGGCCACGGAGGCCCGGCAGCGGATCGGCGCCGTCGCCGAACTGCTCGGCATCTCCGGGCTGCTGGACCGGCCCGTGGGCCGGCTGTCCAACGGGCAGCGGCAGCGGGTGGCGCTCGGGCGGGTCCTGGTCCGCCCGGCCAAGGCCTTCCTCCTCGACGAGCCGCTCTCCCACCTGGACGCCAAGCTGCGCCAGCAGATGCGGGCCGAGCTGAAGGCGATCGGGGAGGTGCGGCACACCACCACCCTGTACGTCACGCACGACTCGGTCGAGGCACTGGCGCTCGGCGACCGGATCGGGGTCGTCCGTCAGGGGCGGATCGTGCAGACGGGCACGCGGGAGGAGATCTGGTACCAGCCGTACGACACCGAGGTCGCGCGAGCCTTCGGGCGGCCCCGGATCAATCTGCTGCCCGGGGTGGTGACGGAGCGCGGGGTGCGGTCGGACGGCGGGGTCGAGCTGCCGGTCCGGTCGCGGGCCGCCCCGGGTACGGACGTCCTGGTCGGCCTCCGCCCCCGGGACCTCGCGCTGCACGGCACGGGTCACGAGCTGACCGGCACGGTGTACGTCACCGAGGTGCTCGGCCGGTCCGTGGAGGTCACCGTCCGGCTCGGGACCGGGGAGCAGCGGGTGTCGCTCGTCGCCCCACGGGCGGACGCGGCACGCCTTCGTCCGGACGATCCGGTACGGCTGGTGGTCCGGCCTGAGAACCTGCTGCTGTTCGAGGCCGACCGGCCGGAGCGACCGGGACGACGGATAGAGACAGAGCGATGAGCAGCAGCAGTGGTGGACAGCAGGGGCCCGCGGCGCGGCAGACCGCCATGGCCGAGCAGGTGCTGGCCGACGGTTCGGCGACGGCGGCGGAGCTCGCCGAGCGGTTCGGGGTGAGCCTGATGACCATCCACCGGGACCTCGACGAGCTCGAACGGCAGGGCATCGTACGGAAGTTCCGGGGCGGGGTGACCGCGCAGCCGTCGGGGGTCTTCGAGTCGAACGTGCAGTACCGGCTGAAGACCATGCGGGCCGAGAAGGCGGCCGTCGCCGAGCGTGCGCTGCGGATGGTGGAGCCCGGCATGGCGATCCTGCTGGACGACTCCACGTCCACGCTGGAGATAGCCAGGCGGCTGCGTACGGGCGAGGTCACACCGTTGACGGTCGTCACCAACTTCCTGGAGGCGATCAACCTGCTGGCCGACCAGCGGGGCATCCACCTGATGGCGCTCGGCGGCGACTACGACCCGCTGCACTCCTCGTTCCTGGGGGTGTCGTGCGTGGAGGCGGTCGAGCAGCTGCGCGTGGACGTGTGCTTCGCGTCGACGTCGGCGGTGCACCGGGGCTACGCCTACCACCAGGAACAGCACATCGTGTCGGTGAAGCGGGCGATGCTCGACGCGGCCGCGCGCAACGTCCTGCTGATCGACCACACCAAGCTCGGCCGGGTCGCCCTGCACCGGGTCGTCCCGCTGTCCCGCTTCGACCTGCTCCTGGTGGACGACGGGGCGTCGCCGGAGGAACTGCGGGATCTGGACGAGCACAAGGTCCGTTACGAGGTTTGCGCGATGAAGGGCGACCATGACGGGAACGGGACTGGAGCTACGTGAGCTGCGCAAGACCTACCGGTCGCGGGGGCGGCCCTCCGTGGACGCCGTACGCGGCATCGACCTGAGCCTGCGCTCCGGGGAGCTGCTCGGGCTGCTCGGGCCCTCCGGCTGCGGCAAGTCGACCACCCTGCGGATGATCGCCGGACTGGAGTCCGTCACCGGCGGGGACATCCTCGTCGGCGGCGCGTCGGTGGTCGAACGGCCCGCGCAGGAGCGGAACATCGGCGTCGCGTTCGAGAACTACGCGCTGTATCCGCCGCTGTCGGTCGCGGAGAACCTGGCGTTCGGCCTGAAGGCCCGGCGCAGGGCCGACCGCGGTGACGTCGACCGCAAGGTGAAGGAGATCGCCGAGCGGGTCGGTCTCACCGGCTTCCTCGACGCCCGCCCGGCCGGACTCTCCAGCGGCCAGAAACAGCGCGTGTCGCTGGCCCGGGCGCTGATCCGCGAGCCGGACGTGCTGCTCCTGGACGAGCCGCTGTCCCATCTGGACGCGGCACAGCGCGACACCACCCGCCGTGAACTCAAGCGCATCCAGAAGGACCTGGGCCACACCACGATCCTGGTCACCCACGACCAGGAGGAGGCCCTCTCCCTCGCCGACCGGATCGCCGTGATGAAGGACGGTGTCATCCAGCAGCTCGGCACCCCCTACGAGATCTACGACAGCCCGGCCAACGTGTTCGTCGCGGACTTCGTCGGTGAACCCGCGATCACCCTGCTGCCCGGCATCGCCACCGGCGACGGTCACGCCCGCCTCTCCGGCCCGGTGCGGATCGCCCTGCCCGTGCCGGTGGAGGAGGGCCGGGAGGTGGTGGTCGGGATCCGACCGGAGGACGTCCGGCTCACCGCCGAGGGCGGCCTGCCCGCCCGGGTCGTCGCCCACGAACCCCTCCTGGAGGCGGGCCTGGCGACCCTCGCCCTCGACGGGGTCGAACGGCACCTGGTCGTCCTCACCGACCCCGAGGTACGGCTCGCCCACGACGAGCGGGTCCGGGTCGCCGCCGACCTCCAGCACACCCATGTCTTCGACGCCGAGACGGGAGAGGCACTGCGATGACCCCCGACCCTTCCGGAAAGAACGTGCGTGTCGTGGCCGCCGGTGACCACTTCGTGCTGCCGTCGCTGATCAGCCGGGCGGTGGCGCACGAGGTGGAGCGGGCCGATGTCAGGGAGGTGAAACTGGGCTGGCCCCTGGAGCCGTTCGGGCCGGTCGCCGAGGTGCAGGAGGCCAGCGACGCCGAGGACGAGATGATCGAGGCGCTGGCCGGGGCTGAGGTCCTGGTCACGCAGATGGGGCCGGTCACCGAACGGGTCCTCGCCGCCTGCCCGGACCTGAGGCTGGTCGTGGTCTGCCGGGGCGGGCCGGTGAACGTCAACCTGGACGCGGCCAAGAACCGTGACGTGCGGGTGTGCTTCGCGCCGGGCCGCAACGCCGCCGCCACCGCCGAGTTCACCGTCGGCCTGATGCTGTCGGCCCTGCGCCGCATCCCCCAGGCCCACGACCCGCTGGCCCGGCAGGGCAGCTGGGAGGGGGCGACGTACTACACGTACGAGCAGAGCGGTCTGGAGCTGGAGGACCTGCCCGTCGGGCTCGTCGGGTACGGGGCCGTCGGCAGCCGGGTCGCCCGGGTGCTGTGCGCGTTCGGGGCACGGGTCATGGTGTACGACCCGTATGTGCACGGCGAGATCCACGGACTGCGCGTGTCCTCGCTGGACGAACTTCTGCGCCGCTCCCAGGTGATCACCCTGCACGCCCGGCTCACCCCGGAAACCCGGGGCCTGATCGGCGCCCGGGAGCTGGGGCTGCTGCCGACCGGCGCGGTGGTGGTGAACGTGGCGCGGGGTCCGCTGCTGGACGAGGACGCGCTGTGCGACGCGCTGGCGAGCGGTCAGGTGTCGGCGGCGGCGCTCGACACGTACGAGCGGGAGCCGCTGCCGGCCGGCTCCCGGCTGCTGGGGCTCTCCGAACGCGTGGTGCTCACCCCCCATCTGGGCGGCGCCTCACGCGCCGTCGCGGAGAAGGCGGCCCGGATCGCGGCCGAAGAGGTGGGCCGCTGGGTGCGTGGCGAGCCCCTCGCGCACTGTCTGACCTGAGGACCCGGAGGAGAGCCGCATGTACGTCGGTATCGATGTGGGCACGTCCATGGTCAAGGCGGCGGCCTTCGACTCCGGGGGCCGCCAGCTGGCCGTGTCCTCCCGCCCGGTGGGGCTGAAGCTGCACGGCGGTGTCGTCGAGCAGGACATGGAGGAGGTGTACGGGGCGGTCGTCGCCGTGCTCGGCGAGGTCACGGAGCGCGTCCCGGAGCCGGTCGAGCTCGCCGGTCTCACCGGACAGGGCGACGGGGTGTGGCTGGTCGACGGCGAGGGCCGGCCCGTACGGCCTGCGGCCTCCTGGATGGACGGACGGGCGCACGAACTGGTCGACCGGTGGCTGTCGGACGGCACGTTCGAGACGGTGTTCCGGCGGACCGGGAGCGCGATGTTCCCGGGCTGCCCGGGGCCGCTGCTGGCCTGGCTGGACAGCAACGAACCGAAGGTCCTCGACGCCGCGAAGGCCGCCCTGTACTGCAAGGACATGGTGTTCCAGCGGCTGACGGGTGCGGGTCCGACGACCGATGTGTCGGACGCCTCGATGCCCTTCCTGGACCCGCGTACCCGGAGCTACGACAACCAGGTCGTGGAGCTGCTGGGCCTCACGCACCGGCGCGGACTGCTCGCCCCGGTCAGCGACCCGCTGGCCACCGCCGAGGCCCTGGGTGAGGGCCTGCCGTCCGGCACCCGGATCGCGAACGGCCCGTACGACCTGCCGGCCTGCGCGCTGGGCGCCGGGGTGACGGCCCCGGGGGACGGACTGCTGATCGTCGGCACCTGCCTGGCCAGCCTGGTGGCCACGACCGAGCTGGACCTGACCGGCGAACCGGCCGGCCTGTACATCTCCACGGACCGGCCCGGTCACTGGCTGCGCGCCATGCCCGCGATGGTCGGCACGGCGGCGCTGGACTGGGTGCTGTCGACGACGGGGGTGCGGCACGACGAGGTGGACGCCCTGCTCGCCGAGACCCCGCCGGGCGCGAACGGCGTCCGTGTGCTGCCGTACTTCGCGCCCTCCGGGGAACGCGCCCCGTTCGTCGAGCCCCGGCTGCGCGCCGAACTCACCGGTGTCTCCCTCGAGTCGACCCGGGGCGATCTGGTCCGCGCCACCTGCGAGGGCATCGGCTACGCCGCCCGGCACTGCCTGGAGGCGGCCGGGCTGACGGGCACGCTGGCCGTGTGCGGCGGCGGCACCCGCAGCCCCGCCTGGATGCGGCTGCTGGCGGACGTGCTCGGCCGTCCGCTGCGGGTCGTCGAGGGCGAGGTGGGCGCCCGGGGCGCGGTCCTGGCGGCGGCCGAGCGGTACGGGGTCGGACTCGACGCCGAGACGTGGACGAAGCCGACGGCCGTGGTCGAGCCGGACCCGGGCCGGGCCGCGTTCCACACGAAGGGCTACGAGGAGCACCTGGCCCGCCTGACGCAGGCGCGGGCCCGGGCGCGGACATGAACCGTCCCACGGTGAAAGGGAGTCGTATGCAGCTCGGACGGAGATCTCTTCTGCTGGCGGCGGCCGCCGGTACGGCCGGCGCGGCCACCGCCGTCCCCGCGGCGGCCGAACCCCGCAGGGGCGGCCCGGTCGTCATAGGCCACCGCGGCGCGGCCGGCTGGCGCCCGGAGCACACGGCGGCG
Source organism: Streptomyces venetus (assembly GCF_039540295.1). NCBI lineage: Bacteria > Bacillati > Actinomycetota > Actinomycetes > Kitasatosporales > Streptomycetaceae > Streptomyces > Streptomyces venetus. The sequence goes on from NZ_BAABET010000001.1 coordinate 658,166, forward strand.
TCGTACACGTACGCCGTGCAGACGGGCGCCGACTGGATCGAACCCGACCTGGTGCCGACGAAGGACCACGTGCTGGTGGTGCGGCACGAGAACGAGATCTCCCAGACGACCGACGTGGCCCGGCACCCGGAGTTCGCCGGCCGTCGCACGACGAAGACGGTCGACGGCCGGGCGGTCACCGGCTGGTTCACGGAGGACTTCACGCTGGCCGAGCTGAAGACGCTGCGGGCGGTGGAGCGGCTGCCGGCTGTCCGCAACCGCAACACCGTCTTCGACGGCCGTGCGGAGGTCATGACGTTCCAGGAGGTGGTGGACCTGGCGCGGCGGCTGTCGCGGACGTACGGCCGCACGGTCGCCGTCTTCCCGGAGACCAAGCACCCCACGTACTTCCGCTCGATCGGCCTGCCGCTGGAGCCCAAGCTCGCGGCGGCGATCCGCCGCAACCGGCTCGGCCGGCGCGAGTGCGTCGTCCAGTCCTTCGAGCCGACCAGCCTGAAGCGTATGGCGGGGCTGGGGGTACCGCTGTGGCAGGCGCTGGGCACGACGGGCGGGCCCTACGACCTGCCCTCGACGACGTACCGGGACATGATGACGCCGGCGGGGCTGGCGGAGATCGCCGAGTACGCGGACTGGATCGGCCCGGACAAGTCGTCGGTCGCCGGCAGTTCCCTGGTCGCGGACGCGCACGCGGCGGGGCTGCGGGTGGGGCCGTACACCTTCCGCGCGGAGAACCAGTTCCTGCCCCCGGAATTCCGACACGGGAGCGGAGCGAACGATTTCGGGGACGCGTTCGCCGAGTACGCGCTGTACTACCGCTTGGGAGTCGACGCGGTCGTGACCGACTTCCCCGACTTGGCGGTGATGGCGAGGAGGGGCTGATGATTCGCAGAGCCTGCCGGACATGCGGCACCATGCAGGACTTCCGGAAGCTCAACGAGGAGGAGCGGGCGGCGGTCCGTGAGGAGCGGAAAGACCCCCGCCACTACGTGGACAACCTCTGGCGCTGCACCGTGCGGGGCTGCCTCTGGTACCAGCCCTATCTGCACACGGACGGCGGCGGCCTCCTGCCGGAGAGGTTCCGGGAGGAGCCCGCCGTCGCCGAGTGAGTCCTAGAGGTTGCTGAAGTCCGGGCCCTTCGTGCGCGTGCGCTTGATCTCGTAGAAGCCGGGGACCGAGGCCACGGCGAGGGTGCCGTCCCAGAGGCGGGCGGCCTCCTCGCCCTGCGGGGCCGGGGTGACGACCGGGCCGAAGAAGGCGAGCTGCTCGCCGTCGGCTCCGGGGACGGCGATGACCGGGGTGCCGACCTCCTGGCCGACCTTGTCGATGCCCTCCTTGTGGGAGGCGCGCAGCTGCGGCTCGTAGGGGGTGGCGTCCCAGTGGTCGAGGAGGGAGTCGGGCAGGCCGGCGTCCTTCAGCGCTCCGGCGACGGCCTCCTTCGTCGGGCCCTCTCCCTGGTTGTGGAAGCGGGTGCCGAGCGCGGTGTAGAGGTCACCGAGCACCTCGGCGCCGTGCTCCTCCTGCGCGGCGATGACGACGCGGACCGGGCCCCACGCCTTGGTCTCCAGCATGTCGCGGTACTGCTCGGGCAGCTCGTCGAGCTTGTCCTCGTTGAGGACGGCGAGGCTCATGACGTGCCAGCGGACCTCGATGTCCCTGACCTTCTCCACCTCCAGCACCCAACGGGAGGTCATCCACGCCCAGGGGCACAGCGGGTCGAACCAGAAATCGACCGGGGTCTTGTCCGACATGTCTCTCCTCATGAGGAAACCGTTTCCCGGGGAAACGCCGCTGCTCGCCCCGGTCATTCCCGGCTCCCCCGCGTCAGGGGCTCGTGGCAGGATCGGTGCTGCTCAGCCGTATCCGAGACATTCGAGGAGTGCTGCCCGTGCCCGGTGAGAATCTGTCCCGCGACGAGGCCCGGGAGCGGGCCGCCCTGATCGGCGTCGACGGGTACGAGGTGTCCCTCGACCTGCGGTCCGCGGTCGGTGAGGACGACACCGACGGGCCCCGCACGTTCCGGTCCGTCACGACCGTCCGGTTCCGCTGCAACGAGCCCGGTGCGAGCAGCTTCGCCGACCTGATCGCGCCGAGTGTGACGTCCGTCTCACTCAACGGCCGTGATCTGGACCCCGGAGAGGTCTTCGACGGCTCCCGGATCACCCTGGAGGACCTGGCCGCGGACAACGAGCTGGTCGTCGACGCCCAGTGCGCCTACTCCCGCACCGGCGAGGGCCTGCACCGCTTCGTCGACCCCGAGGACGGCGAGGTGTACCTGTACACGCAGTACGAGCCGGCCGACTCCCGCCGGGTCTTCGCGAACTTCGAGCAGCCCGACCTGAAGGCTCCCTACCGCTGCTTCGAGGTGCGGGCGCCCGAGGGCTGGACGGTGTGGAGCAACGGGGCCGGTGAGCGGGCCGACGGGGTGTGGCGGTTCGCCGAGACCAAGCCGATCTCGACGTACATCACCTGTGTGGTGGCGGGCCCGTACCACTACGTGACGGACTCGTACTCCCGTACCTTCGCGGACGGCACGACGCTGGAGATCCCGCTGGGCGCCCTGTGCCGCAAGGGCCTCGCACCCCACTTCGACGCCGACGACGTGTTCCTGGTGACCAAGCAGGGCCTGGACTTCTTCCACGACCACTTCGACTTCCCGTACCCGTTCGGGAAGTACGACCAGGCGTTCGTGCCCGAGTACAACCTCGGCGCGATGGAGAACCCGGGTCTGGTGACGTTCCGGGAGGAGTTCATCTTCCGCGGGAAGGTGACGCAGGCGTCCTACGAGGGCCGGGCCAACGTCGTGCTGCACGAGATGGCGCACATGTGGTTCGGCGACCTGGTCACCATGGAGTGGTGGGACGACCTGTGGCTGAAGGAGTCGTTCGCGGACTTCATGGGGGCGTTCTCACTGGTCGGCGCCACCCGCTTCGAGAACGGCTGGGTCACCTTCGCCAACCGCCGCAAGGCGTGGGCCTACCGCGCCGACCAGCTGCCCTCCACGCATCCGATCACGGCGGACATCCGCGACCTCCAGGACGCCAAGCTGAACTTCGACGGCATCACGTACGCCAAGGGCGCGTCGGTGCTGAAGCAGCTCGTGGCGTACGTCGGCGAGGATGCGTTCCTGGAGGGCGCCCGGCGCTACTTCAAGCGGCACGCGTACGGCAACACACGCCTCGGTGACCTGCTGTCGGTGCTGGCGGAGACCAGCGGCCGGGACATGAGCGGCTGGGCGCGCTCCTGGCTCCAGACGGCCGGGGTGAACTCGCTGACGCCGCAGGTGCTGCTGGGCCCGGACGGCCGCGTCAAGGAGCTGGCCGTCGTGCAGGAGGCCGCCGAGTCGCATCCCGAACTCCGGCCGCACCGGGTCGCGGTGGGCCTGTACCGGGTGACGGACGCGGGGACGGTCGAGCGGTACGCGCGCGCCGAGACCGACGTGGACGGCGCCCGGACGGTCGTGGCGGACCTGGCGGGCGCCGACGCCCCCGACCTGGTCCTGGTCAACGACGACGACCTCACCTACTGCAAGATCCGCTTCGACGAGACCTCGCTGGCGACGCTGCGCGAGCACCTGGGCTCGGTGACCGACCCGCTCGCTCGCGCCCTGTGCTGGTCGGCGCTGTGGAACATGACGCGCGACGCGCTGCTCCCGGCGCGGCGGTTCGTGGACCTGGTGCTGCGATTCGCGGGCCGCGAGTCCGGGATCGGCGTCCTGCAGATGCTGCACGCGTGGGCCGAGTCGGCCCTCACGCACTACGCGGCGGACGACTGGCGGGAGACCGGCGGCCAGCTGCTCGCCGAGGGCGCGCGGCGCGAGCTGTACGCGGCCGAGCCGGGCAGCGAGCACCAGTTGGCCTGGGCGCGTTTCTTCGCCCGGACGGCCACCGCCGAGGCCGACTTCGGGCTGCTGCGGGACCTGCTGACGGGCGCGGAGTCGGTCGAGGGCCTCGACCTGGACCAGGAGCTGCGCTGGGTGTTCCTGGAGCCGCTGGCCGCGCACGGGGTGGTGGACGAGAAGGTGCTGGCCGAGGAGCTGGCCAGGGACGACACGGCCTCGGGCAGGCGCCACCAGGTGCGCTGCCTGGCGGCCCGCCCGTCGCAGGGGGTCAAGGCCCAGGCCTGGGCACAGGTCGTGGAGTCGGACGCGCTGTCCAACGCCATGGTCGAGGCGACCATCTCGGGCTTCGTCCAGGGCTCGCAGCGGGAGTTGCTCGCCCCGTACGCGGACCGGTACTTCGCGGCGATCGAGCGGGTCTGGTCCGAGCGGTCGATCCAGATCGGGATGCACGTGGTGCAGGGCCTCTTCCCGTCGCTCCAGCAGTCCCCGGCGACGCTCGACGCCACGGACGCGTGGCTGGAGTCCCACCGCGAGGCCGCCCCGGCCCTGCGCCGCCTGGTACTGGAGGCCCGGGACGACCTGGCGCGCGCCCTGCGGGGTCAGGCGTGCGACGCGACGGCGGACCAACGGCTCTGAACCGACAGCTCTGAACCGACAGCTCTGGCCAAGGATCTGAGGTTCCGTCACCGTTACTGAATTCAGGCAATCACAGCCGTAACCCCTGGTCCGCACCCGGATGGACCAGGGGTTTTCGGCATCCGAACATGCGTCCTTTAGTGCGTGCTTGTCCGTATTTGTCGACGGGCGTGTAACAGCGGTTAAAGAAGGGATCGGGCGCGGGAAATCCCGGGTCATGAACCACAACACCCCGCTCTCCCCCCGCCCGCTGCACGACCTGTCCGGCCACGGCCGGCTCCGGGTGATGACGGTCACGCAGCTCCACGCACACGGCGTCCCGACGGCCCGGACGAACGAGCAGTGCCGCCCCGGTGGACCCTGGCAGCTGTTCCTCCCGGGCGTCGTCCTGCTCCACCCGGGGCCGCCGACCAGCGAGGAGCGGCTGCACGCGGTACTGCTGTACGCGTCGCGGGAGCGCGGCACCGGGGTCCCCACCCAGCCCGGGGCGGGCGAGTCACCCGCACCCGCCTACCCGGACGCGATGATCACGGGTCTGGCCGCGCTGACGCTGCACGGCTTCTCCTCCACTCCCCCGCTGCCGTCCCTGGAGGCGATCGACGTCCTGGTCCCGCGCATGCGCCGGCTCCGCTCGGCCGGCTGCGCCCGCGTCGTCCGGGGTACCGCACTGCCCGCCCCGGAGCAGGTGACGGGCCTGCCGGTGGCACCGGTCGCCCGCGCGCTGGCCGACGCGGTGGCGGAACTCCAGGACGCGGGTGTCGTGCGCCGGCTGATGACGGAGGCGGTGCGCGGCGCCCACTGCGAGGCGGCCGCGGTCGTCCGGGAGCTGAACCAGGCGCGGCTGCTGAGCCGCCCCCACGTGGTGGACGCGGTGGAGTCCCTGCTGGCCGAGGGCCGGGCCCGCGCGGAGGACCGCCTGTACCGCATGGTCCGCGAGTACGGCCTGCCCGACCCGCTGTGGAACGTGGACCTGCGCCTGCCCGGCGGGCCCTACCTCGGCGGCCTGGACGCCTACTGGCCCGAGCAGGCGGTGGCACTGGAACTGGACACGCGGGCGCCCCGCCAGGCCGACGACACCGTCTGGTCCGAGTACACCCGCAAGCGCGAGCACCTGGAGCGCCTCGGCATCACGGTCGTCCACATCACGCCCAGGAAGCTCCGCGACTCCATGGAACAGCAGGCCACGGTGATCCGCACGGCGCTGATGGCCTCGTCCGACCGCGACCCCGCCGCGTACGTCGTGGCCCTGCCCCGATAGTGACGGACCGGGGCACGACGAGAAGGCGAGAGGCGGGACCACCGGGGATACCGGTGGCCCCGCCTCGTGTCATGGGGACGCTACTTGCCGCAGAACTCCGCCTCGACGATCGCGTCGCTGTCCCCCGTCCAGTCGCCGTTGAAGTTGAGGGCGAGGGAGTGGCGGCCGTCGGCGGTGGTGAGGGCCTTGGAGTGGGAGCCGTGGATGTCGCCGCCGTGGCCCCAGACGGTCGTGCCGCAGCTCAGTTCGTAGGACCGCAGACCCAGGCCGTAGGCCTCGTTCTCCTTCGTCGGGACGGTGGTCTTCATCTCCTTCAGCTGCTCGGGAGGGAGCAGCCGGCCCCGCAGCAGGGCGCTGTAGAAGCGGTTGAGGTCCGCCGAGTCGGAGATCATCTCGCCGGAGGCACCGGCGATGGACGGGTTGAGTTCCGTGACGTCGTACGTCGGGCCCGTCGCCGTCCTGGCCAGCTTGGAGTAGGCACGGCTGCTGGGGCGGGGGAGGGTGGCCCGCGTGCCGGGGACCGAGGTCTCCTCCAGGTGCAGGGGGTTGATGATGCGGCGCCGGATCTCGTCGCCGTACGGGTGGCCCGTGACCTTCTCGATCAGCATCCCGGCCAGGACGTAGTTGGTGTTCGAGTAGTTCCAGGAGGTGCCCGGCTCGAAGTCCGGCTCGTGGGACATGGCGATGCCGAGGATCCGCTCGGGTGTCACCGTGTCGTAGCGGACCCGGTAGAAGCCGTCCTTCGTGAAGTAGGCGCGCTGGACGTCCTCGTCCGCAGTGACGTCGAAGATGCCGCTGGTGTGGTTGAGGAGTTGGCGGAGGGTGATGCGGCTGCCGTCGTGGCCGTTGCCGTGCACCACACCCGGCAGCCACTTCTCCACCGTGTCGTCGAGCGACAGCCGTCCCTCCGCCTCCAGTTGCAGGACGACGGTGGCGACAAACGTCTTGGTGATGCTGGCGACGCGGTAGTGGTCACGCGTCGAGCGCGGCTTGCCCGTTTCCAGGTTGCCGACGCCGGCCGTGGCCGCCCACGTCCCGTGTCCCCGCTGGACCCGCGCGACCACGCCGGGCACGCCGTCGGCGACCGCGGCCCGCACCGCCTGCCGGGTCCCGTCATGGCTGCCGGAGGTCTGGGCAGGGGCCGCCGCCAGGGCCGGGCCCGCCAGGGCCGCCGACAGTGCCATCGCATTGGCCGTCGTCAGGATCGTGCGTACGTGTCTCTTCATGTCCCCGTTTCCCCCAGTCACATGCCCCAAGGAGCCGTGTCGCAGGGAGGGACCCCGGCCACGCGGCAGGGGGTTGATCGCCCCCGGCCGGTTCAGCCGGATTCAGCCCTTCTTCAGGACCAGCTCGGTGTTGCGGTCCTTCGGGTCGCCGCCGAGGTTCGGGTTCGCGCCGGGGGCGTTGAGGGACAGCTCGCGGTAGAGGGCCGCGAGGCCGGTCTGGGAGAGGTCGGAGAAGTCCGTGCGGTGCGGGGCGGAGGACTCGACGAGGGTGGTGAACAGGGAGATCGTGCCGTCCTTGTTGTCGGTCAGCTCGATGATCCGGGCGAGCTGGGGGTAGTCGACGTGGGACGCCGTGGAGATCTCCCAGAAGGAGCCGCCGCTCGACGTGGAGTGCGGGGTGATGACGTTCTTGTGGATGTGGCCGTTCACCCAGGCGAGCACGTTGCGGTGGCCGCCGAGCAGGGCGAGGACCTCCTGGCCGGTGTGGCGGCGCTCGCCCGGGCGGGCCGGGTCGCGGCGGGTGTTCGTCATCGTCTTGCTGGTGTGGTGGCTGAAGATCACCGCATGGGAGTCCTTGTTCTCCCGCAGCGTCCGCTCCAGCCACTTCAGCTGGGCCGTGCCGATGGAGCCTTCGTAGTGGCCGCCCGCGTCGGTGGTGTCGAGGCTGATGCCGATGACGTCGTCGGAGACGCGGAAGGCGTAGTACTGGGTGCCCGCGTCGAGGTTCGCGGAGGAGTAGCCGTGTCCGGCCGGGCCGACGCCCTGGTAGGCCGGGTTCAGGTGCGCCTTGAGGTACTCGGCGGGGGTGAAGGGGGCGCGGCTCTCGTCGGGGGTGACCGAACGCATGGCGCGGGTGTGGGACTTGAGGAAGTCGTGGTAGCTGACGCCCTTGGGGTCGCCGGCGTTCTTGATGAGGGTCTGGAGCCGCTGTGCCTCGGCCGCGGAGACGTTCATCAGTTTCTTGCCGCCGACGGCGAGTTCGGTGAGGTAGGAGTCGCCGTGCGAGGCGTAACAGCCCATCGGCAGGGAGTCGTGGTTGCCGACCGTGGAGTACCAGGGCAGGTTGAGGCCGGGGCTTCTGACCTCGCGGACGGCGGCCTTGAGGAAGCCGTCCAGGTGCGGGAAGCCGACCTGCTTGTCGGTGTCGCGCAGGGCGGCGTCGGGCTGCCAGTACTGCTTGAGTCCGCTGTTCTGGACACCCTCGTACTGACGCGGGTCCCCGGTGTTGGGGGTGATGCGCCCGCCGCTCATGATCTTCAGGAACCAGTCCAGCTCGGACTTGGCGTTGTTGTCCGTGTTGTCGCCGGTGGTCATGGCGAAGTGCAGCGGGGAGCCGGTGACGGGGGCGCCCCGGAGGGCGTTGATCCGCTCCACCAGCGCGATGGCGCCCTGCACGGTGAGGGCCTCGTGCGGCCGCCAGGCGTGTATGTCGGCCGAGCGGAGGTACTCCAGACGCAGCGGATGCTGGGCGTCGATGATGTGCAGGTCGGTGAGCTGCACGAACGCGGCGAGGGCGGTACGGCGTCCGGTGCGGCCGGACTTGGGCGCGGCCAGGTCGGAGCGGACGACGCGCTGCCAGCCGGGTCCGTCGCCCAGGCGCCGGTAGCCGGAGCCGCTGCGCGGGGTGGCGACCGAGGCCAGGGTCGTGCCCTTGGTGTAGGGGGCCAGGGGCGCGGCGGGCGCCTGGCGCGAGGAGGCGGCGACGGCCTCGGTGGCCTCCTTGGTCGTCGTGGCGGCCTGGCTGTCGCTGGGCCGCAGGGCGTAGCCGACGCCCGCGGAGAGGGCGACCGCTCCGGAGGCGGCGAGGACGGAACGACGGTGGATGCCCTGGCCGGGGCCGGCGACTGAGCGTGTGCGCGACATGCGCTTTCTCTCCCCGAGTACGAACGCGTCGGCAGTGGTCGCGGGGCGTTCGGCGTTCGAACGTCCCGCACTCACTGGATCGTTGGCACCGGGGATGACCTGCGTGTGAACGACGTGGCAACGGGCAGCGCCGATCACCGTACGTGGATCTTGGATGACCCTGCGCGTCGTCGGCCGCTCCTGGAACGTCCCGGAGTCGGTCACGCGGTGTTCATTTTCGGGGGTAGGGCAGCTATTCCACTGCTTCTTCTTCCACGGTGTCGGTGAGCCGTCCGGTGACCGGCCGCTCCCGCCACATGCGCAGGGCGATGTCGACCAGCCGGATCCGGAGCAGTCCGGGCACCGCGTCCAGGTCCTGCCAGGCGGCGAGGTCGGTGGAGCCGCCGATCTCGTTGCGGAGTTCGCCGCCGATGACGCGGCCCTCGTAGACGAACCGGACGCTGTGGTGGTCGACGGGGCGTCCGAACCGGTCGCGGGAGGTGTGGCGGGAGGAGTTCACGCCGAGCAGTCCGGCGACCTCGATGCGGTAGCCGGTCTCCTCCTCGACCTCCCGGCGCACGGTGTCGTAGGGGTCCTCGCCGTGTTCCATGCCGCCGCCGGGGACGACCCACTCGGGGGTGCCGTCGGCGGCGGGGGAACGGGCGAGCAGGATCTGTCCGTCACGGACACATATGGCGTAGGCCGCCACCCTCAACTTCTGTCGCACTCCGGGACGTTACCCGATTTCGCCGCCTTCTGGACCGATGCCCGCAAAACGCATCGGGGGTTTTCCCCATACATCCATTGCGGTTCGGTCAACCCTCCCCAAAGAACCCCACCTTGCGTAAAGCTGTGCGATCGTCCGGGCTCGCGAACCGGACCGTGGCGACCAGGGCCGATCGGTCCCGGTCGCTTCCCGCTCGTTCCTTTACCTGCAAGGGATGCCGATGACCCACAGCTCCCAGCGTGATCCGATATCGAGCCGGAGACGGGCGGCGCGCACAGCCGTCGCCGCCGGGCTCGTCGCCGCGCTCTCCGCGGCCGGACCGGTCCCCCTGGCCTTCTCCGCCGACGGGCCGGGCGCGTCCGCACCGGCCGACACGGACGTCAAGTCCGCGCACAGCAAGCTCGGTTCGGACGACGCGGACCTGCTCGCGGAGGCCAAGGCCGACGGCGACAAGACCGTCACCATGATGATCGCCACCGCGCCCGGGAAGACCGAGCAGGTCGCCGGGCAGCTGGACGCGGTCAAGGGCGGCTCGGTGGGCCGGGCCGACGACAAGCTGGGCTACGTCCGCGCCACCGTCCCGACGGCCAAGGCGGACTCGGCGATCGCCGCCGCCGCCAAGCTCTCCTCCGTGCACGGCATCGACCTGCGCGAGGAGATCCCGCTGGACGACCCGGCGCCGAGCGCGGGCACCGCCGAGGGCGCCGAGGCGACGGGCACGTACCCGGCGCCGGGCAAGAAGACCCCGGCCGAGAACCCGTACAACCCGTCCTTCGAGACGGGCGCGGTCGACTTCGTCGAGGACCACCCGAAGGCGGACGGCCGCGGTGTCACCATCGGCATCCTCGACTCCGGCGTGGACCTCGGCCACCCGGCGCTCCAGAAGACCACGACCGGCGAGCGGAAGATCGTCGACTGGGTGACGGCGACCGACCCGCTCGTCGACAGCGACAACACCTGGCGCCCGATGGTGACGGCCGTGTCCGGCCCGGCGTTCACCTACCAGGGCCAGTCGTGGAAGGCCCCGGCGGGCTCGTACACCGTCAGCGTCTTCAAGGAGTCGTACACCACCGGCGGCGACGCGAAGGGCGACGCCAACCGCGACGGCGACACCACCGACGCCTGGGGTGTGCTGTACGACGCGGCGGCCGGCACGGTCCGGGTCGACCTGAACAACAACTTCGACTTCGGCGACGACGCCCCGATGAAGCCGTACAAGGACGGCCACCAGGTCGGGTACTTCGGCACCGACGACCCGAAGACCGACGTCGCCGAGCGGCAGCCGTTCGTCGTGGAGATCCGCAAGGACGTGCCCATGGACCCGCTGGGCGGTTCCTGGGTCGGCAAGAAGTCCGACTTCGTCAACATCGGCGTCATCGAGTCCGAGCACGGCACCCACGTCGCCGGCATCACCGCCGCCAACGGCCTGTTCGGCGGGAAGATGAACGGCGCCGCGCCCGGCGCCAAGCTGGTCTCCTCCCGCGCCTGCACCTGGTCCGGCGGCTGCACCAACGTCGCCCTCACCGAGGGCATGATCGACCTCGTCACCAAGCGCGGCGTCGACATCGTCAACATGTCCATCGGCGGCCTGCCGGCGCTGAACGACGGCAACAACGCGCGCGCCGAGCTGTACACCCGTCTCATCGACGAGTACGGCGTGCAGCTGGTGATCTCCGCGGGCAACTCCGGCCCCGGCGCCAACACCATCGGCGACCCGGCCCTGGCCGAGAAGGTCATCTCGGTGGGCGCGTCCGTCTCCAAGGAGACCTGGGCCGCCAACTACGGCTCGGTCGTGGAGAAGAAGTACGCGCTGATGCCGTTCTCCTCGCGCGGCCCGCGTGAGGACGGCGGCTTCACGCCGACCCTGGTCGCCCCGGGCGCGGCGATCAACACCACGCAGACCTGGCTGCCGGGCGCCCCGGTCGCCGAGGCGGGCTACTCCCTGCCGGCCGGCTACTCGATGCTCCAGGGCACCTCGATGGCCTCCCCGCAGGCCACCGGCGCCTCGGCGCTGCTCCTGTCGGCCGCGAAGCAGAAGAAGATCGACCTCACGCCGGCGACCCTGCGCACGGCCCTCACCTCGACCGCCGACCACATCAAGGGTGTGCAGGCGTACGAGGAGGGCGCGGGCCTCATGAACATCGAGGACGCCTGGGACTCGATCCGCGACGACGCGACCGCCCACGACTACACGGTCAAGGCGCCGGTCGACACCGCGATGGACGACAAGCTCAAGACGCCCGGCTACGGCACGGGCCTCTACGACCGTGAGGGCGGCCTGAAGGCCGGCCAGAAGAAGACCTACGAGGTCACGATCACCCGTACGTCCGGCGCCGACAAGGCGATCCGGCACGAGCTGCGCCTCGAGAACAACGCGGGCGGCACGTTCCGGATCGTCGGCTCCGACGAGGTGAGGCTGCCGCTGAACCGGCCGGTGACCGTCAAGGTCCAGGCCGCGCCGAAGTCCGCGGGTCTGAAGAGCGCGATCCTGGAGGTCGACGACCCGAGGACCGAGGGCATCGACAAGCAGGTCCTCAACACGGTCGTGGTCTCCGCGCCGCTGAAGTACAGCTACTCGGCGAAGAGCTCGGTGCAGCGCAACAGCACCCAGCACTACTTCGTCACCGTCCCCGAGGGCGCGAAGACCCTTGAGGTCGCGATGAGCGGGCTGAAGGACAAGAGCCAGACCCGGTTCATCTCCATCCACCCGTACGGCGTCCCGTCCGACCCGACGTCGACGATCAACTGCTACCCGAACTACACCAACACGGCGAACACCTGCCGCCCCGATGTGCGTTCGTACGCCGACCCGCAGGCGGGCGTCTGGGAGATCGAGGTCGAGTCGCGCCGTACGTCGCCGCTGCTCGACAACCCGTACCAGCTGGATGTCGCCGTGCTCGGCGCGGCCTTCGACCCGGAGACCGTGACCGTGCCCGAGGCGAAGGTCGGCACCCCGGCCGCCGCCTCCTGGAAGGTGACGAACGGCTTCGCGGCGATCGACGGGAAGCTGGTGGGCGGTCCGCTCGGTTCGGCGAAGGCGACCCGTCCTTCGATCAAGCAGGGCGAGACGCAGAGCACCACGGTCGAGGTGCCCGCGGGCGCCAAGTCGCTGGACGTCGCCATCGGCGGTGTCTCGGACGCCGCGGCCGACCTGGATCTGACGGTCTACAACGCCGCCGGCACGCAGGTGGGCAGCTCCGCCGACGGTGACTCGGAGGAGTCGGTCTCCGTGCCGTCCCCGGCCGCCGGCACGTACACGATCAAGGTCGTCGGCTACGCGGTGCCGGCCGGCACGACGGCGTACGACTACCGGGACGTGTTCTTCGCTCCGACCCTCGGCAGTGTCTCGGTCGACGGGTCGGCGCCGGTGAAGCTCGGCACGGGCGACTCGGCGACGTTCTCGGGCAGCGTCACCGCCACGGCGGCGGCCCCCGAGGGACGCGAGTTCTTCGGCCAGGTGCAGCTGGTCAACGCGCGCGGCACGGTCGCGGGCCTGGGCAGCGTGAAGATCGAGAAGGTCGTGCCGTAACCGACGGCGACGGGAAGGTCAGGGCGGGCGTCCGTACGGGCGCCCGCCGCTTTTTCCTACCCGCAGGACAACGTGCGCGACTCGGGCAGCGCGTCGGTGATCCAGGCCCGGTCGCGGGCGATCTCCTTCTCCCCCGTCGTCCACAGGTCGGGCTCGGCCTGACCGTCGGGGATACCGACGAGCGCGTGATCACCGGCCCTGAGCCGGGGCTCGGCGCCGGTCTCCAGGGGAAAGGTGATCCGCGTCGGGCCCTTCGCGGGCTTGTAGTGACGCCGCACGTCGAGGGTGATCAGGTCCTGGCCGGTACCGGGGACGGTCTCGACCTCGGTGACGGTGCCCTCGACGACGAGTCGGGCGCAGGCGAGGTACCCGGCGCGACCGAGCTTGGATTCCTCATCGGTCCGCGACCGGCTCACGGAACTGTCCGAGGCGGCCGACCCGCCTTGATCGGCCCCGCCCCCCATGCCGTCGCTCTGGACGACGAGCCAGCCCATGCCGATGACGAGACCGGCCCCGACGGCCGCGACGAGGCCCTTCACGGCCACGGCGAGGGAGCCGGCCCGGGTGCGGCGCGCGGACAGCGGCGTCACGGACGCGACGGCCTCCGGCCCGGGCGTCCGCGCAGGCTCGCCGAGTGCCTGCCCGATGAGGCCGAGCTGTTCGCGCAGCAGCGCCACGTCGGCGGTCGCGGAGCGGTACTCGGCCATGAAGGCGTCGTCCGCGAGGGCGTCGTCCGGTGGCGCTTCACCGGTGATCACCGCCAGCAGCGCGGCCTCGCGGTGCTCGTCCTTGTCGTGCTCGTGCTGGTCATGCTCGTGCTGGTCGTGCTCGTGCTTGTCATGCTCGGCGGTCATGTCACACCACCTCGTCCTCGTGCAGGCGGGTGCGCAGAGCCCGTACCGCCGTGTGGAGTCTGCTCTTGACCGTGCCCTCCGGGACGCCGAGCTGCTCGGCGATGGAGCGGACCGGCAGATCGGCGTAGAAACGCAGCACGACGACCTGGCGCTGGGCGTCGGGCAGCTCGTCCAGGCCCTGGGCGACGGCGACGGAGAGCACGCTGGTGTCCTCGCCGGAGGGGTGCTCGTGTTGGCGCAGGGCTGCCAGCCGCTCCCCGAGGCGCTCCTGGCGGCGCTTGGCCCGGTGCCAGTCCATGGCGAGGTTGGAGGCGACGACCGCGGCCCACGCCGAGACGTCCCGCGGTGCCTCCCGCCCGCTCGCGGCCCGCTCCAGCAGCCGCAGCCGGACCTGCTGCACCCCGTCCGGCAGGTCCGCCTGCGGCACACCGCCCAGCGCGAGCACCGCCCGCACCCGGCGTTCCTGTGCCGCGTCCAGCGGATCGGCCTCGTCCGGCTCAGCAGCCGCCTCCAGCGGATCGTCGCCGGTACCGGCCCGCGGCGTCTCCGGGCCCCGCCGGGCCCTTCCCCGCAGCAGCACAAGCCACCCCCCTCGCCGTGTTTCTCCTACGACGCCGGTGCGGCCCGGAACGTTCGGTCCTTTTTCCGACGGAGTGGTCGAGGCATACGTCACACTCCCGTGTGGCCGAGACCGACCGGGGCAGGCGACCTTGCGGCCTGTACCCCCCGGGGAACGAATTTCTCCAGCTCAGCGGGCGTGGACACCGGACGTCCGCAACCATGGAGCGGGACACGCCGTCCCACTCCCCGGGCAGGCGGGGCAAAGAAGTGGACAGACGGGCCGTGGTCGGCCGCATGATGGAAAAGCCTCGGCCAAGCAACGAGCACGTGAAGAGACGCAGGAGAGGGAGTCACCGTGAGGGTCGGAATCGTCGGAGCCACCGGACAGGTGGGCACGGTCATGCGCAGGATCCTCACGGAACGGAACTTCCCGGTCACCGAGCTGCGCCTGTTCGCCTCGGCCCGTTCCGCGGGCTCGGAGCTGGACGGCGTGACGGTGGAGGACGCGGCCACCGCCGACTACACCGGCCTGGACATCGTGCTGTTCTCCGCGGGCGGCGCCACGTCCAAGGCGCTGGCCGAGAAGGTCGCCTCCCAGGGCCCCGTGGTGATCGACAACTCCTCCGCGTGGCGCAAGCACCCGGAGGTCCCCCTGGTCGTCTCCGAGGTCAACCCGCACGCGATCAAGAACCGCCCCAAGGGCATCATCGCCAACCCGAACTGCACCACGATGGCCGCCATGCCGGTGCTGCGTCCGCTGCACGACGAGGCCGGCCTGGAGGCCCTGGTCGTCGCCACGTACCAGGCGGTCTCCGGCTCCGGTCTCGCGGGCGTGGCCGAGCTGCACGGGCAGGCGCAGAAGGTCGTCGCCGACGCCGACAAGCTCACGCATGACGGCGAGGCCGTCGACTTCCCGGAGCCGGGCGTCTACAAGCGCCCCATCGCCTTCAACGTGCTGCCGATGGCGGGCAGCATCGTCGACGACGGCCTGAACGAGACCGACGAGGAGCAGAAGCTCCGCAACGAGTCCCGCAAGATCCTGGAGATCCCCGAGCTGAAGGTCTCCGGCACCTGCGTGCGCGTCCCGGTCTTCTCCGGCCACTCGCTCCAGGTCAACGCCCGCTTCGCCCGCCCGATCTCCCCGGAGCGCGCGACGGAGCTGCTGGCCGAGGCCCCGGGCGTCGTCCTCACCGACATCCCCACCCCGCTCCAGGCCGCCGGCAAGGACCCGTCCTACGTGGGCCGCATCCGTCGCGACGAGACGGTGGAGAACGGCCTGGCCCTGTTCCTCTCCAACGACAACCTCCGCAAGGGCGCCGCGCTGAACGCGGTCCAGATCGCGGAGCTGGTGGCGGCGGAGCTGAAGGGCTAGGGCCTGCGCACCTCGTAGTAGAAGCAGCCGTATTCGACGGCCCGGACGTGGACGAGCGCCACGGCCGGGTCGTCGAACGCTTCTGTGAAGGCCTCGTCGAAGGCGGCGGAGTCCTCGACCAGCCGTCCGCCCAGGATGTGCCCGTCGGCCGAGTAGCGGCGGGCCGTGCGGTGGCTGTTGGTGAAGGGGAGGGCGCCGGTGTCCGGCCCCGCGCACTCCTCGGCGTGGATGAAGACGGGGCCCTGTTCGTCGTAGGCGCCGGGGTCGACGCCCGTTTCCGCCGCCCAGCGGCGCAGCGGGGCGTACGAGACCAGGGCGATGCGTTCGCCCGGGGCGCTGTGGCGTAGGCAGCAGCGGAGCGGGGCGCCGCCCTCGGTGTCGGTGAACGGGGAGGTCGTGCGGCCCGCGTCGTCCGTCTCGCGGAGTTCCTTCAGGGCGGGCGGGGCGATGGGGCGGGCGGTGTACACCGTCGTCTTCATGGCTGTCCTGGTCGTCGTGTTCATGGTTTCAGGCTCGCTCGCGCGCGGCCGGGGCACCGGCGGTTTCCGGACGTCGTTCTCCCCCGGGGCGCCCGGCGCGTACGACCGCCGGCAGGGCCGTCAGCGCCAGTCCGCCGCCCACGCACAGCACCGCCGTCGCACCGAGCCCGTCCGCCGTGCGGCCGCCCGTGAACGCCCCGAGGGCGATCGCGGCGTTGAAGACACTCGCGAAGAGCGCCGACCCGGCCTCACGGGCCCCGGGTGCGGCCGCCGACAGCCAGTTCCGTCCGCCGTGCCCGGCCCGGTGGTGACCACTCTCCAGGAGGGTCTGACGCAGGTCGCCGCCGGCCGCGCGGGCATGCTGCTGTGCCGGCCGACGGCCGCGTACCACCGGCGCGAGGACGTGGCGTTCGTGCCGGTGGAGGGTGTTCCGGAGTCGGCTCTCGGCATGGTGTGACACCGGGACGGGGAGACGGCGGCGGTGCGTGAGTTCGCCCGGGCCCTCGCCTCCCGAGGGGTATCCCTAGAAGACTCCCAGGTCGTCGCATGAGGCGAGGCTGCCGTGGAAGGATGGCGCAAGCCACCCATACCGAGGAGATGACCGCGTGCCTGGCACAAACCTGACCCGCGAGGAGGCGCAGCAGCGGGCGAAGCTGCTCGCCGTTGACTCGTACGAGATCGAACTCGACCTCTCCGGCGCGCAGGAGGGCGGCACCTACCGGTCCGTGACCACGGTGCGCTTCGACGTCACGGCGGAGGCCGGCGCCGAGAACGGGGCGGAGTCGTTCATCGACCTGGTGGCCCCGGCGGTGCACGAGGTGACCCTGAACGGAGACTCCCTCGACCCCGCCGAGATCTTCGCGGACTCCCGGATCGCCCTGCGCGGCCTGCTCCGGGGCCGCAACATCCTGCGGGTGGTCGCCGACTGCGCGTACACCAACACCGGTGAGGGCCTGCACCGTTTCGTCGACCCGGTCGACGACCAGGCGTACCTCTACACGCAGTTCGAGGTGCCGGACGCCCGCCGGGTGTTCGCGAGCTTCGAGCAGCCGGACCTCAAGGCGACCTTCCAGTTCACGGTGAAGGCGCCGGAGGGCTGGACCGTCGTCTCCAACTCGCCCACGCCGGAGCCCCAGGACAACGTCTGGGTCTTCGAGCCGACGCCGCGCATCTCGTCGTACATCACGGCGCTGATCGTCGGCCCGTACCACTCGGTGCACAGCGTGTACGAGAAGGACGGCCAGTCCGTCCCGCTCGGCATCTACTGCCGGCCCTCGCTCGCGGAGTACCTCGACTCGGACGCCATCTTCGAGGTGACCCGGCAGGGCTTCGAGTGGTTCCAGGAGAAGTTCGACTACACGTACCCGTTCAAGAAGTACGACCAGCTGTTCGTGCCGGAGTTCAACGCGGGCGCGATGGAGAACGCGGGCGCGGTGACCATCCGCGACCAGTACGTGTTCCGGTCGAAGGTGACGGACGCGGCGTACGAGGTGCGCGCGGAGACCATCCTGCACGAGCTGGCCCACATGTGGTTCGGCGACCTCGTGACCATGGAGTGGTGGAACGACCTGTGGCTGAACGAGTCGTTCGCCACGTACACCTCGATCGCCTGCCAGGCGGCCCACCCCGAGTCGCGCTGGCCGCACTCCTGGACCACGTTCGCCAACTCCATGAAGACGTGGGCGTACCGCCAGGACCAGCTGCCGTCGACGCACCCGATCATGGCCGAGATCAACGACCTCGACGACGTGCTCGTCAACTTCGACGGCATCACGTACGCCAAGGGCGCGAGCGTACTCAAGCAGCTCGTCGCGTACGTCGGCGAGGACGAGTTCTTCCGGGGCGTACAGGCGTACTTCAAGGCGCACGCGTTCGGCAACACGCGCCTGTCGGACCTGCTGGGCGCCCTGGAGGAGACCTCGGGGCGTGATCTGAAGTCGTGGTCGAAGGCCTGGCTGGAGACGGCCGGCATCAACGTGCTGCGTCCGGAGATCGAGACGGACGCCGACGACGTCGTCACGTCCTTCGCCATCCGCCAGGAGGCCCCGGCCCTGCCCGCCGGCGCCAAGGGCGAGCCGACGCTGCGGCCGCACCGCATCGCCGTCGGCCTGTACGAGCTCGACGAGGCGAGCGGCAAGCTGGTCCGCCGGGAGCGCGTCGAGCTGGACGTGGACGGCGAGCTGACGGCCGTGCCGCAGCTGGCCGGTCAGCGCCGCCCGGCCGTGATCCTGCTCAACGACGACGACCTGTCGTACGCCAAGGTCCGCCTGGACGAGCAGTCGCTGGCCTTCGTCACGGAGCACCTCGGCGACTTCGAGTCCTCCCTGCCCCGTGCCCTGTGCTGGGCGTCGGCCTGGGACATGACGCGCGACGCCGAGCTGGCGGCCCGCGACTACCTGTCCCTGGTGCTCTCGGGCATCGGCAAGGAGTCCGACATCGGCGTCGTGCAGTCGCTGCACCGCCAGGTGAAGCTGGCGATCGACCTGTACGCCGACCCGGCCGCCCGGGAGGCGCTGCTGGCCCGCTGGACCGACGCGACGCTGGCCCACCTGCGGGCGGCGGCGCCGGGCAGCGACCACCAGCTGGCGTGGGCGCGCGCGTTCGCCGCGACGGCCCGCACGCCCGAGCAGCTGGACGTGCTGGACGCGCTGCTGGACGGCTCGCAGACCATCGACGGCCTGGTCGTCGACACGGAGCTGCGGTGGTCGTTCGTGCAGCGGCTCGCCGCGGTCGGCCGGTTCGACGAGGCGGAGATCGCGGGCGAGTACGAGCGTGACCGGACAGCCGCCGGTGAGCGTCACGCCGCCACGGCCCGGGCCGCCCGTCCGACCCCGGAGGCCAAGGCGGAGGCATGGGCGTCGGTCGTCGACTCCGACAAGCTGCCGAACGCCGTGCAGGAGGCGGTGATCGGCGGCTTCGTCCAGACCGACCAGCGTGAGCTGCTCGCCCCGTACGCGGACCGGTACTTCGAGGTGGTCAAGGACATCTGGGAGTCCCGCTCCCACGAGATGGCCCAGCAGATCGCCGTCGGCCTCTACCCGACGGTCCAGGTCTCGCAGGAGACCCTGGACCGGACGGACGCCTGGCTGGCCTCGGCCGAGCCGAGCGCGGCCCTGCGGCGGCTGGTCTCGGAGTCCCGCGCGGGCGTGGAGCGCGCCCTGCGTGCCCAGCGTGCGGACGCGGCGGCGGAGTAGCCGACCACACGCGTGTAAGGGGGCGCCCGGCGACTTGCCGGGCGCCCCTGTCTTTTCGGAGGCCGGTGGTCCCGGGGTCCCGAGGGCCGGTGGTCTCGGGGGATCTACCGTCGCGGTGCCGTGTCCGTCAGGTCCGTCGCACGGTCGAGGGGGTTCCTTCGGGTGAATCTGACGACGCGTGCCTCCCGAGTGACGAACTGCCCCGCCACGGTCGCCCCGAACGTCAGCCCCATGCCCACCAGTTGCACGGGCGTGAGCGCCTGGTCGAGCGCCGCCCAGCCGACGACGGCCGCGGTGAGCGGGGAGAGCGGGCCGAGGAAGGTGACCTGGGTGGCGGTGAGGCGGCCGATGCCGCGGAACCACAGCCAGTAGGCGACCGCCGTGTTCGCGACGGCGAGGTAAAGGTAACCGCCGGCCGCCCGGGCGTCCAGGGCTGGTGGCGCGCCCTCGACGAGGAGGGCGAGGGGCGCGATGAGCAGGCCTCCGGCGGTCAGCTGCCAGCCGGTGAGGGCCAGCGGGCCGACGCCCTCGGGCCTGCCCCACCGCTGGGTGAGCACGGTGCCGGTGGACATCGACGCGGTGGCGGCGACAGCCGCCAGCACGCCGAGCGCGTCCAGCGCCCCGGCCGCCCGCAGGACGACGAGGCTGACGCCGAACGCGGCCACGGCCCCGGTCAGCAGCGTGCGCCGGGTCGGCCGCTGCCCGAGCAGCAGCGCCGAGAGCCCGGCCACGAACAGCGGCCCGGCCGAGCCGACCACCGCCGCCATGCCGCCGGGCAGCCGGTACGCGGAGAGGAACAGCAGCGGGAAGAAGGCGCCGATGTTCAGCGCGCCGAGCACCGCCGCCTTCCACCACCAGGCACCGCGCGGCAGCACCCGGGCGACGGCGAGCAAGAGCAGACCGGCGGGCAGCGCGCGCATCAGCCCGGTGAACAGGGGGCGGTCGGCCGGGAGGAACTCGGTGGTGAGCGCGTAGGTCGTGCCCCAGGAGATGGGGGCGAGGGCGGTGAGGGCGATGAGAGCCGGGCGGGAGGCGGCCATGGGGAGACACCCTTCGAAGTAGGTCGGCAGAAAGTAGCTTAGCGCTAAGCAACTTTCCGTCAAGCTACTTTCTTGCGGGTGACCGAGCCTCGGCCGATACTCGTGCCATGAGCGAACGCCCTGAGCAGCGCAAGGACCCCGTCGACGCGATCATCGAGCAGTGGGCGACGGTCCGGCCCGACCTGGACACCACCGCCATGGAGGTCTTCGGCCGGGTCGGCCGGCTCTCGCTCGCGATGGGTGACCGGATGGCCAAGGCGTACGCGAAGTTCGGGATCTCACGCGGGGAGTTCGACGTGCTGGCGACCCTGCGCCGCTCCGGGGAGCCCTACACGCTCTCTCCCCGCCAGCTGTCCGCGACGCTGATGCTCACGACCGGCGGCATGACGGGGCGTCTGGACAAGCTGGAGCGTGCGGGGCTGCTGCGCCGCTCGCCGGATCCGCACGACCGGCGCGGGCTGCGTGTCACGCTCACCGACAAGGGCCTCGGGGTGGTCGACGAGGCGGTCGCGGCGGGCCTGGCCGTCCAGACGGAGGCGCTGTCCGCCCTGGACGCGGAACGGGCCGCCCTCCTGGCCGGCCTCCTGCGGGAACTGCTGGCGGGGACGGAGAGGCCCTGACGACAACGAGGGCGTCGCGCGGTGACCGCGGCGACGCCCTCGAAGAGGAACGCTGATCAGGCCTTGACTTCGCTCTTCGCCTCGGCCTTGGTGGCGATGTTGGAGCTGGTCGGGTCCTTCTTCTTGTGCGACTTGTCGCCGGCCATCACCAGACCTGCGATGACCAGGTACAGCACGATCGGGGCAAAGACGAAGAGGCCCAGCGTCTCGATGACGCTCAGGCCCGTACCGGGGTCGTCACCGTCGTCGCGCGTGAGCGCGGAGGCGGGCGACGACAGGAGCAGCATCATCAGCGTCGTACCGGCTGCCAGGGCGCCGGCGCGCAGGGCGTTCTTCTTGTCCACGGTGTCAAAAGTATCCAACGCCGAGTGGGGACGCGCGTCCGGGGTGCCGTAAGGAGTCCCGAGAGGCCCTCGCCTCACGCGCCGCCGTCCCGGAGCACACTCATCAGCGCGTGCAGCCGAGGCGACGCCGCCAGGTCCTCCAGCGTCACAGGGCGCCCCTCCGCGTCCGCGATCGGCAGGCGCCAGTTCGGGTACTGGTCCCAGGTGCCCGGAAGGTTCTGCGGGCGGCGGTCGCCCACCCCGTCCGGGAGCCAGACGCCGATCATGCGGGCCGGGGTGCGCAGCAGGAAGCGGTGGACGGCCTGGATCTCGGCCTCCTCCGAGGACGTGTCGGTGCCGCCGGTGCCGCCGTCCAGCAGGCCGAGGCTGTTGAGCAGGGCCAGCCACTCCCCCGTGTCGGCGGCGGCTTCGGCGCGCTCCTCCGCCAGGGGGCGGGTCAGCAGGCCGAGGCTGTCACGGAGCTCGACGTGCTCACCGCTGAGGCGGGCGGCCGTGGAGGGCAGGTCGTGGGTGGTGGCGGTGGCCAGGCAGTCGGAGCGCCAGCCGCCGGGGGGCAGGGGGCGGCCGTCACCCTCCCAGTCGCGTTCGAACCACAGCACGGACGTGCCGAGCACCCCGCGCTCGCGGAGCTTCTCGCGGACGCCGGGTTCGACGGTGCCCAGGTCCTCACCGATCACCAGGGCCCCGGCCCGGGAGGCCTCCAGGACGAGGACCGCGAGCATGGCCTCGGCGTCGTAGCGGACGTAGGTGCCCTCCGTGGGCGGACGGCCCTCGGGGACCCACCACAGGCGGAACAGGCCCATGACGTGGTCGATGCGCAGGGCTCCGGCGTAGCGGAACAGGGCGCGGAGCAGTTCGCGGAACGGGGTGTAGCCCGAGGCGGCCAGGCGGTCGGGGCGCCAGGGCGGCAGGCCCCAGTCCTGGCCGCGCGCGTTGAAGGCGTCCGGCGGGGCGCCCACCGACATCCCGGCGGCGAAGTACTCCTGCTGCGCCCAGGCGTCGGCGCCGCCGGGGTGCACGCCGACCGCGAGGTCGTGCACGATCCCGACCCGCATCCCGGCCTCGCGGCCCGCGCGCTGTGCGGCGGTGAGCTGGGTGTCGGTGAGCCAGGCGAGCCGCGTCCAGAAGTCGACCCTGTCCATGAGCCCGGACCGGGCGCGGGCGACGTCGGGCGAGCGGGGGTCACGCAGGCCGGTCGGCCAGCGGTGCCAGTCCGAGCCGTGCACCTCGGCGAGCGCGCACCAGGTGGCGTGGTCCTCCAGGGCATGGCCCTGCCCGGCGAGGAAGTCGCAGTAGGCGGCGCGCCTGCCGGGACCGAGCGGCACCTCGCACAGCAGCTCCAGCGCCTCCCGCTTGAGCTCCCACACGGCGTCCCGGTCGATCAGCGCGCCCTCCGTCAGCACCGCTTCGCGCAGCCGTCCTGCTCCCTCCAGCAGGGGGCGCAGCCGCTCGCGGTCCTCGACGTAGGCGTACTCGGGGACGTCCTCGATCCGCAGGTGCACGGGGTCGGGGAAGCGGCGTGAGGAGGGGCGGTACGGGGAGGGGTCGGTGGGCGCGCCGGGCACGGCCGCGTGCAGCGGGTTGACCTGGACGAACCCGGCGCCGAACGACCTCCCGGCCCAGCCGGCCAGTTCCGCGAGGTCGCCGAGGTCGCCCATGCCCCAGGAGCGGCGGGAGAGGAGGGAGTACAGCTGGACGAGGAGTCCGTGCGAGCGTGCGGTGGCGGCGGGCAGGCGGGGCGGGGCGACGATCAGGTGGGCGGTGGCCGTGCGGCCGTCGGGGGCGGTGGCGGTCAGGCGGTGGACGCCCGGCGGGAGCCGCTCGGCAGAGGTGTGTGTCTCGCCCTGCTCGGTGTCGACGCGCAGCCGGGTGCCGTCGGGGAGCGCGGCCAGGGCGGCCGGGGGGCCGGTGCCCCAGCCGACCACCGTGGGCGGCAGCAGTCGTGCGCCCAGTTCCCGCTCCCGGGCGGCGAGCGCGGCGCGGACGGCGCCGGGCGTGCTCGCGTCCACCCCGAGAGCGGCGAGGGTGAGGGTGACCGCGGTGGCCGAGGCCGGAACCGAACGGTCCGGGGAGGGGCTGTAGGACGTGGCGACGCCGTGCAGGTCGGCGAGGCGCGACAGGTCCTCGGAGGGCGGTTCGGCCGGCCGGGATGCGGTCATCCAGGCCCCCTAGGACCTCATGTAGTCCGGCACGAAGGCGGAGGGCTCGCTGGTCAGGGGGGCGGATTCGGCGAGCGGCGGTTCACTGGTGAGGGGCTCGGCGTCGGGCAGCGGGGGCTCGCTGGTCAGCGGCGGCTCGGCGCAGGTGCTCTCGGCGCTGAAGATGCAGTAGTGGGGGTCGTCGTAGCGGGGATCGTCGTAGTGCGGGTCGAGTTCGGCGGACGTGTCCGCCACGGGTTTGGACGGGGCCGGGAGCGGAAGGAAAGTCATCGCAGCCACGGGGGCCTCCTAGTCTGGTTCGTCGTTCGACGGGTTATCGCAGCCCTACCCAGTCGAGGCGAGGACAGACGCCCCAGGCCGAACATCGTGCTTCTGTTCACATTCCACTCCCCTCCACTTCCTCCAGAGTCCGACAAATCGGCCACACCGGCCACTCCCGTTGACACCTTCACCGCAGGGGTGGTGGGCTCGTTCTCCCGGTCGAACACATCAGGAGGGGGCCTGTGGGACTGAGGCGTGGGAAGCGGGCAGTGGCTCTCGCGGTCGCCGTCGTCGCCGGAAGCCTCGGCATCCCGCCCGCCGCGGTGGCCGCTCCGCCCGCCCCGGGCACGACCGCGACGCCGACCCCCGACAGCGCCGGGCCGGACCTCTCCGTCTGGCCGCGGCCGCAGTCCTTGCGCGGGAACGGCGCCCCGGTCGCGGTGCCGGACGAGGTCGCCCTGATCACCGGCCCCGGGGCCGACCCCTACGCCGTCGAGGCCCTGCGCGAGCTGCTGGGCGAGGCCGGGGCCCGCAGGATCACCGACTCCGCCGAGCAGCGGCCGGGAGCGCTGACGGTGCGCGCTTCGACCGAGCCGGTACGCCGGGGCGACCGGCACGCGCTCCCCTCCGGGGGATACGAGCTGTCCGTGGGCGCGGGCGGCGTGTCCCTCACCGGCACCGGTCAGGACGGACTGTTCCACGCGGTGCAGACGCTGCGGCAGCTCCTGCGACCCGACGGCACCCTCGCGGCGGCCGTCGTACGCGACTGGCCCGGCACCGCCGTGCGCGGCATCGCCGAGGGCTTCTACGGCACCGCGTGGACGCACGGGCAGCGGCTGGGACAGCTCGACTTCATGGGGCGCACCAAGCAGAACCGCTACCTGTACGCCCCCGGCGACGACCTGTACCGGCAGGCGCGCTGGCGGGAGCCGTACCCGGCGCGGCAGCGGGCCGAGTTCCGGGAGCTGGCCGAGCGGGCGCGCCGCAACCACGTCACCCTCGGCTGGGCGGTGGCTCCGGGCCAGGCGATGTGCTTCGCCTCGGACGCCGACGTGCGCGCGCTGACGCGCAAGCTCGACGCCATGTGGGCGCTGGGCTTCCGGGCCTTCCAGCTCCAGTTCCAGGACGTCAGCTACAGCGAGTGGCACTGCGGCGCGGACGCCGACCGGTTCGGCTCCGGCCCGCGGGCCGCCGCGCGGGCGCAGGCCCGGGTGGCGAACGCGGTGACCCGGCACCTGGCGGAACGGCATCCCGGCGCCGCGGCCCTGTCCCTGATGCCGACCGAGTACTACGAGGACGGCTCGACCGACTACCGGCGGGCCCTCGCGGACGCGCTGGACGCGGAGGTCGAGGTGGCCTGGACGGGTGTCGGGGTGGTGCCCCGCACCATCACGGGCGGCGAACTGGCCGGCGCGCGGAAGGCGTTCGGGCATCCGCTGGTCACGATGGACAACTACCCGGTCAACGACTACGAGCCGGGCCGTATCTTCCTCGGCCCCTACCAGGGCCGCGAACCGGCCGTGGCCTCCGGATCGGCCGCCCTGCTCGCCAACGCGATGCAGCAGCCGGAGGCGTCCCGCATCCCGCTGTTCACCGCCGCCGACTACGCCTGGAACCCCCGCGCCTACCGTCCCGGGGAGTCCTGGCGGGCCGCGATCACCGACCTCGCGGGCGGGGACCGGGACCGCGAGGAGGCCCTGGCCGCGCTCGCCGGGAACGACGCGTCGTCGGTCCTCGGCGGTGAGGAGTCCGCGTATCTGCGCCCGCTGACGGAGGCGTACTGGCGGGCCCGTACGGCGGGCGGGGCCGGGACGGACGGTGACGCCGGGCGGCGGCTGCGCGAGGCGTTCACGGTGCTGCGCGAGCTGCCCCGGCGGCTGACGGGCACCGGCCTCGGCTCCGAGGTCGCCCCCTGGGCCGAGCAGCTGTCCCGCTACGGCGAGGCGGGCACGGCCGCGCTCGACATGCTGGACGCGCAGCGCGCCGGCGACACGGCGGCGGCCTGGACGGCGTATCGCAGGCTCGGCACGCTGCGGGCCCGGCTGGAACCGGCCTCGGTCGAGGTCGGCACGGACGTGCTGGACCCGTTCCTGCGGCAGGCGCAGAAGGCGTACGCGGCTTGGTCGGGCATCCACCACGAGCCGCCCCCGAACCCCGGCGACCCGGGCGCCGGCCGCACCCTGCGCTTCCCGCACCCCCGGGACCTGACCGCCGTGACGGTCCTCACCGACCCCGGCACCGAGGGCAGTGTCGAACTGCATGTGCCGGGCGAGGGCTGGCGGACCGTCGGCCGGCTGTCCCCGTCGGGGGCGACGGAGGTACGCGTACCGGGCCGGGCCGGGCCGGACGCCCCCCGGCCGGACACGCCGGGCACGTCCCCGACCCGGACACCAGGTGCTCCACGGGCCCAGACACCGGGGCAGGACCGGCGGGACGACCACCAGCCGAAGGCCTCGCCCACGACCGGGACACAGGCCCCGAGCCGGGCCGGGCAGGACGCCCCCCGGCCGGACACACCGGGCACGCCCCCGACCCCGACACCGGGGACTCCACGGGCCCAGGCACCCGGGCAGGACCAGCGGGACGACCACCAGCCGGAGGCTTCGCCCACGACCGGGACACAGGCTCCGGGCCGGACCCGGGAGGACGACCCCCGCCCCCGGACACCGGGGCAGGACCAGCAAGCCGGGCACGAGATCTCGCACCGGCCCGAGACGCGGGCACCGGGCCAGGCCCGGCAGGACCACCCCCGGCCGGACACACCGGGCACGCCCCCGACCCGGACACCGGGCCAGGGCCGGGCGGCAGAGCGGCCGCCGGGCGCACCCGGGCAGGGCCGGGCGGAGGGTCGCGCCCCGGCCGCGTCCGGCACGGCCGGGGCCCGGGGCGGGCTCCGGGCCGACGCCGTCCGGGTCACCGGCCCCGCCGCCTCCCGCGTTCGCCATCTGGTGCCGTGGTTCACGGACTCCCCCGCCACCTCCCTGTCGCTGCCGCGCGATCGCGTGGACGCCGAGAACGGCAAGACGGAGCGGCTGACGGCCGGGCTGGGCTCGCTGCGCCCCGCCGACGCCCGGGGCAGGCTCACCGTGAAGGCGCCCGAGGGCGTCCAGGTGCGGGTGCCGAGGAACGAGCTGACCGTGCCGCGCGGCACGACCGTGGAGGTCCCGGTCGAGGTGACCGTGGAGCGCGGCTCGCCGGGGCGGTCGTACGACATCCGGCTGGGGTTCGCGGGAGCGACCCGCACGCTCACCGTCCGGGCCTTCCCGCCCACCGGCGGACCCGACCTGGCGCGCACCGGCACGGCACGTTCCTCGGCCGACGAGACGCCCGACTTCCCCGCCTCGGCGGCGAACGACGGCGACCCGGAGACCCGCTGGTCCTCCCCGGTCGACGACGGCGCCTGGTGGCAGGTCGAGCTGGCCCGCCCGACACGGCTCGGGCAGCTCGTGCTGAGCTGGCAGGACGCCCACCCCTCGGCGTACCGCGTCCAGGTCTCGCCGGACGGCCGCCGCTGGCGCACGGCGGCCGCGGTACGGGACGGCAAGGGCGGCCGGGAGAGCGTCCGCATGGACGAGCGTGACGTCCGCTTCGTGCGGGTGCAGGGCGAGAAGCGGGCGACCCCGTACGGGTACTCGCTGTGGTCCGTGGAGGCGTACGCCGTCACCGAGTGACCTGTCCGGAGCTCCGGTCGGACTTCCCCCGGCCGGAAGTCGATCAGGCCCCACTATTCACTCAGTACATGTACTCAGTACATAATGATCGGCATGAGCACCCGCCACATCCTGCTGGGCCTGCTCGCCTCGGGGCCGAGCCATGGCTACGACCTCAAGCGACGCCACGACGAACGCTTCCCCCAGGCCCGTCCCCTCGCCTACGGGCAGGTCTACACGACGCTCCAGCGCCTCGTCCGGGACGGCCTCGCCGAAGTCGAGGGCACCGACTCGGACGGCGGCCCGGAGCGGACGATGTACCGCACGACCGACGAGGGGACGCACGAACTGTCCCGCTGGTCCGGCGCGATCGCGCCGCCCGCCCCCTTCGTGGCGAACGAGATCTTCGCCAAGGTCGTGGTCGCCATCCTCGCGGGCGGCGACCCGGCCGGGTACCTGAGCGCCCAGCGCACCGCCCACATGGAGCGGATGCGGGAACTCACGGCGGTCAAGGCCGCCAAGGGCGCCGACCTGGCGACCGTGCTCTCGGCGGACTACGCCCTCAACCACCTCGACGCCGACCTCCGCTGGATGAGCACCACGGCGGCCCGGCTGACCACCCTGACCGCGGAGGTCGACGCAGTATGAGCAGACCCGTGCCCCTCCTCTCGGCGAGCGGCCTCACCAAGGCACACGGCAGGACACCCGCCCTGCGCGGCGCCTCGGTCGAGCTGCACGCGGGCGAGATACTCGCCGTGACCGGCGCGAGCGGCAGCGGCAAGTCGACGCTGCTGCACTGTCTGGCCGGGATCGTCCGCCCGGACGAGGGCTCGGTGACGTACGACGGGCGGCGGCTGGAGGACCTGTCCGAGAAGCGGCTGAGCGAGCTGCGCCGCACCGAGTTCGGCGTGGTGTTCCAGTTCGGGCAGCTCATCCCCGAGCTGACGGCCCTGGACAACGTCGCCCTCCCGCTGCTGCTGGCGGGCACCGACCGGGCCGGCGCCCGGGCCCGGGCCGCCGAGTGGCTGGAGCGGTTCGGGGTGCGCGGCCAGGGGGAGGCGCGGCCGGGCGAGATGAGCGGCGGCCAGGCCCAGCGGGCCGCCCTGGCCCGGGCCCTGGTCACCGGCCCGAAGGTGGTCTTCGCCGACGAGCCGACGGGGGCGCTGGACTCGCTGTCCGGCGAGCAGGTCATGACGGCCCTGGTCCACACGGCCCGCGAGTCGGGCACGGCGGTCGTGCTGATCACCCACGACGCCCAGGTGGCGGCGTACGCGGACCGCGAGGTGCAGCTCCTCGACGGCACGGTGGCCCCGCTGGGGGTGACGGCATGAACCCCTTGCGCTCCGATCTGCGTCTCGCCTGGGAACTCACCCGGGGTTCCGACCGCGGCGAGTGGTGGCGGGTGACGCTCACGGCGACGGGAGCCGCGCTCGCGACGGGGTTCGCGCTGGCCGCCGTCGCCCTCGCCTCGCTGCGCGGCAGCGCCGACGTGTCCGTCGCGGAGGGTCTGCTGGACGAGCCCGGTACGCGGTCCGGTGTGATCGTCGGCCTGCTGCTTCTGCTCGTGCCGGTGCTCGGCTTCCTCGGCCAGTGCGCCCGGATCGGCGCGGTGCACCGCGACCGGCGGCTGGCCGGGCTGCGGCTGGCCGGGGCGACGCCCTGGCAGGTGCGGCGGATCGCGGCACTGGAGACCGGGCTGGCCTGTCTGCTGGGCTCGGCGGTCGCCACCGTCTTCTCGGTGCTGTTCCTGCTGCGCCTGTGGGACCGGCCGAACGCCCTGACGTGGGCGGGGATCGCCCTGGTCGCCGTGGCCGTACCAGTCCTGGGCGCGGTCACGGGCGCGCTGGCGCTGCGCCGGGTGGTGGCCTCGCCGCTCGGCTGGGTGCGCCGGGTCGGGCCGCGCGGCGGGCGGGGGCCCGGGCTGCTGTTCCTCGCCGGGATCCTGGTCGTGGCGGTGATGGCGCTGCTGACCGTGGCCACGACGTCCACGGCCGCCGCCGACCGGCCGGGCGGCGGGCCGCCGCTGACCCTGATGGGCGCGGTCCTCGCGGTCGGGGCGGGCGCGGTGTGGCTCTCCGGCGCCACCGCGCGGGCGACCGGGCGGATCCTCGCGGTCCGGGCCCGGTCGGCGGCGACCCTGATCGCGGCGGAACGGCTGCGCGACGACCCGTGGTCGGCCGCCCGCACCCATGCGGCGGTGCTGCTGGTGACGGTCGTCGGGACCGGCTTCCTGGGCATCCGGCAGGTGCTGGGCGACGTGGTGCGCACCGAGGAGCACCTCGCCGAGAGCGAGTCCTACTACACCACCGGTCTCGACCTCACCGGCGCCGCCATCGTGGTCGCCTTCGCGATCACCCTGTCCGGTCTCGCCGTCGGCACAGCCGAGTCCCTGGCCACCCGCCGCCGGGGCCTGGCCGCGCAGGCCGCCGCCGGGGTGCCGCGCACGGTGCTCGCCAAGGCCCTGCTGCTGGAGACCGCGCTGCCGCTGGCGCCCGCGGTGCTGCTCGCGGGCCTCGGCGGGATGGCCATCGGCACGTGGTACGCCGCGCTCTCGGGCCGCGCCGTGCCATGGGCGACGGCCCTGGTGCCCCTCGCCGTCCACGCCGCCTGCCTGCTGGCCGCGGCCACCTCGCTGCCCCTGCTGCGCCGCACGCTGCGCCCGGGGGAGCTGCGGTACGCGTAAGGGCGCACCGCATGACGGCCCGGCCCGGGGGAACGGGGGTTCCCCGGGCCGGCCGGTGCCGCACGCGGCAATACGAAGGCCCGGATCGTCGTCAGGCGGGAATGCCGTCGATCCGGGCCATGGCGTCGTCCGCGCCGTACGGTTGCAAGTACGGCAGCCAGCGCGGATCCCGGTGACCGGTCCCGATGATGCGCCAGGCCAGGCCGGAGGGCGGGGCGGGTTTGTGGCGCAGCCGCCAGCCGATCTCGACGAGATGCCGGTCGGCCTTCACGTGGTTGCAGCGGCGGCAGGACGCCACCACGTTGTCCCAGACGTGTTTGCCCCCGCGGCTGCGCGGGATGACGTGGTCGACGCTGGTTGCGACGCCACCGCAGTACATGCACCGGCCCCCGTCGCGGGCGAACAGCGCCCGGCGGGTCAGTGGAACGGGCCCCCGATAGGGAACCCGGACGAATCGCTTGAGCCGGACCACGCTGGGTGCGGGGACTGTGACGGTCGCGCTGTGCAGGTAGGCGCCGGACTCCTCGAGACATACGGCCTTGTTCTCGAGGACGAGGACGAGCGCGCGGCGGAGCGGTACGACACCTAGCGGCTCGTACGACGCGTTGAGGACCAGGACATGCGGCACGGATGCCTCCTTGGACGCCGGCGGCGCGTGGCTCGCGCCGGGACGATTCGTAGTCAGTCTCTCCTCATGCCTGGTGGAAGCGCCACCATGTCCCGGTAACGGGCTGGGAGTGTTTTCGACCACATCTGATTCATCCCCCAGATCATGGCCTGTTCAAGCCCAGGTGAGCACGGTCTCTCCTTCACACATTCCGAGGGAGCACACACAATGCCCCGTTAGTGTGGTGGTTCTGTCCCTTCGGTGACCCAGTCGTGACCTTGACCCCCGCCGGACCACCGCACCGGGGCAGACCGTTGCACCTGGAGGTATCTGCCGTGTCCCTGTCCGCGATCCTGCTCGCCGCCGGTCCGTCGCCGTCGCCGACACCCTCGGACACAGAGACCCCGAGAGTCCCCTCGCTCCAGGACGCCCAGGAGAAGGCGACGAACGCCGCCGGCTGGGTCGAGCAGAACTGGTCGACGTGGCTCGCGATCGGCTTGCAGGTCCTGCTCGTCGTGGTGATAGCGACAGTACTGCGGATCGTGGTGCGCCGGGCGATCACCAAGCTCATAGACCGGATGAGCCGCACCGAGCAGTCGGTGGACGGCTCAGCCCTGGGCGGCCTGCTGGTCAACCTCGAGCGCCGCCGTCAACGTTCCCAGGCGATCGGCTCGGTACTGCGCTCGGTCGCGAGCTTCCTGATCATCGGCACCGCGGCCCTGATGATCCTCTCCGCGTTCAACATCAATCTGGCGCCGCTGCTGGCGTCCGCCGGTGTCGCCGGTGTGGCGATCGGTTTCGGCGCCCGCAACCTCGTCACGGACTTCCTGTCCGGCGTCTTCATGATCCTGGAGGACCAGTACGGCGTCGGCGACACGATCGACGCGGGCGTCGCCTCCGGCGAGGTGATCGAGGTGGGCCTGCGCGTGACCAAGCTGCGCGGCGACGGCGGTGAGATCTGGTACGTGCGCAACGGCGAGGTCAAGCGCATCGGCAACCTCTCCCAGGGCTGGGCCACGGCCAACGTGGACGTCACGGTCCACGCCGGTGAGGACCTGGACAAGGTCAAGGCCACGCTCGACGAGGTCGCCGAGAAGATGGGCGCCGAGGAGCCGTGGAACGAACTGCTGTGGGGCCCGATCGAGGTCCTCGGTCTGGACAGCGTGCTGCTGGACTCCATGGTCGTGCGCGTCACGGCCAAGACCATGCCCGGCAAGTCCCTGACCGTGGAGCGCGAGCTGCGCTGGCGCATCAAGCGGGCCTTCGACGCGGCCGGCATCCGCATCGTCGGCGGTGCCACGGCCCCGCTGGAGGAGCAGACCTCCGACCCGACGGCGGGGATGGCCGCCCCGTCGGTCTACGCCAACTCCACCTCGCCGCAGTCCCAGGCCGCGACGCCGCTGGCCCCGCCGAGCGTGACCAAGTAGGACCTCCGCACCGAAGAAAGGGCTCCCGTCACCGGGAGCCCTTTCGCGTTCAGCAGGTCTTCTTGTGCTCGAACTTGATCGGCGGCGTGTAGAAGACGTGGGAACCCTTCTTTCCGCCCCCCACCCATATGCACTCGTGCGACAGCCCCGCATTGGTCGTCACATAGAGACCGTGGCTGCCCGCGCACGTGTTGTGGTAATAGACGGTGTAACTCGCGATACCGTCGTCACCCCATGAGTAATTGAAGCAGGTGACGCTTCCCCGCTGCACCTTCTTCACGGAAATTCCGCCGTCACCGGCGGCGGCACTCGCCGGAGCAGTCGACAGCGCCCCCACCGCGAGAGCAGCCCCCACCAGAGACCCGAGCAGCTTGAGCTTGCGCAACGTGCCCCCTCCTTCTGATTCCCCTTGATGAAACTCGCCACCGACGCATGCGGCAGCAAGCGCTCACTTTGCCATTCGATCTCTCGCAATTCAAACGGCAATACACATGGACAACGAATGGATGACGTCGAGATCACCGAAAGGGAAAAGGGGGAACCGTGAGGTCTGTTTTTCCATCTCCCTTCTAACAGCACGTCCACGGGCGCGCAGCCTGAGGGCGCGAACGCGACGCCCCCGCGGACGCGCGACCCGAGCCACGGCGCCGATCCGGCGACCACCCCTTGACGCCGCACCCCCTTCGCCCTACCTTCCTCTCAACCAACAGGAAACTTTCCTAACAGTGCTCGTGAGGCTCGGCTTCCCCCCGACGCCGGTCGCCGGATGGACTTCCCCTCCTGATCACTGAAAAGCTGAGCAGCCGAAGGGCAGGTGTGGACACGCATGGCAGGAACCGCCGGAACGCCGGGCACCCCACGCGTCCTGCGCGCCATGAACGACCGGGCCGCCCTGGACCTGCTGCTGGAGCACGGTCAGCTGTCCCGCACCCGGATCGGCAAGCTCACCGGCCTGTCCAAGCCGACCGCCTCCCAGCTCCTGGCCCGCCTGGAGGCGGCGGGCCTCGTCCTGGCCACCGGCACCACCGAAGGCCGACCCGGCCCGAACGCCCAGCTCTACGAGGTCAACCCGGCCGCCGGACACGCCGCCGGACTCGACGTCACCCCGCAGCGGATCATCGCCGCCGTCGCCGACATCACCGGCCGCACGGTCGGCCGTCACGAACTGCCCACCCCCGGCAGGCGCACCGGCACCCCGGTCGTCCGTCAGGTCACCGACGCCCTGGACGGCGCGGTGAAGGCGGCGGGCCTCACCCGGGGCGACATCCACCGCCTCGTCATCGGCACTCCCGGCGCCTTCGACCCCACGACGGGCCGGCTGCGCTACGCCTCCCACCTGCCCGGCTGGCACTCCCCGACCCTCCTGGACGAGCTCGCCGCCGCGCTGCCGATGCCGTTCGAGTACGAGAACGACGTCAACCTGGTCGCGCTCGCCGAACAGCGCCTCGGCGCGGCCCGGGGCCACACGGACTTCGTGCTGCTGTGGAACGAGGAGGGCCTGGGCGCCGCCCTGGTCCTCGGCGGCCGGCTGCACCGCGGCTGGACCGGCGGCGCCGGCGAGGTCGGCTTCCTGCCGGTGCCGGGCACGCCTCTGGTCCGTCAGGTCACCAAGGCCAACAGCGGCGGCTACCAGGAGCTCGCCGGTTCACAGGCCGTACCCCGGCTGGCCCGCGAGCTCGGCATCGAGGACATCCCGCCGGGCCCGTACGCCGAGGCCGCCGCCGCGCTGGTGTCCAGGGCGGCGGAGACCGACGACGCAGCCCACCGCCGTCTCCTCCAGACCTACGCGACCCGGCTGGCGACCGGTCTGGCCTCCCTCGTCTCGGTCCTCGACCCCGAACTCGTCGTGCTGAGCGGCGCCTCCCTCACCTCGGGCGGCGAGGCGCTGCGCGCCCTCGTCCAGGCCGAGCTGGAGGAGCTGGCCGCGTCACGGCCGCGCCTGGTCGTGGGCGACGTGCGTGAACACCCCGTGCTGCGCGGCGCGCTGGAGAGTGCGCTCGCGACCACGCGCGACGAGGTCTTCGACACCTCCCGCTGACCCCACCCCCCTCCCCCGGTATTTCCCTTCTCCCCTCCCTCCTTCCTCTTCTTCCGCGTGCCTCAGGGAGCTCTGCCATGCCCGGAATTTCAAGAAAAACCGCCATAACACTCGCCGCCTCCGCCTCCGTCGCCCTCCTCGCCACCGCCTGCACCGGCCAGTCGGGGTCCGCCGCGAGTGACGACGCCTCGAAGGACACCACCATCAACTTCTGGCACGCCTGGAGCGCGCCCGCCGAGGTGAAGGCCGTCCGGTCCCTGATCGCCGGATTCGAGAAGGCGCACCCCAACATCCACGTCGACGTCGTCGGCAACATGACCGACGACAAGATCAACCAGGCCCTGCGCACCGGCGGCGCCAAGGCCCCGGACGTGATCTCGTCGTTCACCACGAACAGCGTCGGACGGTTCTGTTCCTCCGGCGCCCTGGTGGATCTCAACCCGTTCTTCGAGAAGTCCGGCGTCGACCCGGAGAAGACCTTCCCGAAGGCGATGAACCAGTACACCCAGTTCGACGGCAACCGCTGCGCGGTCCCGCTCCTCGGCGACGCCTACGGCCTCTACTACAACAAGACGGCCTTCGAGAAGGCCGGCATCACCAGCCCCCCGAAGACCTGGTCCGAGTTCGAGAAGGACGCGAAGAAGCTCACCATCCCCGAGGGCGACACCTACAAGCAGCTCGGCTTCATGCCGAACTACCACGGCTGGGAGACCACCACCGAGCACTACCTCGGCCAGTTCTCCCCCACGTACTTCGGCAAGGACGGCACGTCGAACGTCGCCAAGGACCCGGCCTTCGAGAACGCCTTCAAACTCCAGAAGAAACTGGTCGACGAACTGGGCGGCTACCGCAAGCTGGAGACCTACCGTTCGAAGCTCGGCGACGAATGGGGCCCCAAGCACCCCTTCCACACCGGCCAGGTCGCGATGCAGCTGGACGGCGAGTGGCGGCTGGGCATGGCCCTCGCCGCCAAGCCGAAGTTCGAGATCGGCGTGGCCCCGCTGCCCGTCCCCGACGACCAGGCCGACCAGTACGGCAAGGGCTACATCACCGGCACCATCGCGGGTGTCGCGGCGACCAGCAAGAAGCAGAACGCGGCCTGGGAGCTGGTGAAGTACATGACCACGGACACGGACGCGGTCGTGAACTTCTCCAACGCCATCCACAACGTCCCGTCGACGCTCGCCGCCCTGAAGTCCCCGAAGCTCACGTTCGACCCGCGCTTCAAGACGTTCCTGGAGATCGCCGCGAACCCGGACTCCACCACCGCCCCCGCCTCCGTCAACGGCGGCGTCTACCTCACCACCATCCAGGAGTTCGGCTACGACTACGAAAGCGGCAGGGCGACCGATCTCAAGGCGGGCCTGAAGAAGACGGCCCGGCAGATCGACACGGACATCGCGCAGGCGAAGTGAGCCAAGAGCATCATGAGCACTTACACGCTGCGCGCGAAACACCGCCGCTCGACCCTGCGCACCCTCGCCTTCCTCTCCCCGTGGCTGATCGGCTTCTCGGTCTTCTTCGCCTACCCGCTGCTCTCCACCGTCTACTTCTCCTTCATGCACTACGACGGCTTCCGGCCGCCGTCCTGGTCGGGCACGAAGAACTGGGGTTACGTCTTCGCGCACTACCCGTTCTTCTGGCCCGCCCTGCGCAACACCCTGTGGCTGGTCGTCATCATGGTCACGCTCCGGGTCGCCTTCGGCCTGGGCGTGGGCCTGCTGATCACCAGGATCAAGACGGCCACGGGTGTCTTCCGCACCCTCTTCTACCTGCCGTACCTCGCCCCGCCGGTGGCGGCCACGATGGCCTTCGCCTTCCTCCTCAACCCCGGCACGGGCCCGGTCGACTCCCTTCTGGAGAAAGCCGGTCTCCCCACCCCGGGCTGGTTCAACGACCCCGCCTGGTCGAAGCCGGCCCTCACCCTCCTGGCCCTCTGGGGCATCGGCGACCTGATGGTCATCTTCATGGCGGCGCTGCTCGACGTGCCGAAGGAGCAGTACGAGGCGGCCGAACTGGACGGCGCGACGCCCTGGCAGCGCTTCCGCTACGTCACGCTCCCGAACATCTCACCGATCGTCATGTTCGCGGTCGTCACCGGCGTCATCCAGACGATGCAGTACTACACACAGCCACTGATCGCCGGAAAGGTCGCGTCGGGCGTGATCCAGGGGGCGGGCACCCAGTTCGAGCCCGGCTACCCGGACAAGTCCACGCTCACCCTCCCCCAACTCGTCTACAACCTCGGCTTCCAGCGCTTCGACTACGGCTCCGCCTGTGTGGTGGCGCTGATCCTCTTCGTGCTCTCCATGGCCTTCACGGCACTTCTGATGCGCCGCCGGGGCGGCCTGATCCAGGCAGGTGACCGATGACTCAGGTACTCGACAAACCCCTGGAGTCGAAGGCACCGCCTTCCCCCGCGGAACGCACGGCCCACCGAAGGGCGTTGCTGGAATGGGTCGCGATCCACTCCGTGGGCATCGCGGCGGCCCTCTTCTTCACGCTCCCCTTCGTCTTCGTCCTCCTCACCTCCCTCATGAGCGACAGCCAGGCGCTCAGCCGCGACCTGATCCCGCACACCTGGGAGTGGGGCAACTACGCGAAGGTCTTCGACACCCCCGGCTTCCTCACGTGGTGGAAGAACACCCTCCTCTACGCGGGCCTGGGCACGGTCCTCACCGTCGTCTCCTCGATCCCCGTCGCCTACGCCCTGGCCAAGTTCCGCTTCCGCGGCCGCAACCTGGCCCTGATGCTGGTCATCTCGATGATGATGCTGCCGCCCCAGGTGGTCATCATCCCGATGTACCTGTTCTGGGCGAAGCAGCTGGACCTGTCCGGCACGCTCTGGCCGCTGATCATCCCGATGGCGTTCGGGGACGCGTTCTCGATCTTCCTGCTGCGCCAGTTCCTCACCACGATCCCCGACGAGTACCTGGACGCGGCGAGGGTCGACGGCTGCGGCGACCTGCGCACCCTCCTGAAGGTCGTCCTCCCGATGGCGAAACCGGGCATCGCCGCGGTGGCCCTCTTCCAGTTCTTCTACGCGTGGAACGACTACTTCGGCCCCCAGATCTACGCCTCGGAGAACCCGGGCGCCTGGACCCTCTCCTACGGCCTGGAGTCGTTCAAGGGTGCCCACCACACCGACTGGAACCTCACCATGGCCGCCACCGTGCTGGTCATGGCCCCCGTGATCCTCGTGTTCTTCTTCGCCCAGAAGGCGTTCGTCGAGGGCGTCACGCTCACCGGAGTGAAGGGTTAGACAGACGTGAAACTCACCGTGGTCGGCGCAGGCTCGACCTACACCCCCGAACTCGTGGACGGCTTCGCCCGGCTGCGGGACACCCTGCCCGTCGAGGAACTGGTCCTGATGGACCCGGCGGAGGACCGTCTGGACCTGGTCGGCGGCCTGTCCCGCCGTATCTTCGCCCGTCAGGGCCACCCGGGCCGGATCACCACCACCACCGACCTCGACCGGGCGGTGGACGGCGCGGACGCGGTGCTCCTCCAGCTCCGTGTCGGCGGCCAGGCGGCCCGTGCACAGGACGAGACCTGGCCCCTGGAGTGCGGCTGCGTGGGCCAGGAGACGACGGGCGCCGGCGGCCTGGCGAAGGCCCTGCGCACGGTCCCCGTCGTCCTGGACATCGCGGACCGCGTACGCCGCACCAACCCCGACGCGTGGATCATCGACTTCACCAACCCCGTGGGCATCGTCACCCGGGCCCTGCTCCAGGCGGGCCACAGGGCGGTCGGCCTGTGCAACGTGGCGATCGGCCTGCAACGCAAGTTCGCGGCCCTGCTGGGCGTGGGAGCCGCCGAGGTGCACCTGGACCACGTGGGCCTCAACCACCTCACGTGGGAGACCGGGGTACGCCTGGGCGGCCCGGAGGGCGAGGACGTCCTGCCCGAACTGCTGGGCGACCACGGCGACACGATCGCGACGGACCTGCGCCTGCCCCGCCCCCTCCTGGACCGCCTCGGCGTGGTCCCGTCGTACTACCTGCGCTACTACTACGCCCACGACGAGGTGGTCCGGGAACTGGGTACGAAGCCGTCCCGGGCCGCCGAAGTGGCGGCGATGGAACGGCGACTGCTGGAGCTGTACGCCGACCCGGCCCTCGACGAGAAGCCGGACCTGCTCGCCAAGCGGGGCGGCGCCTACTACTCGGAGGCGGCGGTGGACCTGGCCGCGGCCCTCCTCACCGGCACGGGCAGCCCGTACCAGGTGGTGAACACGTACAACCGGGGCACGCTTCCGTTCCTCCCCGACGACGCCGTGATCGAGGTACAGGCCGCGGTCGGCGCGAAGGGCGCGTCCCCCCTCCCCGTCCCCGCGGTGGGCCCCCTGTACGCGGGCCTGATGGCGAACGTGACGGCCTACGAGGAGCTGGCCCTGGAGGCGGCCCTGCACGGCGGCCGGACGCGCGTCTTCCAGGCCCTCCTCTCCCACCCCCTCATCGGCCAGTACGAGTACGCCGAGGCGCTCACCGACCGGCTGATCGCACACAACCGGGAGCACCTCGCGTGGGCCTGACCGCACGTGTCCTCGCCATCGACGCCGGCAACAGCAAGACGGACGTCGCGATCGTGACGGCGGACGGAGAAGTCCTGGCCACCGCACGCGGGGGCGGCTTCCGCCCGCCGGCCGTCGGACTGGAGACGGCCATGGGCGTGCTGGCCGACACGGTTTCGAGGGCGCTCATCACGGGGGGCCTCACGTCCGTCGACCACGTCTCGGCCTGCCTCGCCAACGCCGACTTCCCGGTCGAGGAGGAACAACTGGCGACCGCGCTGCGCGCCCGCGCGTGGGGGGCGACGGTGACGGTCCGCAACGACACGTTCGCGATCCTCCGCTCCGGGGTCACGGAACCCCGGGGCGTCGCCGTCGTCTGCGGCGCGGGCATCAACTGCGTGGGCATGCACCCCGACGGCCGCACGGCCCGCTTCCCCGCGCTGGGCAGGGTCTCGGGCGACTGGGGCGGCGGTTGGGGCCTGTCGGAGGAGGCGATGTGGCACGCGTCCCGCGCGGAGGACGGCCGCGGCCCCGCCACCGCCCTCGCCGACACCCTCCCCGCCCACTTCGGCCTCCCCTCCATGTACGCCCTGATCGAGGCCCTGCACCTGGGTCATGTGGCCCAGCCCCGCCGCCACGAACTGACCCCGGTCCTCTTCACCACGGCCGCCGACGGCGACCCGGTCGCCCGCGCGATCGTGGAACGCCAGGCGGAAGAGGTCGTCTCCATGGCGGTGGTCGCCCTGACCCGCCTGGACCTCCTGGACGAACCGGCGCCCGTCCTCCTGGGCGGCGGCGTCCTGGCGGCCCGGCACCCGCAACTCAACGACAAGATCACGGACTTGCTGACCGCCCTCGCCCCCAAGGCGCTCCCCCAGGTGATCGAGGCGAGCCCTGTCCTCGGCGCCGCCCTGCTGGGGCTGGACGAGGTGGGGGCGAGGGAGGGGGCGCAGGCGCGGTTGAGGGCGCACTTCGGGGGGTGAGAACGTGCTCACAGGGAAATTCCGGGCACGCTTTCGCGGTGATTCGGTGAAGAGTTAATACCTCGCCTGTTCGAATTCACGCACCCTTCAATTCTTTCACGGAATGCAATGTGGCATTAGGGCGCGGACGTCCGGCCTCACAGACCACCCCCAGCTCGAAGTGAGGCAATGAAACCGTCGATTAACTGACGTGTAGTCGTCGGGAATCGTTGTTTCTGATCCACTCCTCGGCACTGCGGTTCATGCACAGTGTCTGGAGGGCTCATGTCCTTGTTCGCCAGGGCTTCCTGGCCTGGAGACCATCGCGACGAGATCGTCGCCGGAACGCTCGTCGCGGCGGTGATCGTCGTCCTCGGCTACGCCTCCGGCATGGGCTCGCCGGTTCCCACGACGGTCGAAACCGCCGTACCTCCGGCTGCCAAGGCACCGTCCGAGTCGTCCGGCCCTGCCGACGACGGCTCGCAGGCCAGTGGCCCGGGGGTGACGGCTCAAGACCCGGGGGCCGGTTCGGTGGGCGGCGCCTGGCCCGGCGCCGGAGACGCCGGAATCCCGGTCACGGTCGGCACGCCGCCCGCTGCCGGGCACGAGGGCCACGGCGGGGGCGGGGCGGACACCGGGCACGGTCCGGCGCCCTCGCCTTCCGGATCCGCCACGACCCCGCCTTCACCCGCACCCTCGGACACCTGCGACGAGGGCGAAGTGCGTCTCGTCCGACCCTTGTTGAGCGGCACGCTCGACAAGGTGACCGGTCTGCTGGACGACGGCCTCACCGGGATGGCCGTGCCACCGTCGCCGCTGCCTTCGCCCTCGTCATCGCCCTCGTCGTCCCCCTCGCCGGACGGCCCGTGCGTCGGCGTGGCCGCCTCGCCCTCCGTGCTGACGGGGGTGCTTGAGTGACGAACCGTCTCCTGCCCCGGCTCCTCGCCGTCCTGACCGCCCTCGCCGCCGTGCTGCTCGCCGCGCCCGCCGCGTCCGCGCACGCTGAACTGGAGTCGTCCTCCCCGAAGACCGGCTCCCGGCTCGCCGGCACGCCCGCGACCGTACGGCTGACCTTCAGCGAGCCCGTCGATCCCGCCGACGTCGATGTCACCGCCGATGGGAAGCAGTTGCCCGTGGGCCGGGCCGCGCACGGCGACAGCGAAGGACGCGTCGTCGAGGTCGCCGTGCCGAAGACAGCCGGTCAGGAGCACCTCGCCCTGCATTGGCATGTGCTTGACACGGAGGACGGGCACGCGACCTCAGGCACCCTGTCCTTCAGGCTCACCCCGAAGGCCACCGGCGCGGCCGGCTCCGACGACGTACAGGCAGCCCCGCAGGAGCCGGAGACGGTGCGCGCGGCCTGGGTGGCCACCCGATGGGCCGGCTACCTCGCCCTCGCCGTCTACGTCGGCGGTATCGCGTTCCTCGCACTGCTCTGGCCTCAGGGCGCCCATGACCGCCGCACCCGGCGCATCCTCGCGCTCTCCTGGACCGTCGGCCTCGCGGCGAGCCTCCTGGCACCCGGGCTGCAGAGTGCGTACGGAGCGATGGGCACCGTCGGCGACGTGTTCCGGACCACTGCCTACACGGACCTGTTGAACACCGAGGTGGGCATCGTGGCCGCCTGCCGAGTGCTGCTGTGGGTGCTCGCGGCCGTCGTCCTGGCGGCACTGCTCCAAGGTGGAGAGCGGGCCGCACGATCGCCGGGCTGGCGCCTCGGTGCCCTCGCGGTCGGCCTCGGGCTGCTGCGCACCACCGGCATGACCGGTCACAACGCCGAGGGCACGCATCCTGGCTGGGGTGAGGTCGCGGACCTGGTCCATCTGCTCGGCGTCTCCCTCTGGCTGGGCGGGCTGACGCTCCTGCTGTTGGGGGTGCTGCCGAGGCGGCGCCCGGAGGAGTTGTCGGCGACGGTGTCCGGCTACTCCGTTCTGGCCGGGGTGTCGGTCGCGGCCGTCGCGCTGGCCGGCGCGGTGCTGACCTGGCAGGTGGTCGGCTCGTTCGACGCGCTGACCGGCACCGGCTACGGCAGGTTGCTCCTGCTGAAACTCGCCCTGCTGGCCACTGTCCTGGTGATCGCCCAGCGCAGCCGCGGTTGGGTGCGCACGCGGCTCGACATCGCCGTACTCCTGCGTGGCGACCGCGCCACCCTCCGGCCCTTCGTCTACTCGGTCGCTGCTGAGACGGGGCTCGTCCTCGTCGTCCTCGCCGCGACGAGTCTGCTGGTCACGTCCGCCCCGGGCCGCTGACCGGCGCCCCTCACGCCCCTCTCACCCGACTAGGGAGACGCACCACCATGCACACTGACGACACCACAGCCCCCGCACCGCCCCAGCGCCACCGGCGATCCCAGGTGGGGAACCGGGTCCTGCTCGCGACCGGTGCAGGCGCCGGCCTCGCGGCCGCGGCCTGCTTCGGCCTGCTCCAGGCCTCCAGTGGGGTCGCGGCCCCGCAGACGGCCAAGCCGGCGGCCGAGGCCCACTCGATGGCGGGCGAGGCGCAGCCGGCCGCCGCCGACACCAAGGCGGCCGACCACACCATCGAGATCAAGGACTTCAAGTTCGCCCAGCCGAAGCTGACGGTGAAGGTCGGCCAGACCGTGAAGTGGGTCAACGAGGACACCGCTCCGCACACGGTCACGACCACCAGCGGCCCGGCCAAGTTCGATTCCGGGACCCTGAACAAGGGCGACAGCTGGTCGTACACCTTCACCAAGCCCGGTACGTACGAGTACTACTGCGCGGTGCACCCGGACATGACCGCCTCGGTCACCGTGGTGGCCGACGACAGCGGCGGCAGCACGGGAGGTTCCGGCGGGGGCTCTACCGGCGGCTCGACCGGAGGACACACCGGCGGTTCCACGGGCGGCTCGACCGGAGGCGGGACCGGTGGTTCGACCGGAGGCGGGACCGGTGGTTCGACCGGAGGCGGGACCGGCGGTTCGACCGGAGGCGGGACCGGTGGTTCGACCGGCGGGGGCAGCAGCTCCGGCGGCACCGGCGGCGGAGACGACGGCGACGACAAGCAGTGCGCGAGCGTCCAGCAGGTCCTGCTGCCGATCCTCCAGCACCTGAACAAGGCCCACCTGGAGGAGTCTCCGGGGCAGCAGGTCCAGGACGCGCTCAAGCTCGACAGTTACATCAAGATGCACACCGTCTGGGTGGAGTCCATCCTCACCCCGGCCGTGAACGGCGGCGGCGGTGTCGCCGACGACACCCTCGGCGTGCTGCTCCAGCACGTGAACAAGGCCCACCTGGAGGAGTCTCCGGGGCAGCAGGTCGCGGACATCCTCAACCCCGACGCCTACGTGAAGATGCACACCGTCTGGGCCGAGCACATGCTCGCCCCCACCACGGACTACCTCACCGACTCCTGCTGACCCGGGTCCGACAGAACGTGGCGGGCCGGCCGAGTCGCAGTCGGCCGGCCCGCCACCGGACCATTGTCGCCCTCCGTCACTCCGCTCGCCCCCCCGAGGTGCCCGAGATGACCACCGAATCCTTTCCCACCGCAGTCCTTCCCCCGTCACCCACCGGACCCTCGTGGCTTCCCCTGCCCGGCACCTACAGCGCGGCTCCGGGCCGCTGCATCGCCGAACTGACAGCTCACCTGGGCCCGTTGCCGACCCTGCGCCGACGCCTGACCGCCGAGCGAGCAGACCTCACGGTCGCGCCCGACCCGGAGAGCTGCGTCCTGAGGCTGGAGCTGACCGGCCGGCCGCTGAGGGGCAGAACGCTCATATTCGTCAGTACGGGCATCACGCCGGAGTCCGGCGGCTCCCGCCTCAGCGTGCCCGGCGAACTCGCCCTGGACGACGGAGAGGGCCCCGGCGGCGCCTTGCTGCCCGCCGAGTTCACCCTGCGTGTCGTCGACCGCGCCGACGATCAGCTCCTCGTCCTCGGCGCTCTGCGACTGCCGTACCGCGCGTTCCGCCGCACGACCGGCATCACCCTGTCTCGCATCCGTCCCGCAGACCGCATACGGCTGCTCCTCGCCGTGGAGTTCACATGCCCCGCCTGACCGTCCCGCGCGCGCTGCCGGCAGCCCTCTTGGTGACCGGCGCCGTCACCGTGCTGCCCGGTGCCGCTCCCGTGGCTCACGCGGCCACCGCCCACCAGGTCCTCATGTCGGGTTACGCGTTCAGCCCTCGCTCCCTCACCATCACCGCGGGGGACACCGTCACCTGGACCAACCAGGACCAGGCGCCCCACGACGTGAAAACCACCTCCGGTCCCGCGTCCGTCCACTCCCCGATGCTGAACAAGGGCGGCACCTGGAGCCACACCTTCACCACGGCGGGCAGCTACGGCTACGTCTGCACCGTGCACCCGGGCATGACCGCACAGCTCGTCGTGAAGACCGCGCCGGCCCCCTCACCCACCGCACCCCCGGCCGCCCACCAGCACGCCACGTCCGCCCCCGATGCCGGACGCCCCGTCACCCGGCCCACCCGTACCGCCACGTCCGCCTCCCCCACCCCGTCCGCCCCCTCCACCGACCGCAGTGGCATGGCCGCCGCCGAGAAGGACGACTCGCCCTCGCCCTCCCCTTCGGCCGCCGCGGGGGCCGAGGCGGCCGCGGCCTCGGCGCAACCCGCCATGGCCGCCCAGGGCGCCGCCTCCGCGGTCCGGCCTCTCGATCCGCTGCTCCTCCTCGCGGGCATCGTCGCCGGCGTCGCGGTGCTGTGCCTGCTCCTGGTCGGCTCCCGCTCAGCGGCCACCACGTCCCGTACCGGCGGTCCCGACCGGAGCTGATCCCAGCGCCGTGGTGCGAGTCCGGCATCACCGGCACA
The DNA here is from genome assembly GCF_039540295.1 of Streptomyces venetus. Taxonomy (NCBI): domain Bacteria; kingdom Bacillati; phylum Actinomycetota; class Actinomycetes; order Kitasatosporales; family Streptomycetaceae; genus Streptomyces; species Streptomyces venetus. The sequence goes on from NZ_BAABET010000001.1 coordinate 702,778, forward strand.
GGCCGAGCACTGCCGGACGACCCGGCACCTGCTCGGCCTGTGCCGTGCGGGGCGCGTCCGGGGTGCCTGGTCGTGTGCCGGCCGACTCGCGTCCTGAGCAGGTGACCTCAAGTGATCACCCTTGGGCCGTCCCTAGGCCGAGCGAGGGTGCCCGAGGCCGGCCAAAGACGACCGGCAGTGACAGTCACCCGGCAGTCGGCATCCGAGAAGAGCCAGGTCAGAGCCCCCCGGCGATACGCGTTTCCGCCCAGGGGTGGCGGTACGGCAAGATGGGGTGTATCTGCCCACTGCCAGTTTCAAGCTGCCGGACGGTTTCTCTTGGCTGAGTTCATTTACACCATGCGCAAGGCGCGCAAAGCGCACGGCGACAAGGTGATCCTCGACGACGTGACGACGAGCTTCTACCCGGGAGCGAAGATCGGCGTCGTCGGCCCGAACGGCGCCGGCAAGTCGACGATCCTGAAGATCATGGCGGGTCTGGAGCAGCCGTCCAACGGTGACGCCTTCCTCACGCCCGGTTACACCGTCGGTATCCTGCAGCAGGAGCCGCCACTGACCGAGGACAAGACCGTCCTGGAGAACGTCCAGGAGGGTGTCGCCGAGGTCAAGGGCAAGCTCGACCGGTTCAACGAGATCGCCGAGCAGATGGCGACCGACTACACCGACGCGCTCATGGAGGAGATGGGCAAGCTCCAGGAGGACCTCGACCACGCCAATGCGTGGGACCTGGACGCCCAGCTGGAGCAGGCCATGGACGCCCTGGGCTGCCCGCCCGGCGACTGGCCCGTCACCAACCTGTCCGGCGGTGAGCGCCGCCGCGTCGCGCTGTGCAAGCTGCTGCTGGAGCAGCCCGACCTGCTGCTCCTCGACGAGCCCACCAACCACCTCGACGCCGAGTCCGTGAACTGGCTGGAGCAGCACCTGGCCAAGTACCCGGGCACCGTCGTGGCGGTCACCCACGACCGGTACTTCCTCGACAACGTCGCCCAGTGGATCTGCGAGGTCGACCGCGGCCGCCTCTACCCCTACGAGGGCAACTACTCCAAGTACCTGGAGACCAAGGCCGCCCGCCTCAAGGTCGAGGGCCAGAAGGACGCCAAGCGGCAGAAGCGGCTCAAGGAAGAGCTGGACTGGGTCCGCTCCAACACCAAGGGGCGGCAGGCCAAGTCCAAGGCGCGTCTCGCCCGCTACGAGGAGATGGCCGCCGAGGCCGACAAGATGCGGAAGCTGGACTTCGAGGAGATCCAGATCCCGCCGGGCCCGCGTCTGGGCAATGTCGTCGTCGAGGTCAACAACCTCAGCAAGGGCTTCGGCGACAAGCTGCTCATCGACGACCTCAGCTTCACGCTCCCGCGGAACGGGATCGTCGGCATCATCGGTCCGAACGGTGCCGGCAAGACCACCCTGTTCAAGATGATCCAGGGCCTCGAGGAGCCGGACTCCGGCGCCATCAAGGTCGGCGACACGGTCAAGATCTCCTACGTCGACCAGAGCCGCGAGAACATCGACCCGAAGAAGACCCTGTGGGCCGTCGTGAGCGACGAGCTGGACTACATCAACGTGGGCCAGGTCGAGATGCCGAGCCGTGCCTACGTCTCCGCCTTCGGGTTCAAGGGCCCGGACCAGCAGAAGCCGGCCGGTGTGCTCTCCGGTGGTGAGCGCAACCGCCTGAACCTCGCGCTCACCCTCAAGCAGGGCGGCAACCTGCTGCTCCTCGACGAGCCGACCAACGACCTCGACGTCGAGACCCTCAGCAGCCTGGAGAACGCGCTGCTGGAGTTCCCCGGCTGCGCCGTGGTCGTCTCCCACGACCGGTGGTTCCTCGACCGCATCGCCACCCACATCCTCGCCTACGAGGGCGAGTCCAAGTGGTTCTGGTTCGAGGGCAACTTCGAGTCGTACGAGAAGAACAAGGTCGAGCGGCTCGGCCCGGACGCGGCCCGTCCGCACCGCGCCACCTACAAGAAGCTGACCCGGGGCTGATCGGTCTTGCGCCACGTCTACCGCTGCCCCCTGCGCTGGTCCGACATGGACGCGTACGGGCACGTCAACAACGCGGTCTTCGTCCGCTACCTGGAAGAAGCCCGTATCGACTTCCTGTTCCGCCCCGAGAAGGACTTCAAGCAGGGGTCGGTGGTGGCGCGGCACGAGATCGACTACAAGCGCCAGCTCGTCCACCGGCACCACCCGGTGGACATCGAGCTGTGGATCACCCAGATCAGGGCCGCGTCCTTCACCATCACCTACGAGGTGAAGGACGACGACGTGGTCTACGTACGGGCCTCGACGGTGGTCGTGCCGTTCGACTTCGAGGCCCAGCGCCCGCGCCGGATCACTTCGGAGGAGCGTGAGTTCCTCCAGGAGTACACGGACGACGCCGAGGAGGAGGCCGTCGCCGCATGACGGTGCTCCATCTCGCCGACGAGGGGGAGGCTGCGGATCTCGCCGCCTTCCTCTCCCGGCTGCTCCACTACGACCGTGGAGCCGCGGTTCGTCTCCAGGCCGCCGGCACGGCGCTGGCCGTCTTCGGACGCCCGCCGTCCTTCGAGGTGCTGGCCATCCGCGCGGTGCGGCTCGCGAAGCCGTACGAGAACGGGCTGGACGTCACCCTGGACGTGACCGTGTCCGCCGGTGAGTTCCTGGAGTCGGTGGACGAGAAGGGCGCCACGGCCGTCGTGCCGGGCGCGGTGACCGGCCCGCCGTGGGCGGGTGTGCTGCCGCCGCGCGGCGGCTGGCGTCCCGAGCCGGGGCTGCCGGCGCCCGACGCCCTGCGGTCGCTGGTCGCCGCCGTGGTCGCCGAGTTCCGCACCCGTACGCAGGAGTTGCCCGCCGAGCGGCGGACGCGGGGCGAGCTGGACCGGATCGGGCGGGACGTCTGGTCCCGTACGGTCGGCGACACCCGGCTCCCCGTCCGGGTGGTGCACGCCGCGCAGTCACTCGGCTTCCTGCGGCCCGCCCGTGCTCAGGCCTCCGGCGAGGTGGAGCCGCTGGGTCTGTTCTCGTCGGGCGCGTGGCTCCGGCTGCGCACCCCGTACGGGTCCGTCGCCGTACGACGGGCGGGGCTCGGGGCGCTGGACGTCAGCGTCCGCTGACCAGCGCCCCCTCCCGGGGCCCCTGAGGGGCGTCAGCCCGCCGTGTTCACCATCGACGCCGCCGCGTACGTCAGGTAGTTCCACAGCGTGCGCTCGTGCTCCTCGGACAGCCCGAGTTCGTCGACGGCGACCCGCATGTGCTTCAGCCAGGCGTCGTGCGCCGCCCGGTCGACCGTGAAGGGCGCGTGCCGCATCCGCAGACGGGGGTGGCCGCGGTTGTCGCTGTACGTCGTGGGGCCGCCCCAGTACTGGATGAGGAACAGCACGAGGCGCTCCTCGGCCGGGCCCAGGTCCTCCTCGGGATACATGGGCCGCAGCAGCGGGTCCTCGGCGACTCCCTCGTAGAAACGGTGGACGAGCCGACGGAAGGTCTCCTCCCCGCCGACCTGCTCGTAGAAGGTCTGCTCCTGAAGCGTGCCGCGCCGAATCTCATTCACGCCCTCCATGCTCTCAGACACGGGGACATAGGACTCAAGGCCTAGGACCGGCACCCCGTGCCCTTACTGTGGGGGTATGGGCGGGCATGCTCCCGACAGGGAATCCGACGGTCTCGCCGCCTCCGCGCGGGCGGGCCTGGTGCGCAGGATCGACGCGAACGGGGCGTGGGCCGCCGACCCGCTGTGGCGGGAGGCGTTCGCGGCGGTCCCGCGCCACCTCTTCGTGCCGTACTACTACGTCGGCGTCGCCGGCGGCTACGAACGCCGGTGGGGCGAGAGCCCCGACCCCCAGGCGCGTGAGCGGTGGATACGGGGCGCCTACGAGGACACCCCGCTGGCGACCCGGCTGCGCGACGGCGAACTGCTCTCCTCCAGCAGCCAGCCGTCCCTGATGGCGGACATGCTGGCCGCGCTGTGCGTGGAGGCCGGGAACACCGTCCTGGAGATCGGCGCCGGCACCGGATACAACGCCGCGCTGCTCGCCCACCGGCTGGGCGACGACAAGGTCACCACCGTCGATCTCGACCCGGAGATCACCGAGTCGGCCCGCCGGCACCTGGCCACGGCCGGGTACCACCCGGTCGTCGTCACCGGCGACGGCGCGCGGGGCGTGCCCGAGCGTGCGCCGTTCGACCGGATCATCGCCACGTGCGCGCTGAGCACCGTGCCGCGCCCCTGGCTCGCCCAGAGCCGCCCCGGCGGCCGGATCCTGATGCCGCTCGCCACCGGCCTGGTCCTGCTCACGGTGTCCGACGCCGGGCAGGCCGAGGGGCGTTTCCTGCACACGCCCGCCTACTTCGTGCCGCTGCGCGGCGGGAGCCGGCCCGGGGGTGAGCCGCTCCAGATGGGCGGGGTGCCGCGCCGGGCCAGGGAGGACGATCTGTTCCGCTTCCTGCTGGCGCTGACCCGCGGCAGCCTCGACCCGCAGGAGGCGCACTCACTGTGGGAACAGGAGGGCAGGCCGCAGCGCGAGCGCTACGGCATCACGGTCAGTGGCGACCGGGAATGGGCCTGGCTGGACGACCCGGAGGGGCCGTACGCCTGGCCCCTCCCGTCCTGAGCCGGCGGGGCGCTCAGCCCCGGCGGATCGTGATCGTCGTCCAGGCGCCCACGTGCACCCGGTCGCCGTCGCGGAGCGGCACGGGGACGAACGGCTGGATGGGCTCGTCCGAGCCGTTGACCGTGGTGCCGTTCGTCGAGTTCTGGTCGACGACCGCCCAGCTGCCGTCCGGCTGCTGGACCAGCACCGCGTGCTGGTGCGAGACGCCCGGGTCCTCCGGCGGCACCGACAGGTCGATGTCGGGGGTGTCGCCGGTGGAGTGCCGGCGGCGGCCGATCGTGAGCTGGTTGCCGGTGAGCGTGCGCTGCTGCTCGGGCGAGTACGCGGGCAGGTTGAGGCCCGCGGCCTCGGGGCCGGAGCGCTGCATCATCGCCATGAAGTAGTCGCGGTCCGGGCCGATGGTCGCGGTCCAGGTCGCGGGTCCCTGCGGCGCCTGGGGCTGCTGCGGGAAGCCGCCGGGGCCGGGGGGCGCCTGGGTCGCGCCGGGCTGCGGGTAGCCGTAGCCGCCGCCCTGACCGCCGCCGGGGCCGCCAGGGCCGCCGGGGCCGTTGGACGGCGGGGAGAGCATCCAGTCGTCGTCACCGCCGCCGAAGGACGGACCACCCTGCGGCGGGCGCTGGGTCTCCTGCGGGAATCCGGGCGGGGCCGGCGGGCCGGACTGCTGGAAGCCCTGCGGAGCGCCGCCGGGCCCACCGGGGCCGGGCGGGGGCGGGACCGGACGCGAGGGGTCGGCACCGAAGCCGGGCGGGCCGGGAGGACCACCGGGGCCGGAGGGGCCGGGGCCGGAAGGGCCACCGGGTCCGGGAGGACCGCCCGGACCGGAAGGGCCGCCGGGGCCGGGGAAACCGCCGCCGGGAGGAGGACCGCCGGGACCGGGGAAGCCACCGCCGGGCGGGCCGGGAGGACCGGGAGGGCCCGAGGGCTCGCCGCCGAACGGCGGGATCGGCTCGGCCGGGCGGTTCACCTGCGACGGGCGGGAGCCCTGGTACTCGTAGGAGTCACCGCCGCCGTAGGACGGGCCGGGCGGGCCGGGCGGACCGCCGGGACCGGGCTGGCCCGGTGGCTGGAACCGCACGCCCGGGCCGGGCGCCGTCGGGTGCGGAGCCGCGGGTGTGTACGAGGTGGCCGTGTTCGTCAGGAAGTTCCACCGGCACTCCTCGCAGAACGGGGCGCCGCCCTCACGCGGCGTACGGCACTGCGGGCAGAGCTCCGGCTGGGCGTTCGGCACGGACAGGTGCGGAGGAGGTCCACCGGCCTGGCCCCCCGGGCCACCGGGGCCACCGGGCGGGCCGCCGGGGCCACCGCCGGGGCCGCCCGGGGGCGGGAAGCCGTAGCCGCCGCCGGGCGGGGGCGGCGGGGGTGGCGGAGGCACGGCACCCGCCATGCGGTGACCGCAGACCTCGCACCAGTCGTCGGAACCCGACTGGTGTCCGTTCGGGCAGGTCGGCATGTCGGCGCGTCCCTCCTTCGATCTCTTCTAGGTCACTTCTTCACGCGAACAGTCTTGGTGGACCGAGTCTCGAGCGTCATCTCGTCGGCCTCCTCGACCTTCGCCTTCAGTCGCACAGTACCGGTCGCGGCGTCGACCACGTCCACCACCTTCGCAAGCAGTTTCGCAGTATCGGCGTTCCCGGAGGCACTCGCGAGCTGAACGGCCCGGCCCAGTTTGGCCGTTGCTCCATCCATATCCCCCGACTTGCGAAGATCCAGCCCTTGTTGGATGACTTGTGCCAGTTCGGCCTGCCCGGTGTAGTGGGCGACCTGGGGGCTGATCGACGTCGAGGCGACCATGTCGTCCGTCCACACGGCACGCACCAGGCCCTGCGCGCCGAGGTTCTGGACGCTGCCGTCGGGCTGCGGAATGACCAGCGAGATCCGGGCCGCGAGCATCTCCTGCCCGATGTTCGCGGGCGGCACCTCGACGCAGACGTGGTAGTCACGGGACTCGTCGCCCCAGGAACCCAGGGGGTAGTCGCCCGCGCGCGGGCCCGCCTCGGTGCGTCGGCCGGTCAGGTTCTCGACGGTGGGCGCGACTTGCTTGACGAACCTCACAGTGGTGCCGACCGGAGTCCACAGCCGCAGGGAGACGTCCGCGACCTCCTTCCCCATCGCCGTCTCCATCATCTGCGTGAAGTCGGCGGCGAGTCCGGCCGGGTCGGCGACGATGTCGGCGGTGCCGAGCAGGGCGGAGGCGATCCCTGTGACTTCTTTCACTTCCCAGTCGGTGCCCACGCCGCGCGCGTCACAGGTGAAGCGCCCGGCGCACGCGTCGAGCGCGGCTTTGAGGTCCTGGGGCGACTCGTGCTCGTTGCGGCCGTCGGTGAGCAGGATGCCGTGCCGGATGGCGACGTCCGCCGAGGACAGCAGGCGGTCGGCCAGTTTCAGCCAGGTGCCGATGGCCGTGCCGCCGCCCGCGCTAAGCGAGCGGAGCGCCTGCTTGGCCTGGGCCCGGGTGGTGGCGTCGGCGACCGCGAGGCTCCCGCCGCCCGGGTAGACCTCCTTGGCCACGTGCGTCCCGCCGATCACCGCGAAGTGCACGCCGTCGCGCAGGGTGTCGATCGCGGCGGCCGTGGCGTCCCGGGCGTTGCGCATCTTGGTCGGCGGGTAGTCCATCGAGCCCGAGCAGTCGACCATGACGGCCACGGCCGCGGACGGGCCCTGGCCGGGCGAGTAGAGGTGGGGCGCCGAGACCGCGGTGCCGATCGTGCCGCCGCCGGTCGCCGTCACCGTGACGACGGCGTTGACCTCGCCGGCCCCCTCCGGCAGGTACTCGTTCTGGTAGACGTCCACCGAGAACTGGGGCACGTTCGACTTCGAGAAAATGGCCATGCGTGCTTCGATCCCCCTCGAAAGCCCCCGCCTCAGCGGGGTGATGACGGTAGGCGGACCGGTCCCCTCCGGTCCGCCGAGGCGTCCCCGTACGTGGCCTCAGGCCGATCCTGCCCCCTGGGGGACGGCCGGGAACGGCACGAGGGCCACTGTTACGTTGTCGTGGCCCCCGCCGTCCAGGGCGTGGCCGACGAGCACCCGGGCGCTGTGCAGCGGATGCGTGGCCGCGTCGAGCGGCACGACCCGGGCCATCTCCTCGGCCGCCTCCGCGTAGTTCCACAGGCCGTCGGTGCAGACCACGACCACGCCCGGCCGGTCCGGCTTGAACGCGGCGGTGTGCGGTTCCAGTTCGTAAGCGTCCGCGCCGAGCCAGCCGGTGATCGCGTGGGCGCGCTCGTCGGCGTAGGCCTCGGCCTCGTTCATCAGGCCCGCGGCGACCATCTGCGCGGCCCACGAGTCGTCCTCGGTGAGCCGGGCGGGGGGAGCGCTCCGGTCGACCGGGACCCAGTAGGCCCTGCTGTCGCCGACCCAGCCGACGATCAGCAGGCCGGACGTCACCACGGCACCGACGATGGTGCACGCGGGCGCGTTCTGGTGCGGGGCCTGCTCACGGGCCGTGGCGGGCTCCTCGGCGAGCGAGTTGACGGCGCGTGAGGCGGCGATGATCGCGTCGTGCATGGCCTGCTGGGGGTGCGTGCCGCGCGGCAGGGCGGCGAGCAGGGTCTCGCTCGCCGCCTTCGACGCCGCCATCGAGGCGTCGTCGGGGCGGGTCGCCGAGGAGACGCCGTCGCAGACGATCGCCACGGAGGCGGGCGAGCCGTCCGGCAGCGCCGCCGTGCCGATGGCGAACGCGTCCTCGTTGCGGTGGTGGCGCAGGCCGCGGTCGCTGACCGCGGCCACCGGGCCGGACTCCTGCTCCATGTGGTCCCGTTCGCGCGGCTGGGCGTGGCCGCAGTTCTCGCAGTAGCCGTCGTCGTCCACGCGGCCGGCCCGGCAGGCGACACAGACCTTGCCGCCGGCGCCCGCGGACGCGGGCTCGGCGGACACCCGGGGGTCCGGTGCCTGGAGAAGGTACTCGTCGGGCTGCTGTCCCGGGGCGGACCCGGGCTGGGCGGTGTCGCCGCCGGGCGGCGAGGGAGGTCCGTCCGGCTGCGCTCGCAGGTCGAACCGCACTCCGGCGGCCGGGGCGGCCGGCGGTGCGCTGGGGGGCGGAGGTGGCGACGGGGGCGCCGGCCAGGCCGTGCCGCCGGGTGGCTCCGTCGGTGGCTCGGGGTACTCACCTGCCGGGGCGCCCTGGGCGGGCACCGAGCCGTTCATGGTGATGGTCGGGTTGTCCTGAGGCCGTGCCGGCACGGCGGACAGGTCGTATCCGCACGCCCCGCAGAAACGGTCACCCGACTCGAGGGGTTCCTCGCAGCTCGGGCAGGCGGACAACTGGGGCATCTGCGACATCAACTACACCCACGTCCGGGGGCGGTAACGGTTGGCACGTTCCACCAGGTCGATCCTCTCCTCGCCGCCCCGCGCCAGCCGGGCCAGCGTGCGGTACGAGCGTTCCAGACCGAACCGCAGGCCCCGCTCGTCCAGGCCGCTGCCGAGCAGCGTCCGTCCCCCGGCGGCGGGAGGGGCGGAACCCTGGCCCCCGGAGAGTACCCAGTCCAGCGCGCAACCGAGGACTTCGGCCGACAACTGCTCCCGCCGCGCCGGGTCCAGACCGTACGCCTCCAGCGCCTCCACCTGCGCCGCGGCGGCCGTCAGGTCCTCCAGGAAGGGCACGTCGGAGGCCGTCGCCGTGCGCTGCCGCAGCCGGGCCCGCACGGCCGCCACACGGGCCGCCGTGTAGTGGATGGAGGACTCCGGCACCGACTCCAGCGTCCGTACGGCACCGCGCCGGTCCCCGGTCGCCAGCTGCACACGGGCCAGGCCGAACGCGGAACTCACATAACTGGGGTCGGTCGACCACACCAGCCGGTAGTACTCGGCGGCGTTGTCCAGCTGGCCCAGCACCTCCGCGCACAGGCCCAGCGCCAGCTTGGGCGCGATCTCGCCGGGGAAGGCGTCGTAGATCGCGTCGAAGGCGAGCGCGGCGCCCTCGTCGTCGCCCGTCACGAGCGCGGCCACGCCCCGGTACCAGACCACCCGCCAGTCGTCGGGCCGCTCGCCCTCCAGCGTGACCAGCGCTTCCAGCGCGGCGGACGGATCACCGGTCTCCAGCCAGGCCCGGATCTGCCGCAGCCGGGTCTCGGTCGACGGGGCCGGAGCCGCCGCGAGCGCGCCGAGGAGCTCGGCCGGGGCGGAGGTCATCAGGCCCGCCAGGAAACCGGCGTTGGGGTCGGACGGGTCCACCCGCGGGACGGGCAGGGCCAAGGCGGCGGCGGTGGTGTCGACGGGTTTGACGAGGCCGGGCGGGGTGCCGGGGCCGGGCGGGGCGGTGACGTCCGGTGAGCCGGCCGGGAGTTGGGCGTTGGCCGGCCGGCCTACGGGTAGGCCGGCGGTGGGCGGGTGAGCGCCCGTGGCGGGCAGGGCGGTGACGGCCGGGGAGCCGCGCCGGGTGCGCACCACCCGCGCTCCCAGCCGGGACACCTCGCCGTCCAGCTTCGGGAACAGCTCCGCGTCGGTGACCCGGAGTTCGGGCCCGAACAGCGTGGACAGGGCGGGCCTCGCCCGGCCGGTCTGGAGGGACACGACCTCCCGCAGCACCCCCGTCAGCTGCTCGGTCATCTCCTGCGCGGAGGCGAACCGGCGGGCCGGGTCCGGGTCCGTGGCGCGCACCAGCAGGCGGTAGAACGACTCGTACTGGCGGAAGACCTCGATGTGGTCCGGGTCGGGCAGCGAGTCCGCGTAGACGTTGGTGTAGCCCTGGAAGTCGAAGGTCAGGACGGCGAGGGTGCGGGCGACGGTGTAGAGGTCGCTCGCCACCGACGGGCCCACCTCGGCCACCTCCGGCGCCTGGTAGCCGACCGTGCCGTAGATGGCCGACTCCTCGTCGTCCATCCTGCGCACCGCGCCCATGTCGATCAGCTTGAGCTGGTCCTCGGTCTGGATCGCGTTGTCGACCTTGAAGTCGCAGTACAGCAGGTTGCGGCTGTGCAGATGGCCGAGCGCCTCCAGGGCCTCCAGGCCGTACGCGCAGGCCTGTTCCACCGGCAGCGGGTCGCGTCTGCCCTGCGGTGTGCGGCGGGCGTTGGCGATCTCCTTCAGCGACTTGCCGCCGACGTACTCCATGACGATGTAGCCGTCGAGGGAACCGGTGCGCTGGTCGAGGTGCTCCACGAAGTTGTAGATCCGCACGATGTTGGCGTGCTCGATCTCCGCGAGGAAGCGCCGCTCGGAGATGGCCGCCGCCATCGCGTCCTGGTCGCCCGTGTCCAGCAGGCCCTTGAGGACCACCCACCTGTCGGACACCGCCCGGTCGACCGCCAGGTAGATCCAGCCCAGGCCGCCGTGCGCGAGGCAGCCCACGACCTCGTACTGGCCGTGCACGACGTCCAGGCCCTTCAGCTTCGGTACGAACGAGTACGGGTGCCCGCACTTGGTGCAGAAGCCCTCCGTACGCCCCGGCCGGTCGCCGCGCGCACGGCCCACCTGGGCGCCACAGTCGGAGCGCGAGCAGAACCGCTTCCGCTCGGGCACCTCGGGGTTGTCCAGGACCATCTCGCGCGGGTCGGGGCGCGGGATCGGCGGGACCTGGACGAGACCGGCGCCCAGCCGGCCCCGGGTCGAGGAACCGGCGCCGGAACCGGAGCTGCGCACCGACACCGAGCGGCTCGTGGACTTCCCCGACAGGGAGCGCGAGAGGCGTCCCGACACCGAGCGGCGGGACTTCGACGACTGGGACGACGTACGGGAACTGCGGCCGCTGGAGCGGGAACTGCCGCTGCCCGCCGACCCTCCCCTCGCGCCGCTGGTCAGGCCGGTCGGGGGTGACCCGACCATGCCGTTCGATGCGACCACGGGGGCGAGGCCGCAGGTGTCGCAGTACAGTTCGCCGCCGCCCACGTCCTCGTAGCTGCCGCCGCAGCCGGGCCGCTGGCAGGTGCGTGGAGACGGGCCGGGTGGTTCGTGCGGTGCCTGACTCATGGACTCCCCCTTGTCGCTCATGCGCCGGGCCCCCGCCGGTCGTCCTCGGACATGCCCTGGTCCGGGACCCGCGGGCCGCCGAGCAGTTCCGCGGCCGCCTGCTGGTAGCGCAGCACGGCCTGTTCGGCGGCGCGCAGGTCGCAGGGGGCGCTCCACAGCATGCGGCGCGCCTTCTCGTACCGCTCCATGACGAACGTGTCCTCGGCGAAGCCGTGCCGGGCGATCTTCGCCTTGTACGCGTCGAGGCGGCCCCGCAGCTCGGCCCGGACGGCCAGGGGCGCGGTGACCGCGGTCAACGACTCACGGGCGCGCAGCAGTTCGTCCTCGGCCTTCTGCTCCAGGGACTCCAGGAGCGGGGACAGGCGGTGCCACTGCGCCTGCCTGCGGTACTCCGCGGCCGTCGCCAGCTGCTCCTGCAACGCCGTCGGCGGCCCGCTGACGACCGGCACCTCCGTCGCCGCGATCTTCGCGAGGACCTCGCCCCGGGCGGTGCGGGCCTCGGCGAGCGTGCGGTCCGCGCGGCTGAGGATGTCCCGCAGCTTGAGGATCCGCGTCTCGGCGTCCTGACGTACCGTCAGCACGGCGTCGATCTCCCGCCGTACGTCCTCCAGGGCGCGTGCCTCCCGGTCGTACACCGTGGTGTCCGGCCTGCCGCCGCCCGGAGCGGAACTGCCCTCCGCGGCCTGCCAGTACGCCAGCGGGTCCGAGACGACCTCCTCGCGCAGCCTGGTCAGGGTGCGGGTGATGCGCTCCAGGTCGTCGCCCGCCGGGTGCTCGCCGGGGCGCACGCCGACCGAGTGCGCGAGGCGGCGGGTGCGCTGGAGTTCGGCCGCCAGCAGGTCGATCCGGGCGGGCAGCGCCGACCAGACCGCGTCGGCGGCGACGACCATGTCCAGGCTCGTCGCGTACAGCTCGTTCATCCGGTCGACGAGGGTGCCGAGCGAGTAGCGTTCGCTGAGTCTGTTCGGCGAGCCCTGCGGAGTGGGGGCGTGGGCCGTCGCGGTGGCGCTGCCCGCGACCGTGACCGACTCGCCCGTCAGCAGGTCCGTCAGCTCCACCAGGTCCTCGCGGCTGGACCAGCGGCGGCGGGCACGGATCTCCCGGGCGGTGCGCAGAGCGTCCGCGTACGCGTCGAAGTAGGTCCACAGCAGCGTGATCGACGCCTCCGTGGACGTCCAGCGGTCCCGGGTGACGCCGGTGAGTTCGGCGCCCTCCAGGAGTCTGCGGCCCGCGTGGTCCTGGAGGGCGAGGAGCGAGGTCTCGATCGCCTCGTGCTCCGCGCCGAGCCGCGCCAGCGCACGGTCCACCTCGTCCCGGTCCATCACCGGCCCGGTGGATCCCGTGACGCCCATCGATCACCTCTCGCTGCGGTTGTGCCGGTTGGGGGTTCGGTCGAGTTGTCAGGTGGTGCGGCGGTACTGCGGTGCGGGTGGCTCCGATTTCCTCGCATCCTTGCCCAGTGTCGCCGAGAGCCATTTCCCGTACGACGCCTGCCAGCCCTTCGTGGTGTCCTCGCGGTAGTCCACCAGGATCTGGTTGACCCGGCGTACCAGATCGTCCGCGTCCTTCTTCATCGCCACGCCGTAGTACTCGGCAGTGAAGGCGTCGCCCTTGAGTTGGACCGTCGGATCCTGGGCCGCCTGGCTCGCCGCGAGCGCGCCGTCGGTGACCACGGCGTCGGCCTCGCCGAGCTGGAGCCGCACCAGGCAGTCGAGTTGGTTGGGGACGGTCCCGGAGATGTCGGTCGTCGCGGGGAGCTTGCCGTCCTTCTGGTCCTCCTCCAGCGTGGAGTGGGCCGTGGAGCCCGCCGCCGTGCAGATCCTGCGGCCCGCCAGCGTGTCGTCGTAGCCCTTGACGGGCGAGGACTTGGGGGCCAGGACCTGCTGTCCCGTCTTGAAGTAGGGCGCGGAGAAGGCGACGTCCTTGATGCGGTCGCAGTTGATCGTCATCGTGCGGACGACCATGTCCACGCGGCCGTCCTGGATCGCCGGTATGCGCTGGTCGGTGGGGATCGCCTTGAACTGGACCGCGTCCGGGTCGCCGAGGATGTCCTCGGCGATGCGGTGGACCAGGTCGATGTCGAAGCCCTCCAGCTCCGCCGTCCTGCCGCTGTTGGGGTCGCGGTAGCCCCAGCGGTAGCTGTTCTGGTCGACGCCGACGATCAGCTTGCGCTTCTCGCCCTCGCGGTTCTTGATCGCCTCGATGGTGTCGCCGTCCGCGGAGGAGGGGGACAGGGTCTGCTTCTCGGGGGCCTCGCAGTCCTCTTCGGCCTTCTCGGTCTCTCCGGCCTTGGCCCCGGTGCTCTGGGAGACGGCCTGGCCGTCCACCAGGGCCGATGTGGACAGGGGGACGCACAGCGCGAAGACCGCCACCAGGGCGCAGACGACCGCCATCGCGGCCACCCCGCCCCAGCCCTTCAGACTGGCCCGCAGACGTCGTGCTCGCATGGTCACGCCCCCTTTCACCCCTGTCCCGATCACCGGTACTCCGAGAGCCTGCGGCCGATGCCCAGGACCGCGCCCGCGGCACCGAGCACGGCGAGTACGGCCGCGCCCGCCGCCAGGCCCGTCAGGGCGTCCCGGCCGTCGCCGGCGGCCTGCTTGAACTCGGTCTCCTCGTGCGCGAGTGCCGTGCGCAGGTTCTCGTCGACGCTGTCGAAGCACTCGCCGGTCGCGTCCTTGGTGCCGATGACCATGCCCAGCGCGCGCTGGTAGTTGCCGTTCTCGTCCTGCTCGCGGGCCGCGGTGTGGCGCTTCTTCCACTCCGTCATGTTGCCGACGGCGGCGGTGACGGGCCGCTCGCCCGAGGTGTCGTCGGCGAGCTTCCCGGCGTCCGCCAGGTACGCGCCCAGGGCTTTCATGTCCGCGCGGAAGGCGTAGTCGTAGGCGTCGTAGGTCTCTTCGCCGACCTTCTTCGTCTCCGCGCCGCGGGCCACCAGGGTCAGGTTCTCGTTGCCCCTCGCCTTGAGGGAGGCGATGCGGGCGTCGTGCAGGACGTTCAGGGAGCGGACGCCGTGGTCGTAGGAGTCGTTCAGGCCCGCGCGGGCGAGGCTGTGGCCGACGACCAGCCAGAGGAGGACCACGGTCGCGGTTGCCGTGGCGGCGACCAGGCCGTGGTTCAGGACACGGTTCGTGCGCCGGTAGTTGCGGTGCTGGGCCCAGGCGAGAGCGGCCAGCGCGGCGATGCCGAGGGCGATGGCGGCCCACGGGTAGGGCGTGGCGTCCGCGTAGTCGGCGCGCAGGCGCTGGTTCTCCTTCTTGTACAGATCCTCCGCGGCCGGGAGCATCTGCTGCTGCATCTTCTCGTTGGCGTAGCGCAGGTAGGCGCCGCCGACCGGGAAGCCCTGGCGGTTGTAGGTGCGGGCACGTTCGACCAGGCCCTTGTACTCCGGGAGGAGCCTGTTCAGCTCGGCGATGGTCGTGGCCGACGGGGAGTCGGGGTCCGAGTTGGCGGCGGCGTTGACGAGCTTCTCGGCGGCCGTGCGGATGTTCTTCTCGTACCGGTCGCGGGAGGTGGCCGTCTCCTGGCCACCGGCGAGGAAACCGCTGGAGGCGGCGGTGTTGGCGTCCGCAAGGGAACGGTAGATGTCCGCCGCGTCCGAGCTGAGGGGCTGGCTGCTGGTGAGGACGTCGTCGGCGGCGGCCGCGCGCTCGGTCATCTGCCAGGCGGTGACGGCGCCGAAGGCGACGACGAGGAGGGCGAGGACGGCGCCGATGATGCGGAGCCGGCCGGGTTCCGTGGTGGCGGCGTCCCGGAGCCGGTCGACACCCTCGGCGAAGGCGGTACGGCGGGGTTGAGGCTCTGCACGGCCTTGCGGCGCCTGGGGTGGTCGCACCGGCTGGGCAGGGAGAACGGGCGTCCCCGTGCCCGGTGGTGGTGCGCTGCTCGTCGGCAGGTGTGTCACTGTGACCTCCCCCATGGTCATCCGTCGCCGCAAGTATCCCTTCCGGCACTGACATCCGCACCGGCCTTGCCTCGATCTTGATCGGATCGCAGCGTGAGGCACCACCCCTTGTCCTGGAACACGTCGCGGGACGTGGTTCGGTTCCGTGAGAGAAGCGCGCGATCACTGGACGTAGCGACGGAACCCCTGCGCCAGGGCGCCGAACCCGCACGCTTCGTAGAACCTGTGGACGTACGCGTCATCCGCCGCCAGCAGCTGCACCTTGTAGCAGCCGGCGGATTCCCCCAACAGCACGGCTGCCTCCATCAGCTGCCGCCCGACACCCCTCCGCTGGAAGTGGCCCGCGACCACGACGTTCTCCACGAACAGGATGGCCCGGCCGCCCCGCGTGAGGTTCGGCATGACGACACAGTCCGCCGCCCCGGCCACGACGCCATCAGCCTCGGCGACCAGCACGGTCCGCCCCTGCTGACCGCGTATGGCTGCCCAGACGGCCTCTGCCGTGGCGTGGGGCAACGGCGCGTCATCGGGGTTCAGTTCCCTGTAGAGGGCCAGCAGAGCTGACAGATCTGCCGCGTCTGCTGCCCGCACGGTGATCTTCATGGGCTGAGCTTAGAAGGGACGCAAACAGCGAGCCGCAAAGGAGTGGGACGCCGAGCAGGCAGGCATTAAGGTCCCATTGGCCATGGCTAGTTACGACACATACGGCACCAGTACGCACACCGTCGATGATCTGGTACGGCTTGTGAGCGTCCGCCTGGGAATGACTTTCACGGAGCGAGAGAGCCACTTCCGGGGCGTCTACCACCTCGCTGACGACCACAGCGTGCGGGTCGAGGTCCAGCCCAATGAAGTCCCCGGCGACGACGAAGACGAACCTTTCGATGACGCGCACCCGGAATGCCGAGTCCTCGTGCTGACGACCACCACGACCCCCGGGACCACCTTGCGGGCTCGGCTGGAGTCCATCGAAGGGCTTCTGCACCTGCGGCACGAGTCAGTGTGAGACCCGGCCGCTCGCACACCCGCCTCCCGCTCGCACACCCGCCGTCGGCTGGCCCCAGGCCCGATCAGGGCCCCCGCCCGCCGGGGCCGCGGTCAGTCTCCCGTCGGCGTCTCCTTGCGGCGCAGTACGACCAGGGTCGCTCCGCCGAGCAGGACCAGGGTGATGGCGATCCCCGCGATCAGGGGTGTGACCTCGGAGCCGCCGGTTTCGGCGAGGTTGGTGTCCGTGGCCGTGCCGCCCACCGTCGCCGGGCTCGGTTCACTCAGGGTCTGGGTGGCCGTGCCCGTCTCGCTGCCCTGGGTCTGGCAGTCCAGCATGCCGGTGAAGCGCTTGGTGAAGCCGCCCGGGCCGTGGATCGTGAAGTCGTACGCCTGGTCCTCCTGGAGAGGCACCGTCACCGTACGGGACTCGCCCGGGGCGATGGTGTGCTCAAGGCCGGCCAGTTCGAAGGTGAACGGCTCGTCGCCCTTGTTCGAGGCGATGACGTCCACTCCCCCGTCGGCGCAGTTCTTCGCCGCCGACAGCGCCGGGATCGGCCCCTCCTTCGCCCAGGTCGCGCCGGCCGTCGCCGACACCGTCGACTCACTCGACCCGGCCAGGATCTGCGTCTGGCTCCGGCTCTCGGAGGCGAAGGCCCGGCCGACCGGCACGGTCGTCGAAGCCTGCACGGTCAGGTCGGCCGTGCCCGACTCCGTGTCCTCGGGCACGTCGAAGAACACCTGCCCGCCGTCGGCCGCGGACGTGAGGGCCTTGCCCTGCTTGTCGACGATCCGCACCCCGCTCGTGGCCGCGTCCGCGGGCGGCGACACCGTCACGCTGCTCGCGTTGGTGTGCACCGTCACCGGTCCGAGCCGCTCGCCCGGCCGCCCGGAGACCGCAGGCGGGTCGAGGGTGAGCGAGGCCCTGGGCTCGGGCAGGTCGCGGGCGTTCTTCTCCAGGTAGTCGGCGAGCTGCTCGGCCTGCGGGTCGAGGGCGTCGACGGCCACGTCGTCCGAGTAGCGCCAGATCGCCACCTGCGTGCCCGATGCCGCGTCCTGCTCGGTCAGCACGCCCCGGACACCCGCCTTCCGGGCGAGCGCCGCGAGGTCGTTCACCTGCGGATACGAGTTCTGCAGGATCCAGCGGATCCGCCCCGCGTCCTTGTTGGCACCCAGGGACGTGCCGCTCCACGGCGTCTCGTGGTACTTGGCATCCCGCTGCGTGGGGTTGTGCAGGTCGACGCAGTACGTCTGGAGCATGCCGCCGCCGTCGACGGACATCTCGAACAGACCCGCCGAGACCTGCTGGTCCCCGGTGCCACCGTGTATCACGGCGGTGCCGTACGTCTTGAGCCCCGCTATCGTGGCGGTCGCTCCGCCCTGACTCTGCGTGGTCTCGTCGGCGGCCGCCCGGCCGGCACCGGCCACCACGCCAGCGGCGACCAGCCCGGACACCAGGGTCGCGGCGCCGAGGCCGGCCGTCCCTCGCCTGCGTACGCGCACCGCAGAGAACGAAGCAATCACCAAATTCCCCTTCGAGCAGGACCCGTCGATGTGGGGGGTACGGTCCCACCAGCAGAATCAGAAGCCTCGCAGGCCCCAAGAGCCTCGAAAGCTTTCCCGGCATCCTAGGGATGCGACCGACCCCGCTCGCCGGTGAGACAGTCGGACGAGTGATCCGACTCGGAATCGTTATCGCCAAGATCCCTTGTGAGCAGGGCTTATCGACAAATCCACGCCTGACTTTCCGGTGTGCAGTTGCCGATAAGCGACAGTTCGGGCGGCTCACGCAGTGATTGACGTCACGTCAGCACTGCTGGTTCTGAAGGAGGTTGGGCTGCTGCCGCCGCCGTTTCCGCGGAACCGTCCGGCGGTGTCTCCCAGTTGGGCTCGGACTGTGCCGGCGCGCCCGCGGTCTCCGTCTTGCTCCCGCGCCGGAACGCCGAGGTGCCCCAGGCGAGATCGTGACCGATCGCCACCGCGTCGATGTCCGCCGAGGTCCAGTTCTGCCCCTCGCGCACATCGGACCGCACCTTCAGCCTGCCCTGCACAATCACGGGCTCCCCCACCGTCAGCGACGCCGCCGTGTTCGTGGCGAGCTGGCGGTTGGCCCACACCGTGAAGAAGTTGGTGTGCCCGTCCGTCCACACGTTCTTCTCCCGGTCCCAGTAGCGCGCGGTCGCCGCCAGCCGGAACCTCGCCGACGGGCCGGACGCCACCTCCCGGTACACCGGCTGCGTCGCCACTCGCCCGACCGCGCACACCATCGTCTCGTTCATCGCGAACCCCTCCCTCGCCCGGGCTCCGGCCCCGGTGCCGACACTCGTACGGGCCTGTCCCGTACCGCTGTGCCCACCAGACTGCCGCCGCCGGGCCGAGCCCGCTGAGCGCTGTGGACCACCGCTGACCTGTGGACAACGCCGCCACCCGGGCGGGTGATGCCGAGGGGGGTTGCGTACACACAGGGGGCCGCGTACTCACGGGGGCCGCGTACTCACGGGGGGCTGCGTACTCACGGGGGGCTGCGTACTCACGGGGGGCTGCGTACTCACGGGGGGGTCCGGCTTACTCATGGGCTGAGGGCGGCGCCCGGCCGGACGCCGCCCTCAGCCCATGGAGGCACACGGTCCGTCACAACCGTCATGCCTCCGAAGCCACCACTCGGGCCTCGAGCCCGCCCACCGCAGCTCCTGGATCCGGGAGCCATGAGCCGGGCTCAACGCCCCGGCGCCATCCTCATCTCCCCACTCCCACCACCCTCCCGTACTGCTCCCGAACCTCCCGGTACCGCAGCAACTCCGCCGCCACCGGATCCAGCACCCGTGCCCGCCCGCACCCGGCCGCCGCCTCCCGCAGCCGGCGTTCCGCCTCCAGGCCGTAGCGCCGGGCCGGGCCGCGCGCCGCCATCCGGCAGCTCCACTCGATGAGCGGTCCACCGACGATGCCGATGATCATCAGCAGCACCGGCACGCCGAGGTTCGGCGACATGATCTGGAGGATCTGCCCCAGCAGCCACAGACCACCCAGGAACTGAAGAATCGTCATGGACGCCTGGGCCAGCACGGCCATCGGCCACCACCCCGGCCGCGGCGGCCGCCCCGTTGGCACTCCCGCGCGCACGCTCAGCTCGTCCAGCGCCTCGGGCAGCCCCTGGGAGCCCCGGGCGGCCGCCTCGCGCACCGCCTGGGCCCAGGGTGCGGGCAGCCCGGCCGAGGCACGGTCGGCCACCATCCGCACCGCCGTCTCGACCCGCTGCCTGGCGGTGGCCTCCTCGTCGGCCTGCGTGCGTCCGGCGAGCCGGCCCGTGGTGGGCTCGCCGCGATCCTGGTACCAGCGCCACAACCGCAGCCAGGGAGTACCACAGGCGCGGTTGGCGTTGCGCAGCCACGCGCGCTCGGCCGCCTCCCCCGCCGCCGTGGCGCCCACCGCGTCCGCGAGCCGGTCGGAGAACTCCTCCCGGGCCTGTTCGCTGAGCCCGGTCCGCCGCCGGGTGGCGTAGACGGGCCTGAGCCGGGCCGCCGCGATGTCGACGTCGGCCGAGATACGGCGGGCCGGTGCCGTGCGCTCCGCGACGAACTGGCCGAGCGATTCGCGCAGTTCGCCGACGCCCTCCCCGGTGAGCGCGGACAGTGCGAGGACGGTCGTACCGGGTTCGCCGAACTCCCCGAGGGCGATGCCGTCCTCGTCGAGGAGCCGCCGCAGGTCGTCGAGGACCTGCTCGGCGGCCTCCCCGGGCAGCCGGTCGACCTGGTTGAGGACGACGAACATGACCTCCGCGTGGGCCGCCATCGGCCGCAGATAGCGCTCATGGAGGACGGCGTCGGCGTACTTCTCCGGGTCGACGACCCAGATGACCGCGTCGACGAGCCCCAGGACGCGGTCGACGTGCTCACGGTGCTGTACGACCGCCGAGTCGTGGTCGGGCAGGTCGATCAGGACGAGCCCGCGAAGGGGCGACTCCGCGTCCCCGGCGGTGGGCAGCGGGCGCCGGCGCAGCCGCGGTGGGATGCCGAGCCGTTCGATGAGGTTCGCCGCCCCGTCGCTCCAACTGCACGCGATGGGTGCCGCTGTGGTGGGACGGCGCAGGCCGGTCTCCGAGATGGCCACCCCGGCGAGCGCGTTGAACAGCTGCGACTTGCCGCTGCCCGTGGCGCCCGCGATGGCGACGACGGTGTGCTGCCCGGAGAGCCTGCGGCGCGCGGACGCCTCGTCGAGCACCCGTCCCGCCCGTGCCAGCGTCCGGCTGTCGAGCCGGGTACGGGACAGCCCCACCAGTTCGCGCAACGCCTCCAGCCGGGAGCGCAGCCCCGAGTCGTACACCAACGGGGCCACCGTCTGCGGCGTGGCTGCACGGCTGTCCATGACGACGTACTCGTCGCCCCCGACGGTCTCGTTGACCCGCCGCGCGATGAGCCCGTCGTCCCAGGCGTCGGTGGAGTCGGTGTGGTCCATGGAGTCGGGACGGCCCCGGGATTCCGAACGTCCCCCGGCCTCCGAACGGCTCGCGGCACCCGTCCGGCTCGCGGCACCCGTCGTGCTCGCGGGATCCGTCCTGCTCCCGGTATCCGTCCTGCTCCCGGTATCCGTACGGCCCGTCGAGCCCCTACTCGAGGAGGAGTCACCGTCCCGCACGCGCGCGTGGGCGGTGCCGTCCCCGCCCTCGCTCCCGCTCCCGCTCCCGCTCCCGCTCCCGCTCCCGCTCCCGGACGGATTCTCGGCCGTCCGCGCCGCCGTCTTCGCGTGTGAGCTCTCGGCGTCGGCGGATCCGGCCTTGCTCCCGTCCCCCGGCTGATCGGCGTGCTCGGTGTGGTCCTGGTCAGTGACGGCGGTCACCGGTCACCTCTCCTTCTGCAGTACGGACAGCGCGGCGATGAGTTCGGCCTGCGGCTCCGGATGGACTTCGAGCGCGTCGAGCGGGGCGAGCCGGCGCTCGCGTTCGACGTGCAGGACCCGGTCCACGTAGTCGGAGAGCAGCCGCCCGGCCCGGTCGCGCAGCCGCAGCGCGGCGTGGGCGCCGATCCGCTCGGCGAGGCTCTCCCCTGCCATCCGCCCCCGTCGGCCGCCCAGCAGGGAGGTGGCGAGCAGGGCGGCCACCTGCTCGGGGTCGGGCGCGAGGTTCCGGTCGAGCTCGCGCACCTCGTCATCGGCGTACTCCTCGAGCTCCCGCCGCCAGCGTCGTACGGCGAGTCCGATCCGGTGCTCGGCGCTCTCCGCCGCGGGTTCACGGTCGGCGAGCCCGGGTGCGGCCGCGGCCGGTTCGCGCCGCCAGGCGTCGTCGATGCGCTCGTCGGCAGCGGTGACGGCGCACAGCAGCAGCGTGCTCAGGCTCTCCACGAGCGCGTCGAGGAGTTCACCGGCGGTGCAGTCCAGGGGGAAGGCGCGCCACCGCTTGAGGGCGTCCCCGGCGAGCACGGCCCCGGCCTGCAATCGGCCCCGCACGCGCGTGTACTCGCTGTCGTACGCCCCGTCGACGGCGGCGGTGAGCCGCAGGGCGGCGGCGTACTGCGCGGCGGCGGCACCGGCGAGTGCGGGCATCCGGGACTTGAGGGAGTCGAGGACGCCGTGGGCGGTGCGGGCCAGGACCTGCTGGCGGGCCGCCGGGTCCTGGACCAGGTGGACCAGCCAGCTGCGCAGCTGGGCCACGGCGGTGGCCGGCAGCAGCCCGCCGCCCCAGGCCGACTCGGGCAGTTCGGGCACGGTGAACCGCGGCACGTGCCCGAGACCGGCCTTGGTGAGCAGGGCCCCGTACTGCCGGGACACCTCGGCGACCACCTGGTGGGGCACCCGGTCGAGGACGGTGACGAGGGTCACGTCGTACTCCTTGGCGGTGCGCAGCATGTGCCAGGGCACGGCGTCGGCGTAGCGGGCGGCCGTGGTGACCATGATCCAGATGTCGGCAGCGCAGATCAGCTCGGCGGCCAGGACGCGGTTGTCGGAGACCAGGGAGTCGATGTCGGGTGCGTCGAGGAGGGCGAGGCCGGGCGGGAGCGTGGCGGCGGTCTCGACGCGCAGCACGCGCGCGGGGTTCTCGCCCGGGAGCAGCAGGTCGTCCGTGGATTCCTGCTGGGCCACCCACACGCGCGTCAGGTCTGGCAGCACCCTCATCCCGCTGAACCAGTGCTGGTCCTCCGGATGGCAGACCAGTACGGGGGTCCGTGTCGTCGGCCGCAGCACGCCCGCCTCACTGACCCGCCGCCCCACGAGCGAGTTCACCAAGGTCGACTTTCCGGCTCCGGTCGATCCGCCCACGACGGCCAGAAGCGGCGCTTCGGGCTCCCGCAACCGGGGCACCAAGTAGTCGTCGAGCTGCGCGAGCAGTTCGTCGCGGTTGGCACGCGCGCGTGGGGCCCCCGCCAGGGGCAGCGGGAAGCGTGCGGCGGCGACACGGTCGCGCAGGGCGGAAAGTGCGTCGAGCAGCTGAGGCCGTACGTCCAAGGTCACCACATGCGAAGAATGCCCAATTTTAGGGGATTACTGAAGCATATGAGCATGTCTGCGCGCCGACGGAACACAAGGGACGGAAGGGACTAGTGGGACAGGGGCACACTCCAGGCATAACGAGTGCACAACACCCGATGCGTCAGGCGCCAAAAGCGATGCACGATTCGTACCTGCCTGCGATTATCAGGACCGCTTCACCGAACCTCCACATCGAGCCACGGAGGCGAAGCAACAGGGACAAGGACGCGGGAGCCCTATCCTTGTCCCCGGCAACGTCACGGATCGGCCCACACCAGGGCACCACGACAGAGGCCACCACACCCGGCCCCCGTAGCTCAGTGGATAGAGCAGGCGCCTTCTAAGCGCTTGGCCGCAGGTTCGAGTCCTGCCGGGGGCGCAAGTCTCCGCCCTCCCTTTGGGGAGGGCTTTTTGCTGGTCAGAGCAGTTCTCGGTTGGTGAGACGAAGCTCCGGACGCCCACTTGGTGATCAAGGCGGGCTCCAGGGCTGTCCGGCTGGTACCGGGTTTCTGCGGGTGGCCGCGTCGAGGTGCGATGCCCCTGCGTTCCAGCTCGTGCACCAGCCTGCGAGGCCCCCAGCCGGGATGCCGACGCCGCGACTCACACACGACTGCCTCCACCTCCCCGGCGATCCGATGCGGACACGAGGCCGGGCGATGCCACCGGCCCGCCAGACCCGCGAGGCCCCGACTGCTCCTACTTCCTCATTTATGAGGGGGCTCCCATCCCGCACACCGTCGACCCAGGCAGAGCCGAGCAGACGCGGCCCATGGCGTACGGGATGGGAGCTGGGGGCGGTGGTGGGCTGAGGGGAGATGCTCGGCTCGCCAGTGGATTTGAGTCTGCGTACGTCAGCGAATGGCCAACCCGCCCTCATGCGCTCGATGGGGCGGTACTGGCGCCGGCGTTTCCCTGTGCTCCGTTTCGTCTGCGCCGCCACCGATCCCACGCAGCAAACAAGGCGAGCGCAAGCAGGGAAAACGCGATGCCGTACAGGGGTAGCCAGCGGGTCGTTTCCTCCGCCTTGCAGTTGTTCTCGGCTTCTCTTTGGACAGCTTCAGGAACCCGGTTGGTGGCCTTCTCAGGGTGCTTGGCCACGATCTGAGCGGGTCCCATTTCGTTGACTGGGGCCGCGAACACCGTCCCGGCCCGGCTCAGGGCGCCAGCACAACCCTGCCGAACACCTTCCCCGCGTCCATCTCACGGTGGGTCAGCACCGCCTGGTCCAGCGGCAACACCGCATGCACGACTGTGCGCAGGTCCCCGTGCGCAGCATCGGCGAAGTGGGACGACCGCACGGCCTGCCGGTCGGGGCCGGGCACGGTGTCAGAGCTGAAAGTGGCGAACGACAACGACCTGCGGAAGGCGTCCATCAGCCGCATGCCGAAGTCCGCCGGCGGCTGCCCACCGACCACACCGACAGCCACGTACCGCCCGTTGGAGGTCAACTTGTCCAGGAAAAGGGAAAGCTGGGGACCCCCCACGACATCGATCACCACGTCGAAGCCCGCCGGTGAGTCCGAGCCGCCCTCACCGGAGCGGTCAAGGACATGAGTCGCGCCCAAGTCCCGCAGGCGGGCGCCACGCTCCACCGACGAGGTGGTGACCGCCACCGCGTTCGCACCGCCCCTGGCTGCGAGCTGGACCGCCGTAATCCCGATGCTGCCCGCAGCACCGCGCACGAGCACCGTCTCGCCGGACGTGAAACGGGCCCGGTCCAGGGCGAAGTGGGCGACCACGCCGGAGCCGCCGAGGGTCACCGCGTCAGCGCCGGTCAGGCCGTCGGGCAGCGGAAGGACGTCCTCGATCAAGGCGACGGCCTGCTCGGCGTACCCACCGGACAGGCCGGTGAACGCCCACACCCGCCGCCCGATCCACGAGGCGTCCACGCCCCCTCCCACCGCGGTGACCTTTCCCGCAACCTCGCTGCCGAGGATATGGCCCTCCCGGAAGCCGTAGGCGGCAAGCGTTCCCCGGCGGATCACGGCGTCCACGCCGCCTACCCCGATCGCCTCCGTGGCGATCCGCACCTGCCCCGGGGCAGGAACGGGCGCGGGCACATCGACGATCTCCAGGCCATCGGGGTCTCCGAACGTCCTGATCACGACGGCTTTCATCTCGGCTCCTCGGGTCGGTGGAAGGACGGATCGCAGCTGCTGCGGCCGCGGGCGTCGAGCCGGCCCCCACGGCCGGGGCACCACCGGCAAAGTGCCGGGACGGGGCGGCAGCACCGCCATCGGACCGTAACGGACGCCCCCGTCCGTTTGGCTAAAGTGAGAATCGATGACCAGTCGTTTGCCTCAGACCGTGCGCTCCGACGCCCGAGACAACCGCGCCCGCATCCTGGACGCCGCCCGCGCGGTGTTCGGCGAAGAGGGCCTGAGTGCGCCCATGCGCGAGGTCGCCCGGCACGCAGGCGTCGGCCCCGCCACGCTGTACCGGCACTTCCCGGCCAAACAGGCACTGATCGCGGAGACCTTCGCCGAGCAGCGGCGAGCCTGCCACGCCGCCGTCCGCGACGCCCTTTCGGACCCGGACCCGTGGCACGGATTCCGGAGCCTGATCGAGCGGATCTGCGAACTCCACGCGCACAGCCGGGGATTCGCCGACGCCTTCATGACGGCCTTCCCCGAGGCCATGGACTTCGCCGCCGACCAAGAGCAGACTCTGCGCGCGGTCGGAGAACTGGCCCGCCGCGCCCAGGAGACCGGCCAGCTGCGTCCCGGCTTCGTCGTCGACGACCTGATCCTCATGCTCATGGCCCACCGGGGCCTCCAAGGCACGCCGCGTGCCGCCCGGGCCACGGCCTCCCGCCGCTTCGCCGCCTACGTGATCGAGGCGTTCCGCGCCGCACCAGAGACGGGAGCGCCTACGCCGTTGCCGCCAGCACCACGCCTGCAGCTCACAGGCTCCCCCAGCACGCCGTAAATTCCGTCACCTGCAGGTCCGTCAGTTCTAAGAGCAGTGTTCAGCGAGGCGGCTGTGTGCCTGGGTACAGCTCGATACGCAGGTTGTCGTCGTCGACGATGACGTATGTGGGGCCGGTGTGGTGGTGCCAGCCCAGAGGTAGGGCGTAATAGCGCTGGTCGCGCTGGACGAGCAAGCGCAGCTGGCTGTACCGGTACCGGTAGTGCTGGTCCTTTCCCAGGTCCTCCACCAGTGGACCGGGGGACCCCGGCATGCTGAGACGATCGGTGCTGAGGACCACCACGGCAGTGCGACTCACCAAATGGTCGGCTGTTCGTTCTGCGGCTGCTCTGCCTTGCTGGCCTGCCGCCATACCGGCCGCCCACACCAACAGCAATGCTGCCATAGTGAGGCTCACTCCCCGCTGCCAGGGCTTCTGGTCGCCAGGCGTGAACAACCCCATCAGCAAGCCGAAGGCCACGGTGACGGGGGCGGTCCAGCCAAAAGGCTGGACGTAAGGCCAGAAGGCCATGAGACAGAGTCCGGCGAGGACAAACAGTAAGTGCCGCCGGGCAATCTCTGTGCCCACCTGTTGGGCGCTTCGCGTGATCCGTTCAGAGAGTCCCAGAGAGGCCAAGGCCTGGGGCAGCCGAGGCATGATCACCATCACGGTCATTACGGCAAGTACCGGCATGGTGATCAGCTGCAGGCTCTTGAGTGCAATCTCGGTAAAGCTCAGGCCTAGCGAGAAGGACTGCAGGCGGAAATAGGAGTAGAAAGCGTTGTTGTACATCGCCCCCGCGTAAAACATCAAGGCTGTGAAGAGCGAGCCGGCGGCGACAACGGTGTTGATCCATTCGGCCGAGTTGGTGTTCGCCTCTGTCGGCAGAGGAGGGCGACGCGATGGGCGGACAGGGCTTCGCGTACCAGCCTGCGGAGGTAGGCGTCGAGGACGCGGTGTGGGCCTGGGAGCCAACGACGGGTCGTTCACGGCCGTTGGTCGGCGAGCATTTGGCTGCCCCGGTCGAAAACGGGGCCGGGGCAGCGGAGATCGGCCTGAGGCTGGAGGGTTCGGCATGGTACCTCTACGAGGTGGGTGGCGGCGGTGTCACGCCGGGTGAGCTGATCCTGGTAGAAGGATCATGCGGCGTAGCCGAAGCGCTGATGACTGGGCTCTCCGAGCAGTCAGAGCCTGGGTCGCACGTATCCGCGGGCTCTACGACGGGCGGTTCTGGACAGTCGGATCCTTCTTCACACGGGTCGGTGGGTTCCTCTGTAGGCCCAACGCTCGGGTTGTAGGGATCTTCGTGTCCGGTCGTCTCCGCCGAGGGCGAAGCCACCGGCGGCACCTCAGGGTCTCCAGTGCTCCGACGACTCTCACTGCTCGCACCTGGCCCGGATGACTCACGGCTTCCGCGCCTACCCTCGCTCGCGGTGGAGTGGCTGGAGCCGGGGCTGGACGAAACCGTTGGCGATGAGGGCGCCTGAGTGCCTGGTGTGGACCGAGTGCAGCCAACGGCCAAGAAGGCGCACAGCGCGCAGCAGGCTGCTGGATATGTCTTCCGCAGTCTTAAGCCCATATCCCCCCCGAAGTGGACGCCAATGGTATGGGATCCGACGCAAGGCGACCACCAGGACCACTCTTTCGGATGACTGCGGCAACGAGGTCAGGGCGCATCTTCGGAAATCACGGGGGCGTTAAGGATTTCCGGTTCCGCAGCGTCCGTGCCCGGACAGCGTGTCAGGGCCGCTCGTTCTCGATCAATAGGACCAAGGTCCCACGCCCGCCCCGCTGATATCCGGCGGAGTCTGCGGTGTAATGCATCGGGCGCCAGGCGGCTTGAAGGGAGGGGACCCCATGATGAGGGACGCGTCCGATGGCGAGTTCGTCATACGGCCAGTGACCCAGGCATATGGGGCCGCACTCCGGCTCATGTACCGCAGATGTACGCCACTCACGCCGCTACCACCAGTTGCTGACCACGTGCCCGGAGATCCCTGCGGATCGCTCGTGCGCCCTGCTGTCGCGGGACGCCGGTACGGACGCTCTGCCGGCTGTCCCCGTCGGGGACCCGGGCCGCAATCGCGCGGGGCGGCACCGCCCCGTACCGCCCCGGTGTTGCGGAGGTCTGGGTGCTGCAACGCGGAGGAGTGGGGCGGCTGTTACCGCGCCGGCTCGCGGAGCGGTGCGGTCGGCGGGGCATGACGGCGCTCGCGGCTCAGACTCTCTGAGGCCGACGCACACCGCTGGGTGCGGTGCGCGAGGAGGCGGGCGGTCCCGTGGAGTACGGGCCGCTCTCCGACACGTACGGATGACGGCGAAACTTGCGGCAAGGAGTCCTTCGGATGTTCAGTTGTAAGCCCCTGAACGGATCTTTCGGCGTCGAGGTGTTCGACGCCGGCCTCGGCACGCCGGAGGCCGAGGAGCACGCGGCGGAACTCATCGAGGCACTGCACAGACACCAGTTACTTCTCTTCTCGGGCCAGAGTCTCACCGCCGAGGCACAGTTGAAGGTGACTTCCCTCTTCGGCCGGCCCATGCTGCCGTGGGACCCCACGCACGCCCACCCGGACAGTCCGTACGTCGAGGTGTTCCGCGAATCTCCGCCCCGCGCGTACAGGCGGCCCGCCGAACACTGGCACAGCGACGCCTCGTTCCGGGCGGAGCCCACGGACACCACGCTCCTGTACGGGGTCGCGGTGCCGCCGGAAGGCGGCCGAACCCACTTCAACGACATCCGCCTGCCGCTGGCCGCGCTGCCGGCCCGGCTGCGCGAGCGGATCGCCTCGCTGCACGCCGTACACGACTTCGGGCGCAACTTCTCGACCTTGCGGCGGGCCTCGAAGCGCGTGTCGGACGAGGAGGCACAGGCCGAGCTCGCCGCCTTCCCGCCCGTGACGCATCCGCTGGTCCGCCCCCACCCGGTCACCGGTGAGCCGGCCCTGTACCTGAACGAGATGTGCCTGGACCGGGTCGTCGACCTGCCCGAGGACGAGAGCCGCGAGCTGCTCGAGGAGCTGTACGCCCACACGCTGCACCCCCGGTGGCAGTACGTCCATGTCTGGCGCCCCGGCGACCTGCTGGTGTGGGACAACCCCTCGCTGCTCCACCGCGGCGAGGCCGTTCCCCCCGGTCTGCACCGCCGGGTCCACCGTACGACCGCCCAGTACGCCGGACAGGCGCGTTGAGCCCTGCCCGGCCGCGCACCGAGTCTGGAGGCACCGGGTGACCGAGCGCTCGGAGCGCGAGAACGCCTGGCGGCTGCTGGGCCACGTATGCACGGCGGATCTGGATCCGCGGGCTGCGGCAGCCGCTGCCGAGCTGCTCAGCGGCCCGCTGGACGTCGATGAGCTGATCAGCCAGGCGGCCCGGCACGCGCTGCTCCCGGCCCTGGCAGCCCATGTCATCGAGGTGGAGCGCACCGATCTGTTCCCACTGGAGCTGCGGCGGCATCTGATCGATTCGCTGTACTGGAACCGGCACAAGACCGCGCTCGCCACCGCCGAGGCGCTCCGCATCGGCGCCGCGGCCGACGCGTCCGGGATGTCTCTGGCCTGCACGAAGGGCGTCGTGTGCCAGTTCACCACGTACGGCGGCCGGGGGGTCAGGGCCTTCGGCGACATCGATCTCATGGCGCACCCCGACGACCGGGAGAAGGTCGCGGCACTCCTCGGCGATCTGGGCTACTCCGGCGCTGTGACGTACGACCACAAGGCCGGTCGGGTGGTGGAGCTGGGGCGGGCCGACAAGGCTCTCTACCGGCTCCACCGCGATCACCTGCCGCACTTCCTGCGGGTGACGGAGGGGGAGAGCATTCCCTTCCATGTGGTCGACGTCGCCTTCAGCCTCACCTGGCAGACCAGTGGCTGGCAGTTACCCATGGACGAGGTGCTCGCCGATCTGGAACAGGTGGCCGTTCCGGGACCTTCGGGGGGTGACGTGCTGCCGGCCCTGGCCGTCCCGTACGACTTCCTCTTCCTGGTCCTCCATCTGTTCCGGGAAGCCTGGTTCCAGCGCACGATCCTCAAGAAAAACGTGCGGCTGGGGCAGTTCGCCGACATCTGCCGGTTCTGGTGGCTGCGGGGCAGGGATCACGCCGCGGAGATCTCCCGGCTGGTCGCCGCGCACGGTCTTCAGCCGCCGATCGCCTGGGTGTGCCATCACACGGACGCCGTCTTCGGCTCGGCTCTCGTCGCGGAACTCGGGCTCGACGGGTATGTGGCCGAAGACTGGGTGAACAGCGCGGGCGCCACCGATGGCAGTGGACTGGCCTGGCGGGGAAGCATGCGGGACCGGCTCCGCGACCGGGTTCCCCCTCAGCTGACCGCCGCCCCCCTGCCCTCCCTTGCCCGAGCCGTCCGCGCCTGACGGTGAATCGTGCAGTGAGAAGCGCGGCAGCTGGTTCATGAGAAGAACGACGGAGTGAAGCCATGACGAACCCCTGGGACGACCGCTTCGAGGCCCTCCTGCGCGACGCCCTGCGCTTCCTGCCACGGGATGAGGCACTCCGTCCCGACCTGGACACGAACGCCGCGGGCTTGGACTCGATGGCCATGGTGGAGCTGCTGCTGTCCCTTGAGACGGCCTATGACATCTCCATGCCGGACGAATTCCTGCGGCCGGAGACCTTCGCCAGCCCGGGCGCCCTGTGGGAAGCGGTCTGCGCGGTGCGCGCCATACAGAGCGAGCCGGCGTGACGGCGCCGGCGCTCACCTCCTCCGTGCTCTCCGTTCTGCGAGAACACGCGGCCCGGGTGGACACGCAGGGCGAGTTCCCCGTCAAGAGCCTCACCGCGCTGCGGGAGTCCGGACTGCTCGGATTGCTGGTGCCCCGGGCGTACGGCGGTGCAGACGGCGACCTGCGAACCTTCGTCGAGACGGCCCAGGAACTCGCGTCCGCGTGTCTGTCCACCGCCTCCGTCTGGGCGATGCACTGCCAACAAGTGGACGCCATCGCCAGGTTCGGCTCCGGCGAACTCCGCGACGACCTGCTGCCGTCCGTGGCCCGGGGCGAGACGTACATCGCCTCCGTCACCACGGAGCGGGCCAAAGGCGGCCATCTGCTGAGCGCGCAGCAGGCTCTGACCCAGCAGGACGGGCGGCTGTACATCGAGCGCCGGGCACCCGTCGTCACCGGCGGCCGCCACGCCGAAGGATTTCTCATCACGATGCGTGCGCATGAGGACGCCCGCCCGGATGAGGTCTCGCTGGTGTACGCGCAGCGCGAGCAGTTGGATGTCCAGGAGTCCGGGCGGTGGGACGCGATGGGCATGCGCGGCACCGAAAGCGTGGGGCTGGACCTTGCCGGCACGGTGCCCGCGACCCATGTCGTCGGCGAGCCGGGACGGTTCCGGACCGTGGCTGTCGAGAGCATGATCCCCCTGGCCCACCTGGGATGGGCGGCCTGCTGGCTGGGCGCGGCCCGGGGCTGCCTGCGCGAGCTCGTCGCACATGTGCGCAGGCCGGGCAGGAGCGGTGGTCCTGACCTCACCTCCGACCTGTTCCGTGAGCGACTGGCACGCATCCGGCTCGACCTGGAGCTCACCCATGCCTATCTGCACCGCGTCTGCCAGGAGGTCTCCGACAGGCGGGAACGAGGCGAGTCGCTCGACGCTCACGCGGTGCAGATCCATCTCAACTCGCTGAAGCTCGCGGCCTCGGAGCTGGCCTTCCGCGCGGTCGACCGCATGGTGGAGCTGGCGGGACTGTCGGCGGGGTACGCCAAGGGTTCCGGGCTGCCCCTCGAAAGGTGCTTCCGGGATCTGCGCTCGGCCAGCCTGAACTACGCCAACGACCGGCTGTGGGCGGCCAACGGGGCGCTGGTGCTCGTCGACCGTTCGGTGACTCTCGCCTGACGGTCGGCGCAAACGCCGCCGGACGTGACCCTGCGCCCGTGGAAGGAGCTCAGCGTGCCTGACCTCGATGCCATAGCCGACACGTACGGCACACCCGCATACGTGTACGACCTGGATCGGTTGGAGCAGGCATACGGCGACCTCGTAGGCGCGCTCCCCGCGGGCTCTCTCGTCTACTACTCCTTGAAGGCCAATCCGCATCCCGCACTGGTGCGGCGCCTGGGCGGCCTCGGTGCCCGTCTCGAAGTCAGCTCCGCCGGCGAACTGGCTGCCGTCCTGGCCGCCGG
Source organism: Streptomyces venetus (assembly GCF_039540295.1). Classification (NCBI taxonomy): domain Bacteria; kingdom Bacillati; phylum Actinomycetota; class Actinomycetes; order Kitasatosporales; family Streptomycetaceae; genus Streptomyces; species Streptomyces venetus. The sequence continues at coordinate 734,672 of NZ_BAABET010000001.1, forward strand.
GCAGCCTTCCCAGCACGTGCTGTACACCGGACCAGGCAAGACTCCCGCAGAACTCGGCGGGGCCCTGGCAGCGGGCGTACGTCTCTTCTCCGCCGAGTCCTTCGGGGACGTTCGCCGGATCGGTGCTGCGGCCGAACGGCACGGTGTGCACGTCGACTGCCTCCTGCGGGTCAATGCGCCGGACGCGGCCGGCGGCAGCGGGCTCCGCATGACGGGCACTTCGTCGCAGTTCGGCCTCGACTACGAACAGTTGACGGCCGAGTGGCCCGCCTTCCGGGCACCCAGCACCGTGACCGTGCGGGGTTTCCACTTCTTCCCCCTGACCAATGCCCGCGACGAGGCGACCCTGCTGGACGAGATGGCCCAGAGCATCCGGTGCGCGGCAGAGCTGTCTCACAGGCTCGGCATCCCACTGGAGTTACTCGACCTGGGCGGCGGTTTTGCCGCACCGTACGCGGTCCCCGGCCCCCGCCCGCAGTACGCGAGATTGCGGGCAGGACTGGAGGCGGCGCTCGAGAAGTGGCTTCCGGAGCGGGACGAGGGGCGGCCGCTCCTCGCCTTCGAGTCGGGGCGCTACCTGGTGGCCGACTGCGGCACCCTCCTGGCGTCCGTCATCGACGTGAAGGAGAGCAGGGGCCGTACCTTCGCGGTCCTTGACGCCGGCATCAACGCACTCGGCGGGCTGTCAGCGACAGGCCGGCTGCTGCCGGTCAGCGTCGGCCCGGAGGACACCGGACGGCCGGGACCCGCGTCCACCGCCGACCTGGTCGGGCCGCTGTGCACCCCGCTGGATCGGCTGGGACGGCAAGTGAAACTGAACAGTCTCGAACCAGGCGACGTGCTGCGCATTCCGAACACCGGCGCGTACGGCTTGACCGCCAGCCTGCTCGGTTTCCTCAGCCGACCGGTCGCTACCGAAGTGATCGTCTCGTCCGGGCACGTCGAAGAAGCAAGCCGACTGGCCCTCGTGAGGACGACCGAAGACCTGGTGATGCATGCGGCTTCGGCGCACCAGTAGGGCAGGAAAGGGTGGAAATGGACACGATAACGATTCATTTCGAAGGTAAGCGCGACGCGATCGCCCCCCTTACATGGGCACAGCAGAGGACTTCGCGAGGCTCTCGCCTCAAGTACCGGCCGTTCGTACATGTCCAGCCTGTTCCGCCAGGGAAAAGTCTCCACGAAGTCAGCAATGCCGTCAAATGGGCGTTCGAGGAGTTCGAGTCCCTGAGAACGATATTTCCGTTGGATGCCGATGGCAACCCTTATCAAAAGGTTGAAAAAGTCGGATCAGTGGAGATCGCAAAGGTTCCGGCCGGAGAACCTGCCGAGACTGATATTCAGGAGGCAATACACCGCCTTCGAGCGGAACGCTTTGATATCACAACCGAGTTTGGGGCCTTGTTCGCCATAGTGACTTGTGCCGACGTGCCAACGCACCTTATGTGCCTCGTTTCCCACCTTGCAGTCGACGATCAGGGGTGCAGGGCACTGGGAGCGGCGCTCGATGGCTACTTTTCCGGGGAGCGCGACCGGTCATCGGCGCCTCTCGCACAGCCAGTGGACCGAGCACAGCTAGAGCAGTCGCCGAAGTGGCAAGAAAGGAGCGCTCGCTCCCTCGAATACTGGAAGTCGGTTCTGGAAAAGCTTCCGCAGGACGGCGATCGTGCAGCAGTGATGGACTCCTACGCACTGAGGGCTGCTGTTTCCGTCCTGTCGAAGAAGTATGCAATGAGCACATCCACTCTCTACCTGGCCGCTGTTTCAGTGGTTACCGGCGCACTCTTGGGGCGGAGCAAGTCCTCCTTCATACTGCCGGCTGCCAACCGCCTGAACCAGGAAGAACGTTCATTCGTCGGTGAGCTTGTGCAATTCGCCCCTGGAGTACTGGAATCGCTCAACGCCCCTTTCGAGACAATAGTCAGTGATGCCTGGAAAACAAGCCTCAAGGGTTACAGATCCAGTCGCTACGATGAGCAGGCCCTTCAACTGATGCTCACGGACCTCGACGAAGACAGAGAAAGCAAAAGAGCTTTCGACCTGTCATTCAACGACATGAGGAATTCTACGGAAACGGAAGGGGGGAACGACTGCGAGACAGCAAGCGACATCCACAATCTCACGAAACTGACGAAAATCGAATCGCGCGCACGCGCATACCGAGGCGGGACTCGTTTTCTGTCCTTCGGTCTCCGAGGTGACGGCGACGAAACACTCTCGATCACTGTTCACGACTCATACTTCCCAGAGTTTCCTGTCCAGCGCATTTTGCTCGCAATCGAGGCTCTGGCGGTCGGGGCAGCCATGGGGGACGCGGAACCTCTTAATCACCCCTTGCGATTCGCGAGGGCTTACCTGACGTCTCGAAACGCGACAGTCCATTGAGAGCCGCGCCAGGATGGGTCCGGCGCCTGCGGGCTCATATGCTCCGGCACCGCAAGACGATGATGCTCTCACTGCTCGGCGCGGTACTCGGCAGCACCTGCATGATCACCACGCCGCTGGTCGTGCGGCAGATCATCGACGGCGTCATACTCACCCACGGGTCGGCGTTGTGGCCATGGCTGGCCCTGGTACTGGCGCTCGGCACCGCTACGGTCAGCTTCGAATTCCTCCGCCGTCTGTCCGGTGCTCGCCTTGCCCTTGAAGTCGAGTGCGACCTGCGGAATGCCATGCACGACCGCCTTCAGTCCATGGACGCGGGGAATCTCGACCGCATGCCGACGGGCCAGCTCGTCGGGCGGGCCAATTCCGATACCGCCCTGGTCCAGGGACTGCTCAACTACTTCCCGTTCCTGAGCAGCGACGCCCTGCGGGTGGTGCTGTCGGTCGGGGTGATGCTCTTCCTGTCCCCCTTGCTGGCTGTCGTCAGTATCGCCATCGTGCCCATCGTGCTCGCTGTCTCCTACAGGATGCGCTGGAAGGTGTTCCCCGCCACGTGGGACGCCCAGCAGCGCGTGGGCGACGTCGTCCAGATCGTCGACGAGGATCTCAACGGCGTTCGGGTCGTCAAGGCTTTCGGCCAGGAGGAGCAGGAACTCAAGCGGCTCACCGAGGCGTCGCGGGCCCTCTACGGTTCGCAGATGCGGCTGGTTCGACTGCAGGCCCGTTACCAGCCGGTCTTGCAGGCTGTTCCGGTCTTCGGGCAGGTCGCCATCCTGGCCCTGGGCGGCTGGATGGCACTGCGCCACGAGATCACGGTGGGCACATTCCTGGCCTTCTCCACCTACGTCGCCCAACTCGTTCCCCCCGCCGGCCGATTGGCCCGTCTCCCCGTCATCGCGCAGCAGGCCAGGGCCGGTGCCGAGCGCATCTTCCAGCTCATCGACATGCGCCCCGCCATCGCCGACGCGCCCGACGCGACAGAACTGCCCACTCTCCGCGGCGAGATCACCTTCTCCGGTGTTCACCTCTCCTACGAAGCAGGCGCCAAGGTGCTGCGCGGCCTCGACCTGCACATCCCGGCCGGGTCACGTGTCGCCATCGTCGGCCCGAGCGGGAGCGGCAAGTCGACCGCGGTGGCGCTGGTGTCGCGCATCCATGACCCGCAGCAGGGTGCTGTGCTCGTGGACGGCCATGACGTACGGGACGTGACGCTGCGCTCCCTGCGCAGCCAGGTCGGCGTGGCGTTCGAGGAGAGCTTCCTCTTCTCCGTTTCCGTTCGGGACAACATCGCCTACGGGCGCCCTGGCGCCAGTGACGCCGACATCGAGCGGGCGGCACGCGCCGCGGGGGCTCACGACTTCATCATGGAGCTGCCCCGTGGCTACGACACCGTGGTGGGCGAGCGGGGACAGAGCCTGTCGGGCGGGCAGCGTCAACGGGTGGCCCTGGCCCGGACGCTGCTGTACGACCCCAGGGTCCTGATCCTCGACGACGCGACCAGCGCGGTGGACGCCTCCACCGAGGCTGCCATCCACGACGCCCTGCGCGAGGTGATGGCCGGGCGGACCACGATCCTGGTCGCGCACCGCCGCTCGACCCTGCACCTCGCGGACCAGATCGTCGTCATGCACCACGGCCGAGTCGTCGACACCGGCACCCACGACGAGCTGATGGAGCGCAACGCCCTCTACCGGACACTGCTCGACGGGAAACTCGGCGGGGACGCTGCCGACGGCGGGAGCGAGGCCCTGGCATCCCCTTCCGCCCCCGCCACGACCGTCACCACGGGCACGACCGCCACCACGGGCACGACCGCCACGGCGTCGAACGAGCAGCGGCAGCCCGGCCAGGGCGACGGCGGCCGTGGCCGGCGCGGCAGCGTGGACGTTCCTCCCGAACTGCTGGGCCGCGTGGCGGCACTCAAGCCGGTACGCGACATTCCGGCCGTCGACCTCGAGTCCGAGTCACGCCGGGACCCCTCGTTCGGCCTGGGCCGGCTCCTCTCGGAGTTCCGCCGCCCGCTCCTGCTGGGCCTGCTCCTGGTCGTCCTCGACACGGTCGCCTCGCTGATCGGCCCGTACCTGATCAAGAACGGCATCAACAGCGGCGTGACGGCCGGGTCCGAGGTCGCCCTGTTCACCGCATCGGGCATCTACCTAGGGGTGGCCCTGGCCGGCATGATCGATGAGATCGGCGGCACGTTCGTGACCGGTAAGGCCGCCCAGCGCATCATGCTCTCCCTGCGGATCCGGATCTGGGCCCAGTTGCAGCGGCTGTCCCTCGACTACTACGAGGGCGAGATGGCCGGGCGGACCATGACTCGGATGACCACCGACGTCAATCAGTTCGAGTCGCTGATCGAGAACGGCGTGCTGTCCGCGATCGTCTCGCTGGTCACTTTCGCCGGCGTGGGTGCAGCGCTGTTCGTGCTCAACCCCGAACTGGCGGCTGCCGTACTTCTCGTCGTCCTACCGCTCGTCCTGGCGACCGTGCTGTACCGGCGACGAGGCACCCTTCTCTACGACCAGGCCAGGGAACGGATCGCCGCCGTCAACGCCGACTTCCAGGAGAGTCTGTCCGGGGTTCGCGAAGCGCAGGCCTTCGTCCACGAGGAGGTCACGAAGGCCCGGTACCGCCGACTCGGCCGCGACTACATCGTCGCCCGGCTCTCGGCCCAACGGCTGATGCTTGCTTATTTCCTGTTCGTGCAGTTCCTCCCGGACGCCGCCGTTGTCGTCGTCCTGGGCCTGGGAGCCGGGATGGTCACGTCCGGGCACCTCACCGTGGGCGCACTGATCGCGTTCGTCCTCTACGTCGACCTGCTCTTCTCACCCGTCCAACAGCTTTCGCAGGTCTTCGACTCGTGGCAGCAGACCCGGATTTCGGTGAACCGCATCGCTGACCTCATGAAGAGGGACACGCTCACCCCGAATTCCGAGTGCCCCAAGGAAACGGGGCGGCTGTCCGGTGAAGTGGTCTTCGACGACGTGCACTTCTCCTACCTGAACAGTCGCCAGGGCCCCGGCGCCCCGGCGACCGAGCCATCCGAGGCGTTGCGCGGCGTCAGCCTGCGTATCGCGGCCGGCGAGACGGTCGCGCTCGTCGGCGAGACAGGCGCGGGCAAGTCGACGATCATGAAACTGGTGGCACGGTTCTACGATCCGAGCGGGGGCGCCATCCGTGTTGATGGGCATGACCTCCGAGAACTCGACCTGCTGTCGTACCGGCGCCGGCTCGGCTACGTGCCGCAAGAAGCCTTCCTGTTCACCGGGTCGGTCCGCGACAACATCGCCTACGGTCGGCCCGGCGCCGGCGATGCCGAGGTCGAGGCGGCGGCACGGGCGGTCGGTGCCCACGACTTCATCGCCGGGCTGCCCGGCGGCTATCTGCACGAGCTGGCCGAACGTGGCCGGTCCCTGTCGGCCGGGCAGCGCCAGCTCATCGCACTGGCCAGGGCCGAGCTGGTCGATCCCGTCCTGCTCTTGCTGGACGAGGCCACCTCCAACCTCGACCTCGCCACCGAGGCTCGGGTCGCAGCGGCGATGCGGCGCGTCTCGCACGGCAGGACCACGATCGTGATCGCACACCGCCTGCAGACGGCTCGGACCGCGGACCGGATCGTCGTACTCGACGGCGGCCGGATCATCGAGACCGGGCCGCACGAGGAGTTGCTCGCCGAGGGCGGAAAGTACGCCTCGATGTGGGAGGCGTTCGAGACGGCCGGCCACGCCAGAGCGCATTCCGCCCGAGAATATTCCGTTCTGGCGTGGAGCCGGCCGCGGCGGAGCGCCCGTCAACCCCGAACAGACGCAGCTTCAGCTGAACATCCCTAGACAGGCAGGTCGGCAACGATGAAATCTCGCGGCAGCAGAACCGGCGGTGTCCCCGGCAGGCAGCGTCTCCAAGTGGAGACGCACGGTCTCGACGTGATCGGGGACGCCGAACGCAAGGGCACGCCACGCACACTGTTCTGGCCCTGGTTCGGGGCCAACGTCAGTGTTCTGGGGCTCAGTTACGGTGCATTCGCGCTGGGCTTCGGCATCTCCTTCTGGCAGGCGCTGGTGGCCGGCTGGCTCGGCATCGTGCTGTCCTTCCTGCTCTGCGGGTTGACCGCGACGGCGGGCAAGCGCGGCTCCGCGCCGACGATGGTGCTCAGCCGCGCCGCGTACGGCGTCCGCGGCAACCGGCTGCCCTCGGCGATCTCATGGGTACTGACCGTCGGCTGGGAGATCGTGCTCGTCTCCCTCGCCACCATGGCCACTGCCACCGTCTTCGACCGGCTGGGCTGGGGCGACGGCAGTGGGACCAAGGTGGTCGCCCTGGTCCTGATCAGCGTGGTGACCGTGGTCGGCGGGGTCATGGGCTTCGACTTGATCATGCGCTTGCAGACGGTGATCACCGTGGTGACCGGTGTGCTCACCGTCGTCTACATCGCGCTGGTGGCCGAACACATCCACTGGCACAGCGTCAGCGCCGTACCGGCCGGTTCCACGCAGGAGTTCATCGGCGCCCTGGTCTTCATGATGACCGGCTTCGGCCTCGGCTGGGTCAACACCGCCGCGGACTACTCCCGCTACCTTCCGCGCTCCACCGCCGGCAGGGGTGTCATCGGCTGGACCACCTTCGGCGGCTCGGTGGCGCCCGTCCTCCTGCTGGTGTTCGGCCTCCTGCTGGCCGGTTCCTCCGACGACCTCAGCAAGGCCATCGGCCTCGACCCCATCGGCGCGCTGGCCACGATCCTGCCCCAGTGGTTCCTGGTCCCCTTCGCTGTGGTCGCCGTCCTCGGCCTGGTCGGTGGCGCGGTGCTCGACATCTACTCCTCCGGCCTGGCCCTGCTGGCCGCCGGTCTGCGGGTGCCGCGTCACGTGGCCGCGCTCGTCGACGGCATCCTGATGGTCGCCGGTTCGGTCTACATCGTGTTCTTCACCGACAACTTCCTCGGCCAGTTCATCGGCTTCCTCACCACCTTGGGCGTCCCGGTCGCCGCCTGGTGCGGGATCATGCTGGCCGACCTGGCGATGCGCCGCCGCGACTACGACGAGGCCGACCTGTTCCGCGCCGGCGGGCGGTACGGCGACGTCCCCCTGCGACCGCTGCTGCTCACACTGGTCGCGTCCTGGCTGGGCTGGGGACTGGTCACCAACGCGGCCGCGAGCTGGCTGGAGTGGCAGGGCTATCTGCTCGGGCCGCTGGGCCTCGGTGGGAAGTCGGGCCCGTGGGCGTACGCGAACCTGGGCGTGCTGGCGGCGCTCGTGCTGGGCTTCCTCGGCACACTGGCCTTGGGCAGCGGGCGGATACGGGCGCAGGAACTGCAGGCGCCGAGCCCGGAGGCGACGGAGGAAGCGCTGACCGGATGAGCACGGACGACGTACAGGAAGTCCGGCCGGACGGTGTGTCACGCGGGCTGTTGGCCGTCATCGACATGCAACGCGTGTTCGCCGAGCCCGACAGCCCCTGGGCCACCCCCCGCTTCGGCGAAGCAGCCGAGGGAATACGACGCCTGCTGCCCGTCTTCGGGGAGCACGTCACCTTCACCCGGTTCGTCGCGCCCGGCAAACCCGTCGGCAGCTGGCAGGCGTATTACGAGCAGTGGCCCTTCGCGTTGCAGCCGCCGGACGCCTCCCTGTGGGAGCTGACGGACGAGTTCGCGGCTCTGGCCCGGGACTCGATGGACGCGACCACCTTCGGCAAGTGGACTCCCGAGCTGGCCGAGCGTGTCGGCCGCGGCGGACGGCTGGTGCTGACCGGGGTCAGTACGGACTGCTGCGTGCTGTCGACGGCGCTGGCCGCCGCAGACGCCGGCGTGGAGGTGATCGTGGTCGCCGATGCGTGCGCGGGAGCGGACGACGCTTCGCATGCCACAGCGCTTCGGGTGATGGACCTGTACCGGCCGTTGATCCGGGTCGTCACGTCGGACGAGGTTCTCACCAGGAGCGACCTCGGTGCCGGCGCCCCGTCATGACCGGCATCCGCCTCCCTCGGTGAGGGGCGGAGTCCCGCATAGAGTCGGTCTCCGGACCAAGGGCCGTGGAGAGGAAGCGACGTGCGGCTGCGCTGTGCTGTGCTGGACGATTTTCAGAGGGTGGCGACCCAGGTCGCCGACTGGTCGCCGATCACGGGTGAGGTGGAGGTCGTCTCCTTCGACACCCATCTGGACGGCGAGGACGCCCTCGCCGCGGCCCTGGCCGACTTCGACATCGTGGTGACCCTGCGCGAGCGCGTGTCCTTCCCCGGGTCGCTGATCGCCCGCCTGCCCCGGCTGAAACTGATCGTCGCCTCCGGCATGCGCAACTCGGTCATCGACTACACGGCCGCCGAGGAGCACGGCGTCACGGTGTGCGGCACGGCCAGTTCCTCCACCCCTCCCGTGGAACTGACCTGGGCGCTGCTGCTCGGCCTGGCCCGCGGCCTCGTGGCGGAGAGCAACGCCCTGCGCTCCGGCGGCCCCTGGCAGTCCACCGTCGGCGCCGACCTGCACGGCCGCCGCCTCGGGCTGCTCGGCCTCGGGAAGATCGGCAGCCGAGTGGCCCGGATCGGCCTCGCCTTCGGTATGCACGTCAGCGCGTGGAGCCAGAACCTCACCGAGGAGCGCACCGCCGAGCTCGGTGTCGAACTCGCCCCCTCCCGGGAGGACCTCCTCGCGAGCAGCGACTTCGTCTCGGTTCATCTCGCGCTGAGCGACCGTACCCGCGGGCTGCTCGGCCCCGCCCAACTCGCCCTCCTCAAGCCGACCGCGTACCTGATCAACACCTCGCGGGCGGCCATCGTCGACCAGGAGGCCCTGCTCGCCGCGCTGCACGAGGGCCGGATCGCCGGCGCCGGCGTCGACGTCTTCGACATCGAGCCGCTACCCGCCGGCCACCCGATGCGCACGGCGCCCCGTCTCCTCGCCACGCCCCACCTCGGCTACGTGTCCCGGGCCAACTACACGACGTACTACGGCCAGGCGGTCGAGGACATCCGCGCGTACCTCGCGGGCGCGCCCGTACGACGGCTGCCCTGACAGGCCGTTCCGTGCCTGACCGTCGGGCGCCGCGTGCGAGCAGCAGCAGCGGGCCCCGGCGCACGCAAATGGCCGGGACCCGGTATCGGGCCCCGGCCATTCCTGACCGTCGGGTGGACTGACGCGACAGCTGCCGACGTGCACACAGACGCCTCGGCCGCCTCCGAAGTCAGGACTCCTTGCCACCGATGACGACACTGCTGTTGCAGCCCGTGCTTGAACAACTCTGCGCCTGGCTCGCAACGACGTGGACGGTTCCGTTTCCGTCGCGGTACACGGCCTGGTGCACGCAGCGAACGTTCCCCTTGCCATCATCGACGCACTTGCCGGATCCGTTGGAACCGCCGGAGCCGTCAAGGGCGACAGCCTGGCCGGCCCCGGCGCCGAGGAGAGCAACGCCCCACAGGACTCCCGCTACGACCGCGATCCTCTTTGAGTTCGGCATGTCCATACTCCTTTACGTCGGTTCCCCGGGGTGGACGACGGGGACCTTCGAGAACTTGCATCGGCAAAAGCCAGGGGCGGGCCCCGGGTCCCGAAACATCGTTCGAGTCTCAAGGCCCGCCCGGATCACCTGTTCAGTGACCGCTGCCAAGACCAAAGGCGTTGGTGCAGGACACCGACTTGGTCTGGTCGACCGGCTGGTTCGCCAGGATGTCCAGGACCTGGACGTTGATACGGCCGACGTTCAGGACGCCCGACTGGCTCTCGTTGCCGCACGAGTTGGACTGCGTGGTGTCCACCTCGAGCGACCCGTCGCCGGCCTGGCTGACGCCGGCGCCGAGGAAGGTGACGGTGCCGAGCGCGGCCACGACGACCGCGGCCTTCTGGAACTTGCGCATTACCTCTCCGTTTCTTACGTCGCACACGGTCCGTGATGAACCGCCTACCGACAGTGTTAAACCTAGGAGAGGTTCGCGGCTTTTGACAGGCGAAACGCCGAGTCGCGCCATTTTCTTGAAATGCCCGCGAGAGGGCCCGCGGAGCCGCCGGCGGCCGGTGGGTCCGCACAACGGCGAGCGGGCCCCGGCCTCCGGACACGTGGTCCGGACGCCGGGGCCCGCTCAGATCACCTGGTCAGCGTCGGTTCACTTACCGATGCCGAAGGCGTTGCCACAGGTCACCGAGGTGCTCTGGTCGACAGGCTGGTTCGCCAGGATGTCCAGGATCTGGACGTTGGCGCGACCGATGTTCAGAACGCCCGACTGCGACTCGTTGCCACAGGCGTTGCTCTGGACGCTGTCGATGTCCACGTTCGGCTTGTCCCCACCGTAGGCCTGGCTGACGCCAGCACCGAGGAAGCTGACGCTGCCGAGCATGGCCGCGACGACCGCGGCCTTCTGGTACTTGCGCATTACTTCTCCGTTTCCTTCAGTTGACACGATCCGTGAGGGATCGGTCACTTACAGTCGCCAACCGTAGACGATTTTTGCTGACTTTCACAGACAAAACACGCACACGCGCAACTTTCATGAAAAAACCATCGTTCGGACGGCCGTGACCGGCCCCCGGCCGTCGCGTTGAAGGGGCAGTGCGGTCGCGCGTTCCGCTGCCGCACTCTTCCGAGTCACTAAGGAGAACGTGATGTCTCGCATCGCGAAGGTTGGCGCTGTCGCACTGGGCACGGGCGCCATGGTGCTCAGCGGAGCCGGTCTGGCCTCGGCGGACGCCGACGCCAAGGCTGCGGCGATCGGCTCGCCCGGCCTCCTGTCCGGCAACGTGGTCCAGGTCCCGATCCACGTGCCGATCAACGTGTGCGGAAACACCGTCACCGTGATCGGCGCACTCAACAAGGCTTCCGGCAACGTCTGCAAGAACGGCGAGGACGAGAAGGACCACAAGAAGGACCACCACAAGAAGGCCGCCCACAAGAAGGCCGACAAGAAGGCCGACAAGAAGGCCGACAAGAAGAAGGCCCTCCACCAGCACGGCCGCTGACCCTGCCGTCCCGCACGAGAGCCCCGGCGCACCACAGCGCCGGGGCTCTCGTGCGGCCTCGTGACCTCACGCGTAGCGGTAGAGGTGGCTGACGTCCTCCAGCTCGTCCGGCGTCACGTCCCACGGCGGCAGTGTCTGGTGCCGTGCCACGATCCGGGCGTGCTGCTGATCGTCTCGCCCCGGCGGTGTGGCGGGCAGGTAGCGTGACATGCGGTGACGCAGTTGCCAGCGGTGCCACTGCAGGTCCACGAAGGCATGGTGCAGCCAGAAGACCGGGTCGTTGACGGAGGCCCCGGTGAGCATCGTCCCGCCGACCCAGCGGTGCACCCGGTTGTGGTTGCGCCAGGAGGTGGCGCCTCGGCCGCCTCCCCAGCCTTCCAGCTTGTTGCGGAACCCGCGCGTGACCGTCGAGTTCCAGGGCGCCACGTCGTACACCGGATCCTTGAGTGCCCACTCCAGGTCGCTCTTCGTGGGCAGGCCGATCGGGGCGCCGCGGCGGCCGAGGTCGCGGGTGAGGAACTCCTCGTCGGTCACGCCTGTCGTGATGGTCCAGTTGCCCTCTCGGTGGGCGAACGGACCGGTCATCACCTGGTGGTCGGACCGGCGCCCGTTGCCGCCGAGCAGGTCGGCCGTCCATGGTGCGGACGTGGTCCCGCGGTCGCGCGTCCAGTCCCAGTAAGGCAGTGTCACCGAGGAATCCACCCGGCGCAGCGCGTGCTCCAGGTCGAGCAGGAACCGGCGGTGCCAGGGCAGGAACGAGGGCGCCATGTGTGCGGCGCGCAGCCCGTGCTCACCGTCCGCGGAGAAGTACTCGACGTGCGTCCGCACGAACTCGTCGTACTCGCCCCGCCGTTTGACCTCCAGCAGCGCCTTGACGAAACGGCGCCGCTCGGCCTTGGTGAGCGTGGCGGCGTCCTTACGTACGTACGCCACACCGGCCCCCGGTGTGCGCGTGCCCCACGGCTGCGTGGCCCCGGGCCGGCTCGCGCAGTCGCCGGCCGGGGCCGAGCTGGTCGACGGCGGCGCGGGCGGCCTCGAGCGGTGACCGGTAGGAGCAGTAGTGGTCGACCATGCTCAGCCAGGTCCCGTCGGCCCGGCGCATCAGGTGCAGGGGGCGGCCGTCCACCAGGACCTGCCACCGGCCGGCCTCGGCCGTACCGGGCTCGGGGATCCACACACCACGAATGCGGTGGCCGCGGTAGGTCTGGTCGAAGTGGGTGTCGAGCGCCGCGCTCCCGGACCCCGGGCCGGGGCGTCGAGGTCGGGAGGAGGTGACGAACGGGGCCGTGACCGCGGCGAGTGCGCCCGCGGCCAGAGCGCGCGCCGTATCTCGCCGTGTCGCTCGTTCTGTTCTGGGCCGCGGCGGGCCCGGTGCCGCACCTGCGGAGTCGACCGATACCGCGCCGATGTCGACGACCATGATTCGCTCCCCGTCCGTTCGGTTGCACTGGCCGTAACCGTGGAACGGCGGGGGCGGTTACCGCCGCGCGACCATTGCGGTGACACGGGGGCCAGCAGGGATGAGGAGGGACGAGAAAGGACGGGGAAGGACAAGGGCGACGAGGGACACCGCGGTCGCCGCATCGGGCGGGGCACATGCGGAGGCGGCCCCCAGAATCACTGGGGACCGCCTCCTGGCCGGTGGATCTCGGCCCTACCTACAGCCACAGGTTGCCGTGCGCCGGCTTGGCCCCGTTCAGCGCGTCCACGGCCTCCTTGGCCGTGGGGAGCAGCGCGGCGGGGCCCTCGGCGGTCACGCCGAGCGGGACGCGCGTGGTCAGGTCGCCGCTGATGCTGCTGGCCGCCAGGTCGCGGACACGGCGGCCCTCCGGAGCCGAGGACTCCTGCTCCTGAGCGGGACGGGGGTCCGGCGCCTGCTGCGGAGCAGGAGTCTGGTACGAGGCGGCCTGCGGGGCGGGCGCCTGCTGCTGCGGAGCGGCCTGCGGAGCCGGGGCCTGCTGCGGAGCAGGAGCCTGGTACGAGGCGGCCTGCGGAGCGGGCGCCTGCGACTGCGCCTGCTGCTGCGGAGCGGCCTGCGGAGCCGGGGCCTGCTGCGGAGCAGGAGCCTGGTAAGAGGCGGCCTGCGGAGCGGGCGCCTGCGACTGCGCCTGCTGCTGCGGAGCGGCCTGCGGAGCCGACGCGTAGTACGGAGCACTCTGAGCAGCCGGCGCCTGGTCGGGGGCGCTGTATCCGGTCGGCGCCTGCTCAGGAGCGTTGTGGGCGAACGCGGGAGTCGCGGAACCGGCGGCGATCAAGGACCCGGCAAAGACGGCGGCAGCCTTCAGAGACTTCATCGTGTTCCTTTCTTCGGCAACGCACGTCGCCGGAGGGGTTTCTGTCGCCGTGCCTAACGAGCCCTGGCCTGGGCGGAAACCAAGAACCCGAAGATTGCCGATACCTCATACGAGATCTATAAAAAGACCGGAGTCGAGGCGGGAAAGGAACCGGAGGAAATTCGAGGACGGACAGGAGGAACGACAGTCGTGGCACCGCTCCCCGAGGTCGGCACCACGACTGGACGGTCCGGGGATCAAGAAGCCGACGGCGCGGGCGGGGTGAGCAGGGGGAGCTCCGGGAGTTCCGGTAGCTCGGGGAGCTCCGGCACGGCGGGGTACGTGACGGCCTCAGGAGTCAGGGCCGAGGATGTGTCGGCCGACTCGCTCGACGACGTCGACGTGGTGGACTCGACCTGAGGCAGCAGGGCGCTTCCGACCAGTGTGGAGAGGAGGCCGTCGACCCCGCCCAGCAGTTCGTCGGCCGTGGGAAGGACATCGCCGACGCCGGAGGTGACCGTCTCCAGGAGGCCGTCGACAGCCCCCAGTACAAGCTCCAGCAGGTCGCTCACGGGGTCGGCGGCGCGCGGCTGGGGCGAGACGGGCATCACGGCGGGCGGGACGGGAGCCGGCAGCAGCACGACCGTCGACGTGTCCGGGTTCTCCGTGTCCCTGGCGGCCGCCTCGGTCAGGGCGGCCTTTGCGGCGGCTCCCAGCTTCGCGGCCTCGGCGTCGGACAGTCGGCCGTCGCCGTCCCGGAGCACGGCGTTCAGCAGATCGGCCACCGGGGTGAGCTCGCCCCAGTGGAGTGTCCCGATCTTCGCGAGACGCGCGTCCGCGCCGGAAAGCCGGGCGTCGGGGGCCACATGGCCGTACCCGCGGGCCGAGTCGGCCGCCATGGCGACGGGGCCGGTGATCCCGACCAGAAGGGCGGCGCAGAGTGCGCTGGAGGCGATGCGCCGTGCGGGCAGGGCACACATGGGTTTTCCTTTCGACGGCGTTGGATCTTGATCCCACCGTGAAAGCGCCCGGGGCTTCCCGCAACTGTTCATACGCTTTTAGGGATTCCCCATTGCCCCTTTTGCCGCGTCCAGCCTGATCAGACGGTATGTCAGGACGCCTCCCCCCGGCTCTCGCCCGAGCGATGCGCCGGCTTCCCCCGTGCGGGGGTCCCGATCGGCGCCGGGGTTGACGGTCGGAATCGGCAACCACATGCGCTTTCACGATTCCGACACACTTGTCAGACTTCACCGAATTTCTTCGACTATGTCCGATTCATGACTAGAGTTGCGAACCGCCCGACGCCCTCCCCAGCGCGGACACATCGCTCTCGTGGCGCTGCTGCCACGGCCACCTGTCCCGAAAGGCAACAAACGGTCATGCGTCATTCCCTGGGCCCGCTGTTCCGCCGCGCGACCGTGGGCGTCCTCGCCCTTGCCGCCGTGTGGGCAGCGGGCGGTTCTCCGGCCGCCGCGCCGGCCGCCGCACCCTCACCGGAGGCCGAGAGCCTCGACTTCGGCGAGCGGTACCGCGCACTGCAGCACGGCAGCATCGTACGCGCGGCCAACGCCTCGATCACCTGCCGCGCGACCCATCGGCCGGCGTGTCCGGACGCGCAGACGGGCGGGGCCGGTGCGAACGGCGACTTCGACATGTTCTACGTCGACGTCGACCGCGACCCCAACACCTACAACTCCTCCCGCGGGGAGGTCCGCCTGCCCAGCGGCTCCCGGGTGTCGTACGCGCGCCTCTACTGGGGCGGCAACCTGCGCGCCGGCGAACAGAAGCCGCCGGAGGACAACGGGCGTGTGCTGGTCGCCGAACCCGGCGGCGAGTACAAGGAACTGATCGCCGACACCGTGGTCGGACACCGCGTGCTGGACGGCATGGACGCCTTCCAGGCCTCGGCGGACGTCACGCGGCTGGTGCGGGAAGGCGGCCCGGGCCTGTACACCGTGGCGCAGATCAACATCGCCATGGGCAACTCACCGGCCGGCACCTGGGGCGGCTGGACGCTCGTGGTGGCCTACGAGAGAGCCGAGGAGCCGCTGCGGCACCTCTCGCTCTGGGACGGCTTCACCCCGCTGAACTCCGGGACCGAGACGATCCAGCTGACCGACCTGGGCTTCCCCGCCGGCGCGGGAGGCCGCGCGGGGCTGGTGGCGTACAACGGCGACCGCGGCACCGGCGGCGACTCGTTCACCATGACGACCGGCAGGTCCGAGTACGCGCTCAGCAACGCGGCCAATCCCCAGCACGACGTGCTGAACTCCACCATCAGCGAGCCCGGGGAGGACGCGGCACGTGTGCCCTCGCACTCCAACACCCTCGGCTACGACTCCGACGTGTTCGACCTCGGACGAGGCCTTGAACACGCGGACGACCAGGTGACCTTCCGGATCCGTTCCGAGCGGGACGGGGCATGGGCCGGCGTGCTCTTCGCCTCCGTCGACGCACGGCGGTGAGTCCGACGCCGCCCGCCCCGAACGCCATCGCGAGCGAGGAATCCGCGTACATGCCTCCGTCATCGACCGCCCCTCTCCCCAGAGTCCTGCACCTCACCCAACCCGTGGACGGCGGCGTCGCACGCGTCGTGACGGACCTTGTCCGGGCCCAGCTGTCGGACGGCCTGGACGTCACGGTGGCCTGCCCCGACAGCGCGCTCACCACGAAACTGCGCACGCTCGGCGCGCGCGTACGGCACTGGCACGCCACACGGTCGCCGGGGGCGTCGCTGTTCAGGGAGGTACGGCACCTGGCACAGGTGATCGACGAGGTACGTCCCGATCTGGTGCACGCGCACAGCGCCAAGGCGGGACTCGCCGGACGGCTCGCGGTGCGCGGGCGGATCCCGACGGTCTTCCAGCCGCACGCCTGGTCGTTCGAGGCGGTCGGCGGCGGCACCGCGGCCCTGGCGCTGATGTGGGAACGCTGGGGGGCGCGATGGGCCTCACGCGTGCTGTGCGTGAGTGAGGCCGAGCGCGCGACCGGCATGGGCGCCAGGATCACCGGCCGGTGGACCGTCGTCCCCAACGGCATCGACCCGGAGCGCTTCCGCCCCGCCGCCGCCGGCACCGTACGGGCCGGGCTCGCACCGCTCGCCGGCATCCACCCGGCCGCACCGCTCGCCGTGTGCGTGGGGCGGCTGTGCCGGCAGAAGGGGCAGGACGTCCTGCTGCGGGCCTGGGAATCCGTCGTGCGGCAGGTGCCCGACGCCCGCCTCGTCCTGGTCGGTGACGGGCCCGACCTCGACCGGCTTCGCGAAGGCGCCCCGGCTTCCGTGGTGTTCACGGGAGCCGTCGCCGACGCCTCCCCCTGGTACCAGGCCGCCGACCTCGTCATCCTGCCGTCCCGCTGGGAGGGCATGGCCCTCGCGCCGCTGGAGGCGATGGCCTGCGGGCGGCCCGTGGTGGTCACGGACGTCGACGGCGCCCGCGAGAGCCTGCCCCCCTCCATCACCTCCAGGTGCCTGGTCCCGCCGGAGAACGCGACGGCACTGGCCGGGGCCGTCACCGAGTTGCTGGTCGACCCGCTGCTGCGCGAGACGCTCGGCAACCAGGGCCGCCGGCACGTGCTGTCCACCCACGACGTGCGGCACACCGCCGAAGCCGTCTCGGACGTCTACCGCGACCTGCTCGGCCCGTGGACGGCCGCCCTCCCCGGCGCTGAGCACGGTCAGCCGCTCGACACCGGACGTGGCGCCGAGACGAACCGGACAACGCAGCGCGTCGAGCCCACCGAGTACAGGGAGTCCATCCACTCGTGACCGCCGAACGCACCGTGCCCTCCCCCGGCGTACCGCCGCGGGAGCACGGATCCTCACCCGTCACGGTCATGCCGCCACGCGGCACCGCCACCGGCCCCCGGCTGTCCGCCCCGCGGACCCCGGACCGGCCCGCCTCACCCGTCCCCCTGCTCGTCGCGGACGGCGTCGCCGCCCTGGCGGGCCTGCCGGTGCTCACCGAGACCCAGCGCCATCCCCTGCTGGTCACCCTGCTGATCGTCGCCGCGCTGCTGCTGCGCCGGCGCGACGGACGGCCGCCGGTACCGGGGCTGCTGGAGGAAGTGCCCGCCGTGTGCGGGCGTATCGCGGTGACCTGGCTGGCACTCGCGGCGCTGCTGGCGGCGTACCGGCCGGAGCACGCGCTGTCCCTCGGGACCGTGCTGACGGGCCTCGCCCTGCACGCCGCGGCCTGCTGTGCGCTGCGCGGAGCCGTGCACGCGCGGCGCCGCGGCGCGCTGCTGCGCCACCCGCACACCGCACTCGTCCTCGGCCCGGTCGCCACCGCCCAGCGCGTGGCGGCCGCCGTGCTGCGTCACCCGCGGTGCGGCGTGCGGCCGGTGGGCATCGTCGCCGAGCAGCCGGAGGGCACCGAGACCCTGCCGGTGCTGACGAACGACGAGGAGGTCGAGCGCGCGGTCATCCAGAACGGGGTGCGGGCCGTGCTGGCCGTGCACCCCTCGGTACGTACCGAACAGGAGCCGCTGCTGCGGGCGCTGGCCGAGTCGGGCTGCGTGGTCTGGGAGGTCGACGCCGACACACCCTCGTACGCCACGCGGGAGCGGCTCGCCGGGTTCTCCTGCCGGCGTCTGGACATGTCCCCGGCCCGACGGGACAGCGTGGGCAAGCGAAGCCTCGACATCCTGGTGTCGGGGACGCTGTTGTTGCTGCTCAGCCCCTTGCTGCTGGCCTTCGCCGCGGCGCTGCGGCTCAGCGACGGGCCGGGCGTGGTGTTCCGTCAGGAGCGCATCGGCAAGGGCGGCAAGCCGTTCACGCTGCTGAAGTTCCGTACCCACCGCCCGGTCGACGAGCACGAGTCGGCGACCCGGTGGAGCGTGGCGAACGAGAACGAGATGCGCTGGTTCTGCCGGATGCTGCGGCGCACCTCGCTCGACGAACTGCTCCAGCTGTGGAACGTGCTCCGGGGCGACATGAGCCTGGTCGGACCCCGGCCCGAACGCCCCTACTTCGTCGACCGGTTCGGCCAGACCTACCCCGGCTACTCGGTCCGGCACCGCATGCGGACCGGCATCACCGGCCTGGCCCAGGTCCACGGGCTGCGCGGCGACACCTCGATCGAGGACCGCTGCCGGTTCGACAACGCCTACATCGACGACTGGTCCCTGTGGCAGGACATCTGCATCCTGCTGCGCACCGCGGCCACGGTGGTACGTCCGACGGGGAGCTGACTGAGGTGAGCCTCGCACTGACGCCGCTCCCCCGCCGCGTCGCCGCACTGACACCGGCCCTGCCCGTGGTGGCCGTGCCCGCCCTGCTGGCCCTGCCGGTGATGCCGGAGGGCGCGGGTCCCGCCGACGTGATCTCCGGGCTCGTGGTGGTGTACTGCGTGATCCGTCTGCTGCGTGAACGACGGCGTCCGCTGTCGCCCGTCGCGGCCGTGGTTCTCGGCCTGCCGGTCGTGGGGCTGGCGCTCGCCGCCATGGGGGCGTTCTCGCCCGAGGCCGGGCTCACCGGCCTCGGGCGCTATCTGCAGACGTTCGTTCTCGTTCCCGCTGCCGTGCTGCTGCTGCTCCGCGACCGGGCCGGCTTCCGGATGGTGGCCTGGTCCTTCGTGGGGCTCGGCCTGTGTCAGGGGGCCGTCGGCGTGCACCAGTTCGTCACCCGGACCGGTGCCTCGTACCAGGGCGCGAACATCCGGGCGGTGGGCACCTTCGGGGCGCACGACGTGATGGGCATGGCGACGGCGGTCTCGCTCGGCCTGGTCTGCGCGGTCGGAATCGCGCTGGGCCGGTTGTCCCTGCGGCAGCGCGTGGTCGCCGCCGGGTGCGCCCTGGTCCTGTTGCTGCCGCTGGCGCTCTCCTTCAGCCGGGGCGCCTGGATCGCGACCGTCCTGACGTGCACGATGCAACTGGTGCTGGCCGGGTGGCGGCGCGCCCTCAAGGTGGCCGGGGCGGCGGTCGCGGCCGGCGTGATCCTGGTGGGCGGGTTCGGCGTGGGTTCGGCGCTGCTTCAGCAGCGGATCGACAGCATCGCCCAGGTCGCCGACGCGCCCGACCAGTCCGTCGTCGACCGGTACACCCTGTGGGCCGCGGCCACCGACATCTGGCGTCAGCACCCGCTGACCGGTGTCGGGCTGAAGGGCTTCCCCGAGTACCGGGACGGACACGCCACGCTGGCGCTGTCCTCGGGCAGCGAGACCGACGGCGCGGGCATGGTGTACCAGAGGCAGCCGCTGCTGTCTCCGCACAACATGTATCTGCTGGTGCTGAGCGAGCAGGGCCTGATCGGGCTGCTCGGGCTCGCCGGGAGCTGGCTGGCGCTGCTGGTGTGCGGGATGCGGCGGCTGCTGCGCGTCCGCGCCCGCGGACCGGGACTCGACTGCGGGCTCGCCGCCTGCGGACTGCTGGTCTGGCTGCTGACGGACTTCGTCTACGGGGACATCGGCGGTCCCGCGACCGTGCTGATCGCCGTGAGCATGGGGCTCGTGGCGTGGTGGGCGCTGGCCGGCGAGCCCCGTGCGGACGCGCCCCGGGCCGAGGTGCGGGAGCCCGCCGAGGAGGCTCTGGCGCGATGACGGTGGTGCCATCGAAGTCCCCCGGGCCCGAGACGGACGACGCGGCGACCGTGCCCCCGGCGCGGGCCGCCACCAAGGCGGCGGACAGTGCCGAACCGGTCTCTGCGTCGGCCTCGGCCCCGGTCTCCGGGCGTTTTCTGGCCAGGGCCGCGCTCGTCACGGCGTCGCTGTCCATCGCCGGTTCCCTGCTCGGCCTGGTGCGCGACCAGTCGCTGGCCCGGCTGTTCGGGGCCGGGAGCGACACGGACGCCTTCCTGGTGGCGTGGACCGTGCCGGAGTTCGCCGCCACGCTGCTCATCGAGGACGGGCTGGCGATCGCGCTGATCCCGGCGTTCAGCATGGCGCTGGCCCGCCGGGCCCGGGGTGCCGCGGGCGATCCGGTGCGGGCCCTGGTCGGCGCGACCCTGCCGCGGCTGTGCCTCGCCCTCGCCGCGGTGGCCGCGCTGGTCGCCGGTACCGCTCCCCTCCTGGTCCGGGCCCTCGCCCCGGGCCTGCCCGATCCCGGGCTGGCCGCCGACTGCACCCGGATCACCGCGACCTGTGTGCTGGCCTTCGGTCTCGCCGGGTACTGCAGTGCCGCCCTGCGGGCCCACCGCTGCTTCCTGGCGCCCGCGGCGATCTACGTCGCCTACAACACCGGCATCATCGGCGCGATGTTCCTGTTCGGCGCGGACTGGGGCGTGCGCTCCGCCGCGGTCGGGGTGGCGGCGGGCGGCTGTCTGATGGTGGCGGTGCAACTGCCGTCGCTGTGGCGGCGGCTGGCGTCGCGCACCCAGCCCCTCGCCGGTGCCGGGACCGACACCGAGGGGCAGCCGATGCAGCTCGCCCTCGTCGCCGCCGTGCTCCTGTTCGCCCTGTGCCGCCAGTCGCAGGTCCTCGCCGAACGGTTCCTCGCCTCCGGCCTGCCCTCCGGCGCCATCTCGCACCTGAACTACGCGCAGAAGGTCGCCCAGATCCCGATGACGCTGTCGCTGATGGTGTGCACCGTCACCTTCCCGGTGGTGGCGCGGGCCCTCGCGGACGGCGACACCGAGCGGGCCCGCAGCCGCGTGGAGCGGGATCTGGCGCTCGCCGCCTGTCTGGTGCTGCTGGGCATGTGCGCGGTGATCGCCTGTGCCCCGCAGATGGTCGAACTGCTCTTCCAGCGGGGTGCGTTCAGCGCGAGCGACACCGCGGCGACGGCGGACGTGATGCGCGTGTACGCCCTCGGGCTGCTGGGCCAGACCCTGGTGGGCGCCCTCGTGCGCTCCTACTTCTCGGCGGGCCGGGCCGTCTGGTACCCCCTCGGCGCGATGACGGCCGGCATCACCGTGACGTTCTCGATCGGCGCCGTGAGCGTGCACTCCTGGGGCGTGGCGGGCATCGCCGCCGCCAACGCCGTCGGCATCACCGTCACGGCCGCCCTGCTGCTCGCCGGGCTGCGTACGGGCCGGCGGAACAGTCCGTACGGCGTCTCGGTCCGTGTCCGGCAGGTGCTGACCGAGCTGGGCCGGCTGGTGTGCGCGGCGGTCGTCGCCACGGCCGCGGGGGCGTACGCGGCCGGCCGGATGCCGTCCCCGGCGGCGGGCCTGGTGGCCGGCCTGCTGACCGTGACCCTCGTCTTCGTCCCGCTCACCTGGGCCTTCGGTGCCCAGGGCTCCGCGTCCGCCCTGCGCTCCCTACGCGCCGTCACACGAAGGCTTCCACATGGCCGTTTCCGTTGATTCCCCCGACACCGGCAGACCCCCGGCCCCGCGCCGGGGCCCGGTGCCCTGGGTGGCGATGTACCACTCGGTGGGCGACTGCTCCGACGACCCGTACCGCATCACGGTCACGCCCGAGCGGCTCGACCGGCAGCTGGCCTGGCTGCGCCGGCGCGGGCTGCGGGGCGTGTCCGTGACCGAGCTGCTCGCCGCGCGCGCCCGGGGCGAGGGGCGGGACCTGGTCGGGCTGACCTTCGACGACGGGTACACCGACTTCGTCACCGAGGCCCTGCCGCGCCTGCGCCGCTGGAACTGCGGCGCGACCCTCTTCGTGCTGCCCGGGCGGCTCGGTGGCGAGAACGCCTGGGACCCGCTCGGCCCGCGCAAGCCGCTGCTGACCGCGGACGGCATCCGGAGCGCGGCGGCCGAGGGCGTGGAGATCGGCTCGCACGGGCTGACGCACGTCGACCTCACCAAGGCGGACGACCTCACCCTGAAGGCCGAGGTCGCCGAGAGCCGGGCGCGGCTGGAGGAGCTGACGGGTGCTCCGGTCGAGGGGTTCTGCTACCCGTACGGCACGATCGACGCCCGTGCCGTCGCGGCCGTACGGGACGCGGGGTACGGCTACGCCTGCGCCATCGACCCCGGGCCGCTGACCGGTCCGCACGCCCTGCCGCGCGTGTACGTCGGCCAGGAGGACACGGCCTGGCGCCTGCAGCTCAAGTATTGGCTGCACCGGCTGCGGCGGCGTCCGGTGGAGGGCCTGTGAGATGAGGGCTCTGCACATCATCACCGGCCTCGGGGTCGGCGGGGCCGAGCAGCAGCTGCGTCTCATGCTGCGTCATCTGCCCGTGGACTGCGACGTCGTGACGCTCACCAACCCCGGTGCGGTCGCCGAGGGGCTCACCGCCGACGGCGTCCGCGTCACGCATCTCGGCATGGGCGGCAACCGTGACCTGGCCGCGCTGCCGCGCCTGGTGCGGCTGATCCGCGCGGGCGGCTACGACCTGGTGCACACCCACCTGTACCGGGCCTGCGTCTACGGCCGGCTCGCCGCCCGGATCGCCGGGGTCCGGGCGGTCGTCGCCACCGAGCACTCCCTGGGCGACTCGCAGATGGAGGGCCGCCGGCTGACGGCCGGGGTGCGCAGGCTGTACCTCGCCAGCGAGCGGCTCGGGTCGGCGACGGTCGCCGTCTCCCCGACGGTGGCCGATCGCCTGAAGCGCTGGGGCGTGCCCGCGCCGCGTATCGAGGTCGTCCCGAACGGCATCGACGTGGACCGCTTCCGCTTCGATGCGCAGCGGCGCGAGGAGGCCCGCGGGCACCTCGGCCTGCCGGCGGACGCGTTCGTCGTCGGCGGCGTCGGCCGGCTCGCCCCGGGGAAGCGGTTCGACGTCCTCGTCCGCGCGCTCGGCCGGCTCCCGGACGACCACTGGCTGCTGCTGGTGGGCGGGGGTCCCGAGGAAGGGGCCCTGCGCCGCACGGCCGCCGAGGCCGGGGTGGCCGGTCGTGTCGTGTTCGCCGGTGAGCGTCCCTACGTGGCCGACGGTTCGCCCGGCCCCGACCTGCCCGCGCTCACCTCGGCGATGGACCTGTTCGCCGCCCCGTCCACCGACGAGGCGTTCGGTCTGGCGGCCGTGGAGGCGCTGGCGTCCGGCCTGCCCGTGCTCTACGCGTCCTGCCCGGCGATCGAGGACGTGCGCCCGCCGGACGCCGCCGACGACGGCGTCCGGCGGGTGCGCGGCGGCCCCGAGGCCTACGCCCGCGCGATCGCCGAGGTCAGCGCGGCCGGCCCCCGGCCGCGCGTGGCCTCGCAGGTCGCGCACCACTACAGCATCACCCACTGCGCGGCCCGTCTCACCGACGTGTACGCGGCAGCCGTCTCCAGTTCGCCGTCCCCCTCACTTCTGGGAGCCAACTCGTCATGACCGACACTCCGACCCGTCAGCGCCGCCTGTCCCTGGCCCGTCTCAGGGCGCTGCCGCTGTGGTCCGTGCTCGCGGCCGGCACCCTCGCCGGGGGCCTCGTCGGCGGTTCGTACGGCGTGCTCACCCCCTCGACGTACACGGCCACCAGCTATGTCATCGCCGTGCCGACGGGGAAGTCCACGCCGGACGCCGCCCTCGGCTTCGCCCAGGCGTACGGCCGGGTCGCCACACAGCTCGCGGTGCTCGGGGACGCGCAGGTGTGGGCGGGTGTGCCGGTGCGCACCCTGCAGCGCAGTGTGCGCTCGGCGACGTCGCCCGATGCGCCGATGGTCGCCGTCTCGGCCACCTCCTCGAACCCCGCCCTCGCCGTCGACATGGCCAACGCGGTCACCCGCGCGCTGACCCGGCACGCCGACGACAGCAGGGGCAACACCAACGTGCGGCTCGTGCAGTTCTCACGGGCGGTGGAGCCGAGCGAGCCGACGTCCGCGTCAGCGGCGGTGACCGGTCTGGTGGGCGCGAGCGCGGGTGGTCTGCTCGGCGGCCTCGCCCTGCTGGCGCGGCCGCGGAGGAACGGCCAGGACGACGCCGCCCCGGCCCCCTCGGTGCCCGGCCCGGCCGCCGCCGCCGATGTGCGCGGCGGCCGGTGACGTCGGTGGGCCCGGCCGTGCCGGTGGCGGCGGATCCCGAGGCGGGTCGGCCGCCACCGGCCGGGTGGACGGGCGCCCTACCACCAGTCGAAGCGGAGGCAGAGCTTCCCTCCGAGCCACTCCTCCACCCAACTGCCCAGGTCCAGCGGGGTGCAGTCCGCCGGGGGCGGTGGGGTGCCGGGCGGGGTCGACGGGGTCGGTTGCGGCGTGGGCGTGCCGGGCGAGGTCGCCTCGTCGGTGCGGCCGAAGAGGGCCGACCGGTAGAGGTGGGACGACTTCGGGTTGGCCGCGCACTGCCACACACCGTGCGGGCAGTAGTCGGTCAGCGTGTTGTAGAGCGGTTTGTGCTCCTCCATCCAGTCGAGCATGCTCCGCATGTACTCGGGATTGTCACCGTTGCGGAAGAGTCCCCATTCCGGATAGGAAATGGGTTTGCCGTGAGCCCTCGCGAAATCCACGTGGTCCTGAAGCCCGTAGGGCTCTTTCACCTGTTGCTCGAACGACATGCCGGTCGGCTGGTCATAGGAATCCATGCCGATGATGTCGACGGTGTCGTCCCCCGGATAGCATTTCGTCCAGGGAACGGCGTCCACACCACGGCTCGGCGTGAAATCGAACCGAAATTTCTGGCCCGGCACGGAACGCATGGTGGTGACGATCCTGTTCCAGTACTTCTTCCAGGCCTCCGGGTCCGGCCCACAGCGATGGGTGTACGTCGTGCCGTTCATCTCCCAGCCGAGCACGATGATCGTGTCCGGCACCTTCAGGTCCACCAGCCGTTCGGCGAGGACACGGAAGTGGTGATCGAACTCTCCGGCCGCACCCTGCCGCAGCAGCCGCCGGACCTCGTTGTCGGAGACGCCCTCCTCGTTGCGCTCCTGCATGGGGACGTTGAGGACGAGCATCCGGTCGGCCTTCTTGTTGCGCCACTGCGCCCATACGTCCAGGAAGTCGGGGGCGCCCTCGATGTCGCGCCAGCGGTGGCCCGGCAGGTAGGTGTGCCCGGCACGGAGCTCGGTGCCGCCCAGCCAGTGGCTGAACAGCGGCATCCGGGCCACGCCACGGGCGTCGGACTTGAGGAAGACCCCGACGGCCGGGGCTTCTTCCGTCACCGGGGTGGTGGAGGGGACAGGTGTCACGGGCACGGGGACGGCCGGAGGTGTGAGGGCCGAGGGCGAGGCCACGGGCGCCGGGGTCGGCGCCGGAGCCCGAGGTTCGGCGGCGCGCGCCACCCCCACCCCCACTGCGGGGCCGGACGCCAGGGCGGCCGACGCGGTGACCGCTGCCGCGCCCAGGGCCAGCCGGCGGACCCCGGTCCGCTTGTGCTGTGGGGCCATGCCTGCTCCTTTCTTCGCTCTCGTCCGGACTGCTGCCGAGGTTCTTGTTATTGACGGGCAGTCATATGAAGTGAGTCACAGAAAAGCACATGACGCCACAACCGTTGCGGCTTTCGAGTGCCGGGCTCGCCCGAGTGGGTGAGCCGGCCGAAGAGAAAGAGAGAATTCGTGTCGCTGCTCGACACCCGCGTCCCCGCCGTTGTGCTGCGGATCGACCGGAATCCCTTTCACCACGGAACGCTGGGGGCCGTGCGTTCGCTCGGCAGGGCGGGCGTGGAGGTACACGTCGTCGCGGATTGCGAGGGGAGTCCCGTCGGCGCGTCACGTTATGTACGTCAGATTCATCCCCCGCCCCTGCCGGGAGCCTCCCCGGACGAGATTCTCGCCGTGCTGCGGCAGGTGGCCGACCGGATCGCGCGCCCCGCCGTGCTGGTCCCGATGGACGACGCGAGCGCAATCGCCGTGCTCCGGATGCGGGACGCGCTCGCGCCCTCCTACCTGCTGCCGGCGATGCCGGGCACGCTGGCCGAGAGCGTCGCCGACAAGGCGGAACTGGCCGCCGTGTGCGCGGCCACCGACGTCCCGCACCCGGTGACCCTGGTCCCGGACAGTCCGGCGGAGGTCGCCGACGCCATGCGGCAGCTCGGGCTGCCGGTGGTGGCGAAGTGGAGCCGGCCCTGGCTGCTGCCCACCGGCAGCGGGCTGCGCAGCACGGTGCTGGCGCGGTCCGTGCAGCAGGCCCGGGAGCTGTTCCTGCGCACCGAGGAAGCGGGCAGCCAGCTGCTGCTCCAGGCGTACCTGGCGCCGGGGCCGGACCGGGACTGGTTCTTCCACGGCTACGCCGACCACTCGGGCACCGTGCGCGCCGGCGGGTCGGGCCGCAAGCAGCTGTCCTGGCCGCGGGGGGCGGGGCTGACCGCGGTGGGCTCCTGGACACCGAACACGGAGGTGCGGGCGCTGGCCGAGCGGCTCACCGCCAAGCTGGGCTACCGGGGCATCTTCGACCTCGACTTCCGCCGCTGCGGTGAGACGGGCCGCTACCACCTGCTCGACTTCAACCCGCGCACCGGCGCCCAGTTCCGGCTCTTCGCGGACCGGGCGGGACTGGACGTCGTACGGGCCCTGCACCTGGACCTGACGGGCCGTCCGCTGCCGGACGGGGCCCCCATGGCCGGACGGGCGTTCGTGGTGGAGAACTACGCGCCGCTGGCCGCGCTGCGTGCGGCGCCGGGCGGGCGCGAACTGGCCTGGTACGCCGCGGACGACCGCTCTCCCGGACGGGCCATGTGGGCGCTGTGGTGCCGGCATGTGTCCCGGCGGCTGCGCGAGCGGCTGAGCACGACGACGGCGACGCCGGCGCCACGGCTGATCCCCCGGGCGGCCTCGCCCTCCCTGACCGACAACGAGAAAGCGAGCAGTTGATGGTGTACGACCTTCTGGTGGTGGGCGCAGGCCCCTACGGTCTGTCGATCGCGTCCCACGCCGCGTCCGCCGGGCTGAACCTGCGCGTGTTCGGCCGGCCCATGGCGTCCTGGCGGGACAACATGCCCCGCGGCATGTTCCTGAAGTCGGAACCGTGGGCGTCCAACCTCTCCGACCCGGACGGTCGGTGGCGTCTGGACGTCTACTGCGCGGAACAGGGCCTGACGGCGCGCCACGCCAAGCCGATCCCGGTCGAGGCGTTCGCGGAGTACGGCCTGTGGTTCGCGCGGAACGCGGTGCCGGAGGTGGACGAGCGCACGGTCACCCGGGTGGCGGCCGGGCCCGGCGGCTTCACGGCGGTCACCGAGGACGGGGAGGAGGTGCACGCCCGGACGGTGGCCCTGGCGGTCGGTGTGATGCCGTTCGTCGAGGTACCGCAGGCGCTGCGCGGACTGCACCCGGCGCTGGTGACGCACAGCAGCCACCACAGCGACCTCGACCGCTTCCGCGGCAAGGACGTCACGGTGATCGGCGGCGGCCAGGCGGCCCTGGAGACGGCGGCGCTGCTCGCCGAGCAGGGCACCACCGTACGGGTGCTGGCGCGGGCGGACCGGCTGGTGTGGAACGACGTGCCGCCGCCCTGGGAGCGCCCCTGGTGGCAGTCGGTCCGCTCCCCGCACAGCGGTCTCGGCCCCGGGTGGAAGAACTGGTTCTACGCGGAGCGCCCCAACCTGTTCCGGCGGCTGCCGGAGCCGACCCGGGCCCGTATCGCGACCACGGCGCTGGGGCCGGCGGGCGCGTGGTGGGTGCGGGACCGGGTGGAGGGTGTCGTGGAGCTGCTGCCGGGCCATGAGGTCACCGCGGCCGCCGCGGTGCCGGGCGGGGTACGGCTGGACACGGTGAGCCGTGCGGGCGCCCTGCGCAGCCTGGAGACCGAGCACGTCATCGCCGCGACGGGGTTCCGGGCGCGCTGCGACCGGCTGGGGCTGCTCTCCGCCGAGTTGCGCGGATCGCTGGCGGCGCTGCCCGACGGTTCTCCCGCGGTCGGGCACGGCTTCGAGTCCTCACAGCCCGGCCTGTTCTTCGCGGGCCTGGTCACGGCCTCAGGCTTCGGCCCGGCCATGCGTTTCGTCCAGGGAGCGTCGTTCACGGCGTCGACGCTCGTCCGCGGAGTGAACCGCCGGCTCGGGACGGCACCGGCGAAGGGCACCGTCCCGGCACCGGTGAGCGGCAGCCGGAGCGAGTCGCCGTCGCCGGTACGCCGCTAGGAACCCGGCGTTCCGGGCCGCCGACGGGAAGAGAGCCGTCGGCGGTCCGGTCCCGCTGCCGTGTCCGCCGCCGGGGGGACCACTGGTGACACCCCCCGGACCGTGGTCGACGGGGGGTGCGGGTCGTGCTGTCCCGGAGGGCCGGAGTCGTGTGGCCGGGACCATGACGGAGTGGGCGACGGTGCCGCGGGAGATGCGCTGCCGGCCGGCCCGTACCGCGTTCGGCCCCGGACCGGCTGGAGCTGCCTCGGGTGGTGGCAGGCGCCGGTCCGGGGTGGGGTGCGGGTGCCGGACGGGTCGCGTCCGGCACCCGGTGACAGTTAGCGCGACCAGCTGGTGCGGCCGCGGCGGTACAGCATCACGCCGCCGGCCATCAGGGCGGCGCTGACGGCCGAGGCGGCCGCCAGTGCCTCACTGCCGGTCTCGGCCAGCTGGGGCAGCGGGCCGCTCTCCTCCTCCGTGGTGGACGGCGTCTCGCTCTCCTCCCGAGGCGTGGTCGAGGAGCCCGGCTTCTCCTTGTCGTGCGGGGTGGGGCGCTCCTCCTTGACCGGGGGCGTGCGCTCCTCGCCCGGCTTCGTGGTCTCGTCCTCGTGGCCGTAACCACCGCCGTGGTCGTCGCCGTACGAGCCGTTCTCGCAGTCGTTCTTGGCCGCCTCGTTGAACAGAGCCAGTCCGTCGACGCTGTTGCCGCACACGTTCAACGGCGCGTCGACCGGCACCTGCACGACGTTCCCGGAGCCCACGCCGGGGGAACCCTTCGCGATCCCCGACGCCTCCGCGCCATACCCCTTCGAGCCGTGGGAGTCGTTGCGGCAGGCGTTGCCGAACGACTCGTTGAGCGCCGCGATCACGTTGACGGTGTTGCCGCACAGGTTGATCGGAACGTCGACCGGCACCTGCACGTTGTTCCCGGACAGCACACCAGGAGAATCCTTGGCCACTCCCGACGCGTCCGAGTCGGCGAGGGCGGGGCTGCCGTACAGGGACAGAATCCCCGTGGCGGCCGCCGCCGCGAACGCTCCCTTGCTCAGGGTCTGTCGCATTGCGTTGTCCTCCTGCTTTGAAGAATTGGGGCGGCCGACCTCGGAACGAAGATCCACGTTCGGGGTCGGCGGAGTGGCGGCATGAACGGTCGCAGCGCTGCTCAGGAATGGGGCGTGTGAATGCCGGCTCGCGTCAAAGGGGCAGAAGCGGCGGCCGCCGCGACGGTCATTGCCTCCTTGAGCACTGCGCGTTCCTTTCTCGTGGCGCCGCATGCTCTACTGCCTCATCAACCCGGCACAGGGGAATTGGTTCCGCAGGTTCACCCGGTTGGCCCGCCCCGCACAGCGGGAAGGTCGCCTCGGTGTCGGTCCGGGTGTCAGTCCCCTAGGAGACGACGTCCTTGCGGGCGAAACCGCGGAAGGCCAGGGCGAACAGCACGAGCGCGTACGTCACGGAGATCGAGGTGCCCTGGATCATGTCCGACCACTCCATCTGGGGCCGGACGGCGTCGAGCCAGGCGTACTGCCAGTGCGCGGGCAGGAAGTGGCGCCAGTCGCCGAGGGCCGTCACCTCGTCGAGGACGCTGCCGATGATGGTCAGGAACACCGCGCCGCCGACCGCGCCGAGCGGTGCGTCCGTCCGGGTCGACAGGTAGAACGCCAGGGCGGCGGTGACCAGTTGGGACACCATGATGTACGCGACGACGATCAGGATGCGCTGGGCCGCCGTACCCGTGGACAGACTGCCGCCGGTGGGGAGTTCGAGCGGGCCCCAGCCGTAGGCCGCCGTGCCGACGGCGAGGGCGACGACCGGGAGCAGGACCATCGCCGCGAGGCTGAGGGTGAGTCCGACGGCGAGCTTGGACCACAGCAGCCGGGCCCGGGGCACGGGGGCCGCGAGCAGGTAACGCAGGGAGGACCAGCTGGCCTCCGAGGCGACCGTGTCCCCGCAGAACAGGGCGACGGGGATGACGAGCAGGAAGCCGGCCGCGGAGAAGAGGTTGACCGCGGCGAAGTTGGCGCCGGACGCGGTCGCGGTGTCCATGAGGTTGACGCGGTTGTTGTTGCCGCCCGGGTCGCCGCCGACCTGGAAGGCGATGAGCAGGATGACCGGCAGGGCGAGCAGGACGCCGCCCATGACGAGCGTGCGGCGCCGCTTCAGCTGCCGGACCAGCTCGACCCGCAGGGGCAGGGTGCGGCCCGCGCGGTAGCCGTCGGCGACCTCGACGGGCGGCTCGGCGAGCTTGCTCATGCTTCGGCTCCGATCAGGGTGAGGAAGGCGTCCTCCAGACGGCGGTGGGGGCCGATCGACCGCACCGGCACGTCCAGCCGTACGAGTTCGGCGACCAGGCGCTGCGGGGTGCCGTCGGCGTCGAGCTGGACGAGGAGGCCCTCGTCGGTGCGGACGGCCGAGGCGACGCCCGGCAGCGCGGTGACCTTCTCCACGACGGGCTCCTCCACGGGCGTTGCCGTGCCGACGAGGAGGGTGTCGCCCGAGCCGACGATGTCCTCGACCGGGCCCGCCTGGACGAGCTGTCCGTGGTCCATCACGACCAGGTGGGTGCAGGTCTGCTCGACCTCCGCGAGGAGGTGGCTGGAGACGATGACCGTGCGGCCGGCGGCGGCGTAGCGGATCATCACCTCGCGCATCTCGCGGATCTGGGGCGGGTCCAGGCCGTTGGTCGGTTCGTCGAGGATGAGCAGGTCGGGCAGGCCGAGCATGGCCTGGGCGATGGCGAGGCGCTGGCGCATGCCCTGGGAGTAGGTGCGGACCGCGCGGGCGAGGGCGTCGCCCAGGCCGGCGATCTCCAGGGCCTCCTCCAGGTGCGCGTCCTCGGGCGGGCGGCCGGTGGCGCGCCAGTACAGCTCCAGGTTCTCGCGGCCGGACAGGTGCGGCAGGAAGCCGGCGCCCTCGACGAAGGCGCCGACCCGGGAGAGGACCGGGGCGCCGGCGCTGATGGCGTGGCCGAAGACGCGGATCTCACCGCCGTCCGGCTTGATGAGGCCCATCAGCATGCGCAGCGTGGTCGTCTTGCCCGCGCCGTTGGGGCCGAGCAGGCCCAGGACCTGGCCCTTCTCCACCCGGAAGGAGAGGTCCTTGACGGCGTACCGGTCGGTGGACTTGGCGTACCGCTTGGTCAGGTCCGTGATCTGGAGGGGCACTTCGGCGAGCTCGGGGTCCGGCGGGGCGGGAGCCGCCGTGCGGCGGCGTCCCGTGACGATCAGCGCGGCCGCGATCACGGCGCCGGCCATCGGCAGCCACCACACCCACGCGGGCAGCCCGCCCTGGTTGTCGCGCTGACCGAGGGCGGAGGGCACCTTCAGGTCGCCCTTGAGGGAGACGGTGTAGGTGGCCGGGGCGGCCGGGGAGGCGTAGCCGAGGTCCGTCGAGGCGAGGACCAGGCGGAGCCGGTGGCCGTCGTCGATCTCGTGGTCGATCGCCGGGAGGGTGACGGTGACGTCCTTGCCGGCCTCGGCGCCCTCGACCCGGAGGGGGGTGACGAGCTGGGAGGGCAGCACCTGCTGGGTGCCGCCGCCCGGGCCGACGTCGTAGAGCTTCGCGAAGAGGACGGCGTCGTCGCTGGTGGACTCGACGTGGACGGTGGCGGTGGGCGAGCCGGTGATCTGGAGGTCCTCGCGCATCGGCGCGGACTCGAACGCGGCGAACTGGCCGGGGAAGTCGAGGGAGATGCCGATGCCGAGGGTGGAGAGCTGGCTGAGGCCGCCGGCGCCGCCGAGGCCGGGCAGCGCGGAGACGCCGGGCGGGCTGGCGCCGGGCGGGTTGTCGAAGCTCTGCTCGCGGCCGGTCAGGGCGACGGAGCGGGACTTGCTCTCCAGGCCGGGGTAGCGGTCCGAGGTGACGCCGGTCAGCCGGGGTTCGCCGTCGCCGGAGCCCTGGCCGAGGGTGCGGGTGACGCGGAAGGCGGGGCCGGTGTCGACGCCCTTGTCCTGCTTGAGGTAGCGGTCGAACCAGGACTTCACGCGCCCCTGGACACGGCTGCTCTCCATGTCGCCGCCGTCGTGGCCGCCGGCGATCCAGTCGACGTCGACGGGGGCGCCGTTCGCACGGATGGTCTTCGCGGCCCGGTCGGCCTGGCCGAGCGGGAAGAGGGAGTCGGACTGGCCCTGCATCAGCAGCGTCGGCACCTTGATGCGGTCGCCGACGGCGGACGGAGAGCGCTCTTCGAGCATCTTGCGTGCCTGGGCGTCCGGCCGGCCCGACTCGGCGACCCGCTCGTACATCCGGCACAGTGCGGGCTCGAACCGCTCGCAGCCGCCGCCGGTGTTGACGAAGATGCCGGCCCACAGCTTCTTGAACACGCCGTTCGGGAACAGCGCGTCGGCGAGGTTCCAGTACGTGATCGCCGGGGCGATGGCGTCGACGCGGGGGTCGTGTCCCGCCGTGAGCAGGGCGATGGCGCCGCCGTAGGAACCGCCGGCCATGCCCACGCGCGGGTCGCCGGGCTTGTCGAGTTCGACCTGGGGCTGCTTCGCCAGCCAGTCGAGGAGCTTCGAGACGTCGGCGACCTCGCCCTTCGGGTCGTTCAGGCCGATCTTCCCGTTGGTCTTGCCGAAGCCGCGGGCGGACCAGGTCAGGACCGCGTAGCCGTCTCTGGCGAGGTCCTCGGCCTGCTGCCGGACGTCGTTCTTGCTGCCGCCGAAGCCGTGCCCGAGCAGGACGGCGGGGCGTCGGCGGTCTCCTCCGGAGGTGAAGAAGGAGCTGTCGATCCGCACGCCGTCTTCGGTGCCCAGGAGGCGGTCCGTCCGCTGCACCGGGGGCGCTTCGTCGCCGGCGACGGCCGTCCATGTTCCCGCGCCTGCGAGCACGACGACGGCGGCCCCGGCGGCCAGGAGCCTCCGGGGCCGCCGCAGCAGCCCGTGCAGTCCAGGCAATCGAAGATCCATGCGTCAACGGTACGGGGTGAACCTGTCGAACAGTTGTCGACCGGAGGCCGAAGTGAAAGCCCTTCCAGGGGTGTACACGGGGTTTCGGTGTACTGCGGGTGGTGTACGGCGGCGAGCTCGGGCGGTGATGTTGTCGGCCGAGTGCGGGCTCGTCGGGGCTGGTCGCGCAGTTCCCCGCGCCCCTCGGGGCGATGCGCACAGGGGCGCCTGCAGAAGCTGCGGGCGCCCCTCAGGAAAACCTCAGTGGTTGCGTGGGAAGCCAAGGTCCACGCCTGACGGGGCGTCGGCCGGGTCGGGCCAGCGGGTGGTGACGACCTTGCCGCGGGTGTAGAAGTGCGTGCCGTCGTTGCCGTAGATGTGGTGGTCGCCGAAGAGCGAGTCCTTCCAGCCGCCGAAGGAGTGGTAGCCCACGGGGACCGGGATCGGGACGTTCACGCCGACCATGCCCGCCTCGACCTCCAGCTGGAAGCGGCGGGCCGCGCCGCCGTCCCGGGTGAAGATCGCGGTGCCGTTGCCGAACGGCGAGGCGTTGACGATGTCCAGGGCCTCCTCGTAGGTCTCCGTGCGCAGCACGCACAGGACCGGGCCGAAGATCTCGTCCCGGTAGGCCTTCGCCGAGGTGGGCACCTTGTCGAGCAGCGAGATGCCGATCCAGTGGCCGTCCTCGAAGCCGTCGACCGTGTAGCCGGTGCCGTCCAGGACCACCTCGGCGCCCTCGGCCGCCGCGCCCTCGACGTAGGAGGCGACCTTGTCGCGGTGGACCTTGGTGATGAGCGGGCCCATCTCGGAGGTCGGGTCGTTGCCGGGACCGATCTTGATCTTCTCGGCGCGCTCGCGGATCTTCTCCACCAGTTCGTCGCCGATCGAGCCGACCGCGACGACCGCCGAGATCGCCATGCAGCGCTCGCCGGCCGAGCCGTAGGCGGCGGACACGGCGGCGTCGGCGGCCGCGTCGAGGTCGGCGTCCGGGAGGACCAGCATGTGGTTCTTGGCGCCGCCGAGGGCCTGGACGCGCTTGCCGTTCGCGGAGGCCGTGGTGTGGATGTAGCGGGCGATCGGGGTCGAGCCGACGAAGGAGACGGCCTTGACGTCCGGGTGCTCCAGCAGGCGGTCGACGGCCACCTTGTCGCCGTGGACGACGTTGAAGACACCGTCGGGCAGGCCCGCCTCGGCGAGCAGCTCGGCGATCTTGACCGAGGCCGACGGGTCCTTCTCGGACGGCTTCAGCACGAACGTGTTGCCGCACGCGATGGCGATGGGGAACATCCACATCGGCACCATCGCCGGGAAGTTGAACGGGGTGATGCCCGCGACCACGCCGAGCGGCTGCCGGATCGAGGAGACGTCGACGCGGCTCGCGACCTGCGTGGACAGCTCGCCCTTCAGCTGGACGCTGATGCCGCAGGCCAGGTCGACGATCTCCAGGCCGCGCGCCACCTCGCCGAGCGCGTCACTGTGCACCTTGCCGTGCTCGGCGGTGATCAGCTCGGCGATGGCGTCCCGGTTGGCGTCCAGCAGCGCCCGGAACTTGAACAGGATCGAGGTCCGCTGGGCCAGCGAGGACTGGCCCCAGGTGGTGAAGGCCTCCTTGGCGGCGGCGACCGCCGCGTCCACCTCGTCGACCGAGGCGAACGCGACCTTCGTCGTCACCGCGCCGGTCGCCGGATCGGTCACCGGCCCGTGCGTGCCCGAGGCGCCTTCGACGGTCTTGCCGCCGATCCAGTGGTTGACGATCTTCGTCATGGCCGGGAACTCCTTCACAGATGGCGGCGTCGGGTGGAGACGTGCCGTTCGTACAGCTCACGTGCCTTGACCGCGGACGGCCGTGTCGCGGTCTCGGCCACGGGTACATCCCACCAGGCCTGCGCGGGAGGCGCGCCCGACACTGTGTCTGCCGTTTGGGTCTCCACGTAGACACATGTGGGAGTGTCGGCGGCCCGGGCCTCCGCGAGGGCCTGACCGAGGTCCCGTACGGTCTTCGCGCGCAGCACGCGCATGCCGAGGCTGGCCGCGTTGGCGGCGAGGTCCACCGGCAGCGGCGGACCCGTGTACGTGCCGTCCTCCGCCGGGAAGCGGTACGCGGTCCCGAACCGCTCACCGCCCACCGACTCGGAGAGCCCGCCGATGGACGCGTAGCCGTGGTTCTGGATGATCAGGACCTTGATCGCGACGCCCTCCTGCACGGCCGTGACGAGCTCCGTCGGCATCATCAGGTACGTGCCGTCGCCGACCAGTGCCCACACCGGCCGGTCCGGGGCGGCCAGCTTCACGCCGATCGCGGCCGGTATCTCGTAGCCCATGCAGGAGTAGCCGTACTCCAGGTGGTACTGGTCGGACGACCGGGTCCGCCACAGTTTGTGCAGGTCGCCGGGGAGGGAGCCGGCGGCGTTGATCAGGATGTCCGACTCGTCGACGAGGGCGTCCAGGGCGCCGAGGACCTGCTGCTGGGTCGGCCGGGTGTCCGGCTCGTCCACCTCGTAGCAGGCGTCCACGCGCTGCTCCCAGCGCTCCTTGTCCTCGGTGTACTCGGTGGCGTAGGAGTCGGCGACCCGGTACGCGTGCAGCCGGAGGGCGTCGGTGAGTTCGGTCAGACCGCTGCGGGCGTCCGCGACGAGGGGCTGCCCGGCGAGCTTGTGGCCGTCGAAGGCGGCGATGTTGAGGTTGAGGAACCGGACGTTCTCGCCGGCGAAGAGCGTGCCGGAGGCGGTGGTGAAGTCGGTGTAGCGGGTGCCGACACCGATCACCAGGTCTGCGGTGCGGCCGAGTTCGGCGGCGGTGGCCGTGCCGGTGTGCCCTATGCCGCCGACGTCCTGGGGGTGGTCGTGGCGCAGGGAGCCCTTGCCGGCCTGGGTGGAGGCGACCGGGATGCCGGTGGTCTCGGCGAACTCCGCGAGCGCCTCCTCGGCGCGGCTGTGGTGGACGCCGCCGCCCGCGACGACCAGGGGCCTTGTCGCCGCACGGATGATCCCCACCGCCTCGGCGAGTTCCGTCGGGTCGGCACCGGGACGCCGTACGGTCCAGACGCGCTCGGCGAAGAACTCCTCGGGCCAGTCGTACGCCTCGGCCTGCACGTCCTGGGGCAGCGCGAGGGTGACGGCGCCGGTCTCGACGGGGTCGGTGAGGACGCGCATCGCTTGCAGCGCCGACGGGATCAGGGCCTCGGGCCGGGTGATCCGGTCGAAGTACTTCGACACCGGGCGCAGACAGTCGTTGACCGACACGTCGCCCGCGTACGGCACTTCGAGCTGCTGGAGGACGGGGTCGGCGGGGCGGGTGGCGAAGACGTCGCCGGGCAGCAGCAGCACCGGCAGGTGGTTGATGGTCGCGAGGGCCGCGCCGGTGACGAGGTTGGTGGCGCCCGGGCCGATGGAGGTCGTGACCGCGTGCGTGGAGAGGCGGCCCGACTGCCGGGCGTAGCCGACCGCCGCGTGCACCATGGCCTGTTCGTTGCGGCCCTGGTGGTACGGCATCTCCTCGGTGTGCTCCAGGAGCGCCTGGCCGATGCCGGCGACGTTGCCGTGGCCGAAGATGCCCCAGGTGGCGCCGATGAGCCGCTGCCGTACGCCGTCGCGTTCGCTGTACTGGGCCGCCAGGAAGCGCACGAGCGCCTGTGCGACCGTCAGCCTCGTCGTCGAGGTCATCGGTATCCCTCCCTCTGGGTGGACACGGGTACGCATCGGCCACTACGAACGTTCACACGGCGGGGCCGCGGGCGGCTCGCGTGGGGGACCTCCGGCGCGGGGCCGTAGCGGGCGGGGAGTTGTCGCTCGCTCTTCGCTCCTGCCAAAGCAAAGCGGCGTCCCGCGCCGGAGGCGTTCTTGACCCGGGCGTCACGGGGCGTGTGCGCGCGGTCGGTGACCGACGCGAATCCGCCCTCCCCGCCCGGGAGACGGGGCTGGTGGTCTTCTGTGCGCACCCTGGTCATGAGGCGGCCCTCACAGCAGTCCTACGGCGGTGTCCACGGCGGCGGCCACATCGCCCTGAGCCGGGTACAGCAGCGAACGGCCGACCACCAGTCCCCGCACGGTGGGCAGCTGGAGTGCGCCCCGCCACTTCTCGTACGCCCCGTCCTGGTCGTCTCCGACCTCTCCGCCGAGCAGGACGGCGGGCAGGGTGGAGGCCGCCATGACCTCGGCCATGTCGTCGGGGTTGTCGGTGACGGGCACCTTCAGCCAGGTGTAGGCGGAACTGCCGCCCAGGCCCGAGGCGATGGCGATGGACTTGGTGACGGCCTCGGCGGACAGGTCGTTCCTGACCTTGCCCTCGGGGGTGCGGTGGCTGAGGAACGGCTCGACGAAGACGGGGAGCCGGCGCGCGGCCATGTCGTCGATCGCGCGGGCGGTGGACTCCATCGTGGTGAGCGAGCCGGGGTCGTCGTAGTCGATGCGCAGCAGCAGCTTGCCGGCGTCGAAGCCGAGGCGCTCGATGTCCTCGGGGCGGTGGCCGGTGAAGCGGTCGTCGAGTTCGAAGCGGGCGCCCTGGAGGCCGCCGCGGTTCATCGATCCCAGGACGACCTTGCCGTCGAGAGCGCCGAGCAGGAGCAGGTCGTCGAGGATGTCGGCGGTCGCGAGCACTCCGTCCACGCCGGGGCGGGACAGGGCCAGGCAGAGGCGTTCGAGGAGGTCGGCCCGGTTGGCCATGGCCATGCTGTGGCCGCCGACGCCGAGGGCGCCGCGAGCCGGGTGGTCGGCGGCGACGATCATCAGGCGGCCGCTCGCGTTCAGCAGGGGCCGGCGGGGGCGGCGGGCGGCGGCCTCGGCGATCGCCTCGGGGCGGTGGCTGCGGAGGCGGACGAGTTCGGAGACGTCGACGGTCACTTGACGGCCCCCGCGGTGACGGCCGCCTCCACCTCGTCGGGCGTGGGCATCGCGGAGGAGCACTCCAGGCGGGAGGCGACGATGGCACCGGCGGCGTTGGCGTGCCGCATGGTCTTCTCCAGGTCCCAGCCGGAGAGGAGGCCGTGGACGAGGGAGCCGCCGAAGGCGTCGCCGGCGCCGAGGCCGTTGAGGACGTTCACCGGCAGCGGCGGGACCTCCGCGGTCTCGCCCTCGCGGGAGACGGCCAGCACGCCCTTGGGGCCCTGTTTGACGACCGCGAGGTCGACGCCCGCGTCGAGCAGGGCTCGGGCGGCGGCGTGGGGTTCGCGCACGCCGGTGGCGACCTCCACCTCGTCGAGGTTGCCGACGGCGACGGTGGTGTGGCGCAGGGCCTCCTCGTAGAAGGGGCGGGCCGCGTCGGGGTCGGTCCAGAACATCGGGCGCCAGTCGAGGTCGAAGACCGTCGTGCCGGACTTGGCGCGGTGGGCGAGGGCCGCGAGGGTCGCCGTACGGCTCGGCTCCTCGCTGAGGCCCGTGCCCGTGACCCAGAAGACCCGGGCCGCGCGGACGGCGTCGAGGTCGAGCTCGTGGGCGTCGATCTCCAGGTCGGGGGCCTTGGGCTGCCGGTAGAAGTACAGCGGGAAGTCGTCCGGCGGGAAGACCTCGCAGAAGGTGACCGGGGTCGGCAGGCCGGGCACCGGGGTGACCCAGCGGTCGTCCACGCCGAAGCCGCGCAGGGCCTCGTGGAGGTAGGTGCCGAAGGGGTCGTCGCCGGTCCGGGTGATCACCGCGGTGGACCGGCCCAGGCGGGCCGCGGCGACCGCGACATTGCTCGCCGACCCGCCGAGGAACTTGCCGAAGGACGTGACCTGCGGCAGCGGGACGCCCGTCTGGAGCGGATACAGGTCCACCCCGATCCGCCCCATGGTGATCAGGTCGTACGCCATCGGCTTCCCCTCGATGTCGGCTCTCCCCGGCTTTGTAGCCCCCTTCACGAAGCCCTGTCAATGTTTTGTCCGGACATTCGGACCACATCATGACAGCGCTTTCGGTCCGAGCCGCGGCCGAGTTCTGCCCCGGCCGTGTCACAAACACCCCCTTCTTGTCACAGGTGTCCCAGCTCCGCTGGGCTTATGTCACACCCTGCGCACAGGCCCTGCCCTGTCTCACGGTGTGTCGTTGACCGGGCACAGGCTTGTTGATCGCCAGCGCAGCGCCCGGCTCCCCCTGACGGCCGTCCCGGTCGCCGCCGTGGTGCGCGCGGGGAGGTGCACGCTATGACCGACCGAAGGCTCTGGTCCTACAAGGAGATCGCGGCACACATCCGGGTGCAGCCGGACACCGTGCGGTCCTACCGCAAGCACGGCCTGCTGCCCGATCCCGACCATGTCGAGGGCGGCAAGCCCTACTGGTACGCCGACACGGTGCGGGCCTGGGTGGCCTCCAGGCCCGGCAACCGCAACCGACGGGACGACTGACCACCACTCCTGCCTCTTGCGGCGTCAGCTCCAGGGCTCGATGACCGTCACTCCCGCTCCCGGTGCCGCTCCCATCGCCGCCAGGGCGGCCGGGGCCTCGCCCAGCGGGATCGTGGACGTCACCAGCAGGTCGGGGCGGAGCACGCCGCCGCGGACCAGCTCCAGCATCGGCGGGTAGGAGTGCGCGGCCATGCCGTGGCTGCCGAGGAGTTCGAGCTCCAGGGCGATCGCCCGGGCCATCGGCACGGCGGTCGTGCCGGACGGCGAGGGCAGCAGCCCGACCTGGACGTGCCGGCCGCGGCGGCGCAGTCCGTTCACGGAGGCGGCGCAGGTGGCGGGAGAGCCCAGGGCGTCGAGCGAGAGATGGGCGCCGCCGCCGGTGAGGTCACGAACCGCTGCCGCGGGGTCCGCCACGGACGCCGCGTCCAGGCAGTGCGCCGCCCCGAACTCCCGCGCCAGGTCCAGGGCCCGGGCCGACACGTCGACGGCCACGACCCGCGCGCCGGACGCCGCCGCGATCATCACCGCCGAGAGGCCGACCCCGCCGCACCCGTGCACCGCGACCCACTCCCCTGCCGCGACCCGGCCCTGCCGCACCACCGCCCGGTAGGCCGTGGCGAACCGGCAGCCCAGCGAGGCCGCCGTCGCGAAGGACATCTCCTCGGGGACCGGCACGAGGTTGACGTCGGCGTGGTCCAGCGCCACGTACTGGGCGAAGGAGCCCCAGTGCGTGAAGCCGGGCTGGGTCTGGCGCTCGCACACCTGGTGGTCGCCCGCCGCGCAGGACGGGCAGGTGCCGCAGGCGCAGATGAACGGCACGGTGGCCCGGTCGCCGGGTCGCCATCGGGTCACCCGGGGGCCCG
The DNA here is from genome assembly GCF_039540295.1 of Streptomyces venetus. Classification (NCBI taxonomy): domain Bacteria; kingdom Bacillati; phylum Actinomycetota; class Actinomycetes; order Kitasatosporales; family Streptomycetaceae; genus Streptomyces; species Streptomyces venetus. The sequence goes on from NZ_BAABET010000001.1 coordinate 775,141, forward strand.
CCGCCTCGACGACTCCGGCGAGTTCGTGCCCCGGCACGTGCGGCAGCGCGATGTCCGGATCGTGGCCCTGCCAGCCGTGCCAGTCGCTGCGGCACAGCCCCGTGGCCTCCACCCGCACGACGACTCCGTGCTCCGCGGGTTCGGGATCCGCCACGTCCCGCACCTCGGCCGGCTCCCCGTACCGCTCGAACACCACGGCCCGCATGACCTACCCGCCTTCCGTTCGCGTCCGGGGTCGCCGGCCGTCCCCGCGCCCCGGTGGGTCGCGCCCCGGTCGGTCGCGCCTCGGGGGCACGCTAGCCCCCGGGCGCGGACCGGTGGCCGGCAAGGCCCGGACGCGGGGCTTCAGCGCCGGGCCTCGGCCTTGTCCCGGGCCGGATCCGCGTCCGCCGCCGTCTCAGCGCCGGGCCTCGGCCTTGTCCCGGGCCGTTTCCGCGTCCGCCGCCGTTTCCGTGTCCCCCGCCCGTTCCGCATCCCCCGCCGGTTCTCGATCGGCCTCGCTCAGGCCGAAGCGTTCGTGGAAGCGGCGCAAGGGGCCGGGCGCCCACCAGGTGGCGCGGCCCGTGAGGCGCATGACCGCGGGGACCAGAAGGCTGCGGACGATCATCGCGTCCATCAGGACCGCCAGGGCGATACCGAGGCCCAGCATCTTGGTGTTGGTGACCCGGGAGGTGCCTATCGCGACCATGACCACGGCCAGGATGACCGCTGCCGCCGTGATCAGCCCGCCGGTGCGCCGGAGGCCGTGGCGCACGGCCTGGTCGTGGTCGCCGGTGTGGTCGTACTCCTCCTTGATGCGGGAGAGCAGGAACACGCCGTAGTCCATGGACAGGCCGAAGGCCACGCAGAACATCAGGACCGGGAGGGTCGTCTCTATGGAGCCCGGACTGGTGAAACCGAGCAGTCCGGAGAGGTGGCCGTCCTGGAAGACCCAGACGACCGCGCCGAACATGGCCGTCAGACTGAGCGCGTTGAGCACCACCGCCTGGATCGGGATCAGCACGCTGCCGGTGAGGAGGAAGACCAGGAGCAGGGTGACGATCGTGATGAAGACGGCCGCGAGCGGCAGGCGTTCCCCTATGGCGTCCTTGGAGTCGACCAGGACGGCCGCCGTGCCGGTCACCTTGGTGTCGAAGGGGGCGTCGGCCTCGCGCAGGTCACCGACGAGGCGCTGGGCCGGGCCGTCGACCGCCTCGCCCTTCGGCAGCACCGTGAAGTAGGCCGAGTCGCCCTTCACCAGCGGCCCGTCGACCCGCAGCACATCGGGCAGCCCGGCGATCCGCTCCTTGTAGGCGCCGTACTGCGCCTCGGTCGCGCGGCCCTCCGCGAGCACTTCGAGGCCGCCGCCGGGGCTGCCCGGGAAGCCCTCCCTGATGTGCTGCTGCACGACATGGGACTCGGAGGTCGAGGGCAGCTGGCGGTCGTCGGCGGTGCCGAACTTCACGCCCAGGAAGGGCAGTCCGAGCAGGACCAGCACGGCCGTGGTGCCGAGGGCGAAGAACGGGGCACGGCGCATGACGAGCGCCGCCGCGCGCCCCCAGGTCCTGCCTTCCTCCCCGGCGGGTTCGGGCCGGCGCCCGCGCCGGAACACCTGGCGCAGGTCCAGGGAGTTGACCCGGTGGCCCAGCAGCGTCAGCGCCGCCGGGAGCAGGATCAGCGCGGCCGCCGCGGCCAGCAGCACGACGGCGATCCCGGCGTAGGCGAAGGATCGCAGGAAGTACTGCGGGAAGACCAGCATCGCCGCCAGCGAGACCGCGACCGTGAGGGCGGAGAACAGCACCGTGCGGCCGGCCGTGCGCAGGGTCGTGCCGATGGCGGTCGAGGGCTCGGCGCCGGTGGAGAGTTCCTCGCGGAAGCGCCGGACGATGAACAGCGCGTAGTCGATGGCGAGGCCGAGGCCGAGGGCCGTGGTGAGGTTGATGGCGAACACCGACACGTCGGTGAGTTCCGTGAGGCCACGCAGGATCGCGTTCGTCCCGAGGATCGCGACGATGCCGATGCCGAGCGGCAGCAGGGCCGCCACGGCGCTGCCGAAGACCATCACCAGCAGTACGAGTGTCACCGGCAGGGCGATGAGCTCCGCCCGGGTCAGGTCCTCCTGGATGATCGTCTGCATCTCGTGCCGCACGGCGACCGGGCCGCCGACACTGACCTCGACCGGGCCGTGCGCGCCGCGGAAGTGGGGCGCGATGCGCTCCAGGGTCTCGCTCGCGGCCTTCTCCTCGCCCGTGATCCGGGCGGCTATCAGCGCCTCGTGACCGTCCTCGGCGCGCAGGGACGGGGTGCCGGACTGCCAGTAGGAGCCGACGCCGGTGACGCCCCGTTCGCTCGCCAGCCGCTCCGTGAGTCGCCGGGCCTCGGCGGCGACGGCCGGATCGTCGACCGAGGCGTCGCCCGCGTCGAGCAGGAGCAGCATGTTGGGCTGGGAGCCGGGGAACTCGCGCTCCAGGGCCTTGGTCGCGTAGGTGGACTCGGCGGCCGGGTCCTCCCAGCCGCCGGCTCCGAGCCGGTCGGCGACGCCACTGCCGGCCAGCACCGCGAGCGCGGTGATCACCAGCGCCACCAGCAGCGACAGCCTGGGCCGGGCGGTCACGAAACGGGTCCAGCCGCCGACCCGCGGAGGTGTGTTGACTTCGGTCATCGTGCGGTGTCCCCTTCACCGTGACCCGTGTCCAGGCGCAGCCCGGCAGCACGGGGCTGCCATAGACTGAGCAAACACGAGAGATCGCTCGCGTTCTTGCGAACTCCAGAATGCGAGCGCCCACTCGTATTTGTCAATCGTGTTCCGAGACCTGGGGATGACGGGTGCCCGAGAAGTCCGAGAAGCCGACCGAGAAGTCCGCCGAGACGACGGCGGCAGCCGAGGAGCGGCCGCGCCGCCGCCAGGCCCGCGGCGAGCGCCGTATCGCCCAGCTGCTCGAAGCCGCCGCCACGGTCTTCTCCACCACCGGCTACACGGCCGCCAGCACCAACGCCATCGCCCGCGAGGCGGGCGTCTCGCCGGGGACGCTGTACCAGTTCTTCCCGAACAAGGAAGCGATCGCGATCGAGCTGGGCAGCCGGCTCATGCACGAGATGCGGCAGTCGTACGACGAGGTCCTCACCCCCATCGACCCCGCGACCACCCCGCTCGAGGAGGTGATCGCCGGGGCCGTGGACCGCTTCATCGACTTCAGCTGCCGCTACCCGGCCTTCTTCGCCCTGATGCACGGCCCCGACATCCCGGGACGGATCGCCGAGGAGCACGAGGCGCTGCACGCGACGCTGGTCGCCCGGGTCGAGGCGACCCTCGCCCCGTTCGCACCCGGCGCCCCCGCCGCGACGATCACCCGCACCGCCCGGATGTGCGTCGGCATCTACATGGCGGGCCTGGAACTGATCATGGTTCACGAGGGAGACGAGCGGGAGGCCTACGTCCAGGAGCTGAAGGACGTCCTCCTGCGCTACCTGAGACCACTGGCCCAGGACGCCATGAGGTGATACCCAGTGATACCCCCTGGGGGTACAGTAGGGAGTGCGGGGTCCTCATGGGCCCCCACCGCCCCACATGTCTCCCCGAGGAGTAACGACATGACCGCCCAGACCGACACCACGGGATCCGTCACCGCCGTCTACAAGGTGAGCGGAATGAGCTGCGGACACTGCGAGGGCGCCGTCTCCGGCGAGATCTCCCAGATCCCGGGCGTCAGTTCGGTGACGGCCGTCGCCTCGGCCGGCGAGGTCACCGTCGTCTCCGCGGCCCCGCTCGACGACGAGGCCGTCCGCGCCGCCGTCGACGAGGCCGGCTTCGAGCTGGCGGGCAAGGCCTGAGCCGGCCGACGGGCAAGGCTTGAGCCGACGAGGCCTGAGCCGACCGACGGCCAGGGCCTGAGCCGGCCAGAACCCCCTCAGGCCCGGGCCTGAGACCCGCCAGACCTGGCACTCGTACCGACGTACGGGCCGTACGCCGCCGCCCCGGCCCGTACGGCCCGTTCCGCTTCCCGGGCGCGCCCGCCTCCCGGAGTACGGACTGGAGTACGCACATGACCAGCACCACCGCCACGGCGCCGACGGACGGCGAGCCCGCGCTCGCCGAGGTCGAGCTGCTCATCGGCGGGATGACCTGCGCGTCCTGCGCGGCCCGCGTCGAGAAGAAGCTCAACCGCATGGACGGCGTCACCGCGACGGTGAACTACGCGACGGAGAAGGCCAGAGTCGCCTACCCCGCCGGCACCGAGGTCGCCGACCTGATCGCGACCGTGGTGAAGACCGGGTACACCGCACAGGAGCCCGCGCCCGCACGCGAGGAGGAGCCCGCCGCCGACGACGATCCGGAACTGTCGGCGCTCCGCGGGCGCCTGGTCGTCTCCGCCGCCCTCGCCATACCCGTCGTGCTGCTGGCAATGATCCCCGCCCTCCAGTTCGACAACTGGCAGTGGCTCTCGCTCACGCTCGCCGCGCCCGTCGTCGTCTGGGGCGGGCTGCCGTTCCACCGGGCGGCCTGGACGAACGCGCGGCACGGCGCCGCCACCATGGACACGCTGGTCTCCCTCGGCACGCTGGCCGCGTTCGGCTGGTCCCTCTGGGCCCTGTTCCTCGGCGACGCCGGCCTGCCGGGCATGCGGCACCCCTTCGAACTCACGGTCACGCGCGGCGACGGCGCCTCCTCCATCTACCTGGAAGTCGCCTCCGGCGTCACCGCCTTCATCCTGCTGGGCCGCTACCTGGAGGCCCGTTCCAAGCGCCGCGCCGGAGCGGCCCTCAAGGCGCTGATGGAACTGGGCGCCAAGGACGTGGCCGTGCTCCGCGACGGCCGCGAGGTGCGGATCCCGGCGCAGCGGCTGGCCGTGGGCGACCGGTTCGTCGTACGGCCCGGCGAGAAGATCGCCACCGACGGCACGGTCGTCGAGGGCGTCTCGGCGGTGGACGCCTCGATGCTGACCGGCGAGTCGGTGCCGGTGGACGTCACCGCCGGGGACATGGTCACCGGCGCGACGGTCAACGCGGGCGGCCGGCTGGTCGTCGAGGCCACCCGGGTCGGCGCCGACACGCAACTCGCGCGGATGGCGAAGCTGGTGGAGGACGCGCAGAACGGCAAGGCCGAGGTGCAGCGGCTGGCCGACCGGGTCGCCGGGATCTTCGTGCCGGTGGTCCTGCTGATCGCCGTCGCCACGGCCGGGGCGTGGCTCGGGCTGACCGGCGACGACGTCACCGCGTTCACCGCGGGCGTCGCCGTCCTGATCATCGCCTGCCCCTGCGCGCTGGGCCTGGCCACGCCGACCGCGCTGATGGTCGGCACGGGGCGCGGCGCCCAGCTCGGCATCCTCATCAAGGGCCCGGAGGTGCTGGAGTCCACGCGCCGGATCGACACCGTCGTCCTCGACAAGACCGGCACCGTCACCACCGGCCGGATGACCCTCCAGGAGGTGTACGTCGCCGAGGGCGACGACGAGAAGCAGGTTCTGCGGCTCGCGGGCGCCGTCGAACACGCCTCCGAGCACCCCGTGGCGCGCGCGATCGCGCTGGGCGCCGAGGAGAGGGCCGGACAGCTCCCGGAGGTCGAGGACTTCGAGAACGTCCCCGGGCGGGGCGTCCGCGGTCGTGTGGAGGGCCGTGAGGTCGCCGTGGGGCGGCTCTTCGACGAGGTGCCGGTGGAGCTGGCCCGGGCGCGGGACGAGGCCGAGCGGGTCGGACGTACGGCCGTCCTGGCCGGCTGGGACGGGAGGGCGCGGGCCGTCCTGGCCGTGGCCGACGCGGTCAGGGAGACCAGCGCCGAGGCGGTGCGCGAGCTGCGCGCCCTGGGGCTCACTCCGGTGCTGCTGACCGGGGACAACAGGGCGGTGGCCGAGGCGGTGGCGAAGGCCGTCGGGATCGACCGGGTGGTGGCGGAGGTCCTGCCCGAGGACAAGGTCGACGCCGTACGGAAGTTGCAGGCCGAGGGGCGGGTCGTCGCCATGGTGGGCGACGGCGTCAACGACGCCGCCGCGCTGGCCACCTCGGACCTGGGCCTGGCCATGGGCACCGGCACGGACGCCGCGATCGAGGCGGGCGATCTGACGCTGGTCCGGGGTGACCTGCGGGTGGCCGCCGACGCGATCCGGCTGTCCCGCCGGACGCTGGGCACGATCAAGGGCAACCTCGTGTGGGCCTTCGGCTACAACGTGGCCGCGCTGCCGCTGGCCGCCGCGGGCCTGCTGAACCCCATGATCGCCGGTGCGGCGATGGCGTTCTCCTCGGTTTTCGTCGTCACGAACAGTCTGCGACTGCGGACATTCCGGTGAAGTCCCCTGAATTCAACCTAAGTTCACGGCGAACGTGATATGAGCCCCTCTGGAGTCCCGGGCCCGGCTCACATAAGCTCTTCACAAGGCGCGCGCATCATCCTTACGCTTGAGCCCCGGGCGGCATATCCGGGCTCTTGTGCATCTTGCGGACATAAGCAAGAGACGCAGATCACAGTGATGTGAACGTAACCATCGAAGGGGTTCGAAGGTCTAAGTTGACGATGCCAGGCAACGTCTTGGGGGGCGTTACCGGGCATCTGGAGGTGTCTTGGGGGACTCCTCCGGGTGGGGGTACCTCCCTGCTCGAACGAAGTTGAGAGCTTGGGGGAGCGTTGCCGGGACACGTACACCGGGAAGCTTTGAGCGGCCCTCCCGGTCGTGCGCTGTCCCGGCAGACCGCACACAACCGAAGTACAGCGAGTTTTGCTCGTTGTGCTCACAGCGATTCAGGCGCTGTCCTCACAGACGCCCGGCCGGATCCCGTGGGGGGAATCCGTACCGGGACTGGGAAGGCGCCCTGGCCGTCGGCCCGTGGGGGGACCGACGCTCGGGGCGCCTTCTTTTTCTCCGCGGCTTCTGTGCAGCCGGGTACGCGAGAGCCCCCGCACCCGGAAGCCGGATACGAGGGCCCGAGCGGTACGGCGCCTCAGCGCTCCTCGACGGGCACGAAGTCGCGCTCGACCACGCCCGTGTAGATCTGGCGCGGGCGGCCGATGCGGGAACCCGGCTCCTTGATCATCTCGTGCCACTGGGCGATCCAGCCCGGCAGCCGGCCGAGGGCGAACAGGACCGTGAACATCTCGGTCGGGAAGCCCATGGCCCGGTAGATCAGGCCGGTGTAGAAGTCGACGTTCGGGTAGAGGCTGCGCTCGACGAAGTAGTCGTCGGAGAGCGCGTGCTCCTCCAGCTTCAGCGCGATGTCCAGCAGCTCGTCGGACTTGCCGAGCGCGGACAGCACGTCGTGCGCGGCGGCCTTGATGATCTTGGCGCGCGGGTCGAAGTTCTTGTAGACCCGGTGGCCGAAGCCCATCAGGCGGACGCCGTCCTCCTTGTTCTTCACCTTGCGGATGAAGGTGTCGACGTCGCCGCCGCTGTCGCGGATGCCCTCCAGCATCTCCAGCACGGACTGGTTGGCGCCGCCGTGCAGCGGGCCCCACAGCGCGTTGATGCCGGCGGAGATCGAGGCGAACATGTTCGCCTGCGAGGAGCCGACCAGACGGACCGTGGAGGTCGAGCAGTTCTGCTCGTGATCCGCGTGCAGGATCAGCAGCTTGTCGAGCGCGGAGACCACGATCGGGTCGAGCTCGTACTCCTGCGCGGGGACCGAGAAGGTCATGCGGAGGAAGTTCTCGACGTAGCCGAGGTCGTTGCGCGGGTAGACGAACGGGTGGCCGATCGACTTCTTGTACGCGTACGCCGCGATCGTCGGGAGCTTGGCGAGCAGACGGATCGTGGAGAGGTTGCGCTGACGCTCGTCGAACGGGTTGTGGCTGTCCTGGTAGAAGGTGGACAGCGCCGAGACGACCGACGACAGCATGGCCATCGGGTGGGCGTCGCGCGGGAAGCCCTTGTAGAAGTTCTTGACGTCCTCGTGCAGCAGGGTGTGCTGCGTGATGTCGTTCTTGAACGTCGAGAGCTCGTCGACGCTCGGCAGCTCGCCGTTGATCAGCAGGTAGGCGACCTCCAGGAAGGTGGAGCGCTCGGCCAGCTGCTCGATCGGGTAGCCGCGGTAGCGCAGGATGCCCGCTTCGCCGTCCAGATAGGTGACGCCGGATTTGTAAGCGGCGGTATTGCCGTAACCGCTGTCCAGCGTCACCAGACCGGTCTGGGCGCGGAGCTTGCCGATGTCGAAGCCCTTGTCACCGACGGTGCTGTCGATCACCGGGTAGGTGTACTCGTTGCCGTCGTACCGCAGTACTACAGAGTTGTCGCTCACGTCTTCCCTCACCGACGTTGTGCCTCATCTTCGAGGTGCCCTGACTGTCTCTACCATCCCCCACTCGGCTCAGGAGAGTGCACTCGGGGTCGACCATCGGGCCTATCGGCGGCACTGAGTGCCGTCAACTTGCTCATCCTGCCCCCTGTGTTCCCCATCTGGAAGTGGCTTGTGACCTTCACGACTCATTTGATCGATCATTTTTCTGGGAGGTGAGCCGGAAGTCGAGTGCCGTGCACCGACGGCCCGCCGACACCGTACGCACCGCCTGGCCGATCGCCTTGCGCGAACCGACGAGGACGACCAGCTGTTTGGCCCGGGTGACGGCCGTGTACAGCAGGTTCCGCTGGAGCATCATCCAGGCGCCCGTGGTGACCGGGATGACGACCGCCGGGTACTCGCTGCCCTGGGAGCGGTGGATGGTCACGGCGTACGCGTGAGCCAGCTCGTCGAGCTCGTCGAACTCGTACGGCACCTCCTCGTCCTCGTCCGTCAGCACCGTCAGGCGCTGGTCGACCGGGTCGAGCGAGGTGACCACGCCGACGGTGCCGTTGAAGACACCGTTCTTGCCCTTCTCGTAATTGTTGCGAATCTGGGTGACCTTGTCGCCGACCCGGAAGACCCGTCCGCCGAACCTCTTCTCCGGCAGGTCGGGCCGGCCCGGGGTGACGGCCTGTTGCAACAGGCCGTTGAGGGTGCCGGCGCCCGCCGGGCCCCGGTGCATGGGGGCGAGGACCTGCACGTCCCGGCGCGGGTCGAGACCGAACCTTGCCGGAATGCGACGGGCGGCCACGTCCACGGTGAGCCGGCCGGCCTCCTCCGTGTCGTCCTCGACGAACAGGAAGAAGTCCTTCATGCCCTCGGTGACCGGGTGCTGACCGGCGTTGATCCGGTGCGCGTTCGTCACCACGCCCGACTGCTGGGCCTGCCGGAAGACCCGGGTGAGCCGCACCGCGGGAACGGGGCTGCCGTCGGCCAGGAGGTCGCGGAGGACTTCGCCGGCGCCCACGCTCGGCAGCTGGTCCACGTCACCGACGAAGAGCAGATGGGCGCCCGGGGGCACCGCCTTGACCAGCTTGTTGGCGAGGAGCAGGTCCAGCATGGAGGCCTCGTCGACCACCACCAGGTCGGCGTCCAGCGGGTGGTCCCGGTCGTAGGCCGCGTCGCCGCCGGGCTTCAGCTCCAGCAGGCGGTGCACGGTGGAGGCTTCGGCGCCGGTGAGCTCGGACAGCCGCTTGGCGGCCCGGCCGGTCGGGGCGGCGAGCACGACCTTGGCCTTCTTGGCGCGGGCCAGCTCCACGATCGAGCGGACGGTGAAGGACTTGCCGCAGCCGGGGCCGCCGGTGAGGACGGCGACCTTCTCGGTCAGCGCCAGCTGGACGGCGGCCTGCTGCTCCGGCGCGAGGTCGGCGCCGGTGCGCGTTCTCAGCCAGCCGAGGGCCTTGTCCCAGGCCACCGTCCGGAAGCCCGGCATCCGGTCCTCCCCGGTGCGCAGCAGGCGCAGCAGCTGGGCGGAGAGGGAGAGTTCGGCGCGGTGGAAGGGGACGAGGTAGATCGCGGTGACGGGCTCCCCGCCGTCCGGTCCCGGGACCTTCTCCCGCACGACGCCGGGGTCCTCGCCGTCCTCCGGGGGCTCGGCCAGCTCGGCGAGGCACTCGATGACCAGGCCGGTGTCGACCTGGAGGAGCTTCACCGCGTCCTTGATCAGCTGCTCCTCGGGGAGGAAGCAGTGGCCCTGGTCGGTGGACTGCGACAACGCGTACTGCAGGCCCGCCTTGACCCGCTCCGGACTGTCGTGCGGGATGCCCACGCTCTGGGCGATCTTGTCGGCGGTGAGGAAGCCGATGCCCCAGACGTCGGCGGCGAGCCGGTAGGGCTGGTTCTTCACGACGGAGATGGAGGCGTCGCCGTACTTCTTGTAGATGCGCACCGCGATGGACGTGGACACCTCGACCGTCTGGAGGAAGAGCATGACCTCCTTGATGGCCTTCTGTTCCTCCCAGGCGTCGGCGATCTTCTTCGTCCGCTTGGGGCCCAGGCCGGGGACCTCGATGAGCCGTTTGGGCTCCTCCTCGATGATCCGCAGCGTGTCCAGGCCGAAGTGCTGGGTGACGCGGTCGGCGAAGACCGGGCCGATGCCCTTGACCAGGCCGGAGCCCAGGTAGCGGCGGATGCCCTGAACGGTGGCCGGGAGGACGGTCGTGTAGTTCTCCACGTGGAACTGCTTGCCGTACTGGGGGTGTGATCCCCAACGGCCCTCCATGCGCAGGGACTCCCCCACCTGGGCGCCGAGCAGTGCCCCGACGACCGTGAGCAGGTCGCCGCCGCCTCTGCCGGTGTCCACCCGGGCGACCGTGTAGCCGTTCTCCTCGTTGGCGTACGTGATCCGCTCGAGGACGCCTTCGAGCACGGCGAGCCGCCGCGGCTCTTCGGCGGTGGGGTTCCCCGTCTGCTTGGGCATGATCCGACGGTACCGGTGGGGTACGACAGCCGGGCCGCCCTCCGGCCCTGGCCGCTCAACCCCCCGACCGGACCAGGAAGTCGCTGATGCGGCGGCTCGCTTCGGGCGGGGCCGCGTGCGGCAGGGCGTGGTGGGAGACGTTCGGCAATGTGGCCGTCGTGACGTGGGGCAGCAGTTTCCCGGCGCGGGCGGCCACCTTGGCGGGGTCGTGGGTTCGGCTGCGTTCGGCGAGGAGGACGAGGACCGGCAGGTCCAGGGCGCGCAGCGCGCCCTGCTTCGAGCGCGGGCCCACCACCGGCCGCACGGCGGGGAAGCCGGCGGCCGCCTCCTGGAGGGCGAGCCAGTCGGGGTCGAGGGGGGCGCCCCCGGTCTCCCACTCCAGGAAGGTCCTCACCTTGCGGGGCGTGGGCCGCATCAGCATCCGCAGGGCGTGCCGCCCGTAGGTCGTCTTCAGCTTGGCGAAGCACTGGGTGGGGTCCAGGAGGACCAGCCGGCGTACCCGGTGGGGTGCGCGCAGGGCGTACTGGAGCGCGATCCAGGCGCCGTACGAGTGTCCGCCCAGGTCGGTCTCCGCGAGGCCGAGTCCCTTGAGGACCGCGTCCAGCCAGGTCACGAGGTCGGCGGTGGTACGGGGGTGGCGGCCGGGGTCCGGGGTGCTGCGGCCCGGGGCGCCGATCAGGTCGACGGCGTACAGCCGGTGGACGTGGGACAGTTCGGCGGCCTGCCGGTACCAGGACGCGGAGGTGGGGCTTCCGCCGCCCGGCAGCAGGAGGAGCGGGGGGCCGTCGGCCGGGCCGCATATGTTGACGTGCGTCGCGCCGAAGGGCGTGGGCACGGTCGCGCTCTCCCGCGCCGTGGGCCACTTGGCCATGACCCTGTCGTAGGCGGCGAGGAAGCCGTCCATGTCGTACGTACCGCGAGCGCTCATGAGCCAGGACCCCTATTATCTCGCCGAACAAGATACTTGTTGAGCGAGATGCTAGGGGAGGCGACCCGTGTCCGACCAGGAGGACGAGGGGGGCGGGCAGGGGCCCGAGATGGAGATCGTCCATCTGCTGCGCGCGGTGGTCGTCGACCTGGGGCGGCACAGTGCTCGGTTCGCCCAGCGCAACGGCATGCACCCCACCGATGTGCGGGCGCTGATCGTCCTGATGGACGCCGCCCGTGCGGGCACGGAGACCACGGCGGGGCAACTCGGTGCGGCGCTCGGGCTGAACTCGGCCGGGACCACGGCGCTGGTCGACCGGCTGGAGCGGGCCGGGCATGTGCGGCGGGTGCGCGGTGAACGGGACCGCCGCAAGGTCGTCATCGAGGTGGACGAGCGGGCGATCGCCCTCGGCCGGCAGCACTTCGGCCCTTTGATCGACCGTGCGGTGGGCCTGTTGCGGGAGTACGACGAGCGGGAACTGGCCGCGATCCGGGGCTTTCTGACGGGGGTACGGGAGGCCGCGTCCGAGGGCGGCGTCTAGGGTTTGCCGGATCGGTGGATCTTGGCCGGCAGTGATGCGGGAGGTGGGGCCGGGCCATGGCGCACGACGGGAACCAGCCGGGTGGCAGCGTCGGTGGGGCACTGGGCGTGGGCGGGGCGCTGGACGTCCTCGGGCGCCACCGCCGGGCGCTGTACGGCTTCACCCTCCACGTGTCCGCCCTGACGGCCGTGCTCGGCTGCGTGATCGTGGCCGGGGGGTTCGCGGCGGCATGGGACGGCTTCGAGGCTGTCCGGGAGTACGCCGACCGCAACATCGCCAACGAGGACTCCTATGTGGCCTACGCCGACGGCGGCCTGGACCCGCTGGTACGGGTCGGTGCCGTGGTGATGCTGCTGCTGTTCGTCCTGGCCCTCCTCGTCGTGTCCGTCCTGCACACCGCGTACGCCGTCGCCGACTCCCACGCCGGGCGTGACGGCAGCCCCCTGACGACCCGCGAGTTGTGGCGGCGCACCCGCCGGCGCTTCCCCGGCGCCCTCGCGGTCAACGCGCTGACGGGGCTCGCCGTCGGCGCCGTCGAGTTGGCGGCTCTGATGTGGTGGTCCCTCGTCGAGGGCAGCGCGGTGCCCGGTGTCGAGCCCACACCGCTGGGTGAGACCGCGACCCCGCAGTACACGCTGGTGGGATGGGTGCTACCGATCGCCGTCGGCTGTCTCGGCCCGCTGCTGTACTTCCGCCTCTCGGGGGCCACCGCCGAGTCGGTGCTGGAGCGACGTTCCCCGTTCGTGGCGTTGCACCGCTCCTGGGTACTGACCCGCCGGGCACGGTGGCGCACGCTCGGCGTGGGCGCGCTGCTCACCGGGGGTGCCGTGCTCTTCTTCTGGCTCGCCCGGTACGCGGCGGCTCCCCTGGCGCACTTCGCCGGGCTCGGCATGCTGTGGCTGAGCGACGACAACGTGTGGATCACCGGTGTGCTGGTGAAGATCCTGCCGACCGCGGTGGCCCTGCTTCTGCTGCCCCCGTTGGTCATGCCGCTCGTGTGTGCGATGGTCGCCCGCCTCCATGGCGACCTGCGGAGCACGACAACCAGTCGGCCCGACCACGACTGACACCCCGACGAGAGCGGAGACGATGACCACGCAGCACGACCCCGTCGACCACGAACTCATCCGGGCCGCGACGCAGGTCGCCGAGACGCGCTGCCGGGGCGACCACCACACCGTGGCGGCCGCGGCCCGTGCCCGGGACGGAAGGATCGTCAGCGCGGTGAACGTCTACCACTTCACGGGAGGCCCCTGCGCCGAGCTGGCCCTCATCGGCGCGGCCGCCGCCCAGGGCGCGTACGAACTGGACACGATCGTCGCCGTGGGCGACCGGGGCCGGGGCGTCGTCCCGCCGTGCGGCCGCTGCCGACAGGTCCTTCTGGACTACTTCCCGGGCCTCGAGGTCATCGTCGGCTCGGGCGACGGCGCCCGGACGGTCCCGATCAGCGAGCTGCTGCCCGCGAGCTACGTCTGGGCGGATCAGCTCGCGGCCGAGTGATCGGGCGGCGAGTGGAGCGATCGGGCGCTTCCCGACCGCAACAGCCCAGGTGGGCGGAGTCCCTGGTGTCCCGGACGCTCCACATGCGGGCTCACGCTCCGACGAGCGCGGCGGCCGACGCAGGACCGGTGGCCTGGTCGCCGCATCGGGCTGTCCGTACGGTCGTACGCCGTGGCTGCCCGGCCGCCCTCGGAGGGCGGTCGGTCACGAGGCGATCCCGGTGTCTCCGGTTCGCGTGTGCGTGGTCAGGCCGGTGAGGACGAGAGCGAGCCAGCGGGCACGGGCGGCGGGTGGCTGGTCGGTGGGGGCCGTGCTGAAGAGCAGGTAGAAGTCGTCGACGGTGACGTCCTGGTGGAGGTCGCCGTCGGCCTGGCCCGCCTGGATCAGCGCGGCCAGTGCGGCGCCGGCGCGGGCTTCGGCGTCCCGGTCGACGGGGTCGGCGCCGAGGGCGCGGGCGGCGGCCTTGACGGCGTGATTGGTGGCGGTCGCCTCGGTGACGTGGGCAAGGAAGTCGGTGATCTCGTCCACAGCGCGAGTGCCGGTCGCGAGGCGTTCACGGGCGGCCTCGGCGACTTCGGCGACGTGCGTCGTGTATTCGGCGACCACCGCGGCGACCAGGTCGGTCTTGGTGGGGAAGTGCCGGTACAGGGTGCCCACGGCCACGCCCGCCGCGGCGGCGATCTCATCCATTCCGGCGTCGGGGCCGCGCAAGGTGATCTGTTCGCGGGCGGCGTCGAGGATCTTCTTGCGGTTGCGGACCGCGTCGGCGCGCGGCGCTCGGGTCTGGGCCATGGGCTCTCCTGCGGTGGGCGTCTCGGCTTGCATTAACGTGAACCGGGGTTCATGATGGATAGTGAACCGAAGTTCATCTTACTCTGACAGGAAGTCCTCATGACCGCCAAGACCGCTCTCGTCACCGGCGCCTCTTCCGGCATCGGTGAGGCCACCGCCCTCAAGCTCCAGTCCCTGGGGTACACCGTCTACGGCGCCGCCCGCCGCACCGACCGCCTGGAGAAGCTGGCCGAACGCGGCATCCGTACGCTGGCCATGGACGTCACCGACGACGCCTCCATGCGCGCCGGCCTCGACCGGGTCGTCGCGGAGACCGGACGCATCGACGTGCTGGTCAACAACGCCGGCTACGGCTCCTACGGCGCCATCGAGGACGTCCCGATGGACGAGGCCCGCCGCCAGTTCGAGGTCAACGTCTTCGGTGCCATGCGCCTGGCCCAGCTGACCTTGCCGCACATGCGCGCCCAGCGCTCCGGCACGATCGTCAACATCACGTCCATGGGCGGCAAGATCTACACCCCGCTCGGCGGCTGGTACCACGGCACCAAGTTCGCCCTCGAAGCCCTCAGCGACTGCCTGCGCCTGGAGGCCAAGCCGTTCGGTATCGACGTCGTCGTCATCGAGCCCGGCGGCATCGCCACCGAGTGGGGCGGCATCGCCGCCGACCGGCTGGAGAAGTCCTCCGCCGCCGGCGCCTACGCCGAGCAGGCCGAGGCCGTGGCCTCCTCCCTGCGCTCCGAGGCCAACGCCAAGCGCAACTCCCCGCCCCAGGTCATCGCCGACGCCATCGGCAAGGCCGTCACCGCCCGCCGCCCCAAGACCCGCTACGCCACCGGCTTCGGGGCCCGCCCCCTCATCGCCCTGCGCCGCATCGTGTCCGACCGTGCCTTCGACAGCGTCATCTCCCGCGCCACCGGCCTGCCCACCTGATCCTGGCCGGGCCCGGCGTCACCGACAGCCCCGTGCCCCCCGCTCATCCGCACCGCGGCCCGCCCGCCCCGGCCGCGTGCTGAATCGCTGAAACCCCGCCCCCGCCGGCGACGCCGAACACCTCGCGTCCCGCGGGTACGGAACTCTCCCCCGGCCCGAGCGGAAATGCCAACCGCTGGAGGGCGCTCGTCTTCATCGCGCTCGCGCAGCTCATGGTCGTGCTCGACGCGACCATCGTGAACATCGCCCTGCCCTCCGCCCAGGCCGACTTGGGCATCTCCGACGGCAACCGGCAGTGGGTGGTCACCGCCTACGCCCTCGCCTTCGGCGGTCTGCTCCTGTTCGGCGGCCGGATCGCCGACCTGTGGGGCCGCAGGCGCGCCTTCCTCATCGGCCTCCTCGGCTTCGGCGCCGCCTCCGCGCTCGGTGGCGTGGCCACCACCGGCGCGACGATGTTCGGAGCCCGCGCCCTCCAAGGCCTGTTCGGTGCGGTCCTCGCCCCCGCCGCGCTGTCCCTGCTCGCCGTCATGTTCACGGACGCCAGGGAACGCGCCCGGGCGTTCGGCATCTACGGAGCGATCTCCGGCGGAGGCGGCGCCGTCGGCCTGATCCTCGGCGGCTTCCTCACCGAATACCTCGACTGGCGCTGGACGTTCTTCGTGAACATCCCGTTCGCCCTCGTCGCCGCGGCCGGCACCTGGCTCGTCATCCGCGAGCCCGAAGGCGGCCGCAACCGTTCCCCGCTCGACATCCCCGGCGTGCTCCTGTCCGCGCTGGGCCTGGTCTCCTTGGTCTACGGCTTCACCCGTGCCGAATCCGACGGCTGGAGCGACGCCGTGACCATCGGCCTGTTCAGCGCCTCCGCGGTCCTGCTGCTCGCCTTCGTCGTCACCGAGGCCCGCGTCAAGGCCCCGCTGCTGCCCCTGCGCGTGATCACCGAACGCAACCGCGGCGGCGTCTACCTCTCCCTCGGCCTCGCCATCATCGCCATGTTCGGCATGTTCCTCTTCCTCACCTACTACCTACAGGTCGTCAAGGGATACACGCCGGTCAGGACCGGCTTCGCCTTCCTGCCGCTGATCGCGGGCATGATCGCGGGATCCACCCAGATCGGCGCCCGCCTCATGCCCCGGGTCGCGCCACGCCTGCTGATGGGGCCCGGCTTCCTCACCGCGGCGGCCGGCATGCTCCTGCTCACCCAGCTGGAGACCGGTTCCTCCTACACCGGGCTGCTCCTGCCCGCGCAGCTGCTCCTCGGCCTGGGCATCGGAACGGCGTTCATGCCGGCCATGTCCCTGGCCACCTACGGCGTCCAGGCCCGCGACGCCGGCGTCGCCTCCGCCATGGTCAACACCTCCCAGCAGGTCGGCGGCGCGATCGGCACCGCCCTGCTGAACACCATCGCCGCCTCGGCGACCACGGCCTACGTCGCCGACCACATCGCCGGCGCGACCAGCCGGTCCCAGCAGCAGGTCGTCCGGCTGGAGGGCATGGTCCACGGCTACGCCGACGCCATCTGGTTCGCCGTCGGCATCCTCGTGGTGGCCGCCGGTATCGCCCTGACCCTCGTCACCGTGGGCCGATCGGCAACCGGCTCGCCCACGGACGAGGCGGAGACGCACCTGCCGGTGAGCACACACTGACAGGCCCCCTCCCCCTGCCTCCCTGCCATGCCTCCCTGTCCTGCCTCGCGGCACGCGAAGCCGCCGCCGTCGGCGGCACCGGCGCTGAGCTGATCAGCTCACCACCGCGTGCCCGCCGGTCGGCAGCCCCCCCACCCGGCGCCTCACTTCCTCCAGAACAAGTGGTGCGTCACCCCGCTCGGGCTCGGCACGACATCGCAGTGGAAGCGGTCGAGCAGTTCCTCGGGCGACTCCCAGAGCCGTGAACCGGACCCGAGCTTCACCCCCGGCGAGACCGCCACGTGCAGCGTGTCGACCAGATCGGCGTCGAGGAACTGCCGGACGACGGTGGCGCCGCCGCCGAGCCGGACGTCCTTGCCCTGCGCGGCCTCCCGCGCCCGTTCCAGGACCTCGGCCGGGGTGCCGCCGACGAAGTGGAACGTGGTGTCGGAGAGCGTGAACGACGGGCGCTCGTGGTGGGTCATGACGAACACCGGCGTGTGGAAGGGGGGTTCGTCGCCCCACCAGCCCTTCCACTCGTGGTCCCGCCAGGGGCCGCGCTGGGGGCTGAACTTGTTGCGGCCCATGATCTCGGCGCCGATGTTGTGGTGGAAGTCGCGCACCAGGTAGTCGTCGAGGCCGCGGCTCCCGCCCGGGTCGGTGCGGTTGGGCCAGCTCGCCGTGGCCCCGGCCCACGCGAACATCGTCGCGGGGTCGGCGTGGCCGAACGGCCGCTCCAGGCTCTGGCCCTCACCGGCGCCGAATCCGTCGCTGGAGACGTTGAAGTTCTGCACGCGCAGCAGTTGCGTCACGGGGATCTCCTTCTGTGGTCGATGAGGGTGAGACCGCTCCCGCCGGCAGAACTCATCGGCAGTTCGAAAAAAAGGGCCTCCTCTTCCCACCCTGAACCGCCCGGGAGGCCCCCGCGACATCACGATCCGGTTTCGAGGTGCCGCCGGGGTCTTGATTTACCGCCGTGTAATCGATTCCATCCACCCGTCGATGTAATCGATTCCACGGAGTCCGGGACGGGCTCCGGTTCCACAAGGAGGTGGAGCGGCGATGGCGAGCATCAAGGACGTCGCTGCCGAGGCGGGGGTCTCCGTCGCCACGGTCTCGCGCGTCCTGAACGACCACCCGTCGGTCAGCGCCGAGGCACGCGCACGCGTGCTGGCCGCCGTCGAGGCCCTGGGCTACCGCCCGAACGCCGTCGCCCGCTCCCTGCGCACCGACCAGACCCACACCCTCGGCCTGGTCATCAGCGACGTGATGAACCCTTACTTCACGGAACTGGCCCGCTCCGTCGAGGAGGAGGCCCGCGCGCTCGGTTACAGCGTGATCATCGGCAACGCCGACGAGCGGCCCGACCTCCAGGACCACCACGTGCGGAACCTGCTGGACCGGCGGATCGACGGGCTGCTCGTCTCCCCCACCGACGGCGGCTCGCCGCTGATGCTGGACGCCGCGCGGGCCGGGACGCCCATGGTGTTCGTGGACCGGTGGATCCCGGGTGTGGACGTGCCCGTGGTGCGGTCGGACGGGCGGGCCGCCGTGCGGGACCTCGTGGCGCACCTGCACGGACTCGGGCACCGGCGGGTGGCGATCATCGCCGGGCCGGCGGCGACCACGACCGGCCGGGAGCGTGTGGACGCCTTCCGGGACGCGCTCGCCGCGTTCGGACTCGAACTGCCCGGCGCCTACATAGGGCAGGGCGACTTCCAGGCCGAGAGCGGGCGCCGGGTCACCGAGGGGTTCCTCGACCTGGCCGAGCCGCCCGAGGTCGTGTTCGCCGCCGACAACCTGATGGCGCTCGGCGCGCTGGACGCCGTACGCGCGCGTGGCCTGCGCGTG
Organism: Streptomyces venetus; assembly: GCF_039540295.1. NCBI lineage: Bacteria > Bacillati > Actinomycetota > Actinomycetes > Kitasatosporales > Streptomycetaceae > Streptomyces > Streptomyces venetus. Next base: position 793,965 of record NZ_BAABET010000001.1, read on the forward strand.
CCGGACGACGTCGCGCTGGCCGCGTTCGACGACATCCCGTGGTTCGTGCACACCGATCCGCCGGTCACCGCGATCGCCCAGCCGACGGGCGAGCTGGGGCGTGCCGCGGTGCGCGCGCTGGTCGACCGGATCGAAGGGCGGCCCGGCGCGTCCGTCACCCTCCCCGCCCGGCTCGTCGTACGCCGCTCGTGCGGCGAGAACCCCACCCAAGTGCAAAGGAGCACGACGTGAGCGACGCGGACGAGTTGCTGCGCATCGAGGGCATACGGAAGACCTTCCCGGGGGTGGTCGCGCTGGACGGCGTCGACTTCGACCTGCGCCGGGGCGAGGTGCACGTCCTGCTCGGTGAGAACGGTGCCGGCAAGAGCACGCTGATCAAGATGCTCTCCGGCGCCTACACGCCCGACGGCGGGCGGATCCTGGTGGGCGGCGAGGAGACGCGCATCCAGGGTGCGCAGGACTCCGAGCGGCTCGGGATCGCCACCATCTACCAGGAGTTCAACCTGGTGCCGGATCTGACGGTCGCCGAGAACATCTTCCTGGGGCGGCAGCCGCGCCGCTTCGGGATGATCGACCGCAAGCGGATGGAGGCCGACGCCGAGGTCCTGCTGAAGCGGGTCGGTGTGCACGTGTCGCCCCGCGCGCGAGTCCGGGAACTCGGCATCGCGCGGCTCCAGATGGTCGAGATCGCCAAGGCGCTCAGCCTCCGGGCGCGGGTGCTGATCATGGACGAGCCGACCGCCGTGCTGACCTCCGAGGAGGTCGAGAAGCTCTTCGCGATCGTGCGCACGCTGCGCGAGGACGGCGTCGGGATCGTGTTCATCACCCACCACCTGGAGGAGATCGCCGCCCTGGGCGACCGGGTGACGGTCATCCGGGACGGCAGGAGCGTCGGGCAGGTCCCGGCCTCCACCCCGGAGGACGAGCTCGTACGGCTCATGGTGGGGCGGTCGATCGAGCAGCAGTACCCGCGCGAACGGGCCGACCGGGGCGCCGCGTTGCTCACCGTCGAGGGGCTGACCCGGGACGGTGTCTTCCACGACGTCAGCTTCGAGGTGCGCGCCGGTGAGGTCGTCGGCATCGCGGGGCTGGTCGGCGCGGGCCGTACCGAGGTCGTGCGGGCCGTGTTCGGGGCGGACCCGTACGACAAGGGGGCCGTGAAGGTCTCCGGCGCCTCGGTCGCCAAGCACGACGTCAACGCGGCGATGTCCGCGGGCATCGGCCTCATCCCGGAGGACCGCAAGGGCCAGGGCCTGGTGCTGGACGCGTCGGTCGAGGAGAACCTCGGGCTGGTGACGCTGCGCTCGGCCACCCGCGCGGGGCTCGTCGACCTCAAGGGCCAGCGCGAGGCCGCCGAGCGGATCGCCAAGCAGCTCGGCGTGCGGATGGCGGGCCTCGGCCAGCACGTGCGCACCCTGTCCGGCGGCAACCAGCAGAAGGTCGTCATCGGCAAGTGGCTGCTCGCCGAGACCAAGGTGCTGATCCTCGACGAGCCGACGCGCGGGATCGACGTCGGCGCCAAGGTCGAGATCTACCAGCTCGTCAACGAACTCACCGCCGCCGGGGCGGCCGTCCTGATGATCTCCAGCGATCTGCCCGAGGTGCTCGGTATGAGCGACCGGGTGCTGGTGATGGCCCAGGGGCGGATCGCGGGCGAACTCTCCGCCGACGAGGCGACCCAGGACGCCGTGATGGCGCTCGCCGTAAGCAACCCCAGCACTGACAAGGAGGCCTCCCGTGGCCACTGACACGCTCAAGAGCACGACGGGCGCGGGAGCCGCCTCGGGCGGCCTGCGCCGCCTGCTGCTCGACAACGGAGCGCTCACCGCGCTGATCGTCCTCGTCGTCGCGATGTCGGCGCTGTCCGGCGACTTCCTGACGACCGACAACCTCCTCAACGTCGGTGTGCAGGCCGCCGTCACCGCCGTCCTCGCCTTCGGCGTCACCTTCGTGATCGTCTCGGCGGGCATCGACCTGTCGGTCGGCTCGGTCGCCGCGCTGTCGGCCACCGTGCTCGCGTGGAGCGCCACGTCGGCCGGCGTCCCGGTGTTCGCCGCCGTCCTGCTGGCCATAGCGACCGGTGTCGTGTGCGGCCTGGTCAACGGCATCCTGATCTCCTACGGCAAGCTGCCGCCGTTCATCGCGACGCTGGCCATGCTGTCGGTGGCGCGCGGTCTGTCCCTGGTGATCTCCGAGGGCTCGCCGATCGCCCTGCCCGGCTCGGTCTCGCACCTCGGGGACACGCTCGGCGGCTGGCTGCCGGTGCCGGTGCTCGTGATGATCGTGATGGGGCTCGTCGCCGCGTTCGTGCTCGGCCGGACCTACATCGGCCGCTCGATGTACGCGATCGGCGGCAACGAGGAGGCCGCACGGCTGTCCGGCCTGCGCGTGAAGAGGCAGAAGCTCGCCATCTACGCCTTCTCCGGCGTGTTCGCCGCCGTCGCGGGTGTGGTGCTCGCCGCCCGGCTCTCCTCCGCGCAGCCGCAGGCTGCCGACGGCTACGAGCTGGACGCGATCGCCGCGGTCGTCATCGGCGGGGCGTCCCTGGCCGGTGGTACCGGCAAGGCGTCCGGCACGCTGGTCGGCGCGCTGATCCTGGCCGTGCTGCGCAACGGGCTGAACCTGCTGAACGTGTCGGCGTTCTGGCAGCAGGTCGTCATCGGCGTCGTCATCGCGCTGGCGGTGCTGTTCGACACGCTGCGGCGCAAGGCGGGGGCGACGCCGGGGGCCGCCGGCGCGTCTCAGGGAGGCAAGGGCAGGCAGGCGGCGACCTACGGGCTCGCGGCCGTCGTCACCGTCGCGATCGTCGGCGCCACGTCCTTCCTGCACAACGGCTCCTCCGCCACGAGCAGCCCGAAGATGGGCCTGTCGCTGTCCACCCTCAACAACCCCTTCTTCGTGCAGATCCGGGCGGGCGCCCAGGCCGAGGCGAAGAAGCTGGGCGTGGACCTGACCGTCACGGACGCCCAGAACGACGCCTCCCAGCAGGCCAACCAGTTGCAGAACTTCACCAGCTCCGGGCTCGGCGCGATCATCGTCAACCCGGTCGACTCGGACGCCGCGAGCAACTCGGTGAAGGCCGCCGACAAGGCGGACATCCCGGTCGTCGCCGTGGACCGGGTGGTCAACAACGCCAAGCTGGACACGCTGGTCGCCTCGGACAACGTCGCCGGTGGTGAGCTCGCCGCCAAGTCGATCGCCGAGAAGCTGGGCGGCAAGGGCAAGATCGTGATCCTCCAGGGCCAGGCGGGCACCTCCGCGGCCCGGGAGCGCGCGCAGGGCTTCGCGAACGGCCTCAAGGCCTACCCGGGCATCAAGGTCGTGGCCCAGCAGCCCGCCGACTTCGACCGCACCAAGGGCCTCGACGTGATGTCGAACCTGCTCCAGGCCCACCCGGACGTGCAGGGTGTCATCGCCGCCAACGACGAGATGGCGCTCGGTGCGATCAAGGCCTTGGGTCCCAAGGCGGGGAAGTCGGTCCCGGTGGTCGGCTTCGACGGCACGCCTGACGGACTGAAGGCGGTCGAGGGCGGCACGCTGTACGCGTCGGTGGCGCAGCAGCCGTCCCAGCTCGGGAAGATCGCCGTGGACAACGCCCTGCGGGCACTGGAGGGCAAGAAGGTCGAGGAGACCGTGAAGGTGCCGGTGAAGGTGGTCACCAAGGAGAACGTGGCCGGCTTCAGCGGCTGACATCGGGGAACGGCCGGGCGGTCACACCTGGCGTGTGGCGACCGCCCGGCCATGTCACTCACGTGGGGAGACAACTCATGTACGACTACGACCTCCTGGTCGTGGGGTCGGCCAACGCCGACCTGGTGATCGGTGTCGAGCGCCGGCCCGGTGCCGGCGAGACCGTGCTCGGCTCCGACCTGGCCGTCCACCCGGGCGGCAAGGGCGCCAACCAGGCGGTCGCGGCCGCCCGGCTCGGGGCCCGTACGGCACTGCTGGCCCGGGTCGGCGACGACGCCCACGGCAGACTGCTGCTGGACTCGCAGCGGGAGTCCGGCGTCGACACGGTGGGTGTCCTGGTGGGCGGTGCCCCGACCGGGGTCGCACTGATCACGGTCGACCCGTCCGGGGACAACAGCATCGTCGTCTCGCCGGGCGCGAACGGCCGGCTGACCCCCGAGGACGTGAGCGCGGCCGCGTGCCTGTTCCAGAGCTCCCGGGTGGTCTCGGCGCAGCTGGAGATCCCGCTGGAGACGGTGGTGGAGGTCGTGCGGACCCTGGCGCCGGACAGCCGTTTCGTCCTGAACCCCTCGCCGCCGCGGCCCCTGCCCGGGGAGGTGCTGGCGGCCTGCGACCCGCTGATCGTCAACGAGCACGAGGCGAGGGTGATCCTCGGCGCGTCGGCCGTGGGGGACAACCCCGAGGACTGGGCTCGGATACTGCTCGCGAAGGGTCCGCGGTCGGTGGTGGTCACCCTGGGCGGGGAGGGTGCGCTGGTGGCCTCCGCGGCGGGTGTCTCCCGGGTTCCGGCGGTGAAGGTGGACGCCGTGGACACGACCGGCGCGGGCGACGCGTTCACCGCGGCGCTGGCCTTCCGGCTGGGGGCGGGCGAGTCCCTGGCGGAGGCGGCGGCGTACGCGGCGCGGGTCGGGGCGGTCACGGTGACGAAGGAGGGCGCCCAGGCGTCCTTCCCCACGGCGGCGGAGGTCGCCGGGGCATGAAGAGGACCGGGATACTGAACCGTCATCTCGCCGGTGCGCTGGCCGAACTCGGCCACGGGGACGGGGTGCTGGTGTGCGACGCGGGCATGCCCATCCCCGACGGGCCCCGGGTCGTGGACCTGGCCTTCCGGGCCGGGGTGCCGGCGTTCGCCGAGGTGCTGGACGGGCTGCTGGCCGAGCTGGTGATCGAGGGGGCGACGGCGGCGGCCGAGGTGCGGCAGGCCAATCCGGAGGCGTCGGAGCTGCTGAAGGCGCGCTTGCCCGGGGTGGACCTCGTCTCGCACGAGCGGCTCAAGGAACTGTCGGCCGGGGCCCGGCTGGTGGTCCGCACGGGCGAGGCACGGCCGTACGCGAACGTGCTGCTCAGGTGCGGGGTCTTCTTCTGAACCCCGGAACGGTTTCGAGGGGGCCCGGTCCGTCGACCGGGCCCCCTCGGCTTTTCCCCTCCCGTCAGGAACTCCCCGCGATCCCCCCAGATCCCCCTCCAGAAGTCCTGACACCCACTACGACCCTCGGGGGACGGAAAGGGTTGCACGGCGGAGTAAGAAATTCTTGCCGGACCCCGTCCTGGGGCGGCGTACGCTGAGCCTTATGGTGCTTAATCGTGCCAATCCGGGACATTCGAGGCAGGAAGCGTCGAGTGATCCGGGCCTCCCTGTGTTCGTCGACTCCTCCGGTCGGCGTGCGCGGAACCTGCGGCGCGCCGGCTACGGGCTGGCCGCCTGCGCGGCCACGTACATGGCGGTACTGGGACTGAGCCTGATGGGAGCGACGCCCTTCGCGCCGGGGGCGCTCCTGCCCGGCGACATGGCCGCACCCGCCGCACCGGACCCCCACCTCCCGGGCGGGACGCCCCAGGCACCCGGCCGGCCACCGGCGTCGAACGGCTCGGAGCCCGGCGGTCCTTCGGCGGTCGGCCCCGGCGCCCTGCTCGGTCCGCAGCTCACCACGCCCGGCCCTCCCCTCGTCTCCTTCCTCGTGCCAGGAAACCCGCCGGCGGGCGCACCGGCCTCCCCCGGCCCCGCGGAACCAGCGGCTCCGACGACCCAAGCCCCGCCCTCACCGGCGCAGCCCCCGGCGCCCGGTGATCCCGCCACTCCCACTCCGGAACCCGGCACGGGCACACCTCCCGCCTCACCGCCGCCCTCCCCCGCTCCGCCCACCACCGCCCCGTCCGCCCCACCGACGCCTGAGCCCCCGGCGCAGACGCCGCCACCCGCCACCCAGCCCTCGGGGCCGGCGAGTGGCCCCTCGGGTTCCGGTGCCGCGACCACGCCCCCGTCCTCCGCCCCTTCGGTGGTCGAGGCTCCCTGATGCGGCGGCGCCCTCCCCGGTCCCCCGGCCGCGCACCGAGGCCGCCCGGTCCGCGGCGGACGCGAGCACCGCTGTCCCCGCGGCACCGCTTCCGCCTCCTCGTCCCGCTCGTCCTGCTGGCCTTCGTCGTCTCGGTCCTCCTCGTCGAGGGGTACACCACCCGGGGCTTCGCCGGGGACCAGGAAGGGCGCGGCGGGCGAACGGCCACCGACGTCCCCCGCAGGGTCGTCGACGGCGGGCCGATCGTCGACACCACCGACGATCACCTGCGGAGCTTCCGCGCACCGGACAGGACCGTGGTCCTGACCTTCGACGACGGCCCCGACCCGACCTGGACTCCCCGCGTCCGGGCCGTACTCGACCGCTACGGCACGCCCGGCACCTTCTTCGTCACCGGGCAGCACACCGCCCGGCACCCCGGCATCCTGCGCGCCCTGATCCGCTCCGGCCACGAGATCGGCGTGCACACCTTCTCCCACCCGGATCTGACCAGCCGGTCCGCGAGCGACATCGACCGTGAACTGGCGCTGACCCAACTCGCCCTGGCGGGAGCCGCGGGCATCAACACCTCGCTGATGCGGATGCCCTACTCCTCGACCACCGCCGCCCTCGACAACCCCGCGTGGTCCGTCACCCAGCGCCTGGGCGACAAGGGCTACGTCATGGCGTTCATCGACCAGGACACCAACGACTGGCGGCGGCCCGGCGCCCGGGCGATCGCCGACGCGGCCACTCCGAACCCGCCGGGCAGGGGCGCCGTCATACTCCTGCACGACGCCGGCGGGGACAGGTCGCAGACCGTCGAAGCCCTCGAGATCCTGATCCCCCGGCTGAAGGCCCAGGGCTATCGCTTCGCCACCGTCGCCGACATCGTCGGCTCCGACAGCCTCACCAGCCCCGTCGGCACGGCGCATCTGTGGCAGGGCCGCGTCTTCGTGGCCGCCGTCGCCGTGTCGGGGACGGTGGTGTCGGTCGTCAGCGTGCTGCTGCTGGTGGTGGGTTCGCTCGTCCTCGCACGGTGCGTGGTCCTGATCGTCCTCGCCCGCCGGCACGCCCGCCGCCACCGGCGCCGCGAGACCGGCCCCCGCCGGACCGTCACCCGGCCGGTCAGCGTCGTCGTACCCGCGTACAACGAGAGGCTGTGCATCCCCCAGACGCTCCGCTCCCTCGCCGCGAGCGACCATCCGGTCGAGATCATCGTCGTGGACGACGGATCCCAGGACGGCACCGCCGACCTCGCGGAGTCACTGGCCCTGGCGGACGTCACCGTCATCCGCCGGCCCAACGGCGGCAAACCCTCCGCCCTCAACACCGGTGTCCTGCGCGCCTCCCACGACCTCGTCGTCCTGCTGGACGCCGACACCGTCTTCGCCCCCTCCACGGTCGGCCGCCTCGTCCAGCCGTTCGCCGACCCCCGGGTCGGCGCCGTCGCGGGCAACGCCAAGGTCGGCAACCGCCGGCGTCTGCTCGGCCGGTGGCAGCACATCGAGTACGTCATGGGCTTCAACCTCGACCGCCGCATGTACGACCTGCTGCACTGCCTGCCCACCATTCCCGGTGCCGTGGGGGCGTTCCGCGTCGAGGCGCTGCGGGACGCCGGGATGATGAGCGCGGACACACTCGCCGAGGACACCGACATCACCATGGCTCTGCACCGGGCCGGGTGGGAGATCAGCTACGCGCCGGACGCCCTCGCCTGGACCGAGGCACCGGCCTCGCTGCGGGAGCTGTGGCGCCAGCGCTACCGGTGGAGCTACGGCACGATCCAGGCCGCGTGGAAGCACCGCCACGCGCTGCTCGAACGTGGCCCGGCGGGCCGCTTCGGCCGCGTCGGCCTGCCCTTGCTGGCGGTCTTCCAGATCCTGACGCCCCTGCTCGCCCCGCTGATCGACATCCTGGCCGTCTACGGCCTGGTGTTCGGGAACCCGCTCACCACCGTGCTGGCGTGGAGCGGGGTGCTGGCGGTGCAGGCCCTCTGCGCCGCGTACGCCTTCCACCTCGACGGCGAGAGCCTGCGGCCCCTGTGGGCGCTCCCGCTCCAGCAGATCGTCTACCGCCAGGTGATGTACCTGGTCCTCGTCCAGGCGTGCCTGACCGCGATCAACGGCTACCGGCTGCCCTGGCAGCGGCTCAAGCGCAGCGGGGACGTGGTGCTGCCTCCCCAGCCCTCCACGCGCCGAACGTGAGCGCGCACCCCGGTCGATCGTACGAACGGGTTGAGTTGCCTGCCCGGGGGCCCGTCGGCTTTCTTCCGGGATGCTTTTCAGCTCATGCTGCGATCATGAAATCTACTGGATTGCACTGTGTGCACAGATCTTTCGCCCACTCGGCCGGTGCGGCCGTCATCGCCCTGGGAGCGGTCCTGACCTCCGCCTTGCCCGTCGCGGCCCAGGACGCGCCGCAGCCCGAGAGCGAGCACGTCCTGCTCTACTCGTGCCAGACGACTCGGAAGGAGACCCCGAGCTTCGAAACCGACCTCTGGCGTTTCCTGTTCGGGCCCCGCAACACCACCACGACAGAACAGACCCGGTGCGGCGAGGGCACGGAGGCCCCGCAGGAAGACCCCGGAAACCTCCTTCGCCCCGTGCCGGTCCCCTGACCGGCCGGCGCAACCTCCTTTGCCCGGTACCACCTCGGTGCTCGCAGCGACTTCCGCGGCGGGGACCGCGGACACGCCGCGGCGCCGGGCGCGGCCATGACGTCGGGGTGCCGGACGTTCTGGCCGCGCCGGCGCGTTGACCGGGACGGGTGACCGGAACGGATGGTCCGGGCCGTCCGGGGTCGGCCTCCGTCCTCGTCCTCGTCCTCGTCAGGGACGGCGGGTCAGCACACGCGTGACACCGCCGTCGTCCTCCACGACGTCCCGGACGTGCTCGAACCCGATCCTGCCCAGCAGGCGCAGCGACACGGTGTTCCGCGCGTCCACCGTGGCGTGCACCTCGGTGAGGGCGAGCGCCCCGAAGCCGTAGGCCACGAGCGCCTCCGCCAGCTCCGTTCCGAGCCCGCCGCCCCATGCCCCGGGCGCCAGCGCGTAGACGATCTCGTGACCGTCCACCGTCTCCGTCCGCTTGATCTCCGCGTGCCCCACCAGGAGCCCGCCGCGCCGGACCGCCCACACGTCGAACAGCTCCCGCGCGTACACCTTGCTGAAGATCCGCCCGAACAGGGCACGGTCCGCCGCCTCGGAAGCCGTCCCGTCGCCCATCCACCGGGACACCCTCGGATCCTGGAAGAGCGCCACGAAGCCCTCCTCGTCCGCCGGGGTGTAGGAGTCCAGGAGCAGGCGCGGGGTGCGCAGAGTCGGGGGCACGCCGAGGGACGCTACCCATGAGGGGGCGCGGGCGGCAATCGACTTCCGAGCAGCCCGGGTCACCCCAATCCCCGTCGTTCACACGCCACTTCGTCGTAGGTTCAGGGAGGAACGGGCCGTCTCGTCGGCCCGCCGTGGAACGGGCGAGCGAGGAGTCGGACGTGGACGCGCAGGACACCGCGGGGAGGCTGCGGGCGATCAGCGGCGAGCTGGCGGAGCGGTTCTACGAGCGGGCCGACGTCGTGCGGACCCTGGTGGTGACGCTGCTGGCCGGGCAGCACTCGCTGGTGCTCGGTCCGCCCGGGACGGCGAAGTCCGAGATGGCACGGGAGCTCACCGGCCGGATCGAGGGGGCGGCCTACTGGGAGATCCTGCTGTCGAAGTTCACCGCGCCGACGCGGATGTTCGGACCCATCGACGTCGCCGCCCTGGCCCGGGGCGAGTACCGCCAGGTCTACGACGGCCGTGCCACCACCGCGCACGTCGCGTTCATCGACGAGATCTTCAAGTGCTCCACGGCCGCCCTGAACGAGACGCTGGGCTATCTCAACGAGCGGATCTACCACCCCGAGAACGGCGGCGAGCCGATCCGCTGCCCGCTCATCGGGGCCATCACGGCCAGCAACGAGCTGCCGGGCGAGGAGGACGCGGCCGCCGTCTACGACCGGCTGCTGGTGCGGATCGAGGTCGGGTACCTGGAGGACCCCTCGAACTTCGCCGCGCTCGTGCGGTCCGCCGTCAGACGCCCCGAGGCACCGGCCCGGACCACGGTCGAGCTGGCCGCGTTGCGGCACGCCGTGACCGAAGCCGTCCCCGCCGTGGACGTCCCCGACGCGATCGTCGACGCGGTGTGCACGCTGCGCGCGGCGCTGCGCCGCAAGGAACTCGTCGCCTCCGACCGCCGCTGGCGGCAGGCGGTGGGCCTGCTCCAGGCGTCCGCATACCTCGACGGCCGCCCGGAGGTGGACGGGACGGACCTGTCGGTGCTGACGCACGTGCTGTGGAACTCCCCCGCCGAACGCCCCACCGTCGAGCGCGAGGTGCTGCACCTGGTCAACCCCGACGCCAAGGAGGCGCTCGACCTGGCCGACACCATCGACGAGCTGGAGGCCCAGCTCGACGCCATGGCCGGGCAGTCGCGCGAGGCGCTGAGCGACTGGGTCATCAAGAAGGCCCACAACCAGCTCGCCACGGCGGGGAAGCGGCTGGAGAAGCTGCGCCAGGAGGCGGTGAGCGCCGGCCGTTCCACCGCCGCCATCGACCGGGTCGCCGGACGCCGGCGCGCCGTCCGCGCCCGTGTGCTCACCGAGGCCCTCGGCATGGACGCGAGCATGGTGCAGGCCCAGCTCTAGAACGCCGGGGGAGGCACATCCATGGACGCGACGCCGAGCAGGATCGACGAGCTGGCCGGCCGGGCCGGGGCGTGGCTAGCGCCGCGGCAGGCAACGTTCGCCCCGTCGCGACGCCCGGCACGCTCCCCCAAGCTCTTCGAGCAGGGGGTACCCCCACTCGCCGCACCGGCCGAAAGCCCAAGTACGTCCAGTACGAGGACTTCCGGCCGGCACGCCGAGAGCACGCACCGGACGCCGCTCCTTGACGGGCAAACGTTGCCTGCCGCGGCACTAGGGCTGTCCGGCACCGGTCCCGGGCGGCACACCGCGGCCGTGGTCGCGGACCGGTTCGACCGGTTCACCTGGCGCGACACCTGCGCGCAGTCGGCCGGACTGCGCGAGCTCGCCGAGGAGCTGGGCGAGCGCCACGGCCACGCCGCCGCCCCCGACCTCCTGGCCGATGTGTTCCTGGCCGCCTACAAGGCCGGCCCACGGGTGCGCGAGCACGCGGAGATGGTCCCCTCCCGGCTGGTCAACCACCAGATCGTCACCGCGCTGCTGGAGTCGGCGGACTTCGCCGAGCTGCGCCGGGAGACGGCCGGCGACCCGTACGCCGCAGCGATGGCCGTGCTCGCCCAGGCCGGCGCGGTGCGCGGGCTGCTGGAGCGCTCCCGGCCGGAACAGCAGCGGGCAGATCGGGCGGACCGGGCCCGGCAGGCCGCCGAGGACGCGGCGAACGCCGTGAGCGAGGCCCTCCGGTCGGCCGCGGAGGAGGCCGGTGAGGACGGCACCGTGGCCGCTGAGGCCGCCGACGCCGTACGGCAGGCGGTCGAGGCCGCCGAAGCCGCCGAGGCCGAGGCGGAACGGGCCGCCGAGGGCGCCGCACAGGCCCTCGCGGCAGCGGCGCCCGGGCTGCGGACCGGCGCGCGGAACGCGGCGGCGAAAGCCGCCGGGGCCGTGCGGGAGGAGGCCGCGCTGCTGCGGGCGTGGGGTGTCGGCGCCGGCGAGCTGGAACGGATGCCGTTCGGCCGGCGCGCCCTGCTCGCCGAACGGCTGCGCACCGGCCGCCTCGCCCGGTGGGCCGAACTGATCGGCCGTTTCCGGCAGATGGCGGGCGGCGAGCGCGCCCGCAAGGTGGAGAACGCCACCGGGGAACTGGTCGGCGTCACGCTCGGCGACGACCTCTCCCGCGTCATCCCCTCCGAGCTGGCCCACCTGGGCCTGCCCGAGCTGCGTGCGGTGTTCGCGGTGCGCTACGCCGCCGGGGAGCTGATGCTCTACGACAGCCGGGGCGAGCAGGCCACCGGCCGGGGCGCGATCATCGCCTGCGTGGACACCTCGCACTCCATGTACGAGGCGGGGCCGGGCGGGATCACCCGGGAGGCGTGGTCCAAGGCGTGCGCCTTGGCGCTGCTGGACCAGGCCCGGCACGCGGGCCGGGACTTCGTCGGCATCCTGTTCTCCGCCGCCGACCGGCTGCGGGTCTTCCGCTTCCCGGCCGGGGAGCCCGCCGGGATCGACCGGGTCCTCGACTTCGCGGAGACCTTCCTCGGCGGCGGCACCAGCTACCAGGCGCCGCTGTCGGCGGCCGGCGAGCTGCTGGCGGAGGAGTTCGACGACGCGGCCCGCGGGCGCGGCGACATCGTGATGATCACCGACGACGACTGCGGCGTCACCGAGGCCTGGATGCGGCGCTGGAACGAAGCCAAGCGCAGGCTGGACTTCCGGGTCTTCGGCGTGGTCGTCGGCGCCCCGCGCGTCGGCGCGGCCGGCTCGGCGCTGGAGGCCCTCTGCGACAACCTCCGCTGCGTCGAGGACTTCACCGACGTGCACGCCGCGGCGGACCTCTTCCGCGTCATCTGACCGCACCGGGAGGGGGCGCCGGCACACACCGGGCCGCCGCCCCGCGCCCCGTCACGCCGACTCGGTGAGCAACCGGCTCAGATGCTCCCGCCCCGGCCCCAGCAGTTCGGGCAGGTCCGCCGCCGACTCGTACCACCGCTTCTCGTACTCCCAGCACAGCCAGCCGTCCCATCCGTGCCGGGAGAGGACCTCCACGCACTCGGCCAGGGGCAACACGCCCGCGCCGAGCGGCAGCGGGGTGGTGTCCTCGGCGGAGGCGATGTCCTTGACCTGGACGTAGCCCAGGTGCGGGGAGAGCGCCGCGTAGGACTCCGAGGGCTGTTCGCCGCCCAGCCAGGTGTGCATCACGTCCCACAGCGCGCCGACCTGACGGTGGCCGACGAGCCCGAGGACACGCATCGCGTCGGCGGCCGTGCGGTGGGAGTCGTGGGTCTCCAGGAGGATGCGGACACCCAGGTCGTTCGCGTACTCGGCGGCGGTGCCGAGCCGCCGGGCGGCCGTCGCGTCGGCCTCCTCGGGAGTCTGGACGTCGAGGTCGCCGCCGGGGAAGACGCGGATGTAGGGGGCGCCGAGGTCACGGGCCAGGTCGATGAGGGCGCGGATCTCGGCCAGGACGGGTTCGTCGTCGCCCGGCGCGGCGACCCGCGCGTATCCCGCGAGGCCCAGGAGCTCTACGCCCGAGCCCTTGAACTCGGCCGCGACGTCCGCCCGTTCGGCGGGCCCGAGGCCGGGGTGGACCGGTTCCTCCGGGTGAGTGCGCAGCTCCACGCCGTGGTAGCCGTGCGTGGTCGCGAGCCGCAGGACGTCGGGCAGGGGCAGGCCCGGGACACCGAGGGTGGAGAACGCCAGCTTCATGTGGAGGGACCCTACCCGGCACCCCCGCCGGCGACTCCCCTTCATCACTCCGGTGTTGCGTGAAGATCCAGTCGCCAGTCCTGGCCGTTCAGATCCCGGCCGAAGGAGCGGTGCGGTTTCTCCGCGACCAGCCCGAACCCGTGGCGCTGGTAGATCCGGCGGGCGGCGGCCAGGATGTCGTTGGTCCACAGGACGATCTCGCGGTAGCCGGCCTCGCGCGCGAAGTCGATGAGCGTCCCCACCAGGCGGTCACCGATGCCCAGGCCGCGCGCGTCCGGTTCGACGAGCAGCAGCCGGAGCCGGGCGGCGCCCGGCGCGTCGTCCCGCACGCACATGACGCACCCCACCCGCCGGCCGTCGAGCTCGGCGATCCAGGTCCGCTCCAGATGCGGGTCGTGGTCCTCGGCGTAGTCGGCGACGATCCGCGCGACCAGGCCCTCGTAGTCGAGGCTGAAGCCGTACTCGGCGGCGTACAGCGCGGCGTTGCGCTCCACGATCCAGCCGAGGTCGCCGGGGACGGGCGCGCGCAGGATCACGTCCTCGGGGCGAGGGGCCCGTCCGCCGCCGAGGAGATTCCGGACGGTCAGCAGCGCCTCCCCCAGCCGGGGCCGGTCCTCGGCCGGCACGGTGTCCAGCATCGCCCCGACCGTCTCCCGCGCCCGTTCGTCGAGCAGCGCGGCGGCCTCCCGGCCGGTCGTGGTGAGCGTGATCCTGCGGCGGCGCGGGTCCTTCTCGGACGGGCCGCGCTCGACCAGCCCGTCCTCCTCGAACTTGTTCAGGATGCGGCTGAGGTATCCGGCGTCCAGGTGCAGCTGGGCCCGCAGGTCGGCGGCGTCGGTGTGCGGGGCGTGGGCGAGCTCGTAGAGCACGCGGGACTCGGTGAGGGTGTACGGGGCGTACATGTGGCGGCCGTAGTCGAGCGCGCCGATGAGGTTCGTGTAGAAGCGGTTGAAGGAGCGGATGTCCTGGACGGTCATGACCTCGACCCCCGATGTTTGACTCAGTCAGAGATTCCGTGAGCTGAGCCTAGACGCCCAGGGCACCCGGGACCAGGCAGTCGTGTTGATTCACCGAGCCCGACGGGAAAGTCGGGCGACGGCCGATGAGTTTCTCCGCGATCCTCGGTCAGAAACGCTGACAACCGGACACGAGACACCGAGGAACCTCCCATGCGCACCCTGATCAGCACCGCTTTCATCTCGCTCGACGGCGTCGTGGAGGCCCCGGGCGGCGAGCCCGGTTACCGGAACGCCGGGTGGACCTTCAAGAACATCGAGTTCCTCCCGGAGGCCTTCGAGATCAAGGGACGGGAGCAGAAGGAAGCCACCGCGATGCTGCTGGGCCGGACCAGCTACGAGGCGTTCAGTCCGGTGTGGCCCGACATGGAGGACTTCGCCGACTACAAGGTGATGCCGAAGTACGTCGTCTCCACCACCCTCACCGAGGACGACCTGGTGCCGAACTGGGGCGAGACCTCGATTCTGCGCTCACTCGACGACGTCGCCGCGCTGAAGGAGACCGAGGGCGGCCCGATCATCGTCCACGGCAGCGCCTCCCTGAACCAGGCACTGTCGGACGCCGGCCTGATCGACCGCTACCACCTGCTCGTCTTCCCACTCCTGCTCGGGGCGGGCAAGCGACTCTTCAGCACCACGGACAAGGACACCCAGAAGCTGAGGCTCGTCGAGCACGAGGCCTACGCCAACGGCCTGCAGAAGAACGTCTTCGACGTCATCCACTGACGCCCGGCGTTCGCAGCCAACGACGCCGATCAGCCCCCATCCAGCCCGTCCGGCCGCACATAAAAGACGCTGATCAGCCACCACCCAGCCCGTCCGGCGCTTGAGGACGAGGCCGTTCAGGCCGGAGCGGGGGCCTGGGGGCGGCAGCCCCCAGCAGGGGCCAGGACGGCAACGCCCCAGGACCTAGGAAACCCGCGGCACCCCGGACGACCCCCGCACCATCAACTCCCCTCGCACCGAGGCGATCCCGCCCGGAGGGGCCTCCTCCCGCCCCATGGCGATCCGCCCGGCCCGCGCCCCGGCCTCCGCCAACGGCAACCGCACCGTCGTGAGCGAAGGCACCGCGTCGATGCTGAACGGCAGATCGTCGAACCCGGCCACCGACACGTCCTCGGGAATCCGCAGCCCCGAGTCCCGCAGCGCCGCGCACGCCCCCAGCGCGACGGAGTCGTTCGCCGCGACGACCGCCGTGAGCGACGGGTCGCGCCGCAGCAGCTCCAGCGTCGCCTCGTAGCCGGACCTGCGGTCGTACCGCCCGTGCACCGTCCACCGAGGGTCCTCCTCGATGCCGTGCGCGGCCAGCGCGGCCCGGTGGCCCTCGAGACGGTGCCGCGTGGTCGTCCGCTCCTCCGGTCCCGCGATGTAGCCGAGCCGCCGGTGCCCGAGCCCGATCAGGTGCTCGGTGAGTTCCTGCCCGCCCCCGCGGTTGTCGAAGGTCAGCGCGATCGCCCCGGTCTCCGGTGCCGGCGGGCGCCCGCACAGCACCACCCGCGTCCCGGCGTCCGTCAGCTTGCGCACCTTCGCGTCCATGGCCGCCTTGTGCGCCGCGTCCTCGATCGCCCCGCCGGTCAGCACCACGGCCGCCGCCCGCTGCCGCTGCAACAGCGTGAGGTAGGTCAGCTCGCGCTCGGGGGAAGCACCGGTGTTGCAGACCACCGCGAGCCGCTCGCCGCCCGCGCGGCCACCCGGTCCGCCGATCTCGGACTGGATCGCGCTCGCCATGATCCCGAAGAACGGGTCGGCGATGTCGTTCACCAGGATCCCGACCAGGTCGGAGGTGGCGGCGGCCAGGGCGCTCGCGGGCCCGTTGAGCACGTAGTCCAGCTCGTCCACGGCCTTCAGCACCCGCTCCCGGGTGGACGCGGCCACGGGGTAGTTCCCGTTCAGCACGCGCGACACCGTCGCGGGCGAGACCTGCGCGCGGGCAGCCACGTCCGCCAGGGTCACCGTCATCTCGTCGTCCTCCGGTCGCGCATCTCGTCGTCCGCCCTCGTACACATCTAGACCTGCGGCCTCGGTTCCGGTGGATCCGATGGATCCGATGGACCCGATGGATCGGGCGGACCCGGTGGACCCGGTGGATCCGATACCCGATAGACCCGATGAATCCGATGGATCCAATGGACCCGAGGCCCTCTTCCCTACGGACCCATGGCCCTGGTACCGACAGACCCATGGCCTTGACCCGTTCGAGTCATGGCCATGGCTCCGAGCAGACCTTATGCCCCCGACCCCCTGTTGTTCGCCCCCTCGAACAACTCGTCCTGGTCACGGTCTTGTCCGGACCATGGTTCAGAGGCTAGCTTCTCTCATATAGAAAGCGCTTGCTGCAACGCTCACCAGTGAGCGTACGCGGCGCGACGACCGCGTACGAAGGGAACGACGTGACACGCAAGACGGTGCGTATCGCCATGAACGGCGTGACCGGGCGCATGGGCTACCGCCAGCACCTGGTCCGCTCCATCCTCGCCCTCCGTGAGCAGGGCGGCCTCGACCTCGGCGACGGCACCGTGCTGTGGCCCGAGCCGATCCTGGTCGGCCGCCGTGAGCACGCGCTGAGGGCGCTGGCCGAGCAGCACGGGCTGGAGCACGTCTCGACCGACCTGGACGCGGTTCTCGCCGACGAGACCGTGGACATCTACTTCGACGCCCAGGTCACCTCCGCCCGCGAGGAGGCCCTGAAGAAGGCCATCGCCGCCGGCAAGCACATCTACACCGAGAAGCCCACCGCGACCGGCCTGGACGGCGCCCTGGACCTCGCCCGGCTGGCCGACGAGGCCGGCATCAAGCACGGCGTCGTCCAGGACAAGCTGTTCCTCCCCGGCCTGCTGAAGCTGAAGCGCCTCATCGACGGCGGCTTCTTCGGCCGGATCCTGTCCGTGCGCGGCGAGTTCGGCTACTGGGTCTTCGAGGGCGACTGGCAGGACGCCCAGCGCCCGTCCTGGAACTACCGTGCCGAGGACGGTGGCGGCATCGTCGTCGACATGTTCCCGCACTGGGAGTACGTGCTGCACGAGCTGTTCGGCCGCGTGAAGTCCGTCCAGGCCATCGCCACCACCCACATCCCGCAGCGCTGGGACGAGAACGGCAAGCCCTACGACGCCACGGCCGACGACGCCGCGTACGGCGTCTTCGAGCTCGACGGCGGCGCCATCGCCCAGATCAACTCCTCCTGGGCCGTCCGCGTCAACCGCGACGAGCTGGTGGAGTTCCAGGTCGACGGCACGGAGGGCTCCGCGGTCGCGGGCCTGCGCAACTGCCGCGTCCAGCACCGCTCGGCCACCCCCAAGCCGGTCTGGAACCCGGACATCCCCGCCACGGAGGTCTTCCGCGACCAGTGGCAGGAGGTCCCGGACAACGCCGAGTTCGACAACGGCTTCAAGGCCCAGTGGGAGCTGTTCCTGAGGCACGTCTACGCCGACGCCCCCTACCACTGGGACCTGCTGGCCGGTGCCCGCGGTGTCCAGCTCGCCGAGCTGGGTCTCAAGTCCTCGGCCGAGGGCCGCCGTCTCGACGTACCGGAGATCCAGCTGTGACCATCCGACTCCCGGGCAGCGACGGGACGCTGCGGGCCTACGAGCCCCGCACCGCACCGCTCGTGGTGACGCCCGGCACGCCCTTCACCTCCCGCACGGTCTTCTCGGCGGCGCACGTCGTCGCCGACCCGTTCGCTGACGTCTCCCCCGACTCGCCCGCGGCGGTCGACTGGGACGCCACCCTCGCCTTCCGCCGCCACCTGTGGTCGCACGGGCTGGGCGTCGCCGAGGCGATGGACACCGCCCAGCGCGGAATGGGCCTGGACTGGGCGGGCGCGGCCGAGCTGATCCGCCGCAGCGCCGCCGAGGCCAAGGCGGCCGGCGGCCGGATCGCCTGCGGCGTGGGCACGGACCAGCTGTCCGCCACCGAGGTCGGTCACCCGTACGGCCTGGCGGAGATCCGCGCCGCGTACGAGGAGCAGCTCGCCGTCGTCGAGGAGTCGGGCGCGCAGGCGATCCTGATGGCCTCGCGGGCGCTGGCGGCCGTCGCCAAGGGGCCGGAGGACTATCTGGAGGTCTACGGGCACCTGCTCCGCCAGGCGTCCGAGCCGGTGGTGCTGCACTGGCTGGGCCCGATGTTCGACCCCGCGCTGGAGGGCTACTGGGGCGCCACGGACCTCGACGCCGCCACGCGGACGTTCCTGGACGTCATCGCCGCGCACCCGGACAAGGTCGACGGCATCAAGGTCTCCCTGCTGGACGCGCAGCGCGAGATCGACATCCGCCGCCGGCTGCCGCAGGGCGTCCGCTGCTACACGGGCGACGACTTCAACTACCCCGAGCTGATCGCGGGCGACGAACGGGGCTTCAGCCACGCCCTGCTGGGCATCTTCGACCCGCTGGGCCCGCTGGCGGCGCAGGCGGTGCGGGTGCTGGACACGGGTGACGTGAAGGGCTTCCGGGAGCTGCTGGACCCGACGGTCGAGCTGTCCCGGCACCTCTTCCGGACCCCGACCCGCTTCTACAAGACCGGAGTGGTCTTCCTGGCCTGGCTGGCCGGGCACCAGTCCCACTTCACGATGGTCGGCGGCCAGCAGTCGTCCCGCTCGCTGCCGCACCTCGCGAAGGCGTACGAACTCGCCGACGGGCTCGGTCTGTTCCCGGACCCGAAGCTCGCGGAGGAGCGGATGAGGAACCTGCTGAGCGTGTACGGGGTGGACCGGTGAGCCCTGCGGAGCTGGAGCGCTTCTCCATCAACCAGATGACGGTGAAGCAGCTGTCGATGCCGGAACTGGTGGACGCCTGCGGTCAGTTGGGCGTCCGCAATGTCGGCCTGTGGCGCGAGCCGGTCCAGTCGTACGGCCTGGAGGCCACGGCGAAGCTGGTGCGGGACGCCGGTCTCACGGTGACAACGTTGTGCCGGGGCGGCTTCTTCACGGCGATCGACCCGCAGGAGCGTGCCGGGGCACTGGCCGACAACCGGCGGGCGATCGACGAGGCGGCCACGCTGGGCACGGACACCCTGGTCCTGGTCTCGGGAGGTCTCCCGGCCGGCTCCAAGGACCTGCACGGCGCCCGGGAGCGCATCGCGGACGCCCTGGCGGAGCTCGGTCCCCACGCCGAGCGGCACGGCGTGCGCCTGGCCATCGAGCCGCTGCACCCGATGTACGCCTCCGACCGCTGTGTGGTGTCGACCCTGGCCCAGGCCCTGGACCTGGCCGAACGCTTCCCGGCCCACCAGGTCGGCGTCACCGTCGACACGTACCACATCTGGTGGGACGACACCGCCCCCGCGCAGATCGCCCGCGCGGGCGCGTCCGGGCGCATCCACACCTTCCAGCTCGCCGACTGGACGACCCCCCTCCCGGAGGGCGTACTGACCGGCCGCGGCCAGATCGGCGACGGCTCGATCGACATGCGGGAGTGGAAGGCGTACGTGGAGGCGGCCGGCTACACCGGTGCCATCGAGGTCGAGCTGTTCAACGACGGTCTGTGGGCACGCGACGGGCGGGAGGTGCTGGCGGAGACGGCGGCGAGGTTCGTCGAGCACGCCGCGTGATCCACCCCTGAGCCACGCTCGCTGCCCTGCCCCGACTACATGGGGCCGGGGCGGCGCCGGGTCAGGTCACCTCGCACGGGCCGGGTCGCCCGGGGAAGCCGTCGGCCGGGCCGTCGCGCACGACTGGGACGTCGCGCCGCCGGACGGCGGGAGGAACCGGGCGGCGAGCCATGGATCCGGCGCTCGCCGCCCGTGTCGGGGCCGGCCGGGGCGGAGAAGGTGCCGCGCGCTCCTCGTGCCCGTGCGGCGGCTGTACGCGCTGCGGCGGGCGGGGGCGGCTGACGTCCGGCCATCGCCGAAGCCGTCGGCTCACAGGCCCCGTCGGCCCCTGGGTCATCCCCCGTACCGACTTGCGGAATTCCGCCGCGAGCCGGGAACCCGGGGCGGATCCGGACCGTCCAAACGCAGGCCGCCGGAGAGTCACCTCGGTACGGTGTCGGCCCTCGCTGCTGGCTGCGATCGCTGACCACCCTCTCCGCCGTACCGCGGCCGGCGGCACCCGCCGCCATCGGCGCGTCCCCCTCCCATCGCGCCGGTGGCGGCCCCTGTGCGGTTAGTGTGCGTTCCCTTGACTGGCAGAAACTTCCCGGTTATTGGTGACCTTCTGGAAGTTTCCTTCAGCGGATCCGAGCGGATCACCTCCGGAAGGAGCGCACGTGCACGACACCGGCACGGGAAGCACGGGAAGCACGGGATCGGGAAGCACCGCACAGCCCTCCAGACGTACCGTCCTCGCCGCCACGGCCGGCGTCACCACCGCCCTCGTGGCAGCCGGGCCCTCCTACGCCGCCGACGCGCAGGACGACAGGAGTCTGCGCGCCCTCGTCTCGCGTATGACGCTGGAGGAGAAGGTCGGCCAGCTCTTCGTGATGCGGGTCTACGGCCACTCCGCCACCAGCCCCGACCAGGCCGACATCGACGCCAACCTGAAGGAGATCGGGGTCCGGACGGCCGCCGAGCTCATCGCCAGGTACCGGGTCGGCGGCATCATCTACTTCGCCTGGGCGCACAACACCCGCGAGCCGCACCAGATCGCCGCCCTGTCCGACGGCATCCAGAAGGCCTCCCTGGAGCTGCCGCGCGGGCTGCCCGTGCTCATCTCCACCGACCAGGAGCACGGGATCGTGGCGCGGGTGGGCAGGCCCGCGACGCTCTTTCCGGGCGCCATGGCCGTCGGCGCGGGCGGTTCGAGGTCCGACGCGCGCACCCTCGGCCGGATCGCGGGCGCCGAGTTGCGCGCGATGGGCATCCGGCAGGACTACTCCCCCGTGGCCGACGTGAACGTCAATCCGGCCAACCCGGTCATCGGCGTACGGTCCTTCGGCGCCGACCCGCGAGCCGTGGCCGCGCTGGTGGCCGCCGAGGTCGCCGGTTACCAGGGCTCCGGGGTCGCCGCGACCGCCAAGCACTTCCCCGGGCACGGGGACACCAACGTCGACAGCCACACCGGCTTCCCCACCATCACGCACAGCCGGGAGCTGTGGGAGAGGCTCGACGCACCGCCGTTCCGGGCGGCGATCGCCGCGGGCATCGACTCGATCATGACCGCGCACCTGATGGTCCCGGCCCTCGACGACTCCGGCGACCCGGCCACCCTGTCCCGCCCCATCCTCACCGGCATCCTGCGCGAACGGCTCGGCTACGACGGTGTCGTGGTCACCGACTCGCTCGGCATGGAGGGCGTACGGACCAAGTACGGCGACGCACGGGTCCCGGTGCTGGCGCTGAAGGCGGGTGTGGACCAGCTCCTCAATCCGCCCGACCTGGACCTCGCCTGGAACGCGGTCCGTACGGCCGTACGGAACGGGGAGCTGACCGAGGCCCGGCTCGATGAATCGCTTCTGCGGATCCTGCGGCTGAAGGCGAAGCTCGGCTTGTTCCGCGCGCCCTACGTCGGCCAGGGCGGGGTCGACCGGACCGTCGGCACCCGCGCCCATCTGAAGGCGGCCGACCGGATCGCCGAGCGGACCACCACCCTGCTCGTCAACGAGGGGCGGCTGCTGCCGCTGTCCCGGCGCCGGTATCCCAAGGTGCTGGTGGTCGGGGCGGATCCGGCCTCGCCGTCGGGGACCACCGGGCCGCCGACCGGTGTGCTCGCCGCCGCGCTGACCGGACTGGGCTTCACGGCCACCGCCCTGTCGACCGGTACGGCACCCTCGGCGGCGACGATCGCCCGGGCGGTCGCGGCGGCACGGGACGCGGACGCGCTGGTGGCCGCCACGTACAACGTGACCGCGGGCAGCAGCCAGAAGACGCTGGTGGAGCAGCTCGTGGCGACCGGGCGGCCGGTGGTGGCGGTCGCTGTGCGCAATCCCTACGACGTGGCACAGCTGACCTCCGTCCCGGCCTGTCTGGCCACCTGCTCCTGGACCGATGTCGAACTGCGTGCCGCCGCACGGGTGATCGCGGGACGCGTGAGACCGCGCGGGAAACTGCCGGTGCCGGTACAGCGGGCGGATGATCCCGCGCAGGTGCTGTACCCCATCGGCTACGGACTGTCGTACTAGACGTACGCCACGGACCGGGCGCACTCCCCCCAACGTGCGCAAACCACCCCATGTGCCTGGCGTGCACCCGCCGCCGCGGGTCACGCTGGGCAAGCACACTCGGGGGGTCGGCGATGCGTGAGAGAAGGTCCGTGGGGGTGGTCCCGGGACTGCTGGTGCTGCTCGGCGCGCTGCTGACCGGGTGCCAGAGCCCCTCGGCGGGCGTCGCGGAGGACGGCCGGCTGGGTGAGCCCGCGCCGGGCACGACGACCGCCACCGCCTCACCGACGGCGACCCGGCCCTCCGGGTACGGAGCGGTGTTCCTCGGGGTCGGCGAGTGCAGTTCGTTCGGCACGACGAGCTTCACCGAGGTGCCGTGCGCCGGTGAGCGGGCCGCGGCCCGGGTCGTGGCCCGGCACGACGGCGCGGTGCGGGACGGGCCGCGCTGCCCGGAGACCACCGACTTCGTGCTGCACATCAGCGAGCAGCGGCCCGCGTCCGACGAGGACGGTGACGGGGCGGTGCCCAGGGGCTACGCCTGTATGCGCAACCTCCAGCCGCCGCACCCCGGGGACCCGGGCGGCGGGGGCGGCCCCCGTACCGTCGTCGGGGACTGCGTCTACGGTTCCGGCGACGGGCAGGTCCGCGAGACGGCGTGCGACGGGGAGGGCGAGCACGAGCCGGAGTACGAGGTGACCCGGGCCGTCACCGCACGCGCCGACTGTCCGGCTTCGACGGTCCTGTACGTACGGCTCGGCGGCGACCGGCCCGTGGGGTGCGCCCGGCCGCTGTGAGCGACGGCCGGGCGCGGTACGCGGCCGGGCTCACGGACGCAGCGTCATCTCCCGCTGCACGTCCCGCTTGTCCAGCTTCGCGTCGAACTTCGCGAGCGGCTTCGCCGCCTCCGGGTCCGACTGCACCGCGCTGGACGCGACGCCGGCCCATTCGAGGATGCGGGCGGTGGCGAGGGCCTTCTGCTCGGGCACGAGGCCCGCGACGTTGGCACCGTGGTTCATGCCGGGGGCGGTCATGACGTAGGAGTCCTTCGCGCCCTTGCCGACGCGGAACGGCTCGGCGCCCCACGGGTCGTTCTGGCCGTAGACGAAGAGCATCCGACGGGCGTTGTGCCGGACCCAGCTGTCGACGTCCCGCATGGCCGACGGCTGGAACGTCATCGGGATGTCTCGCGGGACGAAGTTCCGGGGCGGCTGGTAGCCGTAGCGGACGTAACTCTTCTCGATGTGCGGGAAGTGGATGGTCGGCGCGCCGAGCTGCGTGCCGGCCTGGTAGTAGTACGGCGTGTAGGTCGTAAGGCCCTGGTCGGCGTAGGCGGAGAAGCCGGAGATCGTGTCGACGGAGTCCCAGATCGCGTCGTCGGTGGCGTTCTTGGCGTCGGCCGGGATCTGGTCGCAGTCCTTCAGCAGGCTGTACTGCCAGTAGCCCCACACGTAGTCGAGGACGGTCGCCTCATAGGCCTTGTCCAGGCTGCCGATGGTCGTGAAGGTGAGGCCGTTCTCCTCGGCGTAGGCCGCGTACTTCTTCTCCAGCGGCTCGCGGCGCACCAGCGCCTCGCGCTGCACGGCGTTCAGCCGGTCGCGGCACTCCTTGGTGCCGACGCGGGCGAAGAAGCGGTCGTAGGCCGAGTCCTCGTTGTTCACCACGTCGTTGGGGGCGACGTAGGCGACGACGCCGTCCATGTCGCGGGGGTAGAAGCGCTCGTAGTAGGTGGCGGTCATGCCGCCCTTCGAACCGCCCGTGGAGATCCAGTTCTTGGAGTAGATGCCCTTCAGGGCCTTGAAGACGCGGTGCTGGTCGCTGGCGGCCTGCCAGATGTCCAGCTTGGTCCAGTCGGCCGGGGCGGGCCGGGACGGGGTGAAGAAGCGGTACTCCAGGGAGACCTGGTTGCCGTCCACGATCTGGGTCGGCTCGCTGCGGCGGGGCGTCGTGGAGACGTTGTAGCCGCTGGTGAAGAACACCGTCGGGCGGGAGACGTCCTTGTGCAGCACGGTGATGCGCTGCTGGAACGTGCCCTTGGACGGCGCCCGGTGGTCGACGGGCTGCGTGTAGTTCAGGACGAAGAAGCGGTAACCGGTGTACGGCTTCTCCTCGACCAGGCTCATGCCCGGTATGGAGAGCAGTCTCTCCTTGATGTCCGTGGTGCTGTCGGTGCCGGTGGCCTCCGGCTCGGCGGCGGTGGCCGCTGTCGCCGAGCCCAGCGTGCCTATGAGCACCGTGAGCGCCAGCAGCCATCTGAGCGCCTTGCGCATGCGCACTCCCCTGTGAGACAGATGTGCGCCGGAAGCTAGCGGACCAACTCACCGGAGCACCAGGGGACATAGGGAAAACCCTGTGTGCGGGGACGGTTTCAGCAGAGGATCCAGCCGGAGCTGTACGACCCCCGGCCCACCGTGCCCTTCAGCCATACGCAGCGGCGCCCGGCGTGCACCGTCACCGGACCCGCCAGGTAGGCGTACTTGCCCCGGTCGACGACCGGGCGGTTGCCGCGCGCCTGCACGCTCACCGACATCGTGCGCTTCACGCCGGGCTTCTTGGTCACGGTCGCGGCGCAGACGTAGCCGCCGCGCTTGTAGACGAGCACGGTGCCGGTGGAGAACGGAAGGGTGCGGACCTTGCGGCCGGGGCAGGGCGCGGCGGTGGCGGCCTGCGCCTCGCCCGGCGCGGCGACCGCCAGCAAGCCGGAGGCGGTCAGCACGGCCAGGCCGAGCGCGAGCCGCCGGCGTATCGCTCCACTGTCCACTGTCGTCCTCCAGTACCGCGTCGTCCGCGTCCATCGGCGTACTGCTGTACGGACGCACAGCGTATGTCGAACGGTTGCACGGCCGTCACGATCGCACCGCGTGCCCCGTCAGCGGGTGGCGCCGACCGGCTCCTCCGGCTCGGCGGTGCCGACGAACGTCCGCCACAGCTCGGCGTAGCGCCCGCCGCGCGCGAGCAGCTCGTCGTGCGTGCCGTCCTCGACGACCTTGCCGTGGTCCATCACGACGACCCGGTCGGCACGGGCGGCGGTGGTGAGGCGGTGGGCGACGACGAGGGTCGTACGGCGGCCCGCGAGTCGGTCGGTGGCCTGGTTGACCTGGGCCTCCGTGGCCAGGTCCAGCGCGGCCGTCGCCTCGTCGAGCAGCAGCACGTCCGGGTCGACCAGCTCGGCACGGGCCAGGGCGATCAGCTGCCGCTGCCCGGCGGAGAGGTTGCGGCCGCGCTCGGCGACCTCGTGGAGGTAGCCGCCCTCCAGGGTGGCGATCATCTCGTGGGCGCCGACCGCCCGGGCCGCCGCCTCGACCTCGGCGTCGGTGGCGTCCGGACGGCCGTAGGCGATGGCGTCGCGGACGGTGCCCTGGAAGAGGTACGCCTCCTGCGGGACGACCCCCAGACGATGCCGGTACGAGGTGAGGTCCAGGGCCCGCAGATCGGTGCCGTCGACCGTGACCCGGCCGGTGGTGGGGTCGTAGAAGCGGGCCACGAGCTTGACGAGGGTCGACTTCCCGGCGCCGGTCTCGCCGACGAACGCGACGGTCTGCCCGGCCGGGATGCGCAGGTCGACCCCGCCGAGGGCCTCCTCGTCGTCACCGTAGGCGAAGTGCACGTCCTCGAAGGCGATCTCCCCGCGCAGGGAGGACACGTCGAGGGGCTTCTCGGCGGACTTCGTCGACGTCGGCTCCCGGAGCAGCTCCTGGATGCGGCCCAGGGACACCGTCGCCTGCTGGTAGCCGTCGAAGACCTGGGACAGCTGCTGCACGGGAGCGAAGAACAGGTCGATGTAGAGCAGGTAGGCCACCAGCGAGCCGATCGCCAGCGTCCCGTCGTCGACCCGCGCGCCGCCCACGATCAGCACGGCCGCCGCGGCCACCGACGACAGGAACTGCACGAAGGGGAAGTACACGGAGATCAGCCACTGGCCGCGGATGCGGGCCTGCCGGTAGCTCTCGCTGCGCCCGGCGAACCGCCGCGCGCCGTCCCGCTCGCGCCGGAAGGCCTGCACGATCCGCAGCCCCGACACCGACTCCTGGAGGTCGGCGTTGACCACCGACACGCGTTCCCGGGCCAGCTCGTACGCCTTCACGCTGGCCCGGCGGAAGAAGAACGTGGCGACGATCAGCGGCGGCAGCGTCGCGAAGACGACCAGGGCGAGCTGCACGTCGAGCACCAGCAGGGCGACCATGATGCCGAAGAAGGTGACGACCGAGACGAAGGCCGTGACCAGGCCCGTCTGGAGGAACGTCGACAGCGCGTCGACGTCGGTCGTCATCCGGGTCATGATCCGGCCGGTCAGCTCCCGCTCGTAGTAGTCGAGCCCGAGGCGCTGGAGCTGGGCGAAGATCTTCAGCCGCAGGGAGTAGAGCACCCGTTCGCCGGTGCGTCCGGTCATCCGGGTCTCGCCGATCTGGGCCGCCCACTGCACCACCACCGTCACCAGCGCGAGCAGGGACGCCGCCCACACGGCGCCGAGCGCGACCTTCGTCACGCCGGAGTCGATGCCGTGCCGGATCATGATCGGCAGCAGCAGGCCCATACCGGCGTCGACGGCGACCAGGAGGAGGCTGACCAGCAGCGGCAGCCCGAAGCCCCGCAGCAGCCGGCGCAGGCCGTACGACTCCTCCGGCTGGACGGCCCGCCTCTCGTCCACGTCGGGCACGTCGGTGGCCGGGGGCAGCGCCTCGACCTGGGCGAGCAGCTCGGGGGTGGCGGGGCTCTCCGCGAGGGCGGTGTCCTCGCGCTCGCGGTCACCGGTCCACAGCCGCGGGGTGACCCCGCGCTCGGCGTCGTACTCGGCGTCCAGCTCGTCCCGTACCGAGGTGTCCTCCTGGGGGCAGACCGGCTGGGTGTGGCCCGGGGAGACCGCGCCCAGCTCGTCGGGGTCGGTGAGCAGGCGCCGGTACAGGGCGGAGCGCCGCTGGAGCTCGTCGTGGGTACCGATGTCGGCGAGCCGGCCGCCGTCCAGCACGGCGATGCGGTCGGCGAGGTTCAGGGTGGAGCGGCGGTGGGCGATCAGCAGGGTGGTGCGGCCCCGCATGACGCCCTTCAGGGCCTCGTGGATCTCGTGCTCGACCCGGGCGTCCACGGCGGAGGTGGCGTCGTCCAGGACCAGCAGCCGCGGGTCGCTGAGGATCGCGCGGGCCAGGGCGACACGCTGGCGCTGGCCGCCGGAGAGGGTGAGGCCGTGCTCGCCGACGGTGGTGTCGTAGCCGTCGGGCAGTGCCCTGATGAAACGGTCCGCCTGTGCGGCGCGGGCGGCCTTCTCGATCTCCTCCTGGGTGGCGTCAGGGCGGCCGTAGGCGATGTTGTTGCGGACCGTGTCGGAGAAGAGGAAGGAGTCCTCCGGGACCAGGCCGATCGCCGCCCGCAGCGACTCCAGGGACAGCTCGCGCACGTCGTGGCCGCCGACGAGCACGGCACCGCGGGTGACGTCGTAGAAGCGCGGCAGGAGCAGGGAGACCGTGGACTTGCCGGAGCCGGAGGAGCCGACGACCGCGAGGGTCTCGCCGGGGCGGATCTCGAAGGAGAGCCCGTCGAGAACGGGGCCGGTCGTGCCGTGGGCACCGTCGTAGCCGAAGGCGACGTCGTCGAACTCGACGGTCGCGGGGGCGTCGGCGGGGAGCTCCTTGTGGCCGTCCTGGAACGAGGGCTCGGTGTCGATCAGCTCCAGGACACGCTCGGTGCCGGCGCGGGCCTGCTGGCCGACGGTGAGGACCATGGCGAGCATGCGGACCGGGCCGACGAGCTGCGCGAGGTAGGTCGAGAACGCCACGAACGTGCCGAGCGTGATGTGCCCGCGCACCGCCAGCCAGCCGCCGAGCGCCAGCATCGCGACCTGGCCGAGGGCGGGGACGGCCTGGAGGGCCGGGGTGTAGACCGAGTTCAGCCGGATGGTGCGGAGCCGTCCCGCGAAGAGCCTGCGGCTGACGTCCCGGAGCTTCCCGGTCTCCTGCTCCTCCTGCCCGAAGCCCTTCACCACCCGGACACCGCTGACGGAGCCGTCGACCACCCCGGCGACGGCGGCGGCCTGGGCCTGGGCGTACCAGGTGGAGGGGTGCAGCCGGGTGCGGCTGCGCCTCGCGATCCAGGCCAGGGCGGGGGCGACGGCCAGGGCGACCAGGGTGAGCGGCCATGACAGCGACGCCATGATCCCCAGGGAGATCAGGAACAGCAGGACGTTCCCGATGGTCATCGGGAGCATGAAGAGCAGGCCCTGGATCAGCTGGAGGTCGCTGGTGGCCCGGCCGACGACCTGGCCGGTGGACAGCTCGTCCTGGCGGCGGCCGTCGAGGCGGGTGATCGTGCCGTACATCGCCGTCCGCAGGTCGTGCTGGACGTCGAGGGCGAGGCGGCCGCCGTAGTAGCGGCGGACGTAGGTGAGGACGTAGACGACCAGGGCGGCGGCGATGAGCAGGCCGGCCCAGGTGGTCATGTCCCTGGTGTGGTCGCTGATGACGTCGTCGATGATCACCTTGGTGATCAGGGGGACGACGGCCATGACGGCCATGCCGGCGAGGGAGGAGCCGAGAGCGAGGACGACGTACTTGGGGTGGCGCCAGGCGTACCCCCACAGTCGGCCTGCCCATCCCCGTTCTGAACCCACGCCGGTGCCCTCCGATCGTCCTTCTCCTGCCGAAAGGCACCAACGCGGTGGCGACCGGATTTCATCCCGCCGTAACAATTTCTGTCCGTCGTCGGGTGCGCCGGTGAGGGGGCCGGCCACGCGGTTTCCCGCGCCCCTGGAAGAAGGGTGTTGCCCTTACCCGCGAGTAGCCGCGCGGGGAAGCGTCAGCTCGCGGCCAGGTCCTTGTGGATGACCTTGGCCACGGCCTGGATGGTGGCGATGCCGTAGTCCATGGTGCTGTTGCCGTGGGTGAGCACGGTCATGACGTAGTCGTGGCCGCCGCCCTTGAACGCGCCGACGCTGTGCACGCGCCAGCCGTTCGTGGAGCGCTGCAGCCAGCCGTTCTTGACGGCCACGGTCACACCGGAGGGCACTCCGTACGGCGTGCCCCAGCGCTGGGACGAGACGACCTGGCCCATCAGCTTGATGGCGTAGGCGCGGGCGTTGTCGCTGAGGACCGCGTTCTTGCCGGTGAGGAGCTTCAGCAGCTTCTGCTCGTCGGTGACGGTGATCTGGGTCAGGCCCCAGTAGCCGTTCGCGCCGGGCTTGGTCTGGGTCATGCCGGCGGCGGTGAGGAAGCCCTTGATCTTCGTCATGCCGAGCTGCTTCCACAGGGTGGAGGTCGCGGCGTTGTCCGACTTGGTGATCATGGCCTTGGCGAGGGTGTTCTCGCGCTCGGTGAGATACCGGTTCGACTTCTTCGCGTCCCACAGCAGCGCGGCGAGGACGGTGACCTTGACGACACTGGCCGAGTCGTAGGCGGACGTCGCGCGCAGGGTGCAGGTCGTGTTGGTGCTGCGGTCGTGGAGGCCGACGGCGACGGTGCCCTTGCGGGTGGCGAGGGCGGCGGTGATGTCCTTCTGCAGCTTGGCGGCGAGGCCGGCCTTGGCGGACGTGCAGGTCACGGCGGGCGGTGCGGCGGCGGCGGGCGTGGCGGCGGCGACGAGCGGCACGAGGACGCCCGTACCCACGGCCGCCGCCAGCACTCGCGCGCGGCGGGATATCCCAGAATTCATGCACCCCTTGACTCACGGACGAGGGGCAAAGGTTGTAGGCGTCGACGAAGACTTGTGCGAGTCGTTACCGGGCGCTGCGCGGTTTCACAGGCGCGTGCCAGCTTCGGCACAGCGGCCACCCAACGGGGCTGTCCACCATGCTCGGGTGACATCTGCCACCGAACCCCAGCTCCGCACCGCCGAGCCCCCTCCGGTTACGCCCCCGGCCGACGCCGTTCCGCGCTGGTCGCTGCCCGCGCTGCTCGCGATCCTCGCCCTGGCCGCGGTGCTCTACTCCTGGAACCTCTCCGGCTCCAGCCTCAACAGCTTCTACAGCGCGGCCGTGCTGAGCGGCACGCAGAGCTGGAAGGCGTGGTTCTTCGGCTCGTTGGACGCCGGGAACTTCCTCACCGTCGACAAGCCGCCGCTCGCGCTGATGGTCATGGGCCTGTCGTGCCGCCTGTTCGGGTACGGCACCTGGCAGATGATGGCGCCGATGGTCGTGGCCGCCCTGGCCACGATCTGGATCCTGCACTCCTCCGTGAAGAGGGTGTTCGGGCACGCGGCGGCGGCCGTCGCCGCCCTCGTCCTGGCCCTCACCCCGATCACGGTCGCCATCAACCGGGACAACAACCCCGACACGCTCCTGGTGTTCCTGATGGTGGCGGGCGCGGCCCTCGCCCTGCGGGCGGCGCGCGACGGGCGGCTGCTGCCGCTGCTCGGCTCGGCGGCCTGCTTCGGGCTCGCCTTCAACACCAAGATGCTCCAGGGCTACATCGCGCTGCCGGCCGTCTTCGCGGTGTATCTGTACGCGGCGAAACCGGCGTGGGTGAAGCGGATCGTCAACCTGCTCCTCGCGGCTGTGGTGCTGGCCGTGTCCAGCTTCTGGTGGGCGGCCGCGGTGTCGCTGGTCCCGGCCTCCTCGCGGCCGTACATCGGCGGTTCGACGGACGGCACCGCCTGGAACCTGATCATGGGCTACAACGGCCTCGGCCGGATCCTCGGTGGCGAGGGCAACGGCGGAGGCGGCGGAGGCGGAGGCGGAGGCGGCGGATTCTCCGGCACCGCCGGTCTCGGGCGGATGTTCAACGACATCCTCGGCGGCCAGATCTCCTGGCTGATCCCCTTCGCGGGTATCGCGCTCGTCGGCGGCCTGGTGCTGTGCGGGCGGGCCCCGCGTACCGACCGCACCCGGGCCGCGCTCCTGCTGTGGGGCGGCTGGACGGTCCTGCACTACCTCACGTTCGCGCTGGCCGAGGGCACGATGCACCCGTACTACACGACCGCGCTCGCCCCGGGCGTGGCGGCGCTGTGCGGGGGCGGCGGGGTCCTGCTGCTGCGCGCCTTCCGGGCGGACCGGCGGTGGGTGTGGGTGCTGCCCCTCGGGCTGGGTGTCACGGCCGTGTGGGCCGCGGTACTGCTGCGGCGGGCCTCAGGCTGGAACACCTGGCTGTGGCCTTCGGTGCTGGTCGTCATGGCGCTGGCCCTCGTGGGGCTGTTCGTCTTCCGGTCCGGCGTCTCGGGGCTGCGGCTGCGGCTGCTCGCGGTGTCCGTCGCGGCGGCGGTCGTCGCGGCGGTGGCGGGGCCGGCCGCGTACGCCTGGTCGGTGCCGTCCGGGTCGGGCGGTGGCGGTGGCATGGGCGGTACGAACCCGACCGCCGGGCCGACCACGGGCAGCGGCTTCGGCGGGCCCGGGGGCGGGGACGGGGGCGGAGGCGGCCGGGGGTTCCCGGGCGGTGGCTCGGGCGGTCCCGGCGGGGCTCAGCAGGGCGGGAACGCCCAGGCCGGCGGCGGCTTCCCGGGTGGCGGGACGCCGGCCGGCGGGCAGAGTGGGCAGGACGGGCAGAGCGGGCAGGACGGGCAGAGCGGGCAGGCACCCGGTGGTACGCCCCCGGGCGGCACGAGCGGTGGCCGGTCGGGGGAGGCGAGCTCGCAGCCCGGCCGTACGGGCGGCGGCATGGGCGGCGGCCCCGGGGGCATGGGCGGCGCGAGCAGCGAACTGATCGCCTACCTCAAGAAGCACCAGGACGGCGCCACCTGGCTCCTGGCCGTGTCCAGTTCGCAGAGCGCCGCCCAGCTCATCGTGAGCAGCGGGGAGCCCGTCATCTCGATGTGGGGCTGGTCCGGCAGCGACAAGGCGATGACCCTCGCCAAGCTCAAGGAACTCGTGAAGAAGGGCGAACTGCACTACATCCAGCTCGGCGGTGGCGGCATGGGCGGCGGCCCCGGCGGCGGCAGCAGTGTCAGCTCCGAGGTCACGGCGTGGGTGCAGAAGCACGGCACGGCGGTGAAGGAGAGCACGTACAGCAAGAGCACCAGCTCCAACTCATCGGCGCAGTCGAACCAGTCGACGATCTACCGCCTGGACCCGTCCGACGTCAGCTGATCCCCCACCACGCACACGCCGGAACGGCCCCCGACCACCCCTCGGTCGGGGGCCGTTCCGGCGTGCGGTGTTCTGCGAGAACTCTTGACGCCCTCTTTCCCCTCGGGATACTTGCGGTCGACAGCGCTCCAACTTCCGCTTCGGCAAAGGCAGTTGGACCCGTACGTCCGAGATTCCGAACGTCGTGCGAAGTTTCGCCCCCACGCGTCACGACCACCCCCCACAGGAGAATCCACCATGAGTCCACGCAAGGCGGTCATAGCCACCCTGACGGCCGCGCTCCTGATCGGCCCCGGCGTCGCCCAGGCCGCCACCCCCCGGACCACCGCCGCCCCCGCCCCGGCCGGCGACCGCGCCGCGGCGGCCACCATCTCCTGGTCCCTCGTCCGCGCGAGCAACCCGACCGAGGACCAGCGCACGGCCTACGACCTCATCACCAAGGCCATGAACGCGGCGGTGGCCCGCTACAACAACCTCAGCGACCTGGGCAAGACCATCACCGTCCGGTACGAGCCAGGTGTGCCCACCGCCGACGGCAACATCAACGGCACCATCCGCTTCGGCAGCAACCGCAGCTACATGAACGAGCGGACGGCCCTGCACGAGATCGCCCACACCATCGGCGTGGGCACCAGCGCGGGCTGGTCCCGGCTCGGCGGCAGCGGCACCTGGACCGGCGCGCAGGCCACAGCCCTCGTCAAGCAGTACGACGGCTCCGGGGCGAAGATCTCCACCGGCGGCGGCCACTTCTGGCCCTACGGCCTGAACTACGACAACGAGTGGTCGACCACGGCGGCCGACCGCCACGTCCACCTCGTCGCCGCGATGGTCCGCGACGGCCTCTAGCCGTGTCCGGAACCGGCGCCCTCAGGTCTGTCGACGCGGGCGCCGGGTACCCGGTTCAGGCACGAGCTGCTGTGTGGTCGAAGCAGAGGGAGGTCGGGGCGGTGGCGGTGAAAGCGATGGGGTGGGCGCACTCGTTCCCCATGTCCGAGAGTGTCCGGTCCGGGCGGCAGTGGACACGCAAACGTCTGGAGTCCCTGCCCTGGGCCGACGCCGAGCCGGACACGGTGGACGCCATCGTGCTGGCGGTGTCCGAGCTGATCACCAATGCGCATGTCCACGCGCACAGCGACGCGCACCTGGTCCTCACGTGGGACGGCGACTGCCTTCATGTGAGCGTCCACGACGAAGACCCGACGCTGCCGCGCGGGCGCGAGGCGGAGCCGGGGGATGTCGGCGGGCGTGGTGTGGCCATCGTGCGCAAGCTCGCCGACGAGTGGGGGATGCGGTGCCAGCGGCACGGCAAGACGGTGACGGCTTGCTTCCGCCCCGCCGATGCCGATGCCGATGCCGATGCCCGTGAATGAAGGTGCCGGTGAATGAAGGTGCCGGTGAACGAACGTGCCGGTGAACGAATGCGTGTCAGTCGGTCCCGGGATGCTTGCCGGGCCCGTCGGCGCCGGGGGACAACGGAGTGGGTGACAGTGTGGTGTCCTCCTCACCGGGCTCCAGAAGGGTGTCGGCGGCGCCGACGATGAGGGGGTCGGGGACGCCGACCGCCTCGGGGTCCTTGCTGGCGTAGTCGATGCGGGACAGCAGACTGCGCATGGTCTCCAGCCGGGCGCGCCGCTTGTCGTTGCTCTTGACGACGGTCCAGGGGGCGTGTGCGGTGTCCGTGGCGCGGAACATGTCGACCTTCGCCTCGGTGTAGTCGTCCCAGCGGTCCAGCGAGGCCAGGTCGGTGGGCGAGAGCTTCCACTGGCGCACCGGGTCGACCTGCCGGATCGCGAAGCGCGTGCGCTGCTCGGAGCGGGACACCGAGAACCAGAACTTCACCAGCAGGATGCCGTCGTCGACCAGCATCCGCTCGAAGGCCGGGCACTGGCCGAGGAACAGCTCGTACTCGTCCTTGGAGCAGAAGCCCATCACGCGCTCCACTCCGGCCCGGTTGTACCAGGAGCGGTCGAACAGGACGATCTCCCCGGCCGTCGGCAGGTGCGCGATGTACCGCTGGAAGTACCACTGGCCCGCCTCGCGTTCGGTGGGCTTGTCCAGGGCGACCACGCGTGCGCCGCGCGGGTTGAGCCGCTCGGTCAGCCGCTGGATCGTGCCGCCCTTGCCCGCCGCGTCCCGCCCCTCGCACACGACGGCCACGCGGGCGCCGGTGTCCTTGACCCACCGCTGGAGCTTGAGCAGCTCGATCTGCAGGACGCGCTTGGTCCGCTCGTACTCCTTGCGGCTCACCTTGTGGTCGTAGGGATGGTTCTCCCGCCAGGTCCGCAGGGGCCGCCCGTCCCCGTCCAGCACGATCGGGCGCTCCCGCCGGCTGGTGTCCACGGTCAGCCCGTCCAGCAGTCTGTCGGCGTCTTCGGCGTTCATCTCCAGGCTCCCCGTCGTTCTGCCCGCACCGTCGTTCAGAAGGGCATGCGGCCGCGGGTGCGGCGACCTGCCGAACCGCTGCGGCTCACCGCGCGGGAACTGGTGTGGAAGGGCTTGCTGAAGAGCCGGCCCAGTATCCCGGGCGCCTTGCCACCGGCTCGCGCCCCGGCACCGAGCGTACGCTGCGTGCCGCGTTCGGGGTGGCGGGACAGGCGGGGGACGAGGAAGGCCAGGACGGCCAGGACCACACATACGGCGATGACGGCGGCAACTACCATGATCGGCTCCCTTCGCTGGTGGACTGAAGCACAGGTGCCCCGTCCTGCCCCGCCCATGTGAGGAGCCAGGAACCCGGCCCGGCCGGTCCGGCCGGACCGGCCGCCGCTCAGCCCAGGTGCGTCGGCGCGAACATGCGCAGCACGGCGGGGAGCAGCACCACCGAGGGCCCGGGGGTCTCCAGCGCCTTCGCGAGGTCCCGCTCCAGGCTCTCCGGGGTCGTCCGGACCCCGGGGACGCCGAAGGACTCCGCCAGTGCCACGTAGTCCGGCCGGGTCAGTTCCGTCGCGGTCGCCTCGCCGAACGCGTCGTTCATGTACTCGCGCAGGATGCCGTAGCCGCCGTCGTCGACGATCAGCCAGGTGACGTTCAGGTCGTACTGGCGGGCCGTCGCGAGCTCGGCGATCGAGTACAGGGCGCCGCCGTCGCCGGAGACCGCGAGGACCGGGCGGGTCGGATCGGCCGCCGCGGCGCCGAGGGCCGCCGGGAAGGCGTAGCCGAGGCCGCCCGCGCCCTGGGCGGAGTGCATGTGGTTGGGGCCCTTGGCGTCGAAGGCCGACCAGGCCCAGTAGGCGAGGATCGTCATGTCCCAGAAGGACGGGGAGTCGGCGGGGAGCGCCCCGCGCACGGAGGCCAGGACGTCCTGTTCCAGGGTGAGTTCCTGGGCGGCGATGCGCTCGGTGACCTTCGCGAGCACCTCCCGGACGCGCTCCGGGGCCGCCGGGTCCTGTCGTTCGGACACCGTCTCCAGCAGCGCCTGCAACGCGAGGCGGGCGTCCGCGTGGATGCCCAGCGCCGGGTGGTTGGACTCCAGTTTGCCGAGGTCCGCCTCGATCTGGACGACCCGGCCGCGCGGCTTGAACGTGTGGTAGTTCGAGGAGAGTTCGCCGAGTCCCGAGCCGACCACCAGGAGGACGTCCGCGTCCTCCAGGAAGTCCGTGGTGTGCCGGTCCTCGATCCAGGACTGGAGCGACAGCGGGTGCTTCCAGGGGAAGGCGCCCTTGCCGCCGGGGGTCGTGACGACCGGGGCCGCGAGCAGCTCCGCCAGCCGCTTCAGCTTGCCCGAGGCGTCCGCCCGTACCACTCCCCCGCCCGCGATGATCGCCGGGCGTTCGGCATGAGACAGCAAGTGGGCGGCCAGGGCGGTCAGTTCGGGGCGCGGCGGCAGTTCCTCGGGGAAGGCGTCGCCGCCGGTCACCACCGGGATCGCCGTCGGCGCGAGCAGCACGTCCTGCGGGATCTCCACCCACACCGGGCCGTGCGGTGCGGTCAGCGCCGACTTCCAGGCCGCCTCGATCGCGGAGGGGATCTGGGACTGGGTGCGGACGGTGTGGACGGACTTGACCACGCCCCGGAACGAGGCGGCCTGGTCCGGGAGTTCGTGGAGGTAGCCGTGCCGCCCGCCGCCGAGCCCCGCCGTCGGGATCTGGCTGCTGATCGCCAGCACGGGCGCGGAGGCGGCCGCCGCCTCCTGGAGAGCGGCCAGGGAGGTCAGGGCGCCCGGCCCCGTCGACAGCAGCAGGGGCGCGGCCTCGCCGGTGATCCGGCCGTAGGCGTCCGCCGCGAACCCGGCGTTGTTCTCCACCCGCAGGCCGATGTAGCGCAGATCGCTGCGGCGCAGGGCGTCGAACATGCCGAGCGCGTGCTGGCCGGGCAGACCGAAGACGGTCGTGGCGCCCAGCCCGGCCAGCGTCTCCACGACCAGGTCTCCGCCATTGCGGCCGGGAGGAGGATTGAGGGCGGCCTCCGTCTGGGCGGGCGTCGGGCGGAGCACCAGGTCGTGGTCGTGAGTCACTTGGCTTCCGAGTCCTTCCGGGCCGCGGCGATCTGGCGGGACATGATCGTGGTCAGTTCGTACGCGGTGTGGGAGGCCGCCACCGACGTGATCTCCGCGTGGTCGTACGCGGGGGCCACCTCGACGACGTCGGCCGACACCAGGTTGCAGGATGCCAGGCCGCGCAGGATCTCCAGCAGCTCGCGCGAGGTCATGCCGCCGGCCTCGGGGGTGCCGGTGCCGGGGGCGTGGGCCGGGTCGAGGCAGTCGATGTCGATGGAGATGTACAGCGGCCGGTCGCCGATGCGCTGCCGGAGCTGGTCGGCGACCTCGTCGGCGCCGCGCCGGTAGACGTCGGCCGAGGTGACGATGCCGAAGCCCATCTTCTCGTCGTCGGTGAGGTCCTGCTTGCCGTAGAGCGGGCCGCGGGTGCCGACGTGGGACAGGGCGGAGGTGTCGAGGATGCCCTCCTCCACCGCGCGCCGGAAGGGGGTGCCGTGGGTGTACTCGGCGCCGAAGTAGGTGTCCCAGGTGTCGAGGTGCGCGTCGAAGTGGAGCAGGGCGACCGGGCCGTGCTTCTTCGCGACCGACCGCAGCAGGGGCAGCGCGATGGTGTGGTCGCCGCCGAGGGTCATCAGCCGGGCGCCCGTGCCGAGCAGGTCGTCCGCGGCGGCCTCGACGGTCTCGACGGCCTCGTTGATGTTGAACGGGTTGACGGCGATGTCGCCGCCGTCCGCGACCTGGGCGAGGGCGAAGGGGGAGGCGTCCTGCGCCGGGTTGTACGGGCGCAGCAGCCGGGACGCCTCGCGGATCGCGTTTCCGCCGAAGCGGGCGCCCGGCCGGTACGAGACGCCCGAGTCGAACGGCACGCCGACCACGGCGACATCGGCCCGTCCGCCGACCTCGTCGAGCCGGGGCAGCCGGGCGAAGGTCGCGGGTCCGGCGTACCGCGGGACGCGGGAGGAGTCGACGGGCCCGCGGGGAGTCTCGTTGCTGCTCATGAGGAAATGCCTTCTCTCCTACGCTTCTTCGCGTATGGACTGCTTAGTACTGCTATGTACTGCTTGCTGTACGACTTTACTGGGAAGCCGTGACCGGTTCGGACGCGAGTTCGGGGGACCGTCCCGCGAGCCGCTCGCGCCAGGCGGCGAGGACGGCGGCGTCGGTGGCGGGGGTGGCCAGGGAGACGACCAGGTAGGCGGCGAGCGAGGCGAGCAGCCCGTAGTAGACGGGCTCGTTGGCGAGGATGCCGTACGTCGCCATCAGGGTGATGACCGCGAGTCCGCCCACCACGACCGAGGCGAGAGCGCCGTGGACCGTGCCCCGCTTCCACAGCAGCCCGCCGAGGATCGGCACGAGCAGTCCGCCGACGAGGAGGTTGTAGGCGACGGTCAGTGCCTCCACGACGTTGTCGATCGCGATGGCCGTGCAGATGACCGCGAGGCCCATGATCAGGATGAAGAGGCGGTTGCCCTTCACCTCGTCGTGTTCCTCCTGGCCTTCGGCCGGTGCCTTGACGATCCCCCGCAGCCGGGACCAGATGTCGTTGTTGGCGACGGTGGCGCAGGCGATCAGCGCGCCGGACGAGGTCGACATCACGGCGGCCAGGGCGGCGGCCAGCACCAGCCCGCGCACACCGACCGGCAGTTCCTCCTTCACGATGGTCGCGAAGGCGTCGTCCGGGCTGCCGAGCTTCGGGTACAGCACCTTGGCCGCCGTGCCGATGACGGCACCGGCGAGGGCGTACGCGAGGCAGTAGGTGCCGGCGACGGTCCCGCCCCACTTGGCGGTGGTGTCGCTGCGGGCGGTGAACACGCGCTGCCAGATGTCCTGCCCGATGAGCATGCCGAAGGTGTAGATCAGCACGTAGGTGAAGATCGTCTCGCCGCCGATGCCGAGGGGGTCGAAGTACTCGGTGGGCAGCTGGGCCTTCATCTCGCCGAACCCGCCGGCCTTCACGACGGCGATCGGCAGCAGCAGGAGCAGCACGCCGATGGTCTTCACGACGAACTGCACCATGTCCGTCAGGGTGATCGACCACATCCCGCCGAGGGTGGAGTACGCGACGACGATCGAGCCGCCGAGGACGATCGCGAGGGTGCGGTTCATGTCGAACAGGACGTCGAAGATCGTGGCGTACGCGATGGTCGAGGTCACCGCGAGCATCAGGGTGTACGCCCACATGACGACACCGGAGATCACTCCGGCCCGGCCGCCGTAGCGCAGGTCGAGCATCTCGGAGACGGTGTACACCTTCAGCCGGGCGATACGGGCCGAGAAGAAGACGGACAGGGCGAGCAGGCCGAGGCCGATGGTGAAGACCATCCAGGCGCCGGACAGGCCGTACTGGTAGCCCAGCCCCACACCGCCGATGGTGGAGGCGCCGCCGAGGACGATCGCCGCCATGGTGCCGGAGTACATGGCCGGGCCGAGGCGGCGGCCGGCCACGAGGAACTCGCTCTTGGAGCGGGCGCGGCGCATGCCCCACCAGCCCATGGCCAGCATTCCGGCCAGATAGGCGACGATCACGAGATAGTCGACGGCCATGAGGACCTCCTTCGCACACGCTGAGTGGCGGGAGACGAGGTTGACGAGCACTGACCCTAGGTGGCCGGAAAGCGACTGCGAAGTGTACGTTTCATCCATTCGAGCCGGTGCCGGGTGGAGGGAACGCACATCATGCCGGACCCCGCTGTCCCGCCCACGCCTCCCGTACGGCTCTCCGCCCTGCTGGCCCGCGAGGACCTGGCCCTGCGGCGGATCGCCGGCCCGGACGACCCCGCGGCCGTCGTCCACTGGGTGCACACCTCGGAGATGGCGGACCCGTACCCGTATCTGCTGGGCGGGGAGCTGCTGCTCACGGCGGGCGTGCACATCCCGGAGGCGGCAGGGTCGGATGGGGGTCCCCCCTGCTCGAGCGAAGCCGAGAGCTTGGGGGACTATTTCGACGACTACGTGGCCAGGATCGTCGCCGCGGGCGGTGCGGCCCTCGGCTTCGGTGTGGCGCCGGTGCACGACACGGTGCCGAGGGCACTGGTCGCGGCCTGCGAGACCTACGGCCTGCCGCTGCTGGAGGTGCCGCCGCAGACCACCTTCTCGGGCGTGGCCCGCGCGGTCTGGCAGCTGATGGCCCAGGCCCGTCTGGCGGAACTCCGCCGCGTCACGGAGGCCCAGCAGAGCCTCACCGCCGCCGCCTCCCGGCCCGACCCGGTCCCGTCGGTCCTCCGGCAGCTCGCCCAGCGACTGGGCGGCCGGGCGGTGCTGTACGGGCCGGAGGGGGCGGAGATCGCGGGGGCGGGCCGGAACCCCGGGGAGGAGGCCGGCGCGGCGCTGGCGGGGCTGGCCGGGGTGGTGCGGCCGACGGGTGGGGGGCCTGGTTCTCCGCACCCCACCGCGGCCGGGGGACCCGGGGGCGGGCCTCCCCACCCCACCTCCGCCACCGACACCGTCGCCGGCACCCATCTCGCCGCCTACGCCCTCGGCGCCGGGCACGGCTTCGTGCTCGGGGTCGCCACCCCGGAGCGCGCGCCGGGGGACCACACCGTCGCCTCCGTCGCGGCCGTGCTGCTCTCGCTCCTCACCGGCGAACAGCAGAGCGGCACCGGTGCCGCCCGTTCCTCCGCGCTGGTGCGGCTGCTGCTGGGGGCTCCGCCCGAGGAGGTCGCGCCGCTGCTCGGCGGCCGGCGGTGGGTCGTCGTGCACGCCCGGCCCGACGGGCAGGGCCCCGCGGACGCCGTCGCGGCCTCCGCGCTCGGCGCCGCGCTCGGCTCCGCCCTGGTCGACCCGGCGGGCGACGTCGTACGGGTCCTGGTCCCGGCCGACCGGGCACCGGACCCGCTGTCGGGCTGGACCCTGGGCGTCAGCGCCGCCGCGGCCCCGGAGGACTGGCCCGCCGCCGACACCCAGGCGGCCCGCGCCCTGGCCCGGGCCCGCGCGACCCGGACCCCGCTGCTCCGGCACGGCCCGCGCCCCGCCCTGGCCGACCTGGTCCCGCCCGGCGAGGCTGCGGCCCACGCCCGCGCGCTCCTCTCCCCCGTCACGGCACACCCCGCCCTCACCGAGACCCTGCGCACCTGGCTGTCCCTGCACGGCAGTTGGGACCGTACGGCCGTCGCCCTGTCCGTGCACCGCAACACCGTGCGGCAGCGCGTCGCCCGCTGCGCGGCCCTGCTGGAGACGGACCTGGACGACCCGGACGTACGCATGGAACTCTGGTTCGCGCTGCGGCACATCTGAGTATGTGAGCGGCATCCTTCTGAGTACGTGACGCACATCCCAGGGGCCGATACGTCAGGGACTCCCACAGGGGGCTGCCTCACAATGGGTGGCATGCCGATACCCGGGACACCCAGCCGCGCCGAACTCGTCGACCACCTCGTCAGGACGCGCATCGCGGGCGACGTCGCCACCCCCCGCGAGAACAACCTCTCCCACTACCGCAAGCTGGCGAACGGCGACCGCCACTACTGGCTGGGACTGGAACTCGGCGACCGCTGGAGCGACGAGCAGGACGTCCTCGCGGTGATGGCGGAACGGGTCGGTGTGAACGACGACCCCGAGCACCGCTACGGCCAGGACACCATCGACCCCGAGCTGACGGTCGCGGCCCTGGACCGGCTCGCCGGGCGGCTGCGCAAGGCGGCCGACGGCGGGCAGCGGGTCCTCTTCGCCACCGGCCACCCCGGCGGCCTGCTCGACGTCCACCGCGCGACCGCGTCCGCGCTGCGCACGGCGGGCTGCGAGATCGTCGTCATCCCGGACGGCCTGACGACGGACGAGGGCTATGTGATGCAGTTCGCGGACGTGGCGGTGCTGGAGCACGGCGCCACCCTGTGGCACACCCACTCGGGCGAACCGATGAAGGCCATCCTGACCGCCCTGGAGCGCGCGGGCCGCCCGCTGCCCGACCTGGTCGTCGCCGACCACGGCTGGGCGGGATACGCGGGACAGCACGGCGTGGACTCCGTCGGCTACGCCGACTGCAACGACCCGGCTCTCTTCGTCGCCGAGGCCGAGGGCACCGTGCAGGTGACGGTGCCCCTTGACGACCACGTCGTCAGCCCGCGCCACTACGACCCGATGACGGCGTACCTGCTGACGGAGGCGGGCCTGATCTGAGGCCCGGCAGAGCCCAGGGGGTGTCCAGGCCCGGCAGGGCCTAGGCGGCGTCCGGTTCGCGCGGGACGCGGACCACGCCCTCCTGGATGACCGAGATGGCCAGCTGCCCGTCCTGCGTGTAGATCCGGGCCTGTCCCAGTCCCCGGCCGCCGTACGCGGACGGGGACTCCTGGTCGTAGAGCAGCCACTCGTCGGCGCGGAACGGCCGGTGGAACCACATGGCGTGGTCCAGGGAGGCCCCGACGACGTCCCCGACGGCCCAGCCGCCGCGGCCGTGCGCGAGCAGCACGGAGTCGAGCAGCGTCATGTCGGAGACATAGGTGGCGAGGACGACGTGCAACAGCGGGTCGTCGGCCAGCTTCCCGTTCGTGCGGAACCACACCTGGCTGTGCGGCTCGCGCGGCTCGCCGAACTTCCCGTACGGCGGCTCGTCGACGTACCGCAGGTCGACGGCGGCGCGGGCCTCGATGAACCTCTCCACGACCACGGGGTCGAGATGGCCGTACCCGCGCAGCCGCTCCTCCCCGGTGGGCAGCGTGGCGGGATCGGGCGCGGCAGGCATCAGCGCCTGGTGGTCCAGCCCGTCCTCGTACGTCTGGAACGACGCCGAGAGGTGGAAGATCGGCTTGCCGTGCTGGACGGCGACCACCCGGCGGGTGGTGAAGGAGCGGCCGTCGCGGATCCGGTCCACGGTGTAGACGATGGGCGCGCCGGGATCACCGGAGCGCAGGAAGTACGCGTGGAGCGAGTGGGCGTGCCGGTCCGCGGGGACCGTCCGCCCGGCGGCGACGAGCGCCTGCGCCGCGACCTGCCCGCCGAAGACCCGGGGTACGACGGCGGACCGGGAGCGGCCGCGAAATATGTCCTCCTCGATCTGCTCGAGGTCGAGCAGATCGAGGAGGTCCTGGAGTGCATTGCTCATGGCAACTGTTGTACCGGCCACTGACTGCGGTCGGATTACAGCCCCATGTCCTTCGCGATGATCGACTTCATGATCTCGCTGGTGCCGCCGTAGATGCGGTTGACGCGGTTGTCCGCGTACAGGCGGGCGATCGGGTACTCGTTCATGTAGCCGTAGCCGCCGTGCAGCTGGAGGCAGCGGTCGATGACGCGGTGCGCGACCTCGGTGCAGAACAGCTTGGCGCTCGCGGCCTCGGCGGGGGTCAGCTCACCGGCGTCCAGAGCCTCCGTCGCCCGGTCGGCGACGGCCTCGGCGGCGTCCACCTCGGCCTGGCAGGCGGCCAGCTCGAACTTGGTGTTCTGGAAGTGGGCGACCGGCTTGCCGAAGACGGTGCGCTCCTGCACGTACTGCTTGGCGAACCGCACGGCGGCCTTGGCCTGGGCGTAGGCGCCGAAGGCGATGCCCCAGCGCTCGGAGGCCAGGTTGTGACCGAGGTAGTAGAAGCCCTTGTTCTCCTCGCCGAGGAGGTCCTCGACGGGGACCTTCACGTCGACGAACGCGAGCTCGGCGGTGTCGGAGGTCTTCAGGCCGAGCTTGTCGAGCTTGCGGCCGACGGAGTAGCCCTCGGACTTGGTGTCGACGGCGAAGAGGGAGATGCCGTGGCGGCGGTCCTCGGCGGTCGGGGCGGCGGTCCGGGCGCAGACGATCACGCGGTCGGCGTGCACGCCGCCGGTGATGAAGGTCTTGGCGCCGTTGAGGACGTAGTGCGTCCCGTCCTCACTCAGCTTGGCGGTGGACTTCATGCCCGCGAGGTCGGAACCGGTGCCCGGCTCCGTCATCGCGATGGCCCACATCTCCTCGCCGCTGACGAACTTCGGCAGGTAGCGCTTCTTCTGCTCGTCGGTGGCGAGCATCTTGATGTAGGGCAGGGCGAGCAGCACGTGCACGCCGGAGCCGCCGAACTGGACGCCCGCGCGGGCGGTCTCCTCGTACAGCACGGCCTCGAACTTGTGGCTCTCCAGTCCCGCGCCACCGAACTCCTCGGGGACGTTGATACCGAAGATGCCCAGCTCACCGAGCTTGTAGTAGAAGTCCCGGGGCGCCTGACCCGCTGCGAACCACTCGTCGTACACGGGTACGACCTCGGCCTCGATGAAGGCGCGGATGGTCTCCCGGAACGCCTCGTGATCCTCGTTGAACACCGTACGGCGCACGCCGCCACCTCCGGACCTCTGCTGTCTAAGCGCTTGCTCACATCAAGATACCGGCGAGTATCAACGACCGTCCAGGGCGCCGGGGCGCGGGGCGGGGTAACGCTCGTCACGCTGGGGGTGGGAGGGCTGAGGGAGGAGCGCCTGCCAGGACGCGGGGCGCGGGGCGCGGGGCGCAGGGCGCAGGGCCGCGCGGGGCGCGGGGTGCAGGGGGCGCAGCCCCCGCCGGGGTACGGGGCGGAGCCCCGGGGCAAGCTCAGCCTCTTGCCCG
Source organism: Streptomyces venetus (assembly GCF_039540295.1). Lineage (NCBI taxonomy): Bacteria > Bacillati > Actinomycetota > Actinomycetes > Kitasatosporales > Streptomycetaceae > Streptomyces > Streptomyces venetus. The sequence goes on from NZ_BAABET010000001.1 coordinate 838,284, forward strand.
ACAGCTACGGGCGGGTGGGTGGGAAACCCGCCGGGGGGCAGGGGCGGAGCCCCCGCCGGGGCCGGGCCGCCTGGCCAACCGTGTCGGGCGGGTGGGTGGGCAGAGGCCGTCAGACACCCGCCGCCGCGAACGCCCCCCGCGCCATCCGGTGCAGCAACTCCGCCGTAGCCCCCCGCCCGGGCAACACCCCAGGCCTCCCCAGATGCGGCGTCGAGTTCAGCAACCCGAACACGGAGTGGACGGCAGACCGCGCCGCCGGCTCCCCGAGCGCCGGGTACACCTCCCGCACCACCCCCACCCACAGCTCCACGTACTGCCGCTGAAGCTGCCGCACCATCTTCCGGTCGCTGTCCCGGAGGCGATCCAGCTCCCGGTCGTGCAGGGTGATCAGAGGCCGGTCGTCGAGCGCGAAGTCGATATGCCCCTCGATCAGCGAGTCGAGGACCGCCTCGGCCCCCACCTGCCCGTCCGCCTCCGCCAACCTCCGCTTCGCCCCGGTCAGCAACTGCTCGCTGATCCCCACCAGCAGCTCCGCGAGCATCGCGTCCTTGCCCGGGAAGTGCCGGTACAACCCGGGTCCGCTGATCCCCACCGCGGCGCCTATCTCGTCGACGCCGACCCCGTGGAAGCCCCGCTCGGCGAACAACCGCGCGGCCTCCTTGAGGATCTGCTCGCGGCGGGTGGGTGCGTCGGTTCTGGTGGCCATGAAATCAATTCTAGACAGGGAGGTTAGCGGTCGTTAACCTGAAGGAAATGCGTTAACGCTCATTAACACGTGAGGGGATCCGCAGGATGCACGAGGCACCGGAGCTCACGAGCGCGGCAGACCCCGCGTCGGAGGCCTTTCGGGCCAACGAGGAGGCGCACCACGCCCTCGTCGAGGAGCTGCGCACCAAGCTGGCCGCGGCCGCCCGGGGCGGCGGCGAGAAGGCCCGCGCCCGCCACACCGCGCGCGGCAAGCTGCTCCCCCGCGACCGCGTCGACACCCTCCTCGACCCGGGCTCGCCCTTCCTGGAGCTGGCCCCGCTCGCGGCCGACGGGATGTACGAGGGCCAGGCCCCGGCCGCCGGCGTCATCGCCGGCATCGGCCGGGTCAGCGGCCGCGAGACCGTGGTCATCGCCAACGACGCCACGGTCAAGGGCGGCACGTACTACCCGATGACGGTCAAGAAGCACCTCCGCGCCCAGGAGGTCGCCCTCGACAACCGCCTGCCCTGCGTCTACCTGGTCGACTCCGGCGGCGCCTTCCTCCCCATGCAGGACGAGGTCTTCCCCGACCGCGACCACTTCGGCCGGATCTTCTACAACCAGGCCCGTATGTCCGGCGCCGGCATCCCCCAGATCGCCGCGGTCCTAGGCTCCTGCACGGCGGGCGGGGCGTACGTCCCGGCGATGAGCGACGAGGCCGTGATCGTCCGCAACCAGGGCACGATCTTCCTGGGCGGACCACCCCTGGTGAAGGCGGCCACCGGCGAGGTCGTCACGGCGGAGGAGCTGGGCGGCGGCGAGGTCCACTCCCGGATCTCGGGCGTCACCGACCACCTCGCGGAGAACGACGCGCACGCGCTGCGCATCGTCCGCACGATCGTCTCCACCCTCCCCGCGCGCGGGACGCTCCCCTGGGAGGTCACGGAGGCGACGGAGCCCAAGGTCGACCCCCACGGCCTCTACGGCGCGGTCCCGGTCGACTCCCGCACGCCGTACGACGTGCGCGAGATCATCGCCCGGGTCGTCGACGGCTCCCGCTTCGCCGAGTTCAAGTCCGAGTTCGGCCAGACCCTCGTCACCGGCTTCGCCCGGATCCACGGCCACCCGGTGGGCATCGTCGCCAACAACGGCATCCTGTTCTCCGAGTCCGCCCAGAAGGGCGCCCACTTCATCGAGCTGTGCGACCAGCGCGGCATCCCCCTCGTCTTCCTCCAGAACATCTCCGGGTTCATGGTCGGCCGGGACTACGAGGCGGGCGGCATCGCCAAGCACGGCGCCAAGATGGTCACGGCGGTCGCCTGCACCCGCGTCCCGAAGCTGACGGTCGTGGTGGGCGGCTCCTACGGCGCGGGGAACTACTCCATGTGCGGCAGGGCGTACTCCCCCCGCTTCCTGTGGATGTGGCCGAACGCCAAGATCTCGGTCATGGGCGGCGAGCAGGCCGCCTCGGTCCTCGCGACCGTCAAGCGGGACCAGCTCGAGGCGCGCGGCGAGTCCTGGCCGGCGGAGGACGAGCACGCCTTCAAGGCCCCGATCCGCGCCCAGTACGAGCACCAGGGCAACGCCTACTACGCGACGGCCCGCCTCTGGGACGACGGTGTGATCGACCCGGCGGACACCCGGCAGGTCCTGGGACTGGCCCTGACCGCGTGCGCCAACGCGCCCCTGGGTGACCCCCAGTTCGGCGTCTTCCGGATGTGAGGGGACGGACGACGATGTTCGAGACAGTGCTTGTGGCCAACCGGGGCGAGATCGCCGTGCGCGTCATCCGTACGCTGCGGTCGATGGGCGTGCGCTCGGTGGCCGTCTTCTCCGACGCGGACGCCGACGCCCGGCACGTCCGCGAGGCGGACACGGCGGTCCGGATCGGACCGGCCCCGGCGTCGATGAGCTACCTGTCGGTGGAGCGCCTCCTGGAAGCCGCCGCCCGCACCGGCGCCCAGGCGGTCCACCCCGGCTACGGCTTCCTCGCCGAGAACGCGGCCTTCGCGCGCGCCTGCGCCGAGGCAGGCCTGGTCTTCATCGGCCCTCCGGCGGACGCGATCGCCCTCATGGGAGACAAGATCCGCGCCAAGGAGACGGTCCGGGCGGCCGGAGTGCCCGTGGTCCCCGGCGGACGCGACCCCGAGCTGGCCGAGGCGGCCCGCGAACTGGGCGCTCCCGTGCTGCTGAAGCCCAGCGCGGGCGGCGGCGGCAAGGGCATGCGCCTGGTGCGGGACCTGACCCGGCTGGAGGAGGAGATCGCGTCGGCCCGCCGCGAGGCCGGCGCCTCCTTCGGCGACGACACGCTCCTCGTGGAGCGCTGGATCGACCGCCCCCGGCACATCGAGATCCAGGTCCTGGCCGACGGCCACGGGCACGTGGTCCACCTCGGGGAGCGCGAGTGCTCCCTGCAACGCCGCCACCAGAAGATCATCGAGGAGGCGCCCAGCGTGCTCCTCGACGAGGAGACGCGGTCCGCGATGGGCGAGGCGGCGGTCCAGGCGGCCCGCTCCTGCGGCTACCGGGGCGCGGGCACGGTGGAGTTCATCGTCCCCGGCCAGGACCCGTCCTCGTACTACTTCATGGAGATGAACACCCGCCTCCAGGTGGAACACCCGGTCACGGAGCTGATCACCGGCCTGGACCTGGTCGAGTGGCAGCTGCGGGTCGCGGCCGGCGAGCCCCTCGGTTTCGCCCAGGAGGACGTACGGCTGACGGGTCACGCGGTGGAAGCCCGCATCTGCGCCGAGGACCCGGCCCGCGACTTCCTCCCCTCCGGGGGCACGGTCCTGAAGCTCCGCGAGCCGCAGGGCGACGGCATCCGCACCGACTCGGGCCTCACCGAGGGCACGGAGGTCGGCAGCCTCTACGACCCGATGCTCTCCAAGGTCATCGCCTACGGCCCCGACCGCGCGACCGCGCTGCGCAAGCTCCGCTCGGCCCTGGCGGAGACCGTCACGCTCGGGGTGCAGACGAACGCCGGCTTCCTGCGCCGGCTGCTCGCCCACCCGGCGGTGGTCTCCGGCGACATGGACACCGGCCTGGTCGAGCGCGAGGTGGAGGCACTGGTCCCGACGGACGTACCGGAGGAGGTGTACGAGGCGGCGGCGGCCGTCCGCCTGGAAGGGCTCAAGCCCGAGCCGGGCGGCTGGACGAACCCCTTCTCGGTGCCGAGCGGCTGGCGCCTCGGCGGTGAGCGGAAACCCGCGGCCTTCCACCTGAGGGTGCGGGACCCGCTCGAGCACACCCCGCGCGGCACCGCCGTGGTCTCCGGCGACCGGGTCTCGGTGACCCTGGACGGCGTCCGCCACACCTTCCACCGCGCCGCCGACTGGCTCGGCCGCGACGGCGACGCCTGGCACGTACGCGACCACGACCCGGTGGCCGCGTCCCTGACCCGCGCGGCCCACGCGGGCGCCGACTCGCTCACGGCGCCCATGCCGGGCACGGTCACGGTCGTGAAGGTCGCGGTCGGCGACGAGGTGACCGCCGGTCAGAGCCTGCTGGTGGTGGAGGCGATGAAGATGGAGCACGTCATCTCCGCCCCGCACGCGGGCAAGGTCACCGAACTGGACGTGACACCGGGCTCGACGGTCGCCATGGACCAGGTCCTGGCGGTCATCGCGCCCGACGAGGAGGTGGAGGCATGACGACGACCGGGCTTCCCATGGTGATCCCGACAGCGGACCTCCCGAGCCGCGTCCGCATCCACGAGGTGGGCGCACGCGACGGCCTGCAGAACGAGAAGGCGACGGTCCCCACGGAGGTCAAGGCTCACTTCATCCGCCGCTTGGCCGAAGCGGGCCTGACGACGATCGAGGCGACGAGCTTCGTCCACCCCGCGTGGGTCCCCCAACTGGCGGACGCGGAAGCGCTGTTCCCCATGGTCGACGACCTCCCCGTCGCGCTCCCGGTCCTGGTCCCGAACGAACGCGGCCTGGACCGCGCCCTGGCGCTCGGTGCCCGCCGGATCGCCGTCTTCGCCAGCGCCACGGAGTCCTTCGCCAAGGCCAACCTCAACCGCACGGTGGACGAGGCCCTGGCGATGTTCGAGCCGGTGGTGACCCGCGCGAAGACGGCGGACGTCCATGTGCGCGGCTACCTCTCCATGTGCTTCGGCGACCCGTGGGAGGGCGAGGTCCCGATCCCCCAGGTGGTCCGGGTCTGCCGGGCCCTGCTGGACATGGGCTGCGACGAGCTGAGCCTGGGCGACACGATCGGCGTGGCGACTCCGGGCCATGTGGTCGCGCTCCTCGCGGCCCTGGACGAGGCGGGAGTTCCGCTCTCCGCCCTCGGCGTCCACTTCCACGACACCTACGGCCAGGCCCTCGCCAACACCCTCGCCGCGCTCCAGCAGGGCGTCACCACCGTCGACGCCTCAGCGGGCGGCCTGGGCGGCTGCCCGTACGCGAAGTCGGCGACCGGCAACCTGGCCACCGAAGACCTCGTGTGGATGCTGCGGGGCCTCGGCATCGACACCGGCATCGACCTCGGCCGCCTCGTCGCCACGAGCACGTGGATGGCCGCCCACCTGGGCCGACCCAGCCCGTCCCGCACCGTCCGAGCTCTGTCCCACGAGGGCACCGAGGAGCAGTGATCACCATGGACTACCGTCTCTCCCCCGAACTGGAGGAACTCCGCCGCACGGTCGAGGAGTTCGCGCACGAGGTGGTGGCGCCGAAGATCGGCGACTTCTACGAGCGGCACGAGTTCCCGTACGAGATCGTCCGGGAGATGGGCCGCATGGGCCTGTTCGGGCTGCCGTTCCCCGAGGAGTACGGCGGCATGGGCGGCGACTACCTGGCGCTGGGCGTGGCCCTGGAGGAACTGGCGCGGGTCGACTCCTCGGTCGCCATCACGCTCGAAGCCGGTGTATCCCTCGGCGCGATGCCCGTCTACCGCTACGGCACGGAGGCCCAGAAGCAGGAGTGGCTCCCCCGCCTCTGCTCCGGCGAACTCCTGGGCGCTTTCGGCCTGACGGAGCCGGACGGCGGCAGCGACGCGGGCGCGACCCGTACGACGGCCCGCCTGGACGAGTCGACGAACGAGTGGGTGATCAACGGCACCAAGTGCTTCATCACCAACTCGGGCACGGACATCACGGGCCTGGTCACGGTCACGGCGGTGACGGGCCGCTCGGCCGACGGCAAGCCCCTGATCTCCTCGATCATCGTCCCCTCCACCACCCCCGGCTTCACGGTCGCGGCCCCGTACTCGAAGGTCGGCTGGAACGCCTCGGACACCCGCGAGCTGTCCTTCACGGACGTCCGGGTCCCGGCGGAGAACCTCCTCGGTGAGGAGGGCCGCGGCTACGCCCAGTTCCTGCGCATCCTCGACGAGGGCCGCATCGCGATCGCCGCGCTGGCGACGGGTCTCGCACAGGGCTGCGTCGACGAATCGGTCAAGTACGCCAAGGAACGCCACGCCTTCGGCAAGCCGATCGCCGCCAACCAGGCCATCCAGTTCAAGATCGCCGACATGGAGATGAAGGCCCACACGGCCCGCCTGGCCTGGCGCGACGCCGCGGCCCGCCTGGTGTCCGGCGCCCCCTTCAAGAAGGAGGCGGCCCTCGCCAAGCTCCACTCCTCCACCGTCGCGGTCGACAACGCCCGCGAGGCCACCCAGATCCACGGCGGCTACGGCTTCATGAACGAGTACCCGGTCGCCCGCATGTGGCGCGACTCCAAGATCCTCGAGATCGGCGAGGGCACGAGCGAGGTCCAGCGCATGCTGATCGCCCGCGAACTGGGCTTGGTGAGCTGATCCCCGGGGCCCGCACCCGCAATGGTGCGGGCCCCCACGGTCGGCGCGCGGAGGTCAGCCGTGGATCAGCGGCGAACCGAGGGTCTCCTTGGTGATGGCGCCCTTGCCGTCACCTTCGATGTCATAGACGATCGTCGCGTCCGCCGACCAGTACACCTCGCCGTCGTACACCGTGGACGGCGCGACGCAGGTGTTCGCGGGCTCCACCTGGAACCACGAGTAGTTGTCGTTGACGAGCTTGGTCAGGTCGCAGGTCTTCGACGTGACGACGTGGTCCTCGCTGGTCTTGGTCAGACGCTCCTCGATCCGCGTCGTGATCTTGAAGCTGGTGAACCGCTTGGAGTTGTCGACGACCTGGTCGTCGATGATCTGCCAGCTCATGACCGACTTGCCGGTCATGCTGCCGGACACGGTCCCGGTGTTCTGGACGTAGTACGTGGTCTGCGGCTTCTGACCGGGGAAGACCACATCGAACTGCGAGTCGGCGGTGCCGGCCGAGGCCGGCGCCGCGGCCAGGGCGACGAGCGCGAGTGCGGCGGCGCCGCCCGCGACGGTGGTGGACAGAAGCTTCCTCATGATGGTGTCCCTTCCGGGGTGCGCTCCAGGAAGTCGGCGTCCTTGCCCGCGGAGTTCCGCTTCGGTTCGAAGCTCCGGGTCCGCGTCGAGGCCGCGAGCGGGCCGTGGGCGACGGGCAGCAAGGTGACGCGCAGGGCAGCGCAGGACATGGCGCAGCATTCCCCCGTGAAAGCGCGCATGGAGAACCGGTGTTCGGTTCGATGGTCACCCGGAACGTATCAGCCGATCACAGCGCTCGCCACACCTAATCTTCACGTCTGACTCACCGTCACAACACAGCCGCACGCCCCTTGGTGATCCGGATCACCGCCTCGTCGCGCATCCCCGCCACACCCCCCGGGCACAGCTACCAGGACCCCCTGGACACATCTTGAGGTTAGGCTAACCTAAGCTTGATTCCAGCCAAGCGGCTCTCGGCCGTGCCCGCAGTGTCTCCGTACGCATGAAAGCAGACCCAGCCATGTCGAACGCCAGAACCGCCCGCTTCTCCCGCCGCGGCATCCTCGCCGCCGGCGGCGCCCTCGGACTCGGCGCCCTCGTGACCGCGTGCGGCAGCGAAGACTCCAAGGACGGCGGCTCGGAGTCGAAGGCGGCCGCAAAGTCCGGCCCGTGGTCCTTCAAGGACGACCGCGGCAAGAGCGTGCAGCTCGACAAGGTGCCCGCGAACATCGTCGCCTTCACCGGCGTCGCCGCCGCCCTCCACGACTACGGCGTCTCCGTCAAGGGCGTCTTCGGCCCGACCAAGACGCAGGACGGCAAGCCCGACGTCCAGGCCGGCGACATGGACATCAGCAAGGTGACCATCCTCGGCAACGCCTGGGACCAGTTCAGCGTCGAGAAGTACGCCACCCTCGCCCCGGACGTGCTGATCAGCACGATGTTCGACGACGCCGGCACGCTCTGGTACGTCCCCGAGGACTCCAAGGACAAGATCGCCAAGCTGGCCCCGAGCGTCGGCATCTCCGTGTACGACCGTCAGCTCACCGCCCCGCTGGAGCGGATGTGGGAGCTGGCCGAGTCCCTCGGCGGCGACATGAATGCCGCGAAGGCCACCGACGCGAAGAAGCGGTTCGAGAAGGCGTCCGAGCGGCTGCGCAAGGCCGCCAAGGCGCACCCCGACATCAAGGTGATGGCCGGTTCCGCGAGCCAGGAGCTCTTCTACGTCTCCGGTACGAACCTCTCCGTCGACCTGGAGTACTTCAAGGCCCTCGGCGTGAACTTCGTCGAGCCGCCGGCGAAGGCCAAGGCCCAGGGCGGCGGCTGGTTCGAGAGCCTGAGCTGGGAGAACGTCGACAAGTACGCGGCGGACATCATCATGATGGACGACCGGTCCTCGGCGATCCAGCCGGCGAACATCACCGAGGCGACATGGAAGAAGCTGCCCGCGGTGAAGGCCGGGCAGGTCATCTCGCGGTCGGCCGAGCCGATTCTGTCGTACGACAAGTGTGTGCCGTTGGTGGAGAACCTCGCGAAGGCCATCGAGACGGCGAAGAAGGTCAGCTAGGCGCTCAGCGCCGCGGGGGCTGCTCAACGACTGCGTCTGCGGGCCGTGTGTGCCTTGTCGCGCCCACGCGGCGGAGCCGCACATCGGCACAGGCCCCGCCCCCCTTTCGGGGCGCCCACCCCCACCGCCTGACGACACATCAGGAGCCCTCATGACCACGGCCGTAGCCGCCCCGTTCCGTTTCTTCTCCCTCCAGGTCGTGCGGACGAGGCGGCTCGGTCCGTCTCTGGTCCGTGTCACCTTCGGTGGGCCCGATCTGCACGCCTTCCACTCCGACGGATGCGACCAGTCGCTGTCGCTGTTCCTGCCCCACCCCGGGCAGCCCGAGCCGGTCGTGCCGCTCGAGCTCGGGGACGGCTGGTGGCAGGGGTGGCGTGAACTCCCGGACGACGTACGGGCCGTGATGCGGTCGTACACCCTGCGCGCGCTGCGCCGCGACCCGGACGAGATCGACATCGACTTCGCCCTGCACGGCGTCGAGCCGGGCGCCGCGGTCCAGGCCGGCCCCGCCTCCCGCTGGGCCGCCGCGGCCGCCGCCGGGGACCGGGTCCTGCTGCTCGGCCCGGCCGTCGCCGACAACCGGGCGATCCGCTTCCGGCCGCCGGAGGGCACCGACCTCGTGGTCGTCTGGGGCGACGAGACCGCCGTACCGGCCGCCTCGGCCATCGTCGAGTCGCTCCCGGCCGGCACCCGTGCCCGGGTCTGGCTGGAGGTGCCGTACGCCGGCGACGTCCAGGACCTCGTGACCGAGGCGGACGCCGAGATCACCTGGCTGGTGCGGGAGGAGAGCAGGAGCGCCGACGGCTCCCCCATGGCCCTCGACATCCTCCGCGACCACCGACTCCCGCCCAGCGAGAGCCCGTACGTCTGGATCGCCGGCGAGTCCGGCTGTGTGAAGCGGCTGCGACGGCACTTCGTGCAGGAGCGCGGGATCGACCGCCGCCGGGTCACGTTCGTCGGCTACTGGCGCCACGGCGTGAGCGAGGAGCAACTGCGGACCGAGGGCTAGCCGACCCGCCGACGACGGAAGACGAAACCTGAGTGACCACGGTCACGGCAGGGCACGGTTTCCCGCTGAATAACTTAGGTTAGGCTTACCTAAGTTGAACCGGCGGTTCAGCCGCCCTGTCCCGCACCGGACTGTCCCCACCGGAGGACCCCCACATGCGTTCGCACCTGCTCAACGACACCACCGCGGAGCAGTACCGCCGCTCCGTGACCGAAGGAGTCGAGCGGGTGGCCGCCAAACTCGCCGCCACCGACAGGCCGTTCACCGGCGTCAGCGTCGACGCCCTCGCTCCCCGCATCGACGAGATCGACCTCGACCAGCCGCTGCACGACACCACGGCGGTGCTCGACGAACTGGAGGAGGTCTACCTCCGGGACGCCGTCTACTTCCACCACCCCCGCTACCTGGCCCACCTCAACTGCCCGGTCGTCATCCCGGCCGTGCTCGGCGAGGCCGTCCTGTCCGCCGTGAACTCCTCCCTGGACACCTGGGACCAGTCGGCCGGCGGCACGCTCATCGAGCGGAAACTGATCGACTGGACGACCGAGCGCATCGGCCTCGGCCCGGCCGCCGACGGCGTGTTCACCTCCGGCGGCACCCAGTCCAACCTCCAGGCGCTGCTGCTCGCCCGTGAGGAGGCCAAGAGCGACACCCTGGCCAAACTGCGCATCTTCGCCTCCGAGGTCAGCCACTTCAGCGTGAAGAAGTCCGCGAAGCTCCTCGGGCTCGGCCAGGACGCCGTGGTCTCCATCCCCGTCGACCACGACAAGCGCATGCAGACCGTCGCCCTCGCCCGCGAGCTGGAGCGCTGCACGAAGGACGGCCTCGTCCCCATGGCCGTCGTCGCCACCGCCGGCACCACCGACTTCGGCTCCATCGACCCGCTGCCCGAGATCGCCGGGCTGTGCGAGCAGTTCGGCACCTGGATGCACGTCGACGCCGCCTACGGCTGCGGACTGCTCGCCTCCCTGAAGCACCGGGACCGCATCGCCGGCATCGAGCGGGCCGACTCGGTCACCGTCGACTACCACAAGTCCTTCTTCCAGCCGGTGAGTTCCTCGGCCGTCCTCGTACGGGACGCGGCGACGCTCCGGCACGCCACCTACCACGCCGAGTACCTGAACCCGCGCCGCATGGTGCAGGAACGTATCCCCAACCAGGTGGACAAGTCCCTTCAGACCACCCGCCGCTTCGACGCCCTCAAGCTGTGGATGACGCTGCGGACCATGGGCGCCGACGGCATCGGACAGCTCTTCGACGAGGTGTGCGAGCTGGCCCGGGAGGGCTGGAAGCTGCTCGCCGCCGACCCGCGCTTCGACGTGGTCGTGGAGCCCAGCCTGTCCACGCTGGTCTTCCGCTACATCCCGGCGAACGTCACCGACCCCGCCGAGATCGACCGCGCCAACCTCTACGCCCGCAAGGCCCTGTTCGCCTCCGGTGACGCCATCGTCGCGGGCACCAAGGTCGCCGGCCGTCACTACCTGAAGTTCACCCTGCTCAACCCCGAGACGCAGGCCTCCGACATCGCCGCCGTCCTCGATCTGATCGCCGGCCACGCCGAGCAGTACCTGGGAGAGTCCCTTGACCGCGCGTCCTGACAACCCGACCAGAACCCATGACTTCGTGGGCATCGGGCTCGGCCCCTTCAACCTCGGCCTGGCCTGCCTGACCGAGCCCATCGCCGAACTCGACGGCGTCTTCCTGGAGTCGAAGCCCGACTTCGAGTGGCACGCGGGGATGTTCCTCGACGGCGCCCACCTCCAGACCCCGTTCATGTCGGACCTGGTCACGCTCGCCGACCCGACGTCCCCGTACTCCTTCCTGAACTACCTGAAGGAGAAGGGCCGGCTGTACTCGTTCTACATCCGCGAGAACTTCTACCCGCTGCGCGTCGAGTACGACGACTACTGCCGCTGGGCCGCCGGCAAACTGAGCACCATCCGCTTCGGCACGACGGTGACGGAAGTCCGCTACGAGGACGACGTCTACGTCGTGCACACCGAGGCCGGAGACGTGTACCGCGCCCGCCACCTGGTCCTCGGCACGGGCACCCCGCCCTACGTCCCCGAGGCCTGCCAGGGCCTGGGCGGCGACTTCATCCACAACTCCCGCTATCTGAGCAGCAAGGCGGAGCTGCAGAAGAAGGACTCGATCACGCTGGTCGGGTCCGGGCAGTCCGCCGCCGAGATCTACTACGACCTGCTCAGCGAGATCGACGTCCACGGCTACCGCCTGAACTGGGTCACCCGCTCCCCCCGCTTCTTCCCGCTGGAGTACACCAAGCTCACGCTGGAGATGACGTCCCCGGAGTACGTCGACTACTTCCGCGAACTGCCGGAGGCCACCCGCTACCGCCTCACGGCCGAGCAGAAGGGCCTGTTCAAGGGCATCGACGGCGACCTGATCAACGAGATCTTCGACCTGCTCTACCAGAAGAACCTCGGCGGTCCCGTGCCCACGCGCCTGCTCACCAACTCCTCGCTGCACAGCGCGGCGTACGAGAACGGCACGTACACGCTGGGCTTCCGCCAGGAGGAGCAGGAGAAGGACTTCGAGCTGACCTCCGAGGGCCTGGTCCTGGCCACGGGCTACAAGTACGCCGAGCCGGAGTTCCTGAAGCCCGTGCGGGACCGCCTGGTCTACGACTCCCGGGGCAACTTCGACGTCGCCCGCAACTACGCCGTCGACGTCACCGGCCGCGGGATCTTCCTCCAGAACGCCGGCGTCCACACCCACAGCATCACCAGCCCGGACCTGGGCATGGGCCCCTACCGGAACGCGTACATCATCCGCGAGCTGCTCGGCACCGAGTACTACCCGGTCGAGAAGACGATCGCGTTCCAGGAGTTCTCCGTATGAGCATCGGTACCCTCACCCTCCGCGACCTGGACCCGCTCCGGGACGCCGAGCTGCTGCACGGCTGGGTCACCCACCCCAAGGCGGCCTACTGGATGATGCAGGACGCGAAACTCCAGGACGTCGAGCGCGAGTACATGCGGATCGCGGCCCACGAGCACCACCAGGCCTTCATCGGTCTGCACGACGGCGAGCCGGCCTTCCTGATGGAGTCCTACGACCCCCGGTACGTCGAACTGGTCGGGCTGTACGACCCGGAGCCCGGCGATGTCGGCATGCACTTCCTGGTCGCGCCGACGGACCGCCCGATCCACGGCTTCACCCGCGCCGTCATCACCGCCGTGATGGAGGAGCTGTTCGCCGACCCCCGCACCCGGCGGGTCGTGGTGGAGCCCGACGTGAGCAACAAGGCCGTGCACGCGCTGAACGAGGCCGTGGGATTCGTGCCCGCACGTGAGATCGACAAGCCGGAGAAGCGCGCGCTGCTGAGCTTCTGCACACGCGAGCGCTTCTTCAACAGGCACAGCCTGGCCGCCCGAGGAGTAGCCGTATGACCCTGTCCGACGCCGTAGCGCATCTGTCCCCCCACCGCTGGGCGCGGGCCAACCGCCTCCTGATCCGCAAGGCCCTCGCCGAGTTCGCGCACGAGCGGCTCATCACGCCGGAGGCCACCGGCGACGGCGAGTACGTCGTCCGCAGCGACGACGGCCAGACCCGGTACACCTTCACCGCCGTACGCCGCGCGCTCGACCACTGGCAGGTCGACGCCGACTCGATCACCCGCCACCGGGACGGTGCCGAACAACCCCTGGCTGCCCTGGACTTCTTCATCGAGCTCCAGAAGTCCCTCGGCCTGAGCGACGACATCCTGCCCGTCTACCTGGAGGAGATCTCCTCCACCCTCTCGGGCACCTGCTACAAGCTCACCAAACCGAAGAAGACGGCGGCGGAGCTCGCACGCGGCGACTTCCAGGCCATCGAGACCGGCATGACCGAGGGCCACCCCTGCTTCGTGGCCAACAACGGGCGGCTCGGCTTCGGCATCCACGAGTACCTGTCGTACGCGCCGGAGACGGCGAGCCCGGTCCGGCTCATCTGGCTCGCGGCGCACCGCTCCCGTGCCGCGTTCACGGCCGGCGTCGGCATCGAGTACGAGTCGTTCCTGCGCGAGGAGCTGGGCGCCGAGACGGTCGAGCGCTTCCACGGCGTCCTGCGCGAGCAGGACCTCGACCCGGCCGACTACCTCCTCATTCCCGTCCACCCCTGGCAGTGGTGGAACAAGCTGACCGTCACCTTCGCCGCCGAGGTCGCCCGGAAACACCTGGTGTGCCTGGGCGAGGGCGACGACGAGTACCTGGCCCAGCAGTCCATCCGGACCTTCTTCAACACCTCCAGCCCCGAGAAGCACTACGTGAAGACGGCCCTGTCCGTCATCAACATGGGCTTCATGCGCGGTCTCTCGGCCGCCTACATGGAGGCCACCCCGGCGATCAACGACTGGCTGGCCCAGCTGATCGAGGGCGACCCGGTGCTGAGCTCGACGGGCCTGTCGATCATCCGCGAGCGGGCCGCCGTCGGCTACCGGCACCTGGAGTACGAGCAGGCGACGGACCGCTACTCGCCGTACCGCAAGATGCTCGCCGCGCTGTGGCGGGAGAGCCCGGTGCCGTCCCTGAAGGACGGCGAGTCGCTGGCCACCATGGCCTCCCTGGTCCATGTCGACCACGAGGGTGCCTCCATCGCCGGCGCGCTGATCGAGCAGTCGGGACTCTCCCCGACGGAGTGGCTGCGCCGCTACCTCCAGGCCTACTTCACGCCCCTCCTCCACAGCTTCTACGCCTACGACCTGGTGTTCATGCCGCACGGCGAGAACGTCATCCTCGTGCTGAAGGACGGGGTCGTGCAGCGCGCGATCTACAAGGACATCGCCGAGGAGATCGCCGTCATGGACCCGGACGCGGTGCTGCCGCCGACGGTGGAGCGGCTGCGCGTGGAGGTCCCGGAGGACAAGAAACTCCTGTCGATCTTCACGGACGTCTTCGACTGCTTCTTCCGCTTCCTCGCGGCGAACCTGGCCTCCGAGGGGATCCTGGAGGAGGACGACTTCTGGCGCACGGTCGCGGACGTCACCCGCGCCTACCAGGAGTCGATGCCGGAACTCGCCGACAAGTTCAAGCAGTACGACATGTTCGCCCCCGAGTTCGCCCTCTCCTGCCTCAACCGCCTCCAACTCCGCAACAACGAACAGATGGTGGACCTCTCGGACCCGTCCGGCGCCCTCCAACTGGTAGGCAACCTCCAGAACCCCATCGCGACCATCTGACACCCCACAGCAGACGGGCACCCCGGAGTACGGTCCTCCGGGGTGCCCGTCGTTTCAGGGCCGCGGGAAACTGCGCACTCTTGGGGGCGCGGGGAACCGCGCACTCTTGGGGGCGCGGGGAACTGCGCACGCTTGGGGGCGCGGGCAACTGCGCACGCTTGGGGGCGCGGGGAACTGCGCACGCTTGGGGGCGCGGGCAACTGCGCACTCTTGGGGGCGCGGGGAACTGCGCACTCTTGAGGGGCGCGGGGAACTGCGCGACAAGCCCCCACCGCCCCGCGGCCAATTCACCGCCCGCCAGCCCCCCACGGCACCTGCCCCGACCGATAAAACCCTACCCCCAGGGCATCCCACCGCTCAGCCTGCGCAGCAAGCCGCACCTTGTACCGCTCCCAGTCACGCGTCGCCCCCTGCGACCACCCCAACTCGGCAACCCCGGGCAACCGCGGAAACGCCATGAACTCGATGTCCCCGGAGTCCTCAAGAGTCTCCGACCACATCGGCGCCTCCACCCCCTTCACGGCCCCGCCCGGCACCCCCGGCAGATACGCCCCGGGATCCCAGTCGTACGACCGCTTCACCTCGACGTACCCCGCCCAGGACAGCCCCAGCGGCGTGTCCTTCGTGTACTTCATGTCGAGATACACCCGGTCGGCCGGCGACAGGATCAGCCCCGTCCCGCCCTGCGCGGCCTTCACGACCCGCTCCTTCTCCTCGGCACTCGTACTGTCGAGCCCCCAGTACTGCGCGAGAGCGCCCTTCGCCGGAGTCGCCCCGGTCAGCTGGTGCCAGCCGACCACCGTCTTGCCGTACTTGGCGACGATCGGCTGCACCCGGTCCATGAACTTCACGTAGTCCCCATGGCTGGTGGAGTGCGCCTCGTCACCCCCGATGTGGAGGTACCGGCCCGGCGTGAGCGCCGCGAGCTCCCGGATCACGTCCTCCACGAAGTCGTACGTGACCTCCTTGCCGACGCACAGCGAGCTGAAGCCGACCTCGGTGCCGGTGTAGAGCGGCGGCGCGACACCGTCGCAGTTCAGCTCGGCGTACGAAGCCAGCGCCGCGTTCGTGTGGCCGGGCATGTCGATCTCGGGGACGACCTCCAGGTAGCGGGAAGCGGCGTACCGCACGATCTCCTTGTAGTCGGCCTTGGTGTAGAAACCGCCGGGACCACCGCCGACCTCGGTCGAACCGCCGTAGGTGGCGAGCCGCGGCCAGGAGTCGACGGCGATGCGCCAGCCCTGGTCGTCGCTGAGGTGCAGATGCAGCTTGTTGATCTTGTAGAGGGCCAGCTGGTCGACGTAGCGCTTGACCTGGTCGACGGTGAAGAAGTGCCGGGAGACGTCGAGCATGGCGCCGCGCCAGCCGTAGCGCGGGGTGTCGGTGACGGTGCCGCCGGCGACGAGCCACGGGCCGGGCTGGACGGAGTCCCTCTCGACGGCCGCCGGGAGCAGCTGGCGCAGGGTCTGCACGCCGTGGAAGAGGCCGGCGGGCTCCGCCGCCGTGATGGTGACGCCCTTGCGGCCGCTGTCGAGGCGGTAGCCCTCGGCGCCGAACGGGCCCGCGGCGAGGCGCAGTCGGATCCCGCCGGTCCCCTGGGCGGTGACGGGCAGGCGGTAGCCGGTGGAGGGGCGGAGGATCCGCGCGAGGTACTCGCCGATGCGGCGGATCTCGCGGGAGTCGTCGACGCGTATGTGGGTGCCGCGGGTGATCCGGTAGGGGGATCCGCCCGGCGCGACCGAGGCGGGCGCGGGGATCACACGGTCGAGCGGGGTGGGCGACGCCTCCGCCGCGGGGGCGGCCCCTGTCACGGAGACGCCCATCGTCACGAGCAGCAGGGAACCGAGAAGGCGGAGCGTTCTGTGGTGGTGTCTCACACGGCCGTCTCTCACAAGCGTGTCCCTTCCATGAGCCGTAGAGCTCCAAGAGGTCTGGACCACTCTCTCGCGAGAGGCGGCGAACAATCCACCCCCGTGGCGGAGATCCGCTGCGGCCCGGGCCGGACGCCAAGGCCCGGCCCGGGCCGCACGGGCCTACTTGGCGCGGCGCGCCACCGTGAAGTGGTCGATCCGCTCGCCGGTCTCCGCGATGCCCCGCACCTTCAGCGTGGCGTAACGGCCTCGCGGGGCCGGGGTGACGTCCACGCGCAGGAACGAGTAGTTCAGGTAGCGCACGCGCGACCACGCGACGGTCTCGTTCTGCTTGCCGTCCTTGAGGTTGACGAAGGAGGCCACGGAGTCGACCTCGTGCTCGTGCCCCTCGTAGGAGTCGGGCGCGCTGAACGCGTACAGGCTGCGGCCGGCCGCACCCGCCGTCACGTACACCACGCCCTCGGTCTCGGGGTACGCCGTGCCGCCGATCGGCAGCTTCTTGGCGACCTTGTCGCCCTTGATGACGTCGGTGCGCTCGTACTGGTGGTTGTGGCCGTTGATGACGAGGTCCACCTGGTACTTCTCGAACAGCGGCACCCACTCCTGGCGCACACCCCCCTCCGAGGCGTGCGCCGTGGAGGTGCAGTAGGCGCAGTGGTGGAAGAACACCACGACGAAGTCGATGTCCCGCGCGGCCCGGTACTTCTTCAGCTGCGCCTCGAACCACGTGGTCTGCGTGCCGCCCGAGATGCCGAGGTTGGCCGGGATCTCGAAGGACACGTCGTTGGGGTCGAGCGAGATGACCGCGGTGTTGCCGTGGACGAAGGAGTAGACGCCCGGCAGGTGCTTCGTGTCCGGCCCGTTGCCGGGGAGCGTGAAGCGGGCCTCCTCGCCGCCGTAGCCGCCCGGCGAGTACCAGGCCTCCATGTCGTGGTTGCCGTACGACACCATCCACGGGACGGACTTGGCGACCGTCTCGGTCTGGGCCAGGAACTGGTCCCAGGTGCGCGAGTCGAAGCCGGTGTCGGAGGTCTTGCCCTGGCCGGTCGGGTCGCCGTAGGCGATGTCGCCGGCGTGCAGGTGGAAGGCCGGGTTCTGGCCGAGCAGCAGGCTGTTGTTGGCGAGGCCGTGGTAGCTGACGCCCTGGTCGCCGAAGGCCGTGAAGGTGAACGGCGCCTTGTGCGCGGGAGCGGTGGTGAAGGTGCCGAGGGTGCCCAGCAGGTGCGGCTCGGCGGGGTCGAAGCCCTGGTGGCCGACGCCGTAGTAGTAGGTCCGGCCCGGTCGCAGGTGGGTCAGCCGGGCATGGAGGTAGTACTGGGTGTGGTCGCCGCTCGCGCCGACCCCGGCCGGGGTGAAGAGGGTGCGGACCTCGGCGTCGATCTTCCGGGAGAGGTCCGTGGGGTGGGCGCCGATCCGGATGAACGGCTTCTTGACGGCGACCGGGACCTGCCAGGAGACCGTCATCTCCGTGCGCGGGTCGGCACCGTAGGCGAGGTGGCGGCCGAAGGGTGCGACGAAGGCACCGTCGACGGCCTCGGTCGCGGGAGCGGTGCGTGCCGTGGGAACGGCCGCCTGGGCGGTGGCGCCGGGTACGAACGCGCCACCCGCGACGGCGCCGAGCGTGACGGCACCGCCTCTGATCATCGTGCGCCGGGAGAATCTGGCGCGCAGGTACTCGTGCTGCTCGGCCATACTCATGCGCTCGGCGAGCCGCTCGGGTACGCCCATACGAGGAAGGTCCATGGCGTCCAAAAATCGACGCCTCGGGCAACGGGACACGGGACGCGCGGTGGACGCTTCACGAACAAGCGCTCATGACAGGTTCAACGTTCCCCCAAAAGATCCCATCAGGCATCTGCCCGAAACCGGGCAGGATTCTTGCGAAAGTACCGCCGGTGCCTCAGGATCTAGCGAGTGCACGACGAACTCGTTGATCACCTGACGCGGTCCACGCCCCTCAACCGGGGCGAGGCACTGCGGGTGATCCAGGACGTGCTCGCCTGGTTCGACGAGACGACCGAGGAATACGTCCGTCGCCGCCACCGCGAGCTCCAGGCCCAGGGCCTGGTGAACGCGGCGATCTTCGAGCGGATCGAGGCGGACCTGAAATATCGCGCGGTGGCGCCGCCGGAGCTCTCGCTCCGGCAGCTGCGGCGCATCGTCTACGGCTGAGGAATACCTGTACATGTGCGGAATCGTCGGTTACATCGGGAAGCGTGACGTCGCCCCCCTCCTGCTGGAGGGCCTCCAGCGCCTGGAGTACCGCGGCTACGACTCCGCGGGCATCGTCGTCACGTCCCCGAAGGCGTCCGGCCTGAAGATGGTCAAGGCCAAGGGCCGCGTGCGCGACCTGGAGGCCAAGGTCCCGGCCCGCTTCAAGGGCACGACCGGCATCGCCCACACCCGCTGGGCCACCCACGGCGCTCCCTCGGACGTGAACGCGCACCCGCACCTGGACGCCGAGGGCAAGGTCGCCGTCGTCCACAACGGCATCATCGACAACGCCGCCGACCTGCGCCGCAAGCTGGAGGCGGACGGCGTCGAGTTCCTCTCCGAGACCGACACCGAGGTCCTCACCCACCTCATCGCCCGCTCGCAGGCGACCAAGCTGGAGGACAAGGTCCGCGAGACCCTCCGGCTCATCGAGGGCACGTACGGCATCGCCGTCATGCACGCCGACTTCCCCGACCGGATCGTCGTCGCCCGCAACGGCTCCCCGGTCGTCCTCGGCATCGGCGAGAAGGAGATGTTCGTCGCCTCGGACATAGCCGCTCTGGTCGCCCACACCCGCCAGATCGTCACCCTCGACGACGGCGAGATGGCCACCCTGAAGGCCGACGACTTCCGCACGTACACGACGGAGGGCACCCGCACCACCGCCGAGCCCACCACCGTCGAGTGGGAGGCCGCCTCGTACGACATGGGCGGCCACGACACCTACATGCACAAGGAGATCCACGAGCAGGCCGACGCCGTGGACCGCGTGCTGCGCGGCCGCATCGACGACCGCTTCTCCACCGTGCACCTGGGCGGACTGAACCTCGACGCGCGCGAGGCCCGCCGGATCCGCCGCGTGAAGATCCTCGGCTGCGGCACCTCGTACCACGCGGGCATGATCGGCGCCCAGATGATCGAGGAGCTGGCCCGCATCCCCGCCGACGCCGAGCCCGCCTCGGAGTTCCGCTACCGCAACGCGGTCGTCGACCCCGACACCCTCTACGTCGCGGTCTCCCAGTCCGGTGAGACCTACGACGTCCTGGCCGCCGTGCAGGAGCTCAAGCGCAAGGGCGCGCGGGTCCTGGGCGTGGTGAACGTCGTCGGCTCGGCGATCGCCCGCGAGGCGGACGGCGGCATCTACGTGCACGCCGGGCCCGAGGTCTGCGTGGTCTCCACGAAGTGCTTCACCAACACCACGGTCGCCTTCGCGCTCCTCGCCCTCCACCTCGGCCGCACCCGCGACCTCTCGGTCCGCGACGGCAAGCGCATCATCGAGGGCCTGCGCAAGCTGCCCGCCCAGATCGCCGAGATCATGGAGCACGAGGAGGACGTCAAGAAGCTGGCCCTGCAGTTCGCCGAGGCCCGCTCGATGCTCTTCATCGGCCGCGTGCGGGGCTACCCGGTGGCCCGCGAGGCCTCCCTGAAGCTCAAGGAGGTCTCGTACATCCACGCCGAGGCCTACCCCGCCTCCGAGCTCAAGCACGGTCCGCTGGCCCTGATCGAGCCGGCCCTCCCCACGGTCGCGATCGTCCCCGACGACGACCTGCTGGAGAAGAACCGCGCCGCCCTGGAGGAGATCAAGGCCCGCAGCGGCAAGATCCTCGCGGTCGCGCACCAGCACCAGGAGAAGGCCGACGAGACGATCGTCGTCCCGAAGAACGAGGACGAGCTGGACCCCATCCTGATGGGCATCCCCCTCCAGCTCCTCGCGTACCACACGGCCCTGGCCCTGGGCAGGGACATCGACAAGCCCCGCAACCTGGCCAAGTCGGTGACGGTGGAGTAACCAACCCTCGTTTAGGGGGCGCGGGGAACTGCGCGAACGACCCCGACGCACCCGCACAGGCCACCCGATGAGAACGGACCCCCACGTGCTGACACACGCACAGGGGGTCCGTTCTCACTTGGCGATCCGGGAGATTGACGCGGCGTCAGCCGCTGACACAGCGTCAGGGAATGACAATCACAGGCCGCTGCGCCCGCTTGGCGAGCCGCCCGGCGACCGAGCCGAAGATCCGCCCGACGATGCCGTGGGTCGACCCCACGACGATCGCGTCGGCCTCGTACTCCCGGCCGACCTCCTCGAGTTCGTGGCAGATGTCCCCGCCCCGCTCGACCAGGATCCAGGGGACCTCGGCGAGATAGTCCGCACAGGCCAGCTCAAGACCGAGCACCTCGGTCCGGTGGTCCGGCACGTCCACGAAGACGGGCGGCTCACAGCCGGCCCACACCGTGGTCGGCAGCCGGTTGGCGACATGGACGATGATCAGGCCCGAGCCGGAGCGATGGGCCATGCCGATCGCGTACGCCAGGGCGCGCTCACTGGAGGTGGAGCCGTCAAAACCGACGACCACGCCGTGCTTGAAGGCGGGGTCGCAGGAATGACGTGGCTCTTCCGCCGCCAGGGGCTCGGCCGCCGTGGGATCGGCGACGGGCCGCTTGCGGTCCGCGGGTTCGAAGAATTCGTGACCGGCCATGGCTGTCTCGGCGTTGTGATCCTTTATGGGTGGGACAACAGTGTGCGGCGGAGCTGTGTCCGGGAATGGTCTTCCCAACCCCATACCCCCAAGGGTACGGCGGCACGCCTCCTTAGCCCAGACCCCGCCCGCCGTGCGTGCGGGTTCCAGGGAGCATGCACGAGGCGACGCCCGTAACGCAATGGTTGCTGCGCTGTACAGCCGGTTTGCACAGGATTCACTTACCCCTGGGAGTGATCCCGGGGTGATCCGATCACACAGTGACCTGCCCCGCGGCCGAGCGTTGAACTCCGTGAGCCACGCCACAGGGAGCACGCATGTCCGGACCTCGCCCCGCCTCCGAGGCGGACCGCGTGATTCCGCCGTCGCGGGACACCGCGACGGACGTGATCCGCTGGGCGGCCTTCAGCTGTCTGCTCGTCCCCGTCGTGCTGCTCGGCTACGGCACCTCGCTGGCCGGTGCCGCCGGCACCGCCCTCGGACTCGCGGCCGTCACGGGCGCCTGCCGGGTGCTGCTGCGCCAGTCCGAGCGCGGCGCGGCCCGCATGGCGGCCGAGGACCGGGCACCCCACCGGGGCAGGCGCCACCGCACCGGAACGGGGTCGCATCGTGGCGGACGGCACACTGGAGGAGATACACCGGTCAGCTGACCGGTTTCCGTGCACGTGCACGTCGGTTTTCAGCCAACTTCCGGCACCCGTGCATCACCGTGTCCCACCACCCCCCAACCCCCGTTCGACCTGCACGGAAAGGGCCTCAGGGGTCCTGCGCACCCTACGTGGATTGGCCACCGCGACAAGGCGCACTTCCCTGCACGCCCCACGAGTGCAACGCTTCGTGATCGAATGCTTCACGCCAAGTTGCCAAGTCGACAATCTGCCGAGTGCCGAACCGGCCAACTCGGCGCGACGGGACACAGTAGATTCGATCTTGACTGTCTACGGCGGGGGACTCGTGCAGGACCGAGGGGAAACGTGCAGGAGCGACACAACCGAGGAGCCGCGACCACCGAGGGGGGCTTAGCAGTATGAGCCACGACTCCACTGCCGCGCCGGAAGCCGTGGCCCGGAAGCTTTCCGGGCGACGCCGCAAGGAGATCGTCGCGGTGCTGCTGTTCAGCGGCGGCCCCATCTTCGAGAGTTCCATACCACTGTCGGTGTTCGGGATCGACCGCCAGGACGCCGGCGTGCCGCGCTACCGACTGCTGGTGTGCGGCGGTGAGGACGGCCCGCTGCGGACCACAGGGGGCCTGGAACTCAGCGCCCCGCATGGCCTGGAAGCGATCTCTCGCGCGGGCACGGTCGTCGTACCGGCCTGGCGTTCGATCACATCTCCGCCGCCGGAGGAGGCGCTCGACGCGCTGCGCCGGGCCCACGAGGAGGGCGCCCGCATCGTCGGACTGTGCACCGGCGCCTTCGTCCTCGCGGCGGCCGGCCTGCTGGACGGCCGCCCCGCGACGACACACTGGATGTACGCGCCGACACTGGCGAAGCGCTACCCGTCGGTGCACGTCGACCCGCGGGAGCTGTTCGTCGACGACGGCGACGTGCTGACGTCGGCCGGCACGGCGGCGGGCATCGACCTGTGCCTGCACATCGTGCGCACCGACCATGGCAACGAGGCGGCCGGCGCCCTGGCCCGGCGGCTCGTCGTGCCCCCGCGCCGAACCGGCGGCCAGGAGCGCTACCTCGACAGGTCTTTACCGGAGGAGATCGGCGCCGACCCGCTGGCCGAGGTCGTCGCCTGGGCGCTGGAGCACCTCCACGAACAGTTCGACGTGGAGACGCTGGCGGCACGCGCGTACATGAGCCGTCGTACGTTCGACCGCCGCTTCCGCTCACTCACCGGGAGCGCCCCGCTGCAGTGGCTGATCACGCAGCGGGTGCTCCAGGCGCAGCGCCTGCTGGAGACGTCGGACTACTCGGTGGACGAGGTGGCGGGGCGCTGCGGCTTCCGGTCGCCGGTCGCCCTGCGCGGGCACTTCCGCCGCCAGCTGGGCTCGTCCCCGGCCGCGTACCGGGCGGCGTACCGCGCCCGGCGCCCCCAGGGCGAGCGGCCCCAGGAGACCGAGGCCTCCCAGGGCGGACCCGGGGCCGGCGTGCCGGGCGGCCACCCGGGCCACCCCGGTCAGCCGGGCCAGCCGCCCGGCTCCCTCCACCCGGAGCACCCCGTCCCGATCCAGTCCCGCCGTACGGCGGCGGCGAGCGCGATCGGGTCGCCCCCGGCGCTGTCGGCGTCGGCCGCCTCCGACAACGGGCGGGAGGCGTACATATCGCCCCGGGCGAGCCTGCCGGGGCAGCGCAGCGCGACGTGATCGGGTGACCGGGCCCGCGGGGAGCAGCCCCCGCGGGCCCGGCTCCTTGTTTGGGGGGGCAACCGGTCCCCGGCCACGAGGTCACCGCACCGTCGGCTCAGCCCGGGGCGGCTCGCCGTAAGGTGAGACACATGAACGATCGCATGGTGTGGATCGACTGCGAGATGACCGGCCTCTCGCTGTCGGACGACGCGCTCATCGAGGTGGCCGCCCTCGTCACCGACTCCGAGCTGAACGTGCTCGGCGAAGGCGTGGACATCGTCATCCGGCCGCCGGACCGGGCGCTGGAGACGATGCCGGAGGTGGTGCGTCAGATGCACACCGCGTCCGGGCTGCTCGCCGAGCTGCCGGACGGAACGACTCTGCGGGACGCGGAGGACCAGGTCCTGACGTATGTGAGGGAGTTCGTCAAGGAGCCGGGCAAGGCCCCGCTGTGCGGCAACTCCGTCGGCACGGACCGCGGCTTCCTGCTGCGCGACATGCCGACGCTGGAGGACTACCTGCACTACCGGATCGTCGACGTGTCGTCGATCAAGGAGCTGGCCCGCCGCTGGTACCCGAGGGCGTACTTCAACAGCCCGCAGAAGAACGGCAACCACCGCGCGCTCGCCGACATCCGCGAGTCCATCGCCGAGCTGCGCTACTACCGCGAGGCCCTCTTCGTCCCGCAGCCCGGCCCCGACTCGGACACCGCGAAGACGATCGCCGCGAAGCACGTTCTGCCTGCTCAGTAGGCGTGACAGGGGCCCGTCGGGGAGCGCCGGGAAAGGCGTGCGCGAGCACCCCTTCGGACCCTGTACACTTTTTCTCGGCCGGTCGGGGAAGTCACTGACCTCCAAGCCGGTCATGGTGGGTGTAGCTCAGCTGGTAGAGCACCTGGTTGTGGTCCAGGATGCCGCGGGTTCGAGTCCCGTCACTCACCCTGAGCAATCAGCCGGTGGCTTCGACAGAGGTCACCGGCTGAAGCTTTTTGCGCGCCGGTCCTGGCCGTGCCGACCGGCAGGGTTACGGTCGGCGCCATGGACGGTGGACATCGCGGGTGGCGGGCGTGTGTGCTCGGCGGGGCTGTGTTCGCCGTGTGCATGGCCGGCACCACGCTGCCGACTCCCCTCTATCCCCTCTACCAGGCCAAGTTCGGGTTCTCCGACCTGACGGTGACCGTGGTGTACGCCGTGTACGCCTTCGCGGTCATCGCGGTGCTGCTGCTGGTCGGCAACGCCTCGGACGCGGTGGGCCGGCGCCCGGTGCTGCTGTGCGGACTGGCCTTCGCCGCGGCGAGCGCGGTCTGCTTCCTCTGCGCCACCGGTCTGGACTGGCTGTTCGCGGGACGGCTGCTGTCGGGGCTGTCCGCCGGGCTGTTCACCGGTGCCGCCACGGCCTACGTGATGGAGCTGGCGCCGCAGGGCGGCGCCTCCCGCGCCACGTTCGTGGCGACGGCCGCCAACATGGGCGGCCTGGGGTGCGGTCCGCTGCTGTCCGGAGTGCTCGCGCAGTACGCCGAGTGGCCGCTGTACCTGCCGTTCGTCACGCACCTGATCCTGGTGGCCGGGGCCGCCCTCGTCGTGCTGCGCCTCGCGGAGACCGTGCGGGAGCGGCAGCCGCTGCGCACCGTACGGCCGCAGCGCCCCGCGCTGCCCCCGCAGGTGCGGGCGGTGTTCGCGCCCGCGGCGACCGCCTCGTTCGTCGGTTTCGCCCTGCTCGGGCTGTTCACCTCGGTCAGCCCGGAGTTCCTCGCCCGGTCGCTGAACCTGCACAACCACGCGGTGAGCGGTCTGGTCGTCGCGCTGGCCTTCTTCTCCTCCACCGCCGGGCAACTGGCGGTCGGCCCGGTCGGCGCACGGCGGTCACTCCCCCTGGGCTGTGCCGGGCTCCTCGCCGGACTGGCGCTGCTCGCGGGCGCGCTGCGGTGGAACCTCATGGCGCTGGTGGTGCTCAGCGCGATCGTCGGCGGGGTCGGACAAGGGCTGGCGTTCCGCGGCGCGCTCGCCGAGGTGGCCGGGGCGTCTCCCCGGGGTCAGCGCGCGGAGGTCATCTCGACGCTGTTCGTGGTGGCCTACACGGGCATCTCCCTCCCCGTGATCGGCGTGGGCCTCCTGACCCGCCCGATCGGCCTGGAGGGCGCGGGGCTGGTGTTCATCGCCTGCATGGCCGTGCTGGTGTCGGTCGCGGCCGCCTACCTGCTCCGCCGTCCGGTACCGGCGAGGACATGACCGTACCCGTATCGGTGGCGCCGCCCGGGTGGGCCCGGAGCGGCGCCGGCGGTCCGTTCGACGAGCGCCGGCCGGTCCGGATGACGGGCCGTCACGACGACGACCGCACCACCAGTTCCGTCGCCAGGACCATCTGGCGCCGGTCCAGGCCCCGGGAGGCCAGCGGGCGGCGGTCGGCGACCTCGGTGAGGAGGAGGCCTATCATCCGGCGGCCCATCTCCTCGATGGGCTGGCGGACGCTGGTGAGGGGCGGGTCCATGTGGCGGGCGATGGCGGAATCGTCGTAGCCGACGAGCGCGACGTCGTCGGGAATGCGGCGCCCCGCCTCGCGCAGCGCCTGGCGGGCACCGGCCGCGGTGACGTCGGAGGCGGCGAAGACCGCGTCCAGATCGGGGTGGCGCTCCAGCAGCGCCCGCATGGCCTGACGGCCGCCCTCCTCCGAGAAGTCACCCGCCTCGATCAGCGCCTCGTCCACCCCGTGACCCGCGTCCCTCAGGGCGTCGCGGTAGCCGTCGATGCGGCGCTGGGCACCGTAGACATCGAGGCGGCCGGTGATGTGGGCCACCCGGCGGCGGCCGCCGGACAGCAGGTGCTCGACGGCCTGGCGGGCACCGCCGTAGTTGTCCGAGTCGACCGACGGCAGCGTCTCCGCCGATGAGCGCGGACCGCTGATCACCGCGGGGATCTCCAGCTGCGCCAGCAGGTCGGGCAGCGGGTCGTCCGCGTGGACCGAGACCAGCAGCACACCGTCCACCCGGTGGGCGGCCAGGTACTGGGCGAGCCGCTGCCGCTCCCGGTCGTTGCCCGCGAAGATCAGCAGCAGCTGCATCTCCGTGTCGGAGATCTCCGCCCCGACGCCCCTGAGCATGTCCGAGAAGTACGGCTCCGCGAAGAACCTCGTCTCCGGCTCGGGCACCACCAGCGCGATCGCGTTCGTACGGTTGGCGGCCAGGGCGCGGGCCGCCGTGTTGGGGACGTAGCCGAGCTCCGCGACGGCCGCCTCCACCGCCGCCCGGGTCGCGTCACTGACCCTCGGCGAACCGTTGATCACCCGGGAGACGGTGCCGCGCCCGACACCCGCGCGCGCCGCCACCTCTTCGAGGGTGGGCCGGCCACCACTTCGGCCCCGCGCTCCGTGGCTTGCCATGGGCTCCGCCTTCCCGTCCGCACCCGCACTCTGCGACTGGCCTGGAATTTAACAGGCTCGCCGAGGGAAGTGACCGCCGCCGAGGGGCGTCGCCCCCCGGCCCTCCGCTTCTTCCCGGACGAGCGTCTCCGACTGGCCGGATACCGCCCTCCCGAGCCCCAACCGGCCCCCGCGCGGGTCCAGTTAACGGCCCGATAACTGAACGCATCTCTCCTTGTCCGGTCCCTTGACACCCCCGCCGCGACCCGCGAACCTTCAACACATCACCGGTGGGAGCGCTCCCACAGTACCTGACACATACACAACCCGCACGTTCCCCGCCCGAGCCGCAGCGAGTGAAAACGGGTCCAACATGCAGTTGGCCGGGGGGTCGGCACGTCAGGGCAACAGGAGGACGACATGCGAGCACGCATCCGAACCGCCCGCAAGGCGATGGTCGTCGCGGCCGTCGCGTCGCTGGGCGCCGGGCTGCTGGCCGGCTGTGCCGACGACGGCAAGGACGACGGCTCCGACTCCTCGTCGGGCGACAGCGGCGGCAAGACGACGATATCCGTGGGGCTCTTCGGCACCATGGGCTTCAAGGAGGCCGGCCTCTACGACGAGTACGAGAAGCTCAACCCGAAGATCAAGATCGAGCAGAACGTCGTCGAGCGGAACGAGAACTACTACCCGGCGCTGCTGAACCACCTCACCACCAACAGCGGCCTGCTCGACGTCCAGGCCGTCGAAGTCGCCAACATCGCCGAGGTCACGGCCACCCAGGCCGACAAGCTCGAGGACATGTCCAAGGCTCCGGGTGTGGACAAGAGCAAGTGGCTGGACTGGAAGTGGCAGCAGGCCACCACCAAGGACGGCAGGACGATCGGCCTCGGCACCGACGTCGGCCCGATGGCGATCTGTTACCGCACGGACCTCTTCAAGCAGGCCGGTCTGCCGACCGACCCGGCCGAGGTCGGCAAGCTGTGGGCCGGTGACTGGGCCAAGCTCGTCGACGTCGGCGAGCGCTACAAGTCGAAGGCCCCCCAGGGCACCTTCTTCATGGACTCCCCCGGCGGTCTGATCAACGCGATCCTGGGCAGCGAGAAGGAGAAGTTCTACGACTCCTCCGGCAAGGTCATCTACAAGACGAACCCGGCCGTCAAGGCCGCCTTCGACCTGACCTCCGAGGCCGCCGAGAAGGGGCTCGTCCAGTCCCAGACGCAGTTCCAGCCGTCCTGGAACTCCACGATCGCCAACAACAAGTTCGCCGCCATCGCCTGCCCGCCGTGGATGCTGGGCACGATCAAGGGCAACGCGAAGCCGGACGCGGCCGGCAAGTGGGCCGTGGCCGCCGCGCCCAAGGGCGGCAACTGGGGCGGCACCTTCCTCACCGTGCCGAAGAGCGGCAAGCACGTGAAGGAGGCCCAGAAGTTCGTGACCTGGCTGACCGCTCCGGAGCAGCAGGCGAAGCTGTTCAAGGTGCAGGCCAGCTTCCCGAGCGCCCCGTCCGCCTACACCATGCCCGAAGTGACCGGCGCGACCAACGAGATGACCGGTGACCAGAAGATCGGCCCGATCTTCGCGGCGGCCGCCAAGTCCGCCCCGGTCCAGGTGATCGGCCCGAAGGACCAGATCATCATGCAGGGCCTGTCGGACAACGGCGTGATCCTGGTGACGAAGGGCAAGTCGGCCAAGGAGGCCTGGGAGTCGGCGATCAAGTCCATCGACAACAAGCTGGACCAGTGACCCGTATGGCCACCCGTCATGACACCGCCGCGCCCCCCGTGCAGGGGGGCGCGGCCCCGGGCCGCCCGCCCGGGGACCCCGCGGCCGTGGAGAAGGAGCGGCGGCGCCGGGACCGGCTGTCCCGCCGCTGGCAGCGGGACATCCGCTGGAGCCCGTACGCCTTCGTCTCCCCGTTCTTCCTGCTGTTCGTCGCGTTCGGCCTGTTCCCGCTGATCTACACGGGCTGGGCCTCGCTGCACCAGGTGGAGCTGACCGCGCCGACCGACATGAACTGGGTCGGGCTGCGCAACTACACGCGGATCTTCGACGACGACTTCTTCTGGAACGCGGCGAAGAACACCCTGACCATCGGCGTCATCTCCACCGTTCCGCAGTTGCTGATGGCGATGGGCATCGCCCACATCCTCAACTACAAGCTGCGGGCCTCGACCTTCTTCCGGGTCGCGATGCTCGCGCCGTACGCGACGTCGATCGCCGCGGCCTCGCTGGTGTTCGTGCTGCTCTTCGGCCGTGACTACGGCATGATCAACTGGCTGCTCGACATGGTGGGGATCAACCCGGTCGACTGGCAGAACGACAAGTGGCCCTCGCAGATCGCGGTCTCGACGATCATCATCTGGCGCTGGACGGGCTACAACGCGCTGATCTACCTCGCCGCGATGCAGGCGATCCCGCAGGACCTGTACGAGTCGGCGGCGCTGGACGGCGCCAACCGCTGGCAGCAGTTCATCCATGTGACGCTGCCGGCGCTGCGCCCGACGATCCTCTTCACCACCGTCGTCTCGACGATCGGGGCCTCGCAGGTCTTCGGTGAGCCCCTGCTGTTCGACGTCAACAAGGGGGCGTCCGGCGGCGCGGAGCACCAGTTCCAGACGCTCGGTCTGTATCTGTACGAGCAGGGCTGGGTGGCCCAGCACCTGGGCCGGGCCTCGGCGATCGCCTGGACGATGTTCCTGATCCTGATCGTCATCGGCATCGTCAACTACGTCATCTCGCGCCGGCTGCGCGCCAGTAGTTAAGGAGTTGTGGCCGTGACGACGACTGTGACGCCCCCGGACACCGAGCCCGTAGAGGGCTCCAAACGCCCCCGGCTGCCGAAGTCCGCGCGGGCCGGCGGGACGCTGCACGCCGGTCCCCTCGGGTACGCGATCCTCATCGTGTTCACGATCGTGTCGCTGTTCCCGCTGGTGTGGACGGCGATCGCCGCCTCGCGTGACAACCAGCGGCTCGCGCAGACGCCACCGCCGTTCTGGTTCGGCGCGGGTCTGTTCGACAAGCTGGAGATCGCCTGGAACGAGGCCAATCTGGGTGAGGCGTTCTTCAACACCACGATCGTGGCGGGCGTTTCGGCGCTGACCATCGTCTTCCTGTCGACGATCGCCGGTTTCGCCTTCGCCAAGCTGCGGTTCAGGGGCCGTGGCGCGCTGATGCTGATCGTGATCGGCACGATGATGGTGCCGCCGCAGCTCAGTGTGATCCCGCTGTACATGATGGTCGCCAAGCTCGACTGGACGGACCAGTTGCAGGCGGTGATCTTCCCGTCGCTGGTGAGCGCGTTCGGTGTGTTCTTCATGCGGCAGTACCTGATCCAGGCGCTGCCGGACGAGATCATCGAGGCCGCCCGGGTCGACGGGGCGAGCAGCTGGCGGGTGGTGTGGCACGTGGTGTTCCCGGCGGCGCGGCCGGCGATGGCCGTGCTCGGGATGCTGACGTTCGTGCAGACCTGGAACGACTTCATGTGGCCGTTCCTGGTGCTGACCCAGATGGGCAACCCGACCGTGCAGGTCGCGGTCGCGGGTCTGGGCCGCGGTTACACGCCCGACCAGTCCCTGATCATGGCGGGCGCGCTGCTGGGCACGCTGCCGCTGCTGCTGGTGTTCGCGATCTTCGGCAAGCAGATCGTGGGCGGCATCATGCAGGGTGCCGTGAAGGGCTGACCCCGTGTTCTCGGGGGCCGGGTCAGCGCCGCTCCGGCCCCTCGTCCTCCTCCCCCTCCACCATCGGTCTCCACGACCTCCATTGGGAGCGCTTCCATGCCTGACTCCGAAAATCCGGCCACCCCGGTGACCTTCCCTCCCGCCTTCCTCTGGGGCGCGGCGACCTCCGCGTACCAGATCGAGGGTGCGGTGCGGGAGGACGGCCGTACGCCGTCGATCTGGGACACGTTCAGCCGTACGCCGGGCAAGACCGAGGGCGGCGACACCGGTGACATCGCTGTCGACCACTACCACCGGTACCGCGAGGACGTGGCGCTGATGGCGGAGCTGGGGCTGGGCGCCTACCGCTTCTCCGTCTCCTGGTCCCGGGTGCAGCCGACGGGGCGCGGCCCGGCGGTCCAGAAGGGGCTGGACTTCTACCGCCGGCTGGTCGACGAGCTGCTGTCGAAGGGCATCAAGCCGGCCGTCACGCTCTACCACTGGGACCTGCCGCAGGAGCTGGAGGACGCGGGCGGCTGGCCCGAGCGGGACACGGCGCACCGCTTCGCCGAGTACGCGCGCATCGTCGGTGAGGCGCTCGGTGACCGGGTGGAGCACTGGATGACGCTCAACGAGCCGTGGTGCAGCGCGTTCCTCGGCTACGCCTCCGGTGTGCACGCCCCCGGCCGTACGGACCCGGCCGCCTCGCTGCGGGCCGCGCACCATCTGAACCTGGCGCACGGGCTGGGCGCGTCCGCGCTGCGGTCGGTGATGCCGGCCCGCAACCAGGTGGCGGTGGCCCTCAACTCGGCGACGGTGCGGCCGCTTTCGCAGGACCCGGCGGACCTGGCCGCGGCCCGGAAGATCGACGACCTGGCCAGCGGCGTCTTCCACGGCCCGATCCTGCACGGCGCCTACCCGGAGTCGCTGTACGTGGCGACGGCCGGTGTCACGGACTGGGACTACGTCCTGGACGGTGATCTGGCGCTGATCAACCAGCCGTTGGACGCGCTCGGCCTCAACTACTACACGCCCTCCCTGGTGTCGGCGGCGGACCCGAACAGGAAGGGGCCGCGCGCGGACGGCCACGGGGCGAGCGAGCACTCGCCGTGGCCGGGCGTGGACGACGTGGCGTTCCACCAGACGCCCGGTGAGCGCACCGAGATGGGCTGGACGGTCGACCCGACGGGCCTGCACGAGCTGATCATGCGCTACACACGCGAGGCCCCGGGCCTGCCGCTGTACATCACCGAGAACGGCGCGGCCTACGACGACAAGATCGACTCCGACGGCCGGGTGCACGACCCGGAGCGGGTCGCCTACCTCCACGGTCATCTGTCGGCGGTGCGCCGCGCGATCGCCGACGGCGCGGACGTCCGCGGCTACTTCCTGTGGTCCCTGCTGGACAACTTCGAGTGGGCGTACGGCTACGGCAAGCGCTTCGGCGCGGTGTACGTGGACTACGCCTCCCTCGAACGCACCCCGAAGACGAGCGCCCGCTGGTACGGGCGGGCGGCGCGGACGGGGGCGTTGCCGGAGGTGGGGGCGGTCTGACCGACGGGGGCTGGGGGGGCGGGGGCGCGGCACGACTAGGGGAGTGCCGCGCCCTCGGGCCTGCCGGGTGGTCAGAGGGTGCCGGGGGCGGCGAGCCACTGGGTCGGCTGCCCGGTGACCGAGGCGATGGTCTCGAAGTCGTTGTCGTAGTGCAGGAGGGTGAGTCCCTGAAGCTCGGCGGTCGCAGCGACGAGCAGGTCCACGGCGCCGGCGGAACGGTGCTTTCCCTTCTCGGTGAGTTCCCGCTGTACATCCCATCCACGTGTCACCGCCCGATCGTCCAGGGGGGCCCAGCCGAACAGCGCGTCCAGGTCCTGGACCAGACCGACCCGGTCCTCGGCGTTCCTGGCGCTGTACAGAAACTCGACCTCGGTCAGCGGGCACCGCGCGATCACCCCTTCCGTCAGGGGCTTTTCCCAGAGTCCCCGGGCGGGCTGCTTCAGGATGCGGACCAGGGCGCTGGTGTCAATGAGGTAGGTCGCCGCGCTCATCGACGATAGGTGTCTTTCTCCAGCAGCATGTCAAAGTCGCCCGCGTCCGCCCGCGCCGCGAGCCGGGCCAGCGCAAGGGCCCGGTTCTTACGCTCGACACCTTCCTTGAGAGCGGCGTTGACCGTGTCCTTCTTGGTCTTGGTCCCGAACACTATGGCCGCCTCGGCCAGCAGTTCCTCGTCGATGTCGATCAGCGTCTTGGCCATGGCGGAGCCTCCTGGATATCCGATCGATATTCCAGTATATCCACGAGACGGTCAGTGCGCGCGGGATGCCGGGGCCGGACTCAGCCCTTGTTGGCGCCCAGCGTCAGTCCGCTGACGAACTGCCGCTGGAGCACGAAGTACACGATCAGGGTCGGGATCGCGGTGAGCAGGGCGCCGGCGGCGACCAGGTTGGGGTCGGTGAAGTACTGGCCGGAGAGGTTGTTCAGCGCCGAGGTGATCGGCATGTTCTCGCCGGTGGAGATCAGGACGATGGCCCAGAAGAAGTCGTTGTAGATCCAGATGGAGAGGAGGGTGGCGAGGGCGGCCATCGCGGGCTTGCACAGCGGCAGCACGATCTGCCAGTAGAGGCGCCAGACGGAGGCGCCGTCGACCAGGGCGGCCTCGGTCAGCTCGTGCGGCAGCGAGCGCATGTAGTTGCTGAGCACGAAGGCGCAGAAGCCGGACTGGAACGCCACGTGGATCAGGACCAGGCCGAGGGCGGAGTCGTAGAGCTTTCCGCTCATGGTGATGCCGGGCAGGTCGATGAGCAGGTACAGCCGGTACAGCGGGGTGATGATGACCTGCTGGGGCAGCAGGTTGCCCGCCGTGAAGACCAGCAGCAGGAACAGGTTGAGCCGGAAGTCGAAGCGGCTGACGTAGAAGGCGACCATCGAGGACAGCAGCAGCGTCAGCAGCACGGCCGGCACGGCGATGATCAGCGTGTTGCCGAAGTAGTGCAGCATGTCCGACTGCTGGAAGGCGTTGACGAAGTTGTCGAGGCTCAGCTTGTCGGGCCAGGAGACGTAGCCCTTGGTGCTGGTCTCCGCGTACGGGCGCATGGCCGCGAGCAGGGCCCACAGCAGCGGGGCGAGCCAGGCCAGGGCCGTGACGACGAGGAAGGTGTGCAGCAGGATCCGGGCGGGGCGGACGGGCGTGCGCCGCCTGCTCACCAGGGCGTGGCTCATGCGCGCCGCTCCTTCCGGAAGGTCGCGATCAGGTACGGGATGATCACGGCGAGCGAGATCACCAGCAGCACGACCGCGATGGCCGAGCCGTATCCGATGCGGCTGGACTCGCCGATGATGTTGTTGGTCACCAGGATCGACAGCAGTTCGGTGCCCTGGGCGCCCTTGTTGAAGACGAAGACCAGGTCGAAGGCGCGCAGCGCCTCGATGATCGTGACGACCAGGACGACGGTGTTGGTCGGGCGCAGGGTCGGGAAGATGACGTTCTTGAACGTCTGCCACTCGCTCGCGCCGTCGAGGGCGGAGGCCTCGCGCAGGGACGGGTCGACGCTCTTCAGCCCCGCCAGGTAGAGGATCATCATGTAGCCGGCGTGCCGCCAGGAGGCGGCGACCAGGACGGCCCACAGGTTGAGGTCCGGGTTGCCGATCCAGTCGATGTAGTGGCCGGGCTTGTTGGCTCCGATGAGGTTGTTGATCAGACCCGTGTCGGGGTTGTAGACGAGCTGCCAGACGAAGCCGGTGACCGCGAGCGAGACCACGACCGGCAGGAAGAACGCGGTCTGGTAGACGCGGCTGAAGCGGATCCGCTTGTCCAGCTGCACGGCCAGGAACAGGCCGAAGGGCGTGGGCAGCAGGATGAGCACGACGAACCAGATGACGTTGTGCTCGACGGCGGGCCAGAACTGCGGGTTGCTGGTGAACAGTTCCCGGAAGTTCTGCAGGCCGACCCACGTGATGGAGTCGAAGCCGATGCCGTTCCAGGTGGTGAAGGCCAGCGCGATGGAGGCCAGCGCGGTCAGCCACACCAGGGCGACGTGCAGGATCGTCGGCACGCCCGCCATCAGGGCGAGCGTGACGCGGTCGCGGCGGGTCAGCAGGCGGCCGTGGCCGTGCGCGGGGCGCTTCTTGACGGATGCGGTGCCCGCAGGCGGCACGACGGGCGCCGCCTGCGGGGAGTTCGTGGTGTCGGTGCTCATGCGGAGGCGAAGATCGTCTTCTTCTGGCGCTCGATCGACGAGAGGATGCTGTCGACGTTCTTGGGGTTGCGGATGAAGTTCTGCAGCGCGGGCTGCATCACCGTGGAGGTGAAGTCCGGGCGGGAGTCGCGGTCCATGAACTGCGTCAGGCTCTTGGCGCTGGAGATCATCTCGAAGGATTTCTTCTGGAGCGCGGTGTAGGAGGAGGTGTCGGCCTTGGTGGAGGCGGCCACCACGCTGGAGTCGGCCTTGAGGTAGATCTGCTCGGCCTCGGGGGTGCCCAGGTACTCCAGGAGCTTGACGGCGCCGTCGCGGTTCTTCGGGGCCTTGGAGAGCATGAAGCCGTCGGTGGGCGCCTCGACGGTGTCCTGCCCGAACTGCGGGTCGATCTCCGGGAAGGCGAAGAAGTCCAGATCGTCCAGGTCGGCCTTGTTCGTGAACTGCTGGCCGACGAAGGTGCCCAGCACGTACATGCCGGCCTTCTTCGCCACCAGGGTCTGCGCCGCGTCCTGCCAGGTGCGACCCACCGCGCCGTCCTGGTGGTACGGGAGGATCTCCGTCCAGTGGTCGAAGACCTTGCGCACCTTGGCGTCGGTCCAGGAGGCCTTGCCCGCCATCAGCTCGACGTGGAAGTCGTAGCCGTTGGTGCGGAAGTTGATCTGGTCGAAGGTGCCCATGGCGGGCCAGGCGTCCTTGTCGCCGAAGGCGATCGGGACCAGCCCGTCCTTGCGCATCCGCTTGCACAGGGCGACGAAGTCGTCCCAGGTGGTGGGGACCTCGTAGCCGTGCTGGGCGAAGACGCTCTTGCGGTAGAAGACGGCCCACGGGTACGTGTACAGCGGCACGAAGTAGTACTTGCCGTCCTCGCCCTTGCTGAGCTTCTTCATCGCGTCGGGGAAGTCCCCGCCGATCTTCTGCCACACGTCGTCGATCGGGGCGGCGAGCTTCTTCGCCGCGAAGAACTGCATGCGGTAGCCGGCGAACCAGGTGAACACGTCGTCGGGCGTGCCCTGGAGGTAGGAGTTGATCTGCTCCTGGAACGTGTTGTGGTCCTTGGTGTTCACGTCGACCTTGATGCCGGACTTCTTGGTGAAGGCGGCGTAGATCTCGGCGAACGCTTTCTTCGGGACCGCGTCCGAGGAGTTGGAGCCGAGCGTGACCGTCTTCGGGTCTGCGGCCGTGCCGCTGCCGCCGCAGGCGCTCAGCAGGGGTATACCGGCGCCGAGGAGGGCCGCGCCGCCCATCCCGCGCAGGAGGGTGCGGCGGCTGGGGGCGTGGAGGGACAGTCCGGAGGGGGAGAGGTCGTGCATGATCGGCTCCTGAGGCAGGGTTCGGCCACGGGGGAGTGGCGTGAAACCTGGTCTTAATCGACCAGAAATCAACTTGACCGAACACGGTGGCGCAATAACAGCCGTATGTCCGGTCATGCGTCAAGAGCCGTCGACGTCATTTGTCGAAACGTGACCGACCCGCGGGTACGCAGGGATCAGTGCTGTTTGAAGGCGGCGGCCAGCCTGCCCGGCCGCCGGCGCCGCAGCTGCCGGTGCCCCCTGCTCACCGGCGCCCTGCCGTCGAGCTGGAGCCAGATCCGCACCTCGGTCCCGCCGAGCACCGAGGAACCGATCCTGACGTCCCCGCCGGTCGACTCCGCGAGCCGGCGCACGATGTCCAGGCCCAGACCGGTGGAGCCGTCGCTCCCGGAGCCGCGG
This sequence comes from Streptomyces venetus, assembly GCF_039540295.1. Classification (NCBI taxonomy): domain Bacteria; kingdom Bacillati; phylum Actinomycetota; class Actinomycetes; order Kitasatosporales; family Streptomycetaceae; genus Streptomyces; species Streptomyces venetus. The sequence goes on from NZ_BAABET010000001.1 coordinate 874,784, forward strand.
CCCCGTGCCATGGCGGCCTCCGGGTCGGGTATGCCGGGGCCCGCGTCCGAGACGAGGACGATCACCGCGTCCTCGCCGTTGTGCACGTCGACCGCGAAGGCGGTGCCCTCCGGGGTGTGCCGGAAGACGTTGCCGAGCAGCGCGTCGAGCGCGGCGGCCAGGTCGGCGCGGGCCACGGGTATGCGCACCGGCCGGTCGGCCCCGGCCACCCGCCACTTGCGGCCCTCGTCCTCCGCGAGCGCCGACCAGAACGCCATCCGCTCCCGGACCACCTCGGCCGCGTCGCACCCGGCGCCCGGACCGGCCGCGGCCGTCTGCGGCTTGGCCTCCCGGGCCGTACGGATGATGGTGTCGACCTCGCGCTCCAACTGCTCGACCGCGGTGCGGGTCTGATCGGCGGCCGGGCCCTCGCCCAGCGAGGCGGTGTTGAGCCGCAGCACGGTCAGGGGTGTGCGCAGCCGGTGGGACAGGTCGGCCGCCAGCTCCCGCTCGTTCGCCAGCAGTTGGACGACCTGGTCGGCCATCGAGTTGAACGCGACGGCCGCGAGCCGCAGTTCGGTCGGGCCCTCCTCGGGCACGCGCGCCCCGAGCTTGCCCTCCCCCAGTTCGTGCGCCCCTTCCACCAGGCGCTTGGCGGGCCGGACCATCCGGACACCGAGCCGGTCGGCGACCGCGACCGAGCCGAGGATCAGCGCGACACCCACCGCGGCGAGCACCGCCCAGGCCGTGCCCACGCCGTTGGTGACCTCGGACTCCGGCACGTACACCTCGACGACCGCGATCTCGCCGGTGCTGAGCGCGACCGGCTGGAGCAGCGTCGAGCCGCCCACCACGCCGGTGGTGGAGGCGCGGCCCAGTTTCCGTACCGCCGCGATGTCCTCGTCGGCGGCGCGCTGCCGCCCGAGTTCGAGGGCCTCCTGGCCGTCGCCCGCCGGTATGTGCACAGCCATCCCGGAGTCGGAACCGGCGGAGGCGACGACCCGTTCGAGCTGGTCGCGGTCGGTGGTGATGGACAGGGCCGGAGCGACGGCCGCGGCCTCCCGCTCGGCATTGGAGAAGGCACGGTCCCGGGCCAGCTCGCGGATGACGAGCCCGAGGGGCACGGCGAAGGCGAGCACGACCATGGTGGTCACCGCCAGCGACACCTTGACCAGGGCCCACCTCATCGCGGCGCCTCCGCCCCCGGCGGTTCGAGTTTCACTCCGACGCCCCGAAGGGTGTGCAGATAGCGCGGGTTGGCGGCCGTCTCGCCCAGTTTCCTGCGCAGCCAGGACAGATGGACGTCGATGGTCTGGTCGTCGCCGTAGGACTGCTGCCACACCTCGGCGAGCAGTTCCTTGCGGGGGACGACGACGCCGGGCCGCCGGGCGAGGAAGGCGAGCAGGTCGAACTCGCGGCGGGTGAGGTCGAGCCGCGCGCCGTCCAGCTCGGCCTGCCGGCGCAGCGGGTCGACGGTCAGGCCGCCGACCCGGATCACCGGGGACGGCTCCCGCTCCGGCGCTCCGGAGCGTGCGCGGCGCAGCACGGCCGCCATGCGGGCCGACAGGTGCTCGACCGAGAACGGCTTGGTCAGGTAGTCGTCCGCGCCCGCGTTCAGCAGCCGCACGATCTCCCCCTCGTCGTCCCGGGCCGTGGCCACGATGACCGGCACGTCCGTGATGCCGCGCAGCATCTTCAGGGCCTCGGACCCGTCGAGGTCGGGCAGTCCGAGGTCCAGGATCACCACGTCGAAGCGGAAGTGGGCGACCTCGCGCAGCGCCTCCAGCGCCGTCCCGACGCTGCGCACGGTGTGCGAGGCGTCGGTCAGATGCCGGATGAGCGCGGAGCGTACGAACTGGTCGTCCTCGACCACGAGCACACTTGCCATGCGCCGCACCGTACGCCATCTCGAACAAGCGGGTGCGGGGCTGTGGACAACTCCTCGGCTGTGGACAACCTGGCCTTGCCGGGCTGCTGTTGGTGGACAAGTCATGGGACGCGTGAGGCAGTATGGCCGGCGATGCGCAGAGGACTCGTTCACGTACTGGCTTGGCTGCTCGCCACGGGCGCGGCGGTCACGCTGTCGTGGTGGGGTGTGCACACGGTGATGGCGGGCACGGCCTACGACCCGCCGCGTGCCCTGCCGGTCAAGGCGGCCGACGCGGCCCGGCAGGAGTCGAAGGCACTGGCGCCGCCGACGCGGCGGGCGAGTCCACAGCCACCGAAGCCGAGCCCGACGCCGTCCGCGCCGCGCAAGCCGAGTCCCGCCCCGCCGAAGCCGGACAGGCCCGCCCCCTCCCCCACCGGTCAGGTCAGGAGCTACGACACCGACGGCGGCCGGGCGGTGTTCGACCTCGGGCCGGCCGCCGCCTCCCTCGTCTCGGCGACACCGGCTTCGGGCTGGTCGATGCAGGTGTGGAAGACGGAGTCGTGGATCCGCGTGGAGTTCGCCTCGGGCGCGGACCGGGTGTCGGTCTTCTGCACCTGGCACGACGGCCCGCCGCGTGTGGAGATCGGGACCTACTGAACGCCGTACGGGGTCGTGCGGGTCATCTGAACACCGAGGCGGGCGGCGCCGGGGACGCCACCGCCGCGGTGTCCGTGACGGGGACGGCCCCGCCGGTGAAGTCGGTGAGCGTCCTGCCGTGCTCGACCCGGCCGGGATGCGGATCGGAGGCGGCGCGGCGGGTCAGTTCGGCGACGGGCAAGGGGTGGTCGGAGGCGACCAGGACGGCGTTCCCGAAGCGCTTGCCGCGCAGCACCGTCGGGTCGGCGACCAGCGCGAGCTCCTCGAATCGGGCGGCGGCGGTGGCGATCTGGCCGCGCAGATGGGCGAGCGGCGGTCCGTCGGCGAGGTTGGCGGTGTAGACGCCGCCGGGCTTCAGCGCCCTGCGTACGTCGTCGAGGAACTCGGTCGAGGTCAGGTGCGCCGGTGTCCGGGCTCCGCTGAAGACGTCGGCGATGACGAGGTCGGCCCAGCCGTCCGGCACCTTGGCGAGTCCCTCGCGGGCATCGACGGACCGCACCCTGACCCGGCTGTTGGCGTCCAACGGCAGCTCCCGGCGGACCAGTTGCACGAGGGGGGCGTCCCGCTCGACGACCTGCTGGGTGGAGCGGGGCCGAGTGGCGGCGACGTACCGCGCGAGGGTGAGCGCGCCGCCTCCGAGGTGCACGGCGTGCACGGGCCGGCCGGGCGGGGCGACGAGGTCGATGACGTGTCCGAGGCGGCGCTGGTACTCGAAGGACAGGTAGGCCGGGTCGTCCAGGTCGACGTGGGACTGCGGGGCTCCGTCGATCAGCAGGGTCCAGGCCCGCGCCCGGTCGCGGTCGGGGATCAGCTCGGCCAGGCCGCCGTCGACGCTCTCGACGACGGCTTCCGCACCGGCCTGCCTGCGCCGGCCGCTCCTGGACTTTCCCATGGGGTCATTATCGGGGTGAGCGGCTAAGCAGGACGTACGCTCCTACGCTCGGGCGGTCGCGGGGGCGCACGGTCCGGCGGTCGCGGCGGCGTTCGGCCCGGCGGGGCACGGTCCGGCGGTCGCGGTGGCGTACGGCCCGGCGGTCGCGGCGGTACGGCCCGGTCGCTTCAGCGGCAGCTGTCCGCCGCCTTGATCATCCGGGCGGCCTCCCCCAGGGCCTCGCGCAGCACCGCGGGATCCGTCGCGAGGTCCGCCTCGCCGGGCGGCAGCAGCCAGTCCGAGCCCGCCACCGGGGGTTCGGGGGCCAGGTCCAGGACCAGTCCGCGTCCGTCGGTCTCGGTGCAGGTGCTCCCCGGTACGTCCCACGCCGCGGCCGTCCCCGGCGGCACCAGGAAGCCGAGTGTGTCGCCGCCGTCGTCATGCAGCACGGGGCCGACCGCGTCACCGGTCCCGCGCCGCAGGATGTCGACCGCCTCCAGGCCCTGCCGGGCCGGCACCGTGACCACGTCGCAGCCGGCCGCCGGCGTACTCGACGGCCTACGAGGATCGTTGATCCGGCTGGTCTCCATCCCGGCCTCCACCACGGAACCCCTGTCTGGACGAGCGGTCGGGAGTCGGGGGCCTCCCGGTCCGCGGGGTTCAACGCGTCAGGGCGTCAAGGGCTACGGGGGAAGTCAGCCGCAAAGGATGGCACTTCATGGCAGATCACGGATGAGATATCCGGTTTGTAGCCAAACACAGCGTGGCGACTCCGGCACAGCAGGTACGTTCTTGCCCGCCGGATACAGGACAGACCATACGGACAACACGTATGACTCGTCCCAAACCCGGCATGGTTCGACGGTTCGCACGAGAGGACCCGGCCATGGCGTCGTCAACGGTGACCTCGTCTCAGCCCAACCGGCCACCACGGCCGAACCTCACCTTCCGGCAACTGCGTGGACAGCGCTCGCCTGCCGAGTTCGCCGCGGCGATCCGCCGGGCCGGTCTCGAGATCGGCGAGCAGGTCAGCTGTGACGCGCGGTACATCGGCCGGGTCGAGGCGGGTGAGATTCGCTGTCCCAACTACGCCTATGAACGGGTGTTCCGGCACATGTTCCCGGGCCGCACGCTCACCGACCTGGGGTTCGCGCCCCGCTCGTCGGTGCGCGGACGCCGGGCGCCCGAGACCGAGGACGCGCCTTTGACGTGCAGCGCGAACCCGGCGAACGCCACGAGTGAGACCAGCGGGGCGTGCGAGCCGTATGAAACGCAGGACCCGTACGACCCGTACCACCCGCACGACACCTACGAGGAGAGCGACGTGCTACGTCGCGCGTTCATGACCCGCGGGGGCGCCACGGTGGCCGCCGCCTCGCTGGGGCCCGTCGGCCTCGCCCGCGACGCCTCGGCGGCGCAACGCCCGGTGCGCCGCGCCGGGGCGAGTGACGCGGGCGCCCTGGAAGAAGCCGTCCGCCGCATCCGGCTGCTCGACGACCGGCACGGCGCCGACGGCCTCTACCGCCGGGCGGCGGCCCCGCTGCGCGCCGCCTACGCCCTGCTCGACGCCGGCACGACCCGGCAGACCACGGCGGACCGGCTGTACTCGGGCGCCGGTGAACTGGCCATCTCCGTGGGCTGGCTGGCCCATGACTCGGGGCGCTTCGACGACGCCCGCTCCCACTACGCGGAGGCGCTGGCGACCGCCCGGATGACCGGCGACCCGGGCCTGGAGGCGCACGCCTTCTGCAACACGGCGTTCCTCGCGCGCGACGCCGGCCGGCCGCGCGAGGCGGTCCGGGCCGCCCAGGCAGCGCAGCGCGTCGCCCGGCCGGTGGGCTCGGCCCGGCTGATGTCGCTGCTCGCGCTGCGCGAGGCGGGCGGCTGGGCGGGCCTCGCCGACCGCGTCGGCTGCGAACAGGCGCTGGCCCGGGCCCAGGCCCTCTTCGACCGGGGCCCCTCGGACGCCGATCCCGAGTGGATGTCCTTCTACGGTGAGGCCGAACTGGAGGGGCTGGAAGCGCAGTGCTGGTCCACGCTCGGCGACTGGCGCCGGGCGGCACGGCACGCGCGGCGCGCGGCGGAGCTACAGGATCCGCACTTCACGAGGAACATCGCGCTGTACACGGCGGAGCTGGCGGACGACCTCGCGCGAGGTGGGTGGCCGGACGAGGCGGCCGTGGCGGGGATGCGGGTGCTGGATCTGCTGGAGGAGGTGCAGTCGTCCCGGATCCAGACGATGCTGGCGACCACGGCGCGGGTGCTGGCGCCGCATCGGCGGGCGTCGGGGGTGTCGGCGTTCTTGGAGAGGCATGCGTCCGTGCCACGGGTGACGTGAGCCGGGGGTGTTGCCCGGGGGGCGTTGCGCAACCCGGCGTGGCGGGGTGCCGCTGCGCCCACCCTCCCCCAAGCTCTCGGCTTCGCTCGAGCAGGGGGGACCCCCATCGCCCCCGCGGCACGACTGCCCGCAGCTAGGCGGCTCAGCAGCTATGCCAAGTGCCCCAAGTCGTTCCAGCTCTCGATCGCCGGCTCGCCGTAGGCCCATCCCAGGACCGACAACGACGTCGGGTTCAGCCGTATCCGTGCCGCGAAGTCGATCGGCAGGCCGAGCCACCGCGCCCCGAGGGAGCGCAGGACGTGCCCGTGGGCGAAGACCAGGACGTCACGGTCCTCGGAGCGCGCCCAGGAGACCACCTCGTCGGCCCGGGCCGTGACCTCCGCGAGGGTCTCGCCCTCGGGGACACCGTCGCGCCAGATGAGCCAGCCGGGCCGGACGGCCTGGATGTCCGCCGGGGTCATGCCCTCGTACGCCCCGTAGTCCCACTCCATCAACGCGTCCCAGGTGCGCGCGCGGTCACCGAAGCCGGCCAGTTCGCAGGTCTCACGCGCGCGTGCCAGCGGGCTGGTCCGCACCTCGACGCCGGGCAGACCGTCGTAGGGCGCCCGGTGCAGCCGCTCGCCCAGCAGCTTGGCTCCGCGCCTGCCCTCCTCCAGGAGGGGTACATCGGTCCTGCCGGTGTGCTTGCCGGACAGTGACCATTCGGTCTGTCCGTGGCGGGCCAGCAGGATGCGCGGAGCCATGGGGAACCTCTCCGGGAGAAAAACGCAAGCGGAACGTCTCCATCATCGCGCACGCTGGTCGGGGGCAACCCGGGGGGCGATCTCCGCGTCTTTGAGAGCCGGAGGGCGCCCCCAGGGCGCGCACATACGCCGTAAGGTGACACGACCGGCCAGGCGGGAGCCGCGTGAAGACGAAGGGGGAGGGCGATCGGATGCCGCACACCGAGACACCGGGCACCGAGGCGGCCCCTGCGCCCCGGCTGCGCTGGTGGACCGAGCTGCCGCTGATCCTGCTGGTGTACGCGTGCTACACGGCGGGCCGGCTGCTCGCCCGGGGCGACGTCTCCGGCGCGGTCGACAACGGTCTGGCACTCCTGCGCATCGAGAAGGCGCTGCACCTCAACTTCGAGCACCCGCTCAACCGCCTCTTCACGCGCGAGGCGTGGATAGGCATACCGGCGGACTTCTGGTACGCGTCGCTGCACTACCTCGTCACGCCGGTGATCCTCGTCTGGCTCTTCCGTTCGCGCGCGGTGCGCTACCGCGCCGCGCGCACCTGGCTGATGACGTCCACCCTCATCGGCCTGGTCGGTTTCACCCTGATGCCGACCTGTCCGCCCCGGCTCCTCGACGCGAGTCACGGCTTCGTGGACACGATGGCGCAGTACAGCTCGTACGGCTGGTGGGGCGGCGCGGCGAGCGCCCCGCGGGGCATGGGGGGCATGACCAACCAGTACGCGGCCATGCCGAGTCTGCACGTGGGCTGGTCCCTGTGGTGCGGCGTGATGCTGTGGCGCTACGGCGGCACGCGTACGGCGAAGGCGGCCGGTGTCGCCTACCCGCTGATCACCACGATCGTGGTGATGGGCACCGCCAACCACTACTTCCTCGACGCGCTCGCGGGCGCGGCCGTCATGGGCGCCGGGCTGCTGCTGGCACCGTTCGTGATGCGCGCGGCGGACCGTGTCGCGGACCGGGTCAAGGCGCGGTTCGTGCCGCCTGCCACACCGGTCACGGCGGGCTCTTCCGCCGCGGGTTCCTCGATTGTCAGTGCCGGATGCCAGACTTCCGCGGGTGAGCGAATTCCACGGCAGCGCGAGTCGCGGCTCGGAGCGGGAGCCGACGCGGGTAGTGCCTCTCCCCAGGACGCGGGGGACGGCGCTCCGGCAGCGGCTCGCTGAGCTGCGCGGCCCGGACGTACCCGCGAAGGCACTGGACGCGCGCGCACTGGCGGCCCTCGCCGCCAACCCCGGTTGTGCGCGACGCGCGATCCTCGACGGTGCCGGGGTGAACAAGGCGGATCTGGCGAGTGCGCTGGGCTCGCCTTCGGCCTTCGGACAGTCGCAGTTCGCGCTCACGCGGGGCAACGCGTTCGAGGCGAAGGTCAAGGCCGACGGCGGTGCGGAGCTGCTGCGGCTGGTGCACGAGAAGCTGGACCGGGCGGCCGAGCCCCCCGTCGAGGCGCGCGTGCCCGACCTGACCGCGAGCGGCCCCCAGGGGCGTACGGCCCGCACGGCGCTGGAGCTGCGGGAGGCCGTCGCGCACCCGGGCGCGTGGACGCTGCTCGACCATCCGATGCTGGCGCTGGACGTCGCGGGCTCCCCGGCGTTCCTCGAACCGGACGCGGTGGTGGTGCATCCGGACGGCAGCTGGACCGTGGTCGAGATCAAGTCCTTCCCGCTGCTGGACGGTTCGGCGGACCCGGCGAAGGTCGGGGCGGCGGCCCGGCAGGCGGCGGTGTACGTGCTGGCGCTGGAGGAGGTCGCGGCCCGGCTGGAGTCCTCCCCGCGCGTGCGGCACCGGATCCTGCTCGTCTGCCCCCGGGACTTCTCCAACCTGCCGGCCGCGTCCGCCGTGGACATCCGCAAGCAGCGTGCGGTGACGGCCCGCCAGCTGGCGCGGCTCACCCGCATCGAGGACATCGCCGAGGGGCTCCCCGAGGGCACGTGCTTCTCCCCCGAGCTGCCCGGCGAGGAGCTGACGGCCGCCGTGGAGTCGGTCCCGGCGACGTACGCGCCGGAGTGCCTGTCCACCTGCGAGCTGGCCTTCCACTGCCGCACCCGGTCCCGTGAGGCGGGTGCGGTGACCTCGCTGGGCCGCCCGGTGCGGGCGGAGCTGGGCGGGCTGACGACCGTGGAGGACGTCCTCGCCGCCGCCCGGGGCGAGACGGGGGACGCTTCCGATCCCGCCGTGGCGGCCCTGCGGCGGGCGGCGGCCCTGCGCGCCGAGGCACTGGAGGCGGCGTGTCGCTGATCTCCACCCTGGCCCGGCTCGAGGCGGTCAGCACGGGCCGCGCCCAGCCCGCCGCCACCGTCCGGCACCGGCATCTCTCCGGCCGTCCGCTGGTGTTCGTGCCGCTGATCACGGCCGGTGAGGCCGGGGCGCCGCTCGGCGCGCTGGTCGGCACCGACCGGGACGCGCCGCGGCTGCTGGCCGTCCCGCAGCCCCGCGACCGTGACCTCAGGTTCGCGTTCCTGGCCGAACTGGCCGATGTCGTGCTGCCGTACGTCGACGCGTACGCCGAGGTCGTGGAGGCCGCCGAGCGCACCGAGACCGACCCGGAGACGGGCAAGCGGGTCAAGGTCGAGGTCGACCTGTGCGCGGACGCCCCGCAGCTGATCGTGCCGAGCCGGGCGGGCATCGACCTGGTGCGGCTGCTCGGGCGTTCCACGCGCTTCCGGCGTACGGCCGAGCAGGACCCGGAGGCCCCGTACCCGGCGCCGCCGCGGGTGCCGTTGCTCGGGCGGTGGCTGACGCACTTCGGGGAGCGGGCCCGGGTGCCCGGTTCCTCGCTGCTGCTGGCCATGACCGACGTCCTCGGCCGGCACTGGGCGACGGGGCAGTCCACGCTGGAGGACCAGCACCTCGGGGCGCTGCTCGCCTGGATCGACCCGCCGGAGGGTGCCTCCGGCGCCGAGGCGGCGCTGCGGGCGGAGCTGGAGCGGGACGAGCGGGGCCAGCTGACGTGTCCCCCGGCCGGGCCCGCCACCGACCCGGCGTTCGACAACAAGCTGCTCGCCCCGGCCATCGAGCGCTACGACCGTGCCCGCACGGCCCTCGCCGCGGCCGAGGACGGTCTGCAGGCCGACGACCGGTTCGGTGCGCTGACCGCCGCCGAGCGGGAGATCCGCGATCTGGTGCTCAGCCGTACCCGGCCCACCTGGGACGCGGTCTGGCGGGGTCTGGACCTGCTGGGGGAGCTGCCCGAGGGGGCGCACGTCGAGGAGCGGTGGACGCGCGACCGCTGGTCGTTCACCGGCCACCGCGACCGGGTCCTGGCCGGCGAGCCCCCGCAGCCGCGCCGCGACGACGCGGTCACCGCCGCGAACAAGCTCGCCACGCGCGAGCGCGAGCAGGCCCGGCTGGAGGCGCAGGAGGCCCTCGACGACCCGCTGGTGATGGCCGGGCGGCGGCTGTCCGGGGAGGCCTTCGCGGGCGAGGTCACCGATGTCGTGATGGCGTACAGCGAGGGCAAGCGGCCCAGCCCGCGCCCCCTGGTCACGGTGCGCACGGACGACCGGCCGCATCTCGGTGAGCGGACGAAGGTGTACCGGTCGCTGGGCGGGAAGCCGCAGTCGGCGGAGTTCGTCGGGACCGAGGAGGACGGCGCGTATGTCGTGCTGCGGGTCCTGGACAAGATGGGACGCGGCAAGGAACCCGAGCCGGGGTCGGTGCCGGAGAAGGGCGACCGCGTCTGCTTCACACTCTTCGAGCACGAGCAGCGGGGCGGCGCGAAGCTGCCCGACCCGGAGGAGACGCCGTGGACGCACGGCGGGCCGCCCGGTGAGGCGACCTTGGAGACGGCCGATCCGGTGACCGAGGAGGACCTGCTGTGACGACCGTCTTCGACCCCTCCGCCGCCGCGGGCCGGGCCACCGACGCGATCCTCCACGACACGCTGCACGGCACCGCGCGCGGTGTGGTCGTGGACTCGCCGCCCGGCGCCGGCAAGTCCACGCTGGTCGTCCGCGCCGCCCTGGAACTGGCCGAGGCCGGCCACCCGTTGATGGTGGTCGCGCAGACCAACGCCCAGGTCGACGACCTCGTCCTGCGGCTCGCCGAGAAGAACCCCGAGCTGCCGGTGGGGCGGCTGCACAGCAGTGACTCCGACCCGTACGACAAGGCGCTCGACGATCTGGAGAACGTCCGCAAGTCGGCGAAGGCGGCCGATCTCGCCGGACTGGCCGTGGTGATCTCGACCGCGGCGAAGTGGGGACACGTCAAGGTCGACGAGCCGTGGCGGCACGCGATCGTCGACGAGGCGTACCAGATGCGCTCGGACGCGCTGCTCGCGGTGGCCGGGCTGTTCGAGCGGGCGCTGTTCGTGGGTGACCCGGGGCAGCTGGACCCGTTCGCGATCGTGGGCAGCGAGCAGTGGGCGGGCCTCGCGTACGACCCGTCGGCCTCGGCCGTCACGACGCTGCTCGCGCACAACCCGGATCTGCCGCAGCACCGGCTGCCTGTCTCCTGGCGGCTCCCGGCGTCCGCGGCGCCCCTGGTCTCGGACGCGTTCTACCCGTACACGCCGTTCCGCAGCGGCACCGGCCCGGGCGACCGCGCCCTGTCCTTCGCCGTCCCCTCCGACGGCTCGGGCCCGGACCGGGTGATCGACGAGGCGGCCGTGTCGGGCTGGGGCCTGCTGGAGCTGCCCGCGCGGCACACCCCGCGCACGGACCCGGAGGCGGTGCGGGCGGTGGCGACGGTGGTGCGGCGCCTGCTGGACCGGGGCGGCGCGGCGACGTCGGAACGCTCGCCGGACCCGTCCCCCCTGACCGCCGACCGGGTCGCCGTGGGCACGGCCCACCGGGACCAGGCGGCGGCGGTACGGGCGGCGCTGGCCGAGCTCGGCGTCACCGACGTGGTCGTGGACACGGCGAACCGGCTCCAGGGCCGCGAGTACGACGTCACGGTCGTCCTCCACCCCCTCTCCGGCCGCCCCGACGCCACCGCCTTCCACCTGGAGACGGGCCGCCTCTGCGTCCTGGCCTCCCGCCACCGGCACGCCTGCATCGTGGTCTGCCGGGCAGGCGTGAGCGACCTCCTGGACGACTATCCGTCGACGGAGCCGGTCCAGCTGGGGACGGTGGTGAAGTTCCCTGACGGGTGGGAGGCGAACCACGCGGTGCTGGCGCACCTGGCGGAGCACCGGGTCCCCTGGCAGCCCTGACCCACCCATCAAACACACCCACCCCACCGCCGGCCGGAGGCCGGCACGCCGCCGGAGGCGACCGATGAACACAGCCCCGACGGGTGGGAGGCGAACCACGCGGTGCTGGCGCATCTGGCGGAGCACCGGGTCCCCTGGCGGCCATGACCCACCCATCAAGCACACCCACCCCACAGTCCGGCTCCACGTCTGGCCGAACATCGACTGGTGTGGCGTCCGTAACCCGCTCGTGGGCGAACGCCGGGTGGTGGGAGAGACGTACCACTACCGCGATGCCCACTTGCGCGCCCGCGAGACAATGGACGGTGGCCCGCTCCACCGGGAGGGTCAGCGCGACGTACGAGGAGGAGAGACATGGCGGAGCCCACGCCGCGTCGGAACGAACCGCGGCTACGCCCCGCGCCCCTGCTCTTCGAGCCCGCGGAGGCGGCCTCCGACCCTGAGCACTTCTTCGACCTCGAGTCGATCGACGACCCCCGCGCGCTGCTGGCCCGCGCGACGGAGCTGACGCTGGCGTTCCGGGCCGCGGCGGACCGGGCGGTGGAGTACCAGGCTGTGGCGGCGGCGCAGCTGGCCGATCCACGGCGGTTCGACCGGCTGACGGCGGCGGACATCGCCGAGCGGGCCGAGTGGACCGAGGACTACGCCAAGAAGATGGTCGAGTTCGGCCGGGACCTGCTGCGCGGCGACGAGGGTCCCGGGCCCGTCGACCCGGTGTGAGACCGGGCCGCTGCGGCCCCTCACCGATCTACATGGCATATGCCAGGCGGGCAAGATACCCCCTCCCCCACCCTCCTGTCCCGATTTCCCGCAACCGTCGGGAATCGCATACTCACCCCCGGTAGACATGGGCGTCATGAGCAGTGCATGGAACGCCTCACACGTCACGCCGGACGGAGCCGCCTGGCTCGCTTCGGCAGGAACGTATCCCCGGAGCACGCTCGCCCTCTGGGAGGAGCGGCCGGACGCGCCGGTCGTGCTGCCCTGCGGCTCGGTGTTCGACGTGGTCAGCGCGCCCGCGATGTTCGGGCGGCGGATGCTCGACCGGCTGTGGGACGACGGCCCCGGCTCGGGCCCGGTCGCGGAGTTCCGGGGCCGGATGCTGCTGTTCGCCGCGCCGGGCACGGCCCAGCGGCTGCCGGCGCTGCTGGAGTGGGAGGAGTGGGGCACCCAGGGCAGGGACGTCCGGGAGACCGGCCACGCGGTCACGGTGCCGCCCCTGCTGTGCCACGGCACGGGCGACGCGGTGACCGTCCCGCCCCCGGCCCGGACGGCCTCCCCCACCCGCTGGCTCGTCGCACCCGACACCCGTCAGCCCTGGCTCCCCGGCCCCGAGGTACTGCTCTGGGCAGCCGTCCGGGCAGCCCGTTCGGCGGTGCGGATATCGATTTTTCCTCCCGCCGACCAGGGTGCTAAGGTCTACGACGTCAGCAGGCGCCGCTAGCTCAGTTGGTTAGAGCAGCTGACTCTTAATCAGCGGGTCCGGGGTTCGAGTCCCTGGCGGCGCACAGACAGCAAAGGCCTCTCGCGCGAGCGGGGGGCCTTTCGCATGCCCTCGACTCGCACCCTCTCGGCGCCGGACCCGCGCCCCCTCACCGCCCGACAGTGATCTTCACCGTCCACGCCCCCGAGGCCGTCCGCCCCTCCACCTCCACCCGCACCCCCTCCCCCGGCACCGTGAAGCTCTCCCCGGCACTGATCGGCGCGTCCGCGAGGGGCGGGTAGACCGAGTTCTCCCAGCAGGCCTCGGTGCGCGGATGGGCGTCGATCACCTCGATGGGTCCGCCGCCGGACTGGGCCTCGCCCCGCACCCGGTACACCAGCACGCCCTGCCGGCACGCGTTCAGGTCGTTGCCCACCGGCCCGCGCGCCTCGAAGGCGAGCACGCTGTCGCGGCCGGTACGCACGACCGCGAGCTTGGTGCCCCGCCCCAGTCCGAAGGCCGGCGCCCCGGCGGCACCCGCCACGGCCACCCCGGGCCCCGCCGCCAGCGGCTCCAGGGTCAGCCGGGCGGGCCCGGCGTCCTGCACGCACCGCACCTGCCGCTGGTCCAGCCAGCCCAGCTTCCACTTGTGCCAGCCGAACAGATCCGGGGCCAGTCCGAACTGGCTGCCCATCAGGTCCCAGTCGCCGACGTGCGTGTCCCAGTCGCCCTTGCCGTCCACCGGTCGGTGGTAGAGGTCGGGCAGGTCGAAGACGTGCCCGGTCTCGTGGGCGAGGACGAGCCGGTCCGGCGGATGCCGCTCGAACACCGTCACGACCCGGTGCAGGTCGGCCCCGTCGGCCCGCAGCGGGGCGGTGAGGTTCACCACCTTGGTCGCGTCGGAGTCCACACCGGGTGCGTCCGGGTCGGCGACGAAGTAGACGACGTCGTAGCGCGAGAAGTCGACCTGCGGGTCGGCCGCGGTGAGCGCGTCCCGCAGGTACGCGGCCCGGTGCGTGGCGCTCCAGTCGCGCTGTATGTCGTACGCCGTGGACGGCTTCGGCATCTGGATCCAGTTCCGCAGCGGGTGCGATCGCAGGGTGAAGCGGCCGTAGGAGGCGCGTTCGAAGAAGCGGGTGGTGGCCGGGAAGTGGTCGGCGGACAGCTCCTGCGGCGTGGTCAGCGGGCGGGAGTCAGGGAAGGACAGGAAGACCATGACCGCGTCGAGGGCCCGGGCGGGGCGCGGATAGGCGGCGTTCCAGGTGTCCAGACCCTCCGAGTGGTGGGCGTCGGTGCGGGTCAGGGCGCAGGGTTCGGCCGAGCCGGGCCCGGCGGCCGAGTGCCCGGTGCCGAGGGAGGTCGCGGCGAGGGCCGACATGGTGGTGAACACGGCCGCGGTGCTGCGCAGTCGGGCGCGCGGGAACTGACGCGGCACGGACACCTCCGGGTACGGTTCGCGGAACACCGCACCCAGACTGTGACGATTTGTCGTACCGCGCCCTGTTTGCCTGCACCAGTCGGGTGAAGGAGCCGAAGGTTTGCGGAAGCCGACACCCCGGAATCACTCACAGAACGTCACAACTGGTCGGGGGCCTGAAGAAGCCGTCCAGGGGTGAGCAGAAACGATCTGGCAGAAGTGTGGCTTGACCGGGACACTGGAGACCGGCTGGAAGGCCCTGGGGCCAGCCTCTATGATCGGCACACTTTCCTGACCTTTCCTGCACGGACCGAGATCGAATACATGCGGGAGCGAGCGGTGAGCGGAACCTTCGAAGGGCCGGCGCCCGCGGCAGACCTCGACCGGCCGGTCGTCACAGAGAGTGAGATCGACACGTCTCCCCGTACCGAGCCTGCGTCGCGGCCGCCGTACCGCTCCGTCTTCACGGCCGCTCCGCTCGCCATGGCCGTCGTCGACCGTGAGGGGACGGTCGTCAGCGCCAACGACGCGCTCGCCGCGCTGCTCGGTACCTCCCCCGACGAGCTCGCCGGGTCCGTCGCCGCCGACCTGGTCGACCTCACCTCCGACGCCCGTACCTGGCACGCCTACGGCGAGGTGCTGCGCGGCCGGCAGTCCCGGCTGCGCTGCACGCGCCGCCTCAAGCACCCCGACGGGCACTCGCTGTGGGTGCAGGTGACGGTCGCGCCGCTGCCCGCCGAGGACCGGGGCGTGCTGCTGTCGGTCGCCGACATCAGCGGCCGCCGCGAACTCCAGGCCCGGCTGAGGCACTTGCAGATGCACGATCCGGTGACCCGGCTGCCCAACCGCACGCTGTTCTTCGAACGCCTCTCGGCCGCGCTGGAGGCCGAGTCGTACGAGCAGAGCGGCACCGGCCGGATCGGGCTGTGCTATCTGGACCTGGACGGCTTCAAGGCCATCAACGACACCCTCGGCCACCGGGTGGGCGACCGGCTGCTGGCCGCCGTCGCCGAGCGCCTCACGCGCTGCGCGGACGCGTCGGGGCACTCCCGCACGAGCACCCCGCTGGTGGCCCGGCTCGGCGGGGACGAGTTCGCGCTGCTCGTCGAGGACTCCACCGGCACCGAACAGCTGGCCGAGCTCGCCGAGTCGGTGCTGGAGGCGATCCAGGACCCGTTCGACATCGCCGGCCAGCGGCTGTCGGTCTCGGCGTCGATCGGCGTGGTGGAGCGGCACGCGGCGGGCACCACCGCGACCGCGCTGGTGCAGGCCGCGGACACGACCCTCTACTGGGCGAAGGCCGACGGCAAATCACGCTGGACGCTGTTCGACCCCGAGCGCAACGCGCACCGCATGACCCGCCAGGCTCTCGCCTCCACGCTCCGGCCGGCCATCGAGCGGGGCGAGTTCCAGCTGGAGTACCAGCCGCTGGTCGGCATGGAGGACGACCGGCTGCACGGGGTGGAGGCGCTCGTCCGCTGGCACCATCCCCAGTTCGGCGTACTGACGCCGAATCGGTTCATCGGGCTGGCCGAAGAGGACGGTTCCATCGTGCCGCTGGGCCGCTGGGTGCTGCGTACGGCCTGCCGGCAGGCCCGTCGCTGGCAGATCGACCACCCGGACGAACCGCCGATCTTCGTCAGCGTCAACGTGGCGGTCCGGCAGGTGTGGGACTCCGACCTGGTGGCGGACGTGGCCGAGACGCTCGCGGAGACCGGCCTGGCGCCGGGCCTGCTCCAGCTGGAGCTCACCGAGTCGGCGGTGATGGGGTCGGCGGGCCGGCCGCTCCAGGCCCTGAAGGCGCTGAGCGACATGGGTGTACGCATCGCCATCGACGACTTCGGCACGGGCTACTCGAACCTGGCGTACCTGAGCCGTCTGCCGGTGTCGGTCCTGAAGCTGGACGGTTCCTTCGTTCGGGGCTTCCAGTACGACGACCGGGACACGGCCGCACGGCCGAACCCGGCCGACGAGGTCGTGGTCGAGGCGATGATCCAGCTCGCCCACCGGCTCGGGCTGACCGTCACGGCCGAATGCGTGGAGACCTCGGCCCAGGCGACCCGGCTGCGGAGCATCGGCTGCGACACCGGACAGGGCTGGCTCTACTCCCGTCCGGTGCCGCCGGACCGTATCTCCGAGCTGCTGGACACGCCGGATGTTCAGGCGGGCGTCGGCAACCCGTAGGCATCGGCGATCAGTTCGTAGGAGCGCAGGCGTCCGTCGCCGCCGTGCGCGTTGGCCGTGATCATCAGCTCGTCGGCGCCGGTGCGCTTGGCGAGGTCGTCCAGGCCGGAGCGGACCTCGTCCGGGGTGCCGTGGATGACGTTGGCGTTCCAGGAGTCGACGAAGTCGCGCTCCACGGGGCTGAACTCGTAGGCCTCCGCCTCCTCCGGGCTGGGCACGAGGCCGGGGCGTCCGGTGCGCAGCCGGACCATGCTGAGGGCGGCGGCCAGCACCTGGCGGCGGGCCTCCTTCTCCTCGTCGGCGGCGAGCGCGGAGACGCCGATGAGGGCGTAGGGCTCGTCGAGCACGGCGGACGGCTGGAAGGACTCCCGGTACAGGTCCAGGGCCGGGACGGTGTTCTGCGCCGAGAAGTGGTGGGCGAAGGCGAACGGCAGGCCCAGGACACCGGCCAGCCGGGCGCTGAAGCCGGAGGAGCCGAGCAGCCAGAGGGGCGGGCGGTGCGGGGACTGCACGCCGCCGGGGCTGGTCGCCTGGACCGGGCCCGGTACGGCGTGGATCCGGCGGTAGGGGTGCCCGTCGGGGAAGTCGTCGTCGAGGAACCGGGTCAGCTCGGCGAGCTGCTGCGGAAAGTCGTCGGCGCCCTCGTTCAGCCGGTCGGTGCGGCGCAGGGCGGCGGCGGTGGCGCCGTCCGTGCCCGGCGCGCGGCCGAGGCCGAGGTCGATCCGGCCCGGTGCCATGGCCTCCAGCGTCCCGAACTGCTCGGCGATCACGAGCGGGGCGTGGTTGGGCAGCATCACGCCGCCCGAGCCGAGGCGGATCCGGTCGGTGTGGGCGGCGAGGTGGGCCAGGATCACGGCGGGGGACGAGGAGGCCACGCCCGGCATGGAGTGGTGCTCGGCGACCCAGTAACGGTGGAAGCCGCGGGCCTCGGCGAGGCGGGCCAGGTCGACGCTGGTGCGCAGCGCGTCGGAGGCGGTGCGGCCGGCCCCTACGGTGACCAGGTCAAGTACGGAGAGGGGGACGGGGGCGCCGCCCTGCGCTGCGCCGCGTATCTCGTCTGCCGCCACGGTGGGGTGCCTCCTGCTGTGGGCCTTGTGCTGTCGTCCCGGCCATAACAGGGGACTGTCTCCGGTTATTCCCGGGCGGGACCGGTCAGGCGGTGGTCAGGCGGCCTGCCCCCAGTCGCTCTGCACTCCACCGCGGGGAGGGCGCCTGGCGGCCTTCTCGCGGAGCCGGAGGACACCCCACGCGAGGCCGGCCGCGCAGAAGAGCCACCACGGCAGGGACCACACCGCACTCCACCAGCGGGCGTGCGGATGGGCGACGGCGCGCACGGCGGCGGTGGCCATGGCGGCGGCCAGGCTCCAGCACAGCAGGCGCCCGGAGAGCTGGACAGCGCTTACATGAGATCTGAACGGGCCCGTTTCGGCCATCGGGGATCGTCCTTCACGGCGCGAGTGGCTGCGGACGTGGCCAGTGTGCACGGGGTGGACGCCGGAGGGGGAACGCGCTTTCGGTCAACTCAAGCGCCGGATGTCGCAACGGAGTTGAGCATTCCTCAGCTCCTGGTCGACTGTTCGCACACCTATGCCCACATCTGCACCACTGAAGAGGTGGGACCGATTCCGGCCCGTACGGAGCACGAGCTCAGGGGCATGCAGGAAGCGCTCCGGATCGCCGGTCATGGGCCCGGCCCCGTCGCCCCCGGCAGCCGACGGGGCGGCTGGGCGACGAGGACCGGCCCCCGGCTTCACACCTGGACGATCGGCTCCCTCGTGAACAGGGCGCCCAGTTCCGGCGCGTTCACGCGGCGGTCCGCCAGGCGCAGGCCCTCCCAGACCGTGACCTGGTTGGCGGTGAGGATCGGTTTGCCGAGTTCCTTCTCCAGGGCCGGGATGTGGGCCGCCGTGTGCAGGGCCGTGTCCGGCAGGAGGAGGGCCTCGGCGTCGGGGTGGTCGGAGTTCTGGGCCAGGGCGAGGAGTTCCGTCTCGCCCCACGTGCCGACCTCGGCGGCCGTGATGATGCCGGAGCTGTTGACGGACACGACCTCCACGCCGTCCCCGCGCAGGAACTCCGCGAAGAGCTGGGCCACGTCCTCCGGGTACGTCGCGCCGATCGCGACCCGCCGCGCCCCCATCTCCCGTACCGCGTGCACGAAAGCGAAGGACGTCGAGGACGCCGGCATGCCGGCGGTCTGGGCCAGGGCGCGGACCTGCTCCTGCGCGCCGTCCCAGCCGTAGACGAAGCTGCCGCTGGTGCAGGCCCACACCACGGCCTCGGCGCCGGCGTGCCGCAGCTCCTGGACTCCCGCCGCCAGCCGCCCGGCGGAGCCCATCTCGAGCAGCGCGTCCACCCGGTGCGCGTCCTCACCGATGTCGGTGTGCACCAGGTCCACCCGGATGTCGCTGCCCAGCAACTGCTCTATGCGCGGATAGTCGTCCTCGGCGGAGTGTCCCGGGTAGAGAAATCCCAGTGCTGTCATGTCCAGCCTTCCTGCTGCTGCTCTTCTTCCGGCAGTACCGGACCGGCGTCCGCCCCCGGCGGTACGAGGCCGGACCGCGCCTCCGGATTGATCAGCGCTTGATACGGTCCCACCGCACGGGTACCCAGTCGGCGCAGCGCCGCCCACATCGTCACTTGGTTGGCCGAGATCACCGGGATGCGCAGCTCGGCCTCCAGCTGCGGGATGACGTCGTAGGTGGGCAGGTTGGTGCAGCTGATGAACAGGGCGTCGGCGTCGCCGCGTACGGCCTGGCGCGCCATGTCCACCACCTCCCGGTAGGGGACCTTCCAGATGTGCCGGGTCAGGCCCATGAAGGCGCAGCCGGAGATCGTGACGCCCGCCTGGGCGACGTACGCCTCCAGCGACTGCGTCACCGACACCGTGTACGGCGTCACCAGTGCCACCCGCCGGACGTCCAGTTCCACCAGGGCCTCCAGCAGCGCGCCCGAGGTGGTGATCGCCGGTACGGCCCCGGCCCGGCTCATCGCGTCGCACATCGCGTGCTCGCCCATGACGCCGCCGACGAAACTGCCGGACGTACAGGCGTAGGCGATGACCTCGGGTGCGATCGCGTTGAGCGTGCGCACCGCCTCGCCGAGCGTCTCGTGCTCACTGACCAGGCGTGCCAGGTCGAGACTGACCTCGACCGGCACGAAGGGCGTTCGTGTCATGTGCAGGGATATCTCGTCAGGCACCCAGCGCCAGAGCTCGCGGTCGAGTGCGAAGTCGAAGGGCGCGACAACGCCGACCCCTCGCTGCGGGCTGGGCCCGCCGAGAAATGAGACGTCCATGCTTGGCACCGGCCTCACTCTGGGCAACTGGTGTGTAACGGTTCGTGGAAACGCCCGTGTTGACGACGGTAGGTTCGGGTGCGAGCGTGGTCAATCCGCCCGGATCACCTCCTGGTCAACACCTGGTTAACTCGTCGTCCCCGGCCGGCACCCCCGAGGCCCGGCCGCCCCGCCGTACGGCTGGAGAAACGGCTGCTCATGCCCACCCCCACCCTGCTCGTCCTGGACGCCGAACCCCTGCCCCGCCTCGGCCGCCTCACCGGCCGCGCCCATGTCGAACACACCGACGCGAAGGGCCTCGCCGAGCGCCTCCCGCACGCGGACGTACTGCTGGTGTGGGACTTCACCTCGCACGCCGTGCGGGACGCGTGGCCGGGCGAGGGCCCGCGGCCACGCTGGGTGCACACGGCGAGCGCCGGTGTGGATCATCTGATGTGTCCGGAACTCGCCGCCTCCGACACGGTGGTGACGAACGCGCGCGGCATCTTCGACCAGCCGATCGCCGAGTACGTGGCCGCGCTCGTGCTGGCGATGGCCAAGGATCTTCCGCGCACCCTGGAGTTGCAGCGGGAGCGGACCTGGCGGCACCGGGAGTCGCAGAAGGTCGCCGGGGGCCGGGCCGTGGTGGTCGGCTCGGGGCCGATCGGGCGGGCGATCGCGGGCACGCTGGGGGCGCTCGGCATCACGACGGCGCTCGTCGGCCGCACCGCGCGCGCCGGCGTGCACGGTCCGGAGGACCTGGACCGACTGCTCGCGCGGGCCGACTGGGTGATCGCGGCGGCGCCGCTCACGGAGCAGACGCGGGGCATGTTCGACGCCCGCCGCTTCGGCGTGATGCAGCCGTCCGCCCGGTTCGTCAACATCGGCCGCGGCCAGCTGGTCGTCGAGGACGCGCTGGCCGAGGCCCTGGCCAAGCAGTGGATCGCGGGCGCCGCCCTGGACGTCTTCGAGTCCGAGCCCCTGCCTGCCGACAGCCCGTTGTGGCAGGTCCCGGGGCTGATCGTGTCCCCCCACATGAGCGGCGACATCGTCGGCTGGCGGGACGAACTGGGTACCCAGTTCGTGGAGCTGTACGAACTGTGGGCGGCCGGGGAGCCCCTGAAGAACGTGGTCGACAAGCAGCGTGGGTACGTACCCGGACACTGACGTTCCTTGGAGGGTGGATGACCGAGCTCACCGACCTGACCGCCGTACGGCTTCTCGACGGCTACCGCAAGGGCGAGTGGAGTCCCGTGGAGGCGACCCGTGCGGCGCTGGAGCGGGCCGAAGCGATCCAGCCGGAGGTGAACGCCTTCGTCCGGCTCACCGCCGAGGACGCGCTGGCCCGGGCCCGTGAGTCGGAGGAGCGATGGCGGCGCGGTGAGCCGTGCGGCCTGCTGGACGGCGTGCCCGTCACGGTGAAGGACATCCTGCTGCTGCGCGGGGCGCCGACCCTGCGCGGTTCGAAGGCGGTGGACCCGGCCGGCCGCTGGGACGAGGACGCGCCCTCGGTGGCCCGACTGCGCGAGCACGGGGCCGTGTTCATCGGCAAGACGACGACCCCCGAGTACGGCTGGAAGGGCGTGACGGACTCGCCGCTCAGCGGCGTGACCCGCAACCCGTACGACCGGACGCGCACCGCAGGGGGTTCGAGCGGCGGCAGTGCGGCGGCCGTGGCGCTCGGCGCGGGCCCGCTGTCGCTGGGCACGGACGGCGGCGGCAGCGTGCGCATCCCGGCGTCGTTCTGCGGGATCTTCGCGCTGAAGCCGACGTACGGCCGGGTGCCGCTCTACCCGGCGAGTGCCTTCGGCACGCTGGCGCACGTCGGTCCGATGACCCGGGACGCGGAGGACGCGGCGCTGCTGATGGACGTGATCGGCCATCCGGACTCGCGTGACTGGTCGGCGCTCGCCCCGCCGCCCGGCGCGTACACGGACGGCCTGACCGGCGGGGTGCACGGGCTGCGGGTGGCGTACTCGCCGACGCTGGGCGGGCAGGTGGCGGTGCGCCCTCAGGTCGCGCGGGTGGTGCGCCGGGCGGTGGAGCGGCTGGCGGAGCTCGGCGCGTACGTCACGGAGGCCGACCCGGACTTCACCGACCCGGTGGAGGCCTTCCACACCCTGTGGTTCAGCGGGGCGGCGCGGGTGACCCAGCATCTGGGTCCGCAGCAGCGCGCGTTGCTGGACCCGGGCCTGCGGGAGATCTGCGACCAGGGCGCCCGCTACTCGGCGCTGGACTATCTGGCCGCGGTGGACGTGCGGATGGACCACGGCCGCCGGATGGGCCGCTTCCACGACACCTACGACCTGCTCGTCACCCCGACCATGCCGATCACGGCGTTCGAGGCGGGCGCCGAGGTACCGAAAGGATCCGGTCACCGGCGGTGGACGGGCTGGACCCCGTTCACTTACCCCTTCAACATGACCCAGCAGCCCGCGGCGAGCGTGCCGGTCGGCGCCGACGGGGACGGTCTGCCGATCGGTCTCCAGCTCGTGGCCGCCCGGCACCGGGACGATCTGGTGCTGCGGGCGGCCCACGCGCTGTACGAGGCCGGGGTGGCGTCCGGCGCCGGGCCTACGCCCGCTTGAAGCTGAGCGTCTCCCCCGCCGCTCCCGACCGCCACAGGTCGTTGCACGCCTCGGCCATGGCGTCCAGGCCGTCGACGACCTGGCCCCAGACGATGCCGGGGATCCAGCCGACATCGCCGTTCAGCAGCAGGTTGTTGCGCTCGTAGAACAGGGCCAGGTCGACGAGCGTGGTCCCGGCGTGGACCTCGCGGTCGTAGCCGTAGGACTTCGTCCCCAACTCCGTCCCCGCGAAGGCGAAATAACACAGATCACCCGGAATGGGAGTTACGGTCGGATTTTCCAGAGGCGGCTCTTTTTCGGCGAAGGGTGGGAAAAGTGCGTAGATCTCATTACGTGCGTACTTCGCGTGGTAGACGTCACCGGACAGCGGAAGGGCGTCCCAGACGGTCGCGCAGGTGATCGGGGCACGGTCGTCCAGCAGTCTTGCCGTGCAGGTCACGTCGCGCTTGACCAGGGAGACCTCGATGAAGCGATCAGCCATGCCTCCATGGGAGTGCCCGGCGCCCCTGCGGTCAAGGGCGCACGGGGATACGTGCGGGGCTCGAAAAAGTCGGCATAACTCTGATGCGTTCGGGTAGCCGCGCGCCCATGGCTCCACCACAGAGAAGCCCACTGAGAAGTCCGGAACCCATGTCCCAGACCGTGTCCGGATCTGCATCCGGGCCCACACGCCGGTCGCTGCTCGCGGGGGTCGCGGCGCTCGGCGCGCTGGGCGCCGCGGGATGCAGCCGGGTGGCCACCGCGTCGAGCACGGAGGGCGGCGACCTGCTCGGCCGGCTCCGGGCCGCCGGGGTCGTCCGTCTCGGTATCGCCGGCGAGATCCCGTTCGGCTTCATCGACAAGAACGGCGAGCTCACCGGCGAGGCACCGGAACTGGCCAAGGTGATCTTCAAGCGCCTCGGCATCGACCGGGTGCAGCCCGTGCCGACCGAGTTCGGCTCGCTGATCCCGGGGCTGAACTCCCAGCAGTTCGACGTCGTCGCCGCAGGGATGTACGTCAACCCGGAGCGCTGCGAGCAGGTCATCTTCTCCGACCCCGACTACCAGATGCTCGACGCGTTCATCGTGCGCAAGGGCAACCCGAAGGGGCTGCACAGCTACAAGGACGTCGTCGCGAAGAAGGCGAAGTTCGCCACCGGGACCGGCTACGCCGAGATCCAGTACGCCGTCGAGGCGGGGTACAAGGAGAGCGACATCCTCATCGTCCCGGACCAGGTCGCGGGTCTGAACGCCGTCGAGGCGGGACGCGTGGACGTGTTCGCCGGTACGGCGCTCACCACCCGCGAGGTGGTGAAGAAGTCCGCCAAGGCGGAGTCGACCAAGCCGTTCGCCCCGCTCGTGGACGGCAAGCCGCACGTCGACGGAGGCGCCTTCGCGTTCCGGCCGACCGAGACCAAGCTGCGCGACGCCTTCAACGTCGAGCTGAGCAAGCTCAAGAAGAGCGGTGAGCTCTTCCGCATCCTCGAGCCCTTCGGTTTCACCAAGGCCGAGATGACGGATCTGACCGCGAAGGAGCTCTGCGGCGGATGACCTCCGGACTGTGGGAACTCGTACTCAAGGGCATCTGGGTCACGATCCAGCTGCTCGTCTGCAGCGCGCTGATGGCGGCCGCTGTGTCCTTCGTGGTCGGCGTCGCGCGCACCCACCGGCTGTGGATCGTCCGCTTCCTGGCGGGCTTCTACACCGAGGTGTTCCGCGGGACCTCGGCCCTGGTGATGATCTTCTGGGTGTTCTTCGTGCTGCCCCCGGCCTTCGGCTGGCAGCTGGTGCCGCTGTGGGCGGGCACGCTCGCGCTCGGCCTGACCTACGGGGCGTACGGCTCGGAGATCGTGCGCGGCGCGCTGAGCGCGGTCGACCCGGCGCAGAAGGAGGGCGGGATCGCGCTCAGCTTCACGCCCTGGCAGCGAATGCGGCTGATCCTGCTGCCGCAGGCGGTGCCGGAGATGATCCCGCCGTTCTCCAACCTGCTCATCGAGCTGCTCAAGGGCACCGCCCTGGTGTCGATCATGGGCATGGGTGACCTGGCCTTCAGCGGCAACCTGGTGCGCCTCGCGCTCCAGGAGAGCGCGGAGATCTACACGTACATCCTGCTCATCTACTTCGCGATCGCCTTCCTGCTCACCCGGGTGATGCGCGGGCTGGAGAAGAGGCTCAAGGCCGGTGTCGGGAAGAAGCCCGACAGCAAGACCCGGGCGCCTGAGCCGGTCGTCGTGGAGGCGGTCCGATGAACTGGGACTGGAGCGCGGTATCCGACTTCATGCCGGACTTCTGGAAGGGCCTGCTGGTCACCCTCCAGATCCTGGTGCTCGGCTCGCTGATCTCGTTCGTGCTGGGCCTGGTGTGGGCGCTGCTGATGCGGGTGCCCTCGCGGTGGGTGACCTGGCCCGTCGGGGCGGTCACCGAGTTCGTCCGCAACACCCCGCTGCTGGTGCAGCTGTTCTTCCTCTTCTACGTGCTGCCGGAGTGGGGTCTGACCTTCTCGGCGCTGAGCACCGGTGTCTTCGCGATCGGGCTGCACTACTCGACGTACACGATGCAGGTCTACCGGGCCGGCATCGAGGCCGTACCGGTCGGCCAGTGGGAGGCGGCGACGGCGCTGAACCTGCCGCTGCGACGGACGTGGACCGCGGTGATCCTGCCGCAGGCGGTGCGCCGGGTGATCCCCGCGCTCGGCAACTACGTCATCGCGATGCTCAAGGACACGCCGATGCTGATGGCGATCACCGTCCTGGAGATGCTCGGCCACGCGCGCCTGTTCTCGCAGGAGCACTTCCAGTTCACCGAGCCGCTCACGGTGATCGGAGCGGCCTTCATCGTCATTTCCTATCTGGCCTCCCTTCTCCTGCGAGCCCTGGAGCGACGCCTTGTCCACTGACACTCTTCCCAACCCCGAGAAGAACCCCGCCAAGGGTGACGGCGAGCTGATCCGGCTGGAGCAGGTCACCAAGCGGTTCGGCCAGAACACCGTCCTGGACCACCTGGACTTCTCCGTCGAGGCCGGCAAGCACGTCACCCTGATCGGGCCGTCCGGCTCCGGCAAGACGACGATCCTGCGGCTGCTGATGACCCTGCTCAAGCCCGACGAGGGCACGATCACGGTCGACGGGCAGAAGCTGTTCCCGGCCTCCGACAAGGAGGTGCGCGAGGTCCGCAAGAAGATCGGGATGGTGTTCCAGCAGTTCAACCTGTTCCCGAACATGACGGTGCTGCGCAACATCACCGAGGCGCCCGTCACCGTCCTCGGCATGTCGAAGGACGAGGCGGTGGAGCGGGCCAAGGGCCTGCTGGAGATGGTGGGCCTGGCCGAAAAGTGCGACGCGCACCCGGCGCAGCTGTCCGGCGGGCAGCAGCAGCGGGTGGCGATCGCCCGTGCGCTGGCTATGCGGCCGCAGGTGCTGTTGCTGGACGAGGTGACCTCCGCGCTCGACCCGGAGCTGGTCGCCGGCGTCCTGGACGTGCTGCGGGACATCGCGCGCTCCACCGACATCACGATGCTCTGTGTGACCCACGAGATGAATTTCGCCCGGGACATCTCCGACCAGGTGCTGATGTTCGACTCGGGCCGCATCATCGAGGCGGGCGCACCGGAGAAGATCTTCAGCGAGCCGGAGAAGGACCGGACGCGGGAGTTCCTCAGCGCGGTGCTCTGACTACGGCCTGTGACCAGGCGCGACGCGGGGTCCGGCGACTGGGGCATGCTCCTGGCATATGCCAGCGGGTCAATGCCCCAGTCCGGGGCCCCGTGAATCTTGTCAACCCCCGCTCTCCACAAGCCCATTGTTCGTTATCGTGGAGGGGATTCGCTGTCCGGATTTCGGCCCAACAGCAAGCGCAGGGGGAGACCACCGTGGCGCTGAAGCACGAGCCGCCGACCACCCCGCACCACTCGGCGCAGGAAGCCCTGCGCGTCCTGGAGACCGTGGCGCGGAGCTCCACCGGAGTCACCGACGCCGACCTCGCCCGGCACACCCGCATCGGACCGGAGCGGCTGACCGCGCTCCTGCGGATGCTGCGCCGTGAGGGCTACGTCGAGCAGATCGCCGACGGCGCGTACGTCACGGGCGAGACCCTGGCCCGCCTCGGCTCCGCGCACCACCGCGAGCAGACCCTGCGCGAGAAGCTCCAGCACACCCTCGACCGGCTGCGCGACTCGGTCGGCGCCGCCGTCTACATGAGCCGGTACGTCGACGGTTAGATCAGCGTCACCCAGTACGCCGACAGTCCCGCCACTCCCAAGGTCAACGAGTGGGTCGACTTCCGCTCCTCGGCCCACGCCACGGCCATCGGCAAGAGCCTGCTCACCCAGCTCGACCACGCCGGCCGCCGCGACCACCTGGCCCGGCACAAGATGGCCCGCCTCACCTCGCGCACCATCACCAGCGACCGGCTGCTGCTGTCCCGGCTGGAGGCCCAGCCGCCCACCGTGCCCGTCCTCGACCTCCAGGAGTACGCGGTGGGCACGGTCTGCGCCGCCGTCCCCATCACGGCCGGCTCCTCGGTCGGCTGCCTGGCCCTGTCCCTGCCGGTCGAGCACGCCCACCGCCTGCGCCAAGCCGCTGACGCCCTCAATCGCAACGCGGCACCGGTCCTGCTGTCCATGGCGATCTAGACCGGCGCCGGGTGGTCAGAAGCACCCCTCGGGACCGGGTAGTATTTTCCCGTCGCCCACCGCGGAACACGATTCCGGCGGTCGGCGGGAGTCATGCGCCGCTAGCTCAGTTGGTTAGAGCAGCTGACTCTTAATCAGCGGGTCCGGGGTTCGAGTCCCTGGCGGCGCACCGGTGAAGGGCCTCTCGTGGGAGCGGGAGGCCCTTCGGCGTGTCCGAGATCGGCGCTGGTCAGCCTGCGGTACACGGACTCCCCCGGCGGCCGCCACCACACCGGGTCCGCGCATCGGACGCCCTCCTTCCGTAACGCGGCGCGGTGGATCTTGTTCGTCGCCGTCACCGGCATCCGCTCCACCACCCGCACGAACCGGGGCGCCATCTTCGTGCCCAGGTCGGGCTGGGAGAGCAGGAACTCCGCGAAGGACAGCGGGTCGAACGTACCGGCGACCGTGGCCATGACCTGGTCACCGGTCACCGGGTCCGGCACCGCGTACACGGCGACGGCGGCGGCCCCCTCGTAGCGGGCGAGGATGTTCTCGATCATCGCGGCGGCCAGGTTCTCGCCGTCGACGCGGAGGCGGTCGTCGGTCCGGCCGGCGAAGTAGAGGTAGCCGTCGGCGTCCCGGTAGAAGAGGTCACCCGTCCAGTACCAGCCTCCCCATCTGCGCCGTTCCGCCTCCGCGGCCGGGTTGCGCCAGTACCCCTCGAAGGGGCTCGGCCCCCGGTTGACCAGCTCGCCGATCGCCTCGTCCCCGTTGAGCAGCCGCCCCGCCCCGTCGAAGCGGGCCGGCGGGCACTCCTCGCGGGTCTCCTGGTCGAGGACGACGAGTCCGGGTGCCGCCCGGCCGACCGCCCCCGGCGGTGTGCCCGGCGACCACTGCACGGCCGCCCCGCCCTCCGAGGAGCCGTAGCCCTCCACCAGCCGCACCCCGAACCGCCGCTCGAAGGCCGCCGCGTCCACCGCGCCCGCCTCGGTGCCGAAGCCCAGACGGAGCGGGTTGTCGCGGTCCCCGGGATCCGGCTCGGTGGCCAGCACGTACTGGATGGCCCGGCCGACGTAGGTGAAGTACGTCGCCCCGTGACGGCGTACGTCGGGCAGGAAGCGGGACGCCGAGAAGCGGCGGCGCAGCGCCACGCCCGCGCCGGTGACGAGGGCGGGCGCCCAGCCCGCGATCACCGCGTTGCCGTGGAACATCGGCATGCACAGGTAGTGCACGTCGTCCCGGGTCAGGGAGAACTGGCCGGCCAGGGAGCGTCCGGCGGACGCCAGACGGCCCTGGGAGCAGAGCGCCGCCTTGGGGGCTCCGGTCGAGCCGGAGGTGAAGTAGAGCAGGAAGCGGTCGCGCGGAGTGGCGCGGGTCGGGTCCGGGCGGGCGTCGGCGTAGGGGGTCAGGAGGTCGGCGTACTCGGCCGTGTCCGTGCGCAGCAGGCGTACTCCGGGCAGGTCCAACCCTTGGAGCAACGGCAGGTGGGTCCGGTCGGTGACCAGGATCCGGCACTCGGTGTGCAGGATGTCGCGGGTGAGTTCGGCGCCCCGGCGGGTGGGGTTGACGCCGGCGACGGCGGCCCGGGCCAGGGCCGCCGCGCCCAGCCACAGGGGAAACTCGGGGGTGTTGTCGAGCAGCACACCGAGGTGGGGTTCGGCGCCGGGTGGCAGCAGGTCGGCGAGGAGTGCCGCCCGGGCGGCGGCCCCGGCCGCCACCTCGTGCTGTGTGAGCACCACGTCCTCGCACCACAGCCCCGGCCGGTGGTCACCCCACCGGGCCGCCACGAGCTCCGCCACCGTGCGTCCCGCAGTGGACTCCATGAAGCCGCACGGTAATTGACGTAGCGTCAGATGTGGAGCGCTACGGCTGCAGGAAGTCGCCCGCGGCGGAGAACATCGCGTGTGTCACCGCCATGAAGCCGAGGGCGAAGAGGATGAACGTGCCGAGGAAGGCGAGCAGGCATCCCGTGCCCGCCGCGAGCCTTCCTGGCGCCGGGGGCCTGGCCGTGGCGTGCTCCGGGCGGTCCGCCGGGTAGTGCACGGTGACGATGTCGCCCTCGAGGGTCGTCCCCGGCCCGCCCCGCTCCTCGAACCGGACACCGCGGCCGTCGCGCGTGGTGAACTCGTAGACGTGGTGCAGGGTCGTGTGCACCGAGCTGTCGCCGCCACCACTCGTCGTGGTGTACGTCCGCAGACAGCGCGCCTCGGCGGTCAGGCCGCTGTTCCAGGCGCGGCCGACCCGGACGGAGCGGCGGATCACCACGACCACGGCGCAGGAGGCGACCGCGATCATGAGCGTGGGCACGACGTAGAACAAGACTTCCATGAGCTCCCCCGAGGCCCTGCGCGGCCATCGGTCGACCGGCGTGGGAGGAACCTACCCACGCCGGCCGCACCGGTGACTCAAGGGAACCTCAGAAGGTGACGTCCGAGCACGCGTAGAAGGCGTTGCCCGTGTCGGCGATCGTCCACACCGCGAGGATGACGTGATGACCACTCAGCCCGGTCGGCAGCCTGCCGCTGTGGGAGAGCGTCGAAGGGGGTCGCTGGCCGTTGTACGGCACCGTGAAGAACGGCGTGAGGTTGAGGTCGGACCGGGCCAGGTTGTGGTTCTGGTTCCAGCCCGGCTTGGTGACGTAGTACTTGAAGTCGGTCGTAGCGTGCATGGCCGTGAACTGCCAGCGGAACGTGTAGTTCTGCCCGCCCGTCACCCTGGTCGTCGGCCAGGCCCCGCCGGACGGCGTCCGAGCCGCGCTGAGCTGGGCGAACTGGCCGAGCCCGGCGTTGCAGATCTGTCCGTCGGCCGGTCCGGAGGCCGGGAAGCCCTTCGGGCCCTCGACGCTCTGCGGCTCCCACTGGATGGATCCGCAGTTGGTCACGGTGCCGTTCTGGCAGAGCTTCTGCCTGCTGACGGGGAGGTCGGTGTAGCCGTGGCCGCTGGCTCCGCCGGAGGAGAGTACGAGGGCTCCGGTCGTGGCCAGTCCCACCGCGGCTGCGGACAACTTGGTCCTGGTACGCATGCTGCCGCTCCTGGAGAACGTGGGGGATGTTCAGTGAGCCGTGCAGGTAGGTCTAGACCAAGTCTGAATGTATGGCCGTTAGTTGAACATGTCCATACCAATCACGGGGTTGTTTCTCCCCGCCCCGCGCAGAACGCCACCGTCAGGTCCTTCACCAGCGCCTTGCGCTCGCAGTCGTCGAGTTCGACCAGCCCCCGCATGGTCAGCCGGGTCAGCGTGTCCTCGGGGTCGTACTCCACCCGGAGCGGCTGCACCGAGAACACCTCCAGGCCGACCGGCTCCGTGTCCGCCGCCACCAGCCGGGTCAGCGTCTCGGCCGCCGTGTCCGTGGCGCCCTTCGTCCCGCCGGGCAGTTGGACCGGCACCCGGGCGAGCGCCGCCTCGACGCACTCGCGCAGATACCTCTCGTGGTCCTCGACGGTCAGCGTGACCCGCGCGGTGTCCCGCACCCGCCACACCACCAGCACGACCGCCCGCAGCGCGACCCCGCACTCGTCGGCGGCGGGCATCGGCTCGCTGCGCCAGTGCCGCAGCCGTACGTCCACCCGGCGGCGCAGCGACAACGGGTTGACCCACAGCAGGCCGGAGCGCCGGACGGTCCCCCGGTAACGGCCGAACAGGGCGAGCACCCACGCCCGCCCCGTGCGGCCCCGGGCCAGCCCGCCGAACCCGAAGAGACCGAGCGCCCCCGCTCCCGTGTACGCCGCCCACTGCGCCGGACCGAGCCCGGCCCCGGCGTGCGCGGGCAGCCGCAGTGCCTCCAGCGCGAGCGGCGGCAGCACCCCGGCCCACCACGAAGTGGCCACACAACCGGCCGCCCCGCACATCCCGGCCAGTACACCCGCCGCGCCGGGCAGCACCCGCGCGGGGCGCTCCACCAGGTCGGGGTCGAGCCGCGGCACCGGACGGGGCGTCACCTCGGCCGGGCGCCCGAGACGTGGCTGCTCCCCGGTGCCCTGCCTGCGGCCCACGACCGCCGGTCTCAGCGGTCCCGGAGCCGGCTCGGGCTCGTCGCGGAACAGCAGGTGCACGGGGATCTCGGTGGTGGACTCGTTCTGGATCAGCCGGCCGGGCCTGCCCGACGCCTCGGCCGGCCCCCCGGGCTCGGACGTGTGGGACGTGCTCGTACTCATACGTGCCTCACCTAGGAGAAGAGCCGCCGCCAGGTCTCCGGCCCCGGGAAGCCGTCCGCCGCTCCGCCCCGCCAGCCCTGGGTGCGCTGGAAGGCCTCGACGGCTCGGCGGTCCGCCTCGCTCCAGCGCGGGCCCGGCTCGGCCGGGTAGAACCTGCCGAACCCCTTCCGCACGAGCTGCCTCCGCATCCGGGTGATGTACGTGTTGGCCTCTCCGGGCCGGAACATCGCCCGCCCGGGGTAGCCGGGGACGCCGTGGGAGGAGGGCGGCGCCCCGACCGCCCCGGCCCTGACGTCCTTGCCCTTGCCGGTGACCAGCAGATCCCAGGTGCGCGGGCCGGGCAGTCCGTCGGCGTCGGCGCCCTTCCAGCCCTGGGCCCGCTGGAAGGCCCGGGTCGCCCGCCGGTGGGCGTCCGACCAGCGCGGCCCCGGACCCGGGCCGTAGGCGGCGCCGGCGCCGCGGGCCACGAGCATGCGGCCGAGCCGCAGGACGTACTTGTTGTTCGCACCGGGGCCGAAGTACACCGCTCCGGGGTACGGCGTGGCGGCGGCCGGGGCGCCCGGCAGCCCCCTGTCCGACCCAGGGGCCGGTTCCGAAGCCGGTCCCGAAGCCGTTCCTGAAACCGCGCCCGTGTCCGGTCCCGGGCCGTCCGCCCCCGAAGCCGGCCCCGGGTTGTCCGTCCCCGAAGCCGGCCCCGGGTCCGTCCCCGAAGCCGATCCCGCGCCTGACGCCGAACCCGTTCCCGTTCCCGTTCCCGTTCCTCCCCCGGAGTCCGATCCCGCGGCCGGCCCGGAGTGCGCCCCCGAGTCGGACCCCGAGCCCGACGCCGAGTCCGGCCCCTTGGCCGGCTCCTGGGTGATGCCCTTGTAGCGGTAGGGGACGTACCGGTGGGAGTCGGTCCAATAGGCGTAGGGCGTGGTCTTGCGGCGGGTGCGGGGGCGGGCCTGCTCGTAGGCCGTGTAAGAGGTGTGCGCGGAATTCGTCCAGCCGCCGAAAATGGTGACGTGCGAGCCGCTCTGGGCGTCGGCCGGATTATGGAAGAGCAGAATGTCGCCCGGTTGGAGTTCCTCCTTGGAAATCCGCTCGGCGTACTGGGCGAGACTGCCCGTCCATTCGTTTCCGGGCAGCTTCCAGGCCATGGACACATAGCCCGAGCAGTCCTGCCGGTAACCGTCGGACCAGTACCTGTTCATGCTGTACGGCACCTTCGCGGTGACCCAGGCCCTGGCCCGGGTGATGATCTCCGCGCGGGTGATGGCCACGGGTTCCGCGGAGGTGGCGGGCTTGTCCGGACGGGCGTCGGGACCGTGCAGCGGGGCCGTGTCGCCCTGGGGAGTGTCACGCTCGTCACCTGCGGAAACACCTGAACGGTGGGACACGGGAGGGGCGGCCGCGGCAGGGACGGCGTGGCTCGCACCGAGCGCCGCCGAGGCCATCGCGGCCAGGGCGAGGGCCCGGCGCGCGGCCGGGTGGGCGGTGATGCGGCCGGTACGGGAACGCGGCAGGGCACGGCGCCAGTGGACGCAGCCAGGGCAGTCGCAGTCGCTCGCGGGGTCGATTTGCTCGAATACCGGAGACTCCATGCGATTCCCCTCACACTTCCGGTGGAAAAAGCCGTGCCAGTGCGCTTCTGGGCGGGACCTCGTCAGTTTCTCAACTGTCTTCCGGACGCGCATGTTGACGGTCCGAATGATGTAATGGGGCCGCCTCGGCCGGGCCGTCCCGGGCCGGGGCGGGTGGTCAGGAGCACCTCCGGGCGTCCTGTAGAGTTATGACGTCAGCGAGCGCCGCTAGCTCAGTTGGTTAGAGCAGCTGACTCTTAATCAGCGGGTCCGGGGTTCGAGTCCCTGGCGGCGCACCGACCGAAGGCCCCTCGCGGAAGCGGGGGGCTTTTCGTATGCCTGTGGTCGGTCCCGGCGCGGTCCGACCGCTACCCTCTCGCCATGGCAGCGCGCGACCTCCAGGAGCGGATCAAGAAGCTCATCATCGATCGCCGGCTGGCCTCCGGGGCCCCGCTGCCGACCGAGCCCGAGCTGATGGAGTACCTCGGCGCGAGCCGGAACTCGGTGCGGGAGGCGCTGAAGGCGCTCCAGGCGATGGGCATCGTGGAGATCCGGCACGGCTTCGGCACCTACGTCGGCCCGATGTCCCTGGCCCCGATGATCGAGGGCCTCGCCTTCCGCACGGTCGCCGGGCACTACCGGGGCGAGGACTCCCTGCTCCAGCTGCTGGAGCTGCGGGAGGCCGTGGAGACGGGGCTGGTGTCCCGGCTCGCCGGCCGGATACCGGATGCGGATCTCGTTGAACTGGACGCGCTGGCCGACCGTATGGAAGAGGAGGCCGCGCACGGAGCCGGCCTCGCCGAGACCGACCGGGCCTTCCACGCCACCCTCTACCGGGGGCTGGACAACGTGTTGCTGAGCGAGGTCCTGGAGGCGTTCTGGGACGCCTTCCACCGGGTCCGTACGGACCTCGGGGGTGAGCCGCAGGACCCGAAGGTGACCTGCCGGCAGCACCGGGAGATCCTCGACGCGGTCAGATCCGGTGATGCGATGCGTGCGGAGGAGGCCATAAGAGAGCACTTCGGGAACATCCGCGCCCGCCTGTCCACAACCGCTCCGCAGATCCCCCACACCCGTCACAATGAACGCGTATGACCGGTAAACACCGCGTTTCGCGTCTTGCGATCATGCTGGACGTCGTAGAACCCTGGTTTTCTGGTTTTTCAAGATGCTGCGGATTCGCGGCAGTTGGGGGGCGAAAGGGCCGGTTGCCGACCGGGCGGGGATAGGGGCCCCGCTCACGCGGCGATGCCGAGGGGGGCATCATGCAACCGGAAGGTCGCGTTGCCATGTCTATAAGGTGTGGAAGACGTGGTGACCGCGATCCACCACTGATACGTCTGTGAAGGTCGAGGGGGATCTGTCGCAGACGGAAGCAAGCGACGAAACACGCGGCTGTCCGCGTGTGGGGGGATGACTCATGACGTCGAGGCCGACGGGCGCCCGGCAGGACCACGACCCGTCCCAGACCACCCAGCTCAGGGTTCCGGCACACCGGATGAGCACCACGGGGACCTTCAGGCGGATCAAGAAGACTCTGCCGAGATACGACTACGAGCACTACAGCCGGCTCGCGGGGCCCCTCACCCAGCCCGACCCGGGCAAGCCGTACAAGGTGCAGTACCGCTCACTCATCTCGCAGGAGCCGCACCGCATACGCGTGGCCCTGATGCTAGCCGCGGCTCCGGTGCTGTCCCTGGTGCTGCTGTTCTGGTTGCTCCAGCCCGAGCACTGGACCGAGCGCGATTACCCGGCCTTCGACTGGCTGCCCGCGCTCGACATGGTCATGCTCGTCTCGATCGGCCTGATCGAGTTCTTCCGCTGCATGAACGTGCTGTCGAACGCGCACGCCACGCTGGTGGCCCGCGACCCGATCCCGGTGGTGCCCGAGACCGGCACCAGAGTGGCCTTCCTCACCTCCTTCGTGCCCGGCAAGGAGCCGCTGGAGATGGTGACGAAGACCCTGGAGGCGGCGGTGAAGATCCGCCACCGGGGTCTGATGCACGTCTGGCTGCTCGACGAGGGCGACGACCCCGACGTGAAGGCGGTCTGCGAGCGCCTCGGCGTGCACCACTTCTCCCGCAAGGGCGTCGCGAAGTGGAACCAGGCCAAGGGCCCGCACCGCGCCAAGACCAAGCACGGCAACTACAACGCCTGGCTGGAGGCGCACGGCGACGAGTACGACTTCTTCGCCTCCGTCGACACCGACCACGTGCCGCTGCCCAACTACCTGGAGCGGATGCTCGGCTTCTTCCGCGACCCGGACGTCGGCTTCGTCATCGGCCCGCAGGTCTACGGCAACTACGACAACCCGATCACCAAGGCCGCCGAGTCGCAGCAGTTCCTCTTCCACGCGCTGATCCAGCGCGCCGGCAACCGCTACGGCTCCCCGATGTTCGTCGGCACCTCCAACGCCGTGCGCATCAAGGCGCTGAAGCAGATCGGCGGCCTGTACGACTCGATCACCGAGGACATGGCGACCGGCTTCGAGATGCACCGCCACAAGAACCCGGCGACGGGCAACAAGTGGCGCTCCGTCTACACCCCGGACGTACTCGCCGTCGGTGAGGGCCCCAGCGCCTGGACGGACTTCTTCACCCAGCAGATGCGCTGGTCGCGAGGGACGTACGAGACGATCATCGGGCAGTACTGGAAGGGCTGGTACTCGCTGCCGCCGAGCAAGCTCTTCAACTACACGATGATGATCATCTTCTACCCGATGTCGGCCCTGAACTGGATCCTGGCGGCGCTGAGCTGTGCGCTGTTCCTGGGCCTGGGCGCCTCGGGTGTGAACATCGACCCGGCGGTCTGGCTGATGCTCTACGGCAACGCCTCCGCCCTCCAGATCGGCCTGTACGTCTGGAACCGCCGGCACAACGTCTCGCCGCACGAGCCGGAGGGCTCCGGCGGTGTGGCCGGCATGGTGATGTCCGCGCTGTCGGCGCCGCTGTACGCGAAAGCGCTGTTCGACTCGGTGCTGCGGCGCAAGAGCAAGTTCGTGGTCACGCCGAAGGGCGACTCGGCGAGCCCGGACCGCTGGTTCGGGACCTTCCGCTACCACTGGTACTTCATCCTGATCTTCGGCGCGTCGATCACGGCCGGCTTCGTCTTCGGCCACTCCCACCCGGCCATGATCATCTGGGCGACCTTCGCCCTGCTCATCACCGCCTCGCCGATCTTCGCCTGGCGCTGGCAGCTGCGGCAGGACGCGAAGAAGCCCGCCGCTCCCGCCGGGGAGCAGCCACCGGACCCTGCCGGGCCGCACCGGACGCAGCCGCTGCCGATCCCGCAGCAGCAGGCGCCGCACGCCCCGCAGCACAAGCCCAGCTGGGCCGCCGGCCCCGGCGGTAACGGGGAGGTCGGAGGATCCGACCAGACCATGCAGATCGCCCTTGGTGGACTTGGGGGACGTAAGGAATGAACGACCGTGCAGGCCGCCGCCGGGCCCGTCGACTCGCGATCGGCACGGCGGTGGTACTCGCGCTGGCCGGGATGAACGGGCCGTGGCTCTACCGCTTCGGCACCGAGAAATACCACCAGTACAAAATCAACAAGCCGGAGTACAAGGCCGCGAACGGCAAATGGGAGATCGTCGATTTCCCCGAGGAGTACCGGCAGAACACCATCCACGCGGCGCTGCTGCGCACCGGCAAGGTGCTGCTCGTCGCGGGGTCGGGAAACAATCAGGACAACTTCGACGCGAAGAAGTTCGACACCCGGATCTGGGACCCGGTCAAGGGCACCATCAAGAAGGTGCCCACCCCCGCCGACCTGTTCTGCACCGGCCACACGCAGCTCTCCAACGGCAACCTGCTCATCGCGGGCGGCACCAAGCGGTACGAGAAGCTCAAGGGTGACGTCACCAAGGCCGGCGGCCTGATGATCGTCCACAACGAGAACCCGGACGAGCCGATAACCCTGCCCGCGGGCACCACGTTCACGGGCAAGAAGAACGGCAAGACCTTCGTCTCCAAGGACCCCGTCCTCGTGCCGCGCGCGAAGAAGGTCTTCGACAAGGCGACCGGCAGGTTCCTGCGCAACGACCCGGGGCTCGGCCGTATCTACGTCGAGGCGCAGAAGCGCGGGAAGAAGTACGAGACGGGCACGCAGGACAACTACCGCGTGGCCGGCCTCAAGGGCGACGACGCCCGCAACACGTACGGCATCGCGCAGAAGCTCGCCCTCGACAAGAAGGACTTCCAGGGCATCCGGGACGCCTTCGAGTTCGATCCCGTGGCCGAGAAGTACATCAAGGTCGACCCCATGAAGGAGGCCCGCTGGTACCCGACGCTCACCACCCTGAGCGACGGGAAGATCCTCAGCGTCTCCGGCCTCGACGACATCGGGCAGCTGGTCCCGGGCAAGAACGAGGTCTTCGACCCGAAGACCAAGAAGTGGACCTACACCGGCAAGGTCCGGCAGTTCCCGACCTACCCGGCGCTGTTCCTCATGCAGAACGGCAAGGTCTTCTACTCGGGTTCCAACGCGGGCTACGGACCGGACAACGTGGGCCGTGAGCCGGGCGTGTGGGACGTGGACACCAACAAGTTCGCGAAGATCCCGGGCCTGAGCGACCCCACGCTGATGGAGACGTCCGGCACGGTGCTGCTGCCGCCGGCCCAGGACGAGAAGTACATGGTGGTCGGCGGCGGTGGCGTCGGCGAGTCCGAACAGTCCAGCGAGAAGACCCGGATCGTCGACCTGAAGGACCCGGACCCGCGCTTCAAGGACGGTCCGTCCCTGGAGAAGGGCACCCGCTACCCGAACGCCTCGATCCTGCCGGACGACAGCGTGCTGATCTCCGGCGGCTCGGAGGACTACCGCGGCCGCGGCGACTCCAACATCTTCCAGGCGCATCTCTACGACACGGCGAAGAACGATCTCAGGCGGGTCGCCGACCCGCTGGTCGGCCGCAACTACCACTCCGGGTCGATCCTGCTGCCCGACGGCCGCGTGATGTTCTTCGGCTCGGACTCGCTGTACGCCGACAAGGCCAACACCAAGCCGGGCAAGTTCGAGCAGCGCATCGAGATCTACACGCCGCCGTACCTGTACGGCGACGGGAACCGGCCCTCGCTGTCCGGCGGGCCGCAGACCATCGAGCGCGGCGGAACGGGCGTCTTCACCTCCTCGGACGCCAAGTCGGTCAAGAAGGTCCGGCTGATCCGCCCGAGCGCCGCCACGCACGTCACGGACGTCGACCAGCGGTCGATCGCCCTGGACTTCAAGGCGTCCGGCGACAAGCTGACGGTGACCGTGCCGGAGAACCGGAACCTGGTCCAGGCGGGCTGGTACATGCTGTTCGTGACGAATGCCGACGGGACGCCCAGCAAGGCGCAGTGGGTCAAGGTGCCGTAGTCCACGGGCTGTCCGGGGCGCTCTCCTGCCAGGGAGGGCGCCCCTTTCGCATGCCCGGATGACGGGAAACGTTCTTGACCCGTGCCCGTACTTCGGTGTGCTCTCGGGTACGACATCGACAAGGCGTGTGGTCAACGGTGGCGGGGGAAACGGGAGATGACCGAGTCGACCACGTCGGATCCGGTGGCCGAGGACGTCCTGGCCGCCGCGACCGTCCAGGTCACGGGCGGAGACGGACACATCGGCGGTCTGGGCGTGCTGATCGCGTCCACGCTGGTGCTGACCTGCGCCCATGTCGTCCTGGACGCCCTGGGCCTGCCCACGAGGCGGGAGGAACGCCCCGAGGGCCCGGTGCGGGTCCGGCTGGTCCTGCGTGAGGGCGAGGAGACCGAGGCCGTCGTACGGGACTGGGTCCCGGTACGCGCGAACGGCAGCGGGGACGTGGCCGTACTGTCCCTGTCCCGCCCGCTGCCGGAGGCCCGGCCGGTCGTCATGGTGGCGCCGAGGGAGGTCTGGGACCACACGGCCATCGTTTTCGGACTGCCGAGGGACGACACGGGCGGCGGCTGGCACACGGCCCGGCTGCGGGGCGGCACCCGGACCGGCCGACTGCAGATGTCACCGCTCGACGGACAGACGGACCCGGTCCAGCCCGGCTTCAGCGGCTCGGCCGTGTGGGACGACGACCTCGGCGCCGTGGTCGGCATCGTCGCCTCGATCTCGCCGGCGCACCGCGGGCAGAGCTTCTGCATCCCGACCCGCACGGTCCTCGACGAGCTGCCGCAACTGGCCGAACTGCTCGCGCCCGACTCCCCGTTCCCGGGCCTGCGCCCGTACACCGAGGAGGACAGCGCGTACTTCTTCGGCCGGGACGAGGACGTCACCGCGGTCGTCGACCTGCTCTGCCCGCGCGGTGCGGCGCCCGACGGCTCCGCGACGCCCGAGGGCTGCGTCACCCTGACCGGCCCGTCCGGCTCCGGCAAGTCCTCCCTCCTCCTCGCCGGTGTGCTGCCCCGCCTGAAGGAACAGGACGTCGAGGTCGTCGCCCTGCGCGCGGAGGGCCGGCTGCCGGACGCCCCATCGGTCCGGGACGTCCTGCACACCCACAGGTCGGCACGCGGCCTCGTCCTGGCCATCGACCAGGCGGAGGCCCTGCTGCTGCGCCCCGAGGAGGAGCTGCGCGCCCTGGTGGACGCCCTCCTCGATGCCTGTCGCCACCCCGGCGTGGCGGTCCTGGTGGCGCTGCGCACCGACTTCCAGGACACGGCCCTGCGCCACCCGGAGCTGAGCCGGCTGGTCGGCGGGGCACCCGCGCACCAGCTGGGCCTGATGACCCGCGAGCAGCTCACCGAGGTGGTCCGGCTGCCGCTGCGGGCCTTCCCCGGCGTGGAGTACGACAGTGGACTGGCCGACCGCCTCATCGACGACGCGACGGGCCGCCCCGGAGCCCTCCCCCTCCTCGGGTTCGTCCTCACCACCCTGTGGGAACGCCAGGTCGGCGGCAGGCTCCGGCTCGCCACCTACGACGAACTCGGCGGCCTCGGCGGGGTGCTGAGCAGCAGGGCGGACTCGGCGTGGAAGCGGGCGGTGCGCGGTACCGCGCCGCAGGCCGCGACCGGGCTGCTCCGGGCACTGATCCAGCTCCCGCCCGGCAGCGGTACGGCCCTGCGCGCCCGGCTCGCCCGCCGGGACGCGGGCGAGGAGCAGTGGGCCGTCGCCCGTGAACTCGCCACCGCCCGGGTGCTCGTGCTCGGCGCGGATCCCGAGCGGGGCGAGACGGTCGAGCTGGCGCACGAGGCCCTCATCGAGCACTGGCAGCCGCTGGCCGACCAGTTGCGGGAGGACCGCGCGTTCCTCACCTGGCGCGGGGAGCTCCGCTACGACCGGGCCCGCTGGTGGCGGGCGGGGCGGCCGGACGGGCTGCTGCTGGAGGATCCGGCGCTGCCGGTCGCGGAGCGGTGGCTGGACGACCGTGGCGGTGAACTGACATCCGAGGACCGGGAGTTCATCGAGGCGAGTGTCGGGCTGCGGGCCCGCAAGGAGCAGGAGGCCGCGAGGTCCGAGCGCCGGAAGCGGTATCTGCGGGTGCTGTGGGCCGTGGTGACCGTCCTGGCCGTGGTGGCGGCGGCGGTGGTGTCCGTGCTGTATCTGAACCTGCTGACCGAGCAGCGGCGGCTGGCGTCCGACCGGTTGGCGCAGCAGGCCGCACGTATCGACGGTACGTCCCTGACCGTCTCCTCGCTGTACGCCGTCGGGGCGTATCGGGCGGAGTCCCGGGCGGCCGCGCGGTCCGCGCTGCTGGCGCAGTACCTGCGGTTGCAGGATGTGGAGCGGGTGGTGATGGAGGGGCGTCAGGACGTCGACGACGTCGCGCTCACGGGTGACGGCTCGGCAGCGTACGCGGTGCTGGCCAACGGCGACTTCGTGCGGATGGACCTGCGGGGGAAGAAGCGGCCGAAACCCAGCCTCTTCTCGACGCGGCACGACACCGAGCGGATCGCCGTCTCGGCCGACGGGAGGAGGGTGGCCCGGGCGAGCGACTGGGGTCTGGTCACCCTCGGCGTACCGGTCTCCTCGAACCTGGACAAGTTCCGGACCATCGGCCTGCGCAAGGTCGATGCCGCCAAGAAGCACCCACGCTCCCCCTACGATCTCCGCTTCGACGGGGACGGGAAACGGATTCTCGCCACGATCCCCGGTGAGGGCGTGCTCATGTGGGAGACGAACGACGGCCGGCGCACGGGCCGCCCCCTCGTCCCACCACGCGGCTGGGACGCCGCACAGGCCTGGTTCGGCGCGGACGACACGGTGGTGGCACGGATCGTGCCCTCCGGCGCGGCAGCGGACGACGCTCGGGGCCGGCTGGTCTCCTGGGACCTGGACGACGGTTCGCTGCACCGCCCCTGGGGCGAGCGCGCCACGGCCTCCGCGACCGTCAGCGGCAACGGCCGCACCCTGGTCACCTGCACCGGGCAGGGCGCACTCGAGGCATGGCGGCTGGGGACCACCCCGAAGCGCTTCCAGAGCTGGAACAACAGCACCTTCCAGGGACTGTGCCCGCTCTACACGCCCCGGCTCGACGCCACCGGCCGCTACCTGATCAACCCCACCGGGCGCATCGGCACCGACCTGGGCCGGATGCGGTTCCTCGTCATCGACCTGGAGAGCGGCTGGCCCGCCACCTTCGACACCCCGGCCGCCGCTCCCGAGGACCAGAACATCACCGGGCGGGGTTTCGCTCCCCCGGTCGCCCTGGCCGGCCCGCCCGGCGACCTGCGTGCCATCGTCGGGGTCGGCGGCAGCATCGTCACCGTCCGCGTCAAACCGCCCACGTCCTTCGACACCAACGCCCTGCTCAACCGCATCCGCACACCGGACGGGCAGAGCGGCAGGATGGCGGTCGTGGATTCCAAGGGCACGGGACTCCAGTTGTGGAACCTGGCCGACCACCGTCTCCTCGCGAGCGCGCGACCGTCCCGGGAGCTGGCGCGTATGTACGCGGCCTTCAGCCCGGACGGGCGGCGGATGCTGACCATCGCCGAGGACGGGCGGACGGTCCTCGTCTGGCGGATCGACGGCTCTTCCCTCCGGGAGGAGCACGTCCTCGAACTGCCCGCGCCCGAAGGCATCACGGCTTCCGGCCCGGACCCCATGACGGGGCTCGTCCCCTCCTGGATCAACCTGAGCTTCTCCGACAACGACCACGCCGTGATCTCGGGGCTGTCGTACGTCTCCCGCTGGGATCTGGAGAGCGGCGAGCCGGACGGCGAGATCTACCGGCCTCCCGTCCAGGACCGTGCCCAGCTCGCCAATGAGGCGGCCGGCACCTACGCCACCGCCCTGCCCGGGAAGCCGCAGGCGGTGGTGCGGACGGTGGCCGAGATCGGCGTCTGGGACTTCACCACCGGCGAGTTCAAGAGGTGGATCAAGAGAGATGACGGGGACCGGTCCATGCGGTCGTTCGTCCTCTCCCCCGACGGCAAGGTCCTTGCCATGCAGTTCGCCGGTGGCCAGGTAAGCCTGTGGGACGTCGAGAAGAAGAAGAAACTCCCCGACCTCACCTACAACGGCGTCTACTACCTCGGCCGTTTCCTCGGCGACCGCCTGCTCCACACGACCACCGCCACCGGCGAGCAGGTCGTCTGGGACGTGGACGACCGCCAGGACACCTACCGCTACTACGTGGGGTACGGCTCGGTCCTCTCACCGAGCACCGACGGCAAGAACCTCACGATCGTCGACGGCTCCCGCACCTCCACCATCCCACTCGATCCGGAACGCTGGACGGACCGGCTGTGCGCCCTGGCGGGGCGGGAACCGACCGAAGCCGAGAAGAAGCTGGCGGTCGACCCCGACCAGGTCGAGGACGTCTGCCCCGGCTTCTAGGAACTGGCCTTCGCGAGCTTCAGCGCGTAGTCCGCCCACCACTGCCCCGCCTTGGGCCCGCCCTTGCACTCACCGTCCGACTCGCCGGGCCGCTTCACCCACAGGTACGCGTCGACCAGCGGGTCCGCCGTCTTCGTCGTCGGCGTCTCCCCCAGCGCGCGTCCCGGCGGGTTGCACCAGCGCTCGTCGGGGTTGCCGCCGGTGTAGGGGCCCTTGCCGTTGCGGCTGGTGTCGACGACGAAGTGCTTGCC
Organism: Streptomyces venetus; assembly: GCF_039540295.1. Lineage (NCBI taxonomy): Bacteria > Bacillati > Actinomycetota > Actinomycetes > Kitasatosporales > Streptomycetaceae > Streptomyces > Streptomyces venetus. The sequence continues at coordinate 917,576 of NZ_BAABET010000001.1, forward strand.
GCCGACCTTGGCGGAGAGCTGCTTGCCGTAGGCGACGGACTCCTCGGTGGAGTAGAAGTTGGAGACGTTGACGGCGAAGCCGTCGGCCTGGGCGATGCCGGCCCGGTTCAGCGGCTCGAAGATCTGGTCGGGGTGCTGCCAGCCGGCGTTGCCCGCGTCGAGGTACACCTTGGTGTCCTTCAGGGACTTCAGCTTGGCGACGGCGCCCTTGAGGAGGTCGTAGCGCTCCTCGTGGAACTGCTGCGGCGTGCAGCCGTCGACGAGGTGCAGCAGCGCGTCCGGTTCCAGCACGACCGTGGCCGACCGGTCGCCGATGCCCGCCGCCACGCCGTCGAGCCACGCGCGGTAGGCGTCGCCGTCGGCGGCGCCGCCCTGTGAGTACTGGCCGCAGTCGCGGTGCGGGATGTTGTAGAGGACGAGCAGTGCCGTCCGGCCGGCCTTGTCGGCGGCCTCGGTGAAGCCCCGGGTCTGCTCCTCGGGGTTGTCCGGGCCGATCCACTCGGCGACCGGCTGCTCCGCTATCTTCCGGATCTGCTCGGCGTCCTGCTTCTTGCCGGACTTCTCCAGGCCGGCGAGCTGCTGGGCCGCGGTGCCGTCCGGGTTGACCCAGAACGGGGTGGTCCCCTTGGGCCGCTGTGTGATTCCGGCGCCCGCGTCGGCGTCCTTGTCCGATCCGTCCCCTCCGCCGGACGAACATCCCGTGATCAGCAGTGCCGCCCCCAGCACCGCTGTGGACACCCGCCTCGCGACGGCCGCCCCGGCCCCCCTGCTGCCGTACATCCAACTCCCCCTTGGGTGCACCGTTCCAAGTCTCAATCCTGACATACGTCCCGCGACGCCCACGAGGCCGAAGCCGACCTGCGCGGATGACGCAGCGCCACCGTATCGGGACTTGGTGTCATCCAACCTCTAGGCCCGGGTGGCCCATTGGTTCTACAGTCTTCTCAGCAGCGCCCGGCTCCGGCCAGAGATTCACCCGCCGTGGCTCCCGCGGCCTCCCGCGCAGCTCGCCGGGTCACTCCCGCAGCCCGTGCGCGCGCGGTCGAGGACCAGCCCGGCCGGCGACTTCAGGGGGAGCGGGTCGCCGGCCGGGTCAGGTGGCCGTCCGTCCCGGGAGCGCTAGCGGCCGGTTCCCGTCAGGTATGCCGAGACGACCACGTTCGCCGTGTAGCTGCGGGTCGTGCGGTCGAAGCTGCCGCCGCAGGTGATCAGGCGCAGTTCGGCCCGGCCCGACTTGCGGGGCCCGTAGGCCTGGTGGGCGTCGAAACGGTCGCGGGTGAGGACCTGAACGGACTCGACGGTGAACTCGGCGACCTCGGTGTCGGCCCGGACCACCCGGATCGTCTGGCCGGGCCGCATGGCGCTGACCTTGTAGAAGACGGCGGGCCGGGACCGGGTGTCGACATGACCGACCATCAGCGCGGTTCCCGGCGCCCCGGGCGCCGCCCCGCCCGCGTACCAGCCGACGACGCCCGGCTGGTCGTACGGCGGCGGATCGAGTGCCCCGCGTGCGTCCAGGCCCCGCGCCACGACGGGTGCCTGGACCCCGAGTCCGGGGATGTCGACCCGCTGCGGCAGCGCGTCGCCCAGCGGCCGGTGCGCGGGGGGCAGTTTCACGTCCGGGGGCCTTCCGGCCGCCGCCATGTCACCCGTGGCGGGCGCGGAGACGCCGTGCCGTACGTCGGTCACCTCACGGCCCCACAGCCACAGCCCGAGCAGCAGCACCACCCAGGCCACACCGGCCAGCAGGCGGCCGGTGCCCGAGGAGCGCCCCTTGATCTGATCCTGGTAGGACATGGTCATCCCGTTCCACGGCCGCGACGGAGGCCGCCCAGCGCGACGACCAGCGCGGCGACACCCGCGAGCAGCAGGCCGGTCATGCCCTGGGCCGTGCCGGGGCTCACTGCCCGGGCGGTGCCGGGGCCGGTCCCGCGACCCGCCGCCGCGACGAGGTCCGCCGCACCACCGCCACCGGCGGCGACCGGGGCGACGGGCGAGGCGTGCGCACCCGGCCGCCGCGAGACGGACGACTGCCCGTCGCGTCCGGGCTCGGAGGGTTGCCCACCACCCTCGGGGAGAGGCGGTTGCCCGGCGATCCCGGGCGCGGGGGGCTGCCCGGCCGTCCCTGGTGTGAGCAACTGCCCAGCCGGGCCGAGGGCGGGGGGCTGACCGGCCGTCCCCGGCGCGGGAGGCCGGCCGGCGGTCCCGGGCGCGGGGGGCCGTCCGACCGGGCCCGAGGCGGCTCCGGGCGGGGGCGGCTGCTGTCCCGTGTGTCCCAGGTGTCCCGTGCGCTTGCGGACGGTGAACGTGCCGGTCCGTTCGGCGCCACCGCAGGTGACCCTCACCGTGTACGTGCCCGGCACGAGCGTGGAGCGGACGCGGCTCTCGCCAACGAGTTCACCCTCGGCGATGGTGACGAGCCGCGCGTCCGCGACGAACGCCGCCGACGCGGCGACGGCCGTCCGCTCCGCGCAGTGGGCCACGCGGAGCGTGACGTCACTGCCGGGCGTGGGGAACGCCGGGATCACCGAGACGCCCCCCGGGTCCGCCGCGGACGCCGCCGGGGTCAGGGCGGCCACGGCCAGGACGCTCGTACAGACAGTGACTCTCAGGGAACCCATCGTGAACCTCCAGACGACTGGAGCCTCCCCCGCACGATGGGTCATCGCATCCTCCGGGACGCGGTTTCTGCTCCGTACGGGTGACGACGGGTTTGGAGGCGGGCGGGCCCCTTTCGAAGGTCGGCCCAGGTCAGACCCGGTCGACGAGGTCCGCGATCGAGTCCACGACCTGCGACGGCCGGTACGGGAAGTCCTCGACCTGCTCGGGCCGGGTCAGGCCGGTGAGCACCAGGAACGTCTGCATCCCGGCCTCCATCCCGGCCAGCACGTCGGTGTCCATCCGGTCGCCGATCATCGCGCTGGACTCGGAGTGCGCCCCGATGGCGTTCAGCCCGGTCCGCATCATCAGCGGGTTCGGCTTGCCCGCGAAGTACGGCTTCTTGCCGCTCGCCTGGGTGATGAGCGCGGCCACCGCGCCGGTGGCGGGCAGCGGGCCCTCGGCGGACGGGCCCGTCTCGTCGGGGTTGGTGCAGATGAAGCGGGCGCCACCGAGGATGAGCCGCACCGCCTTCGTCATGGCCTCGAAGGAGTAGGTACGGGTCTCGCCGAGGACGACGTAGTCCGGCTCGTGGTCGGTCAGGACGTAGCCGATGTCGTGCAGCGCCGTGGTGAGGCCCGCCTCGCCGATGACGTACGCCGATCCGCCCGGCCGCTGGTCGTCCAGGAACTGGGCGGTGGCCAGGGCCGAGGTCCAGATGCTCTCGATCGGCACCTCAAGGCCCATGCGGGTCAGCCGGGCGTGCAGGTCGCGCGGGGTGTAGATCGAGTTGTTGGTGAGCACGAGGAAGGGCTTCCCGGACTCGCGCAGCTTCTTCAGGAAGGCGTCGGCGCCGGGGATCGGCACACCCTCGTGGATGAGCACACCGTCCATGTCGGTGAGCCACGACTCGATGGGCTTGCGGTCTGCCATGTGCGAGATCTCCTGCCGTGCGCGGTCCAGGCAGCCCAAGCCTAAACAGTGGCCGGATCTTGCGGAACGGTCGGCTCCCGGCGTCCCGAGGGACGGGACGCCGGTCCGTCGGCCCGTCGGCTCGTCGGTCCCTCTCAGCGGCGGCGGCGTGCGAGGAGCAGGACCCCACTTCCGGTGAGCAGCACGGCGGCGGCCGCGACGACCTTGAGGCCGGTTCCGGTACGGGCGAGCTCCTCGGCGAACGGGAACCGGTCCTCGCGGGGCGGGACGGTGCCCTCGGACTCCGGTGCGGTGGCCTCCGAATCCGGTGAGTCCGGTGTGTTCGGTGAATCCTGGGTGTTCGGTGAATCCGGGTGGGTGTCGGTCCCGCCGTCGTCACCCGTATCGCCGCCGTCGACCGGGTCGCCCCCGTCGATGCCGAAGCGGTAGTCGTTCGACTGTCCGACCCAGTCGCCGTCGTCGTCGTGCCGCTGGACGACGGCGGCGTTGGCGGTGACGTCGTTGGGTACGGCGTCCGAGGTGAGGGCGAGCCGCACCCGCACGGTGACGGTCTTCCCCGGGCCGACGGTGAACCCGGCGAACCGCGCCTCGTCGTCGGCCAGTGCCCCGACGAGTTCGTCCTCGCCGGTCTTCTCGAACCGCACGGTGTGGGACCGCGCCCCGTCGAAGAACTCCAGCCGGGGCTGGGACGGCTCCAGCGCCCGCTTGGCGTCGACGAGCACCACGACGGGATGGATGCCGGTGCAGGTCCGGTCGGTCGTGTTGGTCAGATCGAGGTACCAGGTCCCGAACCCGCCCCCGGCCGCGTAGGAGTCCGGCCCGCCGTGGAGGCGGGTGGTGAGCGGGAAGGTGTGGTCGTCGGGCGCGGCACAGGCGGGCGCCGGGTCGTCCGCGTACGCGGGGTGAGCACCAGGGAGCAGGACGGCGGCTGCCGCCGCCAGGCAGAGGTGAGCGGGCGTGCAGAGTCGCATGGAGATGTGACATTGCCGGTTGAGGACGACCGCAAGCGACAGGGCCCGCGTTGCCCCCCGAACGGCGGTGCGGATCCGCCCGCCCGGCGGACGCCCGGAGCCGGTGCGGAGCGCGCACGCGTCCGCCTCCTCGAACGTTCCCCTCGCCCTCTCCCGGGCATCGGCCCCTTCAGCCATCCCCCCGCCCGAACACCGGCCCCAACACCAGCTCAGCCGCCCCCGCCGCGACGACTCGCGCACCGCCCGCCGCGACGCGTACCGGTACCGCGTCCTGCCCCGTCCGCCGGGCCCTCGCCTCCAGTACCGCGCCGACCCCGCGCACGAAGGGCTCCGGCGCCGCGCCCACCGTGCGGCCGCCCAGCAGGACGATGTCGATGTCCAGGAGCCCCACCAGGTTCGCCGCACCGGCGCCCAGGACCCGTGCCGCCTCCTCCGTGTCGCCGCGTGCCACCGCGGCCAGGCACAGCGCCTCGACACAGCCGCGGTTGCCGCAGGTGCACGGCGGGCCGTCCAGCTGGATCACCTGGTGGCCGAACTCCCCCGCCCCGGTCCGGGCGCCCCGGTGCACGCTGCCCCCGATCACCAGACCGGCCCCCAGCCCCGTACCGAGGTGCAGATAGGCGAAGGAGCCGCCCTCTCCCCCGGCGGCCAGTCCGACTGCCGCCGCGTTGGTGTCCTTGTCGATCACCACCGGCACCCCGAGCCGCTCCGCCAGCGCCTCCCGCAGCGGAAAGCCGTCCCACTCGGGGAATCCGGTCACCCTGTGCAGCACGCCCCGGGTGTGGTCGAGCGGCCCGGGCAGCGCGACGCCCACGCCGAGCAGGGAGCCGGACCCGGTGAGCGCACCGGCCTCGGCGCCCGGGACGGCGGACAGCACCCCGGCCGCCGTCTCCCGCACCGCCGCTGTCACCGCCGCCAGCACGGCCCCCGCCCCGGCCCCCAGGTCCAGCGGGGCCCGCCGCTCCCCCGCCACGGCCCCGCGCAGATCCACCAGTACGACCCGCACCTCGTCCCGGTCCAGGTGCACCCCGACCGCGTGCCCCGCCTCGGGCACGAGCCGCAGCACGGTGCGCGGCTTGCCCCCGGTCGACGCCCGGCGCCCGGCCTCCGCCGCGAGACCGTCCTCCCGCAGCCGGGCCGTGATCTTGCTGACCGCCTGCGGGGTGAGCCCGGTCCGCTCGGCGAGTTCGAGCCGGCTGATGCCGTCGGGCCCGGCCGTCCGCAGCAGGTCGAGCACCAGCGCGGTGTTGTGGCTGCGCAGGGCGAGCAGGTTCACCCCGGCCCCGAGGCCGCGCACCCCTCCCGTCCCTCCTGCCCCGCGCATGCCGCTGACCCCGCCCGTCTGCTCGTCCGCCCTGTTCACGTCCCCATTGTCCCCGGGCGCTTGCACTTTGGAAACAGCGTTGCGAAAGTGGATGCCATGACTGGCACACCCCTGCGCGTCGGCCTCGTCGGCTACGGCCTCGCCGGCTCCGTCTTCCACGCCCCGCTGATCTCCGCCGCCGAGGGCCTGACCCTCGACACGGTGGTCACCTCGAACCCCGAGCGGCAGCAGCAGGCCCGCGCCGAGTTCCCGGACGTACGCCTCGCCGCGACACCGGACGAGCTGTTCGGCCGGGCCGCCGAGCTGGACCTGATCGTCGTGGCGTCCCCGAACAAGACGCACGTGCCGCTCGCGACCACCGCCCTCAAGGCCGGCCTGCCGGTCGTCGTCGACAAGCCCGTCGCCGGCACGGCGGCCGAGGCCCGGGAGCTCGCCGCCCTGGCCGAGGAGCGCGGACTGCTCCTCTCCGTCTTCCAGAACCGCCGCTGGGACAACGACTTCCTCACCCTGCGCAAGCTGCTGGCCGAGGGCGAGTTGGGCGACGTCTGGCGTTTTGAATCGCGCTTCGAGCGCTGGCGTCCGCAACTGAAGGGCGGCTGGCGGGAGTCCGGCGACCCCGCAGAGATCGGAGGTCTGCTCTACGATCTCGGCAGCCATGTCGTCGACCAGGCCCTGGTCCTGTTCGGCCCGGCGGCCACCGTGTACGCGGAGTCGGACGTGCGCCGCCCGGGCGCCGAGGCGGACGACGACACGTTCATCGCGATCACGCACACCAACGGCGTCCGCTCCCACCTCTACGTCTCCGCCACGACCGCCCAGCTCGGCCCCCGCTTCCGCGTCCTCGGCTCCACCGCCGGCTACGTCAAGCACGGCCTCGACCCCCAGGAGGCGGCCCTCCGGGACGGACTGCGCCCCGGCCCCGACTGGGGCGTCGAACCCGAGTCGCTGTGGGGCCGGGTGGGCTCCGGCGAGTCCCCGCTGACCGGCGGCGGCCGCCCCGAACCCACCCTCCCCGGCGACTACCCCGCCTACTATGCGGCCGTGGCGAAGGCCCTGCTGGAGGGCGCCCCGAACCCGGTGACCGCGCTGGAGGCGGCCGCCACCCTGGACGTACTGGAGGCCGCCCGACGTTCGGCCCGCGAGAAGGTGACGGTGACCCTGTGACGCACAAGAGCAACCCCTCCCACCACCAGGAGCTCGGCCCGAAGTTCCAGCCGGAGCTCACCCCGAGCCTGGAGGAACTGGAGAGGGAGGAACGCCGCCTGGTGTTCCGCCAGTTCACGTACGACGACGCCTGGGCGCTCGGCTCGCTCCTCGTGGAGACGGCCCGGCAGCGGCAGGCCCCGGTCGCCATCGACATCCACCGCGCCGGCCAGCAGCTCTTCCACGCGGCGCTGCCCGGCTCCACGCCCGACAACGACGCCTGGATCGCCCGCAAGCGCCGGGTGGTCGAGCGCTACGGCTCCGCGTCCTACCTGGTCGGCGCCCGCTTCCGCGCCAAGGGCACGACGTTCGAGGAGTCCTCGCGCCTCGACCCCGACACCTACGCCGCGCACGGCGGGTCGTTCCCCATCACCGTCGAGGGCGTGGGCGTGATCGGCGCGGTCACCGTGTCCGGACTGCCGCAGCTCCAGGACCACCGGTTCGTGGTGGAGGCGCTGGAGGAGTTCCTGAGCAGGTAGAGCAAGCGCAGTAAAGCAAGCGCAGTAAAGCAAGCGGCAAGCAGAGCAGGCAGGAGCGGTGGCGGCGGAATTACCGACGGGTCCCTCCGGTTGGCACCTGCGGTACGCATGATCGAACACGGCGCCCAACCGGAGGGACCCCACCGATGACCACCCCCCTGAAGGAGACCGTCGGCCGGTACGGCATCTGGAGCGTAGGACTGCGCTCGGAGGACCCGGACCGCCGCGGCGAACTCGCCGAGGCCGCCGCCGAACTGGAGGAGCTCGGCTACGGCGCCGTCTGGCTGGGCGGCAACACCTCCGCCGCCAACGCCGCTCCGCTGATCGAGGCGACCTCGCGACTCACCGTCGGCACCAGCATCCAGAGCATCTGGGAGCACGAGCCGGACGCCACCGCCGCGAGCTTCGCCGAGCTGGAGGCCAGCCACCCCGGCCGTTTCCTGCTCGGCCTCGGCGTCAGCCACGCCAAGCGGGCGGAGCAGTACCGCCGCCCGTACTCGGCCCTGGTCTCCTACCTGGACGGCCTGGACGCCGCCGGACTGCCCGCGCACCGCCGCGTCCTGGCCGCCCTCGGCCCGAAGAGCCTCCAGCTGACCCGCGACCGCTCCGCCGGGGCGATCCCCTACCTGGTCACCCCCGAGCACACCGCCCACGCCCGCGAACTCCTCGGCGAGGGCCCCCTGCTCGCCCCCGAACTGGCGGTGGTCCCGGAGACGGACCCGGCCCGGGCCCGCGCCCTCGCCCGCGAGTTCCTCGGCATCTACCTCCCGCTGCCGAACTACACCAACAACTTCCTCCGCCACGGCTTCACCGAGGACGACCTGGCGGACGGCGGCAGCGACCGCCTGGTCGACGCCCTGTTCGCCTGGGGCGACGAGACAGCGATCCGCGCCAAGATCGACACGTTCTTCGAGGCGGGCGCGGACCACATCGCCCTCCAGGTGGTCGACGACCAGCCACGGGACGCCCTCCCGAGGAAGGCCTGGCGCGACCTGGCGTCAGTACTGGACTGACCTTCCTTTCCCGGGGGCGCGGGGAACTGCGCGACAAGCCCCCCACGGCCCGCAGCCGCCGGGCGAAGCGCAGCTCCCCACCCCTCAGGCGTTTTTGAACTCCTGCCTCTGCCGCCCCAGCCCCTCGATCTCCAGCTCCACGACATCCCCGCCCCGAAGGAACGGCTTCGGCTCAGGCTCCCCCAGCGCCACCCCCGCCGGCGTCCCGGTGTTGATCACATCCCCGGGATACAGCGTCATGAAGTGACTGAGGTACCGCACGACCTCTCCCACCGGGAAGATCTGCTCGGCGGTCGTCCCGTCCTGCTTCAACTCCCCGTTGACCCACAGCCGTAGCGACAGCCGCTGCGGGTCCGGCACCTCGTCCGCCGTCACCAGCCATGGCCCGAGCGGGTTGAACGTCTCGCAGTTCTTTCCCTTGTCCCAGGTCCCGCCCCGCTCGATCTGGAACTCCCGCTCGGACACGTCGTGCGCCACCGCGTACCCGGCGACGTGCGCGAGCCCTTCCGCCGCGGACTCCAGATACCTGGCCGTACGCCCGATGACGACGGCCAGCTCGACTTCCCAGTCGGTCTTGCGGGACGCGCGCGGCACGAGCACCGTGTCGTTCGGCCCGACCACCGTGTCCGGTGCCTTCATGAAGAGCACGGGCTCGGAGGGCGGCTCGGCGCCGGTCTCGCGCGCGTGGTCGTGGTAGTTCAGCCCGATGCAGACGATCTTGCCGATCCGCCCCAGTGGCGGCCCGATCCGCAGCCCGGTGGCGTCCAGGACGGGCAGCTCACCGGCATCGGCGGCGGCACGGACCCGGCCCAGCGCCTCCTCGTCCGCGAGCAGCGCCCCGTCGATGTCCGCGACGACGCCCGACAGGTCCCGCAGGACCCCCTCGGCGTCGAGCAGCGCGGGCCGCTCCGCCCCCGCCGTACCGACTCGCAGCAGCTTCATGATCACGTCTCCCTCGATCGCGGGCGCCCGCCGGAGGCGTGCGGCCCGGATGCGGCGGGGCAGCCATCGGAGGACTGGTCGATCCTCCAAGCTGGGAGTCCACTCCGCAATACCGCGTTCACGGAGTGGACCGTCAGGCCGACGTTGATCAGGAGGGCGGCTCGGGGTGAATGAGGTCGGCGAGGTCGCCCGCTGCGGCCAGTGCCGGGGCGAGCCCGGCGAGCCTTCGGAGCCGGATCGCGTACGCGCGGTGCTGAGTGTCGGTGCCCTCCTCGGCGATGGCCTGGGCGAGTCGGCGTGCCCGATCGATGGCGCCACTGGATACCGAGGTCACGGTGAGGAAGAACGCCCCGGTGATGCCGGTGAGCAGGTCCTGGCGGATGGCCAGGACGCGATGCAGGAGCGGGAGATCTGCCTTGTCGACGGCGGTGAAGGCATGCTCGGCCGCGATGTCCGGGTCCGTGACGATCTCGTAGACCTGGTCGGTGGAGAGGGAGTCTGTGAGCTGGAGGATAGCCAGGTGCTGACCCGCCTGGGGTTCGTCTGGCCTGGCAAGCAGTGCCCGGGCTTCCGGTGTGCTCAGAGTGCTGCGGTGCTCATCCAGAAAGTCCTTGGACTCCGTCCAGGAGGGAGCCGCGATCCACTCGGAGAGCGTCTGTCGGATCTTGTGCTGGTGCCTCGCAGTGTCCAGGACTATGTCGAGTCCTTCGACATCGACGTGTCCGAGGATGTTGATGAGGAAGTCGATGGCCGGTGTCTCGGGGGCGAGCGCCGCTACCAGTTCCAGGTGGTGCCGGAAGCCCGGTTGCCGGAGCAGGCCGGCATGCGCGCGTAGGAAGGCTTCGCTGGTGGGCCAGTCGGTCGCTTGAGCCCATTCGTCGAGCAGGTCCAGGACGCTGTCGGGGAGGAGGTCCACGGCCCAGTCGGGAAGTCGCGGATCCTGGATGCCGAGGCTCGTTGCGACACCCCGTACCTGTTGCCTGGCTCGGCTCAGGGGCGATCGGTCGCCGGCGGCGCAGGCCTGCGCCGCCCGGACCAGCTCTTCGACGGCGAGACCGGAGTCATCGTGTGTGGCGAGGTACGCGGCGTAGTGGGCTCGGAGTTCCGCTTGGGCAAGTGGGTGGAGTCCCGGGTCGGTGAGGGCGTCCTCCCAGGCCGAAGACACTGTGCCCGTCTTGCTCTGCTGGTCGGAGAGATTGTTCAGGGAGTCGGCGAGGTCGCTGAGGTGGGCGGCGGGATTGGCCCGGGCAAGGGAACGGCGGATCTCGACGGCTTCGGTGATCGAAGCGAGCGCCGCCTCCTGATCCCCGACCTCACCCTGCCGGACAGAGAGATTGTTCAGAGACATGGCGAGATCAGGCAGGTGAGCAGCAGGGCTGGCCTCAGCAAGAGTGCGACGAATCTCCACGGCTTCAGTGATCGAAACCAGCGCCGCTCGCCGGTCCTCAGCCTCGTCCTGACAGTTGGAGAGGCTGTCCAGGTACATGACGAGGTCGAGCAGGTGAGCAGCAGAGCTGGCCTCAGCAAGGGTGCGGTGGATCTCCACGGCTTCAGTGATCGAGGCCAGCGCCAACTCCCGCTCCCCGACATCACCCTGCAGGACAGAGAGATTGCTCAGAGACATGACGAGATCAGGCAGGTGAGCAGCAGGGCTGGCCTCAGCAAGAGTGCGACGAATCTCCACGGCTTCAGTGATCGAGGCCAGCGCCAACTCCCGCTCCCCGACATCACCCTGCAGGACGGAGAGATTGTTCAGAGACATGGCGAGATCAGGGAGGTGAGCAGCAGGGCTGGCCTCAGCAAGAGTGCGACGAATCTCCACGGCTTCGGTGATCGAGGCCAGCGCCAGCTCCCGCTCCCCGACATCATCCTGTCGGTTGGAGAGGGTGTTCAAGGACGAGGCGAGGTCAGGCAGGTAAGCGGCAGGGTTGGCCTCAGCAAGAGTGCGGTAGTGGCCGACAGCTTCGGTGATCGAGGCCAGCGCCGCCCGCCGCTCCCCGAGATCACCCTGCCGGATGGAGAGATTGTTCAGGGACATGGCGAGGTCAGGCAGGTAAGCGGCAGGGTTGGCCTCAGCAAGAGTGCGGTAGTGGCCGACAGCTTCGGTGATCGAGGCCAGCGCCGCCCGCCGCTCCCCGAGCTCACCCTGCAGGATGGAGAGATTGTTCAGGGCCCCTGCGAGATTGGGGAGGTAGGCAGCGGGGTTGGCCTCAGCAAGGGTGCGACGGATCTTGACGGCTTCGGTGATCGAGGCCAATGCCGCCCGCCGGTCCCCGCTCTTGCTCTGATGGACGGAGAGATTGTTCAGGGCCCCTGCGAAATCGGGCAGATGGGCAACCTGACCGGCCCTGGCAAGGGCACGGTAGATCTCGACGGCTTCGGTGATCGAGGCCAGCGCCGCATGCCGGTCCCCGGCCTCACTCTGCTGGACGGAGAGGTTGTTCAGGGACGCAGCTAGATCGGGCAAGTACGGAGCAGGGCTCGCCTGAGCAAGGATGCGACGGATCTTGACGGCTTCGGTGATCGAGGCCAGCGCCGCCCGCCGGTCCCCGCTTTCACTCTGCCGGACGGAAAGGCCGTTCAGGGACATGGCGAGATCGGGCAGACAGGCGGCAGGGTCGGCCTGAGCGAGGGCGCGGCAGAGCTCGACGGCTTCGGTGAGGGAAGCGAGTGCCGCCTGCCGGTCCCCGACAGCGGCTTGACGATGGCTGGTGCGCTGGAGCTGTTCAGCGAGGGCAGCGGGTGGGGTCGTCCCATCGCTGCGCAGGATCGACAGACGCCGAAGGTCGGCCTGCAGACCGAGTTCGGGCAGGCCGATCGTGGTGAAGGGGATGGCCTCGGCAAGGTCGTCCAACCAGGGCACCGCCGGCTCGTCGTCGAGTAGCTGATGGAGCGCGGTCAGCGCGGTGCCGCCTTGTTCCGCGGCGACGTGGAGGACGGGTTCCCAGCGGTCCACACCAGCGCTGACCCAGGCCTTCACCATGCGTGTGGCGCTGTCGGGCGCGGCCATGGCGGCGCGGTTGAGCTGGAGCAGCGCGGCCTGGAGACGATCGTCGTCCAACCCGTCCAGGATGCCGGGGAGCAGGTCTTCGTCGTCGTGGAGCTGCTGGAGGGTGAGGTGGTCCGCGATGGGGTCCGGGCGCAGGACGAGAGGTTCGTCGGGGCCGGGTTGCAGACAGGTCGTCAGGGTGGTGCGGACGGTCTCGCGCCATTCGGCGGCGTCGGCAAGCTCCTCCACGGCCCGCAGTGCGACGTTGATCTCCTTACGCGTTGTGGGTGCGCGCAGGGTGAGGCTGGCGACGGCACGGTTGAGGACGTCGAGGGGCGCGTCCGCGTCGCGGCCCAGCCTCGCGTTCTTCCTGTAGGTCTGGGCCCAGTAGGTGTGTTCATGGGTGAGGACTTCTTCGTAGAGCTCCTCACGGGTGGTGGGCAGCCGGCCGGGGCTGCGTGCGGCGAGCAGGGCCAGCAGGACGTGGTCGAGGGTGGTCCAGTCGGTGGGGGCGGCCCGGTCGACGGCATCGAGGTCGAGGTCGTGATCGGGGCCGCGGTGGAAGACGCCGGCGGCTCGGCGGAAGAGGGCGGCGCCTGCGGGGTGTTCGGGCGGCAGGTGCAGAGGGGCGCTCTCGCGGACGAGGTGGCCGTCACGGTTCCACGCCTTCTGCAGGGCGGTGAGCCACTGGCCGTCGACGGCACGGGCGGTCATGACGACGATCGCGGGTGCGGCACCGCGGTCGGTGCGGCGTTTGAGGATGGTCAGGAGGTGTTCGGCGTCGGCGGTTCTGGCGTCGGCGTAGTCGAGGACGATGAGGGTCGGTGAGACCACGGTGCCGAGCCAGTCCCGCCCGGTCGGGCGCTCGCGCAGGTAGCCGGTGTACCAGCCGTGCTGGGTGGCCAGTTGGTCGGCGAGTTCCAAGGCGAGCCGGGTCTTGCCCGCGCCGCCGACGCCGTGGACGACGGTGACGCCGGTGTGAGGCCCCGCGGCCACCGTGTGGCACCAGTCGGTGAGGATGGTCAGCTCGTCCCGGGCCTGGAAAGGCACCACTCTGTGCTCGGCCCGCAGCGCCTGCAGGGGCCGGTGGACCTGCGGGTCCAGGTCCACGTACGGCGGGCGCAGCGGCTGGTCGTCGGGGCGGTCGGCCGGGGTGTGGGTGTCGCGTTCGCGCCAGGCGCGGCGGATGTCGACCGCCAGGCGCCAGGTCCAGTCACGGGCGTAGCGGGCGCCGGCGGCAGCCGCCTCGGCGAAAGCGGCACCGGTGCCGAGGACGGGTGAGGTGGGCAGGGCGCGCGCGACGCCGACCGGGTCGATCAGCAGCAGCGGCCTCGACGGTCCCGTCAGGTCGGTCTGGACGAGTTCGTCGAAGCCGTCGGGGCGACTGGCCCACACGTCCGCGTCCGGCAGCCGGATGCCGTCGTGGTCAGGGTCGTCGATCCACACCCCGAGCAGCGCGTGGGCTGCACGTCCCGGCTGAGGTGGGTCGAGGACGAGGACGAGGGGATGCAGACCGGAGTGGAGGCATGCCCCGGCCAGGATCAGGGCGAGGTCCAGGCAGGTGGCGTGCCTCGGGCACCACAGCACCTCGCCGGGCTGGCGGATGACCTGGCGGCCGGGATCGTCGGAGGGCGCTTCGTGGGAGTAGGTGATCCCGGCACCGGCCACCGCCTCGTAGACGGCCTGGGCCTGTCCGAGTCGGCTGTCGGCAGGGGGCCCGGGCAGGTGGAGCAGGGCGGCGACCTCGTCGGGCAGCACGTACTTGGCCAGCGCGGCCGGTTCCCCTTCGAGGGACCAGCGGGGCCACGAACCGGTGGACGTGAGGGCTCTCATGGGGCCACCACCGCGAAGGTGTCGGACGCCGACAGGTCACCGACGCCGGGCACGGCCCGCACACTCACCCGCACGTCGTACAGGCCGGGCTCCGGGCCGGGCAGTTCGGTGACGTAGCCCCCTCGGTCGCCATCCCATTCCAGCCGCCTCTCCGCGATCACGGCCCGGGGTCCGTGCGCCGGGCGCAGAGAGGCCCAGACCGCGAGCCCGCCTGGGCCGGTGGTGGCCTCCGGCGGCAGGCCGTCACCGCGCAGCCGCACCTGGAGCGGGATCGCGGAACCCTGCGCGTGGAGTTCGTCCAGGTCCAGGCCGAGGGCGGCCTCGCGTTCCTTGCCGCGGGCCGCGGACAGCCTCTGCCGTTCCTCATAGACCTGGACCAGGCCGGGGATCCAGTCGGCGCCGACGATCGGGCCGTGGCGGTCGCGGGCCCGCCAGCCGGAGGTGTCGTGGCCGTCCATCTCCACCGGGACGGCGGAGATCGCCGGTACGGTGCCGTCGCCGTGGTCCTCCTCCCAGCCCGCCAGCTCCAGCCAGTCCGGCAGCTTCTTGCTGACCTTCAGTGCGCGGCCGTCCCACACCGCCGAGCCCGCGGTGCGGTGGCTCCAGCCCAGCCGGGGCACCACCTGTGGCTCGGCGCCGCTGCGCGGCATCGCCTGCCACGCCTGCTCGATCTCCTCGTGCAGCGCGAAACCCTGCTTCGCCGGCGAGCGCAGGCCGCCCAGGGGCACATCGTGGGGGTAGAGGGGAGCCGCGGAGGCTGTGTCCCAGACCATCGGGTAGCGGGGCAGCAATTCGCTGACCGACGGCCACTGGCCCAGCAGGTCGCTCACCGAGGCCAGCCGGACCCCCGCCACCCGTACGCCGTTGGCCAGCAACTGCAAGGCCTTGGGGGCACCTCGGTGAGGTGTGCCCAGGGTGATCAGGGCCCGGCACAGCGGCCAGCCTTCCAGCGGGCCCAGCCAGTACCGGGCGACCAGACCGCCCATCGAGTGGGCGACCACCACGACCCGCCCCGCCCGCTCAGACGGGGCGAGATCCTTCAGCCGGTCATGGACGTCGGCCGCGAGCAGCTTCGCGGCATGCCTGACGCCGAGGCGGAAGTCGTACGGGAACAGCACCACGTTCGCGGCCGGGTTCCGCCGATCCGGATGCCCTGTGTCGACGACCGCACCGGGCAGGGCCTGGAGGTTCGCCACCAGCCGTTCGTAGCCGGGGACGACGGTCCAGCCCGGCAGCAGCCGCTTGGAGGCGATCAGCCCCACCGCCCGCAGCGGTTCGTCCACCGCCAGTCGGCCCGGCCGGGACAGCAGGCCGGCGATGTCGCCGAAGCCCGCGTCCCAGACCACCTTCGACCGCTCAGCACCTTCCTCGGGCCGTTCCAGCACGCTGCCACCGATTCCGGGCAGCACGTACACCAGATGCCTGCGTCCCATTTCCCCCCGCTTCCCACCCGGGCCATGCTCCACGGCCCGCGCCCTGCGGGTTCTTCTACCAGTAACAGGCATCCATACGCCGGAAGTTCCGGGAATATCATCCTTTCGAAACTCCTCGGCTTGCACTGTCTATGCAGACCTGGCCTATGCAGACCCGGCCGGCGACTACCGGTACCGGCGACTACCGGTAAAGGACAGCCCGCTCCACCACACTCCACGTCGTACTGGTCACCACGTACAGCGCGGCGGCCAGCGGCACCACCGCCACGGTGACGAGCGTGAAGAAGGACATGAACGGCATCACCTTGGTCACCGCCCCCACGCCCGGCATCTGCTCCCCGCCACTGACCTGCACGGCCGGGTTGGCCGCCATCATGCGCTTGCTCAGCCGGAAGCTGAACGCGGCGACCCCGGCGACGATCACGAACAGCCCGGCGTACACGAGCCCCGCACCACCGAAGGGGCCGGCCTGGAGCGCGTCCGCCCACCGTCCACCCAGCGGCGCGGCCAGCAACTGGTGACCGAGCAGCGCGTTGGCCTCCCCGCCGATCGTGTCGCTGGAGAACAGGTGGTAGAGCAGGAAGAACGCGGGCACCTGGAGCAGCCCGGGCAGGCAGCCGGCGAGCGGCGACACCTTCTCCTCGGCGTGCAGTTCCAGTACGGCCCGCTGGAGCTTCTCGGGGTTCTTCCCGTGCTTCTTCCGCAGCTCGGCGATCTTCGGCTGGAGCGCGGTCCGGGCCTTCTGGCCGCGTGCGGCGGCCCGGGACAAGGGGTGGACGAGGAGTCGTACGAGCGCGGTGAACAGGACGATCGCGGCGGCGGCAGCGGAGGCGCCGAACAGCGGCTGAAGGAGGTCGGCGAGCTGCTCGACCAGGTGGGCGAAGACGGACATGGGTGAGCCCTCCGGGGGTCTCGTCGTGCCGGAAGCAGTGCATGGCGGCATGACGACCCGCGCGGGGTCAGCTAGGTGGAAGCGCCCCTACGCGACGGTCGCCCGGAGGGCGTGACCGGGTGCCCGGGGCCGGGTGCGCCCCCTGGCGTCGGGGTCGCGTTGAGGCAGGAAGGCCGTACGGAGATCACGGTCGCGGATGGCCGTACGCACACGGGTGCGCGGCACGACGGGCGCGCAGCGCGAGCCGACGACGACACACACCGCGAGCGCGGCCGAGGCCGCGGCGGTGGCGGCGAGGGCGACGGTGGCGTAGAGGCTGCCGGTGTCGAGCAGGGCCACTTCCACGACCAGGAAGAGCAGCACGAGAGCGGGACGCAGACTCGCCCAGCTCCGGTTCATCGACTGCCCTCCCTCTCGTACGTCCGTATGCCCTGCTGTCGGTTATACAGGATCACTCTCCCGTGCGGGCCCGGGACTTCGTACATGGGATTGAGAAAGGGCTGTCACAACTCTCGACAACACACCTGCCACACCCGATGCTTCTCGATGCCATCAACGGGCCAACCCGCGACGCCGGACCGGGGGGACCGGCGCCTGCCCCGAATTCCCCTACGGAGGAGCCGTGATACGACGCAGAACCCTGCTGGCCGCAGCAGGGGGTACGTTCCTCGGCAGCGCCCTCGCGACGGGCACCGCGCACGCGGACGCCACGATCGCCGTCAACCCCTCGACCACGTACGGCACCTGGGAGGGCTGGGGCACCTCCCTCGCCTGGTGGGCCAACGTCTTCGGCGCCCGGGACGACTTCGCGGACCTCTTCTTCACCACCAAGTCGGTGACGTACAACGGCCGTTCCCTCCCCGGCCTGGGCCTCAACATCGCCCGCTACAACCTCGGCGCGTCCAGCTGGAACAGCGTGGGCGGCGAGACGATGGTCAAGTCGCCCAACATCCCCGGCTTCAAGCAGATCGAGGGCTTCTGGCAGGACTGGAACAACGAGGACCCCACCTCCTCGGCCTGGAAGTGGTCGGCGGACGCCAACCAGCGCGCGATGCTGATGAAGGCGACCCAGCGAGGCGCGATCACCGAACTCTTCGCCAACTCCCCCATGTGGTGGATGTGCGCGAACCACAACCCCTCGGGCGCCGCGAACGGCGGCAACAACCTCCAGACCTGGAACTACCGCCAGCACGCCTCCCACCTGGCGGCGACGGCCCTCTACGCCCGCAACAACTGGGGCGTGAACTTCGCGACGGTCGACCCCTTCAACGAGCCGGCCTCCACCTGGTGGACCGCGACCGGCACCCAGGAGGGCTGCCACATGGACCCGGCGGTCCAGGCGGCGGTACTCCCCTACATGCGCACCGAGTTGGACAAGCGCGGCCTGACGAACATCCGCATCGCCGCATCGGACGAGACGAACTACGACACCGCCCGCTCCACCTGGTCGTCCTTCGACTCCGCCACGAAAGCCCTGGTCTCGCAGGTCAACGTGCACGGCTACCAGGGCTCCGGCGGCCGCCGCGACCTCCTCTACACGGACGTGGTGACGACCTCCCGCAAGAAACTGTGGAACTCCGAGACGGGCGACAGCGACGGCACGGGCCTCACCCTGGCGTCGAACCTCTGCTACGACTTCCGCTGGCTGCACCCCACCGCGTGGTGCTACTGGCAGGTAATGGACCCGTCGACGGGCTGGGCGATGATCGCCTACGACGCGAACACGCTCCAGCCGACGACGGTCCAGACGAAGCACTACGTACTGGCCCAGTTCAGCCGCCACATCCGCCCCGGCATGACCATCCTGGACACGGGGGTGAGCTACGCAGTGGCGGCCTACGACGCGACAGCCCGCCGCCTGGTCCTGGTAGCGGTCAACACCTCCACCTCCGCCCAGACCCTCACCTTCGACCTCTCCCGCTTCTCCACGGTGACGGGCGGCTCGGGAGGCGCGGTCCCCCGCTGGAACACGGTGACGACGGGCGGCGGCGACCTCTACACACCGCACTCGGACCTCCGCCTGAACGGAAAGTCGGTAAGCGTCCCCTTCGCGGCGAAGTCGCTCCAGACACTCCAGATAGACGGAGTGACGTCGTAGGCCGGCGTCGGCGTAAGCCGGCATCGACGTAGACCGCATCGACGTAGACCGCATCGGCGTAGGCCGGCATCGGCACGGCAGCGCTTCGGGGCGAACCGTGAAGCCGGGGTGGGGCGAGCGGGGGAAATCGGGAGGCCGGATGGTCTGGCCTGCGCATCTCTCACGCTCGTCACCTCCCGGCAGTACGGTGTCCCCCATGCGCCCCGACACGCCTGCCGAGAACGTCGACCACACCGCCGAGGCGGCACGCCTGGAGCGGACCGCCGGCCTTTACCCCGAGGACGCCGAGGCCCTGCTGCTGCGCGCCGCGGCCCATCTGGAAGTCTCCGGCGACCGCCCCGAGGCCACGACTCTCTACGACCGCTTGCTGTCCTCCACCGACACCCTGGAGAACCCCCACCTGGTCCGTGCCCTGAAGGCCTCGAACCTCTGGGAGTACGGCCACGAGGCCGAGGCCAGAGCGATCATCGAGGGCGTCCGGGCGGCCTCCCCGAGAGACCCGGCCCCCTGGGTGATCGTCGCGGAGGCCCTGGAGCACCACGACGAGTTGGAAGCAGCGCACGACACGTTCACGGAGGCCGTCCGCCACCTCCTGACCGACGTCCCGCAGCCCCCGCAGCCGACCCACCCCCTCCTCTTCGGCCGCCACCGGGTCCGCCGCATGCTGGGCACGCCCCACGACGAGTGGGACGCCCTGGCCGACTCGGTCCACTCCCTCCCCGTCTCCCTCGACGAACTCCACGACCCGAAGCGCGTCTGGTCCCTGGGCTCGGAGAACCCGGCAGAACTGGAAGCGGAGATCCTCCGCCTCCGAGCGGAACTGGGCGCCTACCGCGAGGCCCTCTCCCGCCCGTTCCCGGTGGCGATCCTCCACTGGCCGGCGACGGAGCTCACGGAACTCCTGGAGGCCTATCCGACGCTCGCCTCGGAATACCCCTCCCACGAGATCCACCTCGCGACCATAGAGTCCGCCCTACGGGAACTGGCCTCCTCGGGCACCCCGAACCTGGGCATCGTCACCGGCACGGTCCCCTCCTACGAGGCCTTCGCCGCCTCGGAACTCTCCTCCCCGTCCGACCCCACCCTGCTCCCCCAGTACGCGACGACCCTGGCAGCCCGGGGCCGCGCGGTGGCCTGGCCCCCGCAGCAGGAATCGGCTTGCTGGTGCGGCTCGGGCCAGCCCTACGCCCAGTGCCACGGCACGGCCGCAGCCTGAGGAAGACCGGCGACCACGGCAGAATGCGCCACCCTCTCACGGGGCAAAATGGACGTATGACCACCAAAGCACTCCTGGACGGCGGACCGGACGATCTGACAGGCAAGATCGTCCCGGTCACCCCGCCCGGCCAAGAACTCAAGATCCCCCACCACGGCGGCTACGAGCACTACAAGGTCACGACCCGCCACGAGGAGACGGAGGAGGGCTCGGCAACGGTGTACCGCTGGTGGGAACGGACGGAGGTCGCGGAGTAGCGGGGCCGCACACCAAGACGGACCCCGGGGCGCACCGCCCGATACCCACAAGCCCCACCCGCCACCCCTAGCCACACCAGGCCCGCCAGCCGTCACCGCCAGTCACCGACAGCCACTCAGGCCCGACCACCACCGCCTGCCACCTGGCCTGCCCGCCAGCCGCCGAGACGACCCGGCGTGCGCCGAAAACCCGCCGCGAACCGTCTCCGCCCGGGCCGAACAGCCTCCAGCACCGCCACCCACCTCCGACCTCCGCTTCCCCGGGCCGCCCGCTCACTTCTCTCCCGTGCTGGAGCGGCCCGGGTCAAGGGAGAGCCCGAAGGGCAATCGGCGCAGCCGACGCGGAACGCAGCGCAGCGGAGTGAAGCGCCCTTGAGGCGGGCCGCGGAGGCACGACACTGGCCGGGAAGCGGGCGTTCTGACAGCTGGAAATGATCAGTTTTTGCAACGAGTCCCTCACGCGTCGATGCTTACTGTTAGAACAGATCGAGATCGCCATGAGTGATCGTGCGCGCACAGAATGATGGGGCAGGGGAAAGCAAATGTCGGGTCAGCCATCCACCGTCAGTGCCCTGTGTGATCAACTCGACCAAAGACGGCGGACAGCGGTGATCGACCATGACGACATGCATGCGTGAGGCTCGACGACAGTGAATGACATGACGCCTTCCTCTCCAGGCGTCTCGGCCCGCATGAGCAGGCAGGCGAGCAAGGACACAGCTGTCGAACTGGCCGTGCGGCGACTGCTGCACGCGGCCGGGCTGCGCTACCGCGTGGAGTATCCCGTGCCGGGCTTGCCCCGACGGCGTATCGATGTGGCCTTCCCCCGAGCGAAGGTCGCGGTCCTCATCGACGGTTGCTTCTGGCACGGCTGCCCTCAGCACGCCACCCATCCGAAGGCCAACGCGGAGTGGTGGCGCACCAAGCTGGCCCGGAACATGGCCCGCGACAAGGAGA
Organism: Streptomyces venetus; assembly: GCF_039540295.1. NCBI lineage: Bacteria > Bacillati > Actinomycetota > Actinomycetes > Kitasatosporales > Streptomycetaceae > Streptomyces > Streptomyces venetus. Next base: position 938,714 of record NZ_BAABET010000001.1, read on the forward strand.
CGAACGAGCATCTCCTTGCCGCGGGATGGACGGTGCTGCGGTTCTGGGAGCACATGCCGGCAGAAGAGGTCGCGGCGACGGTACGTGCGGCCGTGGGCCAGGAGAAACAGGATCGGGACCAGCGGAAACAGAGGGCGCGAGAGCAAGGTCACAGGAGGAACTGAGGGGGATCGGATGAATGACCGACTTGATCTCGTGGACGTTTGTTCCGGCGCGGGCGGGTTGGCGTCAGGGCTGGAAAGTGCGGGCTTCTCACCGGTGCTCTTACTCGAGAACAAGCCCCAGGCCTGCCAAACACTTCTGGCCAACCGGCCTGACTGGAAGGTCGTTTGTGAGGACCTCGTCGACTTCCTCCCGGAGGAGCACCCGGAAAGCCTGGACGTCCATCTCCTGTCGGCCGGCCTGCCGCGAGTGAAGTCCTCCGCTGCGGTGGCACGTTCGGACAGCGACCAGGAACTTCGACTTCTCACCGCCACGGTTTATCTGGTCCACTCGATCCAGCCGCGGGCCCTGCTACTGGAAAACCTGCCTGCTCTCGTCGAGTCTCCGGCGTACGCCCGCGTCCGCGAATTCGTCGAGGCCGAACTGGAGCATCTCGGCTACCGGTTTTGCTGGTTTGTGCTTAACGCGGCGGATTTCGGGGTGCCACAGGAACGCAGACAGGGAATTCTCGTGGCTCTCAAGAAGCAATGGTTTCACGCCTTCACCCCACCCGAACCGACGGTGGGCGAGCATGTCCCGGTCGGTCGGGCGCTGCGCCGATCCATGGGAGCCCGGGGCTGGCGCGACGCCGACGTCTGGGCGTCCCAAGCGTCGGCCGTGGCACCCACTCTGGTCGGCGGCTCGGACAATCGTGGCGGCGCGGATCTCGGACCGTCCGGTACGAAACGGGCCTGGGCGCGGATGGGAGTGAACGCCGGCGCGCTGGCCGACGATGTGCCGGGGCCAGAGTACGTGTGGCCGCGCTCGGACGATCCGGCACAGATGGTGAAGCTCACGGTCGACCAGGCAGCCCTCCTGCAGTCGTTCCCCCCGGAATGGTGCTTCACGGGTCGAAAGACGGCCCGGTACCGGCAGATCGGTCATGCCACTCCTCCACCAGTGGGCAAGGCACTGGGTGCTTCCATCGCGACCGCTCTGCGTTCCTCCGACTCCGTGTAGGCAAGAGGTGCCGTACACACCCCTGCGCGCCGGCTACACTTCACGCCCATGAGCCACATCGAAAACGAACCCTGCTCACCTGCACGTTTCCGCATTATTGACCTGTTTGCGGGCCCGGGTGGGTTGGATGTGGCAGCAAAGGCTCTGGGGTACGAGGCGACCGGCATCGAATGGGACGCCGGAGCCTGCGCCACCCGCAGGGCGGCGGGGTTGGACACGTTCCAGGGCGATGTCCGACGCTATCGCGCAGCCTTCTTCCCACATGCCCAGGTACTGACCGGTGGGCCTCCTTGCCAGACATTCACCGTCGCCGGACACGGGGCGGGACGCAGGGCGCTGGACGAGGTGCTCCAGTACATCGAGCGCTTGCACCAGGCTGTACATCCCGCGAACGCCCAGGACTGGACACAGATTTTCCGAACCTGGCGAAAGATCTCCGAGAAACTCAGGCTGAGGGAACTCGAGGCGAAGGAGGTCAAGGCCGAGAAGCGGACGGTCGAGGAGCTCAGAGCTCTGAAGCGCAAGGCGTTGAAGAGCAGGCTGGAGCAGCTGGGGATCTCCGCAGTTGACATCAAAAGTGCGCTGAAGAAACTCAAGTCTCCGCAGAGTCTCGACGAGTTCTCGGATGACGAGCTCACAAATTTGCTGAGGGATTACGGCAGTCTGAACGACCAGCTCGACAAGTTGAAGGACAGGCTGGAGGACTTGGGTGACGAACGGACGGGACTCGTCCTGCAACCTCTTTGGTGGGTGATCGAGCGGAGCAAGCGCCCCGGCTCGAAGCCGTACGAGGCCGTCGTCCTGGAACAGGTGCCCGCGGTGATGCGGGTGTGGGAGGAGTACGCCAAGGTACTCGCCTCCCTCGGCTATCGAACCGGCACCCAGTTGATGCATACCGAGGCCTTCGGGGTTCCGCAAACCCGGCGGCGCGCGGTTCTGATGGCACGTCTCGATCCGGCTGCCGCCGGCAACGCGCTTCGTCCGGATTGCCTGCCGAAGGTGAAGGAGACCCACGAGCGCTACCAGCCAGGAGGCCGGCAGCCGAGGGCAGGTCAAGCGGACCCGCTTCCCTTCGACACCAAGAAGAAAGCCGACGATGAGCCGGAGACGTGGGTCTCCATGGAAAAAGCGCTCAAAAAAGCACGGGCGATCCAGCCCGCTCTGCCCCGTCGCCCCGCTTTCACCGTCATTTCGAACTACGGGACCGGCGGTGTCCCCGAGGCGCGCGGCCGACGCGATCATGACGTCCCGTCCGCCACGATCACCGGGAAGGTGTCACGTAACCGCGTGGTCGAGAAGGACACCGGCGAGGACCTCGACCGCTTCACCCCTGCCGAGGCAGGGGTGCTCCAGACGTTCCCCGTCAAGTACCCCTGGAGTGGCAACGACGTGTCGCAGCAGATCGGCAATGCTGTGCCACCCAGGCTCGCCCTGCACGTGTTGCGGCACGTGCTCGAACCCGATCTGAGCCAGGCCGAGGCCAAGACAAGGCTGAAGGAGGCTGCCGCGCGCCTGGAATCCTGGAAGAAACCCGAAAGGCCGTTGCAGATCCGTCAGCACGGTTGGTGGGAGGGCCACCCGCTCACGGGCAAGTGACCGCTCCCAGTCAGTCCTGCTGCTACCGGCCCCTGACCGGGGCCGTCTCGAAGAGATCGGCGAAGTAGTCGGTGAGTGCCGCCACCGACTCCTCCGGGACGGGCTCCTCGTCGGGCCCGTCAGGCAGGGAGTGTCGCGGTACAGGGGGCGCGGACTCGGCCTCCACGACCCACTGACGCAACACCTCGGGATCCCTTGGCTCGTCCGGGGCCAGCACGTCGTAGACCAAGGTCGCTCCGGCGGCGTTGACCGCCGTCATGAGTCCCTCGATGTCACGCCCGGTGGAGGCGACGCCGCGTTCCAAGACGCGTACCAGAGCCAGGGCAGTGGGACGGTGGTCGATCAGAGCCCGCTTCAGGGCGGAGTGGATCAGATCCTGGTTGGCACAGGCCGTCACAACCGGTGAATAGTCCTTGCCGTTACGGAACATCTCCGCCGCCCACCACAAACGCGAGAAGCACTGTCGGTCGGGTGCTCCGCTGAAGCGGGCGCGGCTGATGCGCGGCTCCCTCCGATCCGATGCGGGCGCCGACAGGTGCCGCCAGGCCACGTAGTCCGGAGCGACGGCCAGAGCGAGATGGTTCCAGATCCTGCGGTCCGCTGCCTCCCGCCGTGTGAGGCGAAGGGTGGCGTGCAACCTGGGTGCGAGCCAGGCGTCGGCCTTTGTTCGATCGTCCCGGAACTCGTGCATCGCGTCCTCCACGAGTTCCCTGACCGGTTCGACCTCCCACCGGGCATCGTCCTCCGGCAGTGGTTCGACGACTTTGGCGAGATCGACGCCTCCATGACCCAGGACCCCTTTGAGCAGGTCTTCCGTGAGGAACGGGTCGGCCGCCGTCGCGGACAACAGCGCGAGCTGCCGGGGAAGATGATGCGGCTTCTCGATCATGCTCCGTCCCCTCGGTTCATCTGCTGAAGTCCACGCAGGGCGTTGGCGAGCGCCTTGCTCGCTCCGGCCCGCCGCACTGCGGCGTAGTGGATGCGAGTCTGAAGTTCCACCCATCCCGCATCGCCGGTACGACGGCGGTGGACCTGCCCCAGTGCCTCCTCGACATGGACGCCCGGGATCACGTCGGGCAGCATCTCCCGAAGCACTTCGCCCTGCCAATCGGTCGGGAAAACCGGTGAGCCGTCGGATTCGACTTCCAGATCGCCCACAGAGCTGTGGAACACCGCGGTCCAGACATCGGTGGCCATCTGTGAGATCAGCATCTCGTGGACCTTGTTCTCGATGCCTCCGCTTGCGCTGCCCAACAGGTCGGAGAGGCCCTCGATGTCCGTGTTGACCAGCACCGTCGGCAGCCGGCCCGAGGCATCCACGATCCAGGGTGCGTCGGAGTAGGCGTGCAGCCACTCCCGTGCGCTCTTGGAGAAACTCAACTGCTTCACATCGAGGCGCAGGCCACCGAGCGGCTCCTCGGCAGCCACGTCGACGGTCCAGTCGTCATCGGTCTCGGCGATCGCTCGACCGGGCACGTCGTCGACGGTGGCGACGGCATGGACGGCCAGAGTGGCTCGGCCCACGTGATCGTCGCGGAACACCTCGATGCTGCCGGACCAGTCCTTGCTCCCCGGAGCGTCCTGTCGTAGTTCGACGGCGGTTCGCACATTGGTCTCGCCGTCGGTGAGCACGGCCAGGACGCGCAGGTCGCTCCAGGGGGCATCGGGCTCGTTGGCACCCGGAGGCAGAGTGGCGGACAGACCGATCCTGGCTGACACCCAGTCCTCGTGCTGCGCCACGCCGAGGGCCACGGTCCGCTGCGGGACGGAGTACGCCGATGTGTCGAGGTGGTCTCGGGAACCGTCGGGCAGTTTCAGGGAAGCTGAGGTCGCGCGGAGGGCGATCGGGCGATTGAGCCGCTTGTAAGCGTAGAACTTCATGCCTCATTCCCCCTTGCCGACGCGAAGTTCGAGAACCAGCCGTGTGAGCGCTGTACGGACCGGGTGACCGGCGACATCGGTGGAGCCCCGGAAGACGGCTCGCCGCGCCCGAGGCATGAAGCGGAGCACACCGTCGTCCACCTCACAGCCGTCCACGGCGACGAGTTCCGCCCAGTCGAGCTTCGGACGGGAGCCAGACCGTACGTCGAGCAGCACCACCGGTGTCATGGCGGGCAGTTCGCCAGCCCGTGGCAACTTCACTTCGGCGGTGATCTGCCATTCCCCGCCCGCGCCGATGGTGGCGTCGAGTCCGTCCAGCTCCGGGAGAGCGGGCCCGGAGTTGCGCCTGGATCCGGTCTTGCGAGGCACGGTGAGTGCCTTTCGCAGCTTCGTTCCCTCCTGGCTGCCGGACCGCTTCGGCCTGGCGACCAGTTCTTTCACGGCGGCGTTGACATCGGTGGTCAATCTGGCGATGCGATGGTGCGCGGTGTGCGACCAGCGGAGGGTCAACTCCTCGGTCTGCCCCCATCGATCGTGCTCGGGGGGCTCGGCCGCTCGCAGAAACTCTTCGGCCTCCTCGGAGAAGGGGACTGCCTCTCCCGCCGCCTGGCCCGCGAGGAGCACGGCTTGGAAGGCGTTGACCCCCAAGGGCAGGCCGGCGACTCCGGACTTCTTGATGGTCATTCGATTGCCGCGCAGCGAGTGGACCTGGTTCGAGATGCCGTCCGCGTCCTCTGCGTCCGTCACCAGAAGTACGGCGGGGTGCGTGCCGAGCGTGCCACGGCGGCCGCCGGAGAGCGGCAGCCGGAGGGGGACCGTGCGGAGAGCTACCTGACCGGACTCGGTGAGGCGGTCCACGGTCGTTCCGTCGTAGAAGGCACGCAGCGCTCGGGACCGAGAGGGCTGGTGAACGGTGGGGTCCACCTTCTCCTCCTCTATGAGGACCTCGCCGTTGCGCCGTGTCTCGACCGATGCCTCCAGGAGCGGAAGTCGACTCCCGCCACCGGTCATCGCTGCCCAGAAGTCCCGTCCCAGTGCCTCGACCAGCCGTCGGTGCATCGCTCGGATGTCTCGTGTTCCGTCGTCCCGCACGTCCTCGTCGTCGGCGTCCAGGTCGACTGGGCTCTGCTCGAGGCTTGCCACATCATGAGCACCGACGATGAGGAAGGACGTGCCCGGCTCGTCGCCGTCACGCGTCAGGTAGAGGCGATCGACCGTCTCCTCGTCGGCCCACCAGGAGCGAGCCACCTCCGCACCCTGGGAATCCGGGTCGGGGCGCCCCAGCCAGGCAGGCCCGGCGTACTGGCGGCCCTTCACGGAACGCCACGGAAGCTCGAGTCGTCCGATGACACGGTGCTCGGTTCGCCCCTCGTGGGGTACGGAAAGGGTGGAATTGATCAGGACCAAGCCGAGCGCGCTGGTGGCCCACAAGGTCGCCTTGCCGAGGCCATAGGAACCGCCCGCCGTCCGCCCCGACTTGAGGCTCTCGAGCTGGCGCCGGACCACAGCTGCGAACTTGCCGTCGTCGTAGTCGTCGCCCGTGAGACCCGAGGCGTTGTAGTCGTCGACCCGGAGGAGGACCAAGCGGCCCTTCTCGAACATGTCGCGAACACCGGCGTCCACGACGCGTCCGACCTTCTGCTGAGCAGCCGACTCCGAGACCGCCGTGTAATGCGGGTGGAGTTCGTCCCAGAGGATGGCCTGACGGAAAGCGTCCAGGTGCCCTCCGGTGAGCTCATGCAGGGTGTAACGCACGCGGACCGGGCGACCGTTTTCCGTGAGGCGCTCGTCGAGGCTGTTCTGGCAGGTCTCGCGCGCCAGCACGCCCACGTCGGCATCGAAGGCGAACGCCGCGGCGTTGCCCAACTCCCGCCCGCCGTCGGCGTGCCCCGGGCGGTGGTACCAACCCACGGGCAGGCCGGCCAAGGTGTCGGTGGTGCGTGTGTGCACCGTGGCGAGATCGGTGTTCAGAGCCTGGGCGATCCGTTCGATCGTCTCCGGCCTGGGTGTGGCTCGCCCGGTGATCCATGCGGAAACCGCCGCTCGCGTCACGTCCACCGTCTCGGCCAGCTGTGTCTGGGTCATCCGCGCCAGCTTCAACTGCCGTGACAACCACGGGCCGAAGTCCTCACCTGTTTCCACGGTCACGCTCCGGTTCCGGCTCGTTCCTACGACGTCGCCACCCTACCCCTGCGGTTGACACAACGAGCAACTGTCAAAGGGTGTTTGACTCCGACAGGGGCACACCCTGTGGATCATTCGTCACCTTGGACCGATCCACCCTCTACGCCCCTTTTGCTATGGCCAAAGATTCGAGTACTTGTCGTCGGAATGCGGACCGAAAAACTCCGCTTCCCACCTCAACAGGCCACAGGAACAGGGCTCTTGCGCACGGCGATTCGAATCGGCTAGCGTCTTTCACTGGCAGCCCCACATGCCTCGGAAGAAACTTTTCTCCGACCCGTGTCGCTGGCGTGCCGTGTTGCGGTCGGCTCACCTTTCACCGCCTTCGGGACACACTCGCTCTCGCCTTTGTCCTGCCGTATACACAATCCACTTTCCCTGAAAGAGTCAGGCACCCCATTGACGCCGCCCCCGTGGCTCACGATCGCAAAACAGTGCACGATCGTGACCAAAAACGACCACTTATTCGCCCCTTCATTGCATGTCGGCTGCTCATGCAACCGCTCGGGTCCCAATCGCGTCCGTGACATCACCCGCCCCACCCCCGCTCGAGGATCGGAGACCCGTGTCAGCTGAGACGACCCCTGTGCTGCGAACCGTGATCGAGCAGTCCTCCCGGGTTCTGCAGACGTACGAAGTCGACCCGGGGCTGGTAGCGGAACACTCGAACGGCGAACGTCGCATCACACAAGGCGGTTACGGCGACCGTCAACTCTTCGAACTCGTCCAGAACGCGGCCGACGAAATCGCTGCGGAACCTGGTGGTTCCGTCCATGTCGTCCTCACCGGCTCCCACCTCTACTGTGCCAACGAAGGCACTCCGGTCACCCCTGAGGGGGCCGAAACCATTCTCCGGATGAGCATGTCCCGTAAACGCGGCGGGCAGATCGGCCGATTCGGCGTAGGAGTGAAATCGGTCCTCGTGGTCACGGACACCCCTGAATTCTTCAGTCGAACCGGCAGCTTCGGCTTCGATCGCGCATGGTCGTATGGACAGATCCGTTCCGTGCCCGGGGTCGTGGAGCGATACGGCCCCGAATTCGAAGCTCCGGTGCTGCGGATGGCGCGCCCGCTCGACGAGCGGCTGGCGCGCGTCTCCGACCCGATCCTCGACGAGCTGCTCACCTGGGCGACCACCGTCGTGCGACTGCCGCTGCTCGACGGGGCGGACGACCGACTCGGCCAGGACATGCACGGAGACCGCACGCGTCGCCCCGGTGAGCAGCGCGAGGAGTTCCCGGCAAGTTTCCAGCTCTTCTCGCCGCACGTGGCGAAGGTCGTCCTCGAGGACCGTCGACCTCGTCCTCTCGCCCGGCGGGTGCTGACCGCCCAGCAGAACGGCGACCTGCACACAGTGATCGAGGAACGGACCGGAAGGCCCAAGGCCACCAGCAGCTGGCGCGTCTTCACCGCTACCCACGAGCCCGGCCGGGCCGCTCGGGAGGACGCCGGCGAACTCCATGGTCGGCTCTCGCTCGATCTCGCTTGGGCCGTACCCGAGTTGACGAGGGAGGAGAAGAGCGGACTGTACGTCAGCCCGAAGGCTCGTGGTCGGGGACGATTCTGGTCCTTCTTCCCGACCAAGTACGAGATGTCGTTGAGCGGGATCCTCAACGGTGCTTGGAAAACCAACGAGGACCGGCAGAACCTGCTCGACTCCTCGCCCTTCAATCAGGAGATGATCAAGGAGTCCGCGGCGCTGGTCGTCGACTCTCTGCCCGCTCTCGCCCCGAGCGCGGACCCGGCCGCCTACCTTCCCTTGCTTCCCGGGCGTGTGAAGGAAGCGATCAGCTGGGCGGACGAGTTCCTCACGCGTGAGATCTGGGCCCAAGCGGCGGTACGTCCGTCGTTGCCCGACCAGGACGGAGTTCTTCGTGTCCCGGCCGAGCTGTGCTCTCACCCTCGCTTCGACAAAGACCCGGAACGGCTCGCGGGCTGGTTGCGGATGTGGCACGAGTGCCCCGGCCGCCCCAAGGACTGGCTGCACCCCAGCGTCGAGACCGACTCCCTGCGATCCGGAAAGGTCGAGCACATCCTCGGTGCGGCCGGACTCGAGCGCAGCAGCGTGCGCGAGTGGTTGGAGGCGCTGGTCGCGAGCGAGAACGTCGGGGTGTCCGCTGTGGCGATCCGCATCCTCGCGGACATGATCGAAGCAGAGAACCCCCACGTCGATGAGGCGCGGAAGGCACGGATTGTTCTCACAGAGGAACACGGTCTCGTCGCACCGGTGCCGGGCCGGGTGTTCCGCCGTGCGGATCAAGGTGGACTGCGTGAGTCCCTTGTGTACGTGATCGACGGCATCGCTCAGGACCCTTCGATGGCCCGCGCTCTCAACGCACTCGGTATCCGGGAGGCGGACGCCGAGGGCCGCTTCGTGAGCGTTCTCGACCAGGGCTTCAGCGGCTACGGTGACACTGAATGGGAACGGTTCTGGGAACTGTTCCGGCAGGCCGGGGGGCGCCGGCTGACCCACAGGGTTCTTGAGCGTGTGCCGACGCCCCGCGAGACGCTGCGCGTGCGGACCGTCGACGGGAAGTTCCGGCCGGTGCGAGACTGCATGCTCCCCGGCATCGTGGTCGACGCCGGGCGCGACCCGAGCATCGCCGTCGACAAGGAGTTCCACTCCGACGATCTCGCCTTCTTCTCGGAGATCGGACTGCGAGAGCGCCCCTCCACCGGAGTGCAGCCCGACGGCGAAGCCTGGTTCGAGGAGTACCGAGAGGCAGTCCACTCGGCCTATCTGCGGGGACTGGACCAGCGCGCGCCTCGCCCTTCCCTCAGCAGGATGAAGGTGGAGGGTTCCGCGATCGGCGGCCCGCTGCACCTGTTCCGGTCGTTGTCGGAGGAATCCCGCGCAGCCTTCCTGAAAGCACTGCCGGACGACTCGGTCGTCGACAACTGGACCCGCCAGATCGGCTCGCAGACGAGCACCCGACAAGCCGTGACCTCACCGATCCGGTGGTTGCTCAGGAAGCACGGGTTCGTCTCCACCTCCCAGGGGATCAAGCCGCTGAGGGAAGCCGTCGGACCACAGCTCGGCGCCTATCGTGACGTGTTGCCGGTCGCCGACATCTCTCCGGAGAAGGCCCGAAAGCTGCGACTGCCGACCACGGTCGACGAGGTCCCGTCCGATCGCTGGGACACGCTCCTGGCCGAGGTGTCCCGCAGCGAGGACGACGTCTTCGTCGGAACCACCTATGTGATGCTCACCCGGTTCGGCGCGGAGTTCCCCGAGGACTCTCTGACCCGGTGCCGCATCGGTGACGTCTGGGACGGCCGCCCCGATGCCGAGATCACCGTCGCTGTCGGAGCCGCCGAGTATCGGGCGCTGCGTGCCGAACAGCTTCCCGCGCTGCTCGTGTCGACCCCCGAGGACGCCGAGCTGATGGTCGAGAAGTGGGGCATGCTCCGCTACGCCGATGTGATCAGCCGCGAGACTCGCGAGGTCCCGGAGGGCGACGCAGTACTCCTTGTGGAGCTGTATCCCGCGCTGCGCCAGCGGCTGAACAGCACGAGCCGTAACAGCCTCGTGCAGCGGTGCATCGAACTCGAGGAGGTGATCCGCACGCCGAACGGTACGCAGCACACCACCCTCGACGCGGTGCGCCAGGGCAGCACGGTCAAGGTCCGTGTTCCGCTCGCCTCGGAGGCGATGCTGCGACTGATCGACCGTGAGATGGAACTCGGCCTCGGCAACGCCGGCTGTCGGGCGGTGCTGGAGCACCAGGAGCGCATGGCTCGGGACAGCGAGACCAAGGCCTCCCTCAAGGCCGTTCGCGACGCCGAGAACGTAGTCACCAAGATAGAGCTGCTGATCGGCGCAGAGGCCCTGCGATCCGGGCTGCCGGAAGGGCTGATGGAAGCCGAGCTGCAGGAGGCCACAGGTGCGGAGCCGTCCGGGCACCGGATCGCGCAGATGGCCTTCAACGCGCACGGCGACGGCGTTCTGCAACAGCATGCCCGGGACATCCAGGCCAAGTTCCCCAATGCCCCGGTCGCCTACAGCGGCTCGCCGGCCGCCGTGGCCTTCGTCTCGGACTTGCGGCTGCCGGTGTCCTTCGCCGGTTCCAGGACACCGTCCCCGCCTCCCTTCGAGACAGTGGACGGACCGCGGGACTTTCCCCGGCTGCACGACTACCAGGAGGACCTGGTCCGGAACATCTCCACCCTGCTCGACCGGCTGGCCCCGCAGCGCGGCATGTTGTCCCTGCCCACCGGTGCGGGCAAGACCCGGGTCACCGCCGAAGCCGTGATCCGTTGGGTCAAGAGGCTGGGCGACCTGCAGGGGCCCCTCCTGTGGATCGCACAGACCGAGGAGCTGTGCGAGCAGGCCGTACAGAGCTGGAAGTTCGTCTGGAACAAGGTGGGGGCGGAGCGACCGCTGACCATCAGCCGGCTCTGGAGCAGCAACGAGGTGGGGAACGTCGTGGACCACCCGCACCTGGTCGTAGCGACCGATGCCAAGCTGGAACGGTGCCTGGCCACCGAGCAGTACAGCTGGCTGCGGCAGGCCGCACTGGTGATCGTGGACGAGGCGCACACCGCCGTCTCCAAGCGCTACACCGAGATCCTCGGGCAGTTGGGACTCACCCAGTACACGACGGAACGGCATCTGCTCGGTCTGACTGCCACCCCCTTCCGCAACACCAATGAGGAGGAGACCCGCCGGCTGGTCAACCGCTTCGGCAACCGGCGGCTCGACGAGGGTGTGTTCCCTTCCGGTGACCCGTACCGGGATCTCCAGGAGTGGGGGATGCTCGCGCAGGTCGAGCACCACACGTTGGAGGGTGGTCGCATCGAGCTGACGCGGGACGAGAAGGCGCAGGCCGAACGGATGGCAGTGCTCTCCCGCGCCGCCGAGCAACGCCTCGCTGACGACCATGCGCGCAGCCGCCGCATCGTCGACGAGGTGGCCCAGCTTCGGGAGGACTGGCCGACTCTGCTCTTCGCGACGTCCGTGGACCACGCGAAATACCTGGCAGCCATGTTGAACGACCGCGGGATCCCGGCCGCGGCAGTGGACTCGACGACCAGCGCTCAAGACCGGCGTCGGCGGATCGAGGACTTCCGTACCGGACGGATCCGCGTGCTGACCAACTACGGCGTGCTCACACAGGGTTTCGACGCGCCGGCCACCCGTGTCGTGGTGGTGGCTCGCCCGGTCTACAGCACCAACGTCTACCAGCAGATGATCGGTCGAGGTCTACGCGGACCCAAGAACGGGGGGAAGGACACGTGTCTGATCCTCAACGTGAGCGACAACATCGCCAACTTCGACACTCAGCTCGCCTTCACTCAGTTCGAGCATCTCTGGAGCCGTAAGTGACCGACGTCTACCTCGACAGCCCTCCGCTCACCGACGAGCAGCGGGCCGTGGTCGAGCAGCCCTGGGACGCTCGTGTCCTGGTCACCGCCGGCGCCGGTGCGGGAAAGACGCACACGTTGGTGCGCCGGCTCGATGCGCTGTGCGGTAACCAGGACCCCGATGAGGCGCTGGAGGCCGCAGAGGTTCTGGTGCTCACCTTCTCCCGGGCCGCCGCCCGGGAATTGCGCGAACGCATCGCGCGGCACGGGGAACGGGCCCGTCGTGTACGCGCCCAGACTTTCGACGCCTGGGCGTACGGAGTGCTCGTCCAGGCGTACTCGGACCGGGAGTGGGGTGGGGTCTCCTTCGACGAGCGGATCAAGGCCGCGGCAGAGGCGATCGAGAAGGGCGCGCTGGAGACCGGCGACACCGCACCGCCCGCCCATGTGGTGATCGACGAGGTGCAGGACCTGTTGGGGCACCGCCGGGAACTGGTGGAAGCCCTGCTCGACCGCTACCAGGACAGCTGCGGCTTCACCGTGGTCGGTGATGCCGCACAGTCCGTCTACGGCTTCCAGATCGAGAACCTGGCCGAACGAGTCGACGAGACGGGCCGATTCTTCGAATGGCTGCGCTGTTCGTACCCCGATGACCTGGTGGAGCTGCGCCTCACCCGGAACTTCCGGGCCGTCACCTCCGAGGCACGGACCGCGCTGGCGCACGGCCCCCGGCTTCAGCAGGTCAGCGATACGGACGAGGCAGCGACGCTCTACGAGGAGCTGCGTGACCTGCTCCTGGATCCTGTGAACGGAATGGGGGATCTCACCGACCGATTCGTGTTGGACGGGCTGCGGAACCACTCCGACTCATGCGCGATCCTCACCCGTGACAACCGACAGGCCCTGGTGGTCTCCGGCCTTCTTCACCAACACGATATCGAGCACCGGCTGCGGCGGCCCCTGGAGGAGAGGCCGGTGCCGTACTGGGTGGCGGAGTTGCTTCGCCGCACCGAGGCCACCGGCCTCACCGAGGACCGATTCCGCTTACTGCTCGCGGAGATTCCTCTGCCGTACGAGCCGAATGCGAGCGCCTTGTGGACGGTACTGCGCCGGTTCACGCGCGCGACCGGCCGCAACGTGATCGATCTGGAGCGGCTGCGCCGTCTGGTCGCCGAGAGCAGGTTCCCCGACGAAGCGGCCGACCCGGAGACGGCACGGATCGTGGTCTCGACCGTGCACCGTGCCAAGGGACTCGAGTTCGACCGGGTGATCGTTCTCACTCCACCGACCATCGCCGAGCTCCACAAGCAGCACAAGGACGAGCTGGACCTCCCGGCTGAGGCCCGAGCCTTGTACGTGGCGATGACGCGCGTCCGCCAGGACCTCTACCACGCCCATTCCCCCGAGCTGCCGATCCTCAAGAGAGCGGGTGGCCGCAAGAACGGCCGCCGATACGTCGGCGGATGGCGGTCGTACGACAGATTCGGGATCGTCGCCGAGGCCGGCGACGTCAGCCGCGACAACCCTCCCGGCCACGAAAGCGACGCTGTGGCAACCCAGGCGTACCTTTTGGCGCACGTCGGCCCGGGACAGGAAGTGGTGCTGCGCAAGCGCCACGACCTGCCGATGGGTGAGTGCCAGAGTCCGCCGTACGTCGTGGCGCACGACGGGCGGGAGATAGGTGAGGCGTCGGAGCGGTTCCGCGAGGAGCTGTTCCAGGTGCAGAAGGTGAACCGGACGTGGGAGCCCTGGTGGCCGGAGGAGATCCACGGTCTTCGGATCGACACCCTGGAGACCGTGACGGGCAGCACCGCCGCCGGAGCCAACGCCGGACTGGGCGAGCGAGGCATCTGGATCGCCCCGCGGATCACCGGCATAGGCCGGTACCGCAGAGCCGACAACAACGAGGAGCAGGGCTCATGACGCACATGGCAGGCCGACACTCCGAGCACTATCGGGTGCGGGACGAGGAACTCCTGGCCGGGCTCCGCCGTGAACTGCTCGGTCCCGCCGACGGCGCCGCGCCCCACGACCGGGACGAGGTGCTCACCCAGGACGCGCCGATCGACCGATACCTCACCGGCGTGCTTTACCCGCAGGCCTCCAAGGAGCGAAAGGTCGAGATGGCCGCCGAGCAGGACGGCCCGGACACCGCTTCCGTGACTTCCCGCGACGTCGAGGAGTCCGACATCACGCAGGATGTCGGCGCCTCTGGAGACAGGCGTCCCTCCTCCATGGGCCTGACCTTCGCTGTCGCCCCGACCATATGCAGCACGATCGTGGTCTCGAGCCGCGCGGCCGTCTATGAACCCACGGACGCCGACGGTATCCCGCTCCCCGCCCGCCGGGCCGAAGCCCGTACCACCGCCGAGCAGAGGGAGCGGTGGCGGCGAAGGGAACTGCGACTCCCCGACCAGACCATCGACGTGACCGCACCCGCGCCCGACGAACCGATCACGCTCCTTGCCGAGAAGGTCGCTCTGCACGTCATCGTGCGTCGCCCCGACCGCGAGACCGGCACAGTCTCGGTCACGGTCACGTTGATCAACCAGCAGAAGATCGGCGAGCGGGATCTGCAGGACGCCTTCTCCTTGTTCCAGTGCGGGTTGACAGTCCGGGCCACCGACGGCTCCACTGCGTTCGTCGAGCGTTCGGCCCCGGCCTCCGCGCACGACCCGGAGATCGCCACGAGTAGGCTGCTGCACCGCCATGCCCCGACCTTCGCCGTGGGACACGGCTGCTCGGCCGCATGGGACTGGACCCCACCGCCGATCGGCGTGACCGACGCCGTCTCTCAGGCCGCTGTGCCTGAGGTCCGGAGCGATTTCGTACCCAGCGTGGAAGTGCTGCTCACCGACTCCAACCCGGAGATCGACAGCTCGTCGCTGTCCATGCTGGGGCTGGGCAAAAATTCGGACGCCGACATCCTGGCCGCTCTGGAAAGGCTCGCCACGGGTTACCAGCACTGGATCGATCGCAAGTCGGCCGAGGCGGACGCCCTGATGGGCGGTCCCCACGGGGAGCCCGCACGCGACCAGGTGAAGGCGTGCCGCGAGGCGCTCGGCCGAATCCGCGAGGGCATCGAACTGCTGCGGGACAAGTCCGACTTGATGTTGGCGTTTCGGCTGGCCAATCGCGCCATGGCTCACCAGCGCGCCCGCAGCAAGTGGGTGAAGGACGGACGCATCGGCGCTCCCGACCCTGCGGCCGGCGAGTGGCGCCCGTTCCAGATCGCCTTCGTGCTGCTCTGCATGGCCGGCATCGACGACGCCGAGCACCCCGACCGGAAGATCTCCGACCTGCTGTGGTTCCCCACGGGTGGCGGGAAGACGGAGGCCTACCTCGGGCTGATCGCCCTGACGTCCTTCCTGCGGCGCATCCGCAAGGGCGCGGACGGCGGTGGCGTCACCGTCCTCATGCGCTACACGCTGCGGCTGCTCACTCTTCAGCAGTTCGAGCGGGCGGCGACCCTGCTCTGCGCCATGGAGCACCTTCGGCGCCACACTCCTGAACTCGGCCATGAGGAGTTCTCCGTCGGCATGTGGGTGGGGCGCTCCGCCACCCCCAACACACTGGCCGAGGCGGACGCCAGGCTCGAAGAGCTGCGCGCGAACCTCGACAAGCGGCTCGCCACCGAAAACCCCGTTCAGTTGCACGCCTGTCCTTGGTGCGGGACCCGCCTCGACGCTCGGGACTACGAGGTCGACGAGGACGCCAAGCGGATGCACGTCCGCTGCCCGGGCACGGAGTGCGACTTCGCCGGCGGTCTCCCCGTCCACCTGATCGACGAGGCGGTGTACGACGCGCGCCCCACACTCGTGATCGCCACCGTCGACAAGTTCGCGTCGATGCCGTGGCGTCCGGCGACCTCGGCGCTCTTCAACCGCGACGACCCGAACGACGGCACCCCTCCCCCGGAGCTGATCGTCCAGGACGAACTGCACCTGATCTCGGGTCCCCTGGGCACCCTGACCGGCCTCTACGAGACTGCCGTGGACGCGCTCGCCGACTGTCCCAAGGTGATCGCCTCCACGGCGACCATCCGTCGCGCCGCCGACCAAGGCCTGCACCTCTTCGCCCGGGACGTACGCCAGTTCCCGCCCGCCGGTCTGGACTCCCGCGACTCGTGGTTCGCCGTGGAGACCCCGCGAGAGGAGAAGGCGAGCCGCCGCTACGTCGGCCTCCTGGCGCCCGGCACCAGTCAATCCACCCTGCTCATCCGTACGTACGCCACATTGCTGCACCGGGCCAAGCACGCGCAGACCGAGGACGAGGTGCGCGACGCGTATTGGAGTCTCGTCGGCTACTTCAACAGCCTCAGGCTGCTCTCCGCGGCCGAGCTCCAGGTCCACGACGACGTGGTGGCATATCTGGAACTGCTCGCAGAGCGTGAGGGCGTGCAGGTGCGGTCGATCGCGAACTACTCGGAGCTGACGAGTCGGGTCGACGCCAGCGAGATCCCGACCCGACTCAAGGGCATCGAGAAGAAACACCCCGACGAGGACGCCGTGGACGTCCTGCTCGCCACCAACATGATCGCGGTGGGCGTGGACGTGGATCGTCTCGGCCTCATGGCCGTCATGGGTCAGCCGCAGACGACCGCCGAGTACATCCAGGCCACCAGCCGAGTCGGCCGCGCGCACCCGGGCCTGGTCGCAGTCATGCTCAACTCGTCGCGTCCTCGCGACCGTTCCCATTACGAGAGCTTCCAGCACTTCCACTCTGCTCTCTACCGCGAGGTCGAGTCGACCTCCGTCACCCCCTTCTCCGCACGTTCCAGCGAACGGGGCCTGCACGCGGTGATCGTCGCCCTCGCCCGCATCATGATCCCTGCCGCCCGGCCGAACGAGGGCGCCGGCAAGGTCGAGTCCTACGCAGACATCCTCGAGGGCGATATCAAGTCAGTGCTCATGGACCGCGTGAGCGCGGTCGCCCCGGAGGAGACCGAGGCCGTGTCCCGGGACTTCGACGAGTTCGTCGAGTGGTGGCGCAAGGAAGCCAGCAATCACAGCGGCTTGCTCTTCGAACCGAAGCGGGGCAATCGTGCTCCCTCACTTTTGAAGCCGTACGACGACGAGTCCGAGCGCGAGGCGTACTCCACGCTGTGGAGTCTGCGCGATGTCGACGCCGAGACCGCCCTGTTCATGGAGGGAACCCGATGACCCCGCCTCCCGCCCGCCGTCGCCGGACCGCCGCCGGAGGAGGTACGCCCGCCCACAATCTTCCGCGGCGCGGTGCTGTACGTCGCGCGCAGGCGATCACTACGTATGGCGTCGGATCGCTCATCGCCGTCGATCAGGAATCGTTCATCGTCTCCGGACTGGACGAGGCCGAGCAGAGCTGGAGCGGCGACGAGTCCCCGCGGATCTACGAACGCCGCCTGGCCCGAGTGCTCGGCGTCGACTACTTCCGTCTGCCGCCCGCGTCCGACGACACGAGCAAGGACGGTCTCCGGGTCCGACGCTTCCCTCTCATGCACTCCTGCCCCGAGTGCACCGAACTGCAGCGACACGGCGACTTCAACCCGCCCGCCGGCCGAAGCATCTGCGGCACGTGCGAAGTCGACCTCGTGCCGTCCCGTTTCGTCGTCGCCTGCGAGTCCGGACATCTCGGGGAGTTCCCGTACTGGCAGTGGGTGCACCGCTCCACCGACCGCGATGCCGCGTCGCTCGGACCATGCGGAGGCAGATTGAAGCTGCGCTCGTCCGGGCGCACCTCCTCGCTCCGCTCGATCCTCGTCTCCTGCACCTGTGGACAGGCGCCCGAGGTCTCGATGGAGGGCTCCTTCCGCAGGAACGCGCTCAAGGACCTGGGGCTCAAGTGCCGAGGCACCCGCCCCTGGCTAGGCACGTCGGCCCCGGCAAAGGACTGCGGCCTCCCCCTGCGCACACTCCAGCGCGGTTCGTCCTCCGTGTGGCAGCCGGTTCTGAAGTCGGCGCTCTCCATCCCGCCGTGGAGCAACGGCCGCGCGGATCCCCTCGCCGAGCACTGGGATGCGCTCCGCCAGTACGACAGCCGGGAGCACGTCGAGATCTACCTCAAGGGCGCCTTCAGGGGCAGCGAATGTCCTGTGCCGTTGGACGAGGTGATGATGCTGCTCGCCGCGGAGCGCGAAGAGGATCCTGACAGTGAGGCTGCCCCCACCTTCGACCACCGCTACCGCGCCCTGCGTAACAAGGAGTACGAGCGTCTCCGCTCCGGCAACGACGAGAGCGAGCACTCCCGCGACGAGCAGTTCCTCTGCGAGAGCCCGCTGGGCGACCAGAGCGTACTCGACCCACTCGGCGTCACTGGCCCGATGCTGGTCAAGAAGCTCCGTGAGGTACGCGCCCTGAAGGCGTTCACCCGACTCATCGACGCCGAGTCGACCACCGATTCCAAGGAGATGCCACTCTCCGAGAACCCCCTGCGCTGGCTTCCTGCCATGGAGGTGCGCGGCGAGGGCGTCTTCCTCCGACTGGACGAGGACCGACTCGCCACCTGGGAGAAGGCGCCGGCGGTGGCGGCCCGAGTCGAGCGGATGCGCACCGCCCACCAGCGGGTGCTGGAGCAGCGTGCAGACGACCCGAGCCGGGTCGTCCCCTCCCCGGCCACCCCACGCATGGTGTTGCTGCACACTCTGGCCCACGTCCTCATCAACGAGTGGAGCCTCGATGCGGGCTATCCGGCCGCTTCCCTGCGTGAGCGCCTGTACGCAGCGGACGACATGGCCGGAGTGCTCATATACACGGCGACCAGCGACTCGGCGGGCAGCCTCGGCGGTCTCGTCGCACAGGGCGAACCGGAGCTCCTCGATCGCACGGTTCGTTCTGCCGTCCGCCGCGCCGAGTGGTGCTCCTCCGACCCGCTCTGCATGGAGACCGACACTTCGGGGGGTACCGAGACGAACCTGGCCGCCTGTCACTCGTGCGTGATGCTCCCGGAGACCAGCTGCGAGCACAACAACATTCTGCTTGATCGTGCGCTGCTCGTCGGTGCCACGGAGGATCCCGAAATGGGGTTCTTCGCGGGGATACTGGACCGCTAGCAGCCAACCGGGTGCCTTCACAACCCACGCTGCAGGGCCACATGCTCGGCCTCGAAGCGCATTTGCGCCCGGTCGAGCATGTCGTCCGTGTCTCGGCCGTGGGCTTGGAGCCAATGGAGGAAGTCGGTGATCACCGCGATAACCGTCTCATCTGCCACGGCCGAGGCCAACACGCCGGCGGCCGTGCCGCGTGGCGAGTGCGCCGCAGCGGCGTAGAGACGGAGAAGAGCCTCGGCCCGCACCACACCGGGCGCGTCTACGTGCCCAGTGGGTGTGGTGAGCTTGGTGGCCAGTTCGCACCATGTGATCTTCCGGTCCGGGCGCAGCAGGACACCCCAGCGATCGGCGATCGCGTCCACGAGTGCCATGCCCCTCCCGTCCTCGCAGTCCCCGGTGCTCGTATCACGAAGGACGGGCAGCGCCCGCGTGTCGGGGTCATGCACCTCGATGCGCAGGTGCGTGCCTCTGAGGGAGACGGCAAGCGTCGCGGGAGTGCCGTGCCCGACATGCGTGATGACGTTGGACACCAGCTCACTGACGCACAGTTGAGCCTCGTCGGTGATGTCGTGCAGTCCCCAGATCCCCAGGTGCAGTCGCATGATCCGGCGCAGGGAAGCCACCTCTACGGGTTCGGCAGTGAAGGCCAGCTCCCACGGCTTCCGTGACATGCATGCTTCCTGGCCCACATGGACCCCTCTCATCGCAGTCGACACCAGCGAACAGCGCAGTGTCACGACTGCTCACTTTGAGTTGTGTTGTCGACCACTGTGCTGGCATCACATCCCGTCGTGCAATGTGCACGACGGGAATCCCACTTCCGTGTGATTGGCACGCACATCACTTGGCGCAAGACTGAACACCCGCTACGTGGAAGAGGGTTGGAATGGCCGGTTCACCGACGGCACGTCGTCGCCGTCTCTCGATCGAGCTGAAGAAGCTCCGCGAGAAGAGCACACTCACGTGCGCCCAGGTCGGTGCGGCTCTGGACTGGAGTGGCTCCAAGGTCAACCGGATGGAGACGGGCAGCGGACGCATCCAGCCGTCGGACATCGACGCGCTGTGTCGCTTCTACGGCACGAGCCAGGAACTGCGCGAGTTCCTCAAGTCACTGGCCCGGCAGGCAAAAGTGCGCGGCTGGTGGCAGGTCCACGGCGCCGGTGTCCCCGAGTGGTTCAACATCTACATCGGCCTCGAACAGGACGCGTCGACATTCCGCCAGTATCAGTGCGAGGTCGTGCCCGGCCTCATGCAGACGGAGGGGTACGCGTCCGAGCTCCACAAGACCGGCGCTCACATGTCGGCCGAGGACATCACCAGGGCAGTACAGGTCCGCATGGAACGTCAGGCGATGCTGACTCGACCTGACGCTCCTGACGCTTGGTTCGTCGTGAACGAGGGCGCCCTGCGCCATGTGATCGGGGACCGCGCGTCGATGCGGGAGCAGATGGAACGTGTCCTGGAGACGGCCGAACTGCCGACGGTGACCTTGCAGGTACTCCCCTTCGACTCCGGGACCTACCCGGCCACGGGTTCCTTCACCATGCTGGGTTTCCCGGCCCCGGAAGATCCGGACATCGTCTACCGAGACGGCATCACCGATGCCATGTACCTGGAGGGCGAGCATCATGTCCGTGAGTACACGAGGGCCTTCGACGGCCTCCGGGCTGCGGCCTTGAGCCCTCAACGCTCCACTCTGTTGATCGAGTCGATCTTGAAGGATTACGCGCGGTGACCATACAAGGATCCACTGGAAGCGCCCGCCCGGCATGGTTCAGGTCGTCCTACAGCAACGGGGCCGGAGGCGAGTGCGTCGAGTGCGCGCACACCGACGACGGCATTCTCGTGCGCGACTCAAAGGCCGCGAAGGCGCAGGTGGTAGCGGTGGGAAGCGCTGCTTGGCGGCCTTTCGTCCAGGCAATGATCTCCGGCAGCGCGGCACGTTAGCAGTCATCTCCCGCCTCGCCACTACGTCGATCGGTCGGGGGCAGGACGGACCGCGACACCTGCCCACCGAGACGAAAGCCATGGCCGGTCCCCAGTCGTTCGGTCACGCCGGGCGAGGTGGCTCGCTCAGGTTCGCCGACCCTGAGCATGGTGTCGCCTTCGGGTACGTGATGAACCACATCGAAGGCCCTGACGACGTCCGGGCGGCCTCACTCGTAGAGGCGATGCGAAAACCGCTGGCGTAGGAGGCCAGGCCTCTGCCCGTCCCGTTGGCCAGGCAGTACTCAAGGCCGCCCGGTTCTCATGAGGTTGGCGGTTCCGGGGCGAGCGTCAAGAGCGCCCTTCGGGCGTCGGCTTCGCCGATTGCGCTTCGCTTCACTCTTGACACTCGTCCCTCCACCGCGGGGATTTGGCCGACCGGGCGGCCCAGAGGTGGGGCGGCGGGGACGGCGAGGCAGGGGCTCGGGAGCGTCGCCGAGTGCGGGTACCCGGTGGCGTTCAAGGGTGGCAACGAAGCTGCTCGCGGCTGCCACCACCGCCATCGCCGCCCTCCCGGCGGCGGCGTGGTGTCAGCGTGCGAACTTTTCGATGGCTGCTGGGGTGACGGGCGTGAAGAAGTTGACGAGGTTGCCGTCGGGGTCGCGGAAGAGCAGCGATCGGTTGCCCCAGGGCATCGTGGTGGGCTCGTTGACGAAGTCGGTGACGAAGCCGGTCAGGTTCTGGTGGACGCGGTCCACGTCGTCGACGAGGAACTCAATGATCACGCTGTGGTTGTCCGCCGGGCGGGCGGAGCCCGGGGCGAACAGCGGGACGGTGCGGGTGCCGGCGATCGCGAGGGTCGCGCCCGCTGTCCTGAGCTCGGCGAAGTCCTCGGTGGCCCGTATCGCCCGCACCCCTGTGGCTCGCTCGTAGAAGTCGACGAGGCGTGCGACGTCGCTGGTGATGATGCGGATCGAGACGAAGTCCATGGGGATCTCCTTGGCGGTACCGGAGGCTTACGCGTCGCAGGCTAGGAGAAATAGAGGACAGAATCGGTCCTGTATGCGCGTTACGCTGCGAACATGCCTCGACCCACCGGCCGCGTGCTGACACTCCTGGAGCTGTTGCAGTCGGGCGGCACCCGGACGGTGGCCGAGCTCGCCGACCGTCTCGGCGTCGAAGGGCGCACCGTGCGGCGGTATGTGAACCAGCTGATCGACCTGGACGTGCCCGTGGAGTCGGTGCGCGGCCGCTACGGCGGGTACAGGCTGGCCCCCGGGTACCGCTTGCCTCCGCTCATGCTCAGCGACGACGAGGCGCTGGCCGTGCTGCTCGGCCTGGTCGCCGGCCGCCGGGCGGGGCTGACGACGACGGAGTCCACGGCGAGCGAGACGGCGTCGGCGAAGATCCGGCGGGTGCTGCCCAAGCACGTCGCCCGTCGGCTCGACACACTCCTGGAGGCTCTCGCCTTCACGGATCAGCCCGGCGAGTTGGATCGCCCGGACGCCGGGGTCCTGCTCACCATCGCCGATGCGGTGCGGCACCGTCGGCCGGTCTCGCTCCGCTACACCGACCGCGACGGACGGCGCAGCGAACGCATACTGCATGCGTACGGGATCGTCGCCCATGCGGGCCGGTGGTACGTCACGGGAAAGGACGCCCAGGTCGGCGAGGACCGAACCTTCCGGCTCGATCGCATCGCAGACCCGAGGGCCCTGCCCGGCTCGTTCGAAGCGCCCGTGGGTCCCGATCCGGCGCAGCGCGTGTTGTCGGGATTCGCCACGGCCGAGTACCAGCATGAGGTGACCTTGCGGATCCACGGGACGGTTGAGCAGATCCGCGCGCATCTCCCCGCCGGCGTCGCGAGGCTGGAGGAGCACGAGCCCGCGGCCGGGCAGGACCCGGCGGCCGAGCGCTGGCTGCGCGTCGAGCTGCGGGCGCAGCGGCTCGACTGGTTGCCTCGGATACTCGCCTCGCTCGACCGGCCGTTCGTCATCGAGCGCCCCGCTGAACTGCGCGACCTCGTCATCGCGCTCGCCGATCGCCTCGCGTCCTACGCCCGCCAAGCCTGACGGTGAGGAACCGATGTCACTGCAGAGGGACGCTCGCGGCGTATCCGGTGCACGCATCGCACCTGGTGAGCAGGTCGTGCTCGCAGTTGATCACGTGGACGAGGAATCGTTCGGCGTCCTCGAGTTGTGCTCGTTGCGTCCGGATCCGGTGGAGTTGCCGCTCGATCACGCCCGTTCTCTCGGGTTCACGCCGGTGAAGGACCTGCCGGATGTCCGGCAGGCTCATGCCGACGCCCTGGCACGCCCGGAGGACCCGCAAGCGGTGGAGGTGCTCCTCGCTGTATTCGCGCCGGCCGGACGGGGTGCGGTCGGGCACGACGACACCCTCGTCGTCCCAGTGTCTGAGTACATGCACCGCCACTCCGAGACGGTGAGCGGCTTCTCCGATCTTCATGAGGCCATTGTCCTTGCTTGACCTCAGGTCGACCTGAGGTTCTAGCTTCGTCGCATGAACACGAGGGAATCGCGACTGCCGGATCCTGTCCACATCGACGTCGACGGGGTGGGCGTCGCCACGTACGTTCTGAATCCCGAACGGCGGGCTCCGCTGGGGGATGTGGTGTTCTGCCACGGCACGCCGTGGTCGTCGCAGGTGTGGGCGGATGCGGCACGGCACCTGAGCAGCAGCCATCGAGTGTTCCTGTGGGACATGCCTGGGTACGGCCGATCGCCGAAGGATCCGGAAGTGCCGGTCGATCTCGCCTCCCAGATGTCCCGCTTCTCTCGACTGCTCGCGTGCTGGGGCCTGGACAGGCCGTACGTCGTCGCGCACGACATCGGAGGGGCCGTGGCGCTCGGGGCTCACCTCCTTCACGAGCGTGAGTACGCGCGTCTGTTCCTCTGGGACGTGGTGACGCTGGATCCGTGGGGATCGCCGTTCTTCCGTCTGGTCGCCGACCATGCCGATGTCTTCTCGCAACTGCCGGCCCCGCTGCACACGGTGTTGGTCAAGGAGTACATCGCCGGCGCGGCACGTCACCGGTTGACCTCCGACTGGGTGGACGCGTTGAGTCAGCCGTGGTTGGGGGCTTCGGGTCAGCCTGCGTTCTACCGTCAGATCGCTGCGCAGCGGTCTGAACACACTCGACCGCTGGTGGAACGTCTGCGGCAGGTGAGGTGCCCGGTGACGATCGGCTGGGGTGAGCTGGACCCCTGGATTCCTGTCGGCCAGGCGGCTCAGTTGCAGGACCTGCTCCCCGGGGATCCGCCCGTGATCACGCTGAGCGGCATCGGGCACCTTGCCCCTGTCGAGACGCCGTCGCGTGTCTCTCGCGCTCTCGGCGAGTGGCTCGCCTGATCTGCGGAGCACGGTTCATCGGGTGATCGGGGTGGCGCCCGTCGCCGCGACGGACAGCTCCCAGAGCCGTGCTGCCGAGTCGGGGTCGATGGCGTAGGCGCGGACACCTCCGTCGTCCATGGGCTCGTCGAGGGCCGAGACGCGCGCGATGTCGCAGTTCTCGAGGTAGAGCCCGCCGCGGTGGTCCAGGAGTGGGGATGTGGCGGCCCACAAGCCCGTGGCGGCACCCTGCGAAGGCGTCTTGAAGTCGGTGCCGATCACGGTGCCGTGTTCGTCCACCCAGCCGCGGTCGATCTGCTCCTGGAGGGTCATCTCGCGTTGGAGGCCGGTGATGATCTTGCCTGGGTGGAGGGTGAAGGCACGGACGCCGTGAGGGTGGCCGAGGGTGTCCAGGTGCACCGCGAACAGGGCGTTGGCGGTCTTGGACTGGCCGTACGCGAGCCACTTGTCGTAGCCGGTACGGAAGTGCGGGTCGTGCCATCGGATGTCGGTCAGGGTGTGTCCGGCGGAGCTGTTGACGACGACGCGGGCGCCGTCGGCGGCGGCCAGGAGCGGGTAGAGCTCGGATGCGAGGAGGAAGTGGCCCAAGTGGTTGGTGGCTAGCTGGCCTTCCCAGCCGGGGCCTACGCGTCGTTCAGGGGTGGCCATGACGCCGGCGACGGCCATGAGGAGGTCGAGCTTGTCGGTGGAGTCGCGGATTCGCGCGGTGGCGGTGCGCACGCTGTCGAGGTCTGCCAGGTCCATGGGGATTACTTCGCAGCCGGGCACTTCCTTGAGAGCGGCGCGGGCGGCAGCGGGTCGGCGGGCCGGGACGATGACCCGGGCACCGGCGGTGGCCAGGGCGCGGGTGGTCTCCAGGCCGAGTCCGGAGTAGCCGCCTGTGACGAGGGCGGTCTTGCCGGAGAGGTCGAGGCCGGCCGTGACGTCCTCGGCGGTGCTGGCCGCGGAGAAGGGTGTGCCGAGCGGCTGCTGATGGGTGGTGGGCATGGCGGTGACGCTATGAAGTAGAGCGAGGTCTAGATCAAGTCCGGGGCAGTGGGTTCTAGGCTGGACGGCATGGCGACTACCGAGCCCCGTGCACAGGCACTGAGCATCGGCGAGGTGGCCCGGCGGACCGGGCTCAGCGTGCATGCTCTGCGTTTCTACGAGCGTGAGGGTCTGCTGGTCGGCCCCGTCCGGCGCACCGCGGGCGGCCGACGGCGGTACACCGAGGTCGATGTCGACTGGCTGCTGATCTGCGTCAAGCTGCGCGAGTCCGGGATGCCGCTCGCGGAGCTCAAGCGGTTCGCCGAGCTGGTGCGGCAGGGGCCGGGGAACGAGGCCGAGCGGCTCCAGCTCCTCGACGCCCATCAACAGCGCGTCGAGGCGCAGATTCGGGCGCTGGAGGAGTGTCGCTCCGTCATCGCCTGGAAGACGAGCGTGTACGCCGAGCACCTGGCCCGTGGGGAGGCCGGTGGCCTCTGGGATCCGACGGCCTAGCCTGCTCGGCAGGGGCGCCCTTCGGGCTTCGCGTCCGCGCCTACCGAAAGCCGAGGTGCGGATCGGTGCCGACCAGCTCACCGCTGAGAGCCCACAGGCGGGCGGCGACCGTCGGGTCGGCCATGTGCGAGGGGACGGGCTCACGCCGCGGTAGACCACGCAGGCCGAAGACCCTCGGCCCCCACAACTGCCCTCCCTCCACCTCCGGGTCGAGGACGGCACGGACGACCGGCCATGCTCCGGCGTCCTTGCCCTGTACCAGGAGCGCGGCGGGCAGGGTGCGCAGCCGTTCGCCGGGGGTCGTCACGCTCACCGGCGGGCGGGAGGGGGTGAGGGAGTCCAGTGCGCCGCCGGGGTGGGCCACCACACTGAGCACGGTGCTGCCGACGGTACGCAGGCGGCGGTCGAGTTCAAAGCCGAAGCTCATCTGCGCCAGCTTCGACCGGCCGTAGGTGCGCTTGGGCCGGTAGTCCTGGGTCGACTGAAGATCGTCGAGGTCCAGTCGTTCGGACCGCGCCGCGAAGCTTCCCACCGTCACGACGCGGCCCGCCGGCGCCGCGGACAGCAAGGGGGCCAGCCACCGGGTCAGCGCGAAGTGGCCGAGGTGGTTGGTGCCGAACATCAGCTCGTGACCGTCCCTGGTCTCCTGACGCGGTGGGTCGTCGAGGGCGACCCCCGCGTTGTGGACGACCGCGTCGAGGTGATCGAGGTCCAGCCTGTCCACGGCGGTCTTCAGGGACGGCAGGTCGGCGAGGTCCAGTCGGAGGTGCCGCACCTGTGCGCCGGGGACGCGCGAGCGGATCGAGGCCATGGCGGCGTCGGCCTTCGCACGGTCCCGGCTGCCGAGTACGACGACGGCGCCGGTGGCGGCGAGCTGCTCCGCGGCGAAGTAGCCGATCCCGGCGTTCCCCCCGGTGATCAGGAAGATCCTGCCCTCGGCGGACGGCAGCCGGTGAACGTCCCACGGTCGGCTCTGGGATGCGGAGGACACGACGACAGGCTCCTTGCGCTCTGGGGCGGCGTGCTCATGGGGAGCACCAACGCGCCCAAGGTCGCAATCTCCACCGACATACCGGCGACAGATTCCCTACATGCCTCCGGAGAGCTCGTCGCCCAGGGGGTGGCCGTCGTGCGGGGTACGGGCGCCTACGGTGTCGGCGTCAGGTCGGCTCGGCCGAACAGGAGGGCGTAGCCGGCGGGGAGTTGGGCGAGGATGCGGGTCACCAGGGCGTCGCCGATCAGGGGCGGGAGCACGCTGAGGACCGAGCTGACGTCCCAGCGGGCCGTGGCGGGGGTGGCACCGGCGGTGCGGGACGCGACCTCGTCGACGAACTCCGCGGCGGTGAGCGGGTGGGTGGCCGGGATCTGGGAGGCGATCAGCCGGGCGGCCTCCTCGGGGAGGGCGCGGGCGAGGTCGACCCGTTCGTCGCCGATGACGTGGGCGCCGAGGGCCGACAGGACGGTGCGGGTGGTCCGTTCCGCCTTCTGCCGGGTGGCGTACTGGCCGGACCTCTGGACCGCCGCGACCAGTCGGGTCCAGTCGTGGTCGTCGTCGCGGTTGTGGTCGTGGTCGGTCGGGGCGGGGTGCCTCGTCGTCACACTGGGCACTGTCGTCGTGCTCATGTGCGGGGTTTTCCTCCGGGTGCCGTGTCGGGGCGCGCCGCCGGCGGGGTCGGCGCCGGCGGCGCGCCGTCGTCCTCGTGGGGGTGCGGTCAGCGGTTGAGCTGCTTGGGGGTGTCGCCGCCGCTGATCTGGATGCGGCGGGGCTTGGCCTGCTCGGCCACCGGGATGCGCAGGGTGAGGACACCGGCCTCGTACGAGGCGTCGATGCGCTCGGTGTCCAGGGTGTCGCCGAGGAAGAGCTGGCGGGTGAAGGTGCCCGTGGGGCGTTCGGCGACCAGGGGCTCCGCGCCCTCGGGGGCGGGGGACCTGCGCTCGGCTCGTACGTTCAGGACGTTGCGTTCGACGTCGAGCTCGATCGTCTCGGGGTCGATTCCGGGGAGATCGAAGTGGACGAAGAAGTCGTCCCCGGAGCGGTAGGCGTCCATCGCCATCGCGGAAGGGCGGGTGGCGGGGCCGAAGACCTGCTGGGTGAGTCGGTCGAGCTCACGGAAGGGGTCCGTGCGCATGAGCATCACTGTTCACTCCTCTCTTCAGGCGTTGCCTGTGCGATGCCCTACGGTCTACGTCTTCTTATATAGCTCGGAGGAGGAAAGTTGACAAGCCCTGGCTCAGGTTCGCAGGGCGTGTGTCCTGCGCCCTGCCGCGTGTGCCCCGCGCCGTGGGAGTTAGCCTCAAGATCTCGAACAAGTGCCGTAGGCAGAACGCAGGAGGCAGACATGGCCAGGGTTCCCAGCGCGGTGGTCGCCGCGAGTGGTCTCGTGGGTGGGTACGGCGTGGCCCGCTGGACCAGGCAGCGGCCGCTCGGCGGGGTCGTGCTCGCCGTCGCCGGGGTGGCGGCCGCGCGGCAGTGGCGGGAGCAGGCCGGTGGGGTGGCCGCGGCGGCGTTGTCGGCCGCGTATGTCGGCGCCTTCGCGGGCTCTCATCCGCTGGCCAAGAAGGTGGGTGCGTGGCCTGCCGTGTTCGGGGTGGCGGGGGCCGTGGGGCTGGCGTCGTGGGCGGTGGCGGATCGGCGCGGCTGACCGGCCGACCCCGGACGCACCGGGGAACGGCATACAAAGAACCCGGCCCTGTCACCCAGGGCCGGGTTCTTGTCGGAGCGCCGGGCAGGCCTTGCACCTGCATTTCCCCGCAGGAAGCGGGGCGTCTTTCCTTGGACCACCAACGCACTGTCCGCCGACCGGAGTTCCGGCGACTGGACGCAGATCAACTATAGCGCAGTTTTTGTTATCGGCTTCGCCGTCCGGGCGTCTCCTCACCGTCCCCCGCAGGTACGCGATTTACGACGCTGAGGTACGACGACGTGACACGACAGATCAGCCGCCGGAGCATGTTGAAGGCATCGGGTGCGGCGGCAGGCGCCCTGGGTGTGGGGGCGACGGCAGCGGCGACGCCGGCCACCGCCGCCGACTCCCCCTTCGCACACCCCGGGCTGCTGCACACCCGCGCCGACCTGGGCCGGATGGCCGCCAGGGTGAAGGCGGGCGCCGAGCCGTACACGGCCGGGTTCGCCAAGCTCACCGCGAACCGGCACGCGCAGAGCGGGTGGCGGGCGAACCCGCAGGCCGTCGTGTACCGGGGATCGGGTTCCCCCGAGAACTACCGGATCCTCTACAACGACATTCACGCCGCCTACCAGAACGCCCTGCGGTACCACGTCAGCGGGGACGAGGCCCACGCCGACACCGCCGTGGCGATCCTCAACGCCTGGTCGGGGAAGCTGACCCGGCTGGAGGGCAGTGCGGACCGGTTCCTCGCGGCCGGGTTGTACGGCTATCAGTTCGCCAACGCCGCCGAGCTCGTGCGTGAGCACCCGGACTTCGCGCTCGGGCGGGCGCAGGAGCTGATGTCGGGCGTCTTCCATCCGCTGAGCGACGACTTTCTGAGCCGTCACAACAACGCGGTCGTCACCAACTACTGGCCCAACTGGGATCTGACGGCCGTCGCCTGTGTGCTCGCGACCGGGATCTTCTGCGACGACCGGGCCGTCGTCGAGCGGGCCGTGGAGTACTTCAAGCACGGGGACGGGATGGGGTCGGTCCGGCATGCCATTCCCGTCGTGCATGACGACGGGCTGGCGGAGTGGGTCGAGGCCGGGCGGGACCAGGGGCACGCGCTGCTCGGGGTCGGCCTGATGGGCACGGTGTGCGAGATGGCCTGGAACCAGGGGATCGATCTGTACGGGTACGACGACAGCCGGTTCCTCAAGGGGGCGCAGTACGTGGCCAAGTGGTGCCTGGGCGGGGATGTGCCGTACACCGCCAACACGCGGAGGAAGGGTGCGATCGGGGGGTGGTCGGGGAGCGAGACCGCGTCCGGTGTGGCGGTGGCCGATCCGGCCATGACCCGGCCCATCTGGGCGATGATCGCGCATCACTACACCAGACGGCGGGGGCTGTCGGCCACCTACGTCACGCGTGCGGCGGCCAAGGCCGCGCCCGAGGGCGGGGGTGGGGACTACGGGCCCAACAGCGGGGGGTTCGATCAACTGGGCTTCGGAACCCTGGCGTTCACTCGCGGGCGGGCCGATGACGTGTCCGCGCCGCCGAGTCCGGCCGCTTCCGGCGACGCCGGGGGTGGCGTCCGGCCGCAGTCCGGGGCCGGTGCCTCCGCCGTCCCTGACGCGGGTCGTGACCTCGCCGCCACGGGGGCGGAGGACGTCGTCGGATGGGCAGCGGCGGCGGGGGTGACGGCCGTGGCCGGGGGGTTGCTGTTGCTGCGACGGCGGGGCGGGACCGAGTAGCGCCAGGGTGACCGCCATGTCCCTTGTGTGACAGGGGAGTTGGGGTAAGGCTGTGGTTCGTCTGTGAACTTCTGTTCTACGGAGGAACACCTGTGCCATTCAACACCCCATCGGTCCCACGCCCGGAGAGACGCGGGCGACTGGCCGTCGCAGCGCTGGTCACCGCGCTGTTCGGCCAGTTGCTGACCGGGACCGCGATCGCCGCGCCCTCGCCCTCGCCCGAGGACAGGGCCGAGGACAGGACCGAGGCTTCCTTATCCGGCCGAATAGCCTGGGCGCCCTGTGAGTCGCCCTCCGGCGAGGGCACCTTCGAATGCGCCAGCGTCAAGGTGCCCGTGGACTGGAAGCGGCCGAAGGGCGCGACGTTCGATCTGGCCCTCGCCCGCCACAAGGCCACCGACCCGGCCCGCAGGATCGGTTCGCTGCTCGTCAACCCCGGTGGGCCGGGGGGCTCCGGGGTGGACTTCGCGTTCTCCGCCCCGAACAGCTTCTCCGCCGATCTGCTGGCGCGGTTCGACATCGTGGGCTTCGACCCGCGCGGTGTCGCCCGCAGCAACCCGGTGAAGTGCGACCTGGACCGGGTGCTCGCCCAGGACGCGCTGCTCTATCCGGACAGCGCCTCATCCTTCGCCGCCCTCCGCACGGCCAACCGCGCGCTCGGCGAGAGCTGCCGCGACCTCACGGGCCCGCTCGCCGACCACATGGACACCGGAAGCGTCGTCCGCGACATGGAGGCGATCCGCGCGGGGCTCGGCGAGCGGCGGATCAGCTACTACGGCGTCTCCTACGGCACCGCGATCGGCCAGCAGTACGCCGAGCGCTACCCGCACCGCATCCGCGCGATGACGCTCGACTCGAACATGGACCACAGCCTGGACGCGTGGGGCTTCCAGAAGACCGAGGCCGTCGGGGTGGAGGGGGCGTACGGTCAGTTCGCCGACTGGTGTGCCCGCACCCCGTCGTGTGCGCTGCACGGCCGGGACGCCCGCGCGGTGTTCGACTCGCTCTACAAGCGGGCGGAGGCCGGTGAGCTGGTCGAGCCGGGCGACCCGCCCCAGCCGATCCGCCCCCGGGATCTCCAGGCCTTCGCCCAGCGGGGCATGTACGACCCGGCCGGCTGGTCCGGGTTCGCCGAGACGCTCGCCCAGCTGGACTCCGCCGGTCCCGCGGCGGCACGGGCCTTCGGAAAGTTCGGGGAGCCGACGGAGTACCCGTTCAATTCGGTGATGTGCCAGGACTACGACTTCGAGGTCCCCTCGTACGGCACGCTCGCCCGGTTCGAGCGCGCGCTCGGCCGGCTCGCCCCCGTGACCCGGTTCAGTTCTCTGGGCTGGACCGTCCAGAACGGCTGCCAGGACTGGCCGAGCAAGGTCAACAACCCGCAGCGCCGGCTCAAGGTGGACGGCACCCCGCCGATCCTGGTGACCAACAGTCGGTTCGATCCGGCCACTCCGTACTCCTGGGGCGCCAACGCGGCCCGGCAGATCGGACGCGAGGCCGTGTTCCTCACGTACGACGGCGTCGGCCACGGCGACTACTGGCTGAGCCCGTGCGCGCGGGACGCCATCGACACCTACCTCGTGACCCTGAAGACCCCGCGTAAGGGCACCCACTGCCCGGCGGTGTGGCCGGCCGGGCCCTCCGCCCAGCGGAAGTCGCCGTCCGGGGGCCTCGTCAACCCGCTGCCCGAGCTGCTGGGCACGGGGACGTTCGGGTGAACCTGGTGAAGCGGCCGGGCGCGGTGCGGCCGTGAGTGTGGGGGCGTGGTTCCGGACGACCGGAACCACGCCCCCATCTCCCACCGCACTCCCCCGCGGTCTGCTACGCCGTCGCCGGCTTCGATCCCGGGGAGCCGGGCCCCTGATCGCTGTCGGCTCCCCCGCTCGTCGCCGGGGCCTCGTCCGCCGCCGTGAGCGGCTTGGCGATGTCCTCCAGGGAGCGGCGTTCCGCGCGGACCGCGAGGAGCGCCGCCGCCAGGCCGGCCAGGCACATCAGGGCCGCGCCGATCTGGAAGGCGAGGACCGTGTCGCCGACCTTGCCGGTGCCGGTGAGGTCGGCGAAGAGGAGGGGTCCGCTGATGCCGCCGGCGGCGGTGCCGATGGCGTAGAAGAAGGCGATCGACATCGCGCGGGTCTCCATCGGGAAGACCTCGGAGACGGTGAGGTAGGCGCTGGACGCCCCGGCCGAGGCGAAGAACAGCACCGCGCACCAGCAGGCGGTCATGGTGGTGGCGCTCAGGGTGCCCTGGTCGAACAGCCAGGCCGTGCCGAACAGGAGCAGGCCGGACAGGAGGTAGGTGCCGGAGATCATGATGCGGCGGCCGACCGTGTCGAAGAGCTTGCCCAGCAGGAGCGGGCCGAAGAAGTTGCCGATGGCGATGACGGCGAAGTAGTAGCCGGTGTTGCCGCTCGGGACGTCGAAGAACGTCGTCAGGATCGCGCCGAAGCCGAAGGTGATGGCGTTGTAGAGGAAGGCCTGGCCGATGAAGAGGGCGAAGCCGAGGATCGCGCGGCGGCGGTAGTCGGAGAAGACGGTGCGGCCGATCTCCAGGAAGGAGACGCTGCGGCGCTGGTGGATGGTGATCTCGCCCTCAGGGCGCGGCAGCGGTTCGGACCGCTCCTCGTCGATCTTCTGCTCGATGGAGGAGACGATGCGTTCCGCCTCGTCGTCACGGCCGTGGATCAGGAGCCAGCGGGGGCTCTCCGGGACGTGCCGGCGGACCAGGAGGATCACCAGGGCCAGGACCGCGCCGAGGGCGAAGGTCAGGCGCCAGCCCACGTTCGCCGCGAAGATGTCGGTGTCCAGGGCGACGATCGAGAGGAGGGAGCCGAAGACCGCGCCCAGCCAGAAACTGCCGTTGATCATCAGGTCGACGCGGCCCCGGTACTCCTTGGGGATCAGTTCGTCGATCGCGGAGTTGATGGCCGCGTACTCGCCGCCGATGCCGAAGCCGGTGAGGAAGCGGAAGAGGAAGAACCACCAGGTGTCGAAGGAGATGGCGGTGAGGGCGGTGGCCGCGAGGTAGACCGCCAGGGTGATCATGAAGAGCTTCTTGCGGCCCCATCTGTCGGTGAGGCGGCCCCAGAACAGGGCGCCCGAGCAGGCTCCGGCCACGTACAGGGCGGCCGCCATGCCGGTGACCTCGCCGGAGGTGATGGGCAGGCCGCTGCCGGGCTCCGAGAGGCGGCTGGCGATGTTGCCCACGACGGTGACCTCGAGGCCGTCGAGGATCCACACGGTGCCGAGGCCGATGACGATCGTCCAGTGCCAGCGCGACCACGGGAGGCGGTCGAGGCGGGCGGGGATGTCGGTGGTGATGGTGCGGCCGGTCCCGGCCTGTGCGGTGGTCATGGGCTCCCTCCTCGTCGAGCGGAAACCCGGGCCGAGTGCCCTGAGCGCTTTCCCTTACGCCTTGGGGCAGCTCGCTCACGCCCCGAGGGCGTGCGACACCGTGTAGATCAGCAGGCCGGCCAGGGAGCCCACCACTGTGCCGTTGATCCGGATGAACTGAAGGTCACGGCCGATGTTCGCCTCGATCTTCCGGGTGGTGTGCTCGGCGTCCCAGCTCGCGACCGTGTCCGTGATCAGGGAGGTGATCTCCTTGCGGTAGGTGGTGACGACGTACACCGCCGCGCCCTCCACCCACCCGTCGACCTTGTCCTGCACCTTGCGCTCGCCCGCCATCCGGGAGCCCAGGGACAGCAGCGACGCCCGGACCCGCAGCCGCAGCTCGCTGCGCTCGTCCTCCGCCGCCGCGACGATCATGGATCGTACGGCCGTCCAGGCGCTGGCGATGAGGTCCTGGACCTCGCCGCGGCCGAGCACCTCGCCCTTCAGCCGCTCGACGCGGGCCCGGGTGTCGGTGTCGGACTGGAGGTCGGAGGCGAAGTCGGTGAGGAAGCGGTCGAGGGCGCCGCGCGCGGGGTGGGCGGGCATGTCGCGCATCTCGGTGGCGAAGCGCAGCAGCTCCTTGTAGACCCGCTCGCCGACCTTCTTGTCGACGAACTTCGGCGTCCAGCCGGGGGCGCCGCCCTCCACGGCATCCATCACCTCGTCGCGGTGCAGCACCAGCCAGTCGTGCGCACGGTTGACGACGAGGTCCACGACCCGTTTGTGGCCGCCGTCCGCGACGACCTTCTCCAGCATCTTGCCGATGCCGGGACCGATCTCCTGGGCATTGGCGCGGCGGGTGATCGCCTCGCCGACCACGGCTTGGACGTCGGAGTCGCGCAGGACCGTCAGGGCGCCGCGCAGGGCGGTGGACAGCTCCGCGGTGACCCGGTCGGCGTGTTCGGGGACCGCGAGCCAGGAGCCGAGGCGGCTGCCGATGCCGACGGCGCGCAGCCGCTGCCGTACGACGTCCTCGGAGAGGAAGTTCTCGCCGACGAACTCGCCGAGGGAGACGCCGAGCTGGTCCTTCTTGGTGGGGATGATCGCGGTGTGCGGGATGGGGATGCCGAGGGGGTGGCGGAAAAGGGCGGTGACGGCGAACCAGTCGGCGAGGGCACCGACCATGCCCGCCTCGGCGGCGGCGGCGACATAGCCCGCCCAGGGGCCGGCGCCGGAGTTCTGGGCCCACTTGGCCAGTATGTAGACCACGGCCACGAAGATCAGCAGTGCGGTGGCGGTGAGCTTCATACGGCGTACGCCGCGCTGTTTCTCCTCGTCCGCCGGGCTGAAGGTCGTCATCGCACGGTTCACGGTCGCGCCGGTTCGGGCATGCTGCCCTGCGACGCCACCCTTTTCTTCCACTTTCATCCGTTCCATCCGCTCCACCCGCTCGGTGATCCCGCACACATTGTCCCTTCCTGACCGACTCCTGGAACGGAACAGGAGTTCCCGGCGTCTGTCGGGAGGGGGTTTGCCACGGGGTCCCTGTGAGCCTCCCCCGGCCCATGCCGCATCATGGGCACATCAGATCGGAGCCTTGGGCTCCCATCGCCTGAGGAGAACTGAAGAGCATGACCCGAGGACGTGCCGGGGGTGTCGGGGAAGCCCCGGCCAAGTACCGCGCCCTCTTGGCCCTGGTCGTCGCAGCGATCGTGGCCCTTTCCACCGCCATATACGTCGGAGTGGCGTCCGACGACGGCACGCAGGGCCGGGGCGCCCTCACCGACGGCCGTCTCCCGCACAACTCCGCCGCTCCCGCCTCCACCGGCAACTGGGTCGGCACCTGGTCCACCTCCCCGGCAGCGGCCGAGCCGGGCACCGAGACCACCGGCATGGCGGACCGTTCGGTGCGCAACGTCGTCCACACCAGCGTCGGCGGTACGAGTGCCCGCGTCACGCTGTCCAATCTCTACGGCCAGTCGCCGCTGAGCATCACGCGCGCCTCGATCGCCGTGGCCGCCGCGAGCAATACGGCCGCGGCACTCCCGGACACCCTGCGGCAGCTGACCTTCAACGGCGGCCCCGCGGTCGTCATCCCGCCCGGCCGGCAGGTGATGAGCGACGCGGTGCGCGTCGTCATCCCGCACGACGCGGACGTCCTCATCACGACGTACACGCCGACCAGCTCCGGGCCGGTGACGTACCACCCGCACGCCCGGCAGATCTCCTACGTCGCCCAGGGCGACCACACGGACGACGCCACGGGCACGCCGTACACCGAGCAGACCAAGTACTGGCGCTACCTGACCGCGCTGGACGTGCTGAGCAACGAGTCCGAGGGGACGGTCGTCGTCCTCGGGGACTCGATCACCGACGGGATCACCTCCACCGCGGGCGCCAACAGGCGGTGGACCGACGTCCTGTACGACAAGCTACGCGCGGAGATCGCGGCCGGGCGGGACCTGCCCCGCTACAGCGTGGTCAACCAGGGCATCAGCGGGAACCGGGTCCTCACCGACGGGCTGGGCCGGCCGGCGGACAACCCCAGCGGGCTGAACCGCTTCGGGCGGGACGTGCTGGAGCGGACGAACGCCAAGGTCGTCGTCATCGACCTCGGGGTCAACGACATCCTGCGCAACCCCCGGCTGGCCGATCCGAACGCGGTGCTCGCGGGGCTGCGGACGATGGTCGGGCAGGCCCATGCGCGGGGGCTGAAGGTCGTGGGGGCGACGCTGATGCCGTTCTACGGGCACCGGGGGTACACCGAGGCCCGGGAGGGCGTGCGGCAGGCCATCAACGCGGAGATTCGCTCCGGGCGGGTGTTCGACGCGGTGGCGGACTTCGACAAGGCGTTGCGGGATCCGTACGACCCTCGGCGGCTGACGGCGGAGTACGACTCCGGGGATCATCTGCATCCCAGTGATGCGGGGTACGCGCGGATGGCGGACTCCTTCGACCTGGAGAGCCTGAAGGGGTCGGCTCCGGCGGAGCTGTAGGAGTCGAACCGCGGGGTGGGTGCACGGCCCGGCGCTGCGGGGTGCCGCCTGCGCCCACCCGCCCCCAAGCTCTCGACTTCGCTCGAGCAGGGGGGACCCCCATCGCCCCAGCGGCACGACTGCCCGCCGCTCGGGTGAAGCCGGGCTTAGTCCAGCTCGCGCCTGCCCGCTCTCCGGTCCAGCTTCTCCTGGCGGCGCTCCTCCTTGAGCCGGAGCTTCTCCGCCCGGGTCAGCTTGCGCTGGACTCCGACTCCGCCCCAGAAGGCGAAGCCGGTGATGACGACGCGCGGGGCGCCCGGCTCGCCGGGTACCCCCTCCTCCTGGTGGTCGAAGCCGCCCATGACGCCGATGCCGCGCACGACGACCTCGACACCGGGCGGGACGATGACGTCCACGCCCCCCATGATCGCGATCGCGTTGATCTCGACCTCGCGGTCCGCGAAGTTCGCCTCGCGCAGATCGATCTCCCCGCCGCCCCAGAAGGCGAAGCAGGTGAACTTCCGGGGCATAGTCCAGCGCCCCTTGCGCTGGAAACCGGACATCACGGCGACGGCCCAGGTGGAGGAGCCCTCCCCGCCGACGATCCGCCCGGGCCAGCCCGCTCCCCCGGCTGTCGTCGTGGCCGGCTCCTTGGTCAGTGACACGGAGGCCGCCGTGACGCCCGCGGCCGGCAGGTCCCGGGTGATCGGTGCCAGTTCCCCGTACGTCCGAGCCCGGTACGTCGCGTCCAGCCGCTCCTCGAACTCCGCCATGTCGAGACGGCCCTCCGCGAGGGCGTCCCGCAGGATCTCGGCGACTCGTTCACGGTCGGCGTCGGAGGCGCGGAGGTCCGGGACTGCGTCGTCGGTCATGTACAGCAGCCTACGAGTTACCGGTGCCGGGCACTATGCGGTCGCACGCTCCGCGTACATTTTGGCGATCACCGCCTCGATGTCCGGCTCCCGCACCGACAGGTCCACCAGCGGGTACTCGGCCGCGATCCGCGCCACCAGCGGTGCCGCCGACTCCGTCGCCGGGAACGCCAGCCACTGCCGGGGCCCGTCCACCCGGACGACCCGCGCGGGCGCCGGTGCCTCGATGGGCGGCAGTTCCCGCTCCAGGTCGACCACCAGGGTCCGCTCGCTGTCGCCCGCCTCGTGCAGCCCGGTGAGCGGGCCGTCGTACATCAGGCGGCCGTGGTCGATGACCATCACCCGCTTGCACAACTGCTCGATGTCCTGGAGGTCGTGCGTGGTCAGCAGCACCGTCGTACCGCGCTCGGCGTTCAGCTCCCGCAGGAACTCCCGCACCCTCGACTTGGAGACGACGTCGAGGCCGATGGTCGGCTCGTCGAGGTACAGCACCTCCGGGTCGTGCAGCAGCGCCGCCACGATGTCGCCGCGCATCCGCTGGCCGAGGCTGAGTTGCCGCACCGGGACGTCCAGCAGGTCGCCCAGGTCGAGGAGTTCGACCAGGCGGTCCAGGTTCTCGCGGTAACGGGCGTCCGGGATGCGGTACATGCGGTGCATCAGCCGGTAGGAGTCGACCAGGGGCAGGTCCCACCACAGGGTCGTGCGCTGTCCGAACACCACGCCGATGCGGTGCGCGAGCCGGGTCCGTTCACGCGAGGGATCGATGCCGGCGACCCGCAGCCGGCCGGCGCTGGGTGTGAGGATGCCGGTGAGCATCTTGATGGTGGTCGACTTGCCGGCGCCGTTCGGGCCGATGTAGCCGACCATCTCGCCGCGTTCCACACGGAAGGAGATCGAGTCGACGGCCCGCACCTGCCGCCGCTCCCGTTTCATGAAGCCGGTCTTCTTGCGGACGTCGAAGACCTTCTCGACGCCGTCCAGTTCGATGAATCCGCTGTCCACCCCGGTCAACTCCCTGTACTCCGGTACGAACGAAGCCCCACCCGCCACGCCGCCCCGGCCAGGACGCAGCAGGCCACCGCCACCAGCGGCGACGCGAAGGCAGCCCAGGGCGGCAGACCGATCGGGTACGGCCGCCCCAGCACGTGGGCGGCGGGCACCCAGTTGACGAAGGCGAGCGGCACCATGAAGGTCACACCGCGCACCAGGTCCTTCCCGAACACGGCCGGCGGATACTGCAGCAGCGTGGTCCCGCCGTACGTGAACGCGTTCTGCACCTCGGCCGCGTCCTGCGCGAAGATCTGGAAGGCCGCGCCCGCCACGAACACCGCCGAGAAGATCGCCGCGCCGCTGACCACCATCACCGGCACCAGCAGCACCTTCGGCACGGTCCAGTCGACGTCCACCGAGACCAGCGCCCAGCCCAGCACCACCGTGCCCTGGGTGATCCGGCCCAGGCGGCGCAGGGCGAAACGGTCGGCGCCGACCTGGGCGAGCACCGGCACGGGACGCACCAGCAGCGTGTCGAACGAGCCGTCTCGCATCCGCGCGCCCAGCACGTCCATCGAGCCGAGCACCAGGTCGGCGATCCCGAACGACGTCACCGACAGCCCGTACAGGAAGGCGACTTCGGGCAGCGACCAGCCGCCCAGCGAGTCGACCTGCGAGAACATCAGCAAGATTCCGACGAAGTCCAGACCGGTCACGGTCAGGTTGCCGAGCACCGTGACCGCGAAGGAGGCGCGGTAGGTCATGCTGGACCGCACCCACATCCCGGCGATCAGCCGGTAGGCCCGCAGCCCCTCGACCAGGACACCGCGCTCAGCCACCCTGCACCACCACCCGACGTGTCGCGGCCGACTGAAGCAGCCGTCCCGCCGCCAGCAGGGCCACCGCCCACGCCGCCTGGAAGGCGAACGCCCGCAGCGGGTCGGTCTCCCCCATCAGCACGTCCGCGGGCATCTGGATCTGTGCTGCCCACGGCAGCACCCGTACGACCTCTCCGAAGATCCCCGGGAAGGCGTTCAGCGGCAGGACCATGCCCGAGAAGAAGATCCCCGTGACCATCAGGACCTGGTTGACGCCCATGGCGTCCATGAGCCAGAACACACTCAGGGCCGCCAGATAGCGGAGGGCGAAACTGACGACCGTCGCCAGCAGGAGCGTGACCACGAAGGCCACCCAGGGGGTGACCGAGGTCGGCAACGCCATGGGGAAGAAGACCGCGCCGAACGCGAACGGGACGACGCCCCGCCCCAGCATCTGGAACAGCGCCCGCCCCACGTCGCCCGCCAGCCACCACAGTTGGAGATCGGCCGGCCGGTACAGGTCGACGGCGATCTCACCGGTGCGGATGCGCCCCATCAGGTCCTTCTCGGCGCCGCCGCCCTGGATGGCCAGGGTCGCGTAGAGGCACTGCCCCAGCCATACATAGGTCACGGCCTGCGCCTGGTCGTACCCCCCGAGATGCGGCTTCTCGTCCCACAGCGCCAGATACGTGTAGACGAGGATGACGCCGAAGACCGTGTTGGTGAACACCCCGGCCACCGTGGCCGCCCGATACGTCGCGTACCGCCTGAAGCCGCCCGCCGCGACGGCCGCGTACAACCGTCCCGAGCCCACATCCACAGCCCTCCTCGCCGCCCGGCACCGAAGCGCAGGAGCCTAGTGCGAGGGGAATCACGCACGCCACGGATTTTCCGTTCCGGACACGCACGCCGTGGGCGCAGACGCCGTGGGGCGCCCCGGCTCGTGTCCGGGGCGCCCCACGAGAAGTTCGACGAATTCGATCACGCGTCGGTCTGCGCCCAGCTGCTGCACTTGTCCCACATGATCCCGGCGGTGGGAGAACCGCTCCAGTCACCGATGCACGCCTTGATGTTGACCGGCGTGCCCTCCTTGATGTCCAGGTTGAGCGTGCGAGTGGTGTCCACGCCGTCACGGTTCCAGTAGTAGTAGGTGTTGCCCTCGCCGCCGATCGAGATGATCCCGATGGTCGAGTGCCCGTCCTTGGCGAGGTCGGTGATCGTGAAGATCTCGCCGTAGGTCTGGATGTGAGCCTTGCCGCCCCACTCCTCCTTGGGCGTGACGTTCCAGTCGGCACTGGCCCAGACGGTACGATCCGTTCCGTCCGCGTGGGCCGAGGCGCCCGTGGTAAGGGCGAGCAGAGTGGCGGCGGTGCCGGCCAGGGCGGAGCGTACGAGCAGTCGCATCTTCGGCGTGTCCCCCTTCGGGCGAATCTCGCGCTTGCAAGATCGCTATTCGAACAGACGTGCAGGATAACGCAGTTCACCCTGCCCCTCGCCCGTCGGTCCGCCCGCCCCCGCCCGCCTCGTCACACGGCTCAGGACACGGCCCTCGGTCAGGGAACTGATCGCCGGATGGGACAGTCTTCATCACAGGGGCGCAAGAGCGAGCAGAGACGTACGGGAACGACGTACGACGCGAAACAGGAGTCCGTGCACGACATGAGTGACGAGCCTCAGCCGCAGCAGCCGAAACCGGGCCGCGCACCGAGAGAGCCGCAGCCGGACGGCGACCCGGGGACGCCACCGGCCAAGGCGAGCGACGACCCGGGCACGCCACCGGACCAGGGCGGCCAGGGCGACACCGACCCGGGCACGGTACAGATGCGCGCGGTCAGCGACCCGGGCACGGCCAGGAACAAGAAGCAGGCTGAGGGAGGCCCGGACAAGACACCGGCGCAGGCGCAGCCGCCGAAGCAGCCGAAGCAGACGGAGTCGGAGTCGGACACTGACCCGGGCACCGTACAGATGCGGGCGGTCAAGGGCACGGCACGGACGCCGGGCGCCGGCACCCCGGACCGGGAACAGCCGCGGACCCAGCCGGACAGCGACCCGGGCACCATGCAGATGCGGGCGGTCAAGGGCACGGCAGGGACGCCGGGCGCGGCACGGACGCCGGGCGCCGGCACCCCGGGCCCGACGCATGCGCCGGCATCGGCATCGGCATCGGCATCGGCATCAGCACAAGCTGACAACGATCCGGGCACGGCGCAGCTGCCGACCGTCAGCGACCAGGGCGGGACGCAGGCGGCCGCTCCGGCCGGGAAACGGAAGCGGACCGGCTGGCGCCGGGCGATCCCGACCTGGCGCATGACGCTCGGCGCCGCCATCGTCGTCGTCCTGCTGCTCGCCGGCGGCTTCTTCCTCGGCTACTCACTGGTGCAGATCCCCCCGGCCAACGCGCTCGCCACCAAGCAGGCCAACGTCTACCTGTACGCCGACGGCTCCGTGATCGCCCGCGACGGCGAGGTCAACCGGGAGAACGTCACCCTCGCGCAGATCTCCAAGGACGCCCAGCACGCGATCCT
Organism: Streptomyces venetus; assembly: GCF_039540295.1. Classification (NCBI taxonomy): domain Bacteria; kingdom Bacillati; phylum Actinomycetota; class Actinomycetes; order Kitasatosporales; family Streptomycetaceae; genus Streptomyces; species Streptomyces venetus. Next base: position 980,511 of record NZ_BAABET010000001.1, read on the forward strand.
GGCCGCCGAGGACCGCGACTTCTACACCGAGTCCGCCGTCGACCCCAAGGCCATGCTCCGCGCGGCCTGGAACACCGCCCTCGGCAAGGGCAAGCAGTCCGGCTCCACCATCACGCAGCAGTACGTGAAGAACTACTACCTGCGCCAGGAGCAGACCGTCACCCGCAAGGCCAAGGAGTTCTTCATCGCGATCAAGCTGGACCGCGAGGTGAGCAAGGACCACATCCTGGAGGGCTACCTCAACACCAGCTACTTCGGCCGCAACGCCTACGGCATCCAGGCCGCCGCCCAGGCCTACTACGGCATGGACGCCAAGGACCTCGACCCGGCCCGCGCCGCCTACCTCTCCGCGCTCGTCAACGCACCCAGCCAGTACGACGTCGTCGCCCACCCCGAGAACCGCAAGGCCGCCGAGTCCCGCTGGAACTACGTCCTCGACGGCATGGTCAAGAAGGGCTGGCTCAGCGCGTCCGAGCGGGCCGGCATGAAGTTCCCCGTGCCGAAGGAGTCCACCCGCTCCACCGGCCTGTCCGGCCAGCGCGGCTACATCACACGGATCGTCAGGGAATACCTCACCCAGAACAAGATCATCGACGAGAACCAGCTCGACGCCGGCGGCTACCGCATCACCACCACCCTGCAGAAGCCCCGGCAGGACGCCTTCGTGAAGGCCGTCGAGGACAAGCTGATGTCCAAGCTGGACAAGAAGAACAACAAGGTCGACACCTACGTCCGCGCCGGTGGCGCCTCCGTCGACCCCAAGACCGGCAAGGTCGTCGCGATGTACAACGGCGTCGACTACGTCAAGCAGTACACCCCGAACGCCACCCGCCGGGACTTCCAGGTCGGCTCCACCTTCAAGCCCTTCGTGTTCACCTCGGCCGTCGAGAACGGCTCACAGACCCAGGACGGCCGGGTGATCACGCCGAACACGATCTACGACGGCACCAACAAGCGCCCCGTCCAGGGCTGGGACGGCGACCCCTACGCCCCCGAGAACGAGGACCAGCACTCCTACGGCGACATCACCGTCACCGAGGCCACCGACAGCTCCGTCAACTCGGTGTACGCGCAGATGGCCGCCGACGTCGGCCCCCAGAAGGTCAAGCAGACCGCCATCGACCTCGGCGTCCCGGAGGCCACCCCCGACCTCGCCGACGGCCCCGCCATCGCACTCGGCACCGCCACCGCCAGCGTCCTCGACATGGCGCAGGCGTACGCCACGCTCGCCAACCACGGCCGCCACGGCACGTACACGATGGTCGAGAAGGTCACCAAGGCGGGCACGCCGATCGAACTGCCCGAGCGGCGCACCCGGCAGGCCGTGAGCCGCGAGGCCGCCGACACCACCACCTCCATGCTGCAGAGCGTCGTCCAGAACGGCACGGCCTCCGCCGCCCAGGTCGCCGGACGCCCCGTCGCCGGCAAGACCGGCACCGCCGAGGAGGACACCGCGGCCTGGTTCGCGGGCTACACCCCCGAGCTCGCCACCGTCGTCTCCGTCATGGGTCAGGACCCGGTCACCGCCGCCCACAAGTCGCTGTACGGGGCGATGGGCCTGGAGCGCATCAACGGTGGTGGGGCGCCCACGGAGATCTGGACGCAGTTCACCCAGGACGCCCTCAAGGGCAAGCCGGTCACCGACTTCGACCTCGAACTCCAGCCGGGCTCCGACGTCTCCGAGGCCCCGGCCGAACCGACCACCACCGACCCGACCGCGGGGGACACCCCCGACGAGAGCGGCACGCCCACCGGCCAGGAGACCGGCACCGAGACCCCGGGCCAGACCCCCAGCACACCCGCCGGGCAGACCCAGGGCCAGACCGACGGCGGCACCACCGACGGCAGCACCGGAGGCGAGTCCCCGACCGGCGGCGGCACCGCGGACGGCGGCACGACCGACGGCGGCACCACCACCGAGGGCGGCACGGCCGACGGCGGCACGACGGAGGGCGGCGACGCGTCCGACGGCGGCGCGACGGGCGGCCCGACCGGCCCCGGCTGGGGCTTCGCACCGCAGGGCGCCCGCCGCGAATGACTCGGTGACCGCTGGGCTCAGTGACCGCTGGGCTCAGTGACTGCTTGACTCAGTGCCCGCTGGTCGCCTTCAGCCCCACCACGGCGACCAGCAGCAGGCACACGAAGAAGATCCGGGCGGCGGTGGCCGGCTCCCCCAGCACCGCCATGCCGACCACCGCCGCCCCGGCCGCACCGATCCCCACCCACACGCCGTAGGCGGTACCGATGGGCAGGGTCTTGGCGGCCTGGGACAGCAGCAGCATGCTGGCGACGATGCCGACGCCGGTGAGAACACTGGGGAGCGGGCGCGTGAAGCCGTCGGTGTACTTCATGCCGATCGACCACCCGACCTCGAGCAGACCGGCGACGACGAGCAGAACCCAGGCCATGACGGGCACCTCCGGGAGACAGGCTGACGGTCCAGGTGCGTCGTCTTTGCCTTCGTCCCGGTACGGCGCGTCTCGTCGGGTCCCTCCAAGCTAGCAAAGGGAACGCCGAAGGGGCCGGTGACGATCGTCACCGGCCCCTCCAGCAACACGGGTACCTACAGGTACAGGCCCGTCGAGTCCTCCGAGCCCTCGAACCGGTCCGCCGCCACGGCGTGCAGATCGCGCTCGCGCATCAGCACGTACGCCACCCCGCGCACCTCGACCTCGGCCCGGTCCTCCGGGTCGAACAGAACCCGGTCGCCCGGCTCCACGGTCCGGACGTTCTGCCCCACCGCGACGACCTCGGCCCAGGCCAGCCGCCGGCCGACCGCGGCCGTGGCGGGGATCAGGATGCCGCCGCCGGAACGCCGCTCGCCCTCGCTGGTGTCCTGCCGCACGAGTACGCGGTCGTGCAGCATCCGGATGGGCAGCTTGTCCGGGTGGGTGCTGTGCTCGTTTCTCTTGGCGCTCACGCCCTGAAACCTACCTGTCTTCCCGGCGAACGTGCGCAGTCGGGTCAGCCCTTGCGCCGCCGCGTGCTGAAGGCGAGCAGCCCGACCACTCCGACGACCACGAGGGCGACGGGCACGACCCGCTCCAGCCGGGGCGCCCCGTCCTCGTCGACGAACCGGGCCCGCACGTCGGTGACGGCCCGGTTGACCTCCACGTAGGCCCGCCCGAGGGTGTGATCGATATTGGACGCCACCCTGGCCTTGGCGTCCCCGACGATCGTCTTCGGGTGCACCCGCACCCCGATCTCGTCGAGGGTCTCGGCCAGGGTCTCGCGGCGGCGCCTGATGTCCGCCTCGATCTGCGCCGGGGTCCTGGTGTCCGCCGATTCCGCCACCGTGTCGCCTCCGAAGTCGGTGTGAAGCCTGTGCTGGACAGTCTGTCAGCTCCACGGCTCATAGCACTGTCCCGACCCCCGGTTAGGCTGGTCCGATGAGCGAGCGACTCCAGCCGGGGGACGTGGCCCCCGCCTTCACCCTGCCCGACGCCGACGGCACCGAGGTGTCCCTGTCGGACCACAAGGGCCGCAAGGTCATCGTGTACTTCTACCCGGCCGCCCTCACCCCCGGCTGCACCAAGCAGGCCTGCGACTTCACGGACAACCTGGAGCTGCTGGCGGGCGCGGGCTACGACGTCATCGGCATCTCCCCCGACAAGCCGGAGAAGCTGGCCAAGTTCCGCGACAAGGAGTCCCTCCAGGTCACCCTCCTGGCCGACCCGGACAAGCAGGTCCTGGAGTCCTACGGCGCCTTCGGCGAGAAGAAGCTCTACGGCAAGACGGTCGTCGGCGTCATCCGCTCCACGATCGTCGTGGACGAGCAGGGCAAGGTCGAGCGCGCCCTCTACAACGTCAAGGCGACGGGCCACGTAGCCAAGATCATCAAGGATCTGGGGATCTGATCCGGTCGAGCGGGGCGCGGAACGACCGACGCGGGCCGAGACGATCTCGGCCCGCGTCGGAGACCGAGCGGGTCAGGCCGACTCGAGCAAGGTCGTATAAGCCCCTTCGGCAGCCCGGCCCTGCGCCGTACCCGGCGGAGTGTGGGCGAGGAACTCACTGGTCGAACCGCTCTGCACGAGACGTCCGCCCACCAGGACGGACACGTGATCGGCCTCTTCGGCGAGGTCGGTCACGTCGTGCGTGGACAGCAGGACGCGAACCTCGCCCTTGACCGACGCGAGGAGATCGCGGAAGACCCGTCGCTGACGTGGGTCCATGCCGGCCGTGGGTTCGTCCAGGAGGAGCACCCGTGCGTCGTGGACCAGGGCACAGGCGACACCCACGCGCCTCAGCTGGCCGCCCGAGAGCCGACCGGTGCGGGTGTCGGCGTGCTCCGTCATCTCGACGCGGGCCAGCGCTCGCGGAGCGTTGGCCCAGGCATCGCCCTTGCTCATCCCCTTCAGCCAGCCGACATAAGCGACGTACTCGCGTGCCGTGAGCGAGGGCAGGGGTGTGATGTTCTGCGGCATCCAGGCCACCGTCCGCCGGTAGTCCTTGCTCTTCGCGTCGCGTCCGTCCCACGTCACGGTTCCCCGCTGGGGCGTGGTGACGGCAGCGGCCAGCTGTAGCATCGTGGACTTTCCGGCCCCGTTCGGTCCGAGCAGGATGGTCAGTCCGTCCGGAAGGCGGTAGGTGAAGTCCTTCAGCACGGCAGCCCGCCGTCGGCCGTAGGCGAAGGTGCAGGAATCGAGAACAAGCGTCATGCGGCTCTCCGTGCGAAGCGGTTCGGTGGAAGGAGGTGGGCACCGACGCCGACGGTGAGCATCAAGAGGGCTCCCGTGGAGGCGTACCAGGTGTCAGGCGGTTCGAGGAGTACGGTCCACGGGTAGGCGTCGCCGGGCGCTCTCATGCCGAAGAGCACGCCGAGTAGCGGCCACAGTGCGGGAACGAGGATCGCGGATCTCCCGAAGAGAGCCCCGCACAGCAGGGTGAGGCCGACGAGGAAGGCCGTGTTGCGGCCCAGTGTCTCGGCCGATGCGGCCCCGGTGATCATGGCGATCAGTTCACCCGCGGCACTTGCGAGTGCCACCACGCCGAGCGCGAGCAGGACGTCGAAGAACCTGACGGGTCGGATTCCGGTGGTCTCGGCGGCGTCCAGCCGGGTGTGCAGACAGTCGAAGAGGACCGAGGTCAGCACGAGCGGGACGAGCGTGGCGGCCTGCACGAGCTCGGAGCCGCCGGACCAGATGGAGGGCAGGAAGAGGGGGGTGTCCTGAACAGTCGCCGCGAGAAGCGCGAACATCAGGAAACCCAGGGGCAGCCGGGTGTGGGCGCGGCGGGCACGCAGCCACCACATCACGTCGTCGACCCGTCTTCCTGGCACGCCTCCGCCACGGTCGTCTCGTACCAGTCCATTTGCTGGGCCTCGCTCAACCGCAGGACCTTCGCCACCCCGTCCTGGATACGGCTGCGTTCCTGAGGGGTGAAATCGGGTTCGGAGCTGAGCCGTCTCAAGTAGGTGTCCGTCTGCCCGACTTTGGAGGACACCCAGTAGTACACGAGGCGGGCGGGGCCGGTGGCCGGAGGGGCGCATTCGAAACGCACCACTTCGCGGGCGACCTGGTAGCGGACGGTGCCCGTCGCCTCGCCGACCCCGAGTGGGACGGTCCAGTCGTCCTTCGTGGACGGCTCGGGGTACCGGAGGTTGAGAGAGGTGTCCTTGATGGAGGTCGGCTCGGCGGGCAGACCGGCTCGACGCAGGGATTCCAGCGTCGCCTCCGCTTCCTCGGTGAGAGCGGAGATGTGCTCGGCGCGCGCCTCGGGCAGACAGATGCGGGGGGACTGTCCGGCACAGGCGATCGCTCCGTGCCCGGTGCTCCGTGGGCCTATGTAGCTCCAGTCGCTGACCAGGGAGAACGATCCGAACGCGCAGGAGACGACGAGTGCTCCCGCGACGGCTCCGCGCAGCCGGCGGGAAACAGGTGCCCAGAGCAGAGCCATGGCGACGGCGGAGCCGACGGCGAGCAGGAGGGGAGCCGCGAGGGCGGCGGCGGTGGGCAGTTCACCGAACATCATCTTTCCGGCGAAGAGGCCGGTGAGGTGCCGGGGCCACGGTGTCTCCAGTCCCGTGGACCAGCCGACGGCCAGGAAGTCGGTGACCGCGATGATCGGCACTACGGCGATGTGCCGAACGGTGGCTCCGACGGCGAATCCGACGATGCCGTGGGCGACGCAGAGCACCAGTGCGAAGGCCAGCAGCGTGAGGCCGGGCAGGTCGGGCGCGACCTGCTCTTGGACGAGGGCGCACAGCGTGGGGAGGATGAGGAGCGACCAGGCCAGTGCGACCACGGGCGACAGGTGCTGGGCGGCGATGGTGTAGCGGGATCGCACCGCCCCCAGCCTCCAGATTCCTGAGGCACCCAGCTTCCGCGCCTCCCAGGCGGCGAGGCCCGAGGCAACCGCGAAGGCCACGGGCAGCAGGTTGCGCAGCACCGCGTCGACCACGGTGGCGGAGTAGCCCAGCGGATCGATACGGAGGTCGTCACCGAGATCGGTGGCGTAGTAGGCGAACACGAGAAGCAGGGCGACAGGCGCGACCCGCAGCGCACTGCTGGACCTGATGAGTGTGAGGGGTTTCACTTCTTGGCTTCCTGGAGCGGTCCGAAAAGGGGGCGTGGTGCCTCGCCGTCGGCGAGGCACCACGCTGCAGAACACTGATCAGGAATCGGCGAGAGTGGTGTCGACTCCCGCGTAGGTCGCCCACAGCAGGCAGCAGGCGTTGCTTCCGCCGCCGACGTTGTCGAGCTGGAAGAAGTAGTCCGACTCCTGCGGCAGGCCGTTGTACTCGCCCCGGCTCGCGTAGGTCGAGCCGTTGAAGCAGTTGGTGAAGGTCTTCTCACCGTAGAAGTCGTTGGACGACAGCGCGTCGTAGTCCCACAGCTCGACCCCGGTGGTCTTGCTGCCGCCCTGCACGCTGCAACCCTTGAAGATGATCTCCGAGTAGCTCTCGTCCGCCCAGTAGCGGGACTGCCCGTTGCTCCCGCCGCCGTCCGTCCACCCGCTGATGCTGCTCGACCAGTTGGCCCAGGCACCAGAGGACAACGCGAGGGTGAAAGCTGACGCCATCGCGACCACGGCGGATACGCGCTTGGAGGATCTGCCCGACATGCGGGAACTCCGAATCTCCCACCCGATGCGGCCCCCCCATGAGGCCTGTCCACATCAGGCGAGGCGTGGAAGCTATCGAACAGATGATCTTTAAGTCAATGTAACGTGAACATTGCGTGCCGCTGATCGCCGATCTGAGCTGACCAGGTGCAGGGTGTGAACGGCCTTCACAAGGGCGGTGATCGGGCTGGTCGGGCACTGCGGTCGCGAAGGAAACTCCAGGCCACGCGGGTGGTGACGGCCTGCTCGACGAGCGGGCGAATCTTCGCGGAGGAGCGACCGTGGCAGGCGGCCCAGATCTCCTGCCGCACCGCCTCCGGCGACAGCGACCGAAGCATTTCGGCCGACCCGCCTTGCAAGAGCTTTCAACTGCTGGTACAAGCCCGACTCTGACCCAACTGCCCGTCGGAGATGGGCAGTTACCGCAGGGCGGGCACGGCGGTCGATCACATCAATGGGGACGCCGAAGCCGGCGAGCGGCTCCCGGTACGATGACAGGCGGCTGGCGGCGGTGGCGCAACGGCGACGCAGCAGGTTTAGGTCCTGTGGCCCCTGACCGGGCTTGAGGGTTCGAATCCCTTCCGCCGCACACAGAGGGGCCGCCCTGCTCGGGCGGCCCCTCCCTCGGTCCTCAGCCCAGCAGCTCCCGCACCGCCGGCACCAACGCCCGAAACGCCTTCCCCCGATGGCTGATCGCGTTCTTCTCGTCGGGGGTCAGTTCCGCACAGGTCCGGGTCTCGCCCTCCGGCTGGAGGATCGGGTCGTAGCCGAAGCCGCCGGTGCCGGCCGGCTCGTGGCGCAGCACTCCCCGAAGCTGACCCTCGACCACGCGCTCCGTGCCGTCGGGCAGGGCGAGGGCCGCCGCGCAGGCGAAGTGGGCGCCGCGGTGGTCGTCGGCGATGTCGGAGAGCTGGGCGAGGAGCAGGTCCAGGTTGGCCTTGTCGTCACCATGCCGGCCCGACCAGCGGGCGGAGAAGATGCCGGGGGCGCCGTTCAGGACGTCCACGCAGAGGCCCGAGTCGTCGGCGACGGCGGGCAGGCCCGTCGCCCGGGCCAGGGCGTGGGCCTTCAGCAAGGCGTTCTCCGCGAAGGTGACGCCCGTTTCCTTGACGTCGGGGATCTCCGGGTAGGCGTCGGCACCGACCAGGTCATGGGGCAGCCCGGCTTCGGCCAGGATCGCCCTGAGTTCAGTGATCTTTCCGGTATTGCGAGTGGCGAGGATCAGGCGGGTCATGGCCCCCAGTATCGCCGTAGCGTGCCCCGTCAGGGGCGCGGGGAACTGCGCGATCAACCACGACGAACCCGCGGTCGACCACCGGCAGCACCCCTCAGACGAGAAGCCCTGCCCAGCCAGCGCAGCGCTACGGCGTGCAGACCTTCGTCAGTTCGCCCGCCGCGTCCGTGACCGGGCTGATGTCGGGCGTCTCGTCGCCGTTCTTGATCGACGTACGGATGTTGTCCACGGCCTTGTCGAGGTCGTCCACGGCCTTGTTGACGTCCGTGTTGTCGGTCTTGTCGCCGATCTCGCCGAGGTTCTTGTCGATGGAGTCGAGGGACTCGTCGAGCTGCGTCGGGTCGTCGGCGGCGCTGTCCACGGCCTGCTGGAGTTCCGTGACGCTGTCGGCGATGGCGTCGGCGGTCTGGACGCAGTCCAGCGCCTTGTCGACGGCGGCGCAGCCGGTGGTCAGTCCGGCGGTGAGCGCGACGGCCGCCAGGGTGGCGGCGACGGCTGCGGTGCGGCGTCGGCGGCTCGCGGCCATGGAGCGGTCCCTCTCGTTCGGCGGGCCGGTCGGGCCCGTGCGGCTGGCCGGACGCACAGGGATGAGCCCGTGCGCCCGTACTCCTTCAGACGCGGGCGTGCTCGGCGCGGTTGCCCGTGCCGAGCACCTGTTTTTGGTGCGCCCTTTACTTTTCGAGGACGGTGTCAAGCGCGGTGCGCTGGTGGGCGGCGAGTTCGGAGCAGCCGGCGACGGCGAGGTCGAGGAGGGCGTTCAGTTCGTCGCGGGCGAAGGGTTCGGCCTCGGCGGTGCCCTGGACCTCGACGAAGCGGCCGTCGCCGGTGCAGACGACGTTCATGTCGGTGTCGGCCTTGACGTCTTCCTCGTAGCAGAGGTCGAGGAGGGGGACGCCGCCGACGATGCCGACGGAGACGGCCGAGACCGTGCCGGTGAGGGGCTGGCGGCCGGCCTTGATGAGCTTCTTGCGCTGGGCCCAGGCGACGGCGTCCGCGAGTGCCACGTAGGCGCCGGTGATGGCGGCGGTGCGGGTGCCGCCGTCGGCCTGGAGGACGTCGCAGTCGAGGACGATGGTGTTCTCACCGAGTGCCTTGTAGTCGATGACGGCGCGCAGCGAACGGCCGATGAGGCGGCTGATCTCGTGGGTGCGGCCACCGATGCGGCCCTTGACGGATTCGCGGTCGCCGCGGGTGTTGGTGGAGCGGGGCAGCATGGAGTACTCGGCGGTGACCCAGCCTTCGCCGCTGCCCTTGCGCCAGCGCGGGACGCCTTCGGTGACGGAGGCGGTGCAGAAGACCTTGGTGTCGCCGAAGGAGACGAGGACGGAGCCTTCGGCGTGCTTGCTCCAGCCGCGTTCGATGGTGATCGGGCGGAGTTGCTGGGGGGTGCGGCCGTCGATTCGAGACATGGCGCTGAGCCTATCCGTACTCGCGGAAGGGGCCCCTCCCGTGGTGCGGAGGGGCCCGTTCAGGGTGTGAAGCCGGGGACGATGCCGGCTCTTCACATGAGGTCTTCGATCTCCGCGGCGATGGGGTCGGCGTCGGTGCCGATGACGACCTGGATCGCGGTGCCCATCTTGACGACGCCGTGGGCGCCGGCGGCCTTCAGGGCGGCCTCGTCGACCTTGCCGGGGTCGACGACCTCGGTGCGCAGGCGGGTGATGCAGCCTTCGACCTCTTCGATGTTGTCGATGCCGCCGAGCCCGGCAACGATCTTCTCAGCCTTGCTGGCCATGTTCGTTCTCCCTGATCCAAAGCGCTGTGTCGTTCGCGCCAGCGGGACCGTCCCGTTCGCGACTGGTCTACACCAGGACTCCACCCTTCGACAAAGCGCCGTGGCTTGATCGTCGAAGCGGGCGGAATTGGCGGGTTCCACTCGTTCGGCCTACCGTGCTACAACTGGTCTACACCACTCACCGGTGGAGGTCGCGCGGCGGAGTCCGCGGTCCTTTTCTGAGACGCCGCCGTCCCCCTGTCGAACCCTTCCTGGGCGGCGCCGTGCCCCATGGAGGAAGTTCATGTCCACAGCCACTGCCGCGCCCGCGGGCCCGAAGAAGGGCACCGCGGTGATGGCGGTCCTGCAGCGTATCGGCCGCAGCCTCATGCTGCCCGTCGCCGTCCTGCCGGCCGCCGCCCTGCTGGTCCGTCTCGGCAACACCGACATGCTCGGGCGCGAGTCGTTCCCCGCCTTCATCACCAAGATCGCGGGCTTCATGGCGGCCGGCGGCAACGCGATCCTCGACAACATGGCGCTGCTGTTCGCCGTGGGCATCGCGATCGGCTTCGCCAAGAAGTCGGACGGGTCCACCGCCCTGGCGGCCGTGGTCGGCTACCTGGTCTTCAAGAACGTGCTCGCCACGTTCACCGACAAGAACCTGCCTCAGGTGGCGAAGGTCGTGGACGGCAAGATCGTCATGACGGACGCGCCGGTGGACGCGAAGGTGCTCGGCGGTGTGGTGATGGGCCTCGTGGTGGCCCTGCTGTACCAGCGCTTCTACCGCACCAAGCTGCCCGACTGGGCCGGCTTCTTCGGCGGTCGCCGTCTCGTGCCGATCCTGTCCGCCTTCGCCGGGCTGGTCATCGGTATCGTCTTCGGCTACATCTGGCCGGTCCTCGGCACGGCTCTGCACAACTTCGGTGAGTGGCTGGTCGGCTCCGGGGCCGTGGGCGCGGGCATCTTCGGCGTCGCCAACCGGGCGCTGATCCCCATCGGCATGCACCACCTGCTGAACTCCTTCCCCTGGTTCCAGGCAGGCACCTACGAGGGCAAGAGCGGCGACATCGCCCGGTTCCTGGCGGGCGACCCGAGCGCCGGGCAGTTCATGACCGGCTTCTTCCCGATCATGATGTTCGCCCTTCCCGCCGCGTGCCTGGCGATCGTGCACTGCGCCCGTCCCGAGCGCCGCAAGGTCGTCGGCGGCATGATGTTCTCGCTCGCGCTGACCTCGTTCGTCACCGGTGTCACCGAGCCGATCGAGTTCACCTTCATGTTCATCGCCCCGGTGCTGTACGCGATCCACGCCGTGCTCACCGGCGTCTCGATGGCACTGACCTGGGCCCTGGGGATGAAGGACGGCTTCGGCTTCTCGGCCGGCGCGGTGGACTACTTCCTGAACCTGGGCATCGCGACCAACCCGTGGGGTCTGGCCCTGGTCGGCTTGTGCTTCGCGGCGGTCTACTACGTGGTGTTCCGCTTCGCGATCACGAGGTTCAACCTGCCGACGCCGGGCCGTGAGTCCGACGAGGAACTCGCCGAGCTGCAGAAGGCGGAGGCGAAGTAGCCCGCCCGCGAAAACATGCCCGCACACGGTGAAGGCCCCGGAACCGCGCTCGGTTCCGGGGCCCTTCGCGTGCGCGGACCGCACCCGGTCCTCAGATCTCGTACACCTGCCCCGGCGCGGCCAGGTGCACCGCCCCGTCGTACACCTCGCGGGCGTCGGCCAGGTTGACCTGGGGGTCCGTCCACGGCGGGACGTGGGTGAGGACCAGGCCGCGGGCACCTGCCCGGGCGGCCGTCTCACCCGCCTCACGGCCGTTGAGGTGCAGGTCGGGGATGTTCTCCTTGCCGTGCGTGAACGCCGCCTCACACAGGAACAGGTCGGCGCCGCGCGCGAGTTCGTCCAGGGCGGGGCTCACGCCGGTGTCGCCGGAGTACGTCAGGACCTTGCCGCCGTGTTCGACGCGGATGCCGTACGCCTCCACGGGGTGGGCGACTCGCTCGGTGTGCACCGTGAAGGGGCCGATGTCGAAGGTGGACGGCTTGACCGTGTGGAAGTCGAAGACCTCGCTCATGGAGGAGGCGGAGGGGGTGTCCGCGTAGGCGGTGGTCAGCCGGTGTTCCGTGCCTTCGGGTCCGTAGACGGGGAGCGGATCGCAGCGGCCGCCGTCGTGGCGGTAGTAGCGCGCGACGAAGTAGGCGCACATGTCGATGCAGTGGTCGGCGTGCAGATGGCTGAGGAAGATCGCGTCGAGGTCGTAGAGACCGCAGTGGCGCTGCAACTCGCCTAGGGCACCGTTGCCCATGTCGAGAAGCAGCCGGAAGCCGTCGGCCTCGACGAGGTAGCTCGAGCAGGCCGATTCCGCGGACGGGAACGACCCCGAGCAGCCGACGACGGTGAGCTTCATGAAGCAGAAACCTCCGCTGGCGGGAAATGTCTGAGAGGGGCGTCGGGGGTCGTGCGGTCCGTCGAGCGTAAGGCGCAAAACCTCCGTTAGCTCCTCCGCCAAGGCCTGTTGTGGGCGAACTCACCTGTGGTGTCACCGGTTCGGCTGGCAGGGCCGGGGGGTGATCCGCGTGAGGGGGGCGCGTGGCAGGGGTGGCGCCGGTAACGTCTCAGTATGGACACGTCCTGGTGGCTGGCGCTCGCCGCGGTGGTACTGCTCGCGCTCATCGCCACGCTCGTCGACGGTTGGGGGCGGCGGTCGAGCGGGCGGCGGGGCCGGGCCGCGGCACCGGCCGTCGCGCTGGTGGGCCGGCCGCAGCCGGCGGAGATCTGGTGGGCCGACGTGCCGTTCGAGGACGAGGCCCGCACGAAGGACCGGCCGTGTCTGGTGCTGGCGGTGCGCGGGGAGCGGGCGACGGTCGCCAAGATCACCACCCGGTTCCGGCACGAGCGCACCGGTGTGATTCCCCTTCCCCCGGGGTCGGTCGGTGACGCCCGGGGCCGCGCGAGCTTCCTGGAGACGGACGAGCTGCGGGAGGTTCCGGTGTGGGGTTTCCGGCGGCGGGTCGGGGTGGTGGATCCGGCGTTGTGGGACCAGGTGCGGTATCTGGCGGGCTGATGATCTGGCGGGAGAGCCGGGGAGAAGAAGGAGCCGGGAGAGCCGGGGGGAAGAAAGAAGGGCTGGAGTCGCGACTCCAGCCCTTGGGTGTGCTCTTGGTGTGCGGCTATGCCCAGAGCTGGCCCTGGAGCGTCTCGATGGCCTCTTCGGTCGTGGCGGCCGTGTAGACGCCCGTCGACAGGTACTTCCAGCCGCCGTCGGCGACGACGAAGGCGATGTCGGCCGGCTCACCGGCCTTGACGGCCTTCTTGCCCACGCCGATCGCGGCGTGCAGCGCGGCACCGGTCGAGACACCGGCGAAGATGCCCTCCTGCTGGAGCAGCTCGCGGGTGCGGGTGACCGCGTCAGCGGAGCCGACCGAGAAGCGGCTGGTGAGGACGGACTCGTCGTAGAGCTCGGGGACGAAGCCCTCGTCGAGGTTGCGCAGGCCGTAGACCAGGTCGTCGTAGCGCGGCTCGGCCGCGACGATCTGCACGTCCGGCTTGTGCTCGCGCAGGTAGCGGCCCACGCCCATGAGGGTGCCGGTGGTGCCGAGGCCCGCCACGAAGTGGGTGACGGAGGGCAGGTCGGCGAGGATCTCGGGGCCGGTGGTCGCGTAGTGGGCGCCCGCGTTGTCCGGATTGCCGTACTGGTAGAGCATCACCCAGTCCGGGTGTTCGGCCGAGAGCTCCTTGGCCACGCGCACGGCGGTGTTGGAGCCGCCCGCGGCCGGTGAGGAGATGATCTCCGCGCCCCACATGCCCAGCAGGTCCCGGCGCTCCTGCGAGGTGTTCTCCGGCATCACGCACACGATGCGGTAGCCCTTGAGCTTCGCCGCCATGGCGAGGGAGATGCCGGTGTTGCCCGACGTGGGCTCCAGGATGGTGCAGCCCGGGGTCAGGCGGCCGTCCTTCTCCGCCTGCTCGATCATGTGCAGGGCGGGCCGGTCCTTGACCGACCCCGTCGGGTTGCGGTCCTCCAGCTTCGCCCAGAGGCGGACGTCGGGGGACGGCGAGAGCCGCGGCAGGCGCACCAGGGGGGTGTTGCCGACCGCGGCCAGGGGGGAGTCGTAGCGCATCGTTGATCAGACCATGCCGCCGGCCACGGCCGGCAGGATCGTGACGTTGTCGCCGTCGGACAGCTTGGTGTTGATGCCGTCGAGGAAGCGGACGTCCTCGTCGTTCAGGTACACGTTGACGAAGCGGCGCAGCTGGTCGCCGTCGACGATGCGGGCCTGGATGCCCGCGTGCCGGCTCTCGAGGTCGGTGAACAGCTCGGCGAGGGTGTCACCGCTGCCCTCCACCGCCTTCTGACCGTCGGTGTACGTGCGGAGGATGGTCGGGATGCGGACCTCGATGGCCATGGCTTCAGGGCTCCTGTCGGGAGTAGTCAGTCGGGGCGCGCGGCAGCGCAGGAACAGCGGGGTGGTGCGTGTGTGCAGCGCCGCGGCTCACGGCCGTACGGCGGCAGGTTTCGGCGTCAACAGATGGCGCTGGCGAGCCTGCACAGGTCGACGTGCAGCCGCGCAACGAGCATCTCGCCCGGCGTCTTGTCGCTCACGTCGTGGACAACCATGGGGTCATCGTATCGATTCCCGGTCCGGGTTCTGGAATGTGATCCCACATCGCGGACGATTCCGGGCCGGGGAGTGAGACCGTGCTGTTCAGACCGGATCGGCGGGCGTCTCAGTAGGCCTCGACGACCTCGACTTCTTCCTCTGTGACCTCGCCCTCGACGATCCGGAACGAGCGGAACTGGAACTCGCCGGCCCCGTCGGTGTCGGCGGTGGAGACGAGGACGTAGTGGGCGCCCGGCTCGTTCGCGTAGGAGATGTCGGTGCGGGAGGGGTAGGCCTCGGTCGCGGTGTGGGAGTGGTAGATGACCACCGGCTCCTCGTCGCGGTCGTCCATCTCGCGGTAGAGCTTGAGCAGGTCGCCGGAGTCGAACTCGTAGAACGTGGGCGACATGGCGGCGTTCAGCATCGGGATGAAGCGCTCGGGACGGTCCGAGCCCGCCGGGCCCGCCACGACGCCGCACGCCTCGTCGGGGTGGTCCTTGCGCGCGTGGGCGACGATCTGGTCGACGAGGGCCTGGGTGATGGTCAGCATGCCTGCCAGGATAAGCAGAAGGGCCGTTCCGTACCGATGGCTGGTACGGAACGGCCCACATGCCGGACGCCCTGAGCGGCAGCCTCAGGGGGTGCCACGAGTCCCCCCTGCGACTGGGCGTCCTGGGAGAGGCCGCGAAGCGGTCAGCCGACCTTCTGGAACTCCGCGTCGCGGCGCTCGGCGATCTGCGGGTTGCGGCTCTTGAGGATCGCCCAGCCGACGCCCAGGGCGACGGCCCAGCCGGCCGCGACGTACAGGCAGACCCGCGCATCCTTGTCGTACGCGATCATGCCGGTCACGCCGATGAGGAAGAGCAGTGCGACCCAGCTGAAGAGCGCGCCGCCGGGAGCGGGGAAGGACGAGGCGCGCAGCCGGCCCGCGTCGACCGCGGAGCGGTAGCGGATGTGGCTGACGAGGATCATCATCCAGGTCCAGATGCCGGCCGCGGTGGCGACGGAGGTGACGTAGAGGAACGCCTTCTCCGGGACGACGTAGTTCAGGACGACGCCGATGCCCATGAGCGCCACGGAGACCGTGATGCCGACGGCGGGCGTCTTGCGGGCGTTGAGCTTGCCGAAGACCTGCGGGGCCTCGCTGTTGGCGGCGAGGTCGCGCAGCATCCGGCCGGTCGAGTACATGCCCGAGTTGCAGGACGACAGGGCCGCGGTGAGCACCACGAAGTTGACGATGCCCGCGGCGAGCGGGATGCCGATCTCGCCGAACGCGTGGACGAAGGGGCTCTCGCCGGCGGAGAAGTCGGTCCACTTGACGACGGAGAGGATCACCAGCAGCGCGCCGACGTAGAAGACGATGATGCGCCAGGGCAGGGTGTTGATGGCCTTGGGCAGGGTCTTCTCGGGGTTCTCGGACTCGCCCGCGGTGACGCCGACGAGTTCGACGGCGAGGTAGGCGAACATGACGCCCTGGAGCGTCATCAGGCTGGAGCCGATGCCGTTCGGGAAGAAGCCGTCGTGCGCCCAGAGGTTGGAGACGGAGGCGGTGTCACCGGCGTCGGAGAAGCCGAGGGTGAGCACGCCGAGACCGATGACGATCATGCCGAGGATGGCCGTGACCTTGATCATCGAGAACCAGAACTCGACCTCGCCGAAGATCTTGACGGAGATCAGGTTGACGCCGAAGAGCACCACCAGGAACACCAGGGCGCTGACCCACTGCGGGATCTCTGGGAACCAGAAGTTGATGTAGATCGCGGCGGCCGTGAGCTCGGCCATGCCGGTGACCACCCACATGAGCCAGTACGTCCAGCCCGTGACGAACCCGAAGAACGGGCCGAGGAACTCGCGGGCGTACTCGGCGAAGGAGCCGGAGACCGGACGGTAGAGCAGCAGCTCTCCCAGGGCCCGCATGATGAAGAAGATGATGACGCCGGCGAGGGCGTACATGAGGATGATGCTGGGGCCGGCCTTCGCGATGTTCGCCCCGGCGCCCATGAACAGGCCGACGCCGATGGCGCCGCCGATCGCGATCATCTGGACCTGGCGGCTGCCGAGTCCGCGCTCGTACCCCTCTTCGGAGACGTTTTCCGTGTCGACCTGCGCAGAGGTCATGTGTGGTGCGCCTTTCTCCATGCCGACCCGGACCTGTCGTCGGCCTCGGATCGGGTCTCGATCCCCCCGGATGATGGAGTCGAGCGGGCCCTGGGGGCCCACTCATGCCTGGCCGACGATCCGCCGGCCACATGGCGCACCCGGCCGAACATACGGGTGGTGTTCGCCGGGCGGTCGTGAAGATTTATCACGGCCGCAATAGTGATCACACGGGTGATATGTGACACACACCACAGGGAGAATTGGACAAAGCGCACTCGAAGAGCCCATAGAGGGCGGGTGCGGTGACGCGATCGTTATCCGGATTTGAGTGTCCTCTGAGCGAACACCGATCGGTCACCCGGCACTCACAGGACCTGCACGCGTCAGGGCATGAGGGTCCCGACCAGCGTCTCCTGGAGTCCGCCCAGCCACAGGTAGGCCATCACCATGGGCTTGCGCGGGTCGTCGTCCGGGAGGCGGTACAGGAGGTCGGTGTCGTCCTCGTCGGTGATCTCCAGCCGGGAGCCGATCGCGAGCCGCAGGTCGTTGAGGGCGCTCAGCCACTGCTGGGACTCCGCCACCGACAGCTTGAGCACCGCGCCGCCCTCACCGGCCGCGTCCGAGGAGAGCGCGTCCAGGGTGCGGACCACCGTGAGGGCGTTGTCCCGCTTGCCGGCCCGCAGGTCGTTCTCGGTGTAGCGGCGGAACTCGGCGGAGTACGCCCGCTGCTCCTCGGCGTCCCGGGCCGCGGCGGGTTGCTCCGGGTCGCTGTACGCGTCCGGGAAGAGCCGCTTGAGCACCGGATCGGCCGGCGGCTCGCTCGGGCCCTCCGCGAACAGCTCGGCGAGCGGGTCGTCCGGGGCGTCCTCGGCGGGGCCGGGGCCGATGAGTTCCAGAAGCTGGACGGCCAGCGACCGGATGATGGAAATCTCGACATCGTCGAGTGCGACGGCCGCGCCGCCGCCGGGAAGCGGTTCGAAGGTTCCGGGCATGAACGCCTTTTCGCTGCTGGGCGGGGTGCTGGCTACTTGCGGTCCTGCTGGAGGGTGGCCCACAGGCCGTAGCCGTGCATGGCCTGCACGTCGCGTTCCATCTCCTCGCGGCTGCCGCTGGAGACGACCGCCCGGCCCTTGTGGTGGACGTCGAGCATGAGCTTGGTGGCCTTGTCCTTGGAGTAGCCGAAGTACGTCTGGAAGACGTACGTCACATAGCTCATGAGGTTGACCGGGTCGTTGTGGACGATGGTGACCCAGGGAACGTCCGGCTCGGGCACGGCGAAGACCTCCTCCGCCGACTCGGTCCGTTCGATCTCCAGGGGTGCGGGTGACGTCACACAGCCCATGCTGCCACCCGAGGGGGGTAGACGCACAAATGGGCCTGGCCGTACGGCGGTCACGTCACCCGGGCCCGCAATCGTCAGATTGACGAAATGGGGGTACGATCGGTCGTCATGAACACAGCGGACCTTGGGCTGCCGGTGGACGTTCCCTCGACGGCGCTCTTCACGGACCAGTACGAGCTGACGATGCTGCGGGCCGCCCTGGAGGCGGGCACGGCCGAGCGGCGGAGCGTGTTCGAGGTCTTCACCCGGCGGCTGCCGAACGGGCGCCGCTACGGCGTCGTGGCGGGCACCGGCCGGGTGCTGGACGCGGTGGAGAACTTCCGCTTCGACGCGGACGTGCTCGCTTTCCTGCGCGAGCGGCAGATCGTGGACGAGCAGACCCTCCAATGGCTCGCCGGCTACCGCTTCAGCGGGGACATCTGGGGCTATCCCGAGGGCGAGGTGTACTTCCCGGGCTCGCCGATCATGCGGGTGGAGGGCACCTTCGCCGAGTGCGTGCTGCTGGAGACCGTGATCCTTTCGATCCTCAACCACGACTCGGCGATCGCCGCGGCGGCCTCGCGCATGTCCGCGGCGGCGGGTGACCGGCCCCTGATCGAGATGGGTGCCCGGCGCACCCACGAGCTGGCGGCGGTGGCGGCGTCCCGGGCCGCGTACGTGGGCGGCTTCGCCACCACCTCCGACCTGGCCGCCGGGTTCCGGTACGGCATCCCCACCGTGGGCACCTCCGCGCACGCCTTCACGCTGCTGCACGACAGCGAGCGGGACGCCTTCCAGGCCCAGGTGAACACGCTGGGGCGGGGCACGACCCTGCTGGTGGACACGTACGACGTCGCCGAGGCGGTCCGCACGGCCGTCGAGGTCGCCGGCCCCGGGCTGGGCGCGGTACGGATCGACTCCGGTGACCTGCTGCTGGTGGCGCACCGGGTGCGGCAGCAGCTGGACGCGCTGGGCGCGACCGACACGAAGATCATCGTGACCTCGGACCTGGACGAGTACGCGATCGCCTCGCTGGCGGCGGCACCGGTCGACGCCTACGGCGTCGGCACGCAGCTGGTGACCGGGTCCGGGCACCCGACGTCCTCGATGGTCTACAAGCTGGTCGCGCGGGCGGAGTCGGCCGGGCCGAACGCGCCGCTGGTGCCGGTGGCGAAGCGGTCCACCGGCGGCAAGACGTCCGTGGGCGGGCGCAAGTGGGCCGCGCGGCGGCTGGACGCGTGCGGGGTCGCCGAGGCCGAGGTGGTGGGCACCGGGCCGGTACCGGGCGAGCTGGCGGACCGGCAGCTGCTGGTGGAACTGGTCAAGGGGGGTGAGGTGGTCGCGCGTGAGCCGTTGGACGCGGCGCGCGAGCGGCACACGGCGGCGCGCGAGGGGCTCCCGATGTCGGCCACGCAGCTCTCGCGCGGGGAGCCCGTCCTTCCGACGGAGTACCTGCACGGAGCCTCGGGTAGCTAATTGCGGTGTGCCGTGATGCGCCGACCCGTGACCCCTCCCGACCTCTCAACCATGGCCATAGGCTCGGAAGTTCACCGCCCGGGCCTGCCGACCTCATAACCGAAGGACACCGACCATGCGCCGCGCCTTGATCGTCGTTGACGTGCAGAACGACTTCTGCGAGGGGGGCAGCCTCGCGGTGTCCGGCGGTGCCGATGTGGCCGCCGCCATCACGGAGCTGATAGGGCAGGCGGCCGGGTCCGGCTACCAGCACGTCGTGGCTTCGCGCGACCACCACATCGCCCCCGGTGGCCACTTCTCCACGAACCCCGACTACGTCCGCTCCTGGCCGGCGCACTGCGTGGCCGGCACGGAGGGCGTCGGCTTCCATCCGAACTTCGCCCCCGCCGTCGCGTCCGGCGCGATCGACGCCGTGTTCGACAAGGGGGCGTACGACGCGGCGTACAGCGGCTTCGAGGGCACCGACGAGAACGGCACGTCACTGGCCGACTGGCTCCGGTCCCGCGAGGTCACCGAGGTGGACGTGGTGGGCATCGCCACGGACCACTGTGTCCGCGCCACGGCCCTGGACGCCGTGCGGGAGGGATTCCGCACCCAGGTCCTCCTCGACCTCACGGCGGGCGTCTCCCAGGAGACCACCGAGCGCGCGATCGAGGAGCTGCGGGAGGCGGGCGTGGAGCTCTCCGGGAAGCCCGTCGTCCAGTAGGGCACGGCGGTCCCCGGCGGTGCTCAGGTCTGGGCCGTCGGGCGTCGCAGGAGGGACCTGATCGGACGCCACAGCTCTGTCGTGAGGTCCGGGGCCAGGACACCGTTGTCAGGAGCCGTGCGCCATATCAGGCCGTCCGGGTGATGGAGGACGGCCGTGATCTCGTCGGGGGTCGGCCCGGCGGCGTTGCCGCGCAGGTACACCGAGCGCAGGCCCAGGTTGCGGAGCCTGGTCAGGGCTCGGGCGCGGTTCGCCGCGTGGACGAGTACGCGGACGGAACCCGGGCCGTCGGCGGCGGGGCTGGGCAGGTTCAGCGCCACCACCACGGTGCCGTTCGGCAGCTTGCAGAAGCCTCCTGCGGCCATGCGGTCATACCCCCGTGTCGGTCGGTGTGTCGGTCGGTGTCAATAAGAGAACCACAGGACGCACCTAAACACGGATCGGCGGCGACCCGCCAGGGGGTCACCGCCGATCATGCTCTGACCTGCTACAACGCGTTCTACTTCACCGCGGGGCCGACCTCGAGCTCGATCGTCGAGCCGTCCTTGGCCTCCTTGATGATCTTGATCTTGGTGTTGGTGTCAGTGATCTTGACGCCACCGGTCTTGTTCGACGGGTCGTAGTAGGTGCTGGTGCGGTCGTTGAAGACCGAGACGCCCTTCGACGACTTGATCTTGGTCGCGACGTCCGCGTTGTGCAGCGTGATGCCGTCGGTGCGGTACAGGCTGAACGGCGAGTCGTAGGCCTGGATGCGGTTGCGCATCAGCGTGCCGTCGGACCACTTCATCGCCTTCGGGTGCGAGTCGATCGGCAGGACCAGACCGGTGCCCGGGTGGACGCTGGTGTTGTTGTCCGCCTGGGAGGTGTCCCACTTCCAGATCAACAGGCCGTTCTGGTACGCGTAGTGCTCCACCCAGTCCGGACGGGTCTTGGAGAAGCCGAAGTTGTACGGGCCGACCTTGAGGGTCTTGTCGTACGAGACGTACTGGCGATTCTCCGCGATGTAGTACTGGGCGTAGTCCTTGGTGAAGGACGCGCCCATGCGGGAGAAGCCGTTCGCCTTCCAGGCCGGGTCCGCGGACTCGGCGTCGTCGGAGAACACGGCGGCGCCGTCGGCGGTCACGGTGATCTGATCGGCCGCGAAGCCCTTCATCGCCAGACCGCCGTCGGTCTGGTAGCGGAAGCGCAGGTCGATCTTCTTGCCCGCGTAGGCGTCCAGCGGGAACGCCAGCTTCTTGTACGCGTCGACCGTGCCGGTCAGGGCCGGCTTGTCGCTGCCGTCACGCGGGATCGGCTGACCGTCCACCGTGCCGTCCAGAGCGGTCCAGTTGGCGCCGCCGTCGGTCGAGACCTCGGCGTAGAGGTAGTCGTAGTTGGCCTCGATCTCGTACCAGCCGTCGAGGGTCAGCGACGCCGACGTCTTGCCGGTGAGGTCGACGGAACGGGTCAGCGTGTTCTTCAGGTCGTTGCCGCTGCCGCTCCACCACTGGGTGGCGCCCTGGGCCGGCTTGACGAGCTCGGTGGTGACGGCCCGCTTCGGCAGGTCGACCACGAGCGCCTGCTTGTGCTTGGTGTTGAACTCGGCGAGACCCAGCTTGTGCCAGGAGCTCGTCGCGGCCTTCGCCGTGTCGTACTTGAGCCAGCCCAGCTGGAGCTTGTCCCAGGCGGTCATGTCGCCGGGCAGGTCACCGATCTCGTTCTTGCCGGTGCCGAGCCAGGAGCCGGAGGACATCAGGGTCCAGAAGCCGGTCGAGTTGTCGCCGCCGCCGGTGGTGTCGTAGTGGTCCGGCAGGCCGAGGTCGTGGCCGTACTCGTGGGCGTAGACGCCGAGTCCGCCGTTCTCCGGCTGGACGGTGTAGTCGCCGACCCAGATGCCGGTGTCACCGATCTTCGCGCCGCCCAGCTTGTTGTCCGCGGGGCCGGTGGCGCCGGCGTCGGTGCCGAAGGCGTACCAGCGGTGGGCCCAGATCGCGTCCTCGCCCTGGACGCCGCCGCCGGCGGACTCGTCCTCACCGGCGTGCACGACCTGGAAGTGGTCGATGTAGCCGTCGGGCTCGTTGAAGTCGCCGTCGCCGTCGAAGTCGTAGCGGTCCCACTGGTCGTACTGCTTGACGTCCGCCTTGATCTGGGCGTCGGTCCGGCCGGCCGCCTTCTGCTGGGCGACCCAGGCGTTCAGACCGTCCTTGACGACGTTCCACACGCTCGGGCAGTTGGTGTCACCGCAGGCGTTGTTGCCGTAACGCGCCTCGTTGTAGGGGACCTTGACCCAGTCCGAGACCTCGCCCTCGACCGAGTAACGGCCGGAGGACTGCTTCTCGTAGTACTTCTTGACCGACTCGGTGTTCTTGCCGGTGCCGAAGTAGAGGTTCTCGAAGTACTTCTGGTCGTAGTCCGCGCGCCAGGCCGTGGAGTTGTCCTTCTTGCGGTCCGGCTTGGCTATCGTGTTGTGCAGCGGGCCGGGGGTGCCGCCGAACTCGCTGATCTGGTCGCCGAACTCGACCAGGATCGTGAAGATCTTGTCGGTCTTCTCGCGGCCGAGCTCGACGTACTTGCTGTCGCCCTTCTTGCTCTTGAGCTGGACGACCTTCGAGCCCTCACGGTTCTTCACCGTGGTCTTGCCGGATATGACCTGCTTCAGGGCCTCTTCGCGCTGCGCCTCCTGGGTCTTGCTCAGCGGGCCCTCGAGGTCGTGCTCGGAGCCGTGGCTGTCCGCCGGGTCGTGCCGGTCCACGGTGGTGGACCTCGGGGCGGAGGTGTCGTCGGCCTGCGCCACACCGAAAGCCGAGCCGGTGGCGGTGGCCGCCGCGAGCGCCACGCCGATGGCAGCCGCTCTGAACGTCCAGGGTCTTCTGGTCACTTGAGTTCCTCCCCCGCGTCCGGGCGCGCGGAGGGAAGGGTCCTGGGTCAGGTAGGGTCCGCGCGCGCGTGATCAACGCGTGTAGTCAAGTGACGACATTTGACTAGAGGTTAAGCAGAAAAGACAGACCTTGACTTGGACAAGTCAAGTGCACTATGCGGAGCCGACGTTCGTTTTACGGACAACCAACGGACAGCCGACGAACGATCAACGGACAACCGCCGGGCGGCCGACGGGATGCCCGTCCGGCAGTGGGCGCGTGCATATGTCCACTCCGTGGACGCCATGACTCCGTGCGCCCCCTGTGCTCCGGCCCTGTTGATTAGGTCACGCTTACCGCGCGTTCCACTCGGGCACCCTGCCGGTTAGAGTCGCTTGGCGGAACGCCCGGAAGCTGGCGGAATGCCAGGCCGACACCCCCGTGGATCCCCGCTTTCGAGGACATGATGGCCATGCCCCGTCCGACCGCCGCACAGCTCGCCTACGGTTCCTGCACCGTGTTCCTGTCGACCCTCGCCATGCTGCTGCTGTCCCAGACGAGTTCGGGCGTGGGGATCGCGATCATCGCTGTCGCGGCGCTCGCCCTCGGGTTGCTGGTCGCCATGACGGTACCGCTGCCCAAACGGCGCCCGGCCGCGGTGGAACAGCCCGCCCCCGAGGAGCCGGTACGGGCCTCGGTCCCCGCTCCGGCCCCGGAGCCGGTGCGCGAGCGGGCGGTCTCCTGACCGCCGACTGATCCGCCTGTGCCTCAATCGGTGCTGACCACGACCGTTCTTGCCGCCTTGTCGTGCAGGCCCTGCTTGTAGGGCCGGTCGAAGTAGCTCCAGCCACCGCAGACCGCGGTCCAGACGCAGGCGCAGCAGAAGGCGAACGGGATCCACAGCACCGCGGCGCGCGACAGCGAGCCCTGCACGGAGGGCGTGCTGCCGTCGTCGAGGTTGCCCACGCGCATGTGCAGCAGTTTCTTGCCGAGGGTCTGGCCGGTTCTCGCGGTCAGGACGGTGTCGTAGGCGATGTAGAGGACGGCGGCGACGGCCGACTGCCACAACGACTTGCTGACCTGGATGCGATCGCTGTCCACGTCGAACTCGCTGACGCCGATGCCCCAGGTGAGCAGCCAGACGACGACACCCACGAGGATCATGTCGATGATGCGGGCGAGGGTGCGCTTGCCGCTGTCGGCGAGCGGGGGCATGCCGGCGAGGGGGTCGGCGGGGTAGGAGCCGCCGCCGTACGGGGAACCGCCGGAGGGGCCACCGCCTGGACCGCCCTGGCCACCGCCTTGGTCTCCGCCCTGGCCGCCTCCCGGATACGGCGGGGGTTCGCTGCCGTAGGGAGAGCCCGCGTCCTCGCCGGGCGGCTCGTTCGGGGGCCGCTTCCTGAACGGGTCGTCATCCGGGGGCTGCTGACCGGAGCCGGGGGGCGGTTCACTGCTCATGGCCCGAGTCGACCGCGAACACCCCGGCTCCGCATCCGGCAGACGGCCGTCCGAGGTACGGGCTCGCCGGGGCCGCTCAGCCCGCCACGAACGTGTGTGCCGCCTTGTCGTGCCAGCACTGGCGCCACGGCTTGTCGAAGACGCACCAGACGACGCCGACGATCCCCACGACGAGGAGTCCGGGCACGCTGTAGACCAGCCAGCGGCGCAGGGCCGCCCCGAACTCCGGGGCGTCGTGGCCCTCGATGTCCCGCACCTCGAGACCCATCAGCTTCTTGCCGAGGGTACGGCCCCATTTGACGGTGGGCAGCACCTCGGCGACGACGCCGACGAGCAGCAGGACGGCCAGGACGATGCCGAGGTACACCGACGTGGTGCCGTCGAGCAGCCAGACCGTGACGGTCTCGCCGGAGAGCTTGGCCGCGTCGATCTTCTCGTTGACGTGGTCGACGGCCTTGATGCCGAGCGGTACGGCGGCCCCGGCGGTGAGTCCGGCGAGGACGACGGTGTCCAGCAGCCGGGCGGCCAGCCGCTTCCCGAGCCCCGCGGGGCGGGCCGCCGCCTGCCGCCGGGCCGCCGCCTGGAACAGGTCCTCGACCGGCGGCTTCCAGGGCGCGACGGGCTGCTCGTCACCGCCGCCCGCTCCGGCGAGGCGGTGCACCTGCTGCGCCCAGGAGGACTGACCGCCACCGGGGCCGGCGCTGAGGGGGGTGGCGGCGGAGGCGGGGGCGCCGGACTGCGGAGGTACGACGGGGGCGGGGGCCGACTGGGGGCCCGACAGGGCCGCCGGGGCGGCGGCCTGGGCTCCCGCGCCCCCGGCGGCGCTCTGCGCGGTGGCGGCACGGGCGGCGGCGGCCTTGCCGGCACCGAAGCCGGGACGGTTCGAGGGGTCGGCCGGGGCCGCAGCGCCGAAACCGGGGCCCTCGGGGCCGGCACCAGAGCCTGCCGCTCCCGCCGGCGGGCCGAAGGCGGCTGCCGCCGAGTCGGTGCCGGAGCCCGCCGCACCGGCCCGCGGGCCGAAACCGGGTGCCGCCGGGTCGCCCGCGGAACCACCGGTCCGCGCACCGAAGCCGGACCCCGGCGACCCGCCCGGCCCCGTCGGGCCTCCACCGGGCGCCGCGTTCCCCGAGCCCGGGCGCGGCGACACCGCGCGGAACGTCATCGTGCCCTCGTCGGGCGCCTCCGCGGAGGCCCCTTGCTCACTGCCGGGCCGGCCCGTCGGTCGGCGGAACACGAACGTGTTGCCCGCGGCCGCCGCCCCGGACTCCGGGTCGGCTGCGGGCGTGACGTTCGCCGTGCCGTCGGTGCGGGCGGACTCGCCGGAGGGCGGGCTGTCGGGGTGCGCCACCCTCGGGTCGGCGCCCTGCCCGCCCGTCCCCTGCGCCACCGGCGGCGACCCCCAGGAGACGCGGCGGTCCTGGCCGCCGAAGCCGGACTGGTGGGAGCGGTCGGCGCCCCAGGCGGACGCGGGCTCGGGGCGGCTGCCGTGCTGGGAGTCGGCGGCGGAGGGCTCCTCGACCGGGTCCTCGTCGAAGAAGTGCGGGCCGGTCTCCTCGACCGAGGCGGAGGCGCCGGACTCCCCCGCACCGGGCGGCGGCGCGAGCGTCTCGCCGTCCTGGGGTGCCGGACGGCTGGTGCCCGGCACCCAGGAGGCACCGTTCCAGTAACGGACGTATACAGGAATGGACGGGTCCGGGTAATACCCTTCGCGGGGCCTGTCGTCACCGGGGGCCGGGGTTGGGGCGCTCATCTCCGTCGTCCCGCTATCTGCTCGAGGGCCAAATGGGGGCCTCCACATCTATCAGACGAGGGCAACCCCCACCGCCGCTCCCACGGGACCCACCCCTTTCGAGCACCGATGTGCTACGCACCCGGCCGCTTCGAACGGATCCCCCTGCGAAAAAACTTCCGGGAAGGCGCGTAATGCCGGCGCCCCCGCCCGCTCTCTCCCCCTGACCGGCCCGCACGGGCAGCCGTCAGGAGAAGGGATCACCGCCATGCACACCGTGGTGGAGCGGGAACTGGAGCTGAAACTCGTCCTGTCGCCGGAGCGCCGGGTCCCGGTGCCCGCCCGGCTCGGGTACGCCACCGACGATCCGTACGCCGTGCACGTCACCTTCCACATCGACTCCGAGCACCCGGTGCACTGGATGTTCGCCCGGGAGCTGCTGGTGGAGGGGGTGTTCCGGCCCTGCGGGCAGGGGGACGTGCGGGTCTGGCCGACGCGGACCGAGGGCCGCGGCGTGGTGCTGATGTCGCTGAGTTCACCCGACGGGGACGCCCTGCTGGAGGCCCCGGCGGGTGCGGTGTCGGCCTGGCTGGAGCGCACGCTGCGGGTGGTCCCGCCGGGGTCGGAGGGTGAGCGGCTCGGTCTCGACGACGAGCTGGACCAGTTGCTCGCGCAGTGAGCGCGCCGGTGTCAGAACAGCTTGCCCGGGTTCAGGATGTTCAGCGGGTCGAAGGCCTGCTTCACGGCCCGCTGCATCTCCAGCCCCACGGGGCCGAGCTCGCGCGCCAGCCACTCCTTCTTCAGGACGCCGACGCCGTGCTCGCCGGTGATGGTGCCGCCGAGCTCCAGGCCGAGGGCCATGATCTCGTCGAAGGAATCGCGGGCGCGCCGGGACTCGTCGGGGTCCGCCGGGTCGAAGCACACCGTCGGATGGGTGTTGCCGTCCCCCGCGTGGGCGACGACCCCGATGGTGAGCCGGTACTTCTCGGCGATCCGGTCGACCCCTTCGAGCATCTCCGCGAGCCGGGAGCGGGGCACGCACACGTCGTCGATCATCGTCACGCCCTTGACCTTCTCCAGCGCGGTGAGCGACAGCCGCCGGGCCTCAAGGAGCAGTTCGGACTCGGCGGCGTCGTCGGCCGGTACCACCTGGGTGGCGCCGGCGGCCTCGCACAGCGCGCCGACGGCGGCGAGGTCGGCGGCCGGGTCGGTGCTGTCGAACGCGGCGAGCAGCAGCGCCTCGGTGCTCTCCGGGAGGCCCATCTGCGCCAGGTCGTTGACGGCCTTGACCGTCGTACGGTCCATGAGTTCGAGGAGTGACGGGACGTGGCCGCCCTCCATGATCCGGCACACGGCGTCGCAGGCGGCGGCCCCGGAGGCGAACTCGGCGGCCAGCACCAGTTGCCGGGGCGGCTTGGGACGCAGACCGAGCACGGCCCGTACGACGATGCCGAGCGAGCCCTCGGAGCCGACGAACAGGCGGGTCAGGTCGTACCCGGCGACGCCCTTGGCGGTGCGGCGGCCGGTGGACATGAGACGGCCGTCGGCCAGCACCACGTCCAGTCCGAGGACGTATTCGGCGGTCACCCCGTACTTCACGCAGCACAGTCCGCCCGAGGCGGTGCCGATGTTGCCGCCGATGGTGCACATCTCCCAGCTGGAGGGGTCCGGCGGGTAGTACAGGCCGTGTTCGCCGACGGCCCGGGAGAGGGCGGCGTTGACCACGCCGGGCTCGACGACGGCGATGCGGTCGACCGGGCTGATCTCCAGGATCCGGTCCATCTTGGTCAGGGAGAGCACGACGCAGCCCTCGGAGGCGTTCGCCGCGCCGGACAGGCCGGTGCGGGCGCCCTGCGGGACGACCGGGACGCGCAGGGCGGTGGCGGTGCGCATCACGTGCTGGACCTGTTCGACCGTGCGGGGCAGCACGACGACGGCCGGGGTGCCGGCCGGGCAGAAGCTCGCCATGTCGTTGGCGTAGGAGGCGGTGACGTCCGGGTCGGTGAGGACCGCCTCGGCGGGAAGGCCGCTGAGCAGGAGGTCGATCAGACCGCCGGTCGTTTCGGTGTCCTCGGAGCTGCGCGCTTCGATACGGCTCATGATCACAGGTTCGCACCCGGGGCCATCGGTGTGAACCCCGTCGGCGGCACCCTTCGGCTGCCCGGGTGTGGTCGTCGTACTGACGCACAGTGAGCGTCATGGAGAACCAGCAGGAGCGCCTGGACCGGCCGGTGCGCCGTCGTTCCCGGCTGCGCTTTCGCGGGTCGCGGGTGGTGCTCGCCTGCGTCGCGGGGTGTGCCGTGCTCGGCGGGGTGCTGGTGCTGGTGCTGCCGGGGGAACGACGGCCCGAGCCGCCGGCTCCGCCGTCGCCGGGTTCGGTGGCCATGGCGGCGGTCACCAGCGGGGTGCCGGCCGCGCTGCCCGACCTGGCGGAGCTGATCGGCGAGCGGGAGAAGCGGGTGCGCAAGCACCCGGACGACGCCCGGTCCTGGGCGGTGCTCGGGACGGCCTATGTGGAGCGGGGGCGGCGGCTGGCGGACCCGGCGTACTACCCGCGCGCGGAGAAGGCGCTGCGTACGTCGCTCAGGGCGCGGCCGAAGCGGAACACGGAGGCCGTGGCAGGGCTGGCCGCGCTGGCCAACGCGCGCCGGGACTTCCCCGCCGCGCGCCGGTGGGGCGAGGCGGCGCTGGAGCTGGAGCCACGCAGGTGGACGACGTATCCCCTGCTCATCGACGCCTACGCCGGGCTCGGTGAGCACGAGTCGGCCGAACGGATGCTGGACCGGCTGACGGAGCTGCGCTCGGGTCCGGCCGTGCTGGCGCGGGCGGCCGGCGTCTACCGGGACCGCGGGCGGCGCGAGGATGCCGCGGCCTCGCTGGCGGACGCGGCGGCGGGCGCGCGGGCCCCGGCCGAACGGGCCGCCTACCTGGAGCGGGCCGGGCAGCTGGCCTGGGAACGCGGTGACCTCCAGGACGCGCTGCGGCACTTCCAGGAGGCGGTACGCCTCGATCCCGACCAGCGTGCGGCGCAGGCCGGGCAGGGCCGGGCGCTGGCGGCCCTGGGCCGGACCACGGAGGCGCTGAACGCCTACCGGGTGGCCCTCGCCAAGCAGCCGTGCCCCCGGTACGCCCTGGAGCTGGGCGAGTTGTACGAGTCTCTGGGGATGCCGGAGGCCGCCCGGGTGCAGTACGACCTGCTGCGCGAGCGGGTACGGGGCGCTGTCGCGGGCGGGGCCGACGAGGAGCTGGTGCTGGGGCAGTTCGAGGCGGACCACGGGGATCCGCGGGCCGCGGTACGGCGGCTGCGCGCGGAGTGGCGCCGGCAGCCCGGGACCGAGGTGGCCGACGCGCTGGGCTGGGCGCTGCACCGCGCCGGGAAGCACGAGGAGGCGCTGCGGTTCGCGGTACGGGCGACGGACGAGGAGCACAGCGGCGGGGTGCGCAGCGCGCTGTACGCGTATCACCGGGGCATGATCGAGCGCGAGCTGGAACGGTACGGCTCGGCCCGGCGGCACCTCGCGGAGGCGCTGCGGATCAACCCGCACTTCTCGCCCCTGTACGGGCGGGCGGCTCGGGCGGCGACGGATGCGCTGGGGGAGCCGCCGGACGTGGGGGTGCCGGAGATGGACGGCGACTGAACGACGGGGCCGGGCGGGCCGGGGGCGGAGGGACGTGGGGCTGGCCGGGCGGGGCCGCCTGGCCGGGGCGCATGGCCGCGCGAGGCCGCCTGGCCGGGCGAGGCCGCCTGGCCGGGGCGCATGGCCGGGGCGCATGGCCGGGGCGCATGGCCGGGCGAGGCCGCCTGGCCGGGCGGAGGCGGACCGGGCGCGGCATGGCCGGGCGGGGCACAGCCAGGCAGAAGCTGGCTAGACGGAAGCCGGCCGGGCGGGCGCGGCCTGCCAGGCGGAGGCTCGCCGGGCGGAGCCTGGCCGGGAGGGGCACGACCAGGCGGGGCACAGCCAGGCTGAGGCTGGCCGGGCACGGCATGGCCGGGCGGGGCACAGCCAGGGGGAAGCTGGCCGGCGGCGGCCGGGGTCATACGAGGACCAAAGTCCTGTGGGGATCAAAGTCCTGTGCGGACCCGGTCCTGTGCGGACCCGGTCCTGCGGCGGCCGGGGCCTGCGGGGACCGGGGTCCCGCGGCGGCCGGAGCCCCGGGGGGAACCGGGGTCGTGCGGGTGCCCCGTGACACCCGCACGACCCGGGTCGGCGGTCGGGCTACAGGTTGCCGCGGCGGGCCTGTTCGCGCTCGATCGCCTCGAAGAGGGCCTTGAAGTTGCCCTTGCCGAAGCCCATCGAGCCGTGCCGCTCGATGATCTCGAAGAAGACGGTCGGACGGTCCTGGACCGGCTTGGTGAAGATCTGCAGCAGGTAGCCGTCCTCGTCGCGGTCGGCGAGGATCTTCAGCTCGCGCAGGGTGTCGATCGGGACGCGGGTCTCGCCGACCCACTCCCCCAGGGTGTCGTAGTACGAGTCGGGCGTGTTCAGGAACTCGACGCCGGCCGCCCGCATCGTACGGACCGTCTGCACGATGTCGTTCGTGTTGAGGGCGATGTGCTGGACGCCCGCGCCGCCGTAGAACTCCAGGTACTCGTCGATCTGGGACTTCTTCTTGGCGATGGCCGGCTCGTTGATCGGGAACTTGACCTTGAGCGTGCCGTCGGCGACGACCTTCGACATCAGCGCGCTGTACTCGGTGGCGATGTCGTCGCCCACGAACTCCTTCATGTTCGTGAAGCCCATCACCTTGTTGTAGAAGCCGACCCATTCGTTCATGCGGCCGAGTTCGACGTTGCCGACGCAGTGGTCGATCGCCTGGAAGGTGCGCTGCGCCGGCGGCTCGACCATCGGCTTGGCCGCCACGTAGCCGGGCAGGTAGGGGCCGTCGTAGCCGGAGCGCTCCACGAGGGTGTGGCGGGTCTCGCCGTAGGTGGCGATGGCGGCCAGGACGACCGTGCCGTGCTCGTCCTTCAGCTCGTAGGGCTCGGTGACCGAGCGGGCGCCGTGTTCCAGGGCGTAGGCGTAGGCGGCGCGCGCGTCCGGCACCTCGATGGCGAGGTCGACGACGCCGTCGCCGTGCTCGGCCACGTGCCGCGCGAGGAAGTGGCCCCAGTCGGTGGAGGGCTTGATGACCGAGGTGAGGACGAAGCGGGCGGAGCCGTTCTCCAGGACGTACGCGGCGGTCTCGCGGCTGCCGTTCTCCGGTCCGGAGTACGCGACCAGCTTCATGCCGAAGGCGGTGGAGTAGTAGTGCGCCGCCTGCTTGGCGTTGCCCACGGCGAAGACGACCGCGTCCATTCCCTTGACCGGGAAGGGGTCGGCCTGCCGGGCGGTGTCGGGAGTGTGGTGTGTGGTCTGCGTCATAGCCGCAGGGTCTCCTCGCTCGGCAAGGTGCGCAATAGTTTGCGTTTCCGCTGGGCAATCTGTTCAGCAGTACGGCCGTATCACCGGCCCTTCTGTACAGGATGACCACCCCCGGAGGCTGCTGTGGCGATCGATCATCTGGACGGCCGGATCATCCTGCTGCTGGCCCGGGAGCCGCGGATCGGGGTGCTGGAGATGTCGCGACGGCTGGGAGTGGCGCGCGGCACGGCGCAGGCGCGGCTCGACCGGCTTCAGTCGAACGGAGTCATCCGCGGCTTCGGCCCCGAAGTGGACCCGGCGGCGCTCGGCTACCCGGTCACGGCGTTCGCGACGCTCCAGATCCGGCAGGGCCAAGGCGCCGACGTACGGGCCCACTTGGCGACCGTGCCGGAGGTGCTGGAGCTGCACACCACCACGGGCAGCGGGGACATGCTGTGCCGTCTCGTGGCCCGCTCGAACGCCGATCTCCAGCGTGTGATCGACCGGGTCGTCGGTTTTGATGGCATCGTCCGGGCCTCCACGGCGATCGTCATGGAGAACCCCGTTCCGCTGCGGATCATCCCGCTCGTGGAGCAGGCCGCGGAGGAGACCTGACGTCTTGGGGTGAGCGCGTGTGAACTTCTGGGAGTACCTGGAGAACCGGCACCAGCAGCTGCTCACGGACGCCTACCAGCACGCGAGCGTGGTCTTCCAGTGCATGGTCGTCGCGACCCTGCTCGGGGTGCTGATCGGCGTGGTCACCTACCGCAGCGAGTGGGCCGGGAACCTAGCCACCACGACCACCGCCACCATCCTGACCGTCCCGGCGCTCGCCCTGATCGGTCTGCTCATCCCGGTCGTGGGGCTGGGCGTGCCGCCCACGGTCGTCGCGCTGACGCTGTACGGGCTGCTGCCGGTGGTGCGCAACGCGATCGTCGGGCTGCGCGGGGTGGACCCGTCGCTGGTGGACGCGGCCGACGGCATCGGCATGTCCCGCCCGGTCCGGCTGCTGCGGGTCGAGCTGCCGCTGGCCTGGCCGCCGATCCTGACCGGGATCCGGGTCGCCACCCAGATGCTGATGGGCATCGCCGCCATCGCGGCGTACGCCTCAGGGCCCGGCCTCGGCAACGTCATCTTCCGGGGCCTCGCCTCGCTGGGCAGCGCCAACGCGCTCAACCAGGTCCTCGCGGGCACGCTCGGCATCATCGTCCTGGCGCTGCTGTTCGACGCCGCGTACGTCCTGGTCGGACGGCTGACCATCTCCAGGGGGATCCGTGCCTGAGACCGGCGATCACGGTGCCTCCATCGAGCTGGAGAGCCTGACCAAGCGGTTCCCCGGCAGTGCGCAGCCGGCCGTGGACAACGTCAGCATGGAGATCAAGGCGGGCGAGGTCGTCGTCTTCGTCGGCCCGTCCGGCTGCGGCAAGTCGACCACCCTCAAGATGATCAACAGGTTGATCGAGCCGACCGGCGGGCGGATCGGGATCGGTGGTGAGGACGTCACCGACATGGACCCGGTCAAGCTGCGCCGCAGGGTCGGCTACGCGATCCAGTCCGCCGGGCTCTTCCCGCACATGACGGTCGCCCAGAACATCGCGCTCGTACCGAAGATGATCGGCTGGCCGAAGGCCCGGATCAGGGAGCGGACCGAGGAGCTGCTCGACCTCGTCGGTCTCGACCCCGGCGAGTTCCACGGCCGCTACCCGCGTCAGCTCTCCGGCGGTCAGCAGCAGCGCGTGGGCGTGGCACGGGCCCTCGCCGCCGATCCCCCGGTGCTGCTGATGGACGAGCCGTTCGGGGCGGTGGACCCGATCACCCGTGACCACCTCCAGGACGAACTGATCCGCCTCCAGCACGAACTGCACAAGACGATCGTCTTCGTCACGCACGACTTCGACGAGGCGATCAAGATCGGCGACCGGATCGCGGTGCTGCGCGAGCGGTCCCACATCGCGCAGTTCGACACCCCGGAGGCCATTCTCACCAACCCGGCCGACGACTTCGTCTCCGGGTTCGTGGGCGCGGGGGCGGCGCTGAAGCGGCTGAACCTGACCCGCGTCCGGGACGTGGGGATCACCGACTACCCGACCGTCATGATCGACGACCCGTTGCAGCAGATCTTCAACCGGCTGCGGGCCGGCGGCACCAACGAGGTCCTGCTGCTCGACCGGCGCCGCCGCCCCTACAAGTGGCTGCGGCGGGGCGACCTGATGCGGGCCAGGGGCTCGCTGGCCCGGGCCGGGACGCTGGTGCACGACACGGTGACCCGGGACGCGACCCTGCGGGACGCGCTGGAGGCGGTGCTCACCGACAACGCGGGGCGGGTGGCGGTGACCGGGCGGCACGGCGAGTACACGGGCGTCGTCGACATGGAGACCCTCATGAACTCCGTGCACGACCTGCTGGAGGCCGACCGCCTCGACGCGCTGGAGCACCAGCACGAGCTGGAGGAGCTGCGGGCGGCGCAGACGCACGCGGAGCAAGAGGGTGACCAGGGCGTCACCGGCGTCGGAGGGGCGCGGTGACCGCTCCCGAGGTGGAGCAGGCCGTCCCCGAGCCGGCCGCCCCCGAGCCCGCCGCGCAGGCGCCCCGGACCGCACCCGTGCCTCGCATCAGCTGGCAGAAGCTGACCGTCCTGCCCGCCGCCCTGGTGGCCGTGCTGCTCGCCACCTGGCTCTGGTTCCAGCAGGCCGACCTGGACGCGCTCACCCGGAACGCCCTGTCCGGCGGCCAGGTCTCGAAGGCGCTGTGGCAGCACATCCAACTGACCGCGATCTCCACGTTCTTCGTGCTGATCATCGCGATCCCGCTGGGCATCCTGCTGACGCGCGGGACGTTCCGCAGAGCCACCCCGGTGGCGATGGCGTTCGCCAACACGGGCCAGGCGACCCCGGCGATCGGCTTGCTGGCGCTCCTCGTCATCTGGCTGGGCATCGGACGCAGAGCCGCCCTGATCGGCATGATCATCTACGCCATCCTGCCGGTGCTGTCGAACACGATCACCGGCCTGAAGGCGAACGACCCGACCCTCCTGGAGGCGGGGCGGGGCATCGGCATGTCCCCGATAGGGGTACTGACCCGGGTCGAACTCCCGCTCGCCGTCCCCCTGATCCTCGCGGGTGTGCGCACGGCCCTCGTCCTGAACGTCGGCACGGCGACCCTGGCGGTCTTCGGCGGAGGCGGCGGCCTCGGCGTGCTGATCACGACCGGGATCACCAACCAGCGGATGCCGGTGCTGGTGCTGGGCTCGGTCCTCACCGTCGCCCTCGCGCTGCTGGTCGACTGGCTGGCCTCGCTCGCGGAGCTGCTGCTGCGCCCACGGGGGCTACAGCCATGAGGGGGCGTACGGGGCTGGTAGCCCTGTCGTTGCTGGTGGCGGCCTCCGGCTGCGGCCTGACCAGCGGCTCCCCCATGAGCGACGACGTGCAGCCGGGCTCGATCGGCCGGGGCGAGCCGCTGAAGGGCGCGCATCTGACGGTGACGTCGAAGTCGTTCACCGAGCAGCTGATCCTCGGCTCGATCATGGGCATCGCGTTCGAGGCGGCCGGCGCGGAGGTGATCGACCGCACCGGCATCCAGGGCTCCATCGGCAGCCGGGAGGCCGTCCGGAAGGGCGACGCCGACGCCGGGTACGAGTACACGGGCACGGCCTGGATCACGTACCTGGGGCACAGCAAGCCCGTCGTCGATCCGCGCGAGCAGTGGGAGGCGGTACAGAAGGAGGACGCGGCGAACGGACTGACCTGGCTGCCGCCGTCGTCCCTCGACAACACCTACGCCCTGGCGATGAACCAGCGGAACGCGAAGAAATACGGCACGCGGACGATGACGGAGGTGGCGAAGCTGGCGAAGTCCGACCCGGGGGCCGTGAGGCTGTGCGTGGAGGTCGAGTTCGCGAACCGGGCGGACGGGTTGCCGGGCATGCAGAAGGCGTACGGGATGGATCTGCCGGCGCGGAACATCACGCAGATGGACACGGGGATCATCTACACCCAGACCGCGAAGGGCAACTGCACGTACGGGGAGGTGTTCACCACGGACGGGCGCATCAAGTCGATGCACCTGGTGGTGATGGACGACGACAGGAAGTTCTTCCCCAACTACAACGCGGCGCCGATGATCCACACGAAGACGCTGAAGGAGTGGCCGGCCATCGCGGATGTCCTGAACCCGGTGACGGCGAGGCTGAACAACACGGTGGCGCAGGATCTGAACGCGAAGGTGGATGTGGAGGGGGAGGATCCGCATCAGGTGGCGTTGGACTGGATGGCGAGGGAGGGGTTTGTCAGGGAGGCATGAGTTACAAAGAAGCCGTTGCAAAGCTCTCTTTGCAAGGCTATCTTTGTACGCATGCCCGACGAACCGGCTCCCCGACTGCTCGATGCCCGCTCACTGCGGGGTCTGGCTCATCCCCTGCGGATGCAGCTGCTGGTCGCACTGCGACACGACGGTCCCGCCACGGCCTCCCAACTAGCCCAGAAGCTGGGCGAGTCCAGCGGTGCCACGAGCTACCACCTACGGCAACTCTCCGCGCACGGTTTCGTCGCTGACGCCCCGGGGCGCGGAAAAGGACGGGAGCGCTGGTGGAAAGCGGCGGACCACGGCATCCGGATCGACGAGACCCTGATCAGCGACCCGGATCCGACCGTACGGGGAGCCGTGGCCCTGCTCCGGTACGAGATGGCCAACGTGCACACCCGGGAGATCGCGACCTGGCTCGGCAATACGAGCGAGTGGGGCGAGGAATGGGACGGCGCCACGGACCTCAGCGACTTCTCACTGCGGCTCACTCCCGAACTCGCCCGTGAGCTGATCAGCAAGATGCACGAGCTCGTCCAGAGCTACCGCCCCCTGCCCGACGGCACCCCGGACGCGGAAACGGTGCGCGTCCACACGCACGTCTTTCCCAGTCAGACGAGACAGTGAGAGGACCTCACCCGATGCATCCGGACATCCACCTCGCCCTGCACCACGCCCGCGCCACGGAACTCCGGGCCGAGACCGGCGCCCGCCCGGCTCCCCGGAACCACGACCTCCGTACGCGCCTCGGCTGGACCCTCGTAGCGGTCGGCCTGAAGCTCGCCACCCCGCCCGGTCCGGCTGCCACCGCCCACTAACAGCTGGGCACGGACCCCTTCCCCGTCTGCAGGGCCACCAGCGAACTCACCGCGCTCTTCAGGTCGGTCACCGGAACCAGCCGCAGCCCCTTCGGCAGCTCGGCGCGCGCGTCGGAGCACTCCGCCTTCGGGACCAGGAACACCGTCGCACCGTCCCGCTTGGCGGCCTGGGTCTTGAGGGCGACGCCGCCCACCGCGCCGACCTTGCCGTCGGCTTCGATCGTGCCGGTGCCGGCGATGACCCGGCCCCCCGTGAGATCACCACCCGTGCCGTCGCCGTCGAGCTTGTCGACGATGCCGAGGGAGAAGAGCAGCCCGGCACTGGGCCCGCCCACGTCGGCGAGCTTCAGGCTGACCTTCACGTCCTTGCCGTCGAGACCGAGATAGCCGAGCGCGGCCGCCGTCGCCGCGTTCTGCGACTCCTTCATCTGCGCCTCGTTGTGCCGCTCGACCTCTTTGATGCTGTCCCCGCTGGGGTAGAGGGCGTCGCGCGGCATGACGGCCTCGTCGCTGCGGAACCAGCTGTCGACGACATCGGGGAAGGAGACGTGGGTGTCCGGTGAGGTCGCCACGATGGTCGTCATCCGCAGCTGCCCACGGGTGGCCTGGGTCGGCGCCCCCGAAATGGTGATCACCGGGGAGCCCTTGTGCTCGCCGAGCACGTTCGCCGTCTCCCCCGGCTGCGCCACCGAGAACGGCAACGGCGCGAACACCGCCGTGGCGATCAGGGCCACGACGGGCAGGGCGCAGACGGCGAGGGCCTGGGGACGCGTGAGGCGAGAGAACACGGGATCAATCTAACGCGGGGGCCGGATCTGTTCCGGTCCAGGTCTCCGGGGGCCCCGGAGCCAGGTCTCCGGGGCCCCGGCCGGGAGCTCTGAGGACGTCAGCTCAACGCCTCCGCGACCTCCCGTGCCGCCTCGACGACCCGCTCCCCCACCCGCTCCGGCACCACGTCCGCCAGCATCACCACGCCCACGCTGCCCTCGACGCCGGTCACCCCCAGCAACGGGGCCGCCGCCCCGCAGGCCCCGGCCTCCAGCTCCCCGTGCGTCAGGGTGTAGCCGGGGTCCGCCATCGGGTGCTGCCGGGCCGCGAGGATCGCCTTGCCCGCGGCGCCCCGGTCCAAGGGGTGCCGGAACCCGGCCCGGTAGGCGACGTGGTAGTCCGTCCAGGTCGGTTCCACCACGGCCACGGCCAGGGCGTCGGCCCCGTCGACCAGCGTCAGGTGCGCCGTCGCGCCGATGTCCTCGGCGAGCGAGCGCAGCGCCGGCATCGCGGCCTCCCGCACCAGGGGATGGACCTGCCGGCCCAGACGCAGCACCCCGAGCCCGACCCGGGCACGTCCGCCCAGGTCACGGCGTATGAGCGCGTGTTGTTCCAGCGTGGCGAGCAACCGGTACACGACGGTCCGGTTCACGCCCAGCCGGAGGGAGAGCTCGGTCACGGTCAGCCCGTGGTCCGTGTCGGCGAGCAGCTTGAGGACACGTAGTCCCCGGTCGAGCGTCTGAGAGGTCTCCGCGGTCACGACGCCCACTCCTTAGTGGTGAGGTCGGCGGCCCTCTGGCGGCGGATGCGTCACCGAGTCCCGTCGGCAACGCGCTTCAGAGGCCGCCGATCGGCCGGCGGCCCGGCCTGTCCGGACCGCGTCGCTTCACGGCTGCGCTCCGCGGCGGCGCTGCCACGGGGCGTGTGCGTAGCCGGACAGTAGCGAAGGGGGTTCGCTGAGCGGAAGGCTCCGTCCAGAATCCGGGCAGTGAAGGCGGGGCACTGCTCGAATTTGCGGCGGTATGAGCGCCTCCCCATAGGGGCGCGGGGCTCTGCCGATGTGCGGCTCCGCCACGTGGGCGCGATCAACCACCGACAACCCGCAGACGACACAACAACGCGTCACTTCATCCGGGTCGCCCACTCCTGCACCTTGGCGATCCGCTGCCGCAACTGCCCCGCCGTCGCCTCCGCCGCCGCAGGCCCCCCGCACACGCGCCGCAGCTCCGTGTGGATCACACCGTGCGGCTTGCCGCTCTGGTGGACGTACGCGCCGACCATCGTGTTGAGCTGCCGGCGCAGCTCCATCATCTCCTTGTGGGAGACCACCGGGCGCCGCTCG
This sequence comes from Streptomyces venetus, assembly GCF_039540295.1. Taxonomy (NCBI): domain Bacteria; kingdom Bacillati; phylum Actinomycetota; class Actinomycetes; order Kitasatosporales; family Streptomycetaceae; genus Streptomyces; species Streptomyces venetus. The sequence goes on from NZ_BAABET010000001.1 coordinate 1,019,325, forward strand.
GCGGGCACTTCGAGCAGGTCGGCCTCAGCGTCCGGCTTCTTGCGGCTGTGCGAGATCTGCTTGGCCTGCCGCTTCTGGAGCAGCAGCTGGACCTGATCGGGCTCCAGCAGCCCGGGGATGCCGAGGTAGTCCTGCTCCTCCTCACTCCCCGGGTGGGCCTGCATGCCGAACTCGGCACCGTTGTACATGACCCGGTCGAAGACGGCCTCGGACTCCAGCGCCTCGAAGGAGAACTGCTCCTGCTCGCCGGTGTCCTCGTCCTGCTCCCGGTTCGCCTCGTCCATCTCCTTCTCGGACTCGGCGTACGGGTCCTCCTCGCCGTCCTTCTTGGGCTTGTCTAGGACGTGGTCGCGCTCGCGCTCCATCTCGTTGGCGAAGGACAGCAGGTCGGGCACGGTCGGCAGGAACACGGAGGCGGTCTCGCCGCGCCGCCGGGACCGCACGAAACGCCCGACGGCCTGCGCGAAGAAGAGGGGGGTGGAGATGGTGGTGGCGTAGACGCCGACGGCCAGGCGCGGCACGTCGACGCCCTCGGACACCATCCGCACCGCGACCATCCACCGGTCGTTGTTCGCGCTGAACTCGTCGATCCGCTCGGAGGCGCCGGAGTCGTCCGACAGCACGAGGGTCGCCTTGTCGCCGGTGATCTCCCGGATGAGCTTGGCGTACGCGCGCGCCGAGTCCTGGTCGGAGGCGATGACGAGGGCACCGGCATCCGGGATGGCCTTCCGGACCTCGGTCAGCCGCTGGTCGGCGGCGCGCAGCACGGACGGCATCCACTCACCGCGCGGGTCGAGGGCGGTCCGCCAGGCCTGGCTGATCGCGTCCTTGGTCATGGGCTCGCCGAGCCGCGCCGCGATCTCGTCACCGGCCTTGGTGCGCCAGCGCATGTTGCCGCTGTAGGAGAGGAAGATGACGGGCCGCACGACGTTGTCGGCGAGGGCGTTGCCGTACCCGTAGGTGTAGTCGGCGGCGGACCGCCGGATGCCGTCGTTGCCCTCCTCGTACGTGACGAAGGGGATGGGGTTGGTGTCGGACCGGAAGGGCGTACCGGTCAGGGCCAGCCGCCGGGTGGCCGGTTCGAACGCCTCCAGGCAGGCCTCGCCCCAGGACTTGCTGTCACCGGCGTGGTGGATCTCGTCGAGGATGACGAGCGTCTTGCGCTGCTCGACGCGGTTCCGGTGCAGCATGGGCCGGACGCCGACACCCGCGTACGTCACGGCGACCCCGTGGTACTCCCGGCCGAGCGGCCCGGCGCTGTACTCCGGGTCCAGCTTGATGCCGATCCGGGCCGCGGCCTCGGCCCACTGCTTCTTCAGGTGCTCGGTCGGGGCCACCACCGTCACCTGCTGGACGACGTGGTGGTGCAGCATCCAGGACGCGAGTGTCAGCGCGAAGGTCGTCTTGCCGGCGCCGGGGGTGGCGACCGCCAGGAAGTCCCGCGGCTGCTCCTGGATGTACTTCTCCATCGCGCCCTGCTGCCAGGCGCGCAGCTTGCTGGCGGTACCCCACGGGGCGCGGCCGGGGAACGCCGGGGACAGGTGGTGCGAGGCAGAGCTTGTGCCGGCGGTGGTAGTCACGGTCTCCGTTGGGGGTCGGGCGGCTCGTTCGAGGGAGCCTGACGGCTCGGCTACGTATGACAACCGGGCCACCCTACCGGCGCCCGCCGACCGTCAAGCCCCGGACCGGGCCGCGTCACCTCCGGGTGGGACCGACGTCACAGCTCCCGCGCCGCCGTCCCCGGCCGGCCGGATCACTGCCGCCGCTCCCGCAACCGCGTCGACACCCATGCCCCCACCAGCGCCACCGCCGCCATCGGCAGGAACACCGCGGTGAAGGCGGTCGGGTGGGAGCCGGTGGTGTTCGTGGCCGTGTGGGTCACGGTGCCGCCGCCGAGGGCGGCGAAGGCGGCGCCGCCTGCGGACAGCAGGACGACGTTGGAGAGGCCGTCGGAGATCTGGAGGGCCGCGGAGTTGGTGCCGGCCTCCTCGGGGGCGGAGAGCTTGAGCAGGAGCACGCTCGTGGAGGAGATGACGAGCCCCATGCCGAAGCAGCCGAAGGCCCAGGCGACGGCCAGGGTCCAGACGGGCACGGAGTCGATCAGCACGCTCGGTGCCGTGACGATCGCCGCGGTCACCAGCAGCATGCCGACGGTCGTCAACCGCTCCCGGTACGACTCGAGGCGCGACCGCGACTGGAGCCACGAGCCCAGCGCCCACGTCCCGCCGCCCGCCGCGAGCGAGAACCCGGCCAGCGTCGGACTGAGCCCGCGCTGGGTCACCAGCATCAGCGGCACGAACGACTCGGCGGCGACGAAGGACCCCGCGGCGACGCCGCGCAGCAGCACGACGGAGGGCAGCCCGCGGGCGGCCCGGTAGGTGCCGCGCGGCAGGAGCCCGAGCACGGCCGGCACCAGCAGGGCGAGTCCGGCGGCGCCGGGGAGGAGCGAGAGCGGGCGCAGGTCCTGGGCGGCGTACTGGAGCAGTCCGGCGCCGAGGGAGATGGCGAGGGCGAGGCGGATACGGCGGCGGTCGAGGGAGGCGGGTGGGTCGTTCGCCGGGACGGGCCGATCAGCCGCCCGCGAGAGGTCCGCCGTGACCGGCCGGTCGGCGAGGGCGGTCCGTTCCGCGGGGACGGGCACGTCCGCCGGGTCAGGACTCTGGTTGGTGTCGGACTTCGCGGCGGTGTGCTCCGCCGGTCCGGACGCCCGACGCCGTATCTGCGGCAGCGCGAGCGCCAGCGGGAAGACGACGAGCACGGGTATCCCCACGAACACCCAACGCCACCCCAACTGTTCGGTCACCGTGCCGGCGGCGAGGGGGCCGACGATCGACGGCAGCACCCAGCTCGCGGCGAACGCGGCCATGATGGACGGCCGCAGCCGCTCCGGATAGGCCCGCCCGACGACGACGTACAGCGCGACGATCACCAGCCCGCCGCCGAGCCCCTGCACGGCCCGTCCCAGGATGAACACCCACATCGACCCGGCGGTCCCGGACAACAGCAGCCCGGCCCCGAAGGATGCGATGCCCGTCGTCAACGGCCCGAGGGGCCCACGCCGGTCCGACCACTGCCCGGAGAGCACCATCCCGAACAGGCTCGTCGTGAAGTACCCGGAGAACGCGAACGCGTACAGGGACACCCCGTCCAGCTCCCGGGCCGCGACAGGCATCGCCGTCCCGACGGCGGTCGCCTCGAAGGCGATGAGCAGCACGACGGAGACGATCCCGACACTCAACGCCCGGTACGCCGCCCCCAGCACCCCCGTCTCCCGCTCGGCGACCGAGGGCAGATCAGCGGCCTCCACGACATCGGCATCACGCGGCTTCGGGACGGTCATGCCCGCCAGCGTAAGGTCCACGCACCACTTTGACCCCTGTCCCGAGACGGTCCCCACCTCAGACCTTGGTCGTACGCCCCCTCCTCTCGGCCGCCCCCTTTCATGAACTGCGTATGGCAGTCACATTGCAGCCCACCTGATTCCCTTGAGCCCCATCCCATCCCGGCCTACGGTCACTACACCGAGTTCAAACACGGCCGTGTGCCAAGTGGTTCGTACTCGGCCCGGCCGTGTGCCCGAGTGGTTCAGGGGCTCGCCTGCAAAGCGAGTTACGTGGGTTCGAATCCCGCCACGGCCTCCACATCTGCCGGACCACGCTCAGTTCGTGCAGTCATGTCCGTTCTCGACAGTGAGGTCGGGCATTATCGCCGGATACATCTGGATGAACACCGGGCGCGTGGAGAGCTTGAGGCAGGCTTTCTCCTTGACAGCCCTGTCGACGATTTGCGCGATGCCGTTCTCCAGAATGGTCGCGTCCAGTTCGCACAGAGCGGCAACCGCAGGATTGAGTACGGTGGTCGCTCCACACGCGGCCTTCAGCGTGTAGTCCTTCAAGCCACCTTTGAAACCCTTGTCCCACTCGGCAAGCACATCCGCGAAAGCGACTGTGCCCGAACGGCTGGCCACTTGATGACAGGCTCCCAGCCAGTCACAGCCACCTCGCACCCGCTGCGGGTCAGGAACGCTTCGGGGCTCCGGGTCAGCATGGGGCGCGTTGGCCCACCGGTCGAGCGCGGTCATGGTTTCCCGGCCGGCCACCCCATCCACAGCGAGCCCGTGACGGCGCTGAAAATCCATCACCGTCAGACGGGTCTCGTGTCCGTACCGTCCGTCAGTCTCCAGTTCATAGCCATACGCTTCCAGGTTCTTCTGAAGCGACGTGACACACGCGCCCCTCGCACCAGTACCGAGAACCCGGTTCGCGCACTCCATCAGCGTCGGACCGTTCCAGTCAGCCCTTGCCGTTGCCGGCGATCCGACCAGACCCAAGGGCACCGCGATACCGAGCAACGCCGCAGCCGCCATGCTGCCGAACCTTGTGTTCACGGACTCCACCCCCCTCATCGAGAGGGCGATCCTAAGACTCCGCCCATCGCGTCACAGGCGCCGTTGGGACTCCTTGTTCGGTTGGGCATGCCGATGCTCGCGAGGTGAAGCACGGGCGCACATCAAAACAAAAAGTGCGCTGTCGCGCGCCCTGTCGAGTTGCTGAAATAGCGAGGCTTGGACGGTTGGGTAACCGTGCTCCAGCGTGCACCCGGTTCCTACAGCACCCCGCCCGCCTCGTCCTGGAACGCGTCCGTCCAGTAGTGGCGGACCGATCTGCCCGCGGTCACGCCCGTGGGGTCCACCGTCGACAGGACCTGGAGCATCGTCATGGCCAGTTGGTCGTAGGTGTCGGTCGTCAGCTCGTGGGACGACTGGGCGTCTATGGCGCGCTCGCGGTGCAGGAGCCAGAGCGTGAAGGCGAGCGTCGACACGTCCGTGTTCAGGGGGTACAGCGTTCCCTCGGGCTCGCTCCAGTTCAGGACCGCGCCCGTCTCGCCGTCGACGACCAGGCTGTTGTCCTCGACCAGGTGACCGAGGCGGATCAGGCGGTGGGCCCCGGCGGGCGGTTCCGCCGGGCTGTCGGTGTCGGCGTAGTACTCGGTCAGCGTCGCCAGGGGGACGTCCGTGTCCAGGGAGAAGACGTGGGCGTCCTCCGGCAGGCCGATCTCGCGCAGGAAGCGGCGGGTCGGCTCGTGGGTGAGGGTCGAGGGGAAGTCGACGTCCTCGAAGCGGGCCACCTTGCCGGGGCCGAACTCCTGGTCCAGGAGGCGGTGCGGGAGGTCCAGGGAGAGGCCGGAGGTGCCGCCCCTGCCCGCCACCAGGGACAACGGGCGGATCAACGCCGCCATCTTCCAGAACGGGGCCGGTTCGCCGTCCGTCCCGTCGCGGAAGACCGAGAGCAGGTGCTGGGAGGCCTCCGCCACCGCCTTCGGGCCGTAGCGGCCCGCGTAGGAGGCGAACTGGCCGCGCAGGCCCGCCAGTTCGTCCGTCGCCTCGGCGAAACGGACCAGCGTGCGCAGCGAGGGGGCCAGCGGGCGGCGGTCCATCAGGTCGGGGCGGTCGTGCAGGAAGTACGTCGTCGAGATCTCGCCCGTCGCGCCGTCCAGCAGGACCGACTCCGTCTCCAGGCCGCCGGGGCCGAGCAGTCCGCCTATCACCAGCTGCTCGCGCAGCTCCGCCGACAGCCGGTCCGCCCGGACGTCGCCCGTCGAGTCCGAAACCCTCCGCAGTCCGTCGCGGCGCAGCTCGCTGAAGCTCACCACGCCGTTCCCGGAGGGCAGTCCGGGGCCGGTCAGCCAGTGCCGCGTCGACGCGTGCGTCACCCACGGGTCCAGCTCGGCCTCGGTCAGGGTGATCACCGCGGCACCGGCGTCGGTCGTACTCATGGGCTCCCCCGCATGTGCTTGCTCACCGTCCCCTGGCGGAGCACGGCAGACCGCCCGGCAAGGCCCGGCAGCCGTCCCCCAACTGCCCAGAACACTACGCCCCACCACTGACAACGCCCCGGAACAGCGACGCGCGCCCTGCGGCCGCAACCGCTTGCACGCGCTCACATCACAAGACGCTCAGACCACCCTCGTGCGTTCCCTTTCCGCGAGAATCCACTGACGCGGACGCGGACGCGGACGAAGGCCCAGACGCACGGGCAGGGGGTTCAGGACCGTTCCGTGACCACCGCGGCCTGGGGCCGGATCGGCAGGCGGTTCACGGGGCGGCCCGTGGCGGCGCGTACGGCGGACGCGATGGCCGCCGGGGACGTCACCACCGGTACCGCGCTGACCGCCTTCGCCCCGAAGGGGGCGACCACGTCCCGTTCCTCGACCAGCCGGACGATGCGGATGTCGGGCGCGTCGAGGGCCGTCGGGAGGGCGTAGCCGGTGAGGTCGGGGTGGCGGATCAGGCCGCGCGGCGTGCGGAGGTTCTCGGTGAGGGCGATGCCGACGCCCTGGGTCACGCCCGCCTCGATCCGGGCGGCCAGCTGCGTCGGGTTCAGGACCCGGCCCACGTCCTGCGCGACGGCCAGTTCCACGACCCGCACGGAGCCGAGCTCGATGTCGACGTCCACCACCGCGCGGATCGCGCAGAACGCCATGCCGACGAAGGCGTCGCCCTGGCCGGCCTCGTTCAGCGGTTCGGTCGGGTGCGGGCGGCACTGGGCGGTGGCCCACAGTTCCTTGCCGTCCAGCGCCTCGGTGACGGTCGTCGAGAGGACCCCGTCGTACGACGTGATCTTGCCGTCGGTGATCTGGAGCAGCTCCGTGGACATGCCGAACTTGTGGGCGAGCGGCTGAAGGAGCTGGGTGCGGACCATCTTGGCCGCGCGCTCCACCGCACCGCCCGACACCCAGGTGTGCCGGCCGTGGCAGGCCGCGCCCGCCGGGGGCTGGTCGGTGTCGACCGGCGCCACGTGCACCTCGTCTATGCCGAGGGTCTCCTGCACGATCTGCCGGGCCAGGGTGGTGAAGCCCTGGCCGGTCTCGACGGCCGCGCACAGCACCGTCGCCACGCCGTCGTGGACCTTCACGGTCGCCGTGGAGACCTCGTCCGCGCCCTCGGCGCCCAGCATGTGCACCATGCCGAGGCCGTAGCCCACGCCCCGGCGCACCGCGCCCGGTTCGCCCGCGCCCTCGGGGCCGCCGGGCAGCAGCCAGTCCTCCTCGGGGGTGTCCTTGGGCAGCGGGGGCAGGGGGAAGTCCCGCACCGCCTGGAGGAGTTCGGCGACCGGGGCCGGGCAGGTCACCGTCTGGCCGGTCGGGAGGACGTCGCCGGTCGCCATGGCGTTGCGCAGTCGTACTTCGGCCGGGTCGATGCCGAGCTTCTTCGCGATCTTGTCCATCTGCGCCTCGTAGGCGGCACAGACCTGCATGGCCCCTTCGCCGCGTACGTGGCCGGAGGGCGGGTTGTTGGTGCGTACGGCCCAGCCCTCGATGAAGGCGTTCGGGACGACGTACGGGCCGCAGGCGAACCCGACGGCGGCGGCCAGGGCGTCGGCGGAGGTGTCGGCGTAGGCGCCCGCGTCGAGCAGGATCTGCGCCTCGACCTTGACGAGTCTGCCCTCGGCGTCGGCGTGGTGGCGGTAGCGCAGCAGGGTGGGGTGCCGGTGGGCGTGGCCGAGGAACGACTCCTCGCGCGTGGCCGTGAGCTTCACCGGGCAGCCGGTGCGCAGCGCCAGCAGGCCGAGCGGGAGCTGGAAGCCCTGGTCCTCGCGGTCGGCGGTGGCGCCGGGGACGCCGGTGACGACGACCTTGACCCGCTCGGGTTCCAGGCCGAAGGCGGCGGCGGCCGTGTCGCGGTCGGTGTGCGGGTCGGTGGAGGCGAGGTACAGCTCCACGCCGCCGTCCGGGCGCGGTACGGCCAGGCCCGCCTCGGCGCCGATGGGCGCGGGGTCCTGGCGGCCGATGCGGTACAGGCCCTCGACGACGAGCTCGCCGGTGGCCTCCGGGTCGCCGTGGTGCAGCGGGATGTGCCGGATCAGGTTGCCGTCGGGGTGCAGCGGCTCGGCCTCGAAGGCCTGCTCCGGGTCGATGACCGGGTCGAGCACCTCGTACTCGACGATGACGGCGGCGGCGGCCATCCGCGCGGTGTCCGGGTGGTCGGCGGCGACGGCGGCGATGGGCTCGCCGTGGTGGCGCACGACCTCGGAGGCGAAGACCGGGCGGTCGGCCCTGCCGCGGCCGTGCAACGGGCTGCCGGGGACGTCCTCGTGGGTGACGACGGCGCGTACGCCGGGCATCTCGCGCGCGTGGGTGGTGTCGATGGAGACGATGCGCGCGTGCGGGTGCGGTGAGCGCAGCACGGCCGCCCACAGCAGGCCCTCGGCCCACAGGTCGGCGGCGTACGGGAAGGTGCCCTCCGTCTTGGCGCGGGCGTCGGCTGCCGGGAGGGAGGCGCCGAGGCCGTGCGGCAGTGGTTCGGAGGCGGAGGCGGCCTCCGCGGCCTGCGCGGTGGCTGCTTCGTTGGTCACGCCGGGCCTCCGTCCTGGCCGTAGGGCTGGTCATGGGGGTCTGGGGAGTGCGCGTCCGGGGCGTGCGGTTGCGGAGTGCGCGCTCCCGGGGGCAGGCCGAAGGCCGACGGGTTGACGCCGCCCGCCCCGGGGCCCGCCTGGTGCGGGATTCGGGGCTCGTCGGTGTCGCCGTCGGCGGGGGCGGTGTGCGTCTCGCGTTCGGCGACGACCTCCTTCACCGCGTCCACCACGCCCCGGTAGCCGGAGCAGCGGCACAGGTTGCCGCACAGCGCCTGCCGGGTCTCCAGCTCGGTCGGCGCCGGGTTGCCCTCCAGGAGGTCGTGCACGGTCATCGCCATGCCGGGTACGCAGAAGCCGCACTGCACGGCACCGCAGCGCGCGAGCGCCCGCTGCACGTCCGACGGCTGCCCGTCCTCGGCGAGGCCCTCGACGGTACGGACCTCGCTGCCCGCGGCGGTCACGGCGGGGACCAGGCAGGACGCGACGAGCCGTCCGTCGACCTGGACGTTGCACGCCCCGCACTCGCCCTGCGAGCAACCGTCCTTGGCCCCCGCCAGCCCGAGCCGCTCGCGCAGCACGTACAGCAGGGACTCGCCGATCCACGCCTCGGTGACGGGGCGTTCGGCGCCGTTGACGCGCAGGACGTACGAGGCGAGGGGGTGCTCCTCCTGCGGCATGGCGGGAGGCGTGTCGTGCGACGCCTCGTGGGCCACCTCGTGGGGGTGCGCGGCCGGGGCGTCCTCTGTCGGGGCGTCCGGGGCAGGGTCGTTCGAGCGCTCGGCGTCGACGTCGTCCGGTCCGGCGTCCGTGTCCGCCGCGTCCGGGAGGGGCCCGGCGGGCTGCTCGCCGGGGCCGTCAGCGCCCTCTGGAGCCTCTGGGGTCTCTGGTGCCTCTGAGGTGCCCTCCGCGGCCTCACCGGGCCCGTGGGCGGGCTGTGAGGCCTCCTGGGCGGGCTCCGGCGCTGCGGGCTCCGCGTGTGCCTCGGGTGCGGGGTCGCGGGCGGGCTGTGAGGCCTCCTGGGCGGGCTCCGGCGCTGCGGGCTCCGCGTGTGCCTCGGGTGCGGGGTCGCCGGGGGTCTCGGCGTAGGGCTGGGGCGACGCGGCGAGAGCGGGGCGCTCGGCTGGGTTCCCGGCGGGGCCGGACGGCTCGGGCGTGTGACCGGGGGCGCCCGTCGGATCCGGCGCGTGACCGGTTGCGCCCGCCGACTCCGGGCCATGTCCCGGAACGCCGGTCCGCTCCGGGCCGTGTCCGGGGAATCCGGAGGGCTCCGGCCCACGGCCGGGATAGGCGGGCTGTTCGGCCCCATGATCGGTGAAGGCGGGCTGTTCAGCCCTGTGCTCGGTGAAGGCGGGCTGCTCCGGCCCCCCGTCGGCAAAGGCTTGCTGCTCCGGTCCGCCCGCGGCGAAGGGCTGCTGCTCCCCCGCGTGGTCGGTGAAGGCGGGCTGCTCCGCCCCGTGCCCGGCGAAGTTGGAGGGGTTCGCGTCGTGTCCGGCGAAGCCGGAGTGCCCCGCGTCGTGACCGGGGAAGCCGGACCGCTCCGGCGCGCCTCCGGCCGCCGTCGGCTCGGTCGCGTGGCCGGCGGCCCGGTGTTCCTCCGGCGCGTGGCCGCGACTGTCGGACGGCTGGTGTGGGTGCTCGGCGGCGGGCATCTCCGGCCCGTGACCGGCGTACCCGGGCGGCGACTCGGGCGCGTGGCCGGCGTCGGCGTTCTCGTACGGCTGCGGCAGCCGGCCGTGACCGCCCGCCGCATGGCCGGGGCTCTCGTGCCCTCCCGGGGCGTGACCGGCCGCCGGGTCTGTCTCCTGCGGGAGGGGCCCGGCGGGTGGCTGCTCCAGGGCATGGGCGCTCTGCGTGGCCTGGTCCGGCGCGTATCCGGAGGCCGGTCCGGCGCCCTCGGGCCGACCTTGCGGCCGGTCGTGCTCCGGGCCGTGCTCGTGGCCGTGCTCGTGCGGGTGGCCCGGTCCGGGCTGCTCCTGGGCGGCCGGGTCCTGCTGCCCCCACGGCCGGCCCGCGGCCTGTGTCGCCCACGGCGCGGGCGCGCCGCCCGGCAGCGTGGGCGGCGGGGTGCCGCCCCACTGCTCGACCAGCGAGGAGGTGGTGAACTCGCCCGACTCGTCCGGGAGGTCGCCCCCGGCGACGGGGATGGACCACTGCCCGGTCACGTCATGGCCGGGCGCGGTCTCCGCCGCCGAGGCCTCTTCGAAGTTCCACTGCCCGGTGCCTCCCGGGTTGTACGTGAAACGGTCGTTCCCGCCGTGCTGCCCCGCTCCCGCGCCGGAACCGTACGGCGTGCCGGAGCCGTACGGCGCGTCGTAGGACTGCCCCCCGGCGTCGTGCTGCTGCTGGTGTCCGCCGTACTCCTGGCCCTGTCCGTGGCCCTGCCCCTGGCCCTGTCCGTGGCCCTGCTGGTGCGCCGTGTGCGGGTCGTGCCACTGGGCGCCGTCGGCGGGCGCGCCGGGCACCGGCCAGCCCGTGGCCGCCGGGTCGGTGCCGGCGGTCGTGGCGGGGTCGGCCGCTATCTGCGGCGGTACGTAGCCGTGGCCGGGCGCGGCGAGGGGACTGTGGGCGGCCAGCAGGGCGTCGACGCCCCCCTCGGGGAGTTCGACGAAGGCGGTGGCGCCGTCGTCGTACTCGCCCTGGGGCAGCGGGTCCCAGCGGCTCCCGCCGCGGGGCGTGCCCTCTCCGTGCTGGTCGTCGGTCACGACAGCGCCCTCCCCAGTGCTCGTCGGGCCAGCGCGGCGACGGTACGCCGCAGGTGCAGTACGGCGGGCGGGAGCTGCGGTACGGAGCCGTCCTCGGCCGGGGCCGCGTCGGGGATGCAGGCCGCGGCGACGTACTCCCCGAAGGCGCTGAGCGCCTCCGGCACGATCGCGCGGTTGTTGTCCCAGTCGATGAGCCGGCCCACCCACTGCTCGGCTTCCAGGGGCCGCAGCGGCATCGGCGCTATGGCGCCCACCGCGCAGCGCACACCCCGGCGCGCGGGGTCCAGGACCAGGGCCACGGACGCCACCGCGCGCCCCGGGCCGGTCCGGCCGGTCGCCTTCAGGAAGACCTGCGGGGCGTGCAGCAGCGGCACGCGCACGTAGCCGATGAGTTCACCGGCGCGCAGCATGTCCACCCCGGCCAGCAGGTGCGACACCGGGATGTCCCGACGGGCCCCGCCCGGGCCCGCGACGATCAGGGTCGCCTCCAGCGCGGCCAGCACCGGCAGCGCGTCGCCGGTGGGGGCGGCCGAGGCGATGTTGCCGCCCAGGGTGCCCGCGTTGCGGATGTGCGGCGGGCCCGCGGCGCGCGCGGCGGCGGCGAGCGCCGGGATCAGGGCCGCGAAGTCGGGGCGGCCCATGCGCGCGTGCGTGAGGCCGGCGCCGAGCAGCGCGTGCCCGTCGAGGTACTGCCAGCCGCGGATCTCGCTGATCCGGCCGAGTCCCACCAGGGCGGCGGGCCGGAGCTGCCCGGAGTTGACGGCGGCCATCAGGTCGGTGCCGCCCGCGACGGGTACGGCGGCGGGCACGGCGGTGAGCGCCGCGACGGCCTCGTCCAGCGTCGTGGGCAGCGTGACGGCCTGCGCCGCCTGCGGTGCGTGCGTGGTCAAACCGGCTGCCCCTTCCCGCTGCCCCACCTGGTCCCACCTGTGCTGCCGTACGGTACGTGCTGACAGGGCGGACGTGGCAACTCTGGCACATCTTGGCGAGAGCCGAAGACACGGGTCCGCTAGGAGGCATTCGCCCACCTCACCGGCGAGATGGTCCGTTTTCGTACAGGTTCGCCAGTGCGTGCCGATTGGCACTTTCGGTGACCCTTGTGCGCTTTTTCCGTGGCCTGTTCGAGCTGTTCGGTCGTGACGGCCGGCGCTACCGGCTGGGCGGCGGCCCGTCGATCGGGCGGCCCAGCACCCCGGGGCGCCGCTGCCAGGGCAGCGGTCCCGTGGGGGGCCGGTAGGCGACGCCCAGGGCGTCCAGCCGCCGGTAGTGGGCGGTCATACGGCGCTGGAACCCGTCGAAGTCCCGTTCCGCCGGGGCGGGCAGGGCGCTCCAGGCGACCTCCGCGAACGCCGCGAGGCGGGGGAAGGCCTGGTAGTCCACGCGCGCGTGGTCCTCCATCACCTCGGTCCACAGGTTGGCCTGGGTGCCCAGCACGTGCCGGGCCTCCTCGGGCGTCAACTCCGGTGGAACGGGCTCGAACCGGTAGACGTCCTCCAGGGTGCGCACCCACCCGATCGGTACCGGCTCCTCGGGGCCCGGGTCCTGACGGTGGTCCAGGTACACCTGCTGCTCGGGGCACATGACGACGTCATGGCCGGCCCGTGCGGCGGCGATTCCTCCGGCGTAGCCGCGCCAGGAGGACACGGCCGCGCCCTCGGCGAGCCCGCCCTCCAGGAGCTCGTCCCAGCCGATCAGCCGGCGGCCGCGCGCGGCGAGCCAGGAGTCGAAGTGCCCGATGAACCAGGACTGGAGCTCGTCCTCGTCCGCGAGCCCGAGTTCCCTGATGCGCGCCTGCGCGGTGGCCGACCGCCGCCACTGGTCCTTGGGGCATTCGTCGCCGCCGACGTGGACGAACTCCGAGGGGAACAGCTCGAGTACTTCCTCGAAGACGCCCTCGTAGAAGCGCAGGGTGTTGTCAGTGGGGGCGAGTACGTTCGGATTGATTCCCCAGGTGTCCCAGACGGAGAGGGCGGTCGTGTCGATGACGTCGGTGTTGCCGAGTTCCGGGTACGCGGCGATGGCGGCCTGCGAGTGGCCGGGTACGTCGATTTCGGGGACGACGGTGATATGCCGCTCGGCGGCGTACGCGACGATCTCCCGGATGTCGTCCCGGGTGTAGTAGCCGCCGTGCGGCTTCTCCTCCCACAGCGGCGAGGCACGATGGCCGGTTTTCGTCCGGGCGCGCCAGGAGCCGATCTCCGTCAGCCGCGGATGCCGCTCGATCTCGATGCGCCAGCCCTGGTCGTCCGTCAGATGGAAGTGGAAGACGTTGAGTTTGTGCGCCGCCATCAGATCGAGGTAACGCAGGACGCCTTCCTTGGGCATGAAGTGCCGGGCGACGTCGAGCATGAGGCCGCGCCAGCCGAATCGGGGGGCGTCCTCGATCGTGAGGTACGGCACGGCCCAGACGCGGTCGCGGTCGATCGGGGCCCTGCGGTAGGCGTCGGGGCCGAGGAGCTGCCGCAGGGTCTGGGCGCCCCAGAAGACACCGGCCGCGTCGCCGCCCTCGACGAGGACGCCGTTCCGGTCGCTGACGAGGCGGTACTCCTCGGAGCCGAGGCCGGGGGCGAGCCGGAGCCCGAGGCCGTCACCGTCGCCGTCGGCGTCACCGGGTCCCCGCGCCTCGTGCAGCGGCAGGCCGGTCGCCTGCCGGAGGGCGGTGCGCAGCCAGTGGGCGGCGCCCTGCGTCCCGGTGCCGGCGTGGAGCCGAGTGTGCTCCGTCAGCCGTACCTCGCCGGAACCGGCGACGACGTCACGGGGAGCCGGAATCAGTTCAGTCACGTCAGTCCTTTACCGCCCCGCCCAGCCCCGACACCAGCCGTCGCTGCACGAGTACGAAGAAGATCAGCACCGGAATCGTCATCACCGTGGACGCCGCCATGACGCCGCCCCAGTCCGGGTCGTCGGGCTTGTAGAAGACCAGCAGCGCCATGGGCAGCGTCGACTGGGAGGTGTCACTGATGATGAACGACTTGGCGAACAGGAAGTCGTTCCAGGCGGAGATGAAGGAAAACACGCTGGTGGCCACGAGACCCGGCAGGACGAGCGGGAAAAGGATCTGCCAGAGGAATCGTGCCCGGCTCGCCCCGTCGATGTACGCGGCCTCCTCCAGAACCTCCGGAACGGCTTTAACGAACCCCCGCAGCATCCAGATCGCGAAGGGCAGCGAGAAGGCGATGTGGGGCAGGATCAGCGAACCCAGCGTGTTCAGCTGACCGAAGTCCCGCATCAGGAAGAAGAGGGGGATCGTGAGGGCCTCCACGGGCACCATCTGGGCGATCAGAAACATGATCAGCAAGGTGGTCCGCAGCCGGAACCGGAATCGGGTCACGGCGGTCGCGGCGAGAAACGCGATGAGCGCGGAGGCGATCACCACACAGCCCGCGACGACGAGGCTGTTGAGGAAGTAACGGCCGAATTCCTGCTGCCCGAAGACGCGCCGGAAGGCGTCCAGGGACGGGGCGAGAGTCCAGGGCCGGGGCTCGGACGACTCGATCTCCCCGGCCGGTTTGAAGGCGCTGAGCACCATCCAGTACAGCGGGAAGGCGACGACGACCGCGATCAGCAGGGCGGCGGCCTCGGCGGCGAGCCGCCCGGGGCGGCGGACCCGGGCGCGTGGAAGATTCACAGTTCCTCCCCCTGGCGTCGCAGCAGCCGCAGGTACACCAGCGTGACGGCGAGCAGGATCAGCAGCATCACGACGCCGATCGCCGAGCCGAGGCCGTACTGCGAGGACGCGAAGGCCTGCTGGTAGGCGTAGACGTTGAGGACGAGGTTCTGGCCGGCGATGCCGCCGCCGTTCGTCATGACGTAGATCTGGGTGAAGACCTTAAAGTCCCAGATGACCGACTGGATGGTGACGACGACCAGGATCGGCCGGAGGATCGGGGCGAGTACGGAGCGCCAGATACGCCACTGCGAGGCGCCGTCCAGGGCGGCGGCCTCCAGGACCTCGGCCGGTACGGCGCGGATGCCGGCGTAGACGGTCACCATGACGAACGGGAAGGAGCACCACACCACTTCGAGCAGGACGAGGAGGAAGGCGCTGAGCCGTCCGTACGTCCACGCGTGGTCGCCGAGGCCCAGCATGCGGTTCACCGGGCCGAAGTCCGGGTCGAAGAGGAACAGCCAGACGGTGGAGCCGGTCACGGCGGGGGTCGCCCAGGCGCCCATGGCCGCCAGCATCAGCGCGAGCCTCGGCAGGGCCCGTACGCGGGTGAGCAGCACGGCGAGGGCGCAGCCGACGGCGAGTGTGGAGACGACACAGGCCGCCGCGAACAGCACGGTGGCGAGCAGCACCTGCCAGAACTGCGCGTCCCCGAACAGCTCGGCGTAGTTGCCGAACCCCCGGAACGCGGTCGGCTCCCCGCCGCTGACCTGAGCCTGCGTGTACTCGAAGAACGAGATCAGGCCGAGTTGGTAGACGGGGTAGACGAGCAGCCCACCGAGCACGAGGAGCGCGGGCGCGAGATACAGCCAGGGCGTCCAGCCGCCGGATACACGCCGGCTCCGGCCGGGCACGGCCCGACGCGGGCCCGGTCGCCCGCTCCGCGCCTTGCCGACGACCGTGCCCGAAGGCCGACGCGGCGAACCGCCGCCCTCCCCGGCGCCGCCCGCACCGGCGCGGGCCTCCCCGGTGCGATCCCCGGCCGGGCCACCCGGTGCTGCGGTGACGCTCGCGGGAGCGGGGGTGGCACGGCCGTCGGGCAGGTCACGCGCGGCTCCCGCCGAGACCTGCCCGACCGGGCCGCCCGCCGTGCCCGCAGGCCCCGCGCGACCGGCTCCCGTCCCGTCCGACCCGGCAGGGCCGCCCCCCGCCCCGGCGGTTCCCGGCAAGCCGGCAGCAGGCGGACCGGCCTCGGCGGCGCCGGTCCCGGCGAGGTCGGCTCCCGCCGACTCGGTACGGTCGTTCATCCGGCTCACCCGGCGGAGCCGAACGCGGTGTTCATCTTCTTCGCGGCGTCCTCGGAGGCGGCGGGCACGTCCTTCTTGCCGCTGATGATCTGCTGGAACATCGTCGGCAGGACGAGCGAGGAGTCGATCTGGGCCCAGGCGGGCGACGCGGGGACGAACTTGGTGCCGGCGGAGAGGGTCCGCACGAAGGGCTTCACGAACGGCTCCTTCGCCGCGGCCTGCTGCCGTACGTCCGTGAAGGTCGGCAGGAAGCCCATCGCGTCGAACAGCTCCGCCTGCGTCTTCTTCGAGGCGAGCTGTTCCATCAGGTCGACGGCGAGCGTGCGGTGCGAGGTGCTCTTCAGGACGCCGATGTTGTTGCCGCCCGCGAAGGCGGGGGCGATCGAGCCCGGCTTCACGCCCGGCAGCGGGACGACGGCGTACTTGCCCTTGACCTTCCCGGCCTCGACGGCGGTGTGGCTGAAGTCGCCGCCGATCGCCATCCCGGCCTTGCCCGCGGCGAACGCGGAGACCGTGTCGTTGCCGCCCATGCCGGCGCACTTGGCGGCGGGACAGTTGTCGTCGCCGAAGAGGGACGTGTACTCCTCGATGCCCTTCTGTGCCTCCGGGCTGTCGATGCCTGAGGCGTACGAACCGCCCTTGCCGCCGGCGAGTTCACCGCCGTTGGCCCAGACGAACGGCATCGCGCCGTAGGTGTAGGCGCCGCCGACCACGAGCCCGTAGAGGTCGGGGCGCCCGGCGCGTATCTTGCGGGCCGTGGTGGCCAGTTCGGCCATGGTCTTCGGGACGGCCAGGCCCAGCTCCTCGAAGACGTCCGTGCGGTAGTACAGGGCGCGGACACCGACGTAGAACGGGGCGCCGTACAGCTTGCCCTCCACCGTCACCGACTGCTTCGCGGTGGGGTCGGTGTCCTTCGCCTCGCTCCAGTCGCCGAACTCCTCGGTGACGTCGAGGAGTCCGCCGTCCTTCACATAGCCGGCCGTGTCGGTGTTGCCGTACTCCATGACGTCCGGAGCGGATCCGGGGTCGTTGAAGGCGGCCTTGACGCGCTGGGCGCGGGTGTCGATCGGGATGTACTCGACCTTGACCTCGGTGCCCTTGTGGGCCTTCTCGAAGTCGGCGACGACCGAGTCGACGACCTTCTGCTTGGGGGCGTTGCCGACCTCCTGGAAGAGCCACACGCGCAGCGTGCCGGTCTTCTCGTCCTCGCCGGAGGAGGAGTTCGAGGAGGTCTGGGGCGCGCAGGCGGTGGCCAGAAGGGCGGCGAGCGCGGTGACCCCGGCAAATCGGACGGACAGCTTCATGAAGTGCTCCTCCGCGGGAGTGTTGCAACATGCGCAATGAAGGTTTCGCTGTGCACAACACACCGGAGGCTAGGGACTGCATGAACACGCCCACAAGAGGTCTCAACCACTCTGTGACCGGCAGACCCACCCCGCGCAACGCCCGGACAGCACAAAAGCCCCCAGGGCACGCAAAACGCACCCTGGAGGCCTTACGCCGCGCGGGCGGGCGTTACTTGTCGCCCTTGCCCTGGTCGTCGTCGCCGGAGCTCATGGACTCGTAGATCTCCTTGCACATGGGGCACACGGGGTACTTCTTCGGGTCGCGGCCCGGCACCCAGACCTTGCCGCACAGCGCCACGACGGGAGTGCCGTCGAGGGCGCTCGCCATGATCTTGTCCTTCTGGACGTAATGGGCGAAGCGCTCGTGGTCACCGTCACCGTGGGAGGTCTGCGGCGTCGGCTCTACGAGGGTCCCCGTACCAGTCCCGCGCTCGGGCTCGAGAGTGCTCATAGGGCAAGGGTACTGAAGCTCACAGGCATCAGTTGAGCGACGGGTCGTCCGGATAGGTGGCCACCATCGCCAGCTCGCTGCGCTGGCGGCGCAGCACCTCGCGCCAGAGCCGCTCCGGGGAGGGGCAGGAGACGTCACCGGGCTCCGACTCGACGACGTACCACGCGCCGTCCACCAGCTCGTCCTCCAGCTGGCCCGGGCCCCATCCGGCGTATCCGGCGAAGATCCGCAGGGAGCCCAGGGCGGAGGCCAGCAGTTCCGGCGGAGCCTCCAGATCGACCAGACCGATCGCGCCGTGCACCCGCCGCCAGCCCAGCGGGGTGGCCTCCCCGGCCGCTCCGCCGGGGACGACGGCGACGCCGAGGGCCGAGTCCAGCGACACCGGACCGCCCTGGAACACGACGCCGGGCTCACCGGCGAGGTCCCCCCAGCCCTCCAGGATGTCGTCCACGTCCACCGGGGTGGGCCGATTGAGGACGACGCCGAGGGAGCCCTCCTCGTCGTGGTCGAGGAGCAGCACCACGGCACGGTCGAAGTTCGGGTCCGCCAGGGCGGGCGTGGCCACGAGCAGCCGCCCTGTGAGCGAGGACACCTCGGTCATGCCAGACATGATCCCGCATCTTCCCTCCACATGGGGCTGCAATGCGGGGACGGGAGGGAACGCAGCTCAGGGCGTACCGGCGCGCCCCGGGCGCACGAAAGTGACCGTGACCCCATGTGCCCGGCACGAAACGGTTCGTGTTGTGACAGAGCTATGACGTGGCTGGGTCTGACTCAGGCTTACAGAAGGGGGGTGGTGGGCGATTACCCTTTCCCTTCTGACCCCTGCCCGACTCCACGGAACGCGAGATTCATGACCGTCAACGACGATGTCCTGCTTGTCCACGGCGGAACCCCGCTCGAGGGCGAGATCCGTGTCCGCGGTGCGAAGAATCTCGTACCGAAGGCCATGGTCGCAGCGCTGCTGGGCAGCGCTCCGAGTCGGCTGCGCAATGTTCCGGACATCCGTGACGTACGGGTCGTACGGGGTCTGCTGCAGCTCCACGGTGTGACGGTCCGTCCGGGTGACGAGCCCGGCGAACTGGTGATGGACCCGACGCGCGTGGAGAGCGCGAACGTCGCTGACATCGATGCCCACGCGGGTTCCAGCCGTATCCCGATCCTGTTCTGCGGCCCGCTGCTGCACCGTCTGGGCCACGCCTTCATCCCGGGTCTCGGCGGCTGCGACATCGGCGGCCGGCCCATCGACTTCCACTTCGACGTGCTGCGGCAGTTCGGCGCGCGCATCGAGAAGCGGGCGGACGGACAGTACCTGGAGGCTCCGCAGCGGCTGCGGGGCACGAAGATCCGGCTGCCCTATCCGTCCGTGGGCGCGACCGAGCAGGTGCTGCTGACGGCGGTCCTCGCCGAGGGCGTCACCGAGCTGTCCAACGCGGCCGTCGAGCCGGAGATCGAGGACCTCATCTGCGTGCTGCAGAAGATGGGCGCGATCATCGCGATGGACACCGACCGGACCATCCGCATCACCGGTGTGGACAAACTCGGCGGCTACACCCACCACGCCCTCTCGGACCGCTTGGAGGCCGCGTCCTGGGCGTCGGCGGCGCTGGCGACCGAGGGCAACATCTACGTCCGGGGCGCCCAGCAGCGCTCGATGATGACGTTCCTGAACACCTACCGGAAGGTGGGCGGGGCCTTCGAGATCGACGACGAGGGCATCCGCTTCTGGCACCCCGGTGGCCAGCTGAAGTCCATCGCGCTGGAGACGGACGTCCACCCCGGCTTCCAGACGGACTGGCAGCAGCCCCTGGTGGTGGCCCTCACGCAGGCCACGGGCCTGTCCATCATCCACGAGACGGTCTACGAGTCCCGCCTCGGCTTCACCTCGGCCCTGAACCAGATGGGCGCCCACATCCAGCTCTACCGCGAGTGCCTGGGCGGCTCCGACTGCCGCTTCGGCCAGCGCAACTTCCTCCACTCGGCCGTCGTCTCCGGCCCGACCAAGCTCCAGGGCGCCGACCTGGTCATCCCCGACCTCCGCGGCGGCTTCTCGTACCTCATCGCGGCCCTGGCGGCCCAGGGCACGTCCCGCGTCCACGGCATCGGCCTCATCAACCGCGGCTACGAGAACTTCATGGAGAAGCTCATGGAGCTGGGCGCGAAGGTCGAGCTGCCCGGCAAGGCCCTCGGCTGACCCAAGCGGCCACACCCGCCCGGCTGGGGGTCCGGGGGTCACCCCCCGGGCAAGCACAGCATGGAGAAGCTCATGGAGCTGGGCGCGAAGGTGGAACTGCCCGGCAAGGCCCTCGGCTGAGCCGGACTCCGATTACGCCGATGGGGCGGTCACCCGAGATCGGGTGACCGCCCCATCGGCGTTGCTGGGGCGCCCCAAGGGGCGCGGGGAACTGCGCGACAAGCCACTACGCACCCGCTGCCGCCCACGGCGCCGAGCCAGCGCGGCGCGCTTGCGCGCTTACTTGCCCTTGGCGGCTTCCTTGAGCTTCGAGCCCGCGGAGACCTTCACGCTGTAGCCGGCCGGGATCTGGATGGGCTCGCCGGTCTGCGGGTTGCGGGCGGTGCGAGCGGCACGGTGGGTGCGCTCGAAGGTCAGGAAGCCGGGGATGGTGACCTTCTCGTCCCCCTTGGAGACGATGTCGCCGACGACCTCGGCGAACGCGGCCAGCACGGCGTCGGCGTCCTTGCGGGTCACCTCGGCGCGGTCGGCCAGCGCGGCCACCAGCTCACTGCGGTTCATGTTGTTACTCCCGTGTTCATCTTGCCGTTGAGGCGTCAGATCGAAGCCGATGCTGCCAGGGTCCTCTTGGAGTCCCCGGACCCGGGTCCGTCGTCAGACCCTCGCGCCCAGTGAGGCATCCTGCCTCTACCTGCGGCGGGAAAGCCAATCCGGCACCCGCAGGAGTCGTGAGAACACCCTGGAGGAGTCACACGAAAAGAGGGCCTGAGCCTGGCGCCACGATAGCTCCGCTGCTGACGGGGGTCTTGCGACGCGCCGGTCTCCCGGCCGCCGTGGGGTTACTCACAGTCCGGGGACTGGCCGTCCCCGGACCCCGCGCAGGCCCCTACGGGCGCGTTTTTCAGACGCCGGAGGGGCTGACCGCCGCCGCGCCCACGGCCTTGGCGGCTTCCCGCACCGCCCCGGCCACCGCGCCCGCGACCTTGTCGTTGAAGACGCTCGGGATGATGTAGTTCGGGTTCAGCTCGTCCTCGGTCACCACGTCCGCGAGGGCCGTGGCCGCGGCCAGCATCATCTCGGTGTTGACGGTGCGCGACTGGGCGTCCAGCAGGCCGCGGAAGACACCCGGGAAGACCAGCACGTTGTTGATCTGGTTCGGGAAGTCGGAGCGGCCGGTGGCCACAACCGCCGCGGTCTGACGGGCGATTGCCGGGTCGACCTCGGGGTCGGGGTTCGCGAGCGCGAACACGATCGCACCGTCGGCCATGGCGGCCACGTCGTCGCCGTCGAGGACGTTCGGGGCGGAGACGCCGATGAAGACGTCGGCGCCGCGCACGGCCTCCTTGAGCGTGCCCGTCAGGCCCTCGGGGTTGGTGTTGTCGGCGATCCAGCGCAGCGCCGAGTCCGGGGCGGCGTCCACGAGGTCCTCGCGGTCGGCGTGCACGACGCCGTGGATGTCCGCCACGACGGCGTTCTTCACACCGGCGGCGAGCAGCAGTTTGAGGATGGCCGTACCGGCGGCGCCGGCGCCGGACATGACGACGCGGATGTTCTCGATCGCCTTGCCCGTGACGCGCAGTGCGTTGGTGAGCGAGGCGAGGACGACGATCGCGGTGCCGTGCTGGTCGTCGTGGAAGACGGGGATGTCGAGGGCCTCGCGCAGCCGGGCCTCGATCTCGAAGCAGCGCGGCGCGGAGATGTCCTCGAGGTTGATGCCGGCGAAGCCGGGGGCGATCGCCTTGACGATCTCGACGATCGCGTCGGTGTCCTGGGTGTCCAGGCAGATCGGCCAGGCGTCGATGCCGGCGAACCGCTTGAACAGGGCCGCCTTGCCCTCCATCACGGGCAGCGCGGCCTTCGGGCCGATGTTGCCGAGGCCCAGCACGGCGGAGCCGTCCGTCACGACCGCAACGGAGTTGCGCTTGATGGTGAGGCGGCGGGCGTCCTCGGGGTTCTCGGCGATCGCCATGCAGACGCGGGCCACGCCGGGCGTGTAGACCATGGACAGGTCGTCACGGTTGCGGATGGGGTGCTTCGACGCCATCTCGATCTTGCCGCCGAGGTGCATGAGGAAGGTCCGGTCCGAGACCTTGCCCAGGGTGACGCCCTCGATGCCGCGGAGTTCCTCGACGATCTCGTCCGCGTGCGCGGTCGACGACGCCGCGATGGTGACGTCGATACGGAGCTTCTCGTGACCGGACGCGGTGACGTCGAGGCCGGTCACCGAGCCTCCGGAGGACTCCACGGCGGTGGTGAGCTGCGAGACGGCGGTTCCGCTCGCGGGCACCTCCAGCCGGACCGTCATCGAGTAGGAGACGCTGGGCGCCGTTGCCATGGCCGACTTCCTCTGCTTTCACCTGACGCTGAGTTGTGCCGTCCGATCGTCGCACCTACCGCTGAGTATCGGGTAGCCGCCCTCTATTGCGAACGTTTTGTTCGCGGAACGGGCCAGCAAAAAGAGACCCACGTCACGGGGACGTGGGTCTCTTTCGGAAGTTCAGGTGGCACCGACCCGCCATGCTCGCCTCGCGGCAAGTGGTCGCTCGTAGCGACGATGGTTGGGCCCGGGGGCTTGGATCGGGCCGGTGCCACATCCAGGCTAACAAACAGATCCCGTAAGGCCATTCCCGTACCGGGAGTTCATTTCGCCGGCAAGTGGGTATCGAGCCCCGGTTCCTGAGTCAGCCCCTGTCAGTCCCGTCAGTCCCGGAGAAGGTCGGGCACGCCCGCCGCGTCCGGCACGTCCCGCTCCGCCGAGACGACCGTGAGCTGCTGGGTGGCCCGGGTCAGTGCGACATAGAGCACACGCAGGCCGGCCGGGGACTCGTCGGCGATCTCCGCCGGGGAGACGACGACCGTCGCGTCGTACTCCAGGCCCTTCGCCTCCAGGCTGCCGAGTGCCACGACCCGGTCGCCGAGCCCGGCGAGCCAGCGGCGGGCCTCCTCGCGGCGCTGCATGGCGACGACCACACCGACGGTGCCGTCGACGCGCTCCAGCAGCCGGGCCGCCTCGTTCCGGACGGTTTCGCCGAGGGTGTCGTCGACGACCGTGAAGCGGGGCTCGACGCCCGTGGAGCGGACCGCTCTCGGGGATTCGGAGCCGGGCATGGCGAGGGCGAGGACCTTCGAGGCGAGCTCGGCGATCTCGGCCGGGTTGCGGTAGTTCACGGTGAGCTCGAAGCGGCGGCGCGGGCGGGTGCCGAGAGCCTCGTCGCGGGCCTCGGCGGCCTCGTCCGGGTCGGACCAGGAGGACTGGGCCGGGTCGCCGACGACCGTCCAGGTGGCGTGCCGGCCGCGGCGGCCGACCATGCGCCACTGCATGGGGGTGAGGTCCTGGGCCTCGTCGACGATGACGTGGGCGTACTCGGTGCGCTCCGCCGCCAGCCGCTCGGCGCGCTCGCGCTGCGACTCCTCGCGCACCGGCATCAGCTCCTCCAGGCCGGTGAGCTGGTCGAGCGGGTCGAGGTCGCGCCTCTTCCGGGGGCGGGCGGGGGCGCCGAGGATCGCCTGGAGTTCGTCGAGCATCGCGATGTCGTGCACGGAGCTGCCGTCGCGTCTGAGGGAGCGGGCGACCCTGCGGACCTCGCCGGGGTTCATGATCCGCCGGGCCCAGCGGCCGAGGCGGCGCTCGTCGGCCATGGCGGCCAGGACGGCCGCCGGGGTCAGCTCCGGCCACCAGGCGTCGAGGAAGGTGATGAAGGAGTCCTCGGAGGTGATGTCCTCGTCGAAGGAGGAGCGCAGTTCGGCGGCGAGTTCCGGGTCGGTGTGCCGGCCGGCCGCGCCGGACCGCTCCCACAGGGCGTCCAGGAGCAGTTTGCGGGCGCGGGGGCGCAGCAGGTTGACGGGGGCGGTGCCGCCGAGGACGGCGCGGCGGATGCCGGCCAGTTCCTCGGCCTCCAGCTCCAGCCGGCGGCCGAAGGCGACCACGCGCAGCCGGGTCGGTGAATCGTTCAGCTCCAGGGCGCCGCGCGCGGCCTTGCGCAGCACCTTGATCATGCGGGAGGAGCCCTTGGCGCGGGCCACGGACGGGGAGTCGTAGAGGGTGGCCTCGGCTCCGTCGACCAGGGAGCCGATGGCGCGGATGGCGACCTGGCCCTCCTCGCCGAGGGAGGGCAGCACGCCCTCGGTGTAGGCGACGAGCAGCGGGGTCGGGGAGACGATCAGGATGCCGCCCGCGTAGCGGCGCCGGTCCTGGTAGAGGAGGTAGGCGGCGCGGTGCAGGGCGACGGCGGTCTTGCCGGTGCCGGGGCCGCCCTCGACGTAGGTCACGGAGGCGGCGGGGGCGCGGATGACCAGGTCCTGCTCGGCCTGGATGGAGGCGACGATGTCGCGCATGGTGTGGCTGCGGGCCTGGCCGAGCGCGGCCATCAGCGCGCCGTCGCCGATGACGGGCAGCTCCTGGCCGTCGAGGAAGGCGTTCAGCTCGGGGCGCATGAGGTCGTCCTCGACGCCGAGCACCTTGCGGCCCTTGGAGCGGATGACCCGGCGCCGTACGACCCGGCCGGGGTCGACGGGCGTGGAGCGGTAGAAGGGGGCGGCGGCCGGGGCGCGCCAGTCGATGACCAGGGGGGCGTAGTCCTGGTCGAGGACGCCGATGCGGCCGATGTGCAGGGTCTCGGCGATGTCGGCGGTGTTGTCGTCCCGGACGGCGCCCTCGGCCGGCTCGACGGCGGTGTACGCGCCGTCGGGGCCCTTCTTGCCGTCCTTGCCGGGCAGCAGGTCGATGCGGCCGAAGAGGAAGTCCTCGAACTCGTTGTTGAGCCGGTTGAGGTGGACGCCCGCCCGGAAGACTTGCGCGTCCCGCTCGGCGAGGGCGCCGGGCGTGCCGACCTGGCCGCGCTGGGCCGCGTCGTTCATGAGGAACTCGGCCTCGTGGATCTTCTCCTCGAGGCGCCGGTACACCTGGTCCAGGTGTTCCTGTTCGACGCCGATCTCTCGGTCTCGCAGGGAGTCGAGCGCGGTTTCCTGTTGAGCCTGAGCGGCCACCGGGCCCCCTTCTGACGTGCATGGCAGCCGTCCACCGTACGCGAAGGGGACCCCCGAAGGCTACGCGTCGACCTCGACGAGCCGCTTGCCGTCGAAGTTCACGACCTCGAAGTGGTCGATCTGGTTCGGGTCGAACGCGGCGCCGCCCTGGACGTAGAGGGGTTCCTTGGCGCGGTCGGTCTTGGCGTCCGGGATGCCGTAGCCCCAGTCCGGGACGGACCAGGAGGACAGGGTCTCGCGCTCGCCGTTCTTGCCGACCGCGACGAGGGCGCACTTCTGCGGGCCCTTGAGGTTCTTCAGCTCCAGGATCGTGCCGGTGCCCCAGTCCTTCTTCTGGAGGGCGACCGTCGCGGTGACCTTGGTGGTCGGATCAGTGGCGGTGATCTTGTCGGAGATGCCGTCGAAGGCTTCCTTGACGGGGCTCGCCGCGAGCGGGCGGTTCTCCGCGCCGCCGCCGTCACCGCCGCCGTTCGTCGCGACCGCGACGAAGGGACCGCCGATGATCAGCGCACCGGCCGCGGCCACCATGTAGAGACTGCGGCGGCGCTTCTGGGCGCGGCGCTCGGCGACCTCGTCGACGAGCTTCTCCACTACGCGCGGACGGGGCTTGGCCGACAGCGACTCGCCGATCGCGGGCGTCCCGGAGCCGGGCAGGTCGGCGAGGGCGGCGAGCATCGGCTCCATGCCGGCCAGCTCGTCGAGCTGCTGGGCGCACCATTCGCAGGTGGCGAGGTGGGCTTCGAAAGCGGTTGCTTCGGCGTCGTCGAGGATGCCGAGGGCGTAGGCGCCGACGGTCTCGTGTTCGTTCGGCACCGGAGACTCCTGCATGGGACCAGACATACCCATGCCTCCCGTACCGAACCCTTGGTTACCCCCGTAAACACTCATCACGCCGTCACCCCCCGCTCCTCCAGTGCCAGCTTCATCGAACGCAGGGCGTAGAACACCCTGGAGCGGACGGTGCCGCTGGGTATGCCCAGGGTCTCGGCCGCCTCATTGACGGTACGCCCCTTGAAGTACGTCTCGACGAGCACCTCCCGGTGAGCCGGGGTCAGGTCGTCGAGTGCGTCCGACAGAGTCATCAGCCACAGCGCCTTGTCGATCTCGTCCTCCGCGGGGATGACCTCCAGCGGCGACGGGTCGACCTCCTGCGGCCGGGCCTGCCGGCTGCGGTGGCCGTCGATGACGATGCGCCGGGCGACCGTCACCAGCCAGGGGCGTACCGATCCGGTCGCCCGATTGAGCTGACCGGCGTTCTTCCAGGCACGGATGAGCGTCTCCTGCACGACGTCCTCGGCGCGCTGCCGGTCTCCGGCGACCAGACGCAGGACGTATGCCAGCAGGGGTCCGGCGTGTTCGCGATAGAGCGCACGCATCAACTCCTCGTCGGGTTCCGAGGGCTGGGACATGCGATGTCGGGCCCTCGGTGCACGTTCATTGGCCACGACGGAATCCTTGCGCACGCCCACCTCCGGTGTCCGGGGGTTCCCCCAGTCGGTCGCTCCACATGCCGTACGGACGCGAGCCGTTGGGTGTTCAAAGAGACGTGACAGATTTCTTCGGGATGACGTGACGAGCGGGACATGGGGTCACATTCCCACCCCGCGTTCTTTACATTTCCGCCACATCGGCACGATCAAGCCAGGGCTTCCCTACGGGGGCGTAGGTAAACGACATGTAATCGAAATCACTTCGACAGTGCGGTCGCAGAAGTCGCAATTAGGACAGCGGAATTGGCTGTACCGGACACGCAATTCCTTTGCGCCGAGGGGCAAAAGGGAATTAGAGGGCTCCTAAGCGCGAGCGAGTGCCGCGCGGCGTCGGTGCCGGGCGACGCGTTCGCGGTTCCCGCAGACCTCACTGGAGCACCAGCGCCTTCTGCGTCCCCGGGAGGTGTCGAGATACACGATCCGGCAGTTGTCGCCCTCGCACTGGCGCAGGGCGGCGCGGGCGACCGGGTCGGTGAGCAGGTCGACGGCGTCCCGGGCGACGGCCGCGAGCAGGGCGGCGCAGCCGGGCGGGTCGTCCAACTGCCGTACGAGCTCGCCGTCCGAGTCACGGACGGCTCGCGGGGCCGGGGGCGCGGTCCGCGCGAGGTCGTTGACGTGCGCGAGCGCGCGGTCGTACGCCCGGGCTCCCGGCCGCGACCAGCCGCGCACCAACCGGTCCGTCTGGCCGCGCAGTTCACGGAAGGCGACCAGCCAGCCGTCGTCGAGGTGGGCCAGGGCGGTGCCCGCCGGGACGAGCCCGGAGCCGGTGATCCAGGCGCGCAGCACGTCCACGGAGTCGAGCCGCTCCTCAGGATGCGTGGTGGAGAGCAGATCCAGGCAGATCCGCCCGGCATCGAACCGCAGCTCATAGGGGGCCGTGGCCGTACCCAGTGCCATGTGCCTGTCACCGCCTAGGGGTACCCCCCGAGCGCGAGGGGTCGGTGAGATGCCAGCGAGGGGGCTGGGAAACCGTTCCCTCTTACAGTGCCTGCCCAGCGCAACGCCGGAAACCCCTCGCACGGGCTGGACTGCCACACGCACCGGAAGTCAGCCTCGGCTGACGAACGCCGCCAGGGCAGCAGCCTCAGGGGCGCCCACACGCGGCGCACCCCGACGTGGATCGGCTCGGGCGGCCCGGTGCTCGTCACCGTGGCTGTTTTTCACCCAACTCGCGGGACGCCTCACGCGTCCGCGTACTTCGTCTCCGCCACCGGGTCCAGGGCCAGGCGGTAGCCCCGCTTGACCACCGTCTGGATCAGCTTGGGAGTGCCGAGGGCCGTGCGGAGGCGGGCCATGGCCGTTTCGACCGCGTGTTCGTCGCGGCCGGCGCCGGGCAGTGCGCGGAGCAGGTCCGCACGGGCGACCACCCAGCCGGGACGGCGGGCCAGGGAGCGGAGGAGGGACATGCCGGCGGGCGGTACGGGCTTGAGGTCGCCGTCGACCAGGACGGCGTGGCCGCGGATCTCCACCCGGTGCCCCGCGACCGGCAGCGACCGCGCCCGGCCCGGCAGCTCCTGGCAGAGGAGCTGGACCAGAGGGCCGAGCCGGAAGCGTTCGGGCTGGACCGTGTCGACGCCGTGGGCCTGGAGCGGCAGCGCGGTGACCGGGCCGACGCAGGCGGGCAGGACGTCGTGGCCCAGGGCGGCCAGGAGCTCCGGGAGGAGTCCGCGTTTCTCGGCCCTGGACAGAAGGGACGCCGCGGCCGGGGCGCTGGTGAACGTCAGCGCGTCCAGGCCCCGGGAGACCACCGCGTCGAGGAGACGGTCCACCGGGCCGATGTCCTCCGGCGGCATCCACCGGTACACCGGCACGCCGACGACCTCGGCCCCGCCCTCCCGCAGCGCCTCCACGAACCCGGGCAGCGGCTCACCGTGCAGCTGGATCGCGATCCGCGAGCCCTCGACGCCCTCCTCCAGCAGCCGGTCCAGCACCTCCGCCATGGACTCCGACGACGGCGACCACTCCTCCGTCAGCCCGGCCGCCCGCACCGCGCCCTTGACCTTGGGCCCCCGCGCCATGATCCGTACGCCGCCCAGACGCGACAGCAGGTCGTCGCCGAGCCCCCAGCCGTCGGCGGCCTCGATCCATCCCCGGAAGCCGATCGCGGTCGTGGCGACCACGATGTCCGGCACCTGATGGATGATCTCCTTCGTCGCGGCCAGCAGCTCACTGTCGTCGGCGAGCGGCACGATCCGCAGGGCAGGGGCGTGCAGGACGGCGGCACCGCGTCGCTGGAGCAGCGCCCCGAGTTCGTCGGCCCGGCGCGCGGCCGTCACACCCACGGTGAAGCCCGCCAGGGGCCCGTGATCCGGTCGCTGTTGTTCCTCGGTCATGGCTCTCGTCCCGCACTCGAGTCGTCGTACTTCGTAAGTACGGCGTACCTACATGCCGATCGAGCCTGTCAACGGCTCGTGACAGGCTCGGATCAACTTGATGTCGTCGGTGTTACTTCACACCTCGGCGTAACTGAGCTGCGGCTTCGCCTCCGAGGTCGTCGTGGTGTCGGGTACCCCGCGTGCCGTACGTCGAAGGTATACGGCCCAGGTGACACCGAAGCAGACCATGTAGAAGGCGAGGAAGGCGACGAACGCGCCGGTGCCGGAACCGTAGGAGAGGAAGGACTGGCGGAAGGCTAGGTTGATGGCGACACCGCCGAGCGCGCCCACCGCGCCGATGAGCCCCATGGAGGCGCCGGAGAGCCGGCGCCCGTAGGCCGCGGCCTCCTCGCCCCGCAGCCCCTTGGCCAGGGCCTTGTTCTGGAAGATGCCCGGGATCATCTTGAACGTCGACCCGTTGCCGAGCCCGCTGAGCACGAACAGCACCACGAACGCCGCCGTGAACAGCGCCAGCGACTTCTCCATGGAGGCACCGATCAGCACCGCCGTGGCGACGCCCATGGCGACGTAGTTCCACAGGCTGATCCGCGCGCCTCCGTACCGGTCGGCGAGCCAGCCGCCGACGGGCCGGATGAGGGAGCCGAGCAGCGGGCCGAGGAACGTGACGTACGCGGCCTGCAGCGGCGTACGGCCGAACTGGTTCTGCAGCACCTGGCCGAAGGCGAAGCTGTAGCCGATGAACGAGCCGAACGTGCCGATGTAGAGGACGGACATGATCCACGTGTGGGCGTCCCGCGCGGCGTCCTTGGCCGCACCGGTGTCGTTCTTGACGTTCTCCAGGTTGTCCATGAAGAGCGCGGCCATGACGGCGGCGACGAGGATCAGCGGGATGTAGATCCCGAGCAGTACGCGCGGGCCGCCGCCGGCGCCGATGATCGCGAGCGCGGCCAGCTGGATCACCGGCACGCCGATGTTGCCGCCGCCCGCGTTCAGGCCGAGGGCCCAGCCCTTCTTCCGCAGCGGGAAGAAGGCGTTGATGTTGGTCATGGAGGAGGCGAAGTTGCCGCCGCCGATGCCGGCGAGCAGGCCGACGAGCAGGAAGGTGGAGAAGGAGGTGCCCGGCTCCATCACGGTGAACGCGGCGACGGTCGGGACCAGGAGGAGGGCGGCGGAGATGATCGTCCAGTTCCGCCCGCCGAAGATCGCGACGGCGAACGTGTAGGGGACGCGGACGACGGCGCCGACGAGCGTGACCATCGAGGTCAGCATGAACTTGTCGGCCGGGGTCAGCCCGTACTCCGGGCCCATGAAGAGCACCAGTACGGACCACAGGGTCCAGACCGAGAAGCCGATGTGCTCGGACAGCACCGAGAAGTAGAGGTTGCGGCGTGCGACCTTCTCCCCGGTCTCGTTCCAGAAGGTCTCGTTCTCCGGATCCCAGTGCCGGATCCAGCGTCCGCCCCTGCTCGGGGGTGCGGGTGCCGTGCCAGGGCCTGTCATGACGCCTCCACTTGCTCCGGGACTCGGTCGTACTACGACTGGCTGGTTCCGAAGGTAGGGAGGACGCGTTTCGTGACTGTGCCAGCGAGTGACCGCAAGGGAACGTTGCTCTCACCCCGGGCTCGGGCGGGATGAGAGGTCCGCTGCCGGTCGGGTCAGTGTTGCGGCGGCTGCCAGTGGGGGTTCTGCTGCGGGTACGGCTGGGAGTGGGGCGGCTGCTGGGCGTAGGGGCCGGGCTGCTGCTGAGGCGGGTACGGCGTGGGCGCGGGCTGGGCTCCGTACGGGCCGGGCGCAGGCTGGGCTCCGTATGGGCCGGGGGCGGGCTGGGAGGGGTACGGCCCCGGTGCCGGCTGGGCGTAGGGGCCCGGTGCCGGCTGGGCGTACGGGCCCGGTGCCTGCTGTCCGTGCCCCGCGGGGGCACCCGGCATCCCGGGCGTCTGGCCCGGCGCACCCGCGTACCCGGGCGCCCCGGCCCCCGGCGCACCGCCGTACGGTCCGCCGCCGAACGGATTGCCCTGCCCCGGCACCTGCGCCCCCGGCGGCAGATACCGCAGCCGCCCGGTCTCGTCCCGCACCGGCGTGAAGCCCGCGGCCTGCAACCGCGCGGCGAACTTCGCGTTGCGCCTGCGCGTGACCAGCAGTCCGATGCCGAAGATCGCCATGAACAGCAGCCACACCACGCCCGCCACGACGAAGTCGGAGGCCTCCCCGCCGGAGCGCAGGGCCAGGACCACGCAGCCGACGGTGACGCCGAGGGCCGCGTAACCCATGCGCTTCTCGGCGTTCTTGCCGGTGAGGTCGAAGTTGATCCGGGCCTTGAGGAGTTCGAACGCGTCGGGCACGAGGGGCGGCAGGGAGACGCCGTCGGAGGCGTTCGGGTACTGCGCCCAGTTCTGCCCGGCCCGGGCCCTGGCCTGCGGGCTGGGGTCGGGCAGGACCAGCATGGTGAGCGCGCCGTTGCGGCCGCTGCTCTGCCGGACGTCCGCGTACTCGTAGCCGAACTGCTGGGCGATGAAGGCCAGCCGGGCGAGCTTCTTCACGGACGCCATCGGGCTGGTGAGCTCGACGGGTTCGCCGCTCGCCATCAGCCGCAGCATCTTCTGTGTCTGCCGCTTACTCATCCCCACCGCTTCCGCCGACCGCCGTGTTCACTTGCGCAACCCGGGCAGTTTTCCACACGGGGAACGGCCGGCGGAACGCGGTCCCGCCGCCGCGGTGGCGGCGGCCCTGCTCAGCCGCCGGGTGCCCGGCGCCTCCGGCTCCCCCGGGCCGTCTCCCGGGCCTTCTGCCGGGGCTTGCTGGGCCACAGCCGGGGCTGCTGCTTCGCCGCCAGGTCCTCCATCCAGCCGAACGCCAGGACGCAGCCGACGATCAGGATCCACACCACGACCAGCACCGGCCAGACACTCTCCAGCAACCCCGGCACGTTCTGCTCCAGCACCTCGAAACCCCACAGCCGGTCCCAGAGGGTCGCGGCGATCAGGATGCAGATGTTGTGCCAGAGGTAGATCGTCACGGCCCGGGAGTTGAGCAGGGTGATCGTGCCGGACCAGCGGCGCAGCCGGCGCGGCCACTCGGACCAGGACGGGCTGACGTGCAGCAGCAGAAGCACCGTGCCGAAGGACCACAGGGCCTGCGCCAGGGGCATGCTGTCCAGGTCGTTACCCGGGCCGAAGCCGTGGTGCAGGGCGTACCAGAGGCCGGCCAGGGCGATGACGGGCGCGACGGACGGGACGACGTAGCGCGGCAGTCTGCGCAGGATGCCCTCCTGGTGGGCCATGCCGAGGATCCAGCAGGCGCCGAAGGTGGAGAAGTCCGTGAGCGCCGAGGGGATCCGCTCGCCGGGCAGCGTGATGTAGCCGTGCTCGAAGGCGACGGCCAGGGCGATCGGCGCGAGGAGCGTGACCACCGGCATCGCGCGCAGGGCCTTCAGCAGGAACGGGGAGAGCAGCACGTACCAGAGGTAGGCGCGGATGTACCAGAGCGGTCCCGCGAAGTCCGCCGCCCAGTTCTCGCCGACGAAGCCGTGCAGTCCGGGCAGCCCCTCGGCGTACGGCGGGTCGCTGAGCGGGACGATCCAGAAGGTGAGGTGGAGCCACCACCAGCCGGGATGCCCGTCGGCGTCCGGCCCCCAGCCCTGGAGGACCATGCCGGTGACGCCGACGACGCCCAGCAGCCACAGCGGAGGCAGCAGCCGGCGCATCCGGCCGCGGATCACCTGGACGGGCGGGCGCTTGAGCGAGCGGGCCATGAGGTTGCCGGCGAGGGCGAACATCACGCCCATGGAGGGGAACACCAGCGGCAGCCAGGCCCAGCCCGTCAGGTGGTACAGCACGACACGGAACAGCGCGAGGGCGCGCAGCAGGTCGAAGTACCGGTCACGGACCGGTCCGGTGCGGGGGGCCCCTTCGTCCTTCGGGGCGTCGGTGACGGGAGTCTGCTGCATGGTCATCGGGCGGACCTCCCGCCCACCGGCTGCTGCGGAGTGCCGCTGCCGGTGCCGGGCAGGCCCACCGCGCCGGTGCGCCGCAGCTTCTGCCAGCGCAGCCGGCCGCCGGTGAGCGCGGTGATCCAGGACTGGAGCAGGACGACGTACATGAGCTGCCGGTAGAGGATTTGCTGGAGCGGCAGCGAGATCAGATGGGTCATGCGTTCCTTGTCCAGGTGGAACGCGTAGGCCGCGCACACCCCTTGCACTGCGAGGACGCCCAGCCAGGCGCCGATGGTCTTCTCCGTCGGGCCGAACACCAGCCCGTACAGCAGGAACACGTCGATCAGCGGGGCCAGCAGCGGCGCCACGACCATGAACATCGACACCAGCGGCAGGCCCACCCGGCCGAAGCGGCCCGAGGGTCCACGGTCGACGAGGGAGCGGCGGTGCTTCCAGATCGCCTGCATGGTGCCGTACGACCAGCGGTAGCGCTGGGACCACAGCTGCTGGACGGACTCGGGGGCCTCGGTCCAGGCGACGGCCTTCTCCGCGTACACGACGTGCCAGCCGTCGCGGTGCAGGGCCATGGTGATGTCGGTGTCCTCGGCGAGCGTGTCGTCGCTCATGCCGCCGACGCGTTCCAGTGCGCTGCGCCGGAACGCCCCCACCGCGCCGGGGATGGTCGGCATGCAGCGCAGCACGTCGTACATCCGGCGGTCGAGGTTGAAGCCCATCACGTACTCGATGTGCTGCCACGCGCCGATGAGCGAGTCCCGGTTGCCGACCTTGGCGTTGCCGGCGACGGCGCCCACGCGCGGGTCGCCGAAGGGCTGCACCAGTTCGCGGACGGTGGTCGGTTCGAAGACGGTGTCGCCGTCCATCATCACGATCAGGTCGTACCGGGCGTTGGCGATCCCCCGGTTGAGGGCGGCCGGCTTGCCCGCGTTGAGCTGGCGGACGACCCGCACCCCGGGCAGGCCGAGGTTCTCGACGATGCGCGCGGTGCCGTCGCTCGAGCCGTCGTCGATGACCAGCACCTCGATGGGGTGGTCGCTCGCGACGAGGGAACGGACCGTCTGCTCGATGCACTTGGCCTCGTTGTAGGCGGGTACGAGGACGGACACCGGTTCGGTGACGGTCTCACCCCAGCGGAAGCCGCGACGGCGGACCCGGCGGGCGTGCGCGACGGACAGGACCAGCATCAGCCCGAGCCGCCCGAAGACCAGCACCCCGACGACGGCGAGACCGGCGACGAGCACGTCGGTCGTCTCGTCCGAGGCCTGCACCAGGAAGACCCACGCCTCACCCTTCAGCGATTCCAGCCCGGCGACCGGGGTGTGCGCGCTGGGGGCGTTCAGGGCGGCGGTGAGGGTGTCGAAGCGGTAGCCCTTGTCCTGGAGTCCGGAGACGTACCGGTCGAGCGCGGCGACGGTCTGGGAGCGGTCGCCGCCGGAGTCGTGCATCAGCACGACGGCGCCGTCGCCGTTCTTCGGCGTGGCGTTGCGGATGATCTGTTCGGTCCCGGGCCTGCGCCAGTCCTCGCTGTCGGTGTCGTTGACGACGGTGATGTAGCCCTTGCTGCCGATGTACTCGGTGACCGGCCAGGAGTTGTTGTCCATGTTCTGGGCGAACGACGAGTACGGCGGGCGGAACAGCGAGGTGCGGATGCCGGCCGCACCGGCGAGCGCGAGCTGGTTCTGCGACAGCTCCCAGTCGACGCGGCTCTTGCTCTGCAGCGCCAGGTCCGGGTGGTTGAAGGTGTGCAGGCCGATCTCGTGGCCCTCGTCGACCATGCGCTGGACGAGTTCCGGGTAGCGGGAGGCCATGGTGCCGGTGATGAAGAAGACGGCGTGCGCGTCGTGCTTCTTCAGCACGTCGAGGACCTTGGGCGTCCATACCGGGTCCGGTCCGTCGTCGAAGGTCAGCACCAGCTCGCGGTCCGGGAGGTCCAGACTGGTCGGCCGCCCTTCCCGGGTGTCGATGACGGGCCCGCCCTCCAGGATGTCCTTCGGGACCCGGTCGTTCGCGGCGGGCGGTCCGACGCGGTGGTCGGCGAGGACCTCGCTGTGCACGTAGCCGCGCAGCATGAGCATGGCCATGAGGGCCACCAGGACGAGCAGGGGCAGCAGCAGCCGCATGGGCAGGCGGCGGCGAGGGCGGTTGCGGTCGCCGGGATCGTCAGGGGCTCGGGTCGCGCGCTCGGGACGGTGGGAACGGGTTGCCATCAGGGGTGGTACTCCGGCTGGTGCGGGGACGGGATGCGGGCGGGGAGGGGCCGTGGGGAGGCCGGGGGTGGGGCTGGGGCTGGGCGGTGGACCGAGCCGGGCAGTGCGGGGGCCGGTGCCGTCGCCGGGCCGGGTGGCCGGTGGCGTTCGCCGGGCCGAGGGCCGGTGCCGTCGCCGGGCCCGGCGGAGGCGTGGTGCCCGCGGGTCGGCCCGCACGGAGCGGCCTGCCGGGCGGAGTTGCCGCGGCCCGGGCGGGGCGGCCGGTGGCGACCGGCCGGCGGGGGCCGGCGGATCCGGCAGGCAACTGGACCTGGCTGAGCGGCAGGCGCTCGGACCCGCCACCGCCCCGGCCGGACCGACCAGCCCGCCGGATCTGACGACCTGACGACCGACCTGACGACCGACCGCCGGACCTGCCGGTGACCCGGCCGTACGGTCCGGCCATGCGACCGACCTGCGCCCCGGCAGTCCGGCTACGCGCCCTGTGACTCGGCGACCGGCGGTGTCTGCGCCGGACCCTCGGCGACGGTGCCGGTGTCGCCGCCGTCGCCGCCGCCGGTGCCCGTGGTCGCGGTCGGCTCGGGCGGAGCGGGGGTCGTCGGTGTCGGGTCGGGTGCGGGCGTGCTCGGCGGGTCCGCCGGCTTGCTCGGGGCCGGGTTCGTGACACCGGTGCGCGGGGCCGGTGTGGTCCGGGCCGCGGTCGGCGAGGGCTTGGCGGTCGTGCCGGATCGGCCGGGGCCCGCGGTGGCCACGGGTTCACGGGCGCTCGCGCCGGGCGCCGGTGCCGTGGCCTCGCCGGTCGCCGGCGTGCCACCCGGGGCGGTGGCTTCCGCCTCGGCGGACGGTGCCGACTGCTCCGGCAGGGGCGGGGTGTCGACCTTCCCGGCGGGCTGCCCCTCCTGCTGGCCCGGCACGGGCAGCCAGGGCGCTTGGGAGTTGCCCGAGAGCAGGGTGGCGACGATGACCACGGCGTAGACCCCGCAGACCAGGGCGACGGCCATGCCGATCCTGCGGAAGCGGCGGCTGCGGCGACCGGACTCGTCGACGAACACCGGCCGGTCGGCGGCCGATTCGGGGGTCCCCCCGGAACCTTCCTTGACCTGCCTCAGGAACCCGTCCCCGAGCTGTACGGCGTCGAGTTGGACGGTGACCTCGTGCGGGTCGTGGGTGTGCTCGGTGTCGTCCTCGTCCGGCGGGAGGGTCCCGGCCGGTTCGGCTTCCTCCTGCCAGGGGTCGCGGACGGCGGCACGGGGCCCGGGGTCCGGGGCGAACGAGTCGGCCTCGCCCTCGCTCTGCCGGGGAATGCCGCGCAATACCTCCGTCCCGGCGGGCAGTCGGCTGCCGGTCACCTGGACGTCGCCGCCGGCGAACACCTGAGTGGCTCTCCGGTCCCGGGCTCTGCCGTCCGCGGGGAGTTCACCGGTCGTCGTAGCGACCTCGGGCCACTCGGGTTGGGCGTCTTCTCGCCACTGTTTCACGCGCACGCACTTCCCCCCACGGGATGGTTCAGGTGCGCTTACGACCTGAGCACCCGTCGTCGGATCCGGGCCCCCACCCGTTCCGAGCGCCCCCCTTTACCACACCGTGCTCAGGCGTCGAATGTAGCGCACGCGGAGGTTGCGTGTGGACGGCGTACCGAATCGTGGCAGCCGTGGGACGCGCTGAGGACATCGCCCATGGCCGGAATCCCCCCTCCGACGGGATCGCCCAAGGGATGCGACACCGTCGCGGCGGGGCCGACGACCCCACCGCCCGGCACCTCGCCGTCAGGCACCCCGCCGCCCCGCACCACGCCGCTCAGACCCCGCCGGTCTGCTGAGACCCTTCCCCCTGCCCCGCCGCGTCGCCACCGGGAGCGGACCCGCCGGCGGGGTCCTTCGGCAGGGCCTGCCCCTGCCGGTGCCGCGGCACCGTCCGGACGGGAGGACGGGTCAGTGTGATCTGCCGCACGACCTGCTGGAAGCAGGCCAGTGCCGCCAACCCCGGCAGGGCCGCCGACGCGGTACCCAGAACCGTTCTGGGCGCCTGGGCGACGCACAGCAGTACGGCGACGCACGAGAAGACGAGGACCACGCACCAGGAGTGCACGGCACGGCGCTGGTGCAGCGCGGCCCGCAGGACGGACAGCGAGGCCACCAGCCAGGGCCCGTACACCAGCAGCGGCCACCAGGTGTGGAGGCTCCTGCCCGGGGGTGACACGGCGACGAGGCGCAGCGGGTCGTAGGCGACCATCCCGCTGAGCAGGCTCACCG
Source organism: Streptomyces venetus (assembly GCF_039540295.1). NCBI lineage: Bacteria > Bacillati > Actinomycetota > Actinomycetes > Kitasatosporales > Streptomycetaceae > Streptomyces > Streptomyces venetus. The sequence continues at coordinate 1,056,506 of NZ_BAABET010000001.1, forward strand.
CGGAGGCGATCACAGCGGCCAGGGCGGCGACGAGGAAGCTGGTGGCGCGGAGCACCCGCGGGGCCCTGCGATTGCGGACCTTGCGGTGGCGCCGGTGGACCTCCCGCACCGGCGCCAGTTCCTCGGTGATGTCCTGGAGCCGCCGGATGTGGCCGTCCGGGACGACGTCCGCCGCCGCGGTCCGCGTCTCGTCACGCGGGGCGGGGATCCTCGGCTCCTGCTCAGCCAGGGCTTCCTGGAGGATGAACGCGAGTTCCTCGGCCGGATCCCAGGTCGGGTCCGGTGGGGTGAGGGGCGTCACGAAATCCCGGGTGGGAGCCCGGTGCCGCCCGCTGCCCTCGATTCCTTTGTCATACATGGCGCGCCCCGACTATTCCGCGAGCGCGAAAGCGGACCATTCCGTCGCACTGGTCCAGCGCCGGGCGAGATCGATTTCCAGCGCACTCATGGCGTCGAGGAAATCGCGCAGCACCGGCTCCGTCACCTGCAACGTGACCGGGCAACCGGCCTTGGTGAGCGTGCCGTTGACGGTCGCCGACGAGTGCGCCGGAGCGGGAATGTAGGTGTAGGGGCCGAGCGTTACCGCCCACCCGTCTTTCCTGGTCGCCTCGGTCATGTACCGACTAACGTCGGCCTACTTCGCCGGATGCGCGGCAAACGAGTGAAGGATTTTGCCGTTCAGCATCTTTTCTATGTGCCATGAGGGCTCTCCATATCTCTGTATGAAGAACTGCGAACGATGATTACCGCCAGGTCCTACAACCCGGATGCCGGTGGACGACGCTGCTGCCACCGCGGCGGGCATGGCACAGGCCCCGCCGCTCGGAAGCGACGGGGCCTGTGCCCACATGGGATGAGTGGAGATGGCGGGAATCGAACCCGCGTCCAACGGTGCAGAAGCAGGGCTTCTCCGTGTGCAGTTCGCTGTGATTTTCTCGGCCCCGGCGATCACGCGAACAAGTCGCCGACGGGCCCAGTCACTGTTTGATTTCCCATCGGGCCCCGTGACCGGGCTCGATGGTTTAGTTCCCTAGATTATGCCAGGATCCGGGCCGGGAACACTCCCGGGCTGACACCCATTTAGGGTCCTTCAGTCACTGCTTATCAGGCAGCGAGAGCGAAGGACTGGGAATCGCGCTTGGTGTTGGCGATTATTTTTTGCGACATATGGTTTACGAGATCATTGCCGCTTCCTCGACACGCTTCCCCTGCTTCGACAGCCGCTGTCGAAACCGATCATCCCCATGTTGTGTTGACAATCCCTCCGGAGAGGGTCACGCACCCGCCATGGGGTGCAGGCACCATCGTACGTGACCAACGCGGGTCGGTGCCAGCGTATTCGCTACGCCCCGCGCTGCCTGCGCTTCACCGCCGCGATCGCGCGGTCGGTCTCCCGGCGGTCCTGCTTCTCCCGCAGCGCCTGACGCTTGTCGTACTCCTTCTTGCCCTTCGCCAGCGCGATCTCGACCTTGGCCCGGCCGTCCCTGAAGTACAGCGCGAGGGGCACGATGGTGTGGCCCGTGTCCCCCGACTTCGACTCCAGCTTGTCGATCTCGGAGCGGTGCAGCAGCAGCTTGCGCTTGCGCCGCGCGCTGTGGTTGGTCCAGGTGCCCTGGCTGTACTCCGGCACGTGCACGTTGTGCAGCCACGCCTCACCGTCGGTCAGCTGCACGAAGCCGTCGACCAGCGACGCCCGACCCTGGCGCAGCGACTTCACCTCGGTCCCGGTGAGGACCAGGCCGGCCTCGTAGGTGTCGATGATGAGGTAGTCGTGCCGCGCCTTCTTGTTCTGCGCGATCAGCTTGCGCCCTTTTTCCTTAGCCATAGTGCCGTCCATTTTCGCACTACGGAGGGGGCCCGCGGAAAGTCGATTACGAGGGGCTCGCGAGGCCGCGCAGTACGGTCTCGGCCCGCTGGAGGGCGCCGTCGTCGGTCTCCAGGTCGGGGGTGATGCCCCGGCCGTCGACCCCGCGGCCGGAGGGGGTGCGGTAGTGCCCGACGGTCAGCTCCGCGACGGAGCCGTCGGGCAGCCGGCTCGGCATCTGGACCGAGCCCTTGCCGAAGGTCCGGGAACCCACCACGAGCGCCCGTCCGCGGTCCTGGACCGCCCCGGTGAGGAGTTCCGCCGCGCTCATCGTCCCGCCGTCGACGAGCGCGACCAGGGGTCTCGTCGTGTCGCCGCCGGGCTCGGCGTGCAGGGCGCGCTGCTCGCCCTCGACGTCGTACGTGGCGACCAGGCCGCCGTCGAGGAAGGCGGAGGCCGCGCTGACCGCCTCGGTGACCAGTCCGCCGGAGTTGCCGCGCAGGTCGAGGACGACGCCGCCGGGCGGGGCGTGGCGGACGGCCTTGCGGACCTGGTCGCCGGAGCCCTTGGTGAAGGTGTCGACCTTGATGAGGGTGACCGGTCCGGCGAGCTCCCGCACGGTGACCGAGTCCGTGGTCAGCTGGGCCCGGCGCAGGGTCTCGGTCCAGGCGCGCCCGTCCCGCTCCAGTCCGAGGCGGACGGTGGTGCCGGCGGGGGCGTCGGTGGCGTCCCCACGCAGCAGGGAGACGACCTCGGTGACGGGCCGGCCGTCGGTCTTCGCGCCGTCGACGCTGCGCAGCAGGTCCCCGGGGCGGATCCCGGCGGTGGCGGCGGGCGAGCCTGCGCGCACCTTCGTCACCTCGACCCGGCCGTCGCGTTCGCTGCGCGCCCAGAGTCCGACGCCGGTGTACTGGCCGTCGAGGGCGTCCTCGAACTCCTCGTACTCGCCCTGGGAGTAGACGGCGCCCCAGCGGTCGCCGCTGCGGCTGACGGCGCGCTTGGCGGCCTCCATCGGGGACTTGCCGTCCGCCATGGCCTCCTCGGCGGCCCTGGCGACGGCCGCGTGACGCCCGACCGGGCCGGTCGAACGGACCTCGTCCGGCGCGGACTTGCGGCCGGCCTGCGGGAGGGAGCCGGTGGCCGCCCCGGCGACGAGCACGCTCGTGAACAGCAAGGTCAGGGCGGCCCCGCGGCGGATGCGACGGGGCTGACAGAACGGGTCACGACCTGACATGCCGGTGAGTCTAGGACAAGGGGAAGGGCCGTACGGTCGGTTGACCGCACGGCCCCTGTTGGCATGCGTCACACCTTCAAGTACTTGCGCAGCGCGAAGAACGCGGCCAACGCGGGCATCAGCAGACTCGTGGCGAGGATGAGCGGCAGCTTCGTGAGAACGGCGTCCCAGCCGATGAAGTTGATCAGGTTCAGCTTCTCGGACAGCGCCAGGCCGTGGTCGATGATGAAGTATCTGGCGATCAGCAGGAAGGCGCACGCGAGGGTGCCGCCGATGAGCCCGGCGACGGCGGCCTCCATGATGAACGGCGCCTGGATGTAGAAGCCCGAGGCGCCGACCAGGCGCATGATGCCGGTCTCGCGCCGTCGGCTGAACGCCGAGACCCGCACGGTGTTGACGATCAGCATCAGCGCGACGACGAGCATGAGCGCCATCACCGCCCGCGCGGCCCAGTTCATACCGTTGAGGAGCCCGAACAGATTGTCCAGAATGCCCTTTTGATCCTGAACGGACTGCACGCCGTCCCGGCCGTCGAAGGCGGTCGCGATCACCTGGTACTTCTGCGGGTCCTTCAGCTTGATGCGGTACGACTCCTGCATCTGGTCCGGCGTGAGGGAGCTGGCCAGCGGGGAGTCCCCGAACTGCTCCTTGTAGTGCTTGTACGCCGCGTCCTGCGACTCGTACGTGACCGTCTGGACGACGCCCATCTTGTCGAGGTCGGTCTTGATCTGCTGCTTCTGGTCGTCCGTCACCGCGCCCTTGGCGCAGTTCGGGTCGGACTCGGCATCGCTCTTGTTGCAGAGGAAGATCGAGACGTTGACCTTGTCGTACCAGTAGCCCTTCATGGTGTTGACCTGGTCACTCATCAGGAGCGACCCGCCGAACAGGGCGAGGGACAGGGCGACGGAGACGATGACGGCGAAGGTCATCGTCAGGTTGCGGCGGAGACCGACACCGATCTCGGAGAGTACGAACTGGGCGCGCATGGCGACGGGTTAAGCCTTTCCGTGGATCTCGTGCGGTGTCAGTGCTGGTAGCCGTAGACGCCACGGGCCTGGTCGCGGACGAGGCGGCCCTTCTCCAGCTCGATGACGCGCTTGCGCATCTGGTCCACGATGTTCTGGTCGTGCGTGGCCATCACCACGGTCGTGCCCGTCCGGTTGATGCGGTCGAGCAGCTTCATGATGCCGACGGAGGTCTGCGGGTCGAGGTTGCCGGTGGGCTCGTCGGCGATGAGCAGCTTCGGCCGGTTGACGAAGGCCCGCGCGATGGCGACGCGCTGCTGCTCACCACCGGACAGCTCGCCGGGCATCCGGTCCTCCTTGCCGCCGAGCCCGACGAGGTCGAGCACCTGCGGCACGGACTTGCGGATCTCACCGCGCGACTTGCCGATGACCTCCTGCGCGAAGGCGACGTTCTCGCCGACCGTCTTGTTCGGCAGCAGGCGGAAGTCCTGGAAGACCGTCCCCAGCTGGCGCCGCATCTGCGGAACCTTCCAGTTGGAGAGGCGTGCGAGGTCCTTGCCCAGGACGTGCACCTGCCCGTGACTGCACCGCTCCTCGCGGAGGATCAGCCGCAGGAAGGTGGACTTTCCGGAGCCGGAGGACCCCACGAGGAACACGAACTCGCCCTTCTCGACCTCCAGGGAGACATCCCTGAGGGCGGGGCGGGTCTGCTTGGGGTAGACCTTGGAGACATTGTCGAATCGGATCACGGATGCACCACGGGTCGCCGGGGGTAGATGAGCGTGACCATACGCGAACCGGGTACGTGACCGCAGTCACCGGTGGCGGTTGCACAGCGGATGTGCCGTTTTGTACGCCCTGGGGGCGTGGGGTGCTGCTCTTTCGCATCGACCGCGCGCCCTCCGGCGGAACCTGGCAAAGTGGGGAGGGGAACATTCCCCCACCCACGAACGTTGAACGACCTGGAACCGGCGCAAGGAGGGCGAGCGCATGACGTACGACCGGTTGGTGTGCGCGAACTGCGCGGCCCCCGTGAACGAGGGGCGCTGCCCCGTGTGCCGCGCGAACCGTGAGCGCCTACAGCAGGAGAACTTCCTCGCGAACCTGAACCCGATGGCGCTGATCGCCCTGCTGGCCGCGCTGATCGCGGCCGTGGCGCTGCTGGCGCACCAGACGGCGTGACAAGCGGGCGAGGACGAGCAGGACAGGACTGAGGGCCCGGAGCGTGATGCTCCGGGCCCTCAGCGTTGCGCTGTGCGCACGGTCCGTACGGACGCGGCTACCGTCAGGCGGCAGCCCCGCCGCGGCCGCCCATGAGGCGCGGCAGGACGCGGAAGCCGACACCGCCGGCGATCATCGTGGCGGCGCCGATCACCAGGAAGGTGGTCTGCGCGGCACCGGTCTCGGCGAGCTCCTCGCCGTTGCCCTTGCCCTGAGCCTGGGCCTGCGCGGCCGGGGCGGAGTCCGAGCCGGTGTCGGTGAGGGCGGAGGAGCCCTCCTCCTGCGGGGAGGTGCCGCCGTCGGGGTCGGCGTTGTTGCCGCCGCCGTTGTTGCCACCATTGGCGTTGCCGCCACCGTTGCCGCCGCCGTTCCCGTTGCCCGGGTCGGTCGGCGCGTCGGTCGGGTCCTCGGTCGGCTCGGTGGGCTCGTCCGTGGGCTCGGTCGGCTCGTCCGTGGGCTCCTCGGTGGACGGCGGGTCCGTCGGGAGGTCCGTCGGCGGGTCGGTGGGGATGTCGGTCGGCGGGTCCGTCGGCGTCGGCGTCGGGACCGGCGACTCGTCGGCGCACAGGATGCCGAGCAGGCAGTCGTCCGCCTCCGCGGCGGATGCGGCACCGGCGGCGGTCAGCGAGGCTCCGGCGGCGATCACGGCGCCGGCCGCTATTCGCGCGACACGGATCCGCGTCTTCTTCGTCATGTGGTTGCTACCCCCAGTAGCTCATCGTCATTAGGCAGCGTTCGGGGCTGTGCTCGACGGGGACGGCCGCGGTGAAAAGAGCCCCCCGGTTCACATGCGCCCCAGAGACACGCATGCCGCGCTTTACCCTTCCCATTTTTCAAAGGCTCGTCAAGGGCGTTTGCGGGTGCCGTGTCCAAGTACGGGGGCTATGCCGGGAGTCTGAGCCTGTGAGTGTGATGTAAAACCCGGACATCCGAGCGCAGAAAAGGCAACTACCGCCCCGGGGGCGGCAGTTGCCTTGTCGACAAACTTACTTCTCCTGCTGCTTGCGCCAGCGAATTCCGGCTTCGATGAAGCCGTCGATCTCGCCGTTGAACACAGCCTCGGGGTTGCCGACCTCGAACTCGGTACGCAGGTCCTTGACCATCTGGTAAGGGTGCAGCACGTAGGAACGCATCTGGTTGCCCCAGGAGCTGCCGCCGTCCTTGAGGGCGTCCATCTTGGCCCGCTCCTCCTGGCGCTGGCGCTCCAGCAGCTTCGCCTGAAGAACGTTCATCGCGGTCGCCTTGTTCTGGATCTGCGAGCGCTCGTTCTGGCAGGAGACGACGATGCCGGTGGGGAGGTGGGTGAGGCGCACCGCGGAGTCGGTGGTGTTGACGCCCTGACCGCCGGGGCCGGACGAGCGGTACACGTCCACCCGCAGTTCGGACTCGTCGATCTCGATGTGGTCGGTCTGCTCGACCACGGGCAGGATCTCGACGCCCGCGAAGGAGGTCTGGCGCCGGCCCTGGTTGTCGAAGGGCGAGATGCGCACGAGCCGGTGCGTGCCCTGCTCGACGGAGAGCGTGCCGTACGCGTAGGGCGCCTGGACGGCGAAGGTGGTCGACTTGATGCCGGCCTCCTCCGCGTACGACGTCTCGTAGATCTCCGTCTTGTAGCCGCGCTGCTCGGCCCACCGCAGGTACATGCGCTGGAGCTTCTCGGCGAAGTCGGCGGCGTCGACGCCGCCGGCCTCGGCGCGGATGTTCACCACGGCCTCACGGGAGTCGTACTCGCCCGACAGGAGGGTGCGGACCTCCATCTCGTCCAGCGCCTTCCGGACGGCGGCGAGCTCGGACTCGGCCTCGGCGCGGGTGTCCGGGTCGTCCTCCTCCTCGGCCATCTCGAACAGGACGGCGAGGTCGTCGATACGACCGCGCAGGGCCTCGGCCTTGCGCACCTCGGCCTGGAGGTGGGACAGCTTGCTGGTGATCTTCTGCGCCTCGTCGGGGTTGTCCCACAGGGACGGCGCGGCCGCCTGCTCCTCGAGCACGGCGATGTCTGCCCTCAGCTTGTCGAGGTCCAGAACGGCCTCGATCGACTCCATGGTCGAGGAGAGGGACTTGAGCTCTTCGGATACATCGACGACTGCCACGCCTCCAGCGTAACGGCTCCGCCCGGCGGCGAGCGCCGGGCCGCCGCTGCCGACGGTCGGGGAGGGACCGGGAAGAGGAACGTGCCGGGCGTCCGCCCCCGCGCACCTCGGGTGTCCGCCCCCGCGCCGCTCGGGTGTCCGCCCCCGCGCCGCTCGGGTGTCCGCCCCCGCGCCGCTCGGGTGTCCGCCCCCGCGCCCCTCGGGTGTCCACCCCGCGTCACCGACGGCCGGACCCCGGCGCCGACCTGCGCCGCCGGCGGCCGACGTCCGCTCCCCGGCAGGCGGCCCGCTCCCCGGGGGTCACGGGCTGCGGAGCGGCCCCTGGCCGCCCTCAGCCGTTCGTCGCCCTTCGTCGGCGGCGGGCCACGGACCTCGGCAGGGGCGGTGTCAGGGCGACTGGGGGGCCGAGTTCTGTGTGTCCTGGGGTGGCGTGCTCGCGTCGTCGTCCGATGCGGAAAGCCAGGCCCCGACGCCGATCGCGGCGATCAGGGCGACCGCGCCCGCTCCCAGGGCGAGGCGGCGGCGCCGGGTGGCGGCGCGGTTGCGGGCCGAGCCGGGCCGGGGCGTGCCCGACGCGCGCGGGGCCCGGGCCGTACCGTGCGCGCCCCCGGCCAGCTCGTCGGGGGCGGGGACGCGCATGGACGTGTGGGTGTCACGGTTGGAGTCGGCCGGTTTTGATCCGGGCACGAGGGGGACCGCGCCGCGGCGGCGGACCCGCTCACCGGTCGGGGCCGGTCCGGCGGGCTGCTCCTCGCGGTCGGTCTCCTCGGCGGACTCGGTGTCCGGCTCGTCCACCTCCAGCGGCGGCATGCCCGCCAGCATCGGCAGCAGCTCACGTAGCCGCGACCCGAGCTCCGAGGCCCGCAGCCGGGAGGCCGGGGCCTTGGCGAGGCACTGGATGATCAGCTGCCACAGCTCGTCCGGGATGCCGGGCAGCGGGACGACGGTCTCCGTGACGTGCCGGCGCAGCACCGCGCCCGGGTGGCCGCCGCCGAACGGGGTGAAGCCCGCGAGCAGTTCGTAGAGGACGGTGGCGAGCGCGTAGATGTCGACGGACGCGCGCGGGGGCAGGCCCTCGACGATCTCCGGGGCGAGGTAGTCGGGCGTGCCGATGATCTTCGTCGCCTTGGTCCGGCGCGGGGTGTCGATGAGTTTCGCCACCCCGAAGTCGGTCAGCAGCGCGCGGTGGGAGCCGCCGGGGCCGAGCGGGCCCTGCATGTCCAGGAGCACGTTCTCCGGCTTCACGTCCCGGTGCACGACGCCCGCGGCGTGCGCGGCCGCCAGCCCGTCGGCGATGTCCGCCGCGATGGCGACGGCCGCCTCGGGGGCGAGACGCCGGTCCCGCTCCAGCCGGGTGCGCAGGTCCGTGCCCCGGACGAGGTCCATGACCAGCGCCAGGTCGTTGCCGTCCACGACCAGGTCGCGCACGGACACGACATGCGGGTGCTCCAGACCGAGCAGCGCCGTCCGCTCCTGTACGAAGCGGCCGACGAGTTCCTGGTCGGACGCGAGGTCCTCGCGCAGCAGCTTGATGGCGACGGGGCCCTCGGGCCCCTCCCCCAGCCACACCGTGCCGGCACTGCCCCGCCCCAGGATCTGGTGGGCGGTGTACCGGCTGCCGATCTTCCGTGCCAAGGCTGCTCCCTGCGACGCGTGTTGTCGCCAAAACTACGCGTCCGAGGTGCCAACCTTCACCGTCGAGGCGGAAATCACCCGCCAGGTGTCGACAAATCACCAACCCCACAGGCGGGTTCGGGTCGGTTCGCGCCTATGCGCCCCCGCTGTTGCCGAGCTTCTCGAACCAGCCCGTCACGGTGTTGAACCAGTCGGTGAGCTGGTCCCAGTAGCCCTTGCCGGTGCCGATCCACTCCTGAAGCGGGCTCAGTTCCCAGACCAGCCAGCCGGCGACGAAGAGGATGACGATCGTGAAGAGACAGCCCTTCAGGCAGCCGAGCCCGGGGATCCGCATCGGGTTGGCGCTGCGCTGGCGCGGCTGCCGGGGCTCGCGCTGGGGCCGCTGCGGCTGCTGGGGCTGGGGCGGCGGCGCGGGCGGCGCGTAGCGCTGCGGCTGCTGGGGCTGCGGCGCGTACTGCTGGGGCTGCTGCTGCGGATGGCCGTAGCCGGGTCCGGGCGGGGGCTGCTGTCCCCGCTGCGGGGGCTGCTGCGGCCGGGCGACCTGGCGCTGGGGGCGGCGGCGCAGCGGGTCCTGGCCCGGGTCGAGGTACTGGACCTGCGTCTGCTCGTTGCGGTCGCGGGCCGCCCGCAGCTGGTTCTGCCAGGGGTGCGGGTCCTCGGGCCCGCCGGGGCCGCCCTGCTGGCCGGGTGCGCCCGGCGGGACCGGCGGCATGACGGCGGTCGGGTCGGCCGCGCCCCGTCCCGGCAGGACGGCGGTCGGGTCGGCGGCGCCGGGGGCGCCGGTGTGGGGCATGACGCTGGTCGCGGCGTTCGGGTCGTACGAGCCGGCGCCCTGCGGCAGGACCTGGGTCGGGTCGCCCGAGCCGAAGCTGTCCGGTACGGGCGCGGGCGCCGGGTCGGGCACCAGGAGCGCGCCCACCCCCTCGGCGGCGGCGATCTGCGCGGAGTTCGCGTGCACCCCGATGCCCTCGGCGACGACGCGCAGGCCGCGGGCGAGGTTCTCGGCGCTGGGCCGTTCGTCCGGGTTCTTGCGCAGACAGCGCTCGATGATCGTCCACAGCGGGTCGGGGACCGTGGACGGGCGGCGCGGCTCGGCGCTCAGGTGCTGGTGCAGCACCTCGAGGGCGGAGCTGCCGGCGAACGGCGGGCGGCCGGTGACCAGTTCGTACAGCAGGATGCCGGCGCCGTAGATGTCGACGGCGGAGGTCTGCGGGCGGCCCTCGGCGGACTCGGGAGCGACGTACGCGGGCGTGCCGACGAACTCCTGGGTGCGGGTCAGGCCCGGGGAGTCGGCGAGGCGGGCGATGCCGAAGTCGGTCAGCAGCGGGTGCATCTGCCCCTCGTACTGCTGGAGCAGGACGTTCGCCGGCTTCAGGTCGCGGTGGACGACGCCGTCGGCGTGGCTGGCGGCGAGCGCGTCGGCGATCTGGGCGGTGAGCAGCGCCGCCGCGACCGGGGTGAAGGGCCCGTTCTCGCGCAGGTAGCGGTGCAGGTCGGGGCCCTCGACGAGGTCCATGACCAGCGCCAGCAGATCGCCCTCGACGACCAGGTCGCGGACCCGGACGATGTTCGGATGGGTCAGCCGGAGCAGGACGGAGCGCTCCCGGAGGAACCGCATGACGACGTCCGCGTCGCTGGCCAGCTCCTCCTTGAGGACCTTGATCGCCACGGTCTCGCCGGGCTGTCCCGGAACGGCCGCCTCGGCGCCCGCGGTCTCGCGCTGGCGGGCTCGCCAGACGGTGCCCGTGGCGCCGCGTCCGAGCGGCTCCTCGAGCAGGTACTTGCTGCCTACCGGCCGCACGTCATGCGCTCCCTGGTGCTTGCCTTGCCTGCTGGCCTGTCCGACCCACTGTAGTGCCGTGCCGTCGAGGACCGGTGTGTCGTCATTCTGTGGGTCTTACGTATCCGCGTTCACAGCTGTTCGAAGCAAAGACGCTCACCTCGTTCTCCTGGTTGCCAGGAGGGGACGTGACCGATCTCAACTGATCGGGAGTGGGCCATCTCTCAGGCACTTTTGCGGGCAGAGCCGACCAATCAAGATCACTTGTTCCCGAGCGAGGGGCGCGCTGTCAGTGGCAGGTGCGAGGATGCGTGCAGTACTGGCCGACGTGCTGGGGCGGGGTGGGGGACTCCGCGCCTGAGCAGAAGGGACCGCTGACGGCGATGCAGATCCGGCTGACCGTCGTAGACCCACTGGGCCCGTCGGTGCCGGGGCGGGACCGCGCGCCACGCAGCGACGTGCTGGTCACGGCGCCCGCCGGCACGGCGCTCGCGGCGGTGGCCTCGGCACTCGCCCAGGTCGTCTCCGGCGGCGACGGCTCGGGCACCCCCGTGCTGTACGCCGGCGAACAGCGGCTGGACATCCAGCGGTGCACGCTCGGCGAGCCCCCGCTGACCGACGGTGCCGTGCTCTCCGTGGGCGCGCCGGGCGAGCCGGAGCCGCATCCGGAGCTGGACGACGCCCCGGCCCAGCTCCAGGTGGTCGCCGGTCCGGACGCCGGCGGGGTGCATCTGCTGCACGGCGGCGAGATCCGCATCGGCCGCTCCGCCGACGCCGACGTACCGCTGGACGACCCGGATGTCTCGCGGCTGCACTGCGCGGTGACGGTGAGCGCCGACGGCCGCGTCTCGGTCGCCGACCTCGACTCCACGAACGGCACCATGCTGGACGGCACCCGTGTGGGTGCCCGCCCGGTCCGTTTCGCGCCCGGGGCGCTGCTGCGGATCGGCGAGTCGGCACTGCGGCTGGCTCCCGCCGGAGGACCCGGTGGCCGGGTGGACACGACGCCGGACGGGGAGGGCCACGTGCGCGTGCCGGTGCCCGCCGACGGACCGGGGCCGGACGGCTCTGTGCCGGACCCGGCCTCTGCCGGTCCGTCCGGGCCCACCCGTCAGACGTACGGCTCGGTGGCCTGGGGCAGGCCGGGGCCCGCGGGGCGCGGCGCCGGCGACCCGGCCGTGGTGCCGGGCCAGGGCGGGGCGCCCCGAGTCGAGAGCAGGGGCGCGCCGGCGGCCGCGGAGGCTGCGCGGCCCGGGGCCGGCGAGGGCGGGCGGCGCGGGCCGGACCTGTCCCGGGGCCAGGGCGGCACGGGCGCCGTCGACGCGGCCGCGGGTCCCCCGCGCCCGGACGCTCCCGAGGGGCCTCGCCCGGGTTCCCGGGAAGAGAGGCCCGCGCTTTCGCCGGAGAGCTGGGTCCGCGCCCCCCGGCAGCGTGGCGCCGCCGGGGATCCGTCGGACACGGCCTCCCCCGACGGCGTCACCGGCGCTCCGCGGGAGCCCGGTGCGACGCGGTACGGGCTCGGCACCGGAGACACCCACGCGGGACGCTCCGCGACCGGGGCGTTCGGCGACGGGGGCACGGACGGCTCCGGTCGGCGCGCCGGAGCGGCGGACGGCCTCGCTCCCGGTGCGGACAGCGGACGCAAGGGCACGCCCCTGCGTGGCACCGACGTACCGCCGGGCACGCGCAGGCGGGGCGGGATCGGGGCGTGGGCGCGCCGGTTGGCCGGAGGGCGTGGCGAGCAGGCCCCGGGTCCCGCGCGCGGGACGTACGAGGACCCGTCGACCGCGGTCACGCCGGAGCGGCCGGCTGCGGTGCAGGCGGCGCCGGAGACCTGGCCGGACCCGGCCGCGTTGCTGCTGACGGCACTGGGGCCGGGCCCCCGGCTCTGGGAGCGCGGGCCGGGCCACCCGGAAGCGCTCGCGGTGCGCCTCGGTACGGCCGACCGCGCGGCACCGGACGGCTCGGGCCTGCTGCCCGCGGTGCCGGTGACCGCCGGGCTGCGCGAGGTCGGTGCGCTGGGGCTGGCCGGGCCGCGGGCGCGGCTCGCCGGGCTGACCCGTGCCGTGCTGGCGCAGCTCACCGCGCTGCACTCCCCCGACACGCTGGAGATCGTCCTGATCGCCGCGGACCGCTCCCGCTCCCTGGAGGAGCGCACCGCCGAGTGGTCCTGGCTGGGCTGGCTGCCGCATGTGCGTCCCGGGCACGGCCAGGACTGCCGGCTGCTCCTCGCCCACGACCGTGAACAGGCCGCGGCCCGCACCGACGAGCTCCTGCGCCGCCTGGACGACCAGCTGGCGGAGACGGGCCCGGGGCACGGCACGGCAAGGGGCGGCGGCCGGCTGACAAGCACGCCGATCCCCGACGCCCGCAGCACCGACCCGGCCACCGGCACCACAGCCGACGACGGCCGACCGCCCTACGCCCCTGGCCCGCACGGCCACGGGAGCGACAGCACCCGGGCAAACGCCGTCGGAAACAGCACGGCAGGGGGCGGCGGCCGGCTGACAGGCGCGCCGATCCCCGGTGCCCGCAGCACCGACACCACAGCCACCGACGGCCCACCGTCCAACGCCCCGGGCCCCCACGCTCACGGGAGCGACAACACCCGCGCGAACGCCTGGGGAAACAGCACCGCAGCGGGCGGCGGCCGGCTGACAGGCACGCCGATCCCCGACGCCCGGAACACCGACCCGGCCACCGACACCACAGCCACCGACGGCCCACCGTCCAACGCCCCCGGCCCGCACGGCCACGAGAGCGGCCCCCGCGCGAACCCCCGGGGAAACAGCACCCCGCACCCGGGCCCCGACGCCCCGTTCGCCCACGCCCCCGGGTCCGGCGCCCCCGCCACCGGCGCCGCGCCGGCCCACAGCTCGCAGGCCGCCACCCCGGCGAGCCGCCGCCCCTCCTGGGCTCAGGACGCCCCGGGCACGGACGGGGCGGACCGCTTCCCCGGTCCGTACACCGTCGTGGTGGTGGACGGCGACCCCGGCGGCGCCGACCTGCGCGAGGCCGTGGCACGGCTCGCGCTGGAGGGTCCCCGGGCCGGGATCCACGTCATCTGCCTGGCCGAGGCGGCCGCCGCCTCACCGGCCTCGCCGGTGACGGAAACCTACGAGGCCGCCTGCTCGGCGTCGCCGACGTTCCGGCAGTGCGGTGCGGTCGCGCTGCTCAGCGGGGACGTGGCGACGGCACTGCGGCTGATGCGCGTGGCCCGGGTCGGCGGCGGCTCCGCACCGGCCGGGCCCGTGGGCCACGGCACCGTCGCCACCGTCGACGCCGTCTCCCCCGCCTGGGCCGAGCGCTTCGCGCGGGCGCTGGCACCGCTGCGTACCGAGGGCGCGGCGAGCGAGCGGCAGCCGCGTGTCTCCGCGCCCCTTCCGCAGGCGGCCCGGCTGCTGGACGAGCTGGGCCTGGCCCGGGCGACCCCGGCGTCGCTGATGGCCCGCTGGGCGGACGCCGCCGATGATGCCGAGGCACTGGGCGGGCGGGTGCGCGCGGTGCTGGGTGCCGGGCCGCGCGGCCCGGTCGGCGCGGACCTTGCACTTGAGGGGCCGCATCTGCTGATCGAGGGCCCGTCGGGCAGCGGCCGTACGGAACTGCTGCGGGCGGTCGTCGCGTCCCTGGCCGCCGCCGAGCGGCCGGACCGCCTGGGCGTCGTGCTGGTCGACGGCCGGGGCGGCCCCGGCGCGGGCGGCGGGGCCGGCGAGGGGCTGCGCGTGTGTACGGACGTACCGCATGTCACCACCTATCTCACGGCCCACGACCCGGTCCGGATGCGGGAGTTCGCGCAGTCGCTCGGCGCCGAGCTGAAGCGGCGCGGCGAGCTGCTCGGGCGGTCCGGCTTCAACGAGTGGCACGCCGGGCGCGAGCTGTCCGGCCGGATGGTCACGCAACGCACCGCCACGGCCCGGGGCGGCGGCGCCCAGGCCGAGTCCGCCCCCGGGAGCGCCCCCAGGACCGCCGCCGGGGCCGGTGACCTCGACTCCGCGCCCAGTTCGACCATGCGGCTGCGGCCCGGAGCGGCCCGGCGGCAGACGGACGCGGCGCCGCCGCTGCCCCGGCTCGTCGTGGTCGTCGACGACCTGGACGCGCTGGTGTCCCCGGCGCTCGGTTCGACCGGACGGCCCGCCGCCGGGTCGGTGATGCGCGCGCTGGAGGCCGTGGCCCGGGAGGGCGAGCGGCTGGGCGTCCACCTGGTGGCGGCCACCGGCCCGTGCGCCCGCACGGCGGAGACGGAACCGGCCCGTCGGGCCACCCTCCGCGTGACCCTCGACGCCCCGGTGCCGGGTCCCGACGAGCCCGCTCCGGGCCGTGGGCGCCTGGACCGCGCGGACGGGCGGAGCACCCCGTTCCAGGGCGGGCGCGTCACCGGCCGCATCCCCCGGACGGCGACCCTGCGCCCCACCGTCGTCCCCCTCGAATGGCACCGCATGGGTGACCCTCCGGCCCGCCGTCCGGTGCGGGAACTCGGAAACGGCCCGACCGACCTGGCACTGTTGGCCAGCGCGCTGGAAAGGGCGGCGCGGGAGGTCTCGGCGGCGAGGGTGCCGTCACTTCTGTAGCACTGGTCCGTGGCGCTCTTCGGTGGCACTGGCCGGATGCCGACCCCGTCCGTCGGCCAGGGACGAGTCCCTGGTCACGACGGGGTCACGATCCCCCGCTTGACAGCCGACGCCATCTTGCCGCCCCCGCACACCCGGGCGTAGACCAGATCGCACGGGAGCGCGCTCGACGTTCGACGAGGAACGAAGAACGGGGCAGTCATGCGCATGACGAGCACCATCCGGACACGCTGGTCGCCGCAGCGGAACGAGGCGACCCCCCAGAGCCGCAGAGCCGTCAGGACAGCGGCCACCGTCGCCGCGGGAGCACTCGCGCTCTCGCTCACCGCCTGCGGAGGCAGCGACGACAACAGCACCGGCAACACGGGCCAGACCGAGGAGACCACCAACAGCGTCAACCTTCCGAAACTGGACGGGACGAGCCTGGAGGTCGCCGCCGTGTGGACCGGCACCGAACAGGCCAACTTCAAGAAGGTCCTCCAGGAGTTCGAGAACCGCACGGGCGCCAAGGTGACCTTCGTGCCCGCGCAGGACCCGATCATCAACTTCATCGGTTCGAAGGTGGCCGGCGGGCAGCCGCCGGACATCGCGATGCTGCCGCAGCCCGGCGCCATCAAGCAGGCCGTCGACAAGGGCTGGGCCAAGCCGCTGGGCTCCGACGCCGTCAAGGAGCTCGGCGAGAACTACTCCCAGGGCTGGCAGAACATCGGCAAGGTGGGCGGCAAGCCGTACGGCGTCTACTACAAGGCCGCCAACAAGTCCCTGATCTGGTACAACAACCAGGTCTTCGAGAACGCCGGGGCGAGTGAGCCCGAGACCTGGCCGGACCTGCTCAACACCGCGCAGACGGTCTTCGACTCCGGCGTCACCCCGTTCTCCATCGGCGCGGCCGAGGGCTGGACGCTGACCGACTGGTTCGAGAACGTCTACCTCTCCCAGGCCGGCCCGGAGAAGTACGACCAGCTGGCCAAGCACGAGATCAAGTGGACGGACCCGTCCGTGAAGGACGCGCTGACCACCCTCGCGCAGGTCTGGGGCAAGCCCGACTGGATCGCGGGCGGGGCGAACGGGGCGTTGCAGACCGACTTCCCGGCCTCCGTCACGCAGGTCTTCACCGGCGGGGACCAGCCCAAGGCGGCCATGGTCGCCGCGGGTGACTTCGCGCAGGTCAACATCCCGAAGAGCATGAAGATCGGGACGGACGCGAAGGTGTTCCCGTTCCCCGCGGTCGGTGACAACGGCCCGGTGGTCTCGGGCGGCGACGCGGCCGTGATCCTGGAGGACTCGAAGGGGTCCCAGGCCCTGGCCACCTGGCTCGCCTCCCCCGACGCGGCGTCGATCCAGGCCAAGCTGGGCGGCTACCTCTCGCCCAACAAGAACGTGCCGAACTCCGACTACCCCAACGCGGTGCAGCAGAAGATCGCCAAGGCGCTCATCGACGCCGGTGACGACTTCCGCTTCGACATGTCCGACCAGGCCCCGCAGGCCTTCGGCGGTACGCCCGGCAAGGGCGAGTGGAAGATCCTCCAGGACTTCCTGAAGAACCCGAAGGACATCGCGGGGACCCAGGCGAAGCTGGAGGCCGAAGCGGCCGCGGCCTACGGGAACTGACGTCATGACGTCGGCTACGGCAGGGGGCACCGAGCCCCCTGCCGCTCCCAAGTCGCGCAAGAGCGTGACCGGCACCCGCAGGACCGTCGCGGCGCTGTTCCTGCTGCCCGCGTTCGTCCTGCTCGGCGCGCTCGTGGTGTACCCGATCGGGTACTCGGTCGTGCGCAGCTTCTACGACCAGTCCGGTGACGGCTTCGCCGGAATAGACAACTACAAGTCCCTCTTCACCGACGAGGGCATCCGCACCGCGCTGAAGAACAACATCATCTGGGTGGTGTTCGCGCCCACGGTCGCGACGGCGCTCGGCCTGATCTTCGCGGTGCTGACCGAACGGGTGCGCTGGGGCACGGCCTTCAAACTGGTCGTCTTCATGCCGATGGCGATCTCCATGCTGGCGGCGGGCATCATCTTCCGCCTGGTGTACGACCAGGACCCGGACAAGGGCGTGGCGAACGCGGTGTGGGTGGGCGTGCACGACACCTTCGCCCCGTCGTCGGAGTTCCCGAAGGCCCACCCGGGCCGGGAGTCGCCGCTGAAGCCGGCCGGCGGCGGCGCGTTCGTCACCAAGTCGCCCGTGCGGACGGGCGAGACCGTCGCACTGCCGCTCGTGGGTGTCGCGCCGGATCTGATGCCGGACAACGCGAAGTCCGCCGCGGCGGCGAAACCCGAGCCGGACAAGATCACCGGCACGACCTGGCAGGACTTCACGCGCGGCAAGGGCGTGGGCAAGCTGAACGGGGTCGACGCGGCCGAACTGGGTTATGCGGGCATGAAGGTCGAGGCCGTCAAGGACGGCAGGGTCGTGGCGTCGGCGACGGCCGCCGACGACGGCACCTTCACGCTGCCGGCCTCGGCCGACGGGGCCCTGCTCCGGCTCCCGGCGAGCAACTTCAAGGAGCCGTACAACGGCCTGGACTGGCTCGGCCCGGCCCTGGTCACCCCGTCCATCATCGGCTCGTACATCTGGATGTGGGCGGGCTTCGCGATGGTGCTGATCGCGGCGGGGCTCGCGGGCGTGCCGCGTGAACTGCTGGAGGCGGCCCGGGTCGACGGAGCGTCGGAATGGCAGGTGTTCAGACGGGTCACGGTGCCGTTGCTGGCGCCGGTCCTCGCGGTCGTCACCGTCACCCTGATGATCAACGTGCTGAAGATCTTCGACCTGGTCTTCATCATCGCCCCCGGCTCCTCCCAGGACGACGCGAACGTCCTCGCCCTGGAGCTGTACCGCAAGGGCTTCTCCGAGGACCAGCCGGGCATCGCCAGCGCCATCTCGGTGTTCCTGCTGCTGCTCGTGATCCCGGTGATGTGGTTCAACGTACGGCGGCTGCGACGGGAGGTGCGGCGATGAAGGCCATGCAGTCGCTCGGGTCCAAGCTGGTCGAGGGGGTCAGCGGTGGGCTGGTGCGGGTGTTCCTCATCGTCGTCGGGCTGTTCTGGCTGGTGCCGACGATCGGTCTGCTGCTGTCCAGCCTGCGCTCGCCGGAGGACATCGCGGCGAGCGGCTGGTGGAAGGTGTTCACCGAGCCCTCGCAGATCACCTTCGACAGCTACCGGAAGCTGCTGGAGAACGAGGACATCACCAACTCCCTGCTGAACACGGTGTGGATCACCGTGCCGGCGACCGTGCTGGTCGTGGTCATCGGCTCGCTGGCGGGCTACGCCTTCGCCTGGATGGAGTTCCCGGGCCGGGACTGGTGGTTCCTGG
This sequence comes from Streptomyces venetus, assembly GCF_039540295.1. Classification (NCBI taxonomy): domain Bacteria; kingdom Bacillati; phylum Actinomycetota; class Actinomycetes; order Kitasatosporales; family Streptomycetaceae; genus Streptomyces; species Streptomyces venetus. Next base: position 1,075,119 of record NZ_BAABET010000001.1, read on the forward strand.
GCGTCGTCGGCCTGTTGGTCGTGCCCGTGCAGGTGGCGCTGATCCCGATCGCCGAACTCTTCGGCGGCATCGGCATCTTCGGCTCCGTACTCGGCGTGGTGCTCTTCCACGTCGGCTTCGGGCTGCCGTTCGCGGTGTTCCTGCTGCGGAACTTCTTCGCGGAGATCCCGAGGGAACTGCTGGAGGCGGCCCGCCTGGACGGGGCGGGTGAACTGCGGCTGTTCCTGCGTGTCGTGATGCCGCTCGGCGGCCCGGCGATCGCCGCCCTCGGCATCTTCCAGTTCCTGTGGGTGTGGAACGACCTGCTGGTCGCGCTGATCTTCTCGGACTCCGGGAGCCAGCCGATCACCGTGGCGCTCCAGACGCAGGTACGGCAGTTCGGCAACAACATCGACGTGCTGGCACCCGGCGCGTTCATCTCGATGGTGATCCCGCTGGCCGTCTTCTTCGCGTTCCAGCGGCAGTTCGTGTCCGGCGTGATGGCGGGCGCGGTGAAGTAGCCATTACCACAGGGTGGTTGGCGGGGCGGGCCGACAGCGGTCCGTCCCGTCCGCGTTCCCCCGGATGCCGTAGCCACCGTAACCAAGTCGCCTCGCCGGCCGTTCCCGGGCCGAACGCCCGTGCCGACCGATGGATGGCCTCTTGCCCAGGTTCAGTGTCATTGTCCCCGCGTACCAGGTTCAGGCGTACCTGCACGAGTGCCTCGAATCGGTGCTCTCCCAATCGTGTCCCGATCTGGAACTGATCGTCGTCGACGACTGCTCGCCGGACGCATGCGGCGCGATCATCGACGAGTTCGCCGCCCGTGACGCGCGGGTCCGGCCCGTGCATCTGCCGGAGAACGTCGGCCTGGGCCGCGCCCGCAACGCGGGGGTCGCGCACGCGAGCGGCGACTACCTGCTGTTCCTCGACAGCGACGACACCCTCACGCCCGACGCGCTGCGGTCGATCACGGACCGGCTGAAGGAGACGGGCGATCCGGACGTCCTGGTCTTCGACTACGCGCGCACCCACTGGACGGGCGAGGCGGTCCGCAACCAGGCGGCCCTCCATCTCACCGAGCAGGGCCCGGCGCCGTTCCGCCTGGAGGACCGGCCGGAGCTGCTGCGGCTGCTGATGGTCGCCTGGAACAAGGCCTACCGGCGGGACTTCGTCGAGCGGAAGGGCTTCACCTTCCCGCCGGGGTACTACGAGGACACGCCGTGGACGTACCCGGTGCTGATGACAGCGGAGTCGATCGCGACCCTGGACCGGGTCTGCGTGCACTACCGGCAGCGCCGGCAGGGCAGCATCCTGCGCACCACCAGCGAGCGGCACTTCGACGTCTTCGAGCAGTACGACCGGCTCTTCGCATACCTCGACGAGCGCCCCGAACTGGCCAGGTGGCGACCGGCGCTCTTCCGCCGCATGGTCCATCACCTGGCGATCGTGTACTCCCGGCGGGACCGGCTGCCCCGCGGTTCGCACGCGGACTTCCTGCGCCGGGCCCGCGCCCACTACCGCCGCTACCGCACCCCGGGCGCCCGCCTCCCCCTGCGCGCCCGGGTGCACCATGTCCTGATCCGCTTCGGCCTGCACCGCACCTACCGCACGCTCCGGCTGGCCTCGGCCCTGCACCGCGGGGCGGCCCGGTCGGCCGGACAGCTGCTGCGGGCCCTCAGGTCCGCCGCCCTCGGGGCCCACTACCGCCTCCAGCGCTGTCTGCCGCTGCGCGCCGACCGGGCCGTCTTCGCCGCCTACGACGGCCGCGGCCACAGCTGCAACCCGGGCGCGCTGGAGTCCGCGTTCCGCGATCTCGCCCCGCACATCCGCACGGCCTGGATCGCCCGTCCCGAGCACCACCACGCGATGCCGCCGGGCCCGCGCCGCGTCGTCCCCGGCACGGCCGCCTACTGGACGGCGCTCGCCCGCTCCCGGTACCTGGTCAGCAACACCGACTTCGACCACCGGCTGGCCAAGCGCCGGGGCCAGGTGCTGATCCAGACCGGGCACGGCACCCCGCTGGGGCACATCGGCCTGGACCTCCAGGAGCGCCCGGCGGCAGCCCGCGGCAGGGACTTCGCCCGGCTGCTCAAGGGCGTGGACCAGTGGGACTACGTCCTGTCCGCCAACCGCCACACCACGCTGACCCACGAGCGCGTCCACCCCGGCCGCTACACCACGCTCGAGTACGGCTACCCCCGCAACGACGTGTTCCGCACGGCGACCGCGGCCGACGTGTCCCGGCTGCGCGCCTCGCTCGGCATCCCCGAGGGCACGGTGGCGATCCTGTACGCGCCGACCCACCGCGACTATCGACGGTCCCAGCGCCGCTGCCTCGACCTCCAGCGGATCGTGCGCCGTCTGGGCCCGCGTTTCGTCGTGCTGGCCCGCGCCCATCACTCCTACGGCGCCCCGCTGACCAACACCTGCGGCAGGGTCGTCGACGTCAGCGACCATCCGAGCGTGGAGTCGCTCTGCCTGGCCTCGGACGCCCTGGTCACGGACTACTCGTCGGTGATGTTCGACTACGCCAACCTGGACCGGCCGATCGTGGTCCTCGCCGACGACTGGGAGGCGTACGAGGCGGCCCGCGGCACCTACTTCGACCTGCTCGCCTTCCCGCCGGGCGCGGTCGCGCGCGGCGAGGACGAGCTGATCGACATCTTCGCCACCGGCCACTGGCGCGGCTCCCGGTCGACGCAGCTGCGTGCGGCGTTCCGTGAGCGGTTCTGCACGTACGACGACGGCCGGGCCGCCGAGCGGGTCGTACGCCGGGTCGTGCTCGGGGAGTCGGAGCTGCCGCCGGTCCTGCCGCTGGGAGAGCGCCGTCCGGTGCCGTCGGCGGCGGCCTCGTCGGCGCGCGAGCCACTCACCACGGTGCCGCAGCCGGCCGGTCCCGCGTCCTTCACCGACCGCCTGTGAACCCGTTCCGCAGTCCGGGGAGCCCGCATGCCCTCCAGCCCGTCGCGGCCGACGCCCAGCCGGCCGCCCTCCTGGCGCCCGTCCGGACGACCGGGACGCCGTGGCACCGCCTGACAGCGACCCGCTTCCGCAGAACCTGAGGGCGACCCCGCGTCCGAAGAACACGACAGAAAGAGCAGAATGCCCCGCTTCAGCATCGTCGTCCCGTCCCATGGGGTCGCGGGCCGGCTGGCCCAGGCGCTGGACTCGGTCCTCGCCCAGTCGTTCGGCGACTTCGAGCTGATCCCGGTGTGCGACGCACCCGACTCACCCGCGGCGGACGTCGTCGCCGGGTACGCGGAGCGGGACTCCCGGCTGACGCCGGTCAACTCCCCGCCGTCGGCCGGTCTGGCCGGGGCGCGCAACACCGGGCTGCGGGCGGCGGTCGGCGGCCATGTGCTGTTCCTCGACGGGGACGACGTCCTGGCCCCGGGAGCGCTGGCGGCGCTGGACGCCCGGCTGCGCGACACCGGCGAGGTGGACGTCCTGTACGCCGAGCACGAGCGCACCCCCTGGTGGGAGGGCGAGCCGGGCAAACCGGCCGCGCCGCTGCTGGCCGGCACACCGGACGGGGCCTTCTCCCCCGACCGGGCCCCGGAGCTGACGGGCGTGGCCCTGCCGGCGTGGAGCGCGGTGTACCGCAGGGCCTTCCTCACCGAGCAGGACCTCACGTTCCCCGGGGACCACTTCACCGACGTCGGGTTCGGCGGGCTGGTCGCCCTGCGGGCGGAGCGGATGGCGGTGCTGCGCACGGTCGTCGTCCGGCACCTGCTGCGCCGGCAGGGCAACCGGCTGGGCCTGCCCGGGGAGCACCACGCCGAGTTGCTCGACCAGACCGAGCTGGTGCTGACCCGGGCCGGGGAACAGGGGCTGGCGCCGCAGCGGCTGAAGTCGCTGTTCGAGCAGCTCTTCGCCGCCGTGCTGAAGACGGCCGCCCATCCCCGCCGGCTCCCGGCCGGACACCGGGCCTTCTTCCACCGGGCGAGCGGGCTCTACCGGCGGCACCGCCCGGCCGGCTACCGGCCGCCCGGCGGCAGCCTCGGCGTCCAGCACCGGCTGCTGGCGGCCGGGTCCTACACGGCGTTCCGCGCGCTGCGCACCGCCAACCGCGGAGCGCTGCGGGCCGCCGCGCTGCTCCCCCGGCCCCGGGGGCTGCGCACCCGGCTGCGGTACGCGGCGGCCCTGCGCCGCCCCCTGGACAGGAACCTGGTCGTGTACTGCGCGTACTGGGGCCGCGGCTACGCCTGCAACCCGGCCGCGATCCACGCCAAGGCGCGCGAACTCGCCCCGCACCTGCGCTCGGTGTTCCTGGTGGAGCCGGACGCGGTGGACACCCTGCCGGAGGGCCTGGAGTACGCGGTGATCGGCAGCCGGAAGTACTGGGAGGTGCTGGCCCGCGCCAAGTACCTCGTCAACAACGCCAACTTCGCGGACGCCGTCGTCAAGCGCCCCGGCAGCGTGCACCTCCAGACCCAGCACGGCACCCCGCTGAAGAAGATGGGCACCGACCAGGCGACGTATCCCGTGGTGGCCGCGGCGACCGGAAGCTTCGCCCGGCTGCTGGCCCGGATCGACCGCTGGGACTACAACCTCACCTCCAACCGGCACTCCACCGAGATGTGGGAGCGGGCGTTCCCCGGGGCGCACGAGATCCTCGAGTACGGCTATCCGCGCAACGACGTGTACTGCACGGCCTCCGCCGAGGACGTCGCCCGCGTCCGCCGGGAGCTGGGCGTCCCCGAGGGCAAGAAGGCCCTGCTCTACGCGCCCACGCACCGCGACTACGCCACCGGCTTCGCGTCGGGCCTGGACCTGGCGGCGTTCTGCGAGGCGATCGGCGACGACTACGTGGTCCTGCTGCGCGTCCACTACTTCTACGACCAGGGGGCGAGCCGGGGCGGCGGGCGGATCATCGACGTCACCGGGCACCGCTCGTCGGAGGACGTGTGCCTGGCCGCGGACGCCCTGATCACCGACTACTCGTCGATCATGTTCGACTACGCCAACCTGGACCGGCCGATCGTCGTGTACGCCGACGACTGGGACGTCTACCGGGAGACCCGGGGCGTCTACTTCGACCTGATGGGGTTCCCGCCGGGCCGGATCGCCCGCACGGCCGGGGAACTGGCGGCCGTCTTCCGCGACGGCACCTGGGCGGACGAGTCGGCCACGGCCCTGCGCGCCGCGTTCCGGGAGCGTTTCTGCCAGTTCGACGACGGGCGGGCCGCCGAGCGCGTCGTACGCCGGGTGCTGCTGGGGGAGCCGCCCGAGTCGATCCCGCCCGTGGTGCCGCTCGCGGAGCGCGTCCCGGCCCCCGCCGCCACCCTCGTGAGGAGCTGACCGAAGAAGTGCCCCGCTTCAGCATCATCGTCCCCGTCTACAAGGTGCAGGGCTTCCTGCGCGAGTGTCTCGACTCGGTGCTCGGTCAGTCGTACGGCGACTTCGAGCTGATCGCCGTGGACGACCGCTCGCCGGACGGCAGCGGCGCGATCCTCGACGAGTACGCCGCCCGCGACACCCGGGTGCGGGTGCTGCACCTGCCCGAGAACGTGGGCCTGGGCCGGGCCCGCAACGCCGGCCTCGCGCAGGCGGCCGGGGACTACGTCCTGTTCCTCGACAGCGACGACCACTACACGCCGGGCCTGCTGGCGGCCGTCGCCGCGCGGCTCGGGGCGACCGGCGACCCGGACCTTCTGGTCTTCGACCACGTGCGTACCCACTGGTGGGGCCGGGGCGGGCGCAGTGAGGCGGCGGACCTGCTGGCCGCGGCGGGCCTGGAGACGTTCTCCGTCCGGGCGTGCCCCCAGTACCTGAACCTCTTCCTGGTCGCGTGGAACAAGGCGTACCGGCGGTCGTTCTTCCTGGAGCACGGCCTGGCGTACGGGCCGGGGCTGTACGAGGACGCCCCGGTGACCTACCGGTCGATGGTGCTGGCCGACCGGATCGCCTGCCTGGACCGGATCGGGGTCGAGTACCGGCAGCGGCGGCAGGGCGCGATCACCAGGACGCCCGGGCGCCGCCACTTCGAGATCTTCCCGCAGTACGAGGGGCTGTTCACGTTCCTGGAGCAGCGCCCCGACCTCGCCTGGGCGCGGCCGTTGCTGCTGGAGCGGGCGCTGGACCACATGCTGTTCGTGCTGGCGCGTGAGGACCGGGTGCGGCCGGCGGACCGGGGGGACTTCTACCGCGAGATCCGTTCCTTCCACCGCCGTCACCTCCCGGAGGGCGGTTTCCCGGTGCCGGACGGCTGGCGCGGGGTGGAGATGCGGCTGCTGGCCTCGGCGCCCTACGCGTCGTACGCGGCGGTGCGCGGGCTGCGGGAGCTGCGCGCGACCGCCCTGGAGGGGCAGCGGCGGGTGGCGCGGAAGGCGTCGGAGACCGCGCGCCGCACCTGGTACGCGGCGCAGTCGAAGCGCCCGCTCGACCCGCACCTCGCCGTCTACTCCGCGACCCACCACCGGGGCGTGGCGGGCGACCCGGCCGCGATCCACGCCAAGGCCCGTGAGCTCGCCCCGCACATCCGGGGCGTGTGGGTGGTCCGGGAGGACGCGGTGGACGGGCTGCCGCCCGGCATCGACCATGTGACGCCCGGCTCGCGCCGCTACCACGAGGTCATGGCCCGGGCCACGTACTGGGTGAACAACGTCAACTGGCCGGGCACCCTGGCCAAGCGGCCCGGCAGCGTGCACATCCACACCCACCAGGGCACCCCGCTCAAGTACATGGGCGCCGACCTGCTGACCAAGCCGGGCGCCCGGCACGGCCTCGACGTCCCGCAGATGCTGCGCCGCGCCGACCGCTGGGACTACAGCCTGGTCGCGGGGCGGCACGCGGAACGGGCCTGGGAGCGGGCGTACCCGTGTCACTTCACCTCGCTGCGGACCGGCAGCCCGCGCAACGACGTGCTGGTCGGCGCCGGCCGGGAGCGGGGCCCGGCGGTGCGCGAGCGGCTCGGCATCCCGGCCGATGACACGGTCGTGCTGTACGCGCCGACCCGCCGGGACTACCGGCGCGGCGGCCACGTCGACCGGATCGACCTGGCCCGGTTCGCGGCGGACCTGGGCCCCGGCCACACCCTCGTCGTGCGCCTGCACCCCTCGTTGGCCGGGGGTGTGGCGCGCGGCCTGGGCCTGTCGGACCTGCACCGGCGCGGTGTGCTGGTGGACGCGACCGACGAGCCGCACGTGGAGGACGTGATGCTCGCCTCCGACGTCCTGGTCACCGACTACTCCGCCCTGATGTTCGACTACGTCCTCCTCGACCGGCCGGTCGTGGTCCACGCCGACGACTGGGGCGCGTTCGCGGCGAGCCGGGGGGCCTACTTCGACATCACGGCCGACGCGCCGGGGCACGTGTCGCGCTCCTACCGGGAGCTGACCTGGCTGTTCGCGTCCGGTACCTGGCAGGACGCGGAGTCGGGGCGGCTGCGGGCGGGCTTCCGGGAGCGGTACTGCGAGTTCGAGGACGGGCAGGCCGCCGAACGGGTCGTACGGCTGGTGATGCTGGGCGAGCGGGGCGGTGCGCCGCTGCCCGCGGCCCGCAGGACACCCGCCGTGGCCGCGCGGTCCGAGGCGCTGGTCGAGAGATGACGACACCGACAACCCCCGAGGCCCTGCCCTCCCTGCCCGGCCAGCGGGGCTCCTCGGCACCGCCGGCCGCCGTCGAGCGGCTGCTGCCGGTGCACCGGTGGCACGCGGCCCTGGTCGCCGTGCCCACCGCGGCCCTGTTCGTGCTGGGCTACGGGCGCCGCTGGATCTGCGACGACGGGCTGATCTACCTGCGTCCGGTCCGGCAGATCCTGGCGGGCAACGGGCCCGTGTTCAACGTGGGGGAACGGGCGGAGAGTTCCACCGGCACCCTGTGGCAGTGGCTGCTCGCGCTCGGCACCTGGCTGACCGGCGAGGACCCGGCGTTCCTCGCGGTCGGGCTGGGGCTGCTGCTGAGCACCGCCGGGTTCGGGTTCGCGCTGTACGCCACGTGCCGGCTGCACCGGAGCGCGGGGCTGCTCCTGCCGGCGGGAGTGGTCGTACTGCTGGCGGTGCCGCCCTTCTGGACGTACATGACCTCGGGTCTGGAGAGCGGCCTCGGCGTCTTCTGGACCGGCCTGTCGTGGTGGCTGCTGACGCGCACCCGGCGGGGACAGGACGCCCGGGAGACGTACCCGGCCGCCTTCGTGTTCGGGCTGGGTCCGCTGGTCCGGCCCGATCTCGCGGTGGTCACGGGGTGTTTCCTGGCGGCGCAGTGGTGGGTGCTGCGGCCCTCCCGGCGGGGTGTCGCGGCGATGCTGGTCTCGGCCGGAGCGCTGCCGCTCGCGTACGAGGTCTTCCGGGCGGGGTACTACGGGATCCTGGTGCCGCTGCCCGCCATCGCCAAGGAGGCGGGCGCCAGCGACTGGAGCCGGGGCGCCGGCTATGTGCAGGAGACGCTCGGGCCCTACTGGCTGTGGCCCGTCGTGCCCGTGCTCGGCGCGCTGGCGGTGCTGCTGGTGCGGCGCACCCGTCGGCAGCGGCGGGTGCGCGCCCCCGGCCGGGCCTCGCTCGCGGTGCTGCTCGCGCCGTTCGCGGCGGGTTTGCTGCTGGCCGGGTACGTCGTCCGCGTCGGCGGTGACTACATGCACGCCCGCATGATCCTGCCCGCGCTCCTGCTGCTGCTCCTGCCGGTGCTGGTGGTCCCCGCGACCAGGTTCACGGGCGTGGCGGCCGCGCTGCTGGTGGTGTGGCTGTGCGCGGCGGTCAGTCCCCTGCGGGCGCCGTTCGACGTGCGCGGCACGCCGACGACCTTCAATGTGCGCAGTTCCGACGTGGAGGGGCTCGGTGACCACAACCCGGTGCGCACCGCGACCTGGGTGGACCACTGGCCTGCCCTGCCGGAGGGGCGCGGCATGCTCGCCCGGGCCGAGCGCGCGCCCCGGCCGACGCTGCTGTACTTCGACGCGCGGCGGCGGCTGCACGCCACACCGGCGCGGCGGGACTCGCCGTACCACGTGGTGATCGTGGGCCGGCATCTCGGTGTCACGGGGGCCGCCGCCCCGCTCGACGCCTACGTCAACGACGCCTGGGGGCTGGCCAGCCCCGTCGGCGCGCATCTCGCGCTGGAGCGGTGGAGCTGGCCCGGGCACGAGAAGTTCCTGCGCAACCACTGGGTCTTCGCGGAGTGGGCGGTCGCGTCTCCGCCGCGGCAGGACCTGGTGCGGGCAGGGACGTCACGGGAGGCGGTCGAGGCGGCCCGGGCCGCGCTGGGCTGCGGTGAGCTGGCCGAGCTGACGGAGTCGGCACGTGCGCCGCTCACCGCCGGGCGGTTCTGGGACAACCTCACGGGGGCCTTCGAGCGGACCCGGTTCCGGTTCGCGCGCTGGCCGGCCGCGGCGGAGCGGGCGCTGTGCGACTGACGGCTGGCAGGTGGGCGTAACCGCCTCACCCGATGAAGTGACCCGGGGTCAGCTTCCGGCGGGGGCGGGAACATTCGGCGCATGCCCGAGTCCCTCCCCCTTCCCGCCGACCTGTGAGCGGCGGCCTCCTCGTCCGGCGGACCGTGCGCGGCGCGACGGCGCTGCGCGGCGGCCGTACCGGGCGGCCGACTCCGTACCAGTTCTTCGGCGCCCTGTTCTGGCTGGTGATGACGCTGGCGTACTGGCGGATCCCGCTGTGCTGCGACGCCGGACAGCACGCGGCGGTCGTCGAGCGTCTCAAGGCCGACCTGCTCCACCCGGCGCACTCCATGGCGGACCTGCCGGGCGCGGGCAGCCCGTACTACGGCCCGTACGCCGTCGTCCAGGGTCTGCTGGCGCGGCTGACGGGCCTGTCCGGCTGGGAGGTCGTCAAGCTCGCCGGGCCGGTGCACCTGCTGGTGCTGCTGACGGGGATCGGCCGCTTCGTCAGGACGCTGACCGCGCGCGCCTGGGCACCGGTCCTGGCCGTGCTGTTCATGACGCTGCTGTGGGGCACCGCGCGGATCCGGTGGAGCGGCTACCTCGGACTGCTGCCGATGACGACGAACCTGGGGTATCCGTCCGCGCTCGCGATCGGCCTCACGTTCTGGGCGTGGGCCTGGACGGGCACGCGGGCGCGTGCGGACGCTCCCGCCGTGCGGTTCGTCGGCCCGAGCGGGCTCGGCGGTTGGTGGGGGTACGCCGGGACCGGCGCCCTGTACGGCCTGATCCTGCTGACCCACCCCGTCACGGCGGCCTCGGCGCTCATCGGGGCGGTGGCGATCGTGGCGTCACGTCAGCGGGGGTGGCGCCGGCCGGTCGTGGCGCGCTGGACGCTCGCCGTGGCCGTCTGTGCGGCGGTCGGCGTGTGGTGGCCGTACTACGACGTGCTGTCGCTGGTGGGCGACACCGGCATGGACGCGATGCACCGGCAGCTGTACGAGGGGATGCTCGCCAACTCGTGGCTGGCGCTGCCCGGGCTGCCCGCCCTGTGGGCGCGGGTCCGCCGGTCGGTGCGCGACCCGCTGGTGCTGATGTTCCTGCTGGAGGGGCTGCTGGTGGCGTACGGCTGGGTGAGCGGGCACTACACGTACGCCAGGGCCCTGTGGGCGGTGCTGGTGCCGCCGCAGTTCGCGCTCGCGGTGGAGCTGGCGGCGCCCCGGCCGTGGCAGTGGGGCAGGAGGGTGCTGGGCGGGGCGGCGGTGGCCGGGGTGTGCCTCGGGTTCGTCACCGTGCACGCCGGGGCGGTGGTGCCGCGTGCGATCGACCCGGTGGGGTTCCCGCAGGCGACGCGCTGGCCGGCCTACGACTGGGCGGCGCGGCACATCGGGCCGGGCGAGGTGGTGATCACCGACGGGTACTTCGCCAGTCACTCCATCGCGGGGTACGGGCCCAACCTGGCCGCGCCCATCTGGCCCGACCCGGCCCTGGACGAGGGCGAGCGCAGACGCCGGGCGGCCGACGTCCGCGCCTATCTGGCCCCCGGCTCGACCCGCGCCGTGCGTGCCGCCGTCGTCCGCCGCTACCACGTGCGCTGGCTGCTGCTGACGCGCTGGCACCCGGTGCCCGAGGAGGCCGTGGTGGTGGCGTGGAGCAGGCGGACGGGGGAGGTGCTGGCGCGGGTCGGGGGGTGACCTCGTGACCCTTCGGGGTTACTCGATGACGAGGTCGACCTCGATGTTGCCGCGGGTGGCGTTGGAGTACGGGCAGACCTGGTGGGCCTGCTCGACCAGCTTGCGGCCGGTCGCCTCGTCCACGCTGTCGGGGAGCTCGACGCGCAGCGTGACGGCGAGGCCGAAGCCCTCGCCCTGCTTGCCTATCGAGACCTCGGCGGTCACGGCGGCGTCGCTGACGTCGACCTTGGCCTGGCGGCCGACGAGGCCGAGGGCGCTGCCGAAGCAGGCGGCGTAGCCGGCGGCGAAGAGCTGCTCGGGGTTGGTGCCCTGGCCGTTGCCGCCCAGTGCCTCGGGCATGCCCAGGGCGAGGTCCAGCACGCCGTCGGAGCTGACGGTCCGGCCCTCGCGGCCGTGGGTGGCGGTGGCGACAGCGGTGTAGAGCGCGTCCATGGAAAACCTTCCCTCTCACGTCAACGTTCGGCGGCCCGCTTCCGGGCCGCCTGACAGCCATGATTACAGCACACAATTAAGTTGTGCGCAATTGAATGGCGGACACGAGCTACTCTGGAGGCATGAACACGCCGGACGACGACTGGCTCCGCCTGGACCAGCAGATCTGTTTCTCCCTGCACGCGGCTTCCCGCGCCTTCAACGGTGTCTACCGGGTGATCCTCAAGGACCTCGGGCTCACCTACCCGCAGTACCTGGTGATGCTGGTGCTGTGGGAGCACGACGAGCTGCCCGTGAAGAAGCTCGGGGAACACCTGCGTCTCGACTCCGGCACGCTGTCGCCGCTGCTCAAGCGGCTGGAGGCGGCCGGTCTGGTGCGCCGGGAGCGCAGCGCCCGTGACGAGCGGTCGGTGGAGGTGCGGCTGACCGAGCAGGGCACCGCGCTGCGGCAGCGGGCCCTTCAGGTGCCGCGCCGGATCGCCGCCTCGACCGGCTTCGGCCCCGACGAGGTCCGCAGGCTGCGGGCCCACCTCGACGAGCTCACCACCGCGCTGGACGCGGCCGCGCTCGCGGAGCCGCCTAGCGGCTCGCCCGCGGGCGAGCGGTCGTAACGGTTCGGGCACCGGGCGGATCGCCTGCGGCAGGCCGTCGGGGGCGGCTTGCCCGACGGGGGGGGCTGGTCAGCGAACGGGGCGTCGGGCGGACAGCTCACCCACGGGGGGCTCGTCGGCGGGCGGCTCGCCGGCTGACAGCTCGTCCACGGCGGACTCGTCGGCGGGCGGCTCGTCGGCGGGCCGTCGCCGGACGTGGAGGCGGAGGACCACTCCGTCCCGCACGTGCTCCTCCCGGACGGTGAACTGCTCCCGCAGCACGGCGAGCTTCGTCCGCTCGACCGGGTCGGACGGAGACCAGCCCGGGGCCAGCGCGTACGCCTCGGCGACGACCCAGACCCGGTCCACCGGGGCGAGCCGGCGCCGCAGCTCCCCCGGGGTCGCCTCGCGGCCCCACAGCGTCCCCGACCCGGGCGCCGACTCCCGCAGCGCGATGTCCCTGACCTGCCGGAACCCCTTCGGGTAGGCCAGCGCGGCGAGCCTGCCGACGGACGGCACGAAGAGCACCGGGTCGCCCGGGCGCATCTGCCGGACGGCGAGCGCGGAGACGGCGGCGAGGTTGTCGGGGCGGTGGGCGGCGGAACGGTCCCGGCGGTGCACGGGGAGTTCGTGGACGAACGCGGCGACGAGGACGAGGACACCGGCGACGCCCAGCAGTGCGCGCACCTGCCGGTCGCCGACCCGGACCCGCAGCCCGCTCCACCGCAGGCGCCCCACGCGCCCCATGCGCCCCACGCGCCCCAGCGCACCGGCCACCCGCCCCGCCCCGGCGGCCACCAGCAGGGGCGCCCCCGCCAGCGCGTAGAGCACGTACCGGTCGTGGAACAACGGCCGGACCTGGGACACGGTCAGCAGGATCCCCGGCGGCACGAGCAGCAGCGGGAGGGCGACCGCAGCCGTCCTCCGCTCGCTGAGCCCTGCCCCGAGCAGCAGCAGGGCTCCCCAGAACACCACCCCGGCCCGGCCGGGCGAGAAGTGCCGCACCAACCGCCCGACCTCGTCCCAGCCGGGCGTCACCAGCCACGCGACCTGCCCGTCCTGCCCCTGCGACACCCACACCAGCGGCAGCACGAACAGCAGCACCGTCCCCGCCGCACGGCCCCATCCGGCCCACACCCTGCCCGGCACCCGCAGCAGCCCCAGCGTCACCGCGTGCGCGCAGAGCACCAGCACGGCCAGCTCGTGCAGCAGACAGGTCGGTGCGAGGACGGCCCCGTACGGCCACCAGGCCCGCGCGGTGGCCCCCTCCACAGCCCTCAGGAGCAGCAGCGTCGCCCCCGCCACGCCCGCCGCGACGAGCGCGTAGGACCGGCCTTCCTGGGCGTAGTGGCCGGTCATCGGTGTGATCGCGTAGAGGAGACCGGCCCCCAGGCCGACCCGCGGCCCGGCCAGCCGCACTCCGAGGGCCGCGACCAGGCCCGCGGTGACCGTGGCCGCGCACACCGACGGCAGGCGCAGGACGACCTCGCCCGGGTGGACGGCGAGGACGACGTGCATGAACAGGTAGTACAGGCCGTGCACCGCGTCCACGTCGTGCAGCAGCCGCCAGATCTGCGGAACCGTGCGCTGTGCGACCAGGAAGGTGACGCTCTCGTCGCCCCACATGCCGCCGCGGTCCACGCCCCACAGCCCGATCGCGAGCATCACCGCCATGGGAACCGCCATCGGAACCGCCACGGGCACCGTGCCCGTGCCGGACCGGCCGCTCCCCGTCGACTGTCCGATCGTCACGGCCCGATTCTGTGCCGTTTCGCTGATATAGGCGGCGTTTGATGGTGTGTTACCACTTTCATGTCATTCACCCGGCTTACGATCCGCCGTGATGAATGTCGCCGTCGATGTCGCTGTGGATGCCGTCGTGGATGCCTCCGTGGATGCCGTGTCGCGTGCCGAGAGGCCGGTCCCCCGGGTCGCCGTCGTGGTCATCGGGTACGACGACGCCGCGCATGTGACGGACGCCGTGCGCTCGGCGCTGGCCCAGGGCCCGGCCGTGCGCGAGGTCGTGGCCGTCGACGACTGCTCGACGGACGGCAGCGCCACCCTGCTCGAACGGCTCGCCGCGTCCGAGCCCCGTCTGAAGGTGATCCGCCGCCGGGTCAACAGCGGCGGCTGCGGCACCCCGCGCAACACCGGGCTCGACGCGGTGACGTCGCCGTACGTGATGTTCCTGGACAGCGACGACGTCCTGCCGCCCGGCGCGGTCGACGCGCTGCTGGAGGCGGCGACGGGCGCGCACGCGGAGGTGGTGAGCGGCCTGTGCGTGCGCCGGGAACTGCCGTCGGGGCGCGAAGTGCCCTGGCAGCCGCGCCTGTACGCGCTCCACGCCGTGGTCCCGCACCCCGCGCAGCGCCCGCGCCTGGTCCACGACACGCTCTGCGTCAACAAGCTCTACCGCACCGGCTTCCTGCGCGAGCACCGCATCCGCTTCCCCGAGGGCCGCTTCGCCTACGAGGACGTCGTCTTCACCGCACGTGTGCTGGCCGCGGCCCCGCGCATCGCCCTGGTCCCGGACCGGGTGTACGTCTGGCACGTGCGCAGGTCCGCCGAGCGGCTGTCGATCTCGCTGAACCGGGCCGGCGTCGAGAACTGGCGGGCCCGCACGCAGGCGTGCCGGCAGGCGTACGAGGTCCTGCTGGGCGCCGGGCAGAAGGAGCTCGCCCGGGTGGCGCGCGCCAAGTTCCTCGATCACGACCTGCGGATGTACCTGCGCGAACTGGGGTTGCGCGACGCCTCCTACCGGCGCGCGTGGTGGGAACTCACGCGGGCGCATCTCGCGGAGTACGACGCGGACGACTGGGCCCGCAACCCGGCCGCTCCGGGCCGCCTGGCCGGGCGGGTCGTCCTGGCCTCCCCGGAGCCGCGCGACCTTGCCCGGCTGCGGGAACTCGCGGCACGCCCGGCCCGGCTGACCCCGCCGTACGCCCGCGCCCCCGACGGCACGCCCGTCTGGTCGGAGGAACTCCCGCAGGTCTCCCTGGAACCCCTGCTGACCCGCCCGGTGGGCGCCCTGCCCCTCGCCGTCGACGCGGAATTACGACCACGCGCCCACGGCACCCGGCTGCTGCTGCGCCTGCACGAGCTGTACGGCCGGCTGGCGCAGGCGGGCCCGGAGGCGGTGGAGGTGGAGTGGCGGCACCGGGACACCCGGGGCCTGGTCGTGCGCACCACGGCGGAGCTGGCGGAGGCGGCCGCCGGGACCTGGTCGGCGGAGACGGCCGTCGGCCTCGCCGCCCCGGCCGGACTCGGTGCGGGCACCTGGGACCTGCGGCTTCGTGTCCGGTTCCGTGAGGGCGTGAGCCGCGAGGTCACGGCGCACGCCCTCGCGGGCGCCGGTCTGCTGCGCCGACGAGCCGTGCCCAGCGCACGGCACGGCGTGGTACTCGTACAGCCGTACCGCACCCACTCCGGTGCGCTGGCGCTGCGTGTGGCGCCCGGCGTACGCGGCGTGGTCACCGTCGCACACGGAAGGCTGCGCCGCCTGCTTCACTGAGTGCAGCACGACCACACCGAGAGCAGCACGACGACCGCGAGCGCGCGACACCGGCACGGGCCACATGACGAGGGGACAGCCGCAATGACCTGGTTGATCACCGGCGGCGCCGGCTACATCGGGGCGCATGTCGTACGGGCGATGACCGCGGCGGGTGAGCGGGCGGTGGTGTACGACGATCTGTCCACCGGCATCGAAGAGCGCGTGCCCGACGGTGTGCCGCTGGTGGTGGGCTCGACGCTGGACGCCGAGCGGCTCGCGCGTGTCCTGGCGGACCACTCGGTCACCGGCGTCGTGCACCTGGCGGCGAAGAAGCAGGTGGGAGAGTCGGTCGAGCGCCCGCTGCACTACTACCGGGAGAACGTGGAGGGCCTGCGGACCCTGCTGGACGTCGTGACGGCGGCGCGGGTGCCGTCCTTGGTCTTCTCCTCCTCGGCCGCGGTGTACGGCATGCCGGACGTGGAGCTGGTCACGGAGGAGACGCCGTGCCTGCCGATGTCCCCGTACGGCGAGACGAAGCTGGCCGGTGAGTGGCTGATGCGCGCGACGGGCCGGGCGACGGGGCTGTCCACGGCGTGCCTGCGCTACTTCAACGTGGCGGGCGCGGTGAGTCCCGAGCTCGCGGACACCGGCGTGTTCAACCTCGTCCCGATGGTCTTCGAGAAGCTCACCGAGGGCGCGCCGCCGCGCGTCTTCGGCGACGACTACCCGACCCCGGACGGCACCTGCGTACGCGACTACATCCATGTCGTGGACGTGGCCGAGGCGCATGTCGCTGCGGCCCGCGCCCTGCGTTCCTCCCCGGGCCGGCAGCTCACGCTCAACATCGGCCGGGGCGAGGGCGTCTCCGTGCGCGAGATGATCGACCGCATCAACGCGGTCACCGGCTGCCACCTGGCGCCCACGGTGGCACCCCGCCGCCCGGGCGACCCCGCGCGTGTCGTCGCCTCCGCCGACCGGGCCGCCACCGAGCTGGGCTGGAAGGCGCGGCACGACGTCCAGGACATGATCACGTCGGCGTGGGCGGGCTGGGTGCGACTGCATCCGGAGGCGGGCCGGAGCTGACGGAGGCTCCTTCAGCGCCTACAGCGCCTACAGCGCCTTCAACGCCTGGGCCGTGGCCCGGGCCAGCGATCCCAGGTACCCCTTGGGCAGCTTGGGGCTGCGGATGACCACCGAGCGCCAGTACAGGGGCCCGGAGATCAGGTCGAGGGCCAGGTCGCGGTCGATGTCCGGGCGGAGTTCGCCGCGCCCCGCCGCCGCCGTGACGATGCCGGTGGCGACGCCGTCCTGGCCCTCGCGCAGGGCCTTCTGGAGGGCGTCGGCGATCTCGGGGTTGCGGGCCGCCTCGGCCTGGAGGTCGGGGATGATCTGCGAGGCGACGGGGTGGCGCAGGGCGCGGGACGTCACCTCGTAGAGCAGCCGCAGGTCGCCCTCCAGGGAGCCGGTGTCCGGCGCGGGCAGCCCCTGCACGGCGAGCGCCGAGACGATGTCGAGGACCAGGTGGAGTTTCGAGCGCCAGCGGCGGTACACCGCCGTCTTCCCGACGCCCGCCCGGCGCGCGATCCCCTCGATGGACATCCGCGCGTAGCCGACGGCCGCGAGCTCCTCGAAGACGGCCGCCCGGATGGCTTCCGTCACGTCCTGTCGCAGTACGGCCGCCCCCGCGGGGGCCCGGCGGCGCGCGGGCTGCTGGGGCTCGTCGGGCTTCGTCGTCATTCCGACAGCATAGGGCGTCACGACGAAACGGTTGCGTTCCGACGTAGCTCCGTCGTACGCTCGCGTTACGACGATACGGTCCCGTCCCGACGTAAGAAACCGTGAAGAGTCCGGTAAACACCACCCCCCTTCCCGGCTCTCTTCACGCCCCATAGGTCCCATGGGCCCCACCCCCTCCCCCCGAGCGAAAGCAGCGGATGTGAGCCAGGTCCTCGACACACCGCCCCAGACACCACCCCCGGCCGCCGAGAACCTCGCGGCCCTGGCCGCCCGCCACGGCCTCTCCGTCAGCGGCGCCCGTCCCTCGCTGCCCGAGTACGTCCGGCAGCTGTGGGCCCGCCGCCACTTCATCACCGCGTTCGCCACCGCCAAGCTCACCGCCCAGTACAGCCAGGCGAAGCTCGGCCAGGTCTGGCAGGTGATGACGCCGCTGCTGAACGCGGCGGTCTACTACTTCATCTTCGGCGTCCTGCTCGGCACCAAGCACGGCGTACCGGACTACATCCCGTTCCTGGTCACGGGCGTGTTCATCTGGACGTTCACGCAGAGCTCGATCATGGCGGGCACCCGCGCCATCTCCGGCAACCTCGGCCTGGTCCGCGCCCTGCACTTCCCGCGCGCCGCGCTGCCCCTGTCGTTCTGCCTCCAGCAGCTCCAGCAACTGCTGTTCTCGATGGCCGCCCTGGTCGTCATCCTGCTCTGCTTCGGCGTGCCGGTCGGCGTGTCCTGGCTGCTGGCGCTGCCGGCGCTGGCCCTGCAGTTCACGTTCAACGCGGGCGTCTCCATGGTCATGGCCCGGATGGGCGCCAAGACGCCGGACATCGCCCAGCTGATGCCGTTCGTGCTGCGCACCTGGATGTACGTCTCGGGCGTCATGTGGAGCATCGACAAGCTGGCGGACAAGGACAGCCTGCCCCACGCGGTGACGCTCGCGCTGGCGGCCAACCCGGCCGCCGTCTACATCGACCTGATGCGCTTCGCCCTGATCGACAGCTTCCACGCGAGCCAGCTCCCCGCCCACGTCTGGGCGATCGCGGCCGGCTGGGCGCTGGTCGCCGGGATCGGCGGCTTCATCTACTTCTGGAAGGCTGAGGAGACCTACGGCCGTGGCTGACCACACCAACGACAGGATCCCCACCGTCGTCGCCGACGGCGTCGACATCGTCTACCGGGTCAACGGCACCGGCGCCGGACGCGGCTCCGCCACCGCCGCCCTCAACCGCATCCTGCGCCGCAAGCAGGCCGAGAAGGCGGCGGGCGTACGCCGGGTGCACGCCGTGCGGGACGTGTCCTTCGTCGCCTACAAGGGCGAGGCGATCGGCCTGATCGGCACCAACGGCTCCGGCAAGTCCACCCTGCTGAAGGCCGTCGCCGGGCTGCTCCCCGTGGAGAACGGCCGTATCTTCACCCACGGCCAGCCCTCCCTGCTCGGCGTCAACGCGGCCCTGATGAACGACCTGACCGGCGAACGCAACGTGCACCTCGGCGGCCTGGCCATGGGCATGTCCCGCGAGCAGGTCCGGGACCGCTACCAGGAGATCGTCGACTTCTCGGGCATCAACGAGAAGGGCGACTTCATCACGCTGCCGATGCGCACGTACTCCTCCGGCATGGCCGCCCGGCTGCGGTTCTCCATCGCCGCCGCCAAGGACCACGACGTGCTGCTGATCGACGAGGCCCTGGCCACCGGCGACCGCTCCTTCCAGAAGCGCTCCGAGGAGCGCATCCGCGAGCTGCGCAAGCACGCCGGAACGGTGTTCCTGGTCAGCCACAACAACAAGTCCATCCGCGACACCTGCGACCGGGTGCTGTGGCTGGAGCGCGGCGAGCTGCTCATGGACGGGCCGACGGAGGACGTCCTCAAGGAGTACGAGGCGTTCACGGGGGACAAGTCCGCGAAGCCGAAGCCGAAGGCGGCGCCCAAGGTCCCCGTTCCCTCGTGAGGCGCGTCCCGGTCGGCTGTTTTGTCGCATTGATGGCACCATGACCGAATACGGCGCACCCCGCACGGCGCGAGGTGCGTCCGGCACGGCGTGAGGGCGCCCGGCACGGCGTGAAGTGCGACGAGACGAAGGAGTCCCCGTGATGGCCGAGCTCAGCGTCATCGTCCACGGGCCCAACGTTCAGGACCATCTGACGGAAGTCCTCGACTCCCTCGCCGCCCACCCCTTTCCGGACGCCGAGCTGATCGTGGCCGCGGTCGGCGACTGGGCCCGCGAGACGGCCGAGCGGCACACCCCGGACATCCCCGGCCTGCACGTCCTGCCGCTCCCGGAGCACACGGGCGACGCCGCGGCCCGGGCCGCGGGTGCGGCGCGGGCGTCCGGCCGCTGGCTGCACTTCGTGCACGCCAAGGACGGTCTGCCCGCCGGCGCCCCGCGCACGGTCGCCGAGCGGCTGGCCGAGCTGCCCGCCGAGGTGGACGTCCTGCTCCTCGACCACGTCCGCAGCACCTGGCGCACCTCCGGTATGCCGTCCCCGGACGGTTCCCTGCTCGCCCGGACGGGCCGTGCCGACGTCCTCCTGGACAACTGCTCGCACCTGCTGCGACTCACCCCCATGCTCGGCACCCGTGTCCTGCGCGCCGACTTCTGGCGGGCGCACGAACAGCGGCTCACCACCGACGACGAGCCGTACGCCGCGCTGGCCGCCCTGCTGCTCGCCGACCGCGTCGCCTGTCTGCCGCACGTCGCCTACGAGGACCGCAGGCTGCGTCCGGCGAGCCTGCCCCCGCCCACGCCCGAACAGCGCTACGGCCTCGTGGAGCGCTACGAGTCGCTCCTCGACCTCACCCGGGACCGCCGCGCCGCCCACGCCGCGCTCTACGACGTGATGGTCCGTGACTGCCTGCGCACCTTCGCCCGCGGCGGCATGGAGGAGGCGGTCGCGCGGGAGTTCTTCCGACGGGCGTCCCTTGCCGCGCTGCGCCGCCGCCCCGAGGGCTACCGGCGCCCCGCCGGCCTCGAAGGCGTCCGCCGCTCCCTGCTCGAAGAGGACGCCTACGCCAAGTACCGGGCCTTCCAGACCGTCAACCGCACCCGCCGCTCCGCCCAGTCGGCCGTGCGGGCCCGAAAGCGGCAGGCCGGCACCAGGCTCCGCGACCACCAGTACCGCAGGGCGCTCGGCCGCCCGGTCGACCCCGACCTGGCGGTGTTCTCGGCGTACTGGAACCGCGGCGTCGCCTGCAACCCCGCCGCGATCGCCGCCGAGCTCGCCGAACTCGCCCCGCAGATCCACCCGGTGTGGGTGGTGACCCGGGAGAACGCGGCCCTCCTCCCGCCCGGCACCGACCACGTCGTCCCCGGCACCCGCCGCTACTGGGAGGTGCTGGCGACCGCCAGGTACCTCGTCAACAACGTCAACTTCCCCAACGCGGTCGTCAAACGCCCGGACGCGATCCACGTCCAGACCCACCACGGCACGCCCCTCAAGCGCATGGGCCTGGACCAGATGGCGTACCCGGCGGCCGCGCAGGGCCTGGACTTCCGCGCCCTGCTGGAACGCGTCGACAAGTGGGACTACAGCGTCTCCGCCAACAGCCACACCACCCGCATGTGGGAGCGCGCGTACCCCTCGCGCTACGTCAGCCTCGACCACGGCTACCCGCGCAACGACGTCTACTACCGGGCCGGCGCGCGGGACATCCGCACGATCCGCGACCGGCTCGGCATCGCGCCGGGCCGCCGTGCCGTCCTCTACGCGCCCACCCACCGCGACTACGAGGCCGGCTGGACCCCGCGCCTGGACCTGGCCGCGCTCGCCGACCGCCTCGGCGACGACACGGTCCTCCTCGTCCGCGGCCACTACTTCTACGGCGGCGCGGCCTCCCCGCTCACCCACCTGCGCCGCACGGGCCGGATCGTGGACGTCTCCTCCTACGACCCGGTGGAGGAGCTGTGCCTGGCGGCGGACTCCCTGGTCACGGACTACTCCTCGATCATGTTCGACTACGCCAACCTCGACCGCCCGATCGTGATCCACGCCGACGACTGGGAGACGTACCGCACCACCCGCGGCGTCTACTTCGACCTGATGGCCGAGGCCCCGGGCCCGGTGGCCCGCACCCAGCAGGAGCTGACGGAGATCCTCACCACCGAGGCCTGGCACGACGAGAGCGCGGCGAAGAACCGGGCCGTCTTCCGGCGCCGGTTCTGCGAGTACGACGACGGACGCGCCGCCGAACGCGTGGTGCGCCGGGTCTTTCTCGGCCAGGACGAACGGTCCCTGCCGCCGGTGCTGCCGATCGAGGACCGCACCCCCGCCCCGACCCCGCAGGAGGCGACCGCATGAGCACCCCCGACGTCACCGTGACGGTCATCGTCTACAACGACGCCGAACGCCTCGTCCGCGCGGTCGACTCGGTCCGCCGGCAGACCCACGCGAACCTGGAGATCGTCATCAGCGACGACCACTCCACGGACAGCACCCCGGAGGTCGCCCGGCGCCTGGCGGCCCGGGATCCCCGCGTGCGCCATCTCCGCCTGGAGCACAACAGCGGCGGATGCGGCGCTCCGCGCAACCGGGCGCTGGAGATAGCCAGGGCTCCCTATCTGATGTTCCTCGACAGCGACGACGAACTCCCCGGCAACGCCGTCGAACTGCTGCTCCGCGCGCACCGCGCACGTGACATCGACTTCGCGATGGGCGCGGTGCAGCGCATCCGGGTGGACAACGGCCGCCGCTCCACCTGGATGCCGCACCTGGTCGCCGAGCACCGCACCCTCGACGGCATCGAGGCCGACCCGCGGCTGTTCTTCGAGCACCTCTCCACCAGCAAGATGTACGCGCGGGCCTTCCTCGACCGGCACGACCTGCGCTTCCCCGAGGGCATCCACTACGAGGACCAGCTGTTCTCGGCACAGGCGTACTGCCTGGCCAAGAGCTTCACGATCATCCCGGAACCGGTCTACCGCTGGTACGTGGCGCCCTTCGCGGCGTCGGAGTCGGCGTCCCTGTCGAATCAGCGGCACAAGCTCGCCAACGTCCGCGACCGCATCCACGTCCAGCACCTCATCGACGCGTTCCTCGCCGAGAGCGGGCACGAGTCGCTGCGGGAGGACAAGGACCACAAGTTCCTCAAGCACGACTTCCGGATGTACGCCGGCGACCTGCCCTACCGGGACGAGGAGTGGCTGTCGTCGTTCGCGGACCTGGTCACGCCGTACCTCGACACCCTCGCACCCGGCGCGTTCACCCGTCTCCCGCGCGCCGAACGCGTCGTCGTCCAGCTGATCCGCGACCGCCGCCTGGCGGACGCGCGGCTGGCGGCGCGCGGCCTGGGGCACGGCGTGGCCCCCAGGCAGGTGACGACGGACGGGGACGGCCGCACCTACTGGGGCGCCGAGGTCCCCGAGTCGGACCGGTCCCGCCGCGAACTGGACCTCTCGGAGCTGGAGCTCGACACCTGCCCCTTCCCGGGCGCCCAGTTCCGCCACGAGATCACAGAGCTCACCCGGGGTCCGGGCGCCTGCGTCGACCTCACCGTCCGCACCTACGACCCGGCCCTGCGCCTCCCGGTGGGCCCCCACCGCGCGACCCTCCTCATCACCCCCGGCAGGCGCCGGCTCCAGGTGCCCTTCCGTCTCTCCCCCGTCCGCCCCGGCGTCTTCGAGGGCCACGTCCGCCTGGACCTGGCGGCGGCCCGCCTCCCCGTCCAGGGCTTCGCCGGAATCCGCCACCCGGTGCTCCGCCTGGAACACCAGGGCCTGTCCCACACGGGCCTGCTGCTGGCCCCCCTGACCTTCCCTACGTCGACGACCCACGTCCCCCACCACCGCCTGACCCTGGAACCCGAGGGCCACGGCCCCGGCCGCCTACAGATCCGCTGGCACCCGGTCGGACCGACGGCCAGAATCATCCGGCCCCTGGCCCACCACCTGGCGAACCCCAGGGTGAAGAACGCGGCACGGTTGCTGGCAAGCGCCCTGAAGTAACTACTGGCCGCTGCGGGCAGTCGTGCCGCTGGGCGGCACGGGTGGGCGCAGCGGCACCCCGCACCGCCGGGCTGCGCAACACCCGCCCCCAGCAGAAACGCCCCGGACCATCACCGGCCCGGGGCATCCCCACTCGTACCCGCTACGAATGCTGCCGCAGCAACGTCCGCATCGTCCGCATAGCCACCGACAGATTCGCCAGATCGAACGCCTCAGACCCCTGAATCTCCTCCAACGTGGTCCGAGCCCGCCCGAGAATCGCCGCGTTCTTCTGCTCCCACGCCTTGTACCGCTGCTCAGGAGTAGAACTCCCATTCCCCACCGCCAGCACATCAGCGGTCAGCGCCGCATGCGCCGCGTACAGATCCTCACGGATCGCCGCCCGGGCCATGGACTGCCACCGGTCGGCACGCGGCAGCTCGATGATGCGGTCCATCAGCTGGGTGATGCGCAGCCGGTCGGCGAGGTCGTAGTAGACGTCGGCGACGTCCAGCGGCTCCCGGCCCATGCGGTCGGCGATCGAGACGATGTCGAGCGTCGGGAAGGCGGAGGAGAACCCGGCCACGCGGGTGGCGAGTTCGTCCGGGACACCGGCTCCCGTCAGCTCGTCGTAGATCTTGCTGTACCACTCCAGGTCCGCACCCCGCAGCAGCTTCGGCAGCTGCGCCCAGACCTGCTCCACGCGCTCGGCGAAGAAGTCGACGGTGTCGGCCAGTTGCAGCGGCTGCGGCCGGTTGTTGAGCAGCCAGCGCGTGCCCCGCTCCACCAGGCGCCGCGCGTGCAGCCGGATGCGGGTCTGGACCTCGGCCTCGACCTTGTTGTCGAGCGCCTCCACCCCGTCCCACACCGGGGACTGGCGGAAGATCGCCCGGGCCGCGGTCTGCGCCCGCACGATCTCCTCCAGCGACGCCCCGGTCTCCTCGCGCAACCGGTGCAGATACGTCGTACCGCCCGTGTTCACCGTGTCGTTGACCAGCACCGTCGTGGTGATCTCACGGCGCAGCGGGTGGCTGACCAGGTGCTCGGGGAACTGCTCGCGCAGCTCGGTCGGGAAGTACGCGTGCAGCAGGGTGCTCAGGTACGGATCGTCGGGCAGCGAGGTGTGCAGCAGCTCCTCGGCGACCGTGATCTTCGTGTACGCCAGCAGCACGGCCGTCTCCGGGCCCGTCAGACCCTGGCCCTGCGCGAGCCGTTCGCGGATCTGCCGGTCGGTGGGCAGGAACTCCAGCGCCCGGTCGAGGTGGCCCTCCCTGACCAGGTGCTTCATGAAGCGCTGCTGGGCGTGGAGCATGGCGCTGGACTGGGCGAGGGCGTTGGCGATCGCCGTGTTCTGCGCGTAGTTGTTGCGCAGCACCAGACGGCCGACCTCGTCGGTCATGTCGGCGAGCAGCTTGTTGCGCTGCTTGAGGGTCATGTCGCCGTCCGCGACCAGGCCGTTGAGCAGGATCTTGATGTTCACCTCGTGGTCGGAGGTGTCCACGCCCGCGCTGTTGTCGATGGCGTCGGTGTTGATCCGGCCGCCCTGGAGCGCGAACTCGATCCGGCCGAGCTGGGTCAGGCCCAGGTTGCCGCCCTCGCCGACGACCTTGACGCGCAGGTCCCGGCCGTCGACGCGGATGGCGTCGTTGGCCTTGTCGCCGACGTCCGCGTTCGACTCGGTCGAGGCCTTGACGTACGTGCCGATGCCGCCGTTCCACAGCAGGTCCACCGGGGCCTGGAGGATCGCCTTCATCAGGTCGGCCGGGGTCAGCTTGGTGACCTTGGCCTCGATGCCGAGGGCCTCGCGGATGTGCGCGTTGACCGGGATCGCCTTGGCCGTGCGCGGGAAGATGCCGCCGCCGGGCGACAGCAGCTCCTTGTCGTAGTCCTCCCAGCTGGAGCGGGGCAGCTCGAACAGGCGGCGGCGCTCGGCGTAGGAGGTGGCGGCGTCCGGGTTCGGGTCGATGAAGATGTGCCGGTGGTCGAAGGCGGCGACCAGGCGGATGTGCTCGGAGAGCAGCATGCCGTTGCCGAACACGTCACCGGACATGTCGCCGATGCCGACGACCGTGAAGTCCTCGGTCTGGGTGTCCACGCCCATGTCGCGGAAGTGCCGCTTGACGGACTCCCAGGCGCCGCGGGCGGTGATGCCCATGCCCTTGTGGTCGTAGCCGGCCGAGCCGCCGGAGGCGAAGGCGTCGCCGAGCCAGAAGTTGTACTTCTCGGCGACTCCGTTGGCGATGTCGGAGAAGGTCGCGGTGCCCTTGTCGGCGGCGACGACCAGGTAGGTGTCGTCCCCGTCGTGCCGGACGACGTCCGCCGGGGGCACGACCTCGCCGGCCACCATGTTGTCGGTGATGTCGAGCAGCGCCGAGATGAACGTCTTGTACGAGGCCACGCCCTCGGCCAGCCACGCGTCGCGGTCGACGCTCGGGTCGGGCAGCTGCTTGGCGACGAAGCCGCCCTTGGCGCCGACCGGCACGATGACGGTGTTCTTCACCATCTGCGCCTTGACCAGGCCGAGGATCTCGGTGCGGAAGTCCTCACGCCGGTCGGACCAGCGCAGACCACCGCGCGCGACCTTGCCGAAGCGCAGGTGCACGCCCTCGACGCGCGGCGAGTACACCCAGATCTCGTACGCGGGGCGCGGTGCGGGCAGGTCCGGGATGGCCTGCGGGTCGAACTTCATGGAGACGTACGCGTGCGGCTTGCCGCCCGCGGCCTCCTGGAAGAAGTTCGTCCGCAGCGTCGCCTTGATGACCGTGAGGAAGGACCTGAGGATCCGGTCCTCGTCCAGGCTCGCGACCTGGTCGAGGGCCGCGTCGACCTCTTCGAGGAGGGCGTCCACGATCTCGTGCCCCGCGCGCTGCCGGTCCGGCGACATCCGCGCCTCGAACAGGGAGACGAGCAGCCGGGTGGTGTGGACGTTGTTGCGGAGGGTGTCCTCCATGTAGTCCTGGCTGAACGTCGACGCCGCCTGGCGCAGGTACTTCGCGTACGCCCGCAGCACCATCGCCTGGCGCCAGGAGAGACCCGCGCTCAGCACCAGGGCGTTGAAGCCGTCGTTCTCCGCCTCGCCCGTCCAGGTGGCCGCGAAGGCGTCCTGAAACCGCTCGCGGGCATCGTCGCCGAAGTAGTCCGCGCCGCCGTTCGCGCGGGGCATGCGCAGCCCGAAGTCGTAGATCCACGCCACACTGCGGTCCGAGCAGCGCAGCTCGTACGGCCGCTCGTCGACGACCTCGACTCCGAGCCGGTTGAGGACCGGCAGCACCGCCGACAGGGAGATCGCGTCGCCTGTGCGGTAGATCTTGAAGCGGCGCTCCTCGGGGGCGGCGCCCACCGGCTCATACAGGCTGAGCGCGAAGTCCTCACCCTCCTCGGCGTTCAGCTGTTCGAGGTGGACGAGGTCGGCGACCGCGGCACGCGGGTTGTGGTCGGCCTTGTAGCCCTCCGGGAAGGCGTGCGCGTACCGGCGCATCAGTTCCGCCGCGTGCTCCTCGCCGAGCTCGGCGTTGAGCGCCTCGGCGAAGGCGTCCTCCCAGGAGCGGGCGGCCTCCACCAGCCGGGCCTCGATGCGCTCCTTGTCGGCGTCGGACAGCTCCGGCAGCTCGGTGCCCTGCGGGACCCGGACCACGAAGTGCAGCCGGGACAGGATCGACTCGGTGTTCCAGGCCGTGAAGTCGACGCTGATGCCGCCGAGCTCCTCCTTCAGGATCTCGATGATCCGCAGGCGGACGGCCGTGGTGTAGCGGTCGCGGGGGAGGTAGACGAGGGCGGAGTAGTAGCGCCCGTACTCGTCCTGGCGCAGGTAGAGCCTCAGGCGCCTGCGTTCCTGGAGGTAGAGCACGGAGGTGACGATGGACCGCAGCTCGTCGACCGGGGTCTGGAAGAGCTCGTCGCGCGGGTACGTCTCCAGGATCTGGAGCAGATCGCGCCCGTCGTGGCTGTTGGGCGAGAACCCGGCCTTCTCCAGGACCTCCTCGACCTTGCGCCGGATGACCGGCACCCGGCGCACGGACTCGGTGTAGGCGGCGGAGGAGAACAGTCCGAGGAAACGCCGCTCACCGACGACATTGCCGTCGGCGTCGAACTTCTTCACCCCGATGTAGTCCAGGTACGACGGCCGGTGCACGGTCGACCGGCTGTTCGCCTTGGTCAGCACGAGCAGCTTGTGCTCGCGCGCCTTGGCCCGGGCGTCGGCGGGCAGCCGCTCGAAGGACGGGCTGACCGGGTGGCTCTCCTCGTCGGCGTGGTGCGGGTCCGCGCGCAGTATGCCGAGGCCGGTGCCGGGCACGGCGGCCAGCGAGTCGTCCTCGCGCAGCTGGTACTCGCGGTAGCCGAGGAAGGTGAAGTGGTCGTCGGCCAGCCAGCGCAGCAGCTCGCGGGCCTCCTCGACCTGGGGTCCGGGCAGGTCACCGGGGATGGGCTCGTCCGGCAGCCCCTCCGCCAGCCGGATCGCCGACTCCCGCATCTTGGTCCAGTCCTCGACGGCCTCACGGGCGTCGGAGAGCACGCGCAGCAGGTCGGCGGTGATCTGCTTCAGATCGGCCCGGTCGGTCTCGCGGTCGATCTCGACGTGGATCCAGGACTCGACGTGCGCGTCGTGCGGGAGGTCGCCGTTCGCCGGGGTCGACAGGACCTCGATGAGCTTGCCGGTGACATCGCGCCGCACGACGAACTGCGGATGGATGACGACGTGGATCCCGCGCCCCTGCCGGGTCAGCTCGTTCGTCACGGAGTCGACGAGGAAGGGCATGTCGTCGGTGACGACCTCGACGACGGAGTGGCTGCAGGTCCACCCGTTCTCTTCCACCGTGGGAGTGTGCACCCGCACGTTGGCCGTGCCCTGCGGGCGGTTCTCGGCCAGCCGGTAGTGCGAGACGGCGGCTCCGAAGACGTCGACCGGGTCGCGGTCGGTGAGGTCCTCCGGGGCCGTGTGCAGGTAGTAACGCTGGAGGAACGAGAGCAGGGTCTCGCGATCCGGGGCTTCCTGGGCGTCTGGGGTCTCCTCGCCCGTCGACCCGGTCGGTAGGTGCCCCCCGACCGGGCTGTTCTCAGCTACCCGGGCGGCCCTCTCGAGCAACTCGGCCTTGGCTTCGTCCAGCTTGGTCTGCATTGTCCTCTGGCTCCTGTCGCGCGCCGTTGCGTGACGTAGAAAGAAGTACGGCCTCTGCGCTTACGACGTCACGCCGTGACACGGGGTATCCGGTCTGTTCCGACGCTATGCCGCAAGGTGAGATGAGCGGGGGTGTCTGAGCCAATTTTGAGCTGACCCACGGGTGTGAGGCTGCTCTCTGCGACGCCTCGAACCGGGTGGTGCTCGGCGTCCCGGGAGTCCTCGATGCCCCGTCCCGCCCGCGAAGACCAGCGACCGCCGCCCGGACACGGATGTGGTCCGTGCTCTCCGGGCGCAGGGCAGGGACGACGACGTCCCCGCGAACTATCGCGCTGATCACGCCACTAAGGCTATCGCTCCTTACAGGGCCCCCGTCATGAGCCGTATGTGTACAAAACCAGGCCCAGAAGTTTGACGTTCTGCACAGTGCGACGCGCCTAGCTGCGGGCAGTCGTGCCGCTGGGGCGATGGGGGTCCCCCCTGCTCGAGCGAAGCCGAGAGCTTGGGGGAGGGTGGGCGATGGGGGTACCCCCTGCTCGAGCGAAGCCGAGAGCTTGGGGGAGGCACCCCGCATCGCCGGGTTGCGCAACGCCCCGCCACCAGCACCGACACCCAGCACCTGGCTACGCAGCGATCCGCTCCGCCTCCGCAACAGCCTCCTCCAACGTGTCCACGACCGGCACCCCCACCGCCTCCAGACTCGCCCGCCCGTGCGACCCCCCGGTGTACAGCACAGCCCGGGCCCCCACATGCAACGCGGCCACCGCATCATCCGCCGCGTCCCCGATCACCACGGTCCGCCCCGGCTCCACCCCCGTCAGCGACGCCAGATGCCGCACCATGTGCTCGGCCTTACTTCCCCCCGACGGCCCGGTCCGCCCGTCCACCCGTACGAAGTGCGGCTCGATCCCGAACCCGCGCACCAACGGCACGAGCTCCTCATGCACGTACATGCTCAGGATCGACTGGCTGTGTCCCGCCGTCCGCCACCCCGACAGCAGCTCCACCGCCCCCGCCGTGAGCCCACAGGTCCCCCGGTGCTCCGCGTAGTACCGGTGGAAGATGTCGTCCATGGCCTCCCACTCGGCTTCCGTCGGCAGCCGCCCCATCAGCCGCTCGTAGAACTTCGGCACCGGCACGCAGTACAGCTCCCGGTACTTCTCCAGCGTCAGCGGCTCCAGCCCCAGCTCGGCGAACGCCGCGTTCGTCGCCCCGATGATCGCGTCATTGTCATGGAACAGCGTCCCGTTCCAGTCCCAGACAATGTGCGCAGCCGTCTTCGTCCCCATGCCAGAAAACGTACCCGCCCCCACTGACAATCAAGAGAACGGCGCCTCAACGCGCCCCCCGGCAGGAGGTGGCTCAGCCCTCGCGCCCCACCAGGTTCGGGATCTCCTGCGTGGCGAACCACAGCAGCTCGTGGTCCTCGGCCCCGTCCACGACGAACTGCGCGTCGTCGTCCCCGCCGTCCGCCGCCGGCAGCGCCTCGGCCGCCGCCCTCACGTCGGCTTCCGCGTCGTCCGCGTCGACGTGCACCGACGCCGCCTTGGCCAGCGCGACGGCACCGGAGACCCGCACCTCCCCCAGCGCCGCGGGATCGAGCCCCCGGTCGGGGTCCGCGCTCGCGTCCCGGTCGGGCACATCGACCGCGACCACGACCCGGCGCCGCGGCGCCTCCGGCTCGGCCGCCAGCAGCCGCAGCGAGGCCAGCGCGGCCCGGTTCAGCGCCGCGTACTCCAGCTCCTCGATGTCGTCGGACAGGTACCACTCGCGCAGCGCGGGCGTCACCGCGTACGCGACGAACGGCCCGGCTCCCAGCTCACCCGTCTTGTACGCCTCGGCGAGACCGGGGAGGGTCAGGGGGACGTAGACGCGCATGGCTGGCCGCTTTCGTGGTCGGAAGGATCCTGAAGGGCCTTCAGGATACGTGCGGGGCGTCCCCTTTCGAGTTCCGGCCCGTGACGCCGGACGCGTCCACACCGGTCCCGGGATTCACCCGGTGCTCCCGCCCGGTGATGGGCTTCTGCACCCCGGAACCACCCGGATAGGTGAACATCTCGGCGCCCGCCGCCCTCGGGTCCTCTTCCTTGCTCCTCCCCCCGTCGACCCCGTACAAGATCACCAACCCGAAGTTACTCCCCGGTACCAACCGGGCCCACGAACGGGGACCCCCCATGAACAAGGTCATGACCAGAGCACACCGCCTTCAGACCACCGCGCCCGCCCGCCCAGAGACCACCACACCACGCATCCCCGACGACACCACCCCACAAGATGCCCCCGACGCCCCCGCTCCCCGCACACCGGGCGGCACCGCCCCTCCTCGCACCCCCAGCGGAGGCGCCCCGCGCACCTCTGCGGGCGGCGGCCGCCCCCCGGCCTCCCCACGCGCCAGGACCCTCCGTACCCGCCCCGCGGACACCCGCCCGCCGACGCCCTCGGGCATCCGCCCAACTCCACGCACCCGCACAAGCCCGTCGGCGCCCGCCCGCACAAAGCCCTCGCCCCATGCCCGCACCGCCCCCTCGACGCCCTCCGGCACGCCCTCACGGACCCCCGGCGTCCCGCCCCAGTCCCCCCGACGCCCGGTGGCCCTCCACCCCCTCCCCACCGACCTCTTCGCCGACCTCCTCGTCGCCGTCCTGAGCGGCCACCGCCCCGTCCACTCAATGCTTCGCCACACCCGGGGCCGTGCCTACGACGAACTCGCCTGGCTGGCCGAGCGCGGCCCCCTGCGCACCCGCGGCGCGCGCCCCGTCGTCCGTGACATCGGCTGGTTCGAACCTCGCCCGGGCGCCATCGAGGCCTTCGCCCGTATCGGGGCCGGCGACCGGCTGCGCGCCATGGCCTTCCGTCTGGAGCTCGGCCAGGATCTCCGCTGGCGCTGCACGGCCGTGGAACTCGGCGGCCCCCGCCCGCCCCGCGCAGAGGCGGACTGAACGGCGCCCGCCCCGCGCAGAGGCGGACTGAACGGATTGAGGCGGGCCCTGGCAGGCCGAAGGGCCGGGCACCCGAGGTGCCCGGCCCTTCGAAGCCGCTACCGTGCCGCGACCACCGTCACTTCTTGCGGCGGCCCCGGCCCCGCGCCTGCTTCCGGCGCTCAGCGCGCGTGAGGCCATCGGCCTCGGAACGCACCGGCTCGCCGTCCTCGTTGAAGTCACCCTCGATGGTGCCGCCCTCACCGTCGACGGTCGGCGCGGAGAAGTGGAGGTTGCGCCGCTGCGGGACGTCGAGGCCCTTGGCGCGGATCTCCGGGCGGGCACCGGCCTGCGCCGGCACCGCGTCGTGCTTCTCCAGGTCGGCCACCGGCTTGGTGTCCTCGACCGGGACCTCCTCGACCTGCTGCTCGACCTGGACCTCCAGGTTGAACAGGTAGCCGACGGACTCCTCCTTGATGCCCTCCATCATCGCGGTGAACATGTCGAAGCCCTCGCGCTGGTACTCGACCAGCGGGTCCTTCTGCGCCATCGCGCGCAGGCCGATGCCCTCCTGGAGGTAGTCCATCTCGTAGAGGTGCTCGCGCCACTTGCGGTCGAGGACCGACAGCACGACCCGGCGCTCCAGCTCACGCATGATCTCGGAGCCGAGCTGCGCCTCGCGCGCCTCGTACTGCTCGTGGATGTCGTCCTTGATGGAGTCGCCGATGAACTCGGCGGTCAGCCCGGCCCGGTCGCCGGCCGCCTCCTCCAGCTCCTCGATCGAGACATTGCACGGGTAGAGCTGCTTGAACGCGCCCCACAGCCGGTCGAGGTCCCAGTCCTCGGGGAAGCCCTCGGCGGTCTCGGCCTGGACGTAGGCGTCGATCGTGTCGTCCATGAAGTGCTGCACCTGCTCGTGCAGGTCCTCGCCCTCCAGGACGCGGCGCCGCTCGCCGTAGATGACCTCACGCTGGCGGTTGAGGACCTCGTCGTACTTCAGGACGTTCTTACGGGTCTCGAAGTTCTGCTGCTCGACCTGCGACTGGGCGGAGGCGATCGCGCGCGTGACCATCTTGTTCTCGATCGGCACGTCGTCCGGGACGTTCGCCATCGACATCACGCGCTCGACCATCTGCGCCTTGAACAGCCGCATCAGGTCGTCGCCGAGGGAGAGGTAGAAGCGGGACTCGCCGGGGTCGCCCTGACGGCCGGAACGGCCGCGCAGCTGGTTGTCGATCCGCCGCGACTCGTGCCGCTCGGTGCCCAGCACGTAGAGCCCGCCGAGCTTCTCGACCTCGTCCTTCTCGGCCTGGACGGCCTTCTCGGCCCGCTTGAGCGCCTCGGGCAGGGCGTGCGCCCACTCCTCGATGTGCTCCTCGGGGTCGAGGCCGCGCTGGCGCAGCTCCGCCTCGGCGAGGTCCTCGGGGTTGCCGCCGAGCTTGATGTCCGTACCACGGCCGGCCATGTTCGTGGCCACGGTGACGGCGCCCTTGCGGCCGGCCTGGGCGACGATCGTCGCCTCACGGTCGTGCTGCTTGGCGTTGAGCACCTCGTGCTGGATACCGCGCTTGCTGAGCTGCTGCGAGAGGTACTCGGACTTCTCGACGGAGGTGGTGCCGACGAGGATCGGCTGCCCCTTGCGGTGCTTCTCCTCGATGTCGTCGACGACCGCCTCGAACTTGGCGACCTCGGTCCGGTAGATCAGGTCCGACTGGTCCTTGCGGACCATCGGCCGGTTGGTCGGGATCGGCACCACGCCGAGCTTGTAGATCTGGTGGAACTCGGCGGCCTCGGTCATGGCCGTACCGGTCATGCCGGCCAGGCCGGGCTGTTCCTTGCCGTTGTGGTCGTGGCGCTTGTACAGGCGGAAGAAGTTCTGGAGCGTGATCGTGGCGAGCGTCTGGTTCTCGTCCTTGATCGGCACCCCTTCCTTCGCCTCGATCGCCTGGTGCATGCCCTCGTTGTAGCGACGGCCGGCGAGGATACGTCCGGTGTGCTCGTCGACGATCATGATCTCGTCGTCGATGATGACGTAGTCCTTGTCCTTCTTGAAGAGCTCCTTGGCCTTGATGGCGTTGTTCAGGTAGCCCACCAGAGGGGTGTTCACCGACTCGTACAGGTTGTCGATGCCCAGCCAGTCCTCGACCTTGCTGACGCCGGACTCGTGGATGGCGACCGTGCGCTTCTTCTCGTCGACGTCGTAGTCGCCGGTCTCCTCGAGGCCCTTGAGGGGGTTGCCGGGCTCGCCGCGCTTGAGGCGCGTCACCAGCTTGGCGAAGTCGCCGTACCACTTGGTGGCCTGGTCGGCCGGGCCGGAGATGATCAGCGGCGTACGGGCCTCGTCGATGAGGATGGAGTCGACCTCGTCGACGATGGCGTAGTTGTGGCCGCGCTGGACGAGCTCGTCCTGGGACCACGCCATGTTGTCGCGCAGGTAGTCGAAGCCGAACTCGTTGTTCGTGCCGTACGTGATGTCGCAGGCGTACTGCTCACGGCGCTGAGCCGGCGTCATGTTGGCGAGGATGCAGCCGACCTCCAGCCCCAGGAACCGGTGGACGCGGCCCATCATCTCGGAGTCGCGCTCGGCCAGGTAGTCGTTGACCGTGATGATGTGGACGCCCTTGCCGGACAGGGCGTTCAGATACGCCGGCAGGGTACCGACGAGGGTCTTGCCCTCACCGGTCTTCATCTCCGCGACGTAACCCATGTGCAGGGCGGCACCGCCCATCATCTGCACGTCGTAGTGCCGCTGGCCGAGGACGCGCTTGGCTGCCTCACGGACGGTGGCGAACGCCTCGGGCAGCAGGTCGTCCAGGGTCTCGCCGTCGGCGTAGCGCTGCTTGTACTCATCGGTGAGGGCGCGCAGCTCGGCGTCGGAGAGGTCGACGAAGTCCTCTTCGATGGAGTTGACCTGGTCCGCGATGCGGTGCAGCTTGCGCAGGATCTTGCCTTCGCCTGCACGCATGATCTTCGAGAGGACGGACACGGGGGTTGGTCTCCTTGCCGGTCGGGCCTGGGACGGTCGGTTACCACTTGACTTACTGAGCAACGGCCATCGTATGCGAGGACCCCACCGCGCCGGGAGGGCCTGCCGTGACGGCGACCGTCCGCTGCTTCATTTCTCTTTCACTCTGCTTCAAAGGGGACAACGTCCGGGCCCCTCGGATAGTGCCGCATCACCGAATGGATTTACGCGAAGCGTGACCATCTCCTCACCCACGGCAAACAGATGGCGGGTCAGCGGGGCCCCCGAGCACAATCGGCCGATGGACCCCGTAACACTGACCACGGACCGCCTCCTGCTGCGCACGGTCGGCCCCCAGGACACCGACGCGGTCTACGACGCCTGCCAGGACCCCGACATCCAGCGCTGGACCACGATCCCCTCGCCGTACCTCCGTGAGCACGCCGAGGCCTTCACGGAACAGATGACCCCTGACGGCTGGACCGACGGGTCCATGTTCACCTTCGGCGTCTTCCTCCACTCCGGGGAACTCGCCGGCATGCTCGGCATCACCATGCGCGCCCTGGGCATGGGCGAGATCGGCTTCTGGGCCACGAAGCGGCACCGCTCCCACGGCTACATCACGGAAGCCGCCCTCGCCGCCTGCCGCTGGGCCTTCACCCACGCCGCGATCGACCGCATCGAATGGCGCGCCGAGGTGGGAAACCGGGCTTCCCGCGCGGTAGCGGAACGAGCGGGCTTCACCATCGAGGGCACCCTCCGCTCGGCGACGAACAACAAAGGAGTCCGCCGCGACGCCTGGGTGGGTTCACTCCTCCCCTCAGACCTGGCCCTCCCCTCAACGGCCCCATACCTCCCGGCCCCGACCTAGAACTACGGGCAGTCGTGCCGCTGGGGCGACACGGGCGGACGCAGCGCCATCCCGCACCGTCCCCGCTGCGGGCAGTCGTGCCGCTGGGGAGATGGGGGTCCCCCCTGCTCGAGCGAAGCCGAGAGCTTGGGGGAGGGTGGGCGCAGCCGCACCCCGCACCGCCGGGCTGCGCAGCACCCCGCCCCCAGCGACAACGCCCAGCACGAATCAGCAATCCCCCAGCTCACACCCCGTTGTCAGACCCACCCCCTATCGTGCCGCCCATGACCACCCCGCCCCCCACCGCAGACCTCTCCGCCGACGAGGCCCGCAAGATCGCGCTCCGCGCCCAGGGCTTCCTGGGCGCCCCACCCCGCCGCGCCGGCGTCCGCGGCATCCTCCGCCACCTGGGCGCGATACAGCTCGACACGATCTCGGTCCTGGCCCGCTCCCACGAGCTCGTCCCGTACGCCCGCCTGGGCGCGGTAGGCCGCAAGACGGTCGAGAACGCCTACTGGAAGGACACCCACGCCTTCGAGTACTGGTCGCACGCCGCCTGCATCCTCCCCGTCGAGGAGTGGCCCCACTTCGCGTTCCGCCGCCGCGCCTACCGTAACCGCCCGCACTGGAACCACGAGCTCCCCGACGGCACCTACGACCAGGTCATCAAACAACTCCGCGCCGAAGGCCCCCTGACCGCCACGGAGTTGGGTGGCGCGAAGAAGACCAGCGACTGGTGGGACTGGTCCGGCTCGAAGGTCGCCGTGGAACGCGCCCTGATGTACGGCGAGGTGGTCTGCGTGGAGCGCCGCGGCTGGAAGCGCGTCTACGACCTCGCGGAACGCGCGATCCCGGACGCGCTGCTGCACGAGGAGCTGGACGACACCGAGTGCCTGCGCCGCCTCGTCCGCCTCGCGGGCCGGTCCCTCGGTGTCGGCACCCGCGCGGACATCGCCGACTACCACCGCCTCAAGGGCGAGCAGGTCGACGCGGTGATCGCCGACTCCGGGCTCGTCCCGGTCACGGTCGAGGGCTGGGGCAAGCCCGCCTGGGCCGACCCCGCGGCCCTGGAGACACCCCCGCGCGGCCGCCACCGGACCACGCTCCTGTCGCCCTTCGACTCCCTGATCTGGGAGCGGGCGCGCACGGAGCGGATCTTCGGCTTCACACACCGCCTGGAGGCCTACGTCCCCAAACAGAAGCGGATCCACGGCTACTTCGCGATGCCGGTCCTGGCCGGTGGCCGGCTCGTCGGCCGCGTGGACCCGGCGCGCGAGGGCCGCACGCTGGTGGCCAAGCAGGTCACGCTCGACGGCCCGAAGGCGGTCCCGGCCGTAGCCCAGGCCCTGGCCGAGGCGGCGACCTGGGTGGACTGCACGGACGTCCGGGTGGAACGAGTCGACACACAGGCCGACGCACCGGACCTGCGCGAGCCCCTCACGCTGGAACTCGCCCGCATCCTCGGCTGAGCCCTACCGGCTCACCGGCTCACCGGCTCACGTCACCGGATCACCGAATCACCCGATCACCGGATCTCGAGAATCTTCTCCCGCATCGCGTACACCACCGCTTCCATCCTGGAGTGCAGCTGGAGCTTCTCCAGGATGTTGCGCACGTGGTTCTTCACGGTGTTCTCGGAGATGAACAACTCCTTGGCGATGTCACGGTTGTTCATACCCGTCGCGACGAGTTTGAGGACTTCGAGTTCGCGATCCGTCAGCCGCGGCGCGGGCACCAGCCGGCGCTCGTCCGTGCGCTGGATCATCGACTTGAACTCGGTGAGCAGCTTCGACGCCATGGACGGGCTGATCTGCGACTGCCCGTCTGCGACCGCGCGAATGGCGGTGGCCACCTCGTCCGTGGAGATCTCCTTGAGGAGATAGCCGGTCGCGCCCGCCTTGATGGCGTCGTAGAGGTCGGCTTCCTCGTCGCTGATCGTCAGCATGATGATCTTGGCGCTGGGGGCGACCTCCTTGATGGAGGTGCAGGCCTCGATGCCGCCGCGCTTGGGCATCCGCACGTCCATCAGGACGATGTCGGGCAGCAGGTCAGCGGCCTTCTCGACGGCCTCGGCGCCGTCCCCTGCCTCGCCGACGACCTGGATGTCCTCCTCGGCGGCGAGCACGATCTCCAGACCACGGCGGAACAGGGCATGGTCGTCCACGACAAGGACTCTGATCGGTTCCTTGCGTGGAGAGTCCGTGTCCGGGCCCATGCCGACGACGCCGTCGTGGGCATCCCCGTCACGCATCGGTCCGAAGCTGTCCGCCATCGTTCCTCCCCCTGAAGGCTGTGGCCTGTGGTCCTGAGCCATCGCCAACCCAGAGCAACGACCCACCGGTTGGGTCGTTGCCACCATGATTTCATGCCCGGACGGCACCGGGGTGACAGAGCGGGGCGCGTAGTGGTCGCACAGGGGTGCCCCTGGGGGCGCACACGCGCTCCAGGGGCACCTTCTCCGCTGTCACCCGGCACGGTCAGCCGCCGAGCGCACCGCCCGCCTCGGGAGCGTGCGTCTGGGTGACCATCGTGTCCGTCCTGAGGTGGATCACGCCGTAGTCGTAGGCGTGCCGTCGGTAGACGACACTCGGTTCCTTGGTCTCGGAGTCGACGAACAGATAGAAGTCGTGCCCGACCAGCTCCATCTCATAGAGAGCCTGGTCGAGGGTCATGGGTGCTGCGACGTGGGTCTTCTCACGGACGACGATGGGGCCGTCACCCTGTACTTCCAGAGAGCCGATCTTCTTGGTGGGGACGGCTGCTTCGGGCTCCTCCTCCGGGGGAGCCGCCGCCAGGCCGTTCCCGTTGAGCGTCGCCACGCCCGGGACGTGGTCGGCGACCTCAGCGGCCGAGATCCGGCGCGAGCCACGGCGCGAGAACCGCTTGTCGTGTTGCCTGCGCAGCCGGGCTTCCAGCTTTTCCGCCGCCAGGTCGAGCGCCGCGTACGGATCGCTCGCCGCTGCCTCCGCCCGGATCACCGGACCGCGGGAGCGGAGCGTGATCTCCACTCGGTCACAGCGGTCGGCCTGTCGAGGGTTCGGCTCCTTGGACACCTCGACGTCGAGGCTCATCACCTTGCCGTCGAGCTTCTGGATCTTCTCCAGCTTCAGCTTCTCGGCCACGTGCTTCCGGAACCGCTCGGGCACCTCGGTCTTGCGGCCCTTGACGACGATGTCCACGCAGAACTCCGTTCCCGGATCGCTCCGCTTCGGTGCGGAGCGTCTCCCTTTTGCACCAGGTTCCGGTGAGTCCCGGAACCTCGGACTCGGTGACTCCCACCTCCTCCCCCATGGGCGAGATCTCCACTCCACCGTCGCGAGTGATGAAGAAAAACCCGCAGTACGGCAGTCGGATTTGAGAGGCGTGGCCTGCGGCTTTCCCTCTCAACCGAACATATCTCGCCCGGACGGATGTCGTCACCCTCTACTGCGGCGTACCTCCGTTCAGGTGAATAGGCCCTCTCGTAACCTGCAACGACGCAAGATCTCGGTCAGTTCCGGTTTATTTCAAAAGAGTCCGGTGGTGCCGCGACCACAGCCGCGCACACCACGTCGACGTCTGCGCCGGCGCCACCCGGGCCCGTCATCACCTGCCGACCGGGTCGCCGGCCCGTCCTCTCTCGCGTCGGTCCGACGTTCTGTTCTTCTCTGCTTTCCCACGTCTCTCCCCCGTACACGACCCCAGTTCCCGCAGCGTTCGAAACCGGCCCCGTCTCCGCCCGCACGGCTCGCACGGCCCTCGCCGCCTCCGCCAGGGACGCCCCCGTGGTCATCACGTCGTCGACGAGGACGACCGGCCCCTCGGCGAGCAGCCCGGCACCACCGGGCGCCACCGCCAGCGCGCCCGCGAGATTGTCCAGCCGCTGTTGGGAGTTGAGTTCCGCCTGGTCGGCCACGGTCCGCCGCTGCCGCAGCACACCGAGCACCCGGGCCGGAATCCCGCCCCGCCGCAGCTCGCCCGCGGCCGCGAGCGCGATCCGCCGCACGGGATCATGCCCCCGGGCCCGCACGGCACGCCGCCCGGACGGCACGGGCACGAGCAGCACAGGAGCCCCGCCGCCCCTGATCCAGGCACCTTCGCCCCCGGCCCGGGCCCTCTCCAGCCCCGACCGCACCGCTCCCGCCAGAGCCACCCCGAGCGGACCGGCGAGTGCCAGTGCGCCCCGTTCCTTGTGGGCCAGCAGCGTCGCCCGCACCTCGTCCGCGTACCGAGCCGCCGCGTGCACCACGGGCAGCCCGGGCGGCTCCGGCACCGGCCGCACCGAGCGTGCCGCGGCTCCGCTCAGCGCCGCGCGGCACTTCGCGCAGAGCACCGTACGAGGCCTCCCGCAGCCCCCGCACTCAGCCGGCAGCACCAGGTCGGTGAGGTCCTGCCACCACCCCTGCATGGCCACCACTCTGCCAACAGCGACCGCACCCGGCCACCCCTGTGGACAACGGCCTGTGGACAACTCCCGGCGATCGTTCCCGGCGGACACTCCCAGCGGCCGCTCCCACGAGCGTGCGGCGGCACCGCCCCGGGGCGCGACACCTCACCCCGGATAGATCGGCGCCGTCCCCTCCGTCACCTTCTGCCACTGCGCGCCCGAGGGCAGCCGGACGATCCCGTCCACCGAGTACGCCACCAGCGGCAGCTGGTCGTCCTCGGCGGCGGTGACGTCCTTCACGCCGGTCAGGGCCGCGGGCGCCGGAACGTCCGGCGTGGAACCGTCCACCTGGACGTACCGCATCTGCTCCACACCACCGTGCTCGCGCCCGACCACCACGAGCCGGCTGTCCCCGGCCCACGACATCGCGGTGACCTCCTCCAACTCAGGCGTCGCGGAGCGCAGTTCCACCACCCTGACGGCCTGCTTGCCCGGCTTCCCCTCCCGCTCGATCAGCCCGATGAGCAGGGTCTTCTTGCCGCCCTTCTCCACGACGAGCGCGATCCGCACCCCGTCGGCGGCCACCCGCACGGCCTGGATCCGCCCGTCCAGATGCGGTGTGCGCACCTCCAGCGGATCGCCCTTGCCCTCCTCGAACAGGAGCAGCCGGGAATGGTCCGGATCACGGTCGGCGACCCACAGGCCGTCGTGCGCGTCCCAGCTCGGCGTCGTCAGCCGGTCCTGCTCCGTGCGGCCCTGGCTGCGCAGCAGCGGCTCCCCCAGCGAACCGCCCGAGACCAGTGACCCCACGTACAGCGACCGGCCGTCGAGGCCGACACCGGCCGCGGCGTGCTCGTCACGCGACACCGCCACCGACCGCAGCGCCGTGTCGCCCTCACCGAGCGCCCCCGGCGCCTGGTCCGGCTCGGGGTCGGCGCTGCCCGCGGGGATCCGTACCAGCCGGTCCTTGGCGTCGACGAAGTACAGGTAGTCCGGGCGGCGCACCGAGCTGCGGAAGGCCGCGGCATCGGCCGCCTCCTGCGTGAGCGAGCACAGCTCCGCCCCGTCGGCCCGCAGCTCGACCTCGTCCACCGCGGGGCTGAGGTTCTGCAGCGTGAACAGCAACTGGGCCGCCATCTCCTGACACCGGTTGGTGCCGATGCCCGCGGCCTTGTCGTTGAGGGGGACCGTCAGTTTGTTGCGGTCGTCGGGCGTGAGCGCGCCGGCGCCCTTCGCCAGCGCCGTCCCGGTCGGGAAGCTCGACCTGACCACCGGCCCGAGCCACCGCGTCGGCCCGGTCAGCAGGGAGCGCACCGTCTGCGTCATGGGCTCCACCCGCCGGCGCACGTAGACGGGGTCGGCGACCGCGGTGGGCTGCGAGTCCCCGGCCTCCACCGCGTTCGAGGCGAAGTAGTACTTGTTGACGGACATGTAGTTGCGCTGGAAGTCCGACTCGCCCATCACGACGCCCTGCGGCAGCGCGTCGATCCGCCACTGCTCGGTCTTCGCGTCCTGCGTCAGGTGCACGGTCCTGCCGTACGCCCCGGTCGCCGGCGCGTACGCCTGCTGCGCGTCGACGGTCGCCATCTTGGCGCCGGTCAGCCGGTACGTGATCTCACCGGTGTCCTCCAGGCCGCCCGGGCCCTCGGCCTTGGCACCCGGCCCGTCCGTCAGCACCGTCGTGGACACCTCAGGCCGCCAGGTCTTCGCGGCCTCAGCGGTCAGGTACTGGCGCGCCGTCCTGTAGTGCGGATCGTCGCTGGTGAGCGCCTCCAGGAAGCCCTGCACGATCTCCGACGGCGGCGCGTCCTCACCCGGCGGCACGGCGAACACCCGCACCTGGGTGTCCTGGCGCGGGGTGGACTCCACGCCGCGCAGATCCCCGCTGTCCGGCATCGAGGCACACCCCGCCAGCAGCAGGACACCACCGGCGGCGTACGCCATGACGCGCGCGGGCGTACGCCGACCACGCCCCTCGCGGTCAGCGCCCACGAGATGCCTCCCCTTGCCTGTCCGCGTCCCCCGGCTCGGCTTCCCGGCCCGAACCCGCGGTTCCGTTGTCCCTGTCCGCACCCCGCGGCCCACCCGCACCCCGATCCCGAGCGGATCCGGCCCGACCGCCCACCACACCGTTACCGGCGGAGCTCCCCGCACCGTCCGTCCCGTCCGTCCCACCGTTACCGGCGGAGCTTCCGGGACCGCTCATCGCAGTGTCGCCGGCCGGGCCCGCAGCATCATCCACGCCCTCCTCGGGTGCCGACCGTTCCGCCGCCCCCGGTTCGTCCCCCGCGCGTCGCGCACCCGTGCCCGAAGCGGGCCGGGGCACCACGCGCGCGCCGTTGCCGGGCAGCGCCGTCGGATCGGCCGTGGGCGGCACGGTGGCCGCCCGCGGCGGTATCGGGTCCCGGGCGGGCCCCGAGGGCACCGGCCCGCTCGCCGACTGCGCCGGCACGGTCGCCCGCTTCTCGGCGTCCCCTCCGCCACACGGCAGACCGGCGTCGTCGAGCCCCCGGTTCCGCCGCGAGTCCTTGGGCTCCAGCGGTATCGGGGAGCCCCGCAGCGGCTCGTCCGCGGTCCTGGGCAACGTCAGCCGGAACTGCGATCCGCCGCCCGCCTCACCCCACGCCTGGAGCCAGCCGCCGTGCAGCCGCGCGTCCTCCAGGGCGATGGACAGCCCCAGACCCGTACCACCCGTGGTACGCGCGCGTGCCGGGTCGGCCCGCCAGAAACGGCTGAACACGCGGGTCGCCTCACCCGGCTTGAGCCCGACTCCGTAGTCCCGCACCGCCACCGCGACCGCACCGCCGGCCGCGGCCAGCTTCACGACGACGTCCCTGCCCTCACCGTGCTCGACGGCGTTGACGACGAGGTTGCGCAGCACACGCTCCACGCGCCGGGCGTCGGCCTCGGCGACGACGGGCTGCTGATCGCCGAGCACCCGGATCCGGGTGCCCTTGCGCTCCGCGAGCGGCTCGGCCCCGCTGACCACGCGCCGCACGACCTCCCTGAGGTCTATCGGCTCCGCCTCCAGTGCCGCCGCACCCGCGTCGAACCGGCTGATCTCCAGCAGATCCGCCAGCAGCGACTCGAACCGGTCCAGCTGGTCGGTGAGCAGCTCCGCCGACCGCGCGGTCACCGGGTCGAAGTCCTCACGCGCCTCATGGATGACGTCCGCGGCCATGCGTACGGTCGTCAGCGGCG
This sequence comes from Streptomyces venetus, assembly GCF_039540295.1. Classification (NCBI taxonomy): domain Bacteria; kingdom Bacillati; phylum Actinomycetota; class Actinomycetes; order Kitasatosporales; family Streptomycetaceae; genus Streptomyces; species Streptomyces venetus. Next base: position 1,117,703 of record NZ_BAABET010000001.1, read on the forward strand.
TGCGCAGCTCGTGCGACACGTCCGACACGAAGCGGCGCTGCATCCGCGACAGGTCCTCCAGCTGGCTGATCTTGAGCTGAAGGTTCTGGGCCATCTTGTTGAAGGCCTCACCGAGCCGCGCGATGTCGTCCTCGCCGGTGACCTTCATACGTTCCTGCAACCGCCCGGCGGACAGCCGCTCCGCGATCCCCGCCGCCATCCGCACCGGCGTGACGACCTGGCGCACCACGAGCCAGGCGATGGCCCCGAGCAGGACGACGACGAACAGCCCGGCCGTCGCGAGAGTCCCCTTGACCAGGCTCAGCGACTTCTCCTCCTGGGTCAGCGGGAAGAGGTAGTAGAGCTGGTACGGATCCCCGTTGGGATCGTTGACCTGCTTGCCGATGACCAGGCCCGGCTGGGAATCCTTGCTGGCGTTGTTGTAGGTGATGCGCGTGTAGATCTGGGCGGCAGTCGTACTGCTGCCGATCCGCTCGCGCAGCGCCACGGGAACGCTCGTACTCCAGTTCACCTCGCCGGAGGCACGCTGGCCACGGCCGCCGGGGCCGTCCGCGTCGGAGGCCGGGAGCGTCACCACGTCGAAGGCGCCCTGGCCACCACTGGACAGCGACGAGACGAGGTCACTCATCCACTCGGTCACGTTCTGCGCGGGACGCCCGTCCGCCGTGGCGACGTCGTCACCGGTACCGCTCGCCGCCTCGTCGGCCCGCTGCTTGGCCACCGCGAACCCGCCGGTGGCCTGACTCTGGGACGCCTTCACCTTGGCGTCCAGCAGCCCGTTGCGCACCTGCCCGATGACGACGAACCCCAGCAGCAGGACCACGCCCAGCGACATCAGCAGGGTGGTGGCCACGACCTTGAGCTGGATGTTGCGCCGCCACAGCCGCATGACGGGCAGCAACGGCCGACGCACCCACCGCATGAACAGCCGGATGACCGGGCTGCCCTGGACCCCGCCCTGGAGCAGCAGCCCGCTCTCCAGGAACCGTCCCCAGCGGGAGCCGGTCCTCCTCCGCCCGACAGGCCGCCCCGGGCGGGCCCCGGACCGGCCGGGCGCCGAAGCGGCACTGTCGCCGGACATGTCAGCTCGGCCCTGCCTTGTACCCGACGCCACGGACGGTCACCACGATCTCCGGCTTCTCCGGGTCCTTCTCGACCTTGGAGCGCAGCCGCTGCACATGCACGTTGACCAGACGCGTGTCCGCCGCGTGCCGGTAGCCCCAGACCTGCTCCAGCAGCACCTCGCGCGTGAACACCTGCCACGGCTTGCGCGCGAGCGCGACCAGCAGGTCGAACTCCAGCGGCGTCAGCGCGATCGACTGCCCGTCCCGCTTCACCGAGTGCCCGGCCACGTCGATGACCAGGTCACCGATGGCGAGCTGCTCCGGAGCGGGCTCCTCCGACCTCCGCAGCCGTGCCCGGATCCGGGCCACCAGCTCCTTCGGCTTGAACGGCTTCACGATGTAGTCGTCGGCACCGGACTCCAGGCCCACGACGACGTCGACGGTGTCGCTCTTCGCCGTGAGCATCACGATCGGCACCCCGGACTCCGCCCTGATCAGACGGCACACCTCGATGCCGTCCCGGCCGGGCAGCATCAGGTCGAGCAGCACCAGATCGGGCTTGGACTCGCGGAAGGCGGCCAGCGCCTTGTCGCCGTCGGCCACGAAAGACGGCTCGAAACCCTCACCACGCAGCACAATGCCGAGCATCTCGGCCAGTGCGGTGTCGTCGTCGACGACAAGGACTCGTCCCTTCATAAACGACATCATCCCATTCTCATAACAGTGGCGAAGGCAGTGGTGAGGTAGGTCACCGCCAGTGACCATAGTCGCAGCAAGCGCGACTGTCTGCCCTCGTCCCCCCACTGTTGATCTCGACGACGCACGGCGGCAGGGCGCCGACGGGGCGGGGCGCCGGAACCGGGCAGCCCCCTTCCAGCCACGGCAGCCCCACCGCTCAGCTCGCCACCGCCCGGGGCGAGCGGGCACACACCTCCGCGAGCGCCCCGGCCGTCACCGGCGACACCACACCCTCCTCCGTGACGATCGCCGTCACCAGATCCGGCGGAGTCACGTCGAACGCAGGGTTGTACGCCGTGGTCCCCAGCGGCGCCACCTGAATCCCACCACCCGCTTCCGCCCCGGCCACCGGCACCTGCGGCGCCACCAGCTCGGTCACCTCGTGCCCGGCACGCTGCTCGACCTCGATGGACGCCCCGTCCGGCGTCTCCAGATCCACCGTCGTCACCGGCGCCACCACGATGAACGGCACATGGTGATACCGCGCGAGCACCGCCAGCGGATAACTCCCGACCTTGTTCGCCACCGAACCGTCCGCCGTGATGCGGTCCGCCCCGATCAGCACCGCGTCCACCTCACCCGCGGCGAACAGCGACCCGGCCGCGTTGTCCGTGAGCAGCGTGTACGCCATCCCGCTGCGCGCCGCCTCGTACGCCGTCAGACGCGCACCCTGCAGCAACGGACGCGTCTCGTCCACCCACAGACGCCGCAGGCGGCCCGTCCGGTGCGCCGCGAGCGCCACCGCGAACGCCGTCCCCTCCCCGCCCGACACCAGCGAACCGGTGTTGCAGTGGGTGAGCAGCCGATGGCCACCCCCGGGCACCAGCTCCTCCAGCAGCGCCAGCCCGTGCTCGGCCATCCGCGCACTGGCCTCCGCGTCCTCCCGGTGCAGCTGCCGCGCCGCCGCCAGCGCCGCCGCGGCCGCCTGCCGGACGTCACCGCCCTTGGCCAGCGCGGCCTCGTGCGCCTCCTGCGCCCGGCGCACACCGACGGCCAGGTTCACCGCGGTCGGCCGGGCGCTCGCCAGCGCGGCCGCGGCCTCGCCCACGTCGAAGCCCCGCGCGGCGGCGAGCGCGACACCGTACGCCCCGGCGATACCGAGCAGCGGCGCCCCGCGCACGGCGAGCGAGCGGATCGCCTCCACGAGCGCGGGCGCGTCCGTACAGACCAGTTCGACCTCCTGAGCAGGCAGCCTCGTCTGGTCGAGCAGGACCAGAACCGGACCTTCCGGCGGCTCTTCCCAACGGATCGCCGGAAACCCGGTCGGCCGTTTGTCATCGCCGCTGTACGCGTACTGATCAGCCATGCCGTCAGTCTGCCCCCTAACGAGCGGACAATTGAAGGTGCGCAGCCCATACCGCCGCCGGTCACTCGAAGACCACCCCATGGCACGATGGCTGCCAACCTGCCGCCGCGTCCGCGGACGGGCACCGTGAAGGAGCGACGATGAACGACACTCCGGGCTGGGCCTCGCCCGGATCCGCCCCGTCCGACGGACACGAGCCTGACGCGTCCGGCCCTGCCGAGCCCACCGACCGCCCCGGCCCCGCGCCCTCCGCCGACCAGCCGAGCCAGCCGGGCGAGGCCCCGCAGGGCCCCGGCCCGCAGTGGTCCAAGGACCAGCCGCCAGCCGCCCAGTGGTCCGCCCCCAGCGGCCCGGCCGGCCCCGGCCAGGCACCCCCGCCCCCGCCGCCCGGACCAGGCTGGGGCACCCAACCCCCCGGCGGCCCCGCCGGCCACGGCGGATACGGAAGCCCCGGAGGCTACGGCGGCCCCGCGGGCCCCGGGGCCTACGGCGGCTGGGGAAGCGGCTGGGGCGGCCCCCCGCCCGCGGCCAAACCCGGCGTGATCCCGCTCCGCCCTCTCGGCGTGGGCGAGATCCTCGACGGCGCCGTCTCCACCATGCGCACCTACTGGCGCACGGTCCTGGGCATCTCCCTGACCGTCGCGGTCCTCACCGAGGTCATCGTCGTGCTGTTCCAGGGCCTCGTCCTGGACAACTCCAGCAGCGAGGCGCTCAACGACCCGAACGCCGGCCTCGACGAGCTGAGCCGCGCCATGGGCGACGCCATGCTCAACTCCACCGTCGTCTTCGTCATCTCCCTGGTCGGCACGGTCATCGCGACCGCCCTGCTCACCACCGTCACCAGCCGCGCCGTGCTCGGCAAGTCGGTGACGATCGGCGAGGCCTGGCGGGACGCCCGCCCTCAGGTCGCCAAACTGTTCGGCCTCATCTGCCTGTTGCTGCTCATCACCGCCGGCATCGTCACCGTGGGCACCCTGCCCGGCCTCTTCCTCTCCCTCTCCGGGAGCACCGGCCCGGGCGTCGCCCTCACCGTGCTGGGCATCATCGGCGCCGGCATCGTCGCCCTCTGGCTGATGATCCGCTTCTCCCTCGCCTCGCCCGCCCTGATGCTGGAGAAGCAGGGCATCAAGAAGGCCATGAGCCGCTCCGCGAAGCTGGTCAACGGCACCTGGTGGCGGATCTTCGGCATCCAGCTGCTCGCCACGATCATCGCGAACGTCGTCGCCTCGATCATCGTCATCCCCTTCACCTTCCTCGCCGCGGCCCTCGGCGGCGACGGCATCACCGGCTGGCTCAACAGCGGCGGCTCCAGCCTCGGCTGGACGTTCCTCATCGTCAGCGGCATCGGCTCGGTGATCGGCTCCATGATCACGTTCCCGATCACGGCCGGCGTCACCGTCCTCCTCTACATCGACCAGCGCATCCGCCGCGAGGCCCTCGACCTCGAACTGGCCCGCGCCGCCGGCGTCCAGAGCCACGGCTCCACCGCCCCCGGCGCGACCCCGGGGAGCTGATGGGGTGAGCTGGGCGGGGGAACCTCTCACAGCGGTGCTGACACGCACCTCCATACGGACGCTGCTGAGCGCCGGCGACATCTCCGCGCTGTCGTCGGCAGGCTCCACCGACGAGCCACCGCTCACCACCCCGCGCGACCCAGCGCGCGAAGCGGCCCGGCGCGAGCTGTCCAAGCGGATGTACCACGAGAACGACCCCAGCCTCATCCAACGCGCCCTCGACGCCTTCTGGGACTGGCTCGGCAAACTCCTCAACGCCGCCTCGACCGCGACACCCGGCGGCACACTCGGCCTGGTCGTCATCATTCTGGCCGTCGTCGCGCTCGTGGCCGCGCTGTGGTGGCGCCTGGGCACCCCGCGCCGCCAACCCACCTCTTCCGCCACCCTGTTCGACGACCGCCCCCGCAGCGCCGCCGACCACCGCGCGGCCGCCGAGGCACACGCCGCCCAGGGCCACTGGAACCAGGCCGTCCAGGAACGCATGCGGGCCCTCGTCCGCGCCCTCGAGGAACGCGCCCTCCTCGACGTCCGCCCCGGCCGCACCGCCGACGAGGCCGCCGCCGAAGCCGGCCGGGCCCTGCCCGCCCACACCGACCGACTGCGCGCCGCCGCCCACGACTTCGACGACGTGACGTACGGCGGCCGCTCGGCGACCGAGCAGTCGTACCACCGCATCGCCGAACTCGACCGCGACCTGGAACGCACCAAACCCCAGCTCGCGACCAGCAGCGCCCACAGCACGGCCCCCGACACCCACCAGGGAGCCGCCGAATGACCACCGAGGCCACCCTCCCGTCCACCTCGGCCTCGCCCACCGCCCGCCAACTGTGGACCCGCACGCGCGGCATCGCACTCGCCCTCGTGGTGCTCCTCGCCGGAGCCATCGCGATCGCCGTGATCCGCTCCGACGCCCGGCACGGCGAACTCGACCCGCGCTCCGCCGACCCGGGCGGCAGCCGCGCCGTCGCCGAACTCCTCGCCGACCGGGGCGTGGACACCCGCGTGGTCACCACGCTGCACGAGGCAACCGCGGCGACCGGCCCGGACACGACCCTCCTCGTCGCCGTACCCGACCTGCTGACCCGCAGTCAGCAGTCGCGCCTGCACAGCGCGTTCGCCGACAGCGGCGGCCGAACCGTCCTGGTCGCCTCCGGCAGCGCCTCCGTCGAACAGCTCGCCCCCGGCGTCACCGCCGACCCCGCCACCAGCCTCGACTCCACGCTCTCCCCCGACTGCGACCTGCCCGCCGCCCGGCGCGCCGGAAGCGCGGACACCGGCGGCGTCCGCTACAGCACCACCCACCTCGACGCCGACGCGTGCTACCCCAGCGAGCGCCTGGCCACCCTGCTGCGCGTCCCGGACCCGACCGGGGACGGCGACACCGTCCTCCTCGGCGCGCCCGACATCCTCCTCAACGACCGCCTCGACGAGCAGGGCAACGCCTCGCTCGCCCTCCAACTCCTCGGCTCCCGCCCCCATCTGGTCTGGTACCTCCCCTCGCTCTCCGACGCCTCGGCCACCGGCACCGACGACGAGCGCAGCTTCTTCGACCTGCTCCCCTCGGGCTGGCTCTGGGGCACCCTGCAACTCTTCATCGCCGCAGCCCTGGCCGCCCTCTGGCGCGCACGCCGGCTCGGCCCCCTCGTGCCCGAAAAACTCCCCGTCGCGATCCGCGCCTCCGAAACCGCCGAAGGCCGCGCCCGCCTCTACCGCAAGGCCGACGCCCGCGACCGCGCGGCAAGCGCTCTTCGCTCCACCACCCGCACCCGCCTCGCCCCCCTCGTAGGCGTCCCCGTCACCCAGGCGCACACGCCCGAGGCCCTGCTCCCCGCCCTGTCCGCCCACCTCCACGGCGACGGCCAGGACCTGCACGCCCTCCTCTTCGGACCACCGCCCAGCGACGACGCAGCACTCATCGCACTCGCCGACCGACTCGACGCCCTCGAAAGAGAGGTACGCCGTCCATGATGGACCCGACCACTGACAACGCCGGGCAGACCGGGGACCCGGGCACCGCCCGAGACGCCCTGGAGGCCCTGCGCGCCGAGATCGCCAAGGCCGTGGTCGGCCAGGACCCCGCCGTCACCGGCCTCGTCGTCGCCCTGCTCTGCCGCGGCCACGTCCTCCTCGAAGGCGTCCCCGGCGTCGCCAAGACCCTCCTGGTCCGCGCCCTCGCCTCCGCCCTCGAACTCGAGACCAAGCGCGTCCAGTTCACCCCCGACCTGATGCCCAGCGACGTCACCGGCTCCCTGGTCTACGACACCCGGTCCGCCGAGTTCTCCTTCCAGCCCGGCCCGGTCTTCACCAACCTCCTCCTCGCCGACGAGATCAACCGCACGCCCCCCAAGACCCAGTCGTCCCTCCTGGAAGCCATGGAGGAACGCCAGGTCACCGTCGACGGCACCCCCCGCCCCCTCCCCGACCCGTTCCTGGTGGCGGCCACGCAGAACCCGGTGGAGTACGAGGGCACCTATCCCCTCCCCGAAGCCCAGCTGGACCGCTTCCTCCTCAAACTCACGATCCCCCTCCCCTCCCGCCAGGACGAGATCGACGTCCTCACCCGCCACGCCGGGGGCTTCGACCCACGCGACCTCCACGCCGCCGGCGTACGCCCCGTGGCGGGCCCGGCCGACCTGGCGGCAGCCCGCGCCGCCGTCGCCAAGACGACCATCTCCCCCGAGATCACCGCCTACGTCGTCGACATCTGCCGCGCCACCCGCGAGTCGCCGTCCCTCACTCTCGGCGTCTCCCCCCGAGGCGCCACGGCCCTCCTGGCCACCGCCCGTGCCTGGGCCTGGCTGACGGGCCGCGACTACGTCATCCCCGACGACGTGAAGGCCCTCGCCCTCCCCACCCTCCGCCACCGCGTCCAGCTCCGCCCGGAGGCAGAAATGGAAGGCGTGACAGCCGACTCCGTCATCAACGCGATCCTTGCCCACGTCCCCGTCCCCCGCTGATGGCACTCACCGGACGCGCCGCCCTCCTCGCGGCCCTGGGCTCCCTCCCCGTCGGCATCTGGGAGCCCAGCTGGACGGGCATCCTGGCGGTCAACGCCCCCCTGGCCGTGGCCTGCGCCTGCGACTTCGCGCTGGCCGCCCCCGTACGCCGCCTGGGCCTGACCCGCTCCGGCGACACCTCCGTACGTCTGGGCGACACGGCGGACGTGACCCTCACGGTCACCAACCCGTCCCGCCGCCCCCTCCGCGCCCACCTCCGCGACGCCTGGCCCCCCAGCAGCTGGCTGCCCGGCACGGAACCCACGGCTTCCCGCCACCACCTCACGGTCCCCGCGGGCGAACGCCGACGTCTGACGACCCGCCTGCGCCCCACCCGCCGTGGCGACCGCCAGGCCGACCGGGTCACCATCCGCTCGTACGGCCCCCTCGGCCTCTTCTCCCGCCAGGGCACCCACAAAGCCCCCTGGACGGTACGCGTCCTGCCCCCGTTCACCAGCCGCAAGCACCTGCCTTCCAAACTGGCCCGCCTGCGCGAACTGGACGGCCGCACCAGCGTGCTCACCCGCGGCGAGGGCACCGAATTCGACAGCCTGCGCGAGTACGTCCCCGGCGACGACACCCGCTCCATCGACTGGCGCGCCACAGCCCGCCAGTCCGCTGTCGCCGTACGCACCTGGCGCCCGGAACGCGACCGCCACATCCTCCTGGTCCTCGACACCGGCCGTACCTCGGCAGGCCGCGTGGGCGACGCGCCCCGCCTCGACGCCTCCATGGACGCGGCCCTGCTCCTCGCAGCCCTCGCCTCGCGCGCCGGCGACCGCGTGGACCTCCTCGCCTACGACCGCAAGACCCGCGCCCTCGTCCAGGGCCGTACCGCAGGTGACCTGCTCCCATCCCTGGTCAACGCGCTGGCCACGCTCGAACCCGAGCTCGTCGAGACGGACGCCCGAGGTCTCACGGCCACCGCACTGCGCACTTCCCCGCGCCGCTCCCTGATCGTTCTCCTCAGCACGCTGGACGCCGCCCCGATCGAAGAGGGCCTGCTCCCGGTCCTGTCCCAGCTCACCCAACGCCACACGGTCCTGCTGGCATCGGTGGCGGACCCGCACATCACGGAAATGGCCACGGCACGCGGAGACGTCGACGCCGTCTACGAGGCAGCCGCGGCCGCCCAGGCTCAGTCCGAACGCCATCGCACGGCAGAACAACTCCGCCGCCACGGCGTCACGGTCGTGGACGCCACCCCCGACGACCTGGCGCCGGCACTGGCGGACGCGTACTTGGCATTGAAGGCAGCCGGTCGTCTCTGACGAAACAACGAAACAACGAAACGAAACAAGATCCCCGGAAGGGGACCCTGAACGCAGAAAACCCCCGCACCGTAAGGTGCGGGGGTTTTCCCAAAAATTGTTCGGCGGCGTCCTACTCTCCCACAGGGTCCCCCCTGCAGTACCATCGGCGCTGTAAGGCTTAGCTTCCGGGTTCGGAATGTAACCGGGCGTTTCCCCTACGCTATAACCACCGAAACACTATGAAACTGTCAGCCGCACCACGCTGTGGCAACGTGGGGCTGTTCGTGGTTTCAGAACCAACACAGTGGACGCGAGCAACTGAGGACAAGCCCTCGGCCTATTAGTACCGGTCACCTCCACACGTTACCGTGCTTCCAGATCCGGCCTATCAACCCAGTCGTCTACTGGGAGCCTTACCCCATCAA